>NC_020504.1:0-1200000 GCF_000349325.1 Streptomyces davaonensis JCM 4913
CCCGGGTCCCACTCAATATCGAGAATGATTCGCGCGCGCGGTCTGCTCCGCAGACACGACGCGCCGCCGCTACGCGGCGGTCCAACTGCCTTGCTCCGCAAGACAGTTGATTAGCCGTCACTCCGTGACGGCTAATCAGATCGCTCCGCGATCTGATCACAGGAATTCGCTCCGCGAATTCCTGAAAAGCAGCTGGCTGGGCCAGCCCAGGCGCATCTTTTTCGCTTTCTGTTGGCTTGAATCGGTGTTCAAAAACTGACACACAGTAAGTAAGGTTAGAAGTGTCCGAAAGGGCGGCAACTCTTTCGGATGACAGAAAGTGAACTCGCCCGAGAAATAAGAGGAGAGGACGAAATGGCGAAACTGAAGCCTGTCTCCCCCGCTGCATTCACAGAGGCGCGCGACGAAGCCCACGCCGTGCTCGCACATCTGATGACACGTCTGGCGCCCGGCGAGCATGTGGTGCGGCTCGGAGTCGGCATGGAGGGACAGGACAAGCCGCTGAGCGCCACGCTGCCCATCACAGTGAAGGGTGACGGCGGAGCCGAGGACCTGGTGGGCGTGGAGCCGAAGTACTTCGACAACTTCGTCTTTCTGCTGGCCTGTGGGCTTGCTCAGACGATGTGCTACGGCGTGATGTACCTGCGCTCTCCCGCCTCGGCAGGGAAGGTTGACTGCGCGTCATACACGGTGCAGGCATGGGACCTGGACTGGGGCACACTCACGGAATGCGATGCCGCCCGCGCGCAGGAGCTGATCGGGGATCGTGAACCGGCGGCATTCGCGGACGCGTTCGGGGTGCATAGCGAGGACGACGATGGGGGTGAGTCCGTCTACCCGCCGGTGGCCTACACGATCTTGTAGTGCTGCGTGCGGGCCTGGATGGCGATCTGGCCCGCCTCGGCCGTCTAGACAGGCGCCCGTGTGGGGCGCGGGGGTGCTGGCATATGGCGCAGCACCCTGTCTGAGCGGCGCGGAGCGTCGCAGCTCAGAGGGTGGAGAGGGGTGTCGTGTCCCGCAGGGTGGGGCGCGGCGCTCCTCTTCCTTTGTGGATCGCATAGCGATGTGGGGTGTTGTTGTTTTTTGCGTGATGCGGAGCACCACGCGGGGGTGGTTTTCCGTCGCGTAGCGGCGGAGTGTCGTGTCTGCGGAGCAGACCGCGCGCACGGAGTATGGGGTTTTGGGCTGGCGGGGAATTCTTTTCCGGGTGGTCGGCAAACCATTTCCGGTATTCCCCGCCAGCTGCTCACTCGCCCGAGTGAGGTGTTTTCATGGTAGGTGATGCGATGATCGCTGGGCGTGTAGGTGCGCCCTTTGTTCGGGCGGTGGGTTGGGGGGTCGGAGTGGAGGATGTGCGGCTGCGGCGGCTGTATGAGGGCCGGTGGGTGGTCAGTCGTGCCTGGATCGTGCAGTACACGGGGGCTGCGTCATCGACGGTGGCGCGTTGGTACGCGCGGCGGGAAGAGCAGGTGGAGGAGCTGCGGCATCCGGAGGTGGTGTGCTCGGTGGGGCGGGTGCACTACTTCGATCAGCAGGCAGTGGTGGCGTTCTGGGCGGCTTGGCAGCAGGACGTCGGGGCGGGGTTGTTGGGTGTGTCCGGCCGACGGGCCGGCGATGGGCAGGGAGCGCGCGGTGGTGGACATAGTCGTGCGCAGCGTGAGCAGGCGGTGGGGGTAGCGCTGCAGGCTTTGCGGGCGGCGGGTGGGTACCGGCGAGGTTTGGCTGCTGAACTGGCTCGTGTGCATGGTGGCGTGGCGCGAAGTTGGCAGCGTGCGGTTACGGAAGCCCGTGCGCTCTACGAGCAGGGCACGGAACAGGGGCAGTAGGGGGCTAGGTCAGAAGGCAGGCGATGGCGCGGCGCCTTGACGGTGCTGGTGTGCGCCTCTCCCCCGGCCCGACTGCCGGTGCGCGCCGGATTCCTTCCGGCGCGGGATCGCGGCGGTGGCGGCCGGCGCGCAGCAGGACGCGGTGGTGCGGGATCGCCGATGCTGCCGAGTCGACCACGTCCCGCCCTTACCTTCTTTCTCTTCTTTCTTGGGCAGGGAGCAGCGGCTGCAGAGGGGATGTCAGCGGGCGTATTGGGCTTGGTTGTTGGGCTGAGCTGGGAGGACTCAGTGGTCCGGAGTTGGGCTGTGCAACGTCTGGCGCAACCTCTACCGCAGCGCCGTGGCGCAACGTCCAGCGCAACCTGTAGCGCAGCAGGGGTTCCACCCGGACGAAAGAGTCACTATTATTTATAGTATCGGGGAGGGGTGCCCCCTCCCCCGGGAACCGCAAGGGACCAACGAAGGGGAACGACGTGGAACTCACCATCACCGACGGGATCGTGCGCCAGGTGCGCGGCGCGGATGCGCCCATGACCGGGCTTGCAGTTCAGGCTCGGACGATCGCTCATTTCCTGCCGCTACTGTGCAGGCGGGCCGGGGTGACGGTCGTTCACAACTCTGACCGGAACTACACCGGAATTCGGTTCGAGACCAGGGCTGTTGGTCCGGTGGTGCTGGAAATGCCGATGGGTGAGGATCCTTACCGTTTGGTTCAGGAGTTCATCGAGCCGGACGCGGCGGGGCGCACGGAGGTTGAGTTACGGCGATTCCCGCAGATCTATCGGCCTCACGGAATCGCGTACATCACAGCCGATTTCCTCCGGTCGAACGGGTTCCTGAGGTAATCCGCACAGGCGCCCTCAATTGAGGCGCCTCCTGCCGGCGTCATCGAAAGGAGAGAAGGGTCATGGAGAACTCGCAGATTCCTCAGCAATTACGGGAAACCGGAGCGCCGCTCACGGATGCGGAGAAGGAGCAGGCTCGTTACGCGTTGGCTGAGTTGGCGCGCAGTGAGCGGGATCCGGATGCGCTGAGGGTGTCTCATGAGCAGCTGGAGATGGTCCGGCCGTTCTTCGAGTTGGGTTGGGGCATGGGCGTGCGCACGGGCCACACCGGTGCGGCCATGGCGGGCGTGCCGGTCGACCCGGGGACGGTTGACCGTGCGTTCGTGGGGTTGCTGTCCGGGCGGGTGGCGAGTCAGCTGGTGATTGCGGTCGCGCAGGTCCTTGATCCGCAGGGCGGTGGGCCGGTGTTGTGGCAGAGGGTCAGGTATCACGGCAGTGTGACGCGGTGTCATGGTTCCTACTGGGTGCAGGGGATCCATGCGCATGCTGACCTGGTCGGGGTGGCTTGCGTGCTGCGCTATGACCTGTGCGAGGTGATCGGCGGTGTTCCGGTGACCGCCGTCACGAACGTGCGGCGACGGAGCCTGACGCCGCTTCCGGAGTTCTGCGCGTTGGTCTGAGTGTGCAGGTCAGGGGTGGGTTTACCCACCCCTGAAACACACTATTATTGATACTGCTCGGGGGTGGTGGCTCCGCCCCCGGCCCGCAAGGGACCACCAGGGAAGGGGAATACCGCATGACTCAGCAGCTCGCCGAGCGCGCCACGAACGTTGCCCCCACGGGTGCCCGCAACGCCGGCCTGTCCGACCTGGTCCGCATCCTGGAGGACGGACAGCGCCGCAAGCTGGACGTGATCGCCCCCGCCTCCGCGCTGCGGATGCGTGAGGGCAACGTGCACGTCGAAGGTGTCGAGTCCCTGATCACCGAGGACGGTGTGACGGACGTCGATGGCATCTACCGGCCCACCGCCGTTGCCGACGAGGGGATCTCGGACAAGCTCCGCATCCCGCTCGCCTACCTGCGCCGGATGCGCGACGAGAACGTCGCGCTGCTGGACGAGAACGTCAACGCGTGGCTGTGCGAGGAGCCGGAGCGCCGTTTCATGCTCCGCGCGTTCCGCGGCACCAACGGCCCCGGTTTGCCGCCCGTTGAGGGCGTGGCCCGCGCGCTGCTGTCGGACAGCTACAAGCTGATGGACAACCTCGACATGCTGCTGGCCGCACTCGACGGAGTGGAGCGGTCCGGGCACCCCACCCGGATCACGGGGTGCGACCTGAGCGACCGGCGCATGTACGTGCGTGTGGAGTCCGAAGCGGTCGCGGTCCAGGCCCGCAGCCTGCTGCGGCTACCGCTCCCCGTTCGACGGGCGCAGCGGTGACCAACTGCCCATGGTCTCGGCCGGGTTCGTCATCACCAACAGCGAAGTCGGCGCCGGGGCATACACCATCACCCCGCGCGCGGTCATCCAGGTCTGCCGCAACGGCCTGACCGAGACCAAGGACGTCATGCGCGCCGTACACCTCGGGGGCAGGCAGGACCAAGGGGTGGTGTCCTGGTCCGGCCAGACCCAGCGCAAAACACTGGAACTGATCACCTCCAAGACCACCGACGCCGTACGCACCTTCCTGTCCCGGGAGTACGTCGAGGCCAAGGTGTCCGCGATGGAGGCCGCCGCGGGGAAGGCACTGGACGAGCCGACGAAGACGATCGAGCACGTCACCAAGACACTCAGCATCGGCAACGAGACCAAGGACCGGATCCTCGCCCACTTCATCCGGGGCGGTCAGATGACCGCCGGGGGCGTCATGCAGGCCGTCACCTCGACCGCGCAGACGCTCACCGACGCCGACCAGGCCGCCGCCCTGGAAGCCCTCGCACTGCCCGCCCTCACCACCGCCGCCGCGCACGGCTGACAGACCCCCGTGCGGGCCGGACCCCCTCCCCGGCCCGGCCCGCACGGGCCCCACCCACCCAGAAAGAGCACAGCGGCCGCGCCTCGCCCCTCAGCAAGCGCGGAGCACGTCCTACGCACTCGCTCAGCCGGCATGCAACGGACGGGACCCGGGTCGCCTCAGCCCCTGCCACACAGCGGCGGCGGAGCCGACCGCGCCAGGAAAACACCCACTGCGCCCCAGGGGGCGCGGTACGGCCAGCCCACGGCGCCCACCGCCCACCGCCCACCGCCCACCGCCCCTGAAAGGAGTCCTCATGTCTGCACGCCTGAAACTCACCCGCCCCGGAGACGACGCCATCCGGACCGCCATGAACCGCGCCCTGACCGCCCTCACCGCCGTGTTCCAGGCACTCGGAGACGGCGCACACACCCTCAACCTCGTGGCCGAGCGGACCGACGACGCGTTCGTCACAGCTCGGACCGATCTCTCCATCGGCATGGAGCCGCTGCGCCTGGCCGTCCTGGACCAAGACGCGTTCTGCTTCTTTCGCATGCTGCTGGTGTTCGCGCTGGAGGGCAGCACCATGCGCAGCGCGGTCCTGGTCGCCACCACCTCCGCCGAGCCCGACCCCCGCGCGTGCGGCTGGTCCGTACGGAACGGGTGGCTGCACCCCATGGACACAGCCGAGCTCCAGGCCGCCGTCATTCCGTGCCCCGACGTCTCCGCCGTCCTGCGCGAGGTCTACCCCGCCCCCGTCCTCCCCCAGTCCCCCGACGCCGAATTGGAGGACCCGCATGCCTGAGCCGCAGCTTCCACGGCCCGACGACGCCGCCACGGCATCCGCCATGGGCCGCGCCCTGCACGCACTGACCGCGTTGCTCCCCGCCCTCGGCGAGGGAAGCCACGAACTCAGCATCAACGCCGAGCGCACGGACGGCACGGAGATGCGCGCCAGCCTGTACGTGACCGTCGAACCGGGTTCATGGCGCGTGCACAACTCCCCTGAGGAGTACGTGCACTTCTTCGTCCTGCTGACGTTCGCCCTGGAACACAGCACCGTGCGGGACGCCGTCCTGGTCGCCACGACCGCCAACGCCGGCATACACGCCTGCGGGTGGGACGTCCGCAACGGGTGGCTGCACCCCATGGACACATCCGAACTCCAGGAGGCCGCCGCGGCCTTCTCCGTACCCGACGCCGCGTCGCTCGTGGTCTGTCACGCCCCCGTACTGCACCGCCCCCACCAGACCGCCGAGAAGCACTCATGAGCGACAAACCCGCCGCCACACCGGACGGCTGCGACTGGATCACCAAGGGCTACCCGCTGTGTCTGATCGGGGACTCCGGCACCGGCAAGTCCCACCTGCTCATCGGCCTGGGAACCGCGGCCGCCATGGCCGGCTACCGCGTCCGCTGCACCACCGCCGCGGCCCTGGTGAACGAGCGGGTCGAAGCCGCCGACGACAAGCAGCTCGGCAAGACCATCGCCCGCTACGGACGCGTCGACCTTTCTGGAATCGACGAACTCGGCTACCTCGAACTCGACCGCCGCGGCGCGGAGATGCTCTTCCAGGTGCTGACCGAGCGCGGGGAGAAGAACAGCATCGCCATCGCCTCCAACGAGGCGATCACCGGCTGGTCAAAGACGTTCACCGATCCGCGGCTCTGCGCGGCCGTCGTGGACCGGCTCACCTTCAACGCCACCCTGATCGAGACCGGAACGGAGTCCTACCGGCTGGCCCGCACCAAGGCGAACAAGACCAACGGGCTGAGGTGAGGGCCTGCGCATGGATCAGGAGCTGAGATGCTCATGCAGCATCTTCAACTCTCCGTCCCGCCGCACGATGACGTTGGTGCCCCGGCCCCGGCCAGAGCGGAGTTCACCGTTCACGACGCCGGTCCAGGCGAACCGACAGCGACACACCGCGACATCAGAGGTGAGCACCGGCCACTCCAGTTCACGCACCTCATACACCTCGTCGAGGATTGTCGCGAACGTCTTCCCGATCGCGGACCGGATCTCCTCAATGCCCCGATGCGAACCGTCCGAGAACCCATACACGGCGTCCTCGGCGATGAACGGCACGACACATGAGATGTCGTGGCTGTTGTTGGCCCGTTCGTACTCGCCCATGAACGCAGCGAGTTCAGATTCCAGAGATGTCCGATCCGTCATGCGGCCATCATGCCGACGCTCTCACGCGGCCGTCACTCTTCCCTCACCGCCTCAGTGGTCCCAAAAAAAGCCGCCCTCCGGGGCCACCGCACGACGCCCGATCCTCACGAATCATCCGCCAACTGGGACCAGTTGGAGCCGCCCCGGCTGGAGCCACATGGCACCGCCCCAGCCACGCCAAGGACCTCCCGCAGCTCGTCGGCAGCCGCATCGGCTACCACGGCAGCCTGATCCTCCACCGCGTCAGCCTCGACCGCCCCGAGGTCTCGGTACGTCCGCTGTCGTCCACCGCCGGTCGCCCGCCGTCACAGACGACGGCCGCGGTACTCCGTCCTGCGCGATTGCGCCGAGCACGTCGCGCAGCGGCCCGAGACCCAGCTTCCCGAGAACGGTCCCCGAACGACGATGCTCCCTTGCGCGCCCAGGCCGGGCCGTGCAAGGGGGCGCTTCGTCGTGCCCGTGCGCCGGAGGTGAAGGTGGGCCGCTCGGTACTCTCGCCCCATGATTCGCGCTGTGATCTTCGACGTCGGCGAGTGCCTCGTAGACGAGACCCGGGAGTACGGCACGTGGGCCGACTGGCTCCAGGTGCCACGCCACACCTTCCACTCGATGTTCGGGGCAGTCATCGCCCAGGGCCGCGACTACCGCGAGACCTTCCAGGAGTTCCGCCCCGGCTTCGACCTGTACGAAGAGCGCGAGAAGCGCGCCCAGGCGGGCCAGCCGGAGACCTTCGGCGAGGCCGACCTCTACCCAGACGTCCGAGACGCCCTCGCCGCCCTCCGCGCGGACGGGCTGTGGCTGGGCATCGCCGGGAACCAGACCGTGCGCGCAGGGAAGATCCTCCGCGAGTTGTTCAGCGGCGACGTCGACCTGATCGGCACGTCCGACGACTGGGGCGCCAGCAAGCCGGACCGCGCGTTCTTCGACCGCGTCGCCGATGTCGTTCCCGCCGAGGTCGGCGAGATGCTGTACGTCGGTGACCGCGTCGACAACGACATCGCCCCGGCCCGCGTGGCCGGCATGCACACCGCGCTCGTGCACCGAGGCCCGTGGGCAACCATCCAGTGGCATACGGAGCAGGCACAGAAGCTGCCGACGTTCCGAGTCGAGACCCTCCTCGAACTGCCGCCGCAGATCGCGGAGTTCAACGAGCGAGCGCGCTGACCGTCGTCGACCAGCCGTAGAGCCGGTCATCCAGGTCCCGCACACACTGCTCGTGCTGGTGCGGCGCCAGCGCGCGCCGCACCTCCCGCACCCGGTCCATGCCCATCGCGTACCAGGTGCGGGCCAGCTGATCGAGCGCGGCGAGCGCGTACCCGCACGCGGCCTCGGGGTCACCGGCCGACCGCTCGTTGCTGCCCTCGCCCGCGAAGTCCCCCTCGGCGCCTGCATCCTCGACGACATCGAAAACCACGGCCCGGGCGGGGCAGTGTGGGCGCCGTTGACCGGAGGCGAACCCCGCCCGTGGACCGACCTGTAAACACCCCGTTCGTACAGAACAGGAGGCTCATGCCGGTGGCGGGGAGCACCTGGACAGCGCCCCCAGAGGACACCTTCCTATTGATCCGAAACTCAATCGGTTCTATTCGAGGATGTAGCGGACGTGCGGGCCGCCGAAGTAGCCGCGGACGATATGTGGCTGACGTTGGCGGCGGTGGAAGAACCTGCGGGTCTCGGCGGCGAGTTGGGCCTGGTCGCGGGCCCGGCTGTGCATGGGCAGACTCCGTTTGAGGTCGGCGTTGACCAGCTCGTCGGGATTCAGCTCCGGCGAGTACGACGGCAGGAAGTGCAGCTCGATCCGGTCCGGATGATCGGCCAGCCAAGCGCGGACCTTGCGGGATCGGTGCGCGGAGTGACCGTCCAGGACGAGGTGCACCTTGTGGTCGAAGTGGCCGACGAGCCGGTCCAGGAAGCGGCACATGACGTCGGCGTCGAAGGTCTCGGTGAACACCATGAAGTGCATGCGGCCCTTCGTGCTGATCGCGGACATCGCGTTGACGGAGAACCGGTTGCCCGTGCGGTGCACGACCGGTGTGCGGCCCCGCTCACCCCAGGTGCGGCCGGTGACCTGGTCGGAACGGATGCCGACCTGATCGGCGAAGAGCACCTCCCCGCCCTCGGTCTTCGCCTTCGCGCGGATCGCCGGCCAGGTCTCCTCCCGCCAGACGCGGACCGCTTCCGCGTCCTGCTCGACGGCCCGCTTGTCCGGGCGCTGGAACGACAGGCCCCAGCGGCGCAGGTACTTGCCCACCCCCTGTTCGGTCAGCCGCACCCGGTACAGCTTCGCGATCAGGCCCCCCACTCCCGCGCGCGTCCACAGCTGCCCGGCCAGCCCCAGGTCACAGGGGCGGTGATCCAGAACCGCCTGCCGGATCGCCTGCTGCTCGACCGCGTCGAGAACCTGATGCTCGCCGACCCGGCGTCCACGCGGCTGAGCCACGAGCGCCTCGCGCCCGCCGGCCAGCCACTTCGCCCACCAATTGTCCACCGCCTTGAGCGAGACCCGGAACACCGCCGCGACATCCTCACGGTCCCGGCCCGCCACCAACGCGGCCACCGCTCGCAGTCGAAGGGCCTCCTGAGCCGACGGCGACAACTGCCTTGCGTCCCCCACCAGTTCACTCACGCAGGGATCAACGACCCAGAACATCTACCGTTTCGGATCAATAGCTGTCCAATTAGCTCTGCCAGCCGTCAAGTGACACCTGCGGCCCTTGCCTGAAATAGGCATGGAGAGCGCTGGCAGTCGTATCGACAAACGATTCCGGGATGGAAGCCGCGTCAACCCAGCAGACTTGAGCGTGTTTTCGTGGTTCGCGGTTCTCGGGTTCTCCAGCCCACTCGTGCGCAGCAAAGACGACGGTGAGGAAGCCGTTGGGAGCTTCGACTCCCCAGGCGCCGTGGATGATGTGGGCGACCCTGAGGGCCTCCGGCTTCACGGTCATGCCCGTCTCTTCGTGCAGCTCCCGCACCGCCGTCTTTGTGATCGGCTCGCCGGGCTCGCTCTTGCCGACGGGGAGGTCCCACATGCCCTGGGCAAACTTGGCGTTCTGACTGCGCTGGAGAAGGACGACGCGGTCGGTGGCCCTGTCGTGGACAATGACGGCGGCGACCAGCAGAGTCATGGATTCAAGGGCGGGCGGCAGGGCCTTGGGCTGGTCGTCGGTGATCCGCTGAGCCACGGTTGGTGTCCCTTCGTCGGCCGGATAGTGGCAGCCTAGGCCAGCGCTTCGCGTGCGCGGCAGGCGAGCTCAGCGGCTCCGGGCACTTTGCGGCGCTGGTAGACGGAGAGGGTTGAACGGAGCGAGGTGATGGCCTTGCGGGTGCGGTCGGAGGTCATGCCCTCCATCAAGGTCAGGGCCTGTGACCAGGCGGCTACGGCCTCGTCGGCTCGGGCCTGAGCGGCGAGGCTGTCGCCGAGGTCGGCGTACGTGAGGGCGTGGACACGCTTGTACTTCTCCCGGTCCCAGCGCACCAGGGCATCGCGATGCTGTTGTTCCGTGCCGACGTGGTCGGCGAGGTCGGTCAGGGTTCGGGCGGTGTGGCTGGCGACGGTGCCGGCGGCCGGGCCACTGACCCGGGAGTAGCTCGGCTGGGGGCCGTCGTCACGCAGGAGGGCGTCTTCGGCGGCGAGCAGGGCGCGAACCGCCGCGGACTTCTGTTTGACCGCCGCGTAGGCGCGGGCGTGCGTGATGTGCAGCAGCGCCTCGGTCTGGCCGTCGACGTGGCCCACGCCGCGGGTGAGGGCGGCTTCGGCGAGGTCGACGCAGTGGTGAGGCTGCTTGAGGCTCAGGCCTGGTGGGCAAGGGCCCGCATCATCCACGCGGCGTGACCGCGCGGGTCGGCTTCGTAGGCGAGCTGGTAGCCGACCTGGTAATAGCGCTGGGCGGCGCCCTCTTGGCCAAGGTCGTGGTGCTTCCACCCGGCGAGGTAGGCAAGTTCGGCGACGGCACCGAAGGCCGCTTGCCGTAAGGGTTCGTTCAGGAATCGGGCGCGGAGCATGGGGGCGGCGGTGTCGGCGAGGTAGGCGGTGACGGCGGTCAGGCCGTGGCCTCCGCCTAAGCGTTCGTCGGCCGCGCTGAAGGCTGCGGTGATCTGCCGTACGACATCCACGTCCTCCATGCCGACCGCCGAGCTGCCGGTGCGGGCCCGCAGCATGCGGGCCGTGGCCTCGTGGTCGTAGAAGAGCGGCATGGCCACGCCAGCCGTGGTGAAGGCAGCCACGGCAAGGAAGCGGTGGCGTTCGACGTCGGCACGGCCCAAGCAGGTGGCGGCCACAACAGGATCGGGCTCTTGCGACACGGCGGCTTCGGGTGTGCGAAGGCCGATCTCGGCCGAGGTGATGGAGCGGCCTGCTCGGCGGGACAGCGCCTCGGCGAGGTACTGGCCGGTCCGTCCAGTGGGCTGGCGTGTGCCGTTCGCCCAGTGCGAGACGGCCGATTTGTTGGTCTGGAGGATCTCGCCGTTCTCGGCCGCGATACGCCGGATGTCCTTCGCCACAGCCTCGTAGGTGCAGCCGATCGCTTCGATAACGTCACGCAGGCGGGAATTTGGCCCTCTCGGCGCTGCCACGATCGCCTCCGCTCCGGAGCTGTAAACCGCGTATACCGCTTCAACTGCTCTCACCGTACCCACTGTGCGTGACGCAGAGTTCACTAAGCATCAGCCGCCCGGCCCCGGTCCGACACCGTGACCAGGCTCCCCCTTCGGCCGGGCGGCTCCTCGAAGTTCCGTACGCCTACGCCGGGTTCAGGCACCCGTGTGACCGAACCCGGCCGATCAGAGACGGAGACACGGTGACCACCATCGACACCACGGCCATCACGGCCGTGCTGCCCGAGTCGTTCGACGAGCGCTGGAACCGCCTGCCCGGGATCCACGTCGACGGCCGGCGCACAACCATCAATCCGGCCGAGTACTTCTTCCGCTTCGAGTCCAACACCTGGCTCGTCGCTGACTGGGAACTGGTCAAGTCCCAGCTCCTGGAGGTGGAGGAGACCACCGAGAGCGCGGTCGAGCAGCTCGCGCTGGACTTCATCAGGGCCCACGCCACCTCCACCTCGGACGCCACCCGCGTGCTGTCCACCGCCTACGCGGTGTACGCCTACCTGTTCCGCGACGAGCACCTCGGCACCCTGGGCCTGCCGCAGATCACCGCGGAGCATCTGCGGATGCTGCGCGAGGCGGCCACGCTGATGGCGCTGAACAAGGTGGAGCTGAACGGGCATATCTCCAACGTCGGCCCGTGCTGGTTCTTCCCCGCCGCCACCTCCGTCGTCTTCGACCTGGACGACGAGATGGGCGGCCTCCTCGACGAGGTCTACCACGGCGGCTGGTTCAACGAGCACCGCCGCATCGAGTCCATCAAGGCCCACGCCGCCCTCGGCGGCCGGCTCGTGCACGGCTGCCAGTCCGTGCCGGACCAGACCGGCGGCGTCGTCGCGCCTTACGGTGCGTCGATGACCGCCTTCCGCGACGACCTCGCGGCCTTCAAGGCCGGATGGATCAAGCAGGTCTACGCCCACCGCGTGAGCCCAGCCGCATAGCACCGCCACACCAGGCTCCGGGGCGGGCCGGCACCTCCCGCCCGCCCCGGACGCCCCAACCTCCTGGAGCCCCACGTGACCGCGAACCCCAGCGCCGAACTCCTCGACAGCCTGCTCACCATCGCCGGACAGACCACCGCCGTGCGCAAGGAGGTGCGTGTGTGGTCCATGTCCGGTGTCGAGCGCCTGACCTTCCCCGACGCCACCACCACGATCTTCAAGTACGCGAAGCGGCCCTTCGACAGCGAAGACCATATCCTCCGTGGGGCGCACGCTCTTGGTGTCCCCGTTCCCCAGGTTCACGCCTCCGCCGTCCTGGACGGCTGGCTCGGCATCCTCATGGAAGACCTCGGCCCCGCCGTCCGCGACGCCAACGACCTCGACGGCACTGCCGCCGCCGTGGTCCTGCACGGCACCCGGACGGCTCCCGCCCTGCCCGTCCTCGACCAGGCCAGTCTTCGCATGCTGCCGAACCGGTCCCTGGACCATCTCGCCCGGCTCCGCAAGGCGGAGCGCTGGCAGGATACGGACGGCATTGAGAACGCGCTCGACCGAATCACCCAAGCCGCCGAGGCCCGTTCGGCCGGTGCAACAGTGGCTCCGTTCGGCTGGGTGCACTCCGAGTTCCACCCCACCAGCCTCCACATCGGCCAACGCGGCTGGCGGCTGCTGGACTTCGCCCGCGCCTTCACCGGCCCTGGCCTGCTCGACCTCGCCAGCTGGCATGGCACCCTCGATGCCCCCGACCCCGTGCGTCTGCGTGCCTTCCTGGAGCAGTACGTCACCGCCGGCGGCCCCCCCGACGCCCTCGCCCGGCGCGGCGGGCTCACCGCCGAGAACTGGGCCCTGGGCTGGCACCGCATGTGGGCCGTCGAGTGGTTCATGGAACAGTCCATCCGCTGGATCAATGACCCGGCCACCGACCCCGCCTACATCAAGGCCGTACGCCGCCACCTCACCGACGTCCTCCACCTCCTGGAGGTCTGACGTGCTCGCCCAGGCGTCCCCGTGGTACGTCCACGCCCTTAAGCGCACCATGGCCAGCCCCGCCGCGCCGTTGCCTGTGCCCGGACGCATGGAATGGACCACACGGCCACACAGCGGGCCTGGCGCCGAGATTCTCGGACCGGATCTGTGCCGCAAGCGACTGCTGGAACTCGGCTGCGGCCCCGGCCACAACGCCGCCCACCTCGCCACCCGCCACGGCGCCCAGGTCACCGGCGTCGATCTGGTCGGCCTGCAGGTCCGCCGAGCCCGCTCCCACTAAGGCCGGCTGAACAACCTCACCTTCGTCGCCGGCCATGCCCTGCACTACCTGCAAGCCTCCACTGAACCTTTCGACGCCATCTACTCCGTCTTCGGAGCCATCGGCCTCGTCGCCCCCGAACTCCTGCTCCCGGCCATCGCCCAGCGCCTCACCCCTGGGCGCACCCTCGCCTTCTCCGTCCCCCACCCCCAGCGCGGCGGCCTGCGCCCCACCGCCAACGACCGCCCTCGCCGTGACTGCATCACCCTCCCCGACCGCACCCGGCTGCCCATCGTCCGCTGGGACTTCGACGCCGACCGCTGGGAGAAACACCTCGACCGCGCCAGCCTCTGGCTCACCTCGGCCCAGGAGTTCCATGACCCCCGCCACGCAGGCTGCCGGCCCACCACCCTGCTGATCACCGCGCGCAGGGCTCGCCGAGGTCCAGGCACGGGTACGGCGAACCGGTTGGCGGCGATGCCTTGGCTGTTTCGGTGCGCGGCACAGCTGGGCTCTGCCGGCCGTGGTTGCGCCGGGCGCCGTGTGTCGCTCACCCACCGGCGCCGTGCAGGGGTACGGTCCGAGCGCCGGTCTGCGAAGGACTGGACCGTGTGGCAGAGCAGGCCCGGACGCTCTACACCACCGACAGAGGGTGTGGGGCACCCACTTCGCGCTTGAACATCACCCCTGACACGCTCGCGTGGTGATCCAATCGGCCGGGTGACGACGAAGGATTCACCGTGCCCGCCTCACCTCGCCGCCAGGCCGCCCGTCTGCGCGCCTCCTACACCCGGGAGACCGTCTCGCTCGCCGCCTCCGGGATCGCCCGTCGCGGCAGGAACGGTCCTATGCTCCGCAGCGGTCTGGGCCTCGACATCTGCACAGCGGCGCAGCGGCGACTGCGTACGCTGCTGGCCCTCGGCATGTTCAACCACGGCCCGACCAGCCTGTGGCCGCGCCACGTCAGCCTGGCCGGAACTCCGTTCGACTTGCAGGTTCCAAAATCGGTTGACTCAGTACGCCGTTCCGTCGGCGCGCTGGCCGGGCGAGCGGGACAGCGAGCTGATGGTGTTGTGCTTGACCCAGCCGCCGGTCGCCGAGCCGTCCGGGCTTCGGTTGATGGACACCCCGTCGGAGTCCGCCTGGCTTGAGGAGTAGGTCATCGACTGGACCGTCGCTCCGGCCGAATCCCGCAGGATCACCTGGTCACCGCTGTTGGACAGGCTGAGGCCGCCGGTGCTGGCCGGCACCGCCACGATGCCACCGGGAATCGAGGAGCCCGCGCCGAACACGGTGATCGCCTTGCCGGGTTGCAGCGTCGTACCGGCCGCGAACGTGTGCCGCACCGCCGACCCGTCCCGGAGGGTCCAGCCGGCGATGCTGATGGCCGTGCCACCGGTGTTCACGATCTCGACGGCCTCGCCGGCGGTGCTGCTGCCCGGTTCGTTGGCCAGCACCTCGTTGATGATGACGTTGGCGGGTCCGCCGTCTCCGGCGGTGACGTTCTGGGTCGTGGTGTGGGTGGCCCCGCCGTTGTCCGTCACGGTCAGCGAGACCGCGTAGGTTCCGGCCGATGCGTAGGTCACGGTCGGGTTCGTCGCCGTCGAGGTCTGGCCGTTGCCGAAGTCCCAGCTGCGGCTCACGACGGTGCCGTCGGAGTCGGTGCTGCCATCGGTGAAGGTGCAGTTGAGAGCGGTGCAGGAGTGCGTGTACGACGCCGTGGGCTGCTGGTTCGCGCCGCCACCGCCGATGACGAAGTCGTAGCGGGCCAGCACCGGGTAGTGGTCACTGGTCGTCGTCGCGTAGTTCGGGACGTAGGCCTGGGGCTGGAACGCGGTTGCCGAGCCGGCGACGTACTTCGCCTGCACCTCGTTGGTGGTGAGCTGGTGGTCGATGAAGTCCGGGTAGCTCGTCGTCGACGCCACGCCCGCCAGCGACAGGGCCCGCGTCGGGAACGTGTAACGCGCCGCGTCGTTCACGAAGTTGGCGTACGGCGAAGCTTTGCCGGAGGTGATGGAGGTGTCGACGTCGTCGTTCCAGTCACCGATGACGAAGACGTTCTGGGTGGGGTAGGTCGTGTCGAGGTAGGACTTGAGGGCCTGCGACGCCGGGTTGCGCAGGTTCCACGCGTCCGTGGTGGACCCGGCCTTCGCGTGCAGGACGATGAAGACGAGGTCACGGGTGACACCGTCGAACGTGCCGCGCAGCGTGAACTCCACCGGCGGGCGGCCGGCGAAGTTGCTGTTCTGGCCGGTCAGGATGACCTTCGCGCTCACCAGCGTGGCCATGCTGGAGCGCCAGACGAGGGCGACCTTCTGCTCGGTGTTGCCGAAGTCCGAGTAGTACTGGGCACCGTTCGTCACGACCGGGTCGTTGGCCACGACCCCGGTGTACCCGGGCATGCCGGCCACGAGGGTGTCGAACGCCGAGGTGCTGACGACCTCGGACAGGCCCCACACGTCCATGTCGGCGCCCGCCATGACGTCGCGGACGTTCTGCTGCTGAAGCGCCTCGTCGGTCGGGCCGAAGTCCGGCGCGCCGAACCACTCGACGTTCCAGTTGCCGACGTCGAGCTGTGTCGGCGATCCCTGCGACGGAACCGAGGCGGCGGCATGCGCCGCAGGGCCGGTGGTGAGCATGGCCAGCGCCACGGCGGCGGCCAGGCAGGCGGCGCCGGGCGCGGCGATGCGGCGGGGGCGTCTGACAGGTATGTGACGAGGTGACATGAAGGTGCCTTTCGCGAGCGGTTGCGGAAGGTTCGCGGAGCACCGCACCGGAGGTGTGTGGGGACACGCCGCCGCGGCAGGGCAGTTCTAGGCGGGCCGGGTTGCACGCGGGGGACCGGAAGATTTCCTCCGCATGTCATTTCTACGCGCGTTGCGCAGTGTGCACCGGGCGCCGGGTGCGGCGCCATACCCCGTACAGGGCCCATCTGTTGAGCGGCGCTCCCCACGACCTCTCCCCAAACGGCCTCGGACGGGTGCGTCCAGCAAGTGGTGCAACTCGCGGGTTTGCTGCTACTGCCGGGCTGCGGTGAGGCGGCCGTCGAAGGCGATGCCGATGGCCTGGAGGGCCGGCTTCCATCGCCTGGTCCAGCGTTTCGCGCCGTTCCCGGTCGAATCCAGGCTCATGACCGCACATGGACGCACTTGAGGGCGGCCTGCTCAGTGGGGAAATGCCCGCGGGCGCGCACGGCCTTGCGGATCCGGGCGTTCGCGCTCTCGATGGCGTCCTCGGTGAACTCCGGGAACCGCTCCATGGCGGCTTCCTCGGTCGGCGCCGTGCAGACCGGGCGGAGGGCTTCCGCGATCTTCTACCAGGAGGCTGCCTTCATGCGCGCACGGCCGGAAGATCACCCGACCAGGACTCCGTTCGACTTGCGGGTTCCAGGATCGGCTGAGATACGGCTTCTGAGACACCCCAGCCGACTCCCACCCCGCACCCGCACCCTCCCCTTCCGCGAGCGCGGGACGGCAGGCCCCCAGCCCGCCCAGCCGAACCACGAGGAGCCGCACCCTGACCCACCCCACTCCGACCATCAACACACCCGCAGACCCCCGCGGCGCCGACGCCACCGTGTCCGAGCCGGGCAAACGATGCCCAGCGGCCTGCACGCCGCCACCCGCCCGACGGGCACCACGGTCAGCAGTCACAACGTGTCGTCCCTGCTCGCGGAACTCACCCGCCACAACGACTGTGCCGACGCCCTGCACGCCCTGGTCCTGCCCGCCGACCACCTCGACACGCACCGCAGCCCCATCGACCACGCACGCCGCCACGCCCTGTTCTCCATGCGGCCCTGCTTCATCGACCCGATGCAATGACGGAACCTGCAGCGTCGGCTGCGGGCCGATCACCTCCCCGCCAGCACGCACGCCCAACGCCGGATCTTCCACGCCCTGACCGGCACACCCCCCGGCGGCTCGCGCACTCCTCCCCCGATTCCTCGGCGCACCCGGTCCGGTACCACATCAGGTACCAGTAGCGGTACCGCGGGATCCATGCCTGCACTCAACGTGGAATTCACCGAGGAAGAGATGGCTCGGCTGCGGGAGCGGGCGGCGCTCACAGGCCGGAGCCTGAAGCAGCACGTGCACGACGTGACCGTGGAGGAGGCCGACCGGATCTCCTTCGTCGAAGGCGCGGTCGCCGAAGCCGCCCGGATCCTGCCCGGTGTCACGGCCCGCTTCCCCGAAGGACAGCGGTGAGCCCGATCATCCGTGTCGACGTCGGCTGGGTCCTGCAGATCCGGTCCGCGATCTCCCCGCTGAACGTGCCCATCGCGGACTGGGGCGCCCTGGGGTTCATGGCCGGCCGGCACACCTTCGAGCGCGAACGCGGCGTCCTCCACTACGAAGAACCCGCCGCACGGGCTGCGACCTTCCTGCACACCGCACTGCTGCTGCGCCCCTTCACCGACTACAACCTCGTCATCGGATGGGCCTGCACCAGCCAGTACATGCACCTCTCCCACCAGCCCCTGAAGCCCAAGGACGACGACCTGTACGAACTCGCCCACACCGTCCGCGCACAGGAAGCCGACCTCCGCACCGTCGCACAGCGCCTGGAGTCCTGGCGCACCGCATGACACCGGCGGGCCGGCTTGGGGAGCACGGTTGCGGACCGCTTGCCATCCCCCCTCCATGGGCCGGCGTCCCGTGTTTGAGGGATGCGCCGACAGCGAGCGAGGGGGACGTCACCTGTGGGGGCCTCGCCACCGGTGGAAGAAGGTCTCTCCCGGGCCAGCTCCCAGGCGCATCGGCACGCCGGTCAGCACCGTGCCCACATCGATCGTGTCCCGGGAACCAAGGACGGTGAACCCGCGCCGCTCGTCGTAGGGACCGAGCGCGCGGGAGGTCTCGAACCCACTGAACAGCAGGATGTAGTCCAACTGCCGGTAGACCTGCACGCACCGCTTCAGCACAGCCGTGCCGATCCCGCGGCCCCGGGTGTCCTCACTCACCGCGACCGCTTTGATCTTCGCGTACTTCACCATCGACGCCAGTGCGTGACCGTTGTGACCGGGCAGCTTCATGACCATCGCAGCGACCGCACCGGACGGGACAGGCAACGACAGAGCCGCCCCGGCGCCCGCCCCTTCCCCTTCGGCGTGGGCGGGGCGGCAGGGACCCCGCCCACGCCGAAGCCCCAAGGAGTCGCCGCCCATGGCCAGCCCGAGCCCTGCCACCGATACGCCCGCCGGCCTCGTGCGCGCCACCGTCGGCCCTCGCGACACCGACACCGCCGCGTCCGAGCCGGGCGGAGCGATGCGCGGCAGCACAATGATGACGACGGCCTCGGCGCCACCCAGGCGCCGACGGGACGGGGTACCTCGCTCCACGCAGGAGAGGGCGGAACGGGGCTCGGGCACAAGGCCTCCCTGATGTTCGGATCCGGCGACCCGCGGCCAGCGGACACCTGTCACTGACTCCAACCAGGCGAACCACTGGGGCGGTTGCAGCCGCCCGCGGCGTAGTGGCCAGTTCAGGGCACGGGGCGCACGATTCCGACCCTTTCTGCGACCCCAAGGTCCCGCCGCTGGCGGGCCTTTGCGGCAATCACCCCTACGCACTGTCTTCGTCGGCAGAGTGGACGCCCGCACGTCCCTTGCTTACGAAGCGACTACGCCGGGGATGCCAGATGCAGGGATGATCTGACACTGCCGCGGCATGGGACCCAGTTATGGGGTACCTGCTGCGGGCGCCCGCCAGGGCAATGGGGGGATCAGTTGTGGCTCACGTTGTGGTGGTTCACGGAATCGGACAAGAGTACGTCGGGCCTGAATCGTTGGAGCTGAGCATCGCACCAGGTCTGCGGGACGGCATACGGCTGGCGCAGGGCCGGGACTCTGCGGCAGACCTGGTGACCGTGGCCTGCGCCTCGTACGGTCACTTGTTCCTCGCGTCCGACACCCGAAGCTGGTCACTGCCCCCGTGGGACGAGACAGATGTCGAGGAGGGTCTTGAGGCTGAACTGCTCATGGCGTGGTGGGAGCAAGCGGCGCGGGTGGATAGGGCTGTGACCGGCCCGGACGAGCCGGGCACGCTCGGCGGGGCCGCGTATGGCGCGTCTCGTCTGCTGCTGTCGGATCGGGTACGCGCCGCGCTGGACGCGCTCAGCGGGTCCCGCTACTTCGGCTATGTCTCGGACCGGATGTTGATCTTCGCGTTGAAGCAGGTCCGCCGCTATATGACGGAGCCGGAGCTGCGGAGTGCCGCACAGGCGCAGGTGGCAGCCCTGGTCTCGGACGATACTCGGGTACTCGTGGGCCATTCCCTGGGCTCGGTCGTGGCCTATGAAGCCCTGTGCGCGCATCCGAAGTGGCCGGTGACGGATCTGATCACCCTTGGGTCACCGCTGGGGATCCGGCGCATGATCTTTGACCGGCTCGATCCCTCGCCGGTCCAGGGCGTGGGGGTCTGGCCGGGCGGAGTGCGCCGGTGGACGAACATCGCGGACCCTGGGGACATCGTGGCGCTGGTGGACCGGCTTGCTGACCGATTCGGTGCACGGGTGCAGGACCACCGGATCACCAACGGCGTGCGCATGCACGATCTGTTGCGCTATCTGACCGCTGTCACCACCGGCCGCACCGTTGCCGAAGCGCTGTCAGGCCCAACGGGCAGGACGGTTGCGGGTGTTCAATGAAGCAAGAAAATGCGGCGGAGTGTGCCGAGCAGAGCTATCTCATCACGATTGGCGTCAACACCCCTCAGGGCCAGAGGCGCAACGAACTCAGGTATCCGGTACGGGACGCCGAACGAGTGCGTGAACTGCTGACGCCGAGGGGGTACACACCCGTCCTTTCCAGCCTTTGGCAGAGCCCGACGGCGACCGAGGTGCGGAACAGAATCAAGGGCTGGGCAGCGAGCGCGGGGCTTGGCCCGAAGAGCGTGGTCGTCGTGTACTTCGCGGGTCACGGCTTCAAGGGCGAGTTGCACCACGAGCTCGTGTGCGCGGATGAGGAGGGCGCAGAGAGCACGCTGAGGACGGATGACCTGTGCGGTCCTCTGCTGGAGAGTCGGCTCGGACACCTCCTGGTCATGCTCGACACGTGCTATGCGGGCGCGGGGACGGCACAACTGGCTGAGGTGAGCAGCAGGTTGGCTTCCAAAAGGAACCGGCCCAGCGGTGTCTGGCTGATGGCCTCGGCGCGCGGCAAGGAACAGGCGAAGGAGCGTGCGTTCGTGGACGGGCTGACCAATGCCCTGACGGACACGCGCATGCGGCTTCCTCAATTCCTGGACGTCGACGAGGTCACTCGCAGGATCCAGCGCTACCTCGGCGAACATTCCCCGGCGCAGCACGTGTCGGTGTACACCGTGGACAGCGACGGACACGCTCCGTTCTTCCCCAATCTGCCCGCCGACGGCCTGGACGCGGCCGCTGTGGTCCGTCTGTACAGCCGTGACCGCTTTCACTTCGAGCCACGGGGCCGCGGCATTGAGCACCTGGGGGAACAAGGCGACCACTTCGTCGGCCGGACAGCCACTCTGACCGAGCTGGCCCGGTGGCTCGCAGGCCCGCACGACGGCCGGGCACGTGTGGTCACCGGAGCCCCGGGGTCGGGGAAGTCCGCGGTGCTGGGGAGGCTTCTTCTGCTGTCGGACGAAGACTATGCGGCCCGGACGGACGCCCGGCCCGAGACCCTGCCCCCGCGGGGATTGACCCTCGTGCCGCTCCACGCACGCCGTGCCACCCTGGAGCGGCTGGTCACCGACCTGGCCGCCGTGCTGGGATCACCCGGCTTGAACCGCGGTGAACTGCTGGAGATTCTGGGGCGGCGCACCACTGCGCTGGTGGTCGTGGTGGACGCGCTGGACGAGGCCGGAACCGCCGGGGACAGCGCGGAAGGCGCGCGCATCGCCAGGGAGTTGCTGCAGCCCCTCAGTACGCTGGCCGGCATACGGCTGATCGTGGGGGCGCGCCGCCCGCTGGTGCCTGCTCTGGGCCATGCGACGACCGTTTATGACCTGGACGAGCACGGCAGTCACTTTGCTGCGGATGATGTCGTCGCCTATGCCCGCAGCCTGCTGCTGGACTCGCATGAGGCGAATAGCCTCTCCCCCTACCGTGACAATCCGGCACTCGCCGACACGGTCGCCCGGGGCATCGCCGTGCGGGCCGGCACCTGCTTCCTGGTCGCACGCATGACCGCCCGCGCCCTGGTTCAGGGGCAGAGGACCGTCGACCCGGCGCGGCCGGGCTGGCAGGAGGAGCTCCCCAGCGATGTCGGGCAGGCGTTCGCCGAGTATCTGGACCGCTTCGGCTCGCAGCAGGCGAAAGTCACCCACCTGCTGCTTCCCTTGGCCTACGCCCAGGGAAGCGGGCTGCCCTGGTCCACCCTGTGGTCACCACTGGTAAGGGCCCTTACCGGCACCGACTGCCCGCACGCGGACCTTGCCTGGCTGCATCAGAACGCGTGGGAATACATCATCGAGACCGAGGCTCCCGGAGGGTCGAGGTACCGGCTCTACCACGAGACCATGGCGGAGTACCTGCGCACGCCCGGTGGCGAGTCAGCCGCCCACCAGATCGTCGCCGACACCCTGCTGACGCAGGTCCAGCCCGATCCCCTCAACGGCAGGCGCGCCTGGTCGGCCGCCCATCCCTACATCCGGGAACACCTCGCCGACCACGCGGCAGCAGGCGGGACACTGGAGCGGCTCCTCCACGACAACGGCTATCTGGTGCACGCCGGTTCGGCATCCCTCATGCGGGCCCTGCGCACGGCTCCCCCGGGCTTGGCGCGCACCCGCGGCTCGGTCTACCGCGCCTCCGCCGACATCCACGCCGGCGCGCCGCCGGAGGAGCGCCAGGACATCCTCGCCATCGACGCCGCCCGGTTCAACCAGCCCAGGCACGTCATCGACGAACTGTCCGAGGGGCGGCCCTGGCGGCCCCTGTGGGCGACGGGCAGCCTCGTCCACACCGCCCTGCGCACCACCCTCCAGGGCAGGACCGGCCACGCCGCACAGATCGCCTGCGTCACGATGGACGGACGCCCGCACGCAGTCACCACCGACAGCGAACCTCGCAACCCGACGCGTTCCTCCCGCCTCTTTGCCGACGGTGTGCTGCGAGTGTGGGACCTCACCACCGGTGATCAGGTCGCCTCTCTCACCGGCCACACAGGGCGCATCAGCGCGGTCGCGTGCTACACCTTCGACGGGCACGCCCACGCGGTCACGATCAGCCCGGCCGACCTCCTGGGCAACGGGGCCGGCGACGGCACGGTCAGAGTGTGGGATCTCAACGAGGGCACCGGACGCGTGATCGCTTCCGGCGACCTCGGTCATGGCAGCCTCGGGCACATGTCCACCATGGCCTACACCATGATCGACGGACAACCGCACGCCGTCACCGGAAACCAGACCGGCGAAGCAGCGGTGCGCGTATGGAACCTGCTGGACGGCGGACTGCGCGGCCCGCTCACCGGCCACGTGGACGCGGTGTCCTCCATCGGCTGCATCGACATCGAAGAGCGCCCGCACGCCGTCGTGGGCTGCCTGAACGGGGCTGCGTGGGTGTACGACCTGACCGACCGCACAATCCGGACGGTTCTCACCGGTCACACCCAGCAGGTGACCGCCGTCGCATGCGTCAGCATCGCCGGCGTCCCCCACGCCATCACCACCAGCGCCGACAAGACCGTGCGGCGGTGGAACCTTGACGAGGGCGGCGCCGGCACCGTCCTCACCGGCCAGACCCACGCCGCATCCGCCCTGGCCTGCACGCACATCGCCAAGGTTCCGCACGCGGTCACAGGAGGGGACGACAGCCTCCTGCGTGTCTGGAACCTGAACAGCGGCACCCAGCGGGCAACCCTCACCGGCCACACGTCGTCCGTGTGGGCGGTCGCCTGCATCAGCGTCGACGGCCGCGCGCACGCCGTCACCGGCAGTGGCGAACCCTCGGCGCGGGTGTGGGATCTGACCGAGGACACCCAGGCCCGCACAGTGCGAAGAGGCCACACCCGTCAGGTATCCGGTGCGGCCTGGACGACGGTCGACGGCCGCCCGCACTGGGTCACCGTCGGCCGGGACGACGTCGTACGGGTGTGGGACGCGGCGAGCGGGACCCAGCGCGTGGCCCTCACCGGCCATACCGCCGGCAGTTGGGGCCATCCCCCCAGCCTGGACTGCACGGTGATCGACGGTGTCCCGCACGCAGTCACCGGCGGCGCCGACTACACCGTGCGCGTGTGGGACCTCAGCCGAAAGAAAGAACGGTCCGTGCGGACCGGTCATTGGAACCAGGTCAACACCGTGGTCTGCACCAGCATCGACGGCCGCCCCCACGCGGTCAGTGGAAGCGCGGACTGGACCGTACGCGTCTGGGACCTGACAGACGACTCCCGCCCCGAGCAGATCTTCGAGTTCGGACGCCCCTCCCGCCACGAATACGACCCCGGCCGCGACGCCACCGCGGTCATCTGCGCCGACCTCGACGCACGTCCGCACGCCGTCCTCGCCTGGGGCGGCGACCACAATGCGGTGCACATCCGGGACCTCACCGACGGCTCGCCACGCGGGGTCCTGTCGTGCGACATGAGCGGAGTGGTCGCCCTGGCCACAACCCGCATCGCGGGACGAACCCACGCCGTCGCATGCGGAGAGGGCGTCGAGGTGTGGGACCTGACGCAACGCACCCGGCGCGCCGTCCTGACCGGACACACCGGCTGGGTCAGCGCCGTGGCCTGCGCCTGCATCGAGGGCCGGCCCCATGCCTTCACAACCGGCGCCGACCGCACCATACGCGTGTGGGACCTGGAAACGAACGAGTTGGTCTCCACCATCGCCCTGCCCCTGCCCGGACACGCCATCAGCGCAACACCCTCCGACATCCTCGTCGGCATGGACGACGACATCGCCGTATTCACCCGACACAACGAAGTGACGCTCTAACCCCCAGCCAACAGCACACACAGCACGCTCCCGATCCCCCAAGCCATGCCGCCCGGCGCCATAACCGGGCAGCACAAGCACACGTCACACACCCCGGGAGAGCCCCAGTCCCGCACACCAACCTTGGGCCTGATCCGCTTTGGCGGACATCCGAGATCAGGGGTTCTGCCCCGGGAGGATGTCCATCATGGAGAGCATGGGGAAGAAGAAGCCTCGGCCTCGCCGTTCGTTCACGCCGGAGTTCAAGGCCGAGATCGTCGAGCTGTGCCGACGCGGTGACCGCTCAGTCGGTCAGATCGCCAAGGACTTCGACCTGACAGAGACCGCGGTGCGGCTGTGGGTCAGCCAGGCCGAGGTCGACGCAGGCGAACGCGATGGCCTTACCAGCAGTGAACGCGAGGAACTGGCCGCGTTGCGGCGGGAGAACCGCCGGCTGCGCGAAGACGTCGACATCCTCAAGCGGGCCACGGCTTTCTTCGCGAAGGAGACCCGGTGACGGTGCACCCGTTCATCGAGGCGGAGAAGCGAGACGGTCACAGCGTCAAGCGCGCGTGTGAACTGCTGCAGGTCTCCCGAACCGCCTTCTATGCCCGCCGCAGCGGCACGCCCGGTCCGCGGGCGGTCCGGGACGCCGTACTGACCGGCCAGATCACCAAGGTCCACGCCAGGTCCCGAGGCACCTACGGCGCTCCACGCATCCACGCCGTCCTGAAACGCGAGGGTGCTGTCTGCGGACGCCGTCGCATCGCCAGACTGATGCGGGCGGCGGGCCTGGAGGGCCGCCACCGCAGACGACGGCACCTGACCACCATCCCCGACCCCCGCGCCGCCAACCGGCCCGATCTCATCCTGCGGCAGTTCGATCCCGACCCAGCAGGCGTCGACACCCGTTGGTGCGGCGACATCACCTACGTCCCCACCGGGGAGGGCTGGCTCTATCTGGCCACCGTCATCGACATCGCCTCCCGCCGGGTAATCGGCTGGGCAACGGCCGATCACCTGCGCACCGATCTGGTCGCTGACGCCCTCATGGCGGCCTGCCGACAGCGTCGTCCCACCCGGCCGGTGATCTTTCACTCGGATCGTGGCTGTCAGTACACCAGTCACCAATTCGCCTGCGTGGCAACGGAGTTCGGCGTCCGCCTGTCGGTCGGCCGGACCGGGCAGTGCTGGGACAACGCGCTCGCTGAGTCGTTCTTCGCCACGATCAAACGGGAGGTCCTCGACACGAGCACCTGGCCCAGCCGGGCCGCCGCCCGCACCGCGATCTTCGACTTCATCGAGGGCTGGTACAACTTGCACCGACTGCACAGCAGTCTCGGCTACCGAAGTCCCGTCGAATACGAGACCGCACTCGCGGCCTGACCACCACACCGATGGTGTCCGTCAAAGCGGAACAAGCTCACCTGGGGTGCCATCCTGCACAGCCCCGGCCGGGACGATCCTGCGAATGGCCCTGGCCGAGGGAGAGATGACGCCCGCTGCCCTCGCCCGCGGGGAGGGCCCAGGCCGCAGCACGCCGCGGTCCCTGCCTGATCCACGAGAAGGCCGCAGGGGCGGCCGAACCCGGTCCCATGCTCTGGCCCCCCATCACAACTCCTGCCATTATTTGCATTATGGGCCGGGGTGGCCGGCGCACTGCTGAGAGAACGGACGGTTCCGCCATGGCCTCGCGCCGTGAGCCTCGCCTGGCCGACGCTGCCGAGATCGCCGCCGAGCACGGCCTCACCCCCGCGCGGATCAGCCAGTTCTCCACCGCGCGCACCCAGAACGCGGCAGGCACAGCATTCCCCGAGCCTGTCGGCAAGCGCGGCCGCGCCCGCCTGTGGGACCACGCGGAAGTCACCGCATGGTTCGCCCACCGCGCGCCGGCACGGCTCACCGAACACACACCGCCCTTGCTCGACCCGGAGACGCTGCTGAACGCCGCGGACGCCTCCCGCTACCTCGGCTACAAGAACACCAACCAGGTCAGCACCTTCGTACGTGACCACCCCGGCTACTTCCCCGAACCGGACGTCGTCGAGGAGATGGGCACAGCCGAGAGCCCTTACCGTCGGCAGCTGTGGAAGGTGGCGACCCTCAAGGAGTGGATGGCCACCCGGCCCGGCCGCGGAAGGCGCGCCGGCACCAAGCCGGCACCGCCGCTGCCCGACGTTCCCGCCGACGGTGATCCCGATGAGCTGCTGGGGGCGAGCCAGGCGGCCGCGCTGCTGGGCTACAAGAGCATCAACTCTTTCTCCAGCGCCCTCGCCCAAGGCAACCTCCCCCTGCTGAAAACCACCGACGGGATCGCCGCAAACGCCGGACGCCAGAACGGACGCCGCCGCTGGACACGCCGACGCATCCTCCAGCAGGCCGCCCAGCGGTCCAGTGGTACCCGGCGATAAACGGACCACCGCCCCCCTGTCAACGCGGCCCCCGGTTTGGGGAGTTGGCCCCTTGCGGACCGGGTACCGCACGATGCCCGGCACGGCGCGGCCCGCCACCCCACCCCGCAGCAACACCCGCTGCCGCGAACCGCCCAGCCCGCCCCACAGCGCACCACAAACAGCAGCAAGTGCACAGACCAGCTGCGCAGCAGGTGCGCAGACCGGCTGCGCAGTCTGCGTATCTCGGCTGCGCAGCCGGTCTGCGCAGTCCCCGTGCGCACCGGCTCCGCACTCACCCCGCGTGCGCACTGCGCAGGTCCGCAGCACGCTCTGCGCCAAACACCCCGGACATCCTGCCGTGCTGTCTCCGCCTGCGCGCCAGGACGGGCTGGGTGCAGGACGGCACGTGAGCGCCGGCCCGGACGGCGGGTGCCGGACGTGACACCCCCCAGCGCGCAGCCGGGCACATGGTCGGCCCGTGGTGGGGCCAACCACGGGGCCCGACCACGCACTTCGTGTCCCCATCGTGACCCTGGTCGGGGCCTCATGGTCGCCCGCCTGGTCGAGGGCCGCAGGTTGCCTCCCTGCCATGACCCCCTCCCCCGATACTCCCGCCACCGAGCCGGCCCCCAGCCCCGCCGAACCCCTGCGCCTACAGGTCCTGACCGCACTCGCCCTGCACCGCATGGCCACCACCGGCCAACTCCGCCTCATGCTCCGCCCGGGCAGCCCCCGCCAGCTCATCTCCCGCGTCCTGAACACACTGCGCACCACCGGCCACACCGACCGCACCGTGCTGCCCCACCCCGGCCGGCCACGGACCCACGCCTGGTACCTCACCCCCCACGGCGCACGCCTGACCCGCGACCTCCCCGCCCTGCGGGGACGGCCCCCGTACCCCATCACCTCCACCACCGCAGCATCCCTGAAAACCGCGCACACCCTCACCGTCGTCCGCACCCACCTCACCTTCGCGCAAGACGCCCGCCTGCACGGACACGAACACGGCCCCTACGACTGGACCCCCGAAACAGCCCACCCCATCGGCGAAGGCGAACGCCTCGTCGCCGACGCCCTCATGCACTACACACTCGTCGGCCATCAGCAGCGCACCAAGCTCCGCGCGTTCATCGAAGTCGACCGCACCACCATGAGCAGCGAACGCCTCGCCACCAAACTCATCGACTACGCACGCCTCTTCCACCACGAAGCACAGCCCCCCGGCCGCCGCCGCCCGACGACGACCGGCCCGGCCTGGCTGCGCTGGTACCCCCTCTTCCCCCGCATCCTCTTCATCCTCACCGCAGCCTCCCGGCCCCGGCTGGAAGGCCGCATCAGCGACCTCCAAGCGATGGCCGCCCAGCACCCCCTCGCCGCCACCCTCGCCAACGAAGTCCCCCTCGCAGCAGCCATCCTCGAAGACCTCGAACAACACAGCCCCACCGCACCCGTATGGACCCCACTCACCGGAGGCAACCCCCGCGCGTGGACCGAACTGTAAGCTTGTCGTTTAACGATCGACGTTGACTCTCCGTGGTTTCGTGCCGACGTTGTGATGGGCGGGGCGGCTGTATGCCTCGCCGGTCGCAAGGACACGGCCCACGTCGTGACGGGTGACCGGACGGCGGTTCTTCGAACCAAGTGGTCTTCCTGGTCCGGGCGTTGAGGGTTTTGGTGCACGGGCCGGAGAGCCCGTCTTCGTGCGCAGGTTCCTGAACCCCCGCCGGACGCGCGCGGGGGTGAGTCTGTTCGGCTCGGCCGGCTTCTCCCAGGGCCTGCGGAGGTCGGTGGCCAGTGGCCGGGCAAGCCGGAGCTGGGCATAAGCGGCAATCACCAGCCAGGCCCACCGGTCGGCCGCATCCGAACTGCGAAGCCGGGGCTTGGTCCAGCCGAGCGTCTGCTTGAGTAGTCGGAACGTGTGCTCCAGGTCGAAACGCCGGAGGAAGGACCGCCAGCAGCGGTCGACGTCCGCCGCGCTGGCTCCGGTGCCCGACCACCACAGCCAGACCGGCTTGTTCACCCCGCCGGACGGTAACTTCTCCACAGCGAGGCGGATGACGGTGCCTTCGATGAGGGGCAGCGGTCCGTCGTACTCGATCCAGGCCGCCCGCCGGGTGAGCCTTGGGTGCAGCCGGTCCCATGCCCGCGCGGTCGCCTTGCCGTAGAGGCGGGTGTCGGTGACCGTCACGGCCTGCTCGACACCCCAGGTGGAGGGATCGCCGAAGACGAACTCGCCACCATGCTTGGGTGGCCGGCCGCCCAGGGGGTTGGCCAGGGCGAACTCGTTGCGGGAGGGGGCCGGACGCCGCATCACCCTGTCTCAACGGAGGCGACCGAGGATCTCGACGGGCAGCTCGGCCAGCAGGTGGGCGATGCGGGGCGCGTCGTATCCGGCGTCCAGCACGACCAGGACGTGCTGTCGCCTGGCCTCCACTGGCCAGCGGCGACGAGCCGCTCGACGACCTCGCGGAGCTGGATGGTGGTCACCGCGGCGACGTCGGCGCCGGGCTCCAGGCGGACTGCGTCCAACACCGCCGTCCATGATGTGCGGCCCGTCTCCAGCGCGGCCACGATCGAGTACGGCCAGCCGGGCACCATCTGATGCTTGCCCTCACCTCACCCGAAGGTGTGGCAAAAGGCCCGGTCAGGCCAGGTGTTGGCGTCCGGCCGCAGCCACGGCGAGACGTCTGCGGCCAGCACGATCCGACCGTCCGCAGCTCTCGGAAGCAGCGCCGAGACCAGAGCGCGACACAGCCGGGCGACGTCGATCTGCCCCTGGTTGAGACCGGCGTAAAGGGCTCCGTGCCCGCGGCGGTGTCCCGGGGCGAGCGCCAGGTCGACGAGCGACCGCACCGGCCCATCCGTGCACAGCAGCGCGTCGCACAACTCGAACAACGCGTCGCCCCGCACAGTCATACAGGCATGGACCTCGCTCCGGAAGCGGGACAGCATGTCCACTCCTTTGGTCCGCGAGCCATGCTGTGCCGTGCCCACTTGATGGCCTCCTTGATGATCAACAGTATGCAGCCCGGTCATTAACTTCAAATGCATGTAAAGCACGGCTAGGATTACTCGCATGCAATTGGATTTGAACCTGCTCGCTGCGCTCGACGCGCTGCTGGAGGAGGGCAGTGTGGCCGGGGCTGCCGCACGCCTGCATGTCACCGCCCCCGCGATGAGCCGGAGCCTGGGCCGAATCCGGCGCACGACCGGGGATCAGATCCTGGTGCGCACCGGCCGCACGATGACCCCGACGCCGTATGCGATCGCCGTCCGGGAACAGGTTCACGAGCTGCTGCACCAGGTCCAAGGGGTGCTGGCACCGAGCCGTGAACTCGATCTGGCAACGTTGGAGCGCACCTTCACACTCCGCTGGCACGACTCCCTGGTCACCTTGAGCGGCCCCGCACTGCTCGCGGCCGTGCGTGAAGAGGCGCCGGGCGTGCGATTGCGCTTCGTCGCGGAATCGAGCATCGACACCCCCGAGTTGCGGCGCGGCGAGGTCGACCTGGAGGCGAACGCCAACCGCCCGAGCGCACCGGACATCCGTGCCGAGAACGTGGGCGAGAGTCGCCTCGTCATCGTCGTGCGGCAGGGACACCCCCTCACCCGCATCAGGACCGTCACCGCAAAGCGGTACGCCGAAGCTGAGCACGTCACCGTCTCGCGGCGCGGAAACCTCAGCAACGCCCTCGACGACACCCTCACGCGGCTCGGCCTCACCCGCCGCGTGGTGGCTACCGCGCCCACGGAAGCGGCCGCGCTGGAGTTCGCGCGCGACTCCGATCTCCTGATCAGCGTCCCCGAAGCCACCACGCGCTCCGCGGTCGCCGACCTCGGCCTGGCCGTGCTCCCCCTCCCGCTCGACCTGCCGTCAGCACCGATATACCTGTCATGGCATCAGCGCTACGACACCGACCACGCCCACGCCTGGCTGCGCGGACTGGCGCGAACCGCGCTGGCCATGTGAGGAGCGTCGTATTCGGCGCCGTCCGGCCGCTTCACCCCTTCAACGTCAGCAGCGGCTTGTCCGTGCGGGTGCTGGCCGTGGGGGCGGCCAGACCGACGCCTGCGGCTCACGATCGCGGATCTGTGGGCCCTGCTCACTCGGTCGGCTCTTGGCCGGTGAGCAGGTTGAGCAAGCCGGCGGGGGCGTTGTCGCCGAAGATGAGCTGGTGGTTCTTGTCGGATTCGGCGGCGAACCGGGCGCTGCGGGAAAAGAGCGCCTGCTCGTACTCCGCAAGGGCGGCTTCGATGTCGTCCGGGTGTGCGGCGATGGCTTTGCCGAGTTCGGCGCCGTCGAACATGGCGAGGTTGGCGCCCTCCCCGGCGAACGGTGACATGAGGTGGGCGGCGTCGCCCAGCAGCGTCACTCCGGGAACGCGGTCCCACCGGTGGCCGATCGGCAGGGCGCTGATCGGGCGCGGGGCGAGGGCGGTTTCCCCGTCAGTGATGAGTGCGGTGAGTTCAGGCGCCCATCCGGTGAATTCGGCCGCGACCTGGGCCGCCGCCGTTTCGGGACTGGCGAGGATGGCGGCGATCCATTCCTGCGGCTTGGTGAGCGCGACGTAAGTGTGAAGAACGGCGTGGGCCTCTCGATGGCCAAGGATCCCCTTGCCGGCCGTGACGGCAAACAGGGAACCGTCGCCGGTGGCCTTGGCCGCTGCGGGGTGGCGTTGGTCGGCGTCGTACAGGTAGGTCTCGATGAACGACGTGCCGACGTACTCGGGCTTCGCGTTGGAGAGCAGCGGCCGGACCCTCGACCAGGCGCCGTCCGCGCCCACGAGGAGGCTGGTCGTCACGGTCGGCCCGTCGGCGAACGTCAGCTCGTGCCTTCCGTCTCCGAGGGGGCGGACACTGGTGACCTTGTGTCCCCACTGGATCATCTCGCCGGGCAGCGAGTTGATCAGGATCCGACGCAGGTCTCCGCGGAGCACCTCGGGGCGCCCGCCCGTGCCGTCGTCGGGCTGGTCAAGCAGGACCGCGCCGTGCTGGTCGAGCACGCGCACGGCCTCGCCGCCTTCGTGGATGATCGCGCGGAACTCGTCGGTGAGGCCAGCCGCTTCGAGGGCGAGCTGCCCGTTGTACTCGTGGATGTCGAGCTGGCCGCCCTGCGTGCGGGTGTCCGCCGATGTCTCGGCTTCGTAGATGGTCGCGGGGATGCCGTGCAGGTGCAGGACCCGGGCGAGGGTCAGGCCGCCGAGCCCGGCGCCGATGATGGTGACGTGAGTGTTCATGGTGGTTTCCCTTTCGGCTGGACACGCTCTACTCGGGTACAGTGTTCGCAGTAATGGTGCCACGATAGCACTACTGCGAACAGTGGGCGCAGTAGTGAGGAGGGAAACCCGATGGACGACGCTCACACGGTGGTCTGGAACCGGCCGGAGCGGGCCGCGAAAGGCCCCGCACCCTCACGCACCCGGGCGGAGATCACCGCCGCCGCCATCGCGATCGCCGACGCCGAGGGCATCGACACACTGTCCATGCGGCGCGTCGCCAAGGAACTGGGAACGGGCACAGCCTCGCTCTACCGTTACCTGGCGTCCAAAGACGACCTGCTCGACCTCATGCTCGACGCCGTAGCGGCCGAAGACGGCGGCCCGCCTGCCCCCACCGGCGACTGGCGCGGCGACTTGCGGACACTGGCCTATCGCTCCCGGGCCACCATCCACCGGCATCCCTGGATGACCTCCCTCGCGGCAGGGCGCCCATCACTTGGACCGAACTCCCTCGATGCCACCGAACACGCACTCGCCGCCCTCGATCCCCTCGGCTTCGACATCGACGTCATGATCATCGTCGTCGATACGCTGCATGCCTTCGTCCGCGGCTACGCCATCGGCGAACTCGCCCAACAGGAAGCCGTCCGACGCTCCGGAGTCGGCAACCAGGAATGGATGGACGCCCATGCGCCCTACCTCGACAAAGTCATCAAGGCCGGGCGCCATCCACTCCTCGCCCAGGTCATTCGTGATGCCGAGCTTCCCCACGCGGCCGACAGGGCCGAGCGCGGTTTCGAACTGGGGCTCGAACGACTTCTCGACGGATGGGAGGCCAACCTCCCCGTCCGACCCTGACGATTCGACAGCGTCAACTGGGGGGCATCGGGGAACTCCGCACCCGGGCGCCGGCTCCGCGCGCTGGACCCCCGACACAGCGCGATTCCCACGAGCCAGCATCAGAGAACGATCACGGTGACTAGCTCCGTGCACCACACCTGTTGCATCCGCTACAGTGCTCCGGATAGCCCCTGAGCTGCGGAAATTCCACCCGCACACTCGCGGCGCCCCGGAGAAACCTCGGTGATTTTGACTGCTCGGGCGAGGACATCGAGCGCGACTGGGTGCAGCGCACCGGCTGTTGGAGCCACATCACCCGGGTACTGCTCACCTACGACCAGATCCGCACGTACGCCCTGCCCGCGGCCGAGGGCAAGCAGGGTGATCCGCGTGGACGTTGATGATGCGGCCGCCCTCGCGGACCTTCTGGGTCAGCGCGTCCACCCGGACGAACGAGTAAAGCCCTTGGTCCAGGGGCCGGTTGCGGAAGGCGGCGACCTGTTCGTCCAGGTGCTTCGCCATCGCGCTGACCTGGGACTTCGACAGCTGGGTGACGCCCAGGGACTCGGCGAGCTTCTCGACCCGGCGGGTGGAGACGCCCAGCAGGTAGGCGGTGGCGACCACGCTGATGAGGGCCTGCTCGGCTCGCCGGCGTCGCTCCAGCAGCCAGTGCGGGAAGTAACTGCCCTGCCGCAGCTTGGGGATGGCCAGTTCGACCGTGCCCGCCCTCGTGTCCCACTCGCGCGGGCGGTAGCCGTTGCGGTGGTTGACGCGTTCGTCGCTGACCTGCCCGTATTCGGCGTTGCAGAGGGCGTCGGCCTCTGCGGACATGAGCGCGTCGGCGAACGTTTTGACCATCGCGCGCAGCAGATCCGGACTCGCCGCAGCGAGGTTGTCTTCCGTGAGGGCGTGCAGGGGCACACTGTCAGGTGCGGTCATCATGCTGATCTCCTTCGAGGCTTCGACACTTCGAAGATCAGCCGGTGGCCGTTCATCTATGCGGGCACCATCCCGATGCCGGAGCAAACCCCCGGAACAGGTCGAACCCGTACACCACTTCCAAGGACGCAACCCTGTGTTCGGCGACCTACGTGCGGGCGGCCCGCCGCGCCTGCAATTCCTGGGTGCACAGCACGCAGGGAGGGTTCCCACCACGGTACGCCCTCTGCGAGGGACAGCCGCGGCTCGCCGGCTATCTGGCCAGATATACGATCACGGGTTTCCAGAATCTATTGCTGGTTGGGACGCCGCCCGGGACCGAGAAGGGACAGAGCATCATCGTCCAAAGGAGCGCATCTGCATGAGCGTGCCCGAGCCCCGCCGCTTCTCGGGGGTTTCCACCGTCGTCTTCTTCTCTCGCTGCATGGCGACCCCGCCATGCGAGTGCCCCCGGTTCCCGGCGGTGGCGGACGCCGACCCAGTCGTGTCGATCGTCGCGGTTGACGACGGCGCCCGCCTGGTCCGAGCCGGGGCCCCGCCGAGGCCCACCACGGAGGTGCAGCCCGCGGAACTGGTGGGCCTGGTGGTGAGCAGCCGGGACTACCTGGTCGGTGCCGAGCCGGGCCTCGTGGACGAGGTGGCCGCCCGCGCGCTCGTGCTGCCCCGTGGCGACCGGTGGCGCGAAGCGCTGGGGACCGCACTGCTCGGAAAGTGGAGCGATCCGCTGTGGGACACCGGGCACTTGCCACTGACCGCCGTCTCGGCGGCGCCTTCGAAGTCCGGGCGGGCGCAGGTGCCGTCGGGGGCGGCGAGATGCCGCCCCAGCCCGAGGCAGTGCGCCGGGAGTCCGCGCAGCTGCAGCTCTACATCGAGGACCTGGAGGTGGTGCAGCGCCACTGCGAGCAGTACTTCCCCGTCCCCGACGAGCTCGCCCCGGACGAACGGATCGTTTTGCGTATCGCGCGTCTGCTCGTCGAAGGGCACTGCGTGGTCTCCCCGTTCCTGCCCCGGGCGCGTGTCACCCTCAGCGGCCAGGACTCCCCCGCCGTGCGCGCCCTGCTCAGCGGCGCACCGCATGCCCTGCAGTTGCGGTGCGACGAGTTCGCCGTCCTGCTCGCCGGACGGCGCCTGGATCTGGGCCCGGTGGTCTCCTTCCACCCCCGGGTTGCCGCCGAACACGACAGCGACGTCGAGGCTCTGGCGGCTCTCAACGCCGGGCGCAGCGACGGTCACGAAGTGACCGTACGGCCCGTTGACGGAGAGCGGTTCCGGCTGCTGCTGCAGCGCTCCGCCACCGGACCCGATCCGCTTCCCGTGCCGCTGGGACTGCCCGGCTCCCCGAACCCCGGTGAACAAGGCCACCGGCAGCCGCATGACGCAGCTACCGGGGCGCAGCGTCGAAGAGCGCAGCGACCAGACGCACGTCCTCATCGCCCGGCCTCACACACCTGGGCCAAGGTGAGAACCCGCAGCGCGGGCCGGCTCGGCCGGCCGGCCTCACCCGGGCATAGCGGGCAACAAGGCCTCGCCGTCAGAGCACTGGTGCGCCCGCTGGGTCGCCGCGAACGTGCCGACGCGGTCCGCCTTGATCGGGCAGTCGATCCGGTCGAAGCGCAGTGGGAGAACCGAGGCTCCCTCCCGGCGTAAGGTCACGGTGCCCGCACAGTTCCAGCGGCGGACCACCTCCATCAGAGAACATGGTGCTGCCAGCGGAGTGCCGGGTGACCTTCGATCCAGTAGGTGTGGGCCTCCTGCGTGATGTGCAGCTGCACGGCGGTGATGTCGGGGCTTCCGGCGTCCTGCCATGTGGTGAGCGCCTGTTCGATCGTGTCCCACAGAGGCAGCGGGCCGCCCTGGCGTACCGTCCAGGCATCCTCCTTCTCCAGGAACGACGCGAACGACTCGCGCTCCGGATCGAAGAGGTACAGCAGACGGCTCCCCTGTGCGGACGTGGCGCGGGTGAAGTGCGCTCCGGGAGCGGCGAGTTGCGCGAGGAAGGCGGGCATCCACTCCGCCAGAAGTGCGGGAGACACCTTGGTCTCCCGCTCGCTGTCGGCGTAGGCGGTGCGGGCGGACAGGTCACCGGTGATCGGTACTTCTGCCTGGGAGCGGGCCTGCATGAACGAGGAGCGGCCGGTGATCCTGCCCTGGGCGGTGCCGTCGTCGTGGACCGTGACCTTGGCGAGTCCGGTGCCGTAGTGCCAGTTCCCGCCGACCGTGGCGAGAACGGTGCCGCCCGGTGTGGTCTGGCGGATCCAGGTGTAGGGGATGCGGCGCACGGCGCAGGTGGCGATGACGCGGTCGTACGGTGCGCGGCGGGGATAGCCGAGGAGACCGTCCCCGGTGACGGTCCAGGTCGAGTAGCCGGCCGTCTCCAGCGCGGCGTCCGCGCGGGTTGCGACCGCGGGGTCCACTTCGACTGTGGTCACGTTGTCCTCGTCCAGGCGGTGGCACAGGAGGGCGGTGGAGTATCCGGTGCCCGTACCGATCTCCAGTACCTGATGCCCGTCCTGCACCTGAAGCTTCTCGAGCATGTCGACCACGGTGACCGGGGTGGTGGACGATGACGTCGGGGAACCCTCGACGAGGTCGCTGACCTCGTCGGCGGTGAGATGCCCGTCGAGCTGCGTGGTCAAAGACTCGTCGCGGTAGGCGATCTGCACCCACTCATCCGGGGCTGCTCCCAGCGCTGCGACCGGGCGCCACCGGCCTCCTTCTGCGGGCAGGAACACGCCCGGGTGCAGGAACAGCTCCCGGGGCACTGCTTCCACCGCTGCCCGCCACCGGGGGCTGACGAGGACGCCCGCCGCGGTCAGGCGGGCAGCGAGGGCTCGTCGGTGGGGGGCGGTGTCGGTCATCGGACAGCTCCTTGCGTCAGCAGTTCGGCGAATGCGGCGGACATGGCCAGGCCGGTGGATTCCTCCAGCCACCCCCACTGCCCGTTCGGGTTCAGCTCCAGCCACCACAGGCCATCCGTCTCGTCCACGGCAAGATCGAAGCTCCCCGAGACCAGCGCGAAGTGGTCCAGGTAGGCCAACAGCGCCTTCTCCATGCGGTCGGGCAGGTCCACGACGCTGTAGGAGAGCGCCGAGTAGTCCTTGCGCCAGTCCAGCATCCCGGACTCGATCCGCACGGCGAACACCTGGCGGCCCACCACCAGCACACGGAGGTCGGCCGCCTTGTCCACGACAGCCTGGAACAGGTGCGGCGTCACGCGCACGCTCTCGTCGAGTTCGGATGCCGTGACCGGGTCGGCCCACCCCGTGACGGGAACACCGTCACGCTGGTAAGGCGTCCAGCGAAGCGTCTTGAAGATCACCTGATCGTGCTGGGCGGCGAACCGCCGGGCCTCGGCCGGGTCGTTCGTCACCAGCGTCGGCGGCACGGTGAGCCCGAGACGCCGGGCAACGGCGAGCTGGGCGGGCTTGTAGTCGGCGGCGGCGTTGCGCAGCGGGTGGTTCACCCAGAGCGGTCCGTCGAGGGCGTAGAGGATGCCGCCGAGGCCGTAGCGGACCTGTGCCGCCGCGAAACGTGCGTCATCGGCGCCGAGGTGCTCGAAGGCGGGCCACACCGGCCGGCGCCAGTACACCGACCGCACCGCGGTCAGGTCGACGGTCCGCGACGGTGTCCGTGCCTGCCCGGTCACCGGGGCCGGGCCGGTGCCGAACCATGCGGATACCGTCAGGTCCGGGCCGATATCAGCGGGGTTGAACCTGACCACCGGTACGCTCCGGCGGTTCAGCTGAGCGATCACCATGTCGGCGGTGAGATCATCCGTCTCGGTGGCCACGAGCACCGGCTTCTCATCGGTCACCGGTCAGTCCTGCTCCGAGTCCTGGTCGTGCCCCTCGTCAGGCGCGGAGTCCGAGTTCGTCTTGGTCGTCGTCTCGGTGCCCGTGCTGGTGCCGTGCTTGCCCATGTCGATCACCTGGCTGGCGTGATCCAGGTAGACGCCGAGCTGGGTGTCGGGGTCGATCACGACCGATGCGTGGGGGCGGCGGGTGACGGTCGGGTACGGGCCAAGTCGGCCGGCGCCCCAGGGACGTTCCGCGGCCTGGACTGCGGTGGGCATCGTGCCTCCTTGATGACGGTCCGCCGCGGCGCGGCTGCCTTCACCGGTGGACGTTGGGCGGGTGATGTGCTCGGCCATGAGGGAAGCCCCTCGTCCTCGGCGGTACCCGGGGAAGGTGCTGCCTTCTATGTCACTGTGGGCGGGGTTCCTTTCCCAGAGCCGCAGTTGGGCACTTGCTGGGAGCGCAGGTGGGAGGAATCTGGGACGCGGCTGGGATGCCTGTCTCCAGCAGGCCGAGCACGGCACGCTGGTAGACCGCGTACACCGTGGGAAGTTCCGCGAGGTGGGCGCGCTCATCGATGCCGTGGAGCCCTTCGTAGGGCACACCGAAGCCGGCCGTTGCCGGGATGCCCTCGCCGGCCAGCAGGTTGCCGATGTTCGAGGGTCCCGCGGTCTTCGTCCGGACCGCGAGCCCTGCCTCGGCGGCAGCGTCCAGCAGGGCCGCGACCGGCTGTTCGGTGTCGGTGAGCCGGAACGGCGGCCACGTCGCGACCAGGGTGATTGCGGTCGGGCACGGGGCGGGCGAGGCGGCATCCAGTTCGGCGACGGCCTTGCGGATGAGGGTCTCGGCGTCCTGGGCGTCGAATCCGGGCGTGGTGCGAATGTCGACGTTGAGGTCGCACCGGTCGGGGGTGGTGGAAAAGCCCTGGCCGCCGTGGCAGGCAGTGACCGACACCTTCGCAGGCAGCGGGAACTGCGAGCCGTCTTCCACCCCGGGCAGTTCGGCCGCGTCGAGGAGGCGCACCAGGTGCGCGGCGCGGGAGATCGCGCCGATCACGGTCTTGCTGGATCCGGAGTGTCCCGAGGGAGCGTGCACGGTGAGGACTGCCCTCCACAGGCCCCGCCCGCCGACGACCACCTCGTCCATGCCGGGGTAGCCGATCATCACTCCGGCAGGCCGGGCCGCGGCCTCGTCGGCCAGGCAGGCGCGGGCGCCGCCGAAGTTGCCGGTGTGCTCATCGACATCCAGGAGCACGGCGAGCCCGCCGCTCAGCTCCACCGCCCGGGGGGCGAGGTCTGCGGCGATGTGGCAGAACATCGCCGCGGCCAGCTTGGAGTCAGCCGCGCCTCGTCCCAGCAGCCAGCCGTCCACGATGTCGCCCGAGGCCGGCGGGAACGACCAGGCCGCCTCGTCGCCGTAGGGGGCGGTGTCCACGCAGGCATCCAGCGTCCACCACTTCCCCGGCCGTCCTCCGGGAATCTCCACCAGCAGCCCCACCAGGGCCCCCGCGTCGCCGTGCAAGCGCCGGTGCGGCAGACCGCGAGCGGCGAGCCATTCCTCCAGCACCCCAAGGACGGGCCCGTAGTCATCGATCCCGGCCCGGCTCGGCTGCCGGATCAGGGCCTGGGCCAGTGCGACCACCGACGCCGTTCGGGCCTCGTCGGGCTGCTGAAGGTTCGTGCTCACGCCTCTCCCCACCACGTCAGTTGTGCCGCACCGGCAGCGCTCGCACGGCGTCGGGGGTCTCCACCGGCCGTGCAGAAGCGCACGCTTCCCGTCCATGGTGGACCAGGCCCACCGCCGCCTCCCGGCCGAGCAGGACACCGCAGTCGAAGCCGTCGGCCCCGTGGAAGGACGGCAGCGGCACCACCGCCGCCCTCTCCGAGGCGACGAAGAACCTCTCCAGCGCCTCGGTCTGCTCCACCACCCCGATGTGCAGTGTTTTGACACCGTTACGGCGAGCGGCCGGATCACGCAGTTCCAGCAGCCGCAGCAGGTGATCGGAGAGCGCCCGGTGCCGGGGCGGCCCGTACAGCACCCGGTAGTGGACCAGATCCGGGTGCTGGGCGACCACTGTCTCGATCGCCCCCAGATACGCCTTCTCCCTCGACCGCGACCCGCTGACCACCAGCTGCTCGCGCGCCCCGGTGGCGACATCGGCCATGGCCTGTACCAGGTCCGCCCAGCGGGTCAGCACGTTGACCACGACGGCCGTCCCGGAGGTCTCCAGCACGCTGGCCGCCGCCCCGTCCTGGTGAGCGAAGAGCACCTGCGGGCGCTCCCGGTACAACTGGCACAGGCCCGCACGATTCCGCTTGCCCGTGCGGCGCCGCCCGGACTCCCATGCGCTCATCAGGCTCGCGTCCGTCGCGCCCCCGGTGAGCGCGTTCAACGCGTCCGCCGCCTCTTCCAGCGTCATGTTCAGCGCGAGCCGGGCCCGCTTGAGCGCCGAGTCCGAACCGGTGGCCGCAGCCACGAACACCGCCCCCTCCCTGTCGCGGTACGTGTCGGTCGTGAGGGCAATATTCCCCGCCCGGGGACTGCGGCGGCACCTCAAACAGATCCTCACCGCCGCCGCCATCCAGAGCACACCGCGACGCCGGGCAGGGGCGGCTTCGTCGTTCCAGCTGATGGAGCGCTTCGGGTTCCGGGCGGGCGCTGCTCGAACAGTCGTGCCGGCACGGTTTCTCCGGAGGACGCCTCGAGTCTGCGACCGGGCACGTCAGCGCACGGGCCGGGGCCCCTGCGCGAGCGGTACGGCTCCCGGCGAGGCGGTGGCGGGCCAGGCGGGCGTCAGGTGGCGGTGGGCCAGGTCCGCAGCAGAGCGGCGATCTTCCCGGCGGTGCAGGCGGGGTCGAGGAGCAGGTCCTTGAGGGCGATGGCGTCCTCACGGCCGGGCTTGACGGTAATCCCGGCGGCTTCGAGGTACATGACGCCCGAGGCGGCGGCGACGGCCATGTTGGAGCGCTCCAGCCAGCGGCACCGGCCCAGTGTGTGCACCAGGGCGGCGGCTTTGGCGTAGGGGCCGTCATAGACGGGCTGCTCGAACAGCTCGGCCCGGTGGCGGGCCACCGCCGAGACGGGAACGCCGTAGTCGTCGGGGGCCGGATCGTCTGCCCCGGCAGACTCGGCAACCTGCAGGATCCAGGGAACGTCGATGTGCAGTTCCATCAGGCCGCGCGCGCTCCCCCAGGCGTCTGCTGGGCATCCTCTGCCTCGTCGAAGACCACCTGGTGTTCGGCCAGGAAGCGGGCTGCCGCGTCCACCGCACGGGCGCGCAAGCCACTGGCATCATCCTGTACCAGCCGGGCAAGGTAGTCCCCGATGCTCAATCCCAGGTCGGCGGCGCGCTTCCTGGCGAGTTCGGCAACGTCCTCGTCCACGCGCGCGCCCAGCTGTGTCTTCGCCATACCAGCATGGTAACAGCTGTTACCACAGCGTGGGGGCGACGGCAGCGGGAGCGGCGGTCTCGTCCGTCCAGTCGCCGTCGAAGAGGGCAGCGACCAGGCTCACGTGCTCGTCGGGAAGTTCACCGGCGCGGTGCTTGGTGCGGGCCTTGGCGAGCCAGAATCCGATCCTGACCGTGTCGCCGTCGACGCGGATCTCCTCGCGGGCGGTGGGGGCGCGGCCTTCGCGGTGGAGGAAGAGTTCCAGCAGCTGGACGGTCTGCTCGAAGGTGCGGCGGGTGCGGCGGGTGCGGTGGGCGGGGGCGAGAGGGTTGGTGTCGGGGGTCAGGCCGAGGGCGGTCATCAGGTGGTGCTGGCCGGGGTGGAGGGCGTGCCCGGTGGCCAGTTGGTGGTGGAGCCAGGAGTCGATCTTCACCCCGGCGAGGAGGGTGTCGCGGGTGAGCGCGGCGGCCGGGTCGGCGCCGGATGCGAGGTGGGCGCGCAGCAGGTGGTATTTGCGGTGCCAGTCCGCGCCGTGCGGGAGGCGCCAGTCGGGGGCGAGGGCGCTCAGGGCGTCGGCGCGGGCGGCATCGAGGGTGTTCTTGGTGGCGAGGTGGCGTTGTTCGGCGAGCCAGGCGCCGACGGGGGTGGTGGCGGGGGCGGCGAGGTGGCCGTGGGTGCGCAGGCCCCGCCCACCGCACGGCGCGTCCGCAAGGTGCCGGCCGTAGCGGCTGTGCGCCCTACCGGACGGCACCCCGCAGTCAGGGCACGCTTGTGCGAGGTCCGTCTTGCCCGCGTGCGCCGCCATGTACTGGCGGACCAGCGTATGCCGGTCACCGGCGAGGGCCCGGCCGGTGACCGGGTCAGCGTCCGGGCTGATGCACTACAGGCCCGCCGCCAGGATGCGGATGAGGTGATCGGGGTGAATGGCCAGCAGTGCTGGCTGTAGATCCACATCCAACTCGGTCTCGCCGCAGCTCAAGCACAGGCCGACGGCCTCGTTGACGACGACCGGTCGACTTGTCGGTGACCGAGACGCCGTAGCCGTAGTGGCTCTGCCTCGCCAAGTGCCGTTCCTATGACTGTTTGGCCGCGAGTGATGACGGTCACATTTAGGCTGGGAGCCGCAGAGGTGGCGAACGGGGAACAGTCTCCGTATGGGCCGGTTCTTGCCAGGAGCCGGCCGTGCGCCACTACAGCTGAGATGCTCCTAGTGTCCTGCGCCAGTAGTTGATCGTTGGTTGGTGTGTGACTTCTGCTACTGGTGGGTCAGTTCCTCGTCGGGGCCCGAAGCTGGAACCATTACTGCTGTCCGATGACGAGCGGGCGGCGTTGGAGCGGTGGACGCGTCGGGCGACGTCGGCCCAGGCGCTGGCCCTGCGGGCGCGGATTGTGCTGGCGTGTGCGGGGCCGGAGGTGCCGCCGATTGTCGCGGTTGCCCGGGATCTGCGGGTGAGTGCGGACACCGTCCGCAAGTGGCGGCGGCGCTTCCTTTCCGAGCGGCTGGACGGTCTGGCTGACGAGCCGAGGCCGGGTCGGCCGCCCACCATCAGCGTGGATCAGGTGGAGGCGGTGGTGGTCACCACGCTGGAACAGCTGCCGAAGAACGCCACGCACTGGTCCAGGAAATCGATGGCCGAGCACAGTGGTCTGTCGAAGTCGACGGTGGGCCGGATCTGGCGGCAGTTCCAGCTCAAGCCGCATCTGGCGGACACCTTCAAACTGTCGACCGACCCGTTGTTCGTGGAGAAGGTCTACGACGTCGTGGGCCTGTACTTCAACCCGCCCGAAGGGGCGGTGGTCCTCTCGGTGGACGAGAAGTCACAGATCCAGGCGCTGGACCGGTCCCAGCCGGTACTGCCGATAATGCCGGGCATGCCCGAGCGGCGCACCCACGACTACGTCCGCAACGGCCTGACCACCTTGTTCGCCGCGTTCGACGTCGCTACCGGCGAGGTCATCACGGCCCTGCACCGTCGGCACCGGGCTGTGGAGTTCAAGAAGTTCCTGATCCGGATCGACAAGGAGGTACCCGCACACCTGCAGGTCCATCTCATCGTGGACAACTACGGAACCCACAAGACACCCGCGATCAAGGCATGGCTGGCCAAACACCCGCGGTTCGAGCTGCACTTCACCCCGACCAGCTCTTCCTGGATCAACCAGGTCGAGCGGTGGTTCGGCTACCTCGCTCACCAGATGATCCGCCGCGGAGCACACAAGAACATCCAGGCCCTGGAAGCCGACATCCGGGCCTGGGTCAAGGACTGGAATGAACACCCGACACCGTTCATCTGGACCAAGACAGCCGAGGAGATCCTCGATTCCATCGCCCGGTTCTGCCGACGGATCTCTGGCGCAGGACACTAGTAGGACTCCGTTAGGTTGCTCTGGCTCTTGGGTTCGGGCTGGTGGTGGATGTTCTGGGCAGGGGGCGGTGGCAGGTGGTGCAGGTGCCGGTCCAGCAGTTCAGCAGGTCCTGGATGGCGTCGAGGATCTGGTAGAGGGTGAGTCCGCTGTATCGGCTTTTGGGGCCAAGCGCTGTTCGGTGAGGAACGCGTGGGCGGCGGTGACCAGGGTGACGTGGTGATGCCATCCGGTCCAGGAACGGCCCTCGAAGTGGTCCAGGCCGAGGCCGTGCTTGAGTTCCCGGTAGTCGTGCTCGATGCGCCAGCGGATCTTGGCCAGGCGGACCAGTTCAGCCGCCGGGATACCGGCGGGCAGGCTGGACAGCCAGTAGCCGGTGGGTGCTTCGGCGCCTTCGGGCCATTCGGCCAGCAGCGTGACCTCGGGCAGGACACCGTCCCACAAGCCCTCCCGCGCGGTGGCGGCGGCCTGGGCCAGACGACGGGCCCGGATGCCGGCCGGCCGCACTCGCAGTGCCACAAAGTGCGAGCGCATCGGTCCGCGGGAGCCTTCGCGCCAGGTCACCTCGGTGAACGCCTGCCGTCCGCGGCTTGCGGCCAACGCGGCCACCGGCAACGGCTTGTCCCGGTAGCGGGGCTGCGGCTTGCGGCCGTTGCCCGACCAGGGCGGGGCGACCGGCTCGGCGTCGTGCGGATGGACGGTCACATCCGAGCTGACGGCGACGACATAGCCGATGCCCCGGCCATCCAGGCCGTCGCGGAAGTCGGCGTTCTGCCCGTAGCCGGCGTCAGCCACCAGCACCGGCGGCACCAGACCCCACCCGGCCAGCTCGTCGATGGTGTCCAGGGCCAGGCGCCACTTCTCCCGGTGCCCGACCTCCGGCGGTATCCCGGTCTTCTGCCGCCGTCCGGGATCGTCGGCCCACTCCTCGGGCATGAACAGCCGCCACTGCAGCGGACAGGACGCGGGGTCGGAGACCGCGTGCACGCTCACCGCGACCTGGCAGTTGGCCCGCTTGCCCAGCGCCCCGCAGTACTGGCGCGCGACCGCCACCGACATCTTCCCGTCCTTCGGGAACGACACGTCATCGACCGCCCATGCCTCCGGGCCGATGAGCGGCACCATCCGCTCCGCGATCCGCCGCCGCACCGGCACAGGATCCCAGGTCGACTGGTTCACGAACTGCTGCAGGTTCTGCTCGTTGCCATCCGGCAGCCGCTCCGCCATCGGCTGGATCGACTTACGCCGCCCGTCCAGCATCAGCCCCCGCAGATAGCAGTCGCCCTTGGCCCGCTGGTCCTTGCGCGGCACCGACGCGAACACATCCGCCACGAATAACGCCAACTTCACCCGAGCCCGGTTCACTTCATGTGCGTCCACACACCCACCATGCCCCTGAACACGGCCGGCAGACAGACCTAACGGAGCACTACTAGTGTGATGCGCCGGAAATTGCGGACTTAAGTCTGTAGGCTGTTTTCATGGCGTCTCGGGGTCCTCGTGCTGTCGAAGTCGTGCTGTCCGTCGAGGAGCGTGCGGAGTTGGCACGTTGGGCGGGCGGCGCGGTCTCGGCTCGTGTGGCGGAGCGGGCCCGGATCGTTCTGGCCTGTGCGGACGGGGCGTCAAACACCGCTGTGGCAGCGGGCTTCGGGGTGAGTACGGAGACGGTGCGCAAGTGGCGCTCGCGGTTCGTGGCCGGGCGGATGGCGGGCCTGGTGGACGAGCCCCGGTCGGGTCGGCGCAAGCCGGAGTTGGTGCTGTCCGAGGCCGAGCGGGCGGAGTTGACGCGCTGGGCGCGGCGGGCGAAGACCGCGCAGTTCCTGGCGCTGCGGGCAAGGATCGTGCTGCGGTGCGCGGAAGGCGGGACGAACAAGGAGATCGCCGCCGAACTCGGTGTATCGCACGGAACGGTGAACCGCTGGCGGTCGAGGTTCATCCGCTTGCGGCTGGACGGACTGACCGATGAGCCGCGTCCCGGCCGGCCGCCCTCGATCCTGCTCGACCAGATCGAAGACGTGCTCACCGCGACCTTGGAGTCCACCCCGGGCAGAGACACGCACTGGTCGCGGGCCTCGATGGCCCAGCGTTCCGGCCTGTCGAAGTCCACGATCGGGCGGATCTGGAAGAAGTTCGACCTCAAGCCGCATCTGCAGGATGCCTTCAAGCTCTCCACCGACCCGCAGTTCGTCTCCAAGGTCGTCGATGTCGTCGGCCTGTACCACCATCCGCCCGAGAAGGCGGTGGTGTTGTGCGTGGACGAGAAGGCCCAAATCCAGGCGCTGGACCGCTCCCAGCCCGTCCTGCCGATGATGCCGGGCATGCCCGAACGTCGCACCCACGACTACTACCGGCACGGCATCACCAGCCTGTTCGCCGCGTTCAACATCGCCGACGGCACTGTCATATCGGAACTGCACCGACGCCACCGGGCCATCGAGTTCAAGAAATTCCTCACCCGGATCGACAAGGCAGTGCCCGCCGGACTCGACGTCCACCTGGTCTGCGACAACTACGCCACCCACAACACCCCCGAGATCAAGACGTGGCTGGGCAAACACCCCCGCTTCCACGTCCACTTCACCCCCACCGGCTCCTCCTGGATGAACCAGGTCGAGCGGTGGTTCGGCCTGCTGACCGACAAGCTCATCCGCCGCGGCGTCCACACCTCCGTGAAGGCACTGGAGCAAGACATCAGAGCCTGGATCGACACCTGGAACGAGAACCCACGGCCCTTCGCCTGGACCAAGACCGCCGACGAGATCCTCAACTCGCTCGCCGACTACCTCACCAAAATCAACCCACCAACCACCGATACCTGACAGGAACTTAGAGCCGTCATTTCTGGCGCATCACACTAGAGGCGCGCAGGCCATAGCCGGACAGCATCCAGTAGCCGTGCAGCAGTCTGAGTTCGGCGCGGGTGGTGCCGGTGCGGTCGTGGCGGCGCATCTCCATCTCGCCGTAGCAGAAGTCCGCCGCCCCCGGCTCGTTCTTGCTGTCCTCGAAGGCCTTGCGCAGCGCCCGGTACACCGGTGCAAGCTGCGCCGGCCCGACGTGTCCGGCGTCAAACACCGCCACGTTCCAGCCTCGGACCGCTGTCGCCTGGCTGGCGCGCCAGTGGTGTTCTTCGGCGAGGGTGCGGCGTTGGGTGAACCGTATGGGGTGCTGGCGGCGCCAGTGCGTGTGGGGCGGGGCGCTGTCGAAGGAGCAGGTGCCTTCCAGCCGTACCTGGTCCAGGTGCACGGTTCCGGCGAAGAGGCACCTCGACAAGTCGATGTCAGCGAGGACCAGATGGGCCGCGTCCACCCCGCGTAACGAGGCCATCCGTACTGCGGCGTCGGGCGCGTCGGCCAGAGCCTGTTCGTCCACCGGCTGCCCGTCTGGGAGCACGAAGGGGTTGGCCTCCGCGGCGATCGTGAGGGGGTATTCGAAGACCGCGTGGGCGAAGTCCACCGTGGCGTAGCGCAGACGCAACTCGGCCGTTGACGACCAGCGGGTTCGCAAGCACTCCAGGCGGCGCGCGGCGAACGAGAGGTTCGCCGGGCCGCTGAACGTCGCCCCGGACAGCACAAACCGCCCAGCACACACCAAAGGCCCGAGGGTTACCAACCGCTCGAAGGCCGCCTCCTCGAACCCAGCGTCGCCCTCGAAAACTGCCGACCGGAACTGGGCGGCACCTTGGAAGGTCGCCCATCCGAATGAGGCGTGCCCCTCGAAGGTCGCCTGCCTGAACTGGCCGGTGCCCCGGAAGGCCGCCCTTACGAAGAAAACGTCCCGGAAGGTCGCCGAGGAGAACTGGGCAAGGTGCTCGAACGCCGCCGAGTGAGGTTCCCCCGGCGTGCGGGAGGTGCTGATCAGCTGGTCAGAGCGGGTTGACGGGTGTTCAGGTTCGTCGGTTCGGCCGTCGCCTGCTCGGTGTAGTGCTTCTCCTCGAACTCGATCGGACTGAGCCAGCCGAGCCGTTCCTGGATGCGCCGGCTGTTATAGAAGCCGTCGATGTACTCGAAGAGCGCGAGGTTCGCCTCGGCCATGGTCGAGAAGGTGCGACCGCGCACGCACTCCGTCTTGATCAGCATCCACAAGTTCTCGGCGAGAGCGTTGTCGTACGAGTCCCCGATGGAACCCATTGATGCTTGAACTCCCGCTCGTACCAGGCGAGTTGTGAGCTTGATAGACGTGTATTGACAGCCGTGATCGGCGTGGTGAATGAGCTTGCCGGGCTCGACCTCGCGGGACGCGAGGGCGCACTCCAGCGTGGTCAGGACCAGGTCGGCGTCCGCACGGGCGGAGGTCTCCCAGGCCACCACCCGGCGGGAGAATGCGTCGCGGATCGCGGAGAGCCACAACGGCCCCTCGCCGGTCGGGATTATCGTCAGGTCGGTGACCCACAGCCGGTTCGGCACCTTCGCGGTGAAATCCCGCTCGACCAGGTCCGGGGCGAGCGCGGCCTTCGGGTCGCGGCGCGTGAAGCCCTTCCGTCTCGGGCTCACACCCGCGATGTCGGCCTCGCGCATCAGCCGCTCGACGCGTTTGCGCCCGACGTGGACGCCTTCGCGCTTGAGGACGGCGTGCACGCGCGGTGAGCCGTAGACGCCACCGGATTCCGTGTGGATCTCCTTGATCCGCTCGGTCAGCTCGACGTCGCGGCGCTGCCGTTCGCACGGTTCACGGTCAGCGCGGCGCCACCGGTAGTAGGTGGAGGAGGGGATGTGCAGTTCCCGAAGTACGCACTCGACTCCCAGGCGGGGATGCTCGTCGACGAGCGCCGTCACCTGGGCCGGGTCGGGTCGAGTTGCGCCGCGAAAAACGCCGAGGCTGTCCGCAGTACGTCGTTGGCCCGTTTGAGCTGGACGTTCTCCTTACGCAGGGCCACCAGCTCGGCCCTCTCGTCGGTGGTGAGCCGGTCGTCGCGTTCGCCGGCGTCCGCCTCGGCCTGGCGGATCCAGCCGCGCAGGGCCTCGGGATGCACACCCCGCACCGCACGCTCACGCAACTCCAACGAGTACTTTCTGGGTGCAGCCATGGTCGATGCTCCTCTCATGAGAACCATCTGACCTCCTGTCACCACCCTCCGCATCTCGGGGGAACCTCATTTCGCGTGTCACAGCCTCACGGAACTGGACCACCCAGTCAACAGCGGGCTGTTGCTGTCTGATGGCCGGCTCGCTGTCCGCGAGATCACCTGTCCTCGTACTCTTCTGAGTGCACCACCGAGTACGGAGATATGTGCACCACTGCTCAGGCCACGTCGGTGTCCCGCTCGATGGCCTGAAGGCGGTTCTTCAACCGGTAGCTGTTGCCGTTGATGGAGACGACTTCGCAGTGGTGCAGGAGGCGGTCGAGGATGGCGGTGGCGAGGACCTCGTCGCCGAAGACCTGGCCCCACTCGCTGAAGGTCTTGTTCGAGGTCAGGATGATCGAGCCCTTCTCGTAGCGCTTGGAGATCACCTGGAAGACCAGGTTCGCCTCGGCTCGTTCGAGGGGCTGGTAACCGACCTCGTCGACCACGAGGACGCTGGGCCGCAGGTAGGTGCCGAGCTTGTTGACCAGTCGTCCGGCCGCCTCGGCGGTCTTGAGGTTGCGGACCATGTCGTCGAGGGTCGTGAAGTAGATCGAGTAACCGGCCCGGCAGGCCGCGACCGCGAGGGCGACAGCGATATGTGTCTTGCCGACTGCGGGCGGACCCAGCAGGGCCGCGTTGGCCTTGGCCTCGACGAATGCGAGGGTGGCGAGGTCCTTGACCTTGCGCGGGTCGAGGTCGGGCTGGAAGGAGAAGTCGTACTCGTCGAGCGTCTTGTGGTGCGGCAGCCGGGACAGTCGCAGGCCCTGGCGGAAGCGCCGGTCGTCGCGGACCGCGAGTTCCTCGGAGAGGACCAGGTCGAGGAAGTCGAGGTAGCCCATCTTCGCCTCGTCGGCCCGGCGGGTGAACTCGGTGATGGTCTCCGCGAGATGGGGCAGGCCGAGCTTGCCGGCCGTGGTGCGGATGCGGTTGCCGGTCAGCTCGCTCAAGAGGGGTCCTTCGTTGCGGAGTTGGTGGTGAAGGGGCGGGTGCCGGTCAGTTCGTCATAGACCGACAGCGGGCGGCGGCCGACCTCGACGCTGGCGGCAGCGGCCCGGTTCAACAGGGCTTGCAGCGGGCCGGCTTCGCGGCCCAGAGGCCGGTCATGGCGGGGTTGAGGCACCACATCGCCGGTGGTGACGCGACGGTTGTCGCCCTTGGGCAGGCCGTCCCAGTGCTTCTCGTCGACGACGCGGGTGCCGCGGCCGGCTGCCCGTGGATGGACGGCCAAGAGGCTCTCGCCGCCGGCGTCGGGGACGGTGGAATGCAGGCTGATCTGCGACTTTGTGGCCCGGATCTCGACCAGTTGACGGGGACGGACCTTGCGGGCAGGCACTGAGTAGAGGTTCGCGTCGAAGGCGACCAGGCAGTCCTTTCCGACGTGCCGCAGATGCCGCTGGGCGACCACATACGGCGTCGCCGGCAGTGGCCGCAGGGCCACGTGATCGCGCACGGCCCGGTGCCCGATGATCTCGCCGTGGGTGCCGTGCACCTTCGCCCGCCGCAACGGCACCCAGGCCAAGAAGGCGGCATTCATCTCGTCGATCGAGGAGAAAGCCCGCCCGGCCAGCACGTGGTCGCGGACGATCAAGACTTGCCGCTCGACCCGGCCCTTCCCCGTCGGCCGATAGGCGGCCAGGACGTCGATATCAAAGTCGTAGTGCCCGGCGAACGCGACCGCTTCCGGATGCAGCGGAACCGCCTCACCAGGGGCGACGTGCCGGCGCACGACGGTCTTGGTGCGGTCGTAGACGATCGTCAGCGGCACCCCGCCAAAGTGCGCGAACGCCTGGCGGTGGCAGTCGAAGAAGCTCGCCAGATCCTGGCTGGTGGTGAAGCAGCAAAACGGATCACGCGAGTACGACAGCGTCATGTGAAACGAGTAGACCTTCGGGATCCCGACATGGGCCAGGATCTTGCCCTCATCACCCCAGTCGACCTGGGCCTGAGCGCCCGGGACCACCTCGAACCGCCGGTGCAGGCCCGCCAGTTCACCCGGGCTAATGCCGAGATCCTCCGCGATCCGGGGCCGGGCCTCCTGGAGATAGATCTTGACCCGCTGATAGTTGATGGTGACCCCGTACTCCGACGCCAGACGCTCGTGGATCACCGACGCCTTCAGCAAGACCTCCGACCTGAGCATCCCGTCGATCAGCGGGGCGACCTCGTCGACCACCCGTCGCTGCTGCCGACCCTCGGACGTTCGTCTCGGCGGCGCGACGGGAGCCTCGCCCGACAAGTACTTCGTGACCGTGCGGCGGTTCAGCCCGGTCTCCTTCGCGATCTCCCGCAGGCTCATCGCACCGGACTCGTACAGACCGCGGAACCGCCTCAACTCCAGCCACCGATGCGGGTCCAAGACCACCTCAGCCGCCCCTCTGCCACCCCGAAACCGACGACAGAAGACTCGCGGCACCCACCCATCACCGCATCAACTTTGGTGCACTCTCATCCGTACGAGGTGGTGCACGATCACTTGTACGCGGACATCACCCGACTCCGGTACCAATTTTCACCGAAACTGGTCTACCTATCGGGATGCGGGACTGCACAGAGCGGGACACGACTGGCGGACGAAGCCATCCACGTGTCCTCTGCTTTTCAGGTGAGCGGCTTTGAGCACGTGATCGGGACGCTCTGGCCGGTCCACGACAGGGTGGCAGCCAGCATGGCAGAGGCTTTTTATTCGCAAGTTCATGCCGGCCTGGCCGATCCCGCCTTCGCCATCCAGCAGACCGCTCGATGGCTTCGAAACCGCTACCCGGCAGCGCCAATACTGTGGGCCCCCATGATCCATCTCGGCATATCGCGGGGGAGCCCAAACGAGTCAAGTCCCATGGTCGAGTCTCCGGCCAGCGAAGCCATGGTTGCCTTCATACCGCAGGATCGCAGCAGGGGAACGGTGACGGGAACCGCAGTCCCCGTGGCGAATGAACGGTGAGATACGAGCTGGGTGATCACTTCCCGTCACCTTCCCGCGGCGAAGTCCTGGTGTGACTTTGCCACTACTTACCGTGTCGTTCCGTCTCCCTGCCTCGTCGAAGTGATCGTCACACTTCGCTCGCTCGTTGTGCCACTCGACTCTGCTGCGGGAGCCGACACCCTCACAGCCTGAGGGCTGAAGGCTGAAGGCTGAAGCAACGCCTACTGCCAGCCATGCTGTAGTCCGGAAAAGCCTGTCCTGCGTGTTCTGCGTCCTGGCCCCCTTCGACGTCCTCGTGCGCGCCGCCCGTCTGTGCTGGGCCCTCGGCCTGCCGCTGCCCGCCCGCTACCGCGACCTGGAAGCGAAGATCGGCCACCGCTTCAAGCAGAGTCACAGCCTCGCGGAGGTCTACGCCGAGGCCGAGCGCCTCGAGCTCGAGGAAGGCCCGCTGGTCTGGAACCGCGGCGACGCCGTCCGGCAGCACCTCGGCGCCGGCGCAGCCGACGACTACCTGGCCCGCGTCGCGCTGGCCGCCTGATCCCCTTCACCCCACCGCCCGCCCAGGGGCCGCTGGCCACGCGGTCCGGCCCCTGGGACTGGCGGGCCCTGCCCACAAGGAGACCCCGGTGAGGTCCACTGACGCCTCGAGCTCCCGCGAGCAGCTGCCCTTCTCTATCCAGACGGAGATCCCGACCGCATCCGACTGGTGCCAAAGGTGGCAGCAGCGCACACCGTCATGGAGGCACGTCAGCGAAGGAGGCTTTGACGCCCGCCGCTACACGGTCGAGCCGCTGCCCGAGGAAGAGGCCAAGGCCTTCGTCCTCGCGCACCACTACTCCGCCTCCTACCCCTCGGCCAAGGAGCGGTTCGGCCTCTACCTCGTTGCCGGCGGAGAACGCCGGCTGTTCGGCGTAGCGGTGTTCGGCGTCCCCGTCAGTGAGGCCGTGCTCATCAAGCCGCTTCCCGAGCTGGTCCCGTACGTCGAATCCTTGGAGTGCTCGCGCTTCGTCCTGCTGGACGAATGCCCCGCAAATTCGGAGAGCTGGTTCCTCGCGCGGACGTTCGAGGCGCTGCTCGCCAGGGGTATGCGCGGGGTGGTGTCCTTCGCCGATCCGGTGCCCCGCCGCAGTGACCGCGGGGCCCTGATCGCGGTGGGGCACGTCGGGACGATCTATCAGGCGTCGAACGCGGCCTACTGCGGCCGGGCCACCGCCCGGACCGTGAAGCTGTTGCCGGACGGCACGGTCTTCAACTCGCGAGCGGCCCAGAAGATCCGCAGGCAGGAACAGGGCTGCGAATACGCCGCTGCACAGCTCATCCGGCTCGGTGCGCCCGTGCCGCGGGCCGGCGTCGACCCCGCGCTCTGGCTGCGGGACGCCCTTGTCGCGGTCGGCGCGAGGAACGTGAGGCACGCCGGTCCGCACCGCTTCTGCGGACGGTTGTCGCGTGTTGCCGTTTGGGTGAAGACACTATCAGGACGGAGGAGCACGTCGCCGATGAACGCCATCCAAGACGTCCTGCCTTCGACGACTTGACCGAGATCCCGACCACTCGGACAAGTGCCAGCAGTGGCGCGGGAAGCGGCCCTCTTGGCGCCACCTCAGCGAGCGCTCGATACCCTCGCCAGCACGAAAGAATGGCCTGATCAGACGCCGTTCGATCCGCGGTATGCAGGTTCAACGCTGGCAGTAACGACCGTGCCGGGCATGCGGTGTGCGGTTGGCCGCTTGAGTGCCCTTCTTGCGGGGGTGAAGCCCAAGCTTTACCGGTTTGTGTGATCGCTGAGGTGGCTCGCTCAGGCCGTCGATGCTCTCCAAGTCTTTGTCGATCCGTTCCAGCGTGTCACCGACTTCGGCACGGCCCGGCTCATCGGCACCGAGTTGGAGGAGGCAGCTCCTGACATCCTCGACCACATCGCGGGCCTCTTTGAAACGACCCTGACGGGTCAGGGCCTGGACCAAAATGGCCTGCGCCTGGGTCATGTCGAACTGGGTTTGCCATGTATGCCTATCAATGCCCTTGTAGATCTTGATCGCATTCATTGCGGCTGTCTCGGCTGGATCGAAGGCCCGACTGGGTCGCTCCGGATAGAAGCGCTTGTCATTGTTTCCCTGGGTCACCAAGATCTCTGCTTTAAGCCGGTAAGCTGCAGCCTGGGAGAGGCGGTTGGCCCGTCTGTCGTCAAGCCGCATACTCTCGTACAGCGTCAGCGCTTGATCGATCCTGTCGCGAGCTTCGTCGAGATCCGCCTCGAGATCCCTGACCTGTTCACTGGGTGCCGGGATCTCAGACGTAAGCACCTGCGGCAGTTGATTTGATTGCTCGCGTGCCCGCCCAAGAAACCCGGCCGCCAAGTGCCTCAGCGCATTAGCGTGATGAGGGCGGACGGCCTCGCGATATTGCTGCTCCAAGGTCTTATAATGGATATCCACAGCCTCTTCATGCAGTTTGATGCTATCGTTCCACTCCGCTTTGGCTTCATGCTGGGATCCACAGATGGACAAGGCCAGGGCATAGTGGCGCCGCCAACGACCGGGACTCCGACTGAAAAGGTCACTGTACTTCGCACAGGCATCTTTGGCTGTGCTCAAGGCGTCATCTTTGGATCCATTCTTGCCAAGTTGCCAGGCCAAGGCCCGCAGGGCGAACGCTTGTTTACCCTTGATTTCTTCTTCTTCGGCTTCGGTGACCTTCGGCAGTCGCCGGGTCACCTTGCACGCACGCGTGGCGGCTTGCAGAGCTTCCCGGTGTCGGCCTATTGATCCGAAACGGTAGATGTTCTGGGTCGTTGATCCCTGCGTGAGTGAACTGGTGGGGGACGCAAGGCAGTTGTCGCCGTCGGCTCAGGAGGCCCTTCGACTGCGAGCGGTGGCCGCGTTGGTGGCGGGCCGGGACCGTGAGGATGTCGCGGCGGTGTTCCGGGTCTCGCTCAAGGCGGTGGACAATTGGTGGGCGAAGTGGCTGGCCGGCGGGCGCGAGGCGCTCGTGGCTCAGCCGCGTGGACGCCGGGTCGGCGAGCATCAGGTTCTCGACGCGGTCGAGCAGCAGGCGATCCGGCAGGCGGTTCTGGATCACCGCCCCTGTGACCTGGGGCTGGCCGGGCAGCTGTGGACGCGCGCGGGAGTGGGGGGCCTGATCGCGAAGCTGTACCGGGTGCGGCTGACCGAACAGGGGGTGGGCAAGTACCTGCGCCGCTGGGGCCTGTCGTTCCAGCGCCCGGACAAGCGGGCCGTCGAGCAGGACGCGGAAGCGGTCCGCGTCTGGCGGGAGGAGACCTGGCCGGCGATCCGCGCGAAGGCGAAGACCGAGGGCGGGGAGGTGCTCTTCGCCGATCAGGTCGGCATCCGTTCCGACCAGGTCACCGGCCGCACCTGGGGTGAGCGGGGCCGCACACCGGTCGTGCACCGCACGGGCAACCGGTTCTCCGTCAACGCGATGTCCGCGATCAGCACGAAGGGCCGCATGCACTTCATGGTGTTCACCGAGACCTTCGACGCCGACGTCATGTGCCGCTTCCTGGACCGGCTCGTCGGCCACTTCGACCACAAGGTGCACCTCGTCCTGGACGGTCACTCCGCGCACCGATCCCGCAAGGTCCGCGCTTGGCTGGCCGATCATCCGGACCGGATCGAGCTGCACTTCCTGCCGTCGTACTCGCCGGAGCTGAATCCCGACGAGCTGGTCAACGCCGACCTCAAACGGAGTCTGCCCATGCACAGCCGGGCCCGCGACCAGGCCCAACTCGCCGCCGAGACCCGCAGGTTCTTCCACCGCCGCCAACGTCAGCCACATATCGTCCGCGGCTACTTCGGCGGCCCGCACGTCCGCTACATCCTCGAATAGAACCGATTGAGTTTCGGATCAATATGTCGTTGGCGGCCGTTGCGTACGTGCACAGGCCCTTGGCAAGTCGGAAAGCGTCCACTTGCGGTGGGCTCTCTTGGTACAGCTCGTCGAACAGCCGCACGGCATCCCGAGCCTGATCGTGGGCCTCCTCGAAACGACCAACTTCGTCGAGGCGATCGGCAAGATCGCTATGTGCCTCTGCCAGCCCTCGCTTGTGTTCGGGCGATGATGTCGTCTGTGCCAGTGCACGGTGGGCGTACACAGCCTCGTAGGCGATCTCGCATGCCCGGTTCCGGAAACCGGAATTGGCCAGGTACAAGGACCACCGCTGAAGAGCAGTGGCAAGTCCCACCGTTTTTTCATCGGTATGGGGCGCGTCGTCGCGTTGGTAGTAGGCAACTGCATGATCCGCTATGGCCGTTGCTAGCTCAAGGAGGACGTCCGGACAGGACTCGTCGAGTTCCGTCAGCACCTCAGCAGCGATGGCCTGGGCTTCCCCTTTCTGCAAAATCGTGTTGAGCGCCGCCGCCAGTGAGGCCCCGATGGCCTGGGCAGTTCCGTCCTCATCATTCTTCGCCACCTTCTTCACTAGCCGAAGCAAAGGGGTGGCATGTGCGCGTAGTGCACGCTCGAGAACGCCGCGGGCCGTCTGGATGTGTGAACTCGTCCCTGGGATATCGGCACTCGTACGGTGGCTCTCCCCCTCGCTCTCCGCAGTGACCTGCAGTAGCTGCAACACGTTGAGCACCTGGTGCGACTGGTCTACCGGGCAGTACGGGATTCCCGGGCCGGCCCCTTCGACGTCGAGCAGTTGCGAAGCGAGCTCGGGAAAGGCCACGAGCATCCTGGCTCCGACGCGCTCGGCCAGGCGCAGCGGCTGGAGAGGACGCAGGTATCCCTCGCCCGTGAACTGTGTGTGCTGCCATCGGGCGAATGCGCGCCGCCGCCATTCCGGCTCGTCGGCGAGGTCGGGGACAAGCTTCAGTCGGCGGGACGCCTCTGTCTCACCCCTTCCGCCTGACTCACCCGTTCCATCTGCCGGACCAGCAGCCACGGCCATGCTCGCAATGGCGACGACACGTTCGAGAAGCACGGCGTCGTCGGGCAGCCCAGCAGATCTTGCCGCCTCCTGCCACCTCTCTCGCTCCACATCGATGGCGTAGTCGAGCAGAGCCTCCACCCGTGAGCGCAGTGCTGGAGCGGTGGAAACAACCGGGCTCTTGTCCATTTTCGCGCGCGCGTCAACCAAAGCCTGAATCAAGATCAGAAGATAGCTCTCAAAATCGCGACTTCCGAAATCCGGATCAGGAAGGGTGTCCCTGATTCCGGTGGGCACTTCGTCACCTGAGGAAGCAGCCTTTTCCTGCCCCGTCGCTTCGCCCTGTGCCTTCTGCTGATACCAGAATTCTTTCTGCTGGTACCAGATTTGGAAGGCCTCGACAGCAGCGTTGTAGACGTCCTTTCGACTACACTGGGCCAGCGTGATGAGCGGCGGAGGATCTCCGCTGTCCACAAGAGACTCATGCCGACGCCGAATTGCTTGCCACCAGGGGCCCCCACTGTGTCCCACTGCGAGAATCCGCAGCCTATTTGGGCGGTCGGATTGCCTATCTACTTCGGCAAGGAGAGCCTCTAGTTGGCCTACATGAGCGTCGGCGTCGTCGACGACCAGCAGACGCTTCTCGTCCAAAGCGCACACCTGGGAGAAGTCAACGCGTAGCGGGTCGACGATGCCAGCAACCCAGCCTTCAGCACCCATGACGCGGCACACTTCGCGGGCTAGGCGAGTCTTGCCGACGGCGCCACCTCCCGACAGCAATCGCATGCGGATCTTTCTGGGCTGTCGACACCACTCGGTCAACTGATCCCGTTCACGCTTGCGTTCATCACCGCAGAAGGGCACGACGTCGTATCGGGCCTGCAGGAGATCGGCCTCCGACCACTGGCCCGGGGGAGGGAGAGGACTGTAGGGCGGCTTGAGCACCCCATGTCCAGCCCATACCGGATCGGTTAGAGCTTCGTCGGTTCTCCGAACCTGGTATTGGCGCAAACACGCCTTCGCGTCCTCATTGCCGCGCTCACCGAAGATCCACTCAACAGGAACGGCCTGGAGCCGCCCCTCAACCGACGGGCGATCCTCCGTGATCACGCCGAGCAAGTAGTCACCGCTGAACAGAGCCGCACCCGACATGCCGCCCCACAGCGACGCGGCCACGCTTCTCACTGGAGTCCCAGTGCTGATCTGAAAATGCAAGCGCTCTGTTGGTGTTTCGGCATCGTGGGCGGTTCGACTGCCGGTCCGGGGAAGTACAAATCCCCGGGCATCTTCGACGTTCATGTATTGCTGGGTGTCCACCATTGACGTAGGAAAGCCGAGTGCCTGCGCCGGAACCTTGTCCTCGCCCACGAGTCGACCCAATCGAACCTCGCCGCACCCCTTTCCGCACAGGGCCAGCGGATCAAAGGCGGTCCCTTCATGAATGAGTAGTGCAAAGTCGAGAGCTTCCGGGCCGCTCTTCACTGCAACCTTAAAGGTGGAACTCTCAGCCAGGTCGTATCGTCCGTGTTTGTCGCGGCTGAACCTGAGTACCTCTGCCTCGGAACCTTCAGACTCCACGCAATGCCCGGCAGTTAGCACCAAGGTGGGCGCAAGAAGGTAGCCCGAACCGCGAGCGTTATCCAGCAAAACCGATACCAGACGCTCAGCGTCCGCGCCGATCATTTTGCGCGCTGACCCTTGACGAGGGTACCGGGAGGAACATCGAGATTGAGCTTGATGCGCTGCGTGGTTGCCTTGCTTCGATCCATTCCGCCAGTGGCCTCGATAACCCAAAACCTGACGCCACCTTTGCCTCCACCCTCGACCGTCACCTGGACCGTGGCCTCAAGCTCGACACCAGACACGCCAAAGCGCAACTCTTCCTCTGCACTTTCCTGCTGCGCCGTCTCTAGTTCCGTACGAAGCGCTGAGATCATCTGGTGTAGCTGCAGTCCGTTCCGCTGCTCGCCGTCACGTTCGTTTGTCATCGCGGGCTCCAATTGATGGCGTTCCGAGCGCTTCCGACCACGCACCGTTCTACGCATTCACCGAGTAACAGGGCAAAGCCCTCTCGGGCAAAGGCCGCATGGGGCTGTGCTAGATCTGTCATGAGGTAGATCCGCGCAACCGGCGACTGGGTCTTCCGCAGCCATGCACGGTCCAGCGATAGAGGCACGCCGTACTTCACGCGACGGTTGGGCCTGCGGAAATGTTCTACTTCCCAGTCTTCACTCCGGACCGGGCACTGCAACTCGATCACGCGGTGTGCCGATGCATTCAGTGCCGACGTAACGGGACTGCGGGCAGGACATGAACGCTGCATCCCCGGTGATCCGGTCTGCGACGACCTGTGCCTTGCGCAGCAAAGCTGTGAGGAGGATCTGCGGGCCATACGCAAGGATGGCCCGCAGCCGGAGTCCACCGAGAGCCGTCTGGATGCCCCTCGACGATGCGGGTGATGAGGGTGCATTCACCCCGACTCCGATAGTTTGTACGCCTTGGCTACCAGGTCGTCGTAGTTGGGTCGGAGTTTGACAGCGTGACCTGCGTGGCCATCGAGGAGTGCTGACCTGCTCAGCACCCTGAAGAACCTTAGACGCCATCCGCTTATCGATCAGGGGGCTGGCCTGGTCGAACAGGGTTCCTGATCGGGTGATCGCGTGAGGGCCGACGCATGGCAGCAGGGCCTCTTGGTAGTTCGGGGGTGCGATCCCAACCGAGTACCAGGAGGCCCTGTTGCCGCAGTCTTTCGCGTCCGCGTGCGTGGAGTCCAACTCGCTGCCACCGTCGTGTGACTGCCTCGCGCACAGGTTCGGCAACGCGGCGGACGGGCCGGACCGCACCTCGAGTTATGGCTCCGACATGACGGAGGCGGAGTGGCGGGTCGTGCGGCCGTTGCTTCCGGTTCCGGCCTGGCTGGAAGGGCGAGGCGGGCGGCCGGAGGGCTATTGCCACCGCGTGATGCTCGACGCGGTGCGCTATGTCGTGGACAACGGCGTGAAGTGGGCCAACCTGCCCGCGGACTTCCCGCCGTATCGCCGCGTGCATGCCTTCGCCCGCCGCTGGCAGGTCACGGGGCTGCTCGCCGAACTCCACGACCGACTGCGCGACCGCGTCCGGGCCAAGGAAGGCCGCTCGCCGGACCCGACGGCCGCGATCGTGGACTCCCAGTCGGTGCGGGCGGCGGTGAACATCCCGCGTCCGACGTCGGGCTGGGACGGTGGGAAGAAGGTGGGCGGCCGCAAACGTCACCTGGTGGTGGACTGCCTCGGTCTGGTCCTGACCGTCGCAGTGAGTGCGGCAAGCGTCCAGGACCGCGACGCCGCAGTCCCGCTGCTTCAGCGGCTGCGAGGGCAGTACTTCTCTATCCGACTGGTGTGGGCAGACGGCGGCTATGCCGGCCGGCTCGTCGACTGGGCCCGCGAGAAGCCCCGGCTCACCCTTCAAATCGTCAAACGCACCGACGACACCGCGGGGTTCGTGGTGCTGCCGCGCAGGTGGGTGGTGGAAAGGACGCTGAGCTGGCTGATGCGCTCGCGTCGCCTGGTGCGCGACTACGAAACACTGCCGGCCATGCACGAAGCCATGGTGCTGTGGTCGATGACCACGCTCATGAGCGGCCGCCTGGCCGGACGCCGCCCGGCCGGTTTCAGACGGCCGGCACCGGAGAGCGGTGAACACACCCGGCCGCACCTGCAGAGCCCACCCCCCACTCCACCAGGCGTTTCGCCTTCGATCGCAGTCCCTCGACCTTCGCCGGGACGGCCTCCAGTCCCAGCGCGACGGCCAGTTGCTGGCAGCGCATGCCCTCCCGGCCCGCTTCAGACTCCAGCACCGACAAGATCCGCTGGTAGTCCGGCGCGAGGGCTGTCGCCGCCATGCCCGTCTCCCGCCGGGGCACCGTCGAACCCGCCACCGTGCTTCCCGTCGGCTCCGTAATCGCGGAAGGCGGCCCGGCCCAGTACCTCGGTCACTGTCACCCGGGCGTCCACCAGCCGCTGAAGCACACCTTCCGCCTCACCGAGCGCGGCCTGCACCCGCTCGGCCTCCTCCCTCAGCCGCGCAATGTCTTCCCGGACCCTCTTCTCCCTGGCCTCCAGCAGACCGAGCACCGACGTCACCAACGACCCCCACGAGCCAGACGAGCGGACCAACCACGCCCATCCCTCCCGCCACCAACGAGAGTTCATGCCCACCCACCCGAACTCAACGATCACGTTCGGAAAGCGGATGGCGTCTCAGCACAATGCAGTCGGATCCCGCATCAAGCCGATGGGCGGAGCAACTGCCACCGGACACGCCGCTGAAGGCACCAGAGGACACCTTCGATGAGTTGGCCGAACGCCGGGACGAATGCGCCGTACTCCTGATGGGTGACGCAGAGCTCTTCCGACCATTGTCGCCTGGCCGAAGCCTGCTGACTTTGGCATCGACTCGGCCGAACGATGACCTCGTGAGCCACGGAGGCAACCGTCCGCCTGAACGGCAGGACACCGCGTGCCGCGCTGGGTATAACCAGATGCTGTGCGACTCTACAGGGGACAAAAGGAGTGGCGGCCGGACATGCAGATCACGGCGCCGTCACTGCGGTCGGGATACTTCGACGACCCGACGGCATGGACCGAGATGCAAATCGACCTGTTCACGAGGTTGTTGAGGGCGTCGGACCGCGGCGACAAGAAGGCGCAGGGCCATCTGGAGGACCAGCTCCTGCACATCCAAAGCGCCAAGCATGCCAACCCGTTCGTCTCCTGCAGTCACAGGTGGTCAATCGCCCTAAGTTTTGCCCTGTTCAACGACACGCCGGGCTACGTGCTGACCATCGTGGGTAGAGGGCCTGGGTTCGACATTGCGGCAGTACGGGAGAGGCACGGCTTGTTTGGGGACGCCGTTGACCACCTCGTCGAGTTCGGGGTACCAAGGGCGCTGGGCGACGACTTCACGGTGGAGCAGGTTCACTACGTCCAACCTTTCGGCCGAGCGACGGAGGTGGTCTTCCCATGAGGGTGTCCTCGGCTGGCCTACCCGAGGCCTTCGGCTATTTCGCCTGGGCTCTCGAGAACCTCCCTGCAGTGTCGGGAATCGCCGAGTCGCTCGCCCGCGACAGCGACGAACCTCTCGATGAGCTGGATGACGCGGTGCGACGTTCGTTCCTCATCGAGACCAGACAATTGCCCGAGACCTTCGACCGCTTCCCGGAGCGCGGACGATGGTGGTCCGCGTGGCAGCCGCGTTGGAATTTACCGGAAGAGCCTGATCTACCCAGGCCCACGGACTATGTGGACACCGTCGGGGCCGTGCCGAGCAGGTACCTGAGTGCGCCGGAGCAGTACTTCGGCGCTGACAGCCAGTCGTTGGGCCCCATGGCGGACGCGGCTGCGTACCGGTTGATGCTCAACTGCTTTTTGATGGCGTTCGGGGAGGAACGCAGCTGTCTGCCCTGGCTTGGCGTCCTCATGCTCCGCGGACCGCTTGACCGTCAGTTCACCATCGCCCGCTTCCTGCACCTCATGACGAACGCTGACGGCGTAGACGTCGGACGATACGACAGTCCGCCGAGCCGTGGCCTGGTGCTCGACTGGGCAAGCGCGATCACCCGTGAGAGGGTCTCCTTCCGGGGCTTCTCCCTGGAGCGGGCGGTCGGCGCGTATCGGGCAGCGCTCCGGCGCACCGACCGATGGGAAGGATGAGCCGCAGTGAGCGACGAACCCTCATCGGAGGAAGACGCCGACCCGCTCCGACTCGTACAGGACCAGATCGCTCAGCACATCAAGGCGTTCTCCTCGGCGAAGCGCTTCTTTCGCCGCATGTCCTTGCTGCAGACCGTGAGCACCGCAACCCTGGGCGCGGCAACGACCTTTCTCATCGGCCTCAACCAGATCTACAAACACGGATGGCTGAGCAGTCTGTCGCTGGGCTTCGCAGCCCTTGCGACAGTCTCCGCAGCCTGGACCGGCTGGTATGGCGCCAGGGAATCATGGGTCACGTACCAGGGTGCGCTGAACCGTCTCTACGCGCTGCGTTCTCGCATCGCTTTGGAGTCGACACTGCCCGACGCACCCACCGGGGCCAAGAGAGCGACTGACTATCACACCCAGTGCCAGACGATCCTCGATGATGTCAACGGCCAGTGGCAGCAGAACAGAATGAGCCAACCCTAACGCGAGGCTCACTCATCAGCTGCTGGGCGACGGCTTCAACAAGGAGCAGCTCGGCGACATCCTCGGCACTCGACGAGCTGGGCCTCACCTTCTACTCAGTGGGCACCGTCGCCGGACAGGAAGCCGCCGCACTGGCACTTGCCGCCCGAATGGCGGAGCCGACGAAATGCGGTTCCCAGGGTGACGAATTGCCGGAGGGATCATCGGTCTGGTCCGCCACGGCGGGTTCGTCGACGCTCACGGCCGGCGACAGCCGCCGCCGATTGCACACCGGGAATCTCCACCACCCAATACGGGGCCTACGCCGCACAGACGCCGCGTTTTAGCAGGTCAGCGAGTTCCGTCGGTTGCCCTACGGGGAGCACAGGGTGGCGGCCTTTGCGTACTTGGCCTCCCAGGGACCATCCCCGCGGGCGCGGGGAGCACGAGAAGGACGCCTACAACGCTGCGGCGTGGGTGGGACCATACCCGCGGGGGCGGGGAGCACGCGATCGAGCGGGTGTCGGCGGCGCTGTGCCGGGGACCATCCCGCGGGTGTGCGGGGAGCACTTGCCGGTCGCACCCGACAGGGCTTCAACGCGGGGATGCTCCCCGCGGGTGCGGGGAGCACGTTACCGGTAGGGCTGCGCCTCGCCGTATCACGGGACCATCCCTGCGGGTGCGGGGAGCACATGAACCCGGACCAGGAGGAGAACAGCTTGTCGGGACCATCCCCGCGGGGGCGGGGAACACATAATCGTGATCGCCTGGCAGAGTCCGAGACGGGATCATCCCCGCGGGTGCGGGGAGCACCCCGTGGTGACGTTTCCGAAACCGTCCGGGTTGGGACCATCCCCGCGGGTGCGGGGAGCACGCGAGGACGTCGTCGTCTCCGGACCCGGCGTGGGGACCATCCCCGCGCGTGCGGGGAGCACTCCCGGCCGCCTGCCAAATCCTCGCCCGTGCGGGGACGATCCCGGCAGGCGCGCTCACCGGGTCAGGAGCAGTCCGCAGCCGTACGACCGTGCATGCCCGATGCCCTGGGTCATGGCGTCGACCAGGGCGGCAGGATCAGTGATCGTGAGCGTGCCCCGGATTTCCGCGCGGACTATGCGCAGGCCCTTGTGGGGGCCGGGGCTTGTGACGGTGGGGAGCATCTGGACGGCAAGGGACTCTTCTTCGGCTGTGGCGCCGATGCGGGTCAGGCCGTTGGGTGCTGTGCGTGGTTCGCCGGGGGGCTGGAGGCGGCGTACGAACCAGTTCTTGACGTGGTCGGGGCGGGTGTGAGCGGTTCGCCGGCCGCGAGGGCGGTTTGGAGCCGGCGGCCCGGCCGGGCGGTTGTGCGTGGGGTTGACGACTGCGCGGAAGGTGAGCGAGTCGCCGGTGCGCAAGGTGCGGTCGACCGTGATCACGTGCGGTTTGACGGTGAGCGCGCCGCGCGGCATGCCCGCCCAGTCTCCCGGGACTCTGGACTGCACGACCAGGACGAGGGCGCCGGCCTTCAGGTCGACGGACCAGGTGGACAGCACCCCCATCTGGGCGCGGGCATCGGGGGCACCGTCCGCGACCCAGCCGCGGAAGCCGCTCATGACGGTGCGGTGCATGTCCTGGGCGTCGACGAGGGACTTGGCTGTGTACGGGTGGCGGGCATCCATGGTCAGAACGCTGTGTGTGGCAACGAAGCGGGCGGCAGCGGGGGGCTTGGTCACGGGATGACGTCCCATTCGGTGGCGTTCTCGGCGATGGTGACGCGGGTCCGTGTCTCCCACCGCGTGGTGTGTGCGCGACGGTCCGCGTCGAAGGTGACGGGCTGGTCCTGTACAGGGGTTGCTGCCGGGGCGCCCGGTGCCGCTTCGATCCATGCCCAGGGTCGGGCTGACGGCCGCGGCCCGACGCTCTGCGAGGGCAGTAGCGCGGTGGACTTGAAGATGTTTTCGATGGTCCCGCTGCATAAGGGTCCGGCCAGCGTTCCGGAGGGTGGGCAGGACTTGCGGCCCAGCCACAGCAGGCGTTTCGGGCTCTCCAGCGCCGCGGCGATCTTTGCGAGGAAGGCCCGGTCCGGGTGCTGCAGCGCGGCCACGAACGCGGCATCGGCCAGGTACCAGCGTTCGGTGACGAGCGCGCCCCGGGAGAGCTGCTTGGAGACCAGGGCGCCTGTATCCGGTTCGGTGACGACGTACTTCGGCGCTCCGTACCAGTCGGCGGGCTCGTGGTGACCGAACGCTGTCCCGCCGGTGTTGGCCATGTCGGCGGCCAGCGCGGCCGCCAGGCGGTGGTTGGTGATGATGTCACGCGGGCGGACGGGATATCTGCCGGCCCCGACGATGTGGTAGTCGCGCACTGGGGTGCCGGGGTGGTCGGCGCGGACGCCGAAGCGGGCGGTGACGAGATCGTCGTCGAGTTCCTCGGCCCGGTCGTGTCCGAGGGCTGCGGCGCACAGGCCGATCACCCCGGACTTCGTCGGTCGGTTGTGGGTGTCGCGTCGGGAGAACCGGGAGACCGTCCCCCATGACTGCAGCGGGGCGGCGAGCCTGATGAGCAGGGTGTGTCCGGTCACGCCGTGAGCTCCTCGACGGACTCCACGTCCTTGGTACCCAGTTCCTGGAGGACGGCGTGGATGGCGGGGTCGTAGGTGAGGATGCGGCCTGCCGTGATGTCGTCGCGCCGCCGGCAGACGAAGGCATGGTGGGCGAGGAGCCGCCGTACGGCGAGTTCGCCGGCCGGGCCCCCCTCGGAGACCTCGTCGATGGGCTTTTGGAAGGCGGCGGCGTAGTTGAACGGACGGTCTCCGTCGAAGGCGAGGACCAGGGCGGGCAGCACTCCCGTCGAGGCCGTCGAGTTCTTCTTGGCTTCCGGGAAGGCGTTGACGAAGGAGCTGACGAACTCCGCCTCGGCAGCGACGGCGGCGGACTCGGCGTCCGGTTCGGACATGCCCGCTGCACGCAGGTTCTGCCGTAGCTTGCGACGGTCGAGGACGGCGTGGCGGTAGAAGGTGCCGGAGATAAGGGCCTGGTAGCCGGTCATGCCGGCTCCGGAATCGTCGGCCGCGTCGAGGAAGTCGAGGGCGTTGTGCTTGCGGGCGAGTTTGGCGTCGTCGGCGGCGGCGTAGAAGTCGTCCGTGTGCTCGGCCTCGTGGACGGTGAAGGCGTGGCTGCTCTGGATCGCCCCGTCGACGTTCGGCGAGTCCGGGATCTCGGCGAGGAAGCGTCCGTAGAGCGCGATGTCGATCGCGTCGCGGGGTGCCAGCGCGGTGAGAACTGCGTTGCGGGTCGCCTTCGGCAGGGCGGGAAGCTTGGCATCTGCGGTCTCGGCGGCACCGTCGGCTTCGTTCGAACTCGCGTCCTGCTCCTGAGAGCTGCTCTTGCGCCGCCCCTTCAGCTTTTTTGCGGCCGCTGTCGCCTCGGACAGCGCGATGTACTGCTCTGCCCACGCGCCGATGGTCGCCTGGTCGGTGTTGATGTGGTCGGCGATGCGCTCGCCCGCGTCCGCCGGTGCGAACAGCAGCACCTTGGTCAGGTTGGCGACGGTGGGCTTCGCCCTGTCGCCGAATTTGAGGCCGATGGCCTGCAAAACCGCGCGCGACGTGGCCAGGGCCCGCTCCTTGGCCCAGCCGTGCCGGGTTTCCAGGGCGTGAGCGGTCATCAGCGCCCACTCACGGGTACGGACGCCCATGGTGTGTCCGGCCAGCGGCCCCTTCTGGGCGTTCGCCCGATCGCGCGAGTACACCCGCTCGGCGCGGCGACGCGCCTGACTGGTGATCATGTGGCGCTCCACGCCGCCATAGACGATGGACTTCGGGGCGCCGTTCTCGTCCCGGACGGGGAGCACCGCGGCAAGGGTCTCCAGCAGGTGGAGGGAGAGAAATTGGTGCCCCATCGGGGCAACGTGGGTGCTCACGTCAGTGTGTCCTTCGGTGTCGTCGTGGTGGCCGTGGTGTTCCTGGCGGTGGGTCTCGGCGGCGGTGCATGGAAGTCGACGGCCCACTGGTAGCGGATGCGGGCCTGACGGTCGCTCCAGCGGGCGAGGTCGTCTGCGAGCCGTGACCAGGAGGGCGGCGGCTGGTCGCACGAGCGCAGCCGGGTGATGGCGTGCTGAAGGTGCCGCAGGGGAGGCCGGCGGCTGGCCACGATGCGGTCCATCAGGCGGCTGGCACCGGCGTCGTCGGGGCCACGCCCGATGCTGGTGCCGATCCGGCGGGCAGCGGCGCCGAGACTTCCGTAGCCTCTCGACGGCTGGCCGGCCCCTCGGTGGTAGACGGCGAAGAGGAAGGCCACCTGCTCGAACACCGCACGGCGTCGCGGGTCGAACCAGCCCGCTTCGATGTGGGCGTTCTGGCTGATGGTTGGCCGTCGCAGCTCGGCGAGTTTTCCGTAGTCGCGACTGTTGACCAGACTGACCAGCCACTGCGTGAGCAGTTCGCTGGGCGCCGGTGGGCGCGCGTGGGTGGTTTCGTCGGCGAGTGTGTTCTGGTTTCCGGCGCCCGGCGCATCGGCGATCACGTTCGGTCCCCGTTCAGTTCGTCAGGGGCCTTGGGCCCGGTGAGGTCGCTTGCGAGGCGGCGGACTGCCTGCGCCTGCGCCTGGTAGCCACGCGAGTTGGCGGGCAGTGAATCAAGCCGGTTACGCAGGAAGCGCCCCGCGGCTTGCGCGAGGACGGCCGCGTACTCGACGAGTGCCGCGTCGACCTGATCCTCGTTCTCGGCTGCCGTCGCGTCGTCCAACAGCACGTGGAAGGGCTCCGCGGTGTGGGCCCAGTGCTCCGGCCGCGCATCGAACCGGGCGATCTGGTCCTCCTTGTCGGCCGGTTTCGGGTTGGGGTACGTCACGGTCCAGGCGACATAGGCCGCCCTGGACAGGCTGGCGGCCACGTACTCGGCGATGGCGCAGCCCCGCTCGGCCGCGTAGCGCAGGTCGCGCTCCCGGCCCGGCACGAAGGGGAACGTGTCCGACACCCAGGTGAGGACCGTGGTCTGTTTGGCGATCAGCCCGACGGTCCAGAGGTTGAGGCGACGGCCGCTGAGCCTGGCGAGGCGGTCGTAGAGGTCAAGTCCGTGGTTGCGGTCCGCGACGGCGGCGTACAGGGCATGCGCTTCGCGCCACAGGGCCCGGGAGGCCGAGGGCCGCAGCGGCTTCGCCGTGCCGTCTGTCGCTGTCGTGTAGACCGCGTCCTGCAAGTGGTGAGCGGCCAGCGGTTCGAGGAGCTCACCTGCCGCCACCAAGACACGGTCGACGGCAGGCTGGCCGTCCTCGGTTACGGTCGGCCGCATGAGGATCGAGCGTCCGAGGACGGTGTGCAGATCGGCCGGCCCGTCCACCCGCCGCCCCGATGGCTTGGTCTGAAATCCCCGGCGGGGCTGGGGAGCCACTGTCCAGGTGCGGTTGAAGCGGCCGGGGGCTGCGTCGCCCGGCACCAGGTTGAGCCGCAGTGTGTCGCCGAGCGTATGGCCCAGCGCGACAACGCGGATGCGTGCGCTGAGGCGTCCGGCGGCCAGGTTGGTAAGCGTGGGCCCCAGGGTGTCCTTGCCGGAGATCCGAGCGCGGCCGCCGGGTCCGTAGACGTGCTGGGTGAGCATCGCGCGGAAGGCGGCATCGGCGGGTAGCGGAGCTGGGTGTTCGAGGTGGTGATGGTCGAAGAGCAGGTTGTAGTCCCCGGCGTGCTCGATCACCAGTTGGGCGGGACCTGCTCCGTGCTCGTCGAGGTAGGGGGCTAGGAGAGCGTTCTGCCCCAGTGGCTCCATGGGGTGGAAGAGGTTCCAGTGCTCGTCGGGGCGGGAGTCCAGCCAGTCGGCGGCGCTGGTCAGCGGGCTGTTGCCGTACACCTGGTCGAGCCATTGGTCGACCGTCGCCGGGCAGGACCCGGAGGCGTAGCAGACGGCGAGGAGGTATTCCAGCAGCGCGACACTCTCGCCTGCGGTCGCTCCCGAGACGCCGAGTAAGTCGTCCGCTTGCCGCAGAGCATCGACCAGGGTGACCGAGGTACTGTGCCCGGCGGTTGTCAGCGCCGGGACACATGCTTGTCGTCGTGGGTCCCAACAAGGACGTCGTTCCTGCGCCAAAGACGGAGGTAATCCGGACAACGGCATCTACACCTCTCTTTTCTCTCAGTCTCCACAGTTGTCTGATGAGATGCGGCAGGACCGTAGCACGCGGGATGAGGGCAATATGGGCGACTCAGAAGATCTCAACAGCATTGCGTACCAATGGTGTTGGGGGTCGATCGCACCCTCCGGCCCGCAGGTGTGGAATCCCCTCGTCGCGGAGATGGTCACCGCCGGTTCCGTCATGCTCGAACTGTGGGAACAGGTGCTGCGCCCACGGCAACGGGCAGATCTCACAGACGGATTCGCAGCCGAAGCCGAGCAAAGCGCCCGCCTGGCGGCCGCCTTCCTGGCAGGGGTGAGCCGCATCGGCCACGCAAGCCCTGCGCGCATGGTTTCGTTCGGAGCAAGACAGGAGCCCTCCCCCGCATTCGAACAGGCGCACACGGCATGGCGGGAGCAGGCGCTGCGGGCAGGGCTTCCTCTGCCGCCCATCGGAGCCCGGGTTCGTCACGCGGATCCGGAGCACATCACGGCGGCAGTACTGCCACGGCTGACCGGTTGCGACTGCGCGGGGTACGTCGATGGCGAGCGCTGCCGCGACCAGGATCATCAAGGCCTCTACGTGGCCGCGTACGCTCTCAACCGGCACGGCGCCGACGTGCTGCACGCTGACACCGTCGCTAAGGCATATCGGGCCACCGGCGACCCCGCCTGGGATGCGGTCCGGGCCGCGCTGGTGAACGCCGTCGCCCACCACGTGGGCATCGACGCACGCAGTCTTCCTCACCTGATTCGGCCGGCGGATCCCCTGCGTCTGACGGCCTTCGGCCGCCTGGTGGCCCAGAGCTGCCGCCTAGCCCGCGGGAACACGCTGCGCGGCTTCGCCTCCCCTCACGACACCCTGCAAATGATGTCCGACCGCGCGCGGGTGCACGCCCGGGAAGCGGTCTCCCGGCTGCGGGTGGCCGGGTGAGCGCCGCAATCCCCGCGCTGCGGGGCTGATGCCTCTCCAGTCGCCACAAGGGCCATCTCCGCGGTGCGGAGCAGATCAACCCGCCGATGGCGGCGTGCTGATCGTAGTCCGGCTGGCAGCAGGTGACGAGCGCGTCCACCCCGTCCTGAGGGCTATTCCTCGACCTGGGGCAGCCGCAGCGTCACTGCGGCGATCCCGGCCGGACCGCCGAAGGCGATCAAGGGCTGCCGGATCGCCGGGATGCTGTGGAGCGGCGGGATGCCGAGGGAGGTCAGGGACGTGGCGGTGACCAGTCGCAGCACCTCTTCTCCGGTGCCCGGGTTGCACAACCGCATGGTCGTGTCCTTGAGGCCGGTGCTGACGATCAGGGGTCCGCAACCGGGTAACCGCACGATGCCCAGAGCGGATACGGGTCCGTCGTGCCGGGTCAGCAGCGTGTACGGCTGCTGACCCGAAACAGCCGGTGCCCACAGGCGTACGCGGCCGTCGACTCCCCCGGCCACCAGAAGCCACTCGCCCGCGTCATCTCCCGGGCAGACGGCCAGAGTTTTCACGGGGCCGGTATGTCCTGGCCATTGTTCATGCGGTTGGTGAAACGGGCGGCACAGTCGCACGCCCTGGTCGGAGGCGACAGCGAGAACCCCGCCCGATGGCAGGGGCAGGTACGCCAGCGCGCGGACGGGCCGACCGGTGTCCGCGCTGTTGTTAAGCCAGCCCAGCACCTCGCCGGTCGCCGGGTCGCAGTACGCGACCGATCCCCGGCTGGTGCCTACAGCAAGGACGGTTCGCGCGCCGTCGGTGAAGGCGGCGAACGCGGTCGCGTGGTCCTCTTGCGAGGTCCAGGCGTTCATCAGCTTCCAGTCGCCGTTCCAGCAGCCCACCGTCTTGTCGGGCAGCCCCACAAAGACCATCGCGGAACCGTCCGCCGCCGTGTGCGCGGCGAGGGCTGTCACCGAACCGTCAACTCCTGCCTGGGGAAAGGCGATCGATGCTCTGACCTCGCCGGTGTCGGCCGACCTCATGACAAGGTTTTGGTCGGGGCCGACCGAGACGAGTTCGGCGGGGTTGGAGCCCCCTTCCAGCACCGCGAGCAGGGTTCCATCGGCAGGCCGGGAGGACGACACGGTGCGGCGGGTCCGCGCTTGGGGGTTCCAGACACGGACGGTGCCGTCGAGCGAGCCGGAGACCAGCACGCAGACCCCGTCAGGGCCACGCACAACGGCGAGCCCTGTTACGGCACTTGTGTGGTCGGCGGGAAACCGGCAGACCTCCTCGCTGGCTTCGGGATCCCACAGCTGTACGGCGCCGTCGTCGGCGCCCAGCGCAAGCAGGGTGCCCGCGCCGGGCTGAGGGTAGGGGGCAAGCACGGCCGCGGACTGCCTGATCGTGCAGTGCCGGTCTTCAGTACCTGTCAGGGCGTCCCAGAATCTGACCGTCTTCGAGGCCCGCGTTGCCAGGGCCAGCATGGCGTTTCCGTTCCGCGTGGTGAGCAGGGCAAGCGCGGAGATCCCCTCTTGCCGGGCCGGCACGGTACACACCAGGTCGAGGGATGCGCCGTCAAGAATCTCGACGGTGTCCGCCCTGGAGACGGCCAGGAGTGTGCGGCCGCCGGGCAGGGCCAGGGCGGCAAGCGCGTGCACCCGACCTGCCAGGGCGTCTGCGCCCGCCCCTTCGTGGGCAAGAACGGTCCCGGTGTTCAGATCGTGCAGGGCAAGGCCGTCGGACGTACCGATGGCCAGCCGAACCCGGCCCTCCCGGCCGCGGAAGGACACCATGTCGTGCACGGACGCGGTCACGGGCAGTGGTGTGTGCCGGCCGCTCAACGGATCACACGTCCACACGCCGCCGTCACAGCCCACGGCCAGCAGAGGATCTCCCTGCGGACGGGGCATCACGGCCAGCGTCCGCGCAAAGGGGCCCTGCCCCGGGATCGGCGGGCCTACCGGAGTCACAGTGGACGGATCCCACACGCGTACAGTGCCGTCGGCGCCGCCGATGGCGATCAGCGGTGTCCCGTCCCGCAGGGTGAAGGACACCAGGGAGCAGACGTCCGTGTCGTGTCTCGCCAGGACGTTGCCCGCCACCGCGATGTCCTTCCATCCCGGCGCGAGATGCCCGACCACCGGGCTGGGCGCGGCGCCGGGGCTCGAAGCAGCAGCATCCGGCCCCCACTGGGCGAAGCGCAGGCTTTCCGCACGCGCGAGGGGCGGCGCGTCGGCCAGGAAGGGCTCGATCCCGGACCACGCCAAGAGGCGCCTCGTGCCCTCAGCATGCTCCGAAAGAAGCCCGAGCGTGCCCCGCACGTTCCCGCTCGTCTCGTAGGGCAGGAACTTTTCCGTGATGACCTGGTCGTTCAGCACACCTCCGGCTGCCGCATGCTGGATCAGGTGGCGGCGCAGATACGGATGCGGCGGCACATCGTCCGTCTCCCGCAGCTCGCTGAACGCGACCGCCAGTTGCCGATGAGCCTCCCTCACGCCCGCCGCGGACGCCTCAGGTGCGCTGGGCGGCGCTTCGGCACCGAGAAGGACCTGCGGGCTGTCCCTCAGCACTTCACTGATGCGCTCGTGAATGGGCCGGTAGACGTACCTGTCGTCCTCCACTGCGGTCGTCAGGTAGCCCTTGAGCCGGCTCTCCCGTACGTCACGGATCACCGAATCAGGGATGGTGACGCCGTCTCCCGCCAGGGCCGCCACCGCGCACGGCCACACGTCGGCCCAGGGAAGGCCGGCACCCTGCGCGAGTGCCGTAGTCCGCAGGACCTGCACGATGAGCTCGGCCGGCACACCTGTGTGGCGCCCTGTTGCGGCAATGTCCTGCCGCATAAGCTCCTGCGTTCCCTGCCGCAGGGTGCGCCGCCACTGCGGATCATCAGGATCAGGCAGCTGTCCTTGTGAGTGAAGCGCCTCGACGGCGAGGCGGGCGTCGAGGAAGGAGGGTGCCACCTCCTGGGCCACCGCGGCAGCAACCTCGCCCAGTGCGCGGGGATCCGGGCGTGGTGAGGAGCCGGAACTGTCAAACAGGGTTCTGAGCAGCGTGCTCGCGTACGCCTCGATGTCCTGCGCGGTGCCGGTGTCCGTCCGCAGGGGTTCCCCGGCGTCCGTGGAATGGATAAGCAGGTCCAGCAGATCCGATGCCCGGTCCGGTGACGGACGGAGCCGACCATCCGGGCCGGCGTGCGCACTGCGGACGCCCAGAAGCATCCGGACCGCCAGTTGTCCGGTATCCGTCCACAAGTCGGCCAGCCGGCGGATGAGGTTGGTGACGATCGATCGGGGATTCCTTGCCTCGTCGATGCCGTCGATGACGATCGTCAAAGGCCGCCCCATGTGGCGCACAGCGGCCAGCACATGGTCCAGAAGCTGATCCAGTGGGGTGATCGCCCTGCCAGCGGCGGGCGGTTCGTCCGTGAGCGCGGTGTACAGCGCGGCGGCGAGTTCATCAACGTCCGTGTTCCGGGCGAGCACCGCAGCATCGACCACTCCCTCCGGCACGAGGAGATCGGGCGGTACAGCCTCGACGACAGAGCGGTACCTCTCGTCGGACCGGAACGTCGGGGCGCTGAGCGTGACGACCCGAGCGAGCAATGCGGACTTGCCCGAGCCTGTTTCCCCCGTGACGACGAGAGTCCCGCTTCCGTTCTCAAGAAACTCCGTCAGGCGCCGCACCTGGCGGGTCCGGCCTGTGAAATACCAGCCGAAATCATCAAGGGAAGGACGCCCGGAAGCTCGCGAGAGCCAGTACAAGTCGAGGTCGGGCCGGGGCTCGTAGCCGGGGTTGGGAAGGCACGGATGGGGTTGAGCGTGGTCCCGGCGCCCCGGCAGCGTATGTTCCGGCCAAAGGAACTGCACTTCGGGCGCAACCCCCGACTGGTACAAGCCCTCCATCGCGGTGAAGAGTTCTGCAAAGCTCAAGTGAGAACGCGCGTACCCCGACTGCCGATCTGTGAAGTGGGCGACCACGGCTTCGAGAAAACGCGTGAACTGTTCCGGATGCGGGGTCCCTGTCTCGTTGGCAGACGACATCACAACGAGAGAGTTCAGCTGCCTTCGTGCCTCGCTCAGTGCTCGGCAGCGCCTTCGAAGCTCCTCACGGAGAACACCGGAGTAGCAGGAGTCAACCATGACCAGGACATGGTCGGCATCGGAATCCAGCACCCTCGTGATCAGATCGGCGGTCGCAAACGCCGTCGCCGGAAGACGGTCCATGCGGGACCCCGGCAGAAGCAGGAAATGCTCGTCCGACGGCCGGCTGACCCCGTGACCGGTGACATAGACGACAAGGGCCTCATCGTGCGCAGCGCTCTCAGGCCTCCTCTCATCCAGGAACGCGCGCAGATCGTAGACGTCGCGGAGTTGCCCAGGCGCAGCAACGGTGAACCTGCGCTCCGCACCGAGACCCTCATTGGCCCACCACCCCCTCACAGCACCGACCTGCGCGTCGATGCCCTTCTTGAACACGGCGTCTCTGGAAACGTCGCCGGTGTCGTAATCCGAGACAGCAATCTCAATCAGCGTCCGCTGCTTCGTCTCAGGCGCCGCTCGGTCGTTCACCGGCAGCCGTCCGCAATCACCCGCGCAACCGCACCGGCCCGCAGATAGCGCAGCGCGCTGTGCGGGTCACCGTTGCCGTTGTCGACCTGCGCATCGGTGATTCCGGGCGAGAGAGCGCTGAGCCCCACGCCGCCGGTGATGAAGTCCCCGGGATCGAAGACATTGACCCACGCGATACCGCCGGGCAGCTTCAACGGCTCGCCGTCGGCAATGCCCAGCCCACGCCGCACCGAGGGGATGGCCAACGGAGATCCGCACGTCACAAGCGTCCGCACGGCAGCCGTCCGGTCCGGCGCGACCTCGCCCCGGCGAAGCAGGTCGTAGGCGATCACGCTTCCCAGTGAATGCCCGATCACAACGCAGGTACCCGCACCGAAAGCCCCGGCAACAAAGGACCGAACCCGAGCAGCAGGCTCAGGCTCGTACAGATACAACCGCACCTCACGCAGGGCACTCACCAAAAGCTTCCCCCCACCCCGGGGAAAACGCAGGTCATACGCCATCACCAGACGCGTCAGACGCGGAGGCCACAGCTGCGGCACACCCAGCGTCTGCAACTCCACCTGCCCGATACGGTCCAGGTCCTCCTCACGGACGACATCCTCCAGCGCCGCGACGACGAAGTCGACTTCCCCCTCGTCCAATGGCACTGCGGCATCGAAGCGATCCCCCTGCGGACCGAGGTGGTCCGTTCCGCGCTCCAACAGCCCAGTCCAGTGCGGCAGTTCCAATGCGTCACCAGGCAGGACCGGCATACCGAGCCCGCCAAGACCACCATTGAGCGCCCCCAACCAGTCGTCCGTCAGCTGCCTTTTCGACGTCGAGGACTGCCGAATCCCGTGTACCCCAACTATGCGCGCCACCTACCCGCATCCCCCGCCAGCATGCCGTTCAGAACAAACAACGAGACTAGAGCGCCATCCAGTTCCGGCGGGCTGCATCCGGCCGCTCGGGCACCGACCGCCCCCTCCAGCGCCAGGCATCCAGCAAACGGCTAAACCGCCAGCGCGCACCCGCAACACCTGGAAAGATCAGATCAGCAAGCACCAACACACGCCCCCTGCACCCGAGCAGGGATCACCCCAGCGACAACTGCCCCCAGAGGCCGGCCGATACCTGCTCCCCCACCCGGGGATGATCCCCCCGCGATGGACGACCCACGGATCTGGTTCGAAACCTCCCCGCACACGCGAGGATGACCCCTCGAAGCGCTTGTCGTATGCCATCTGGACGGCGTGCTCCCCGCACCAGCCGGGGATGGTCCCTCGTCACCACCGTCGGCGGCCACGTCGACGCCGCGCTCCCTGCACCCGCAGGGATGGTCCCGTCACAAAGACCGGCGACTTCACCTACGCCTGGTGCTCCCCGCACACGCGGAAATGGCCCGCCTGCGTAGAGCAGCACGCCACGGGCGGCCGCGTGCTGCCCGCACCTGCGGGGATGGTCCCCGGATCGCCCGGGACAAGCTGTACGCCGCGTAGTGCTCCCCGCACCCGAGGGGATGGCCCCCGGGCCGCGAGCTACACCCTTCAGTCCCTGCGCTGCTTCCCAGCACCCGCGGGGATGGGTGTGTCAATTTAACGGCTGATCTTGGTTGTTGATGGTCAGTTGTTGCTCGGGCTCAGGCGACCTTCGAAGGCGATCTGGAACGCGTTCAGTGGTGCTTTCCAGCGCATGGTCCACCGCTTGCGGCCCTTCCCGGTCGGGTCCAGGCTCATCAGCGCCATGTAGATGCACTTGAGGGCGGCGGCCTCGTTGGGGAAGTGCCCGCGGGCACGGACGGCCCTGCGGATGCGGGCGTTGACGCTCTCGATCGCGTTCGTGCTGCAGATGACCTTGCGGATCTCGACGTCGAAGGAGAGGAACGGCACGAACTCGGCCCAGGCGTCCGACCACAGCTTCACGATCGCCGGATACTTGCCTCCCCACGCCTCCTGGAACTCCAGGAACCGTTCCGTCGCCGCGTCCTCGCTGGGTGCGGTGTAGACGGGCTTGAGTGCCTTGGCGACCTTGTCCCAGTCCTGGCGGGCGGCGTATCAGAACGAGTTCCGCAGCAGGTGAACCACGCATGTCTGGACGATCGTGCGGGGCCAGACGGTCTCCACGGCCTCGGAAAGGCCCTTGAGCCCGTCGCAGACAAGCATGAGTACGTCGTCCAGGCCGCGGTTCTTCAGCTCGGTGAAGACATGCAGCCAGTACTTCGCGCCCTCGCCGCCCTCGTCGGCCCAGATGCCGAGGATGCCCCGGGTGCCGTCCACCGTCACCGCCATCACGACATAGACCGGACGGTTCGCGACCTGCCCGTCCCTGATCTTGACGTTGATGGCGTCCACGAACAGGACCGGATAGACGCGGTCGAGCGGCCGGTTCTGCCACTCGGCCATGCCCTCCATCACGTTGTCGGTGATGGTGGAGATGGTCTGCTTGGACACCTCGGCGCCGTAGACCTCGGCCAGGTGAGCGGCGATCTCGCCGTGCGTGAGCCCCTTCGCGGACAACGACAGCACCATCTCGTCGACCCCGGTCAGCCGCCGCTGCCGCTTCTTGACGATCTGCGGCTCGAACGTGCCCGAGGTGTCACGCGGCACCTTGACCTCGACCGGCCCGACGTCGGTCAGCACGGTCTTGGCCCGGCCCCCGTTACGGGAGTTGCCGCTGCCCCGGCCGGCAGCATCGTGCTTCTCATAGCCGAGGTGATCGGCTATCTCACCTTCCAGTGCAGACTCCAGGACCCGCTTGGTCAGCTGCTGCAGCAGCCCACCTTGCCCGGTCAGCTGCAGCCCCTCCGACCGAGCCCGCTCCACCAGCATCGCGACCAGTTGCTCGTCAGACACGGGCGCAGGCGGCCCGGACTGGGCACTCTCGACAGGCTTCACGGTCTCCAACTCCACGGCGGTGTCAGTCACTTGACGTCTCTCCCATGATCGTCGGATCCGCCGTTAGATTTACACTCCCGCGGGGATGGTTGTCGGCGTCGGCTGAACTCGGACCCACTTTGGGCGGTTGAATTCTGACCCGGTTGGTGTCGGTGGGTGGTTCAGTCGCTGTCGGGTGTGTCGGTGGGGACGCGTCCGAGTTCGCGTCCTCGCATGCGGTAGGAGTCGCCCTTGAGGGAGTGGACCTCGGCGTGGTGGACCAGGCGGTCGATCATGGCGGCGGCCACGGTCTCGTCTCCGAAGACCTCTCCCCATCGTCCGAAGGGCTTGTTGCTGGTGACGATCACGGACGCGCGTTCGTATCTGTTCGAGATGAGCTGGAAGAACAGGTTCGCGGCCTCCGCTTCGAAGGGGATGTAGCCGACCTCGTCCACCACGATCAGCGGATAGCGGCCGAGCCGGGTGAGCTCGGCCGACAGGCGGCCGGTCTCGTGGGCGGCGGCGAGTTTGTCGACCCATTCGGCGGCGGTGGCGAAGGCGACGCGGTGTCCGGCCTGGCAGGCCCGCACCGCCAGGCCGATCGCCAGGTGTGTCTTGCCGGTGCCGGGCGGGCCCAGGAAAACGACGTTCTCCTTGCCCGCGATGAAGTCCAACGTGCCCAGATGCGCGAGCTGTTGGCGCGTCATGCCGCGCAGATGGGTGACGTCGAGTTCCTCGATCGTCTTGATCGCGGGGAAACGGGCGGCCCGTACTCGTGCCTCGCCGCCGTGCGATTCGCGGGCGGAGACCTCGCGCTGGAGGCAGGCGACCAGGTATTCGGCGTGGGTCCAGGACTCCTTGCGGGCCCGTTCGGCGAGCCGGTCGGCGGCGGCAAGAAGGGCCGGGGCCTTCATCGCCCGGGCCAGGAAGGCCAGGTCGGAGGCGGTCTGCTGACCGGTCCTGCGACCCGTGGCCGTGCCGGCGGCGGGTGCGTCGGCGTCGACGGTGGTGGAGGTGCGGGCCATCAGCCGGCCTCCTTGCCTTCGCCGCCGTCGATGACGGTGAACAGCCGGTCGTAAGAGCCCAGCTCGCGCTGTTCGACCTCGACGAGCGGACTGGAGGCGGCGCCGGCGGCGTGGATCTGACCGGTGGGCCGGCGACGTGCTTCCTGCCGCATCGCTTGTCCCGCCTCGGCGTGCTCGGGATCGGTGAGCGTCTGATGGCGGGCCCAGCAGCGGGCATGCTGGGCGACGATCTCACCGCCGGAGGTCAGCACGATGACCTGCTCGTTGTCGGTCAGCACGGTGACCTGGTGTCCGATCGCGGCGGGGTCGACGGAGTAGTCACAGGTGTCGACGCGGACATAGTGGTCCCGGCCCAGCCGGGCCGAGAACCGCCACCAGGTGGGCGGGTCGACCGCGGGCAGGGTGAGCATCTGGGCCCGGTCCGCTTCCCAGCGGTCGGCCGGACGGGCCCCGAGAGTGCGGTGGACACGCCGGTTGGCGACCTTCAGCCAGGTCTGCAGCTGGGTGTTGAAGTCGTCCGGTCCGCTGAAGTGGCGCCCGGGCAGGAACGACGTCTCCAGATAGCCGTTCGCCCGTTCCACCAGCCCCTTCGCCTCAGGATCCCTGGGTCGGCACAAGTAGATCTTCGTGGCGAGCAGGCCCGCGAACGCGGCGAACTCGGATGTCGGGCGTCCGCGGCCGACGCCCGCCTCGTTGTCCCAGACCAGCGTCCTGGGGACGGCACCCCACTCGGTCAGCAGCCGCCAGTGCCCGTCGATCAGGTCGCCGGTCCGGCGCGATGGCAGCATCCGAGCGGTGATCACGCGGGAGTAGCCGGACACCATCACCAGGACCGGCGGGCGTCCGCTCTGCCCGTAACCGAGGGGGATGTCCGCGTCGGGGAACCACAGGTCGCACTGGGCCAGCTCGCCGGGCCGATAGACCGTGCGCGAGACCGGATCGACCGGGACATAGGCCGGCCGCAGTTCGCGGATCCGGTCTTTGAGGATGGTCATGCCTCTCTCCCAGCCGATCCGCTCGGCGATCACCGTGGCGGGCATCGTCGGGGTCTCCCGCAGCAGTTCCCGGATCTGCGTCTCGACCGCGTCGACGGCCGATCCCTTGGCCGGCCGCTGGTACTGCGGCGGCCGGTCGCTGGCCAGGGCCCGCTTGACGGTGTTCTTCGAGATGCCCAGATGCCGTGCGATCGCCCTGATCGGCATCTGCTCGGCCCGGTGCAGCCGGCGGATTTCTGCCCAGTCCTCCACGAGGATCACCTTCCCTCCTGACCTTGATCACCAAGGCCAGAGTCAGACGAAGATCACCAAGTGGGTCACTTTTGATCCGCCGTCAGAAGGTCAGCGTTCGGCCGTCGTCGAGAATGGTCCCGGCCGCCTGACGTACGGCCTTGAGTACAAGATCTGCTCCCCGCACCCGCGGGGATGGCCCCAAGGGCATCGTCGGCGTCTGGAACAGGGTCGCGTGCTCCCCGCGGGTGCGGGGATGGTCCCCGTGCGACCCCGGGGGAGACCTATGTGCATCCCTGCTCCCCGCACCCACGGGGATGGTCCCGCCGTACCAGCCCAGCGGCCGGAAGCGCGCCACTGCGGGGATAGTCCCCTGTCGGAGCGCAGGGGCAAGACCGCCGCCGTCTGCTCCCCGCACCCGCGGGGATGGTCCCAAGTGGGAGGACGCGGGCACGGACTTCCACCGCCTGTTCCCCACACCCGCGGGGATGGTCCCCCGGCAGCGTGGGGCAACAAGCGCAAGGGCTACTGCTTCCCGCACCCGCGGGGATGGTCCCTCCTCCACGAGGGCACGGGATTCACGGCGGGACTGCTCCTGCTCCCTGTACCCGCGGGGATGGTCCCTGCACCATGATCTTGCCCGGTTCCTCGATGCTGTGCTCCCCGCACCCGCGGGGATGGCCCCAAGGGCATCGTCGGCGTCTGGAACAAGGTCGCGTGCTCCCCGCGCAGGGATGGTCCCGGGGCGCTCAAGCCCGGGCTCGAGTACCTCAAGTGCTCCCCGCGCCCGCGGGGATGGTCCCCACCCCGAGGCCGAGCACTGGATCGCCGACCTGTGCTCCCCGCACCCGCGGGGATGTGTCGGCCCCATTTCTCGACGACGGCCGAACGCTGGTTCTGGATCACTTTCCGTGCCGGAGCCACGGAGGGTCACCACGACCGCGATCATGAACGACCTCACGCCGCGAGGAGGACTCGCTTGCGGAGCAGGTCGAAGTTGGCGCGTCCGAACATCTGCCGCTTGATCATCTTGATCTTGTTGTTGTGGCCTTCGACGGCGCCAGAGCTGTAGGGCAGGCTGAGCCCGGCGACCACGGCGGCGAGGTCCTGGCCGAGGCCGGTGACGAAAACGTGCAGGGCGGGCAGGTCATCGGCCTGGACGCGCTCGATCCATTGGGCCAGCTGCTGTCCTTGGCGGTTGTTCATCAACTCAGCGAAGGAACGCACGTGTTCGGCGGTGCGGTCAAGTTCGGGGCAGCGGGCGAGGATCGTCTTGAGTCGCTGGGCCTGGTCGTCGTCGAGGCGGTCGGGGCGGCGGGTGATCCAGCTGGTCACGTCTCGCACGGAAGGGGCTTTGCGAGGCGGATCGTGGTGCGAGAACGCTTCACGGAGTTGCTGCACGTACCTTTTCACGACGCTCTCGCCGCCGGGGTAGCCGCGTTCACGCAGTTCCTCGAACAGGCGGCGGGCGACGGTGCAGCCCTCGGCCCACCGCTGATGCAGATAGGGCTTGTAGGGATCGAGGATGCTGCTGCGGCCGGTCCACTGTCCCACCAGCAGTTCGTCCGCGGTGGCCGCGCGGGCCAGGCGGCGCACGGTGTTGCGGGCGAGGCCGAGCCGCCGGGCGATCGGCCGCATGCCGAGCCCGTCGTCGAGCAGGGCGTGGACGGCTGCGTGCTGTTCGCGCACCCGGTCCGACAGGCGGCCGGAGTGTCGCGGTTCGCCTGAGGGACGCGGCGCGAGCTCCGTCGTGTTCACGGGGGTGTTGGTGCGGACTGGGCTGGTCTCCCCTTGCTCGCGCAGCAGGGCGCGGTGCTGGACGACCGTCTTCTCGACGGCCTCGGCGAGGTTTTTCCAGATGGTACTGGTGGGCCGTCGGCGAGGTGCCTGCTGAGCAAGCCCTTTTCCCACGACCCCCAGCCCGAACGACGCATGCGACTTGTCACCGCACGTCGCTCTCCAGTGACTGCTCCGCGAGTGCTGCGACGGATCTTCCGTGGATGTCCGCGTGGCAACTTCCGCAGACCACAAGGGTTTTGCGGTGCCGCGCGGCCATGAGATCTGCCCACGGTGGCCGGTTTCCCGGGCGGCCGAGGTCAGCGAGTTTGGCGACGTGGTGGACTTCCACCTCATCGACGCGCCCGCATGCCTCGCGTCGTCCGGCGAGGAGCCGGGTGACCAGTTTCTTGCGCTTGATGTTGACCGGGGCCAACTGGCGGTCGGTGACGACCGTGTTCTTGTTCTGTCGCAGCGGGATTCCGCCGAACCGTCCGATCAGCGTCTTCCTGCCGGGTTGTTCGACGCGGGCCTCAAAGCACTTGCGTAGCCCGTGCGGGGTTTCGACGGTGGCCTTGTACTTGCGGGCCATCTTCGAGAACGACGAGCGGTGCTTGTTGGCCAGCGTCATCAGCATCGAGGCCGACATGGCCCAGTGCAGACGGGCGAGTCGAAAGACGTCGCCGGCCAGCAGGTAGTACTGAACGATGCCGCGGTACTCGGACCCGTAGGTGCTCATGATGACGTGATCATCTTGGTTCAGCAGTTCGGGCCGTTTCGCGGGTTTGCCGCGCTTCATGTACTGCGACTGCTTGGCGACTACCACCGAACGGGGGACACGCAGACCGATGGTCCCATTGACAGAGCGGCGTCTGCCGGAGATCTTGCGGTCGTTGTGGTGCACGGTGATGTCGAAGCCGAGGAACCTCGCCGCCTGGGTGCGGGCGTGCGTGATCAGCGTCTTCTCCGGCGAAATTTCCAGCTTGAGTTCGTCATGCAGGAATTGAGCCAGCCTCTGCTTGATCTCTTCGGCCTCTTCTTTTGGTCCAGCAAACCCGAGGAGGGTGTCATCGGCGTAGCGCACATACCTCAGCCTCCGATATCCAGGATCACGAGTATCCATGCTTGGAATGCTGTGCAGTTGCTTGCGAAGCCTTCGCACCTCGGCGTGGTCGCCTCGGATCGCGTCCCATGAGGTGGTGTAGCCGGGCCGCGTTCCGGAACGCGCGGGTGTCTGCCCGGGGCGTACATCCGCTGGGCGTGAGTGCTCCCTGCGCAAGGGCAGGCCATCGCGCAAGTCTCCTTGGTGAACGGGCAGTTCAACCGGAGGAGCACGCGATGGCCTTGTCCCAGTCTGAGCTGATGCGGCTGCTGGAGTCACTACGTCGGGCCGACGGAGTTGAAGCAATCAGGGTGGTGTGCGAGCGCATCCTTCAGGAGCTCATCGAGGCCGAGGCCACCGACGTCATCGGCGCCGCCCCGCACGAGCACTCCGACAAGCGCACGGCCTGGCGCAACGGGCACCGCGAACGCATGCTGACCACGCAGGCCGGCGACCTGGCCCTGAAGATCCCGAAAGTGCGGACCGGCTCGTTCTTCCCCTCGCTGCTGGAGCGTCGGCGGCGGATCGACCGGGCGTTGTTCGCCGTGGTGATGGAGGCATACGTGCACGGCGTCTCGACCCGGTCGGTCGACGACCTGGTCAAAGCACTCGGTGCGGACAGTGGGATCTCCAAGTCCGAGGTCTCTAGGATCTGCGGCGAACTGGACGAGGAACTGACGGCGTTCAAGGAACGGCCGCTGGACCACACCGTCTTCCCCTACGTCTTCCTGGACGCCACCTACTGCAAGGCGCGGGTGAACCACCGGATCGCCTCGCAGGCCGTGGTCATCGCCACCGGCATTTCCGCCACCGGGCACCGCGAGATCCTCGGCCTGATGGTCGGCGACAGCGAGTCGAAGCCGTTCTGGACCAAGTTCCTGCGCTCACTGCGGGCCCGCGGCCTGGAGAACGTCCAGCTGGTCATCTCCGACAGCCACAGTGGACTGGTGGCAGCGATCCGCACCGTTTTCCTCGGCGCGGCCTGGCAAAGGTGCCGCGTTCACTTCGTGCGAGACGTGTTTTCGGTGATCGAGAGGGGCTCGGGAGAGATGGTGGCGGCCACCATCCGCACCATCTTCGCGCAGACCACCGGCGAGCAGGTCCGCACCCATCTGAACGTGGTCGCCGACATGCTCGGACGACAGTTCCCGCAGGTCAAGAAGATGCTGCTGGACGCCGCAACCGATATCACGGCGTTCGCGGACTTCCCGCCGACGCACTGGAAGAAGATCTGGTCCACCAACCCGCTGGAGCGGCTGAACCGGGAGATCAAACGACGAGCCGACGTCGTCCAGGTCTTCCCCAACCCCGCCGCCCTCGACCGGCTCGCCGCCGCAGTCCTGGCCGAACTCCACGACGAGTGGCAAGTCTTCGACCGCCGCTACCTGTCGGAAGCCTCCATGGCCGAGCTCTTCACCACCAAGCCAACCGAAGCCGATTCACAGATCACCCCACAACCGGAACCGAAACAGCTGCCGTGACTACACCACCCCGCGGGACATGACCTCGCCTCGCTTGCGGGCGCATTGAATCGCGTACCAGGCTCTGCCGAACTCGCGACTCTGCTTTCTGACTTTTCCTCGGGTGTACTTGGGAATCAGAACGTTCTCGACGAACTCATCCATCTTGTGCAGGTAGATGTTAGACAAGATCGGTGAAACAACCCCGCCTTGCGGACTTCCGCTGTGCGTGGCATTCCAGATCCAGTCCTCCATGTATCCGGCCTTGAGCATGTTTCGCATCAGCCGCAGGAATCGGTTGTCGTGGATCTTCTCGCCCAGGATTCGGAGCATGACATCGTGGTCAAGCCGGTCGAAACACTGTGAGATGTCGCCCCCAACAAACCAAACCGTCCCCGTCCAGGTGTTGGCCACTTCGCGCAGAGCCGTGTGGCAGCCCCGGCGAGGACGGAAACCGTGGGAGAACTTCGAGAACGTCGGCTCGTAATACGCCTCAAGTAACAGACGAACCACCTCGCCGACGAGCTTGTCGCTCCAGGGCGGCAGGCCGAGCGGTCGCAGCTTTGCGCTGCCCCGTCCCTTCGGGATGTAGACCCTTCGAGCTGGGCTCCACCGGTACCGCTCGTGGCGTAGCGCGTCGATGACGTGCTCGATCTTGCCCAGCGACATGCCGTCCACGGTCTCCCCGGTGACCCCGGGCGTCATTGCACCCTTGTTGGAGTACAAACGCCCGTAGGCCAGCAGATACAACTGCGGATTGAAAAGCTGTCGATACAGTTCGTTGCACGGCAGGCCACGCCTGCCGCGTTCACGGAGGACACCCAGCACCGTTTCGGCGCACTGCATTTCGCATACCTCTCGATTCTTGAGTGTCCGATCACCTGGCCCCCTTCGCCCGGTGCAGACGGCTTTCCCGTCCTCCTTGGCCGGTCGTGACTCCGGCGACTACTACGGGGCCTCCGTCGCCATAGGAAGACCTCTTCCCGTAGGCGATCCCATGTTCGTCCTTGTCGTACGTTCTAGCGTGACGTAGGCGCTCCACTCATCCCCTTGAATGCCCTCATTGGGCATCGCTCCGAGCCCCGGAGGTTGCCCCAGGTGTGGCACTCGCCTGGAGCAGGGCCCGGCACCGGCGTCAGATGTCTTGCCGATGGATTCGACCTTCAATCTTCTGGGTATTGGAGTTCAGGCAATCCAGCTTTCGCCATATCACGCGGGTCCCGCGACGCGCCGTCTCTGACACCTGAGCCCGGCCGTCGCTTTTCTGGCATGCTGTGTTCCCCTTCACCGTTTCCGGGTTGGGTAAGCCATCAGACCCAGGAACCTCCCTCCGAATTCCTCCCGGCTGAGCCGGGGATACAACAAGGCGCCTCATGGCGCACTGCCACCGGTCCGCGACGTGGACCGCGTCCGGGGCGCCGAGCCGTCCGGCCTCGGCGTATGCGGTCGAGCGGTCACGGCAGATCACCTCGACTCCGGGGTGGTCGGCGAGCCAGGCGGACACCGTGGCCGTGGTGCGGTCGGGCAGCAGATCAACCGGACGACGCGTGTCGATGTCCACCAGGATCGTGCCGTAGTTGTGTCCTTTGCGCAGGGCGAACTCATCCACCCCCAGCACCCGCGGCGTGTGTACTTCGGGCTCCGGCAGGCGGCGTATCAGCCGCAGCAGTGTCGACCGGCTCGCCCGGACCGCGAGTGTGTCTGCCAGGCGGGCGCCGGCCCGGCCCGCCAACATCACGGCCACCCGCTGCAGCACCGTCTGCAACCCGGCGCTTCGCCTCCCATGCCGGAAGGTCAGGCCATCAACCTGCTCTGCGAACGTGGCCTGCCTGCAGGCGCGGTCACGGCAGCGGAACCGCCGGACCTGTAACTCGATCACCACAGGACGCCCGGCGACCGCGGTGTCGGCGAGACGGCGTACGTATCGGCTGTGCACCCGGCCTGACGTCGTCCCGCAGGCATGACACGCGGCTTGCTCCGCCGATGCACGGGCCCGCACGAGTACCAACTCGCCATCGACTACCGCCTTTTCGATCACAACTCCATCGGCCTGGTGGAACCACAGGTCCTGGAGGAACACATCACCCACGGTCGTTCATGATCGCGGTCGTGGTGACCCTCCGTGGCTCCGGCACGGAAAGTGATCCAGAACCACATTTCAAGCGTCGCCGACATCGCTTTTCCGGTATTGCCTTTCCACCCACAAGGGTGCCCCAAGGAAACCGCTGATCACGCCCCCGGGAGCGGGGCTATCAACGGCAAATCGACGTGGACTCCGGCTACGACGCTGCCTGTGCTTCGCCTCGGCGTAGGGCCCGCGCCGAGGCGACCTGTGCCGTTCGTCGCGCTCCCGGCCCATGTCGGGTGCTCCTGACGTCGACCCCCCTTGCTCTTTCATTGTCCGCGGCGTGACAACGCCCCGCATCCGGAGGGGAGGAGGGGCGCTGCTCGTGTCCGGTTGGGCCGGGACCGTCCGCCAGGGGTCGCTGCCATCGAAGTCGAACGAGTGGTTGGCCGGGGACCGACAACAGGCCTGCCGCGGGAAGCCGACCTATGATGAGTGCGGCGGTGAAACAGAGGCCTCGGCCTCGCGAACAGCGCGCAGGGACAGCAATGAATCCCTCTCCCTCACCTCCACAACACACCAACCTGCAACTCCTCGGCCAGTTCCGCTTGGAGCTCAACGGCGAGCCAGTACCACTGTGCGGCAACGCCCAGCGTCTCCTAGCCTTCATCGGACTCCGTGGGTGCGTCTGCCGCTCGGTGGTCGCGCAGACCCTGTGGCCGGACGCGACCGAGACACACGCCCGCGGCAGCCTTCGGACTTCGCTGTGGCACTTGAGTAGCGACGGCCGCAAACTCGAACTCGTCCACTGCACGCAGGAGTCGCTCACGCTCGGCCACGGTGTGAGAGTGGACGCTAGCACCCTCGCCCGGACCGCACTCGACATCGTCAGGGGGCGCGGTCCCTTCCATGCCGATCCCCTGCTGTTAGGGGTTCTCGACCGGGGCGATTTGCTGCCCGACTGGGACGACAACTGGGTCGTCCTGGAACGGGAATGGCTGCGCCGACTGCGCCTGCAAGCACTCGACATCCTGGCGGAGAGGCTTGCACGGCACAACATGCCAGCACTGGCCCTGGAGGCCGCACTAGCAAGCATCCGCATCGAACCGCTCCGCGAGTACCCGCATCGGGCGGCGGTCTCGGCACATCTTGCCGAGGGCAACATGATCGAAGCCCTCCGGCACTACGAGGCATTCCGGCAGCTGCTGCGCACGGAGCTCGGGGCTGAGCCGTCCCCCTGGTTCACGCGGAAAATCCCTGTCAAGCGGCGCTGGCGACCACGCCGATGACGAGGGGATGACGGCATGGGCCGACGATCGGGGGCGGGGGGACCCGTCCGGAAGGAGACCGACGGTGAACGCTGTTCAGTACGCCCAAAGCAACCAAATCGTCGATTTGATGCGGCAGCCCACGGAGCAGCGGGACACCACCTGGCTTCACAAAGCGGTGCAACAGGCGATCCTCCTGGAACTCGCCACTCTGCCCCCGTATCTGTGCGGCATGTGGTCGATCGACGACACGAGCGGGAAGGCCAACCAGATCCGCATGGCACTGCGTCGAATCGTCTTCGACGAGATGTCGCATCTCGGTCTCGCATGCAACCTGCTCACCACAATCGGCGGTACACCCCGCCTCACCGGCGACACGCTGGTGCCGGCGTACCCGGGCCCTCTACCCGGCGGGGTACGGCCCGATCTCACCGTTTTCCTGAGCGGACTGACGCCGGAGTCGGTGGAGATGTACGCGAAGATCGAGAAGCCCGACCACCCGATCACACTGGCCGCCCCAGCGGCCTACACCTCGATCGGCGCCTTCTACACCGCGATCCTCGAGGCTTTCCGCGCGAACCCTAAGCTCATCACTGGCAAGCGGCAGGTGGAGAGGAACATGGCGCACCACGGCTCGGGGAACAGTCTCGAGCGCCTCGAGACGCTTGATGACGTCGAGTCGGCCATCACGGTCATCAAGGAGCAGGGCGAGGGGACGTCCACGTCGCCCGAGAACCCGTATCCGGGTGAGCAGGGTGAACTTGCCCACTACTACGCCTTTTTGAAAGTGCTGGAGACCCTACAATCACCCAACCCGCCCCAGATCAAGACCCTGCCGATGGGTGTTGTGCCCCACGGAGGCTGGTCCCGGAGAGGCCCGGGCGTGCCCGCTTCCGCCCTCGACACGTTCAATCGCACCTACAGCGACATGCTGGGACTCCTCGAACAGGCCTGGCAGCAAGAAGCTCCGGGACCCGCCGCGGACCTGCTGCAAGACGCGGTGGACAAGATGGGCGCGCTGCGGACACCCGCTCGTAATCTGATGAAGATCGCTCTCCCTGACGGCAGTGGAAAGAACTACGGACCGGAATTCCGCTACGTGGCGCCGTGAAGCAGCCCCACCCTCTGAGAGACACGATGGCCCGCTCGGAATCATGCTCCGCTCCCTGTCTCCGGCTCCTCGGCCAGTTCCGGCTGGCGTATGGGGGCGAGACGGTAGTCCTGTGCGGGAACGCGCAACGTCTGCTAGCCCTCGTAGGACTGCGCTCGTGCGTCAGCCGGACAGCCCTCGCGGGAACGCTGTGGCCGGAGGCGACCGAGGCGCACGCTCGGGGCAGCCTACGTAGCACCCTGTGCAAGCTGCCCCACGGCGACCGGGCGCTGGTCACCTGCGACAGGAACACGATTGCGATCGCCGACTCCCTGACTGTGGACGCCCGTGAGCTCGCCGACACGGCGCTGCACCTGGTGCGCTCCCCTGCTACACCGTGCGCCGAGCCGGTGCCAACGGTCCTATTCGACGAAGGCCAATTGCTGCCTGGCTGGGACGACGACTGGGCGCTGTTCGAACGAGAACGGCTGCGGCAGTTGCGACTACACGCCCTCGACGCGCTGGCCCACCGCCTAGCGCGGGAGGGACGATACGGGATCGCGCTAGAGACCGCGCTGACGAGCGTACGAAGCGAGCCGCTGCGGGAGAGCGCGCACAGAGCAGTAGTTGCCACGCATCTCGTGCAGGGCAATGTGAACGAGGCGGTCCGCCACTATCGAGCCTTCCGCCGGCTGCTTCGCGAGGAGCTCGGAGTCCCGCCCTCACCGCAGTTCACCCGGATGCTTCAACTGGCCGTCAGAGTCCGTACGCCGACCCGCGATCACCCGGAGAACAGATGGCGAGGCAATGACGCTGCGTTGACGCACGCACCATATCGTCGGTAAGTGGGGCGGCATTGCCACCCCGAGGACCAGGCGGTTAGAGCTTGCCGAACCTCCGCAGAGGAAAGGAGCGCGCCATTTCGAACCGCAAGACAGCAACTGTGTGGGCGCTAGCCCTATGCCTCACGGCAGGGATGGGCGGCGCGGCCAGCGCCCATCCGACCCCCCGTCAAACGGCAGTGGGCTCCACCGGCAGCTGAGCCGTCGCGCGTGCCGATCCCGTCGAGGCGGTCACCGCAAGGATGACGGCGGCCCAACGAAAGTCGTGTACCGATGAAAGCATCCAAAACTGGAAAACTGGCTGTCGTAGCCACGATCCCCGTAGGGGTGAAGCCGATCAGCGTGGCGGTGGACGTTCATGACAATGTCTTCGTCACCAATAGTGGCGCCAACACCGTCTCGGTGATCAAATCTGTCACGAACACGGTGAGCGCTACCCTCAACGTCGGTTTCAACCCGGAGAGCGTGGCAACCGATCCTCAATTCGGCGTTTATGTTGCCAACGGCGGCACTCACACTGTGTCGGCGTTCGACAGATTCCACGCCCTCGTTGCCACTATCGACCTCGGAGGCGGGGCCCCCCTGTCACCCGACAGGCTGAGGTTGGCGGTCGATCACCTTATGGGTCGCGCCTACGTGGCCAACCGCAGTCTTGGCAGGGTGTCGATCATCAAAATCAGCAGCAATCCCCCCCTGCTGTTCCCTGACTTCTTCGAAGTCAAGGACCCTCTCGGCGTGGCGGTTGATCCCGTAAGTCATCGCGTCTTTGTCACGCGACCCGACCACAACAAGGTGTCGGTGATCGATGCCACGACCACGCCCCCCGGGGTCAAGAACATCCCCGTCGGAGAGCGCCCCACGGGCATTGCGATCGATCCCCAAAAGCGCCGCGTCTATGTCGCCAACTCCGGCTTCAAGACGGTGTCGGTGATCGATATGACGACCGACGGCGTCACCACTATCGACGTCGGCGCGAGCCCGACCGGTCTGGCGGTTGATGCCCATGGTGGCGTCTACGTCACCCACCCCGATGGCTTGGTGAGGGTGATCGATCCCGGCTCCGCCAGCGTGATCGATAGGATCCCCGTCGGCTCCCGCCCACAGGGACTGGCCTTCGAACCCCACAGCAACCGCGTCTATGTCGCCAACCTCGGCAACGGCACGGTATCCGCGATCGACCTTGCCGGCGGTTAGGCCGTTTCCTTCAGATTAGGTTCGATTCTCATCGAAACCAGAAGGGGCTCGCAATGGGACAACTGGACGTACTCGAAACCGTCCTGCTTCTGGCCACGTTCGGTAGTGCTGACAGCACAAGACCAAGTCAAGGCTCCCCCTTGCCGGGAGACAGCTCAGTGCGGACCGGAATCGTCCGTCACGGCTGAGAAGTTGTCACATCAACGATCGATCGTTCTCCTCCCCTGGGTGGAGGGCGTCTCCCTGAGCCGGATCAGTCTCTGGAGAGCGATATGACCATCAAGAACGTGCAGTTCACCTGCTCGAATTGCGGCGAGGTGTCGACGTACGCCGTGCAGACGGACGGCGAGGCGCCCGAGCAATCGGGTCTGGCCTTCCATCAGAACCTGGGCAACCTGCGGAGCCTCGGTATTCCGTACACGAACAGTCCGAACCGTGACGCGTACGGTCCGCTGGTCCCGCAGGGCATCGTCGTCCACTACACCCAGGGCAAGTACCAGGGAGCCATCGGCCACTTCCAGAACTCCGCGTCCAAGGTCTCGGCGCACTTCATCGTCGCCAGGGACGGTCGGCGCGTCCAGATGGTCCCGCTGCCCGACCCCGACCCCAACGGCCCACGGGACGGGAAGTACACGGCCTGGCACTGCAAGGGAGGAAACACCCGCTACATCGGCATCGAGCACGAGTACGGATACACAGGCGCGACCGGCGAAGAAGACTGGACCACGGAAATGATGGAGTCCTCGGCGGAGCTGTCGGCGTACTTGTGCCACACGTACGCCATCCCGATCGAGGTGCCGCTCGCCCCGAACGAGCGCGACTGGTTCACGGGCTTCGGCGGACACTACAACGTGCCCAACAACAGCCACACCGACCCGGGTCCGTACTTCCCGTGGGACTACTACATCGACCTCGTGCAGTGGTTCTACGGCCGCATGGCCGCCGACTCCCCGCCCGGCGCCGCGCTGGCGTCCGCCAAACCGATCCGGGAGGTACAGGGGTTCGGGAAGCCCGCCTACCAGACGCTGTGACCGCCGTATGAGGTGACGTCCCATGCTGGGTTCCACGGTGACCGCGCTCACCGCCTGTTCGGCCGCCCCCGGCCGCCTTGACCTGTTCGTCGGCGACGGTGACGGCGGCGTATGGCACAGGACGCGCACGACGCCCCCCGGCGCGCTCCGAGGCCGCTGGGGCGCGTGGCACTCGCTCGGCCGGCCGTGGCCTTCGCCCGGAGCGCCGGAGCATACCGGCTGGCTGACCGCCGTGCGTTCCGGCCCCGGCCGGATCGAGCTCCTCGCCCTGGACAGCGGTCGCGGGACGAAGCACAGGCTCTTCGTGGCGGCCCGTGACGGGGCCCTCGACACGCTCCCCGAACAGGCCGGTACCGAGGCCGGGGACGCCGCCGGCGCCGAGGCGGGCGGCGGAGCCGGTGATGTCGTCGGCGATGCCGTCGACGATGTCCCCGGTGACGCGGCCGGCCACGGCTGGACCCCGTGGACGTCGCCCGACCCGCTCGCGGCGCGGCCCTCGGCGCCCGACCCGCTCCCGACGGAAGAGCAGTTGACGCTCCTTCGCAGGCAGCTCTCCGAGGGTCGACGTTCCGACGTCGACCCTCGCCCCACCGGCTTCGCTGCGACGGAACGTGACCTCTTCGCCGTTGCCGGTCACAGACTGTGGCACCGTATGTGGACGGAGAGCACCGCATGGGAGGACCTCGGCGGCGACCTCACCACCGACGATACGACCGCCCCCCACCTCGCCGCCGTCCGCGACGAGGCCGGGTCCACCCACGTGTTCGCCGTCTGGGCCGGTACGGCCCTGATGCACCGGCAGCTCGACCGCACCTGGTCCGACTGGCAGCTCATCGACATCTGGTCTGAGGTGCGTGCCTACCAGGCGCTGCGCCCCGACGACCTCGTCGCACTGACCGTCCGCGGGAGCGGACTGCGCGAAAGAGTCCGCGCCGACGGCGTGGTGGAATTCGTCGCTGCGGGGACCGGCGCCAGGCTCATCGTGGAGTTCCCGCCGCAGCACATCGCCGAGACCGTCTCCGAGACGGGCACGACCAGCCAGGCGCGGATCGCGGGACCCTCACGGCTGGCCTTCGCCATCGGCCAGGAGGCCGTACCGCTAACCGTCGACGGCGTACTGACCGCCATGCGCAAACTGCCCCTAGTCGCGACGCCCGAGACTGCGGGAGCGGACACCGCCCGCCTCGAACTGCCCTGGCGCCTGCTCCTGCAGCTGCCGAACTGCGCCCACTGCACGCACCACGCCCTGCCCGCCGTCGGCGACAACGGCACCACCGAGCTGTGGCACAGCCGGATCACGCGCCCCGACGGGGCCGACGCGCTGCGGGTGAGGCCCATTAAGGCCCTCCCGGACGAGCCGGCCCTCGCCACCCCGCTCGGCCACTACACGACGACGATCGCCGCCCTCGGAGTGCAGTCCGCCGATCCGCCCGTGACGGTCGACCGGCTCATCCTCAGCGCGTTCGGCGCCTGGTTCGACGCCTCCGCCTCATGGCCCACACTCGACTGGACCCACCAGACTGCGATGGGCCGCGACTACTACGTCCGCGTCCTCACCCGCGGCGCGCTCTTCCCCTTCGGACACCGGGCCGCTCTCATCGAGGTCACCGAGCGCCGGTTCGCCCGGCAGTCTCCGGCCGTGGCGGCGCTCCGCACGACACGCACGCTGATCGTCACCGAGCCGACGCGCCGTTACGGCATCGGCGACAGCGACGGTGCCCGCAGAGTGTACGAGCGTGCCTTCCCATTCCAGGAGGTGTCCGTCGAGCCCCGACAGCTGACGGGCCTCGACACGGCGGTGTGGCTGCCCTGCAAGGCGTTCTGGCCCAAGCAGTCGGAAACCACCGTCGAGTTCACCGTACGCGCGCGGACGGACCGGGAGGTCGTCGACTTCCGGCTGCCGATGCTGTTCGTCGACGACGCGGCCGTCGGCACCTCCAACGCCACCTCCCTCGACAGCGAGTACGCCCACGGACCGCGCTCGGGCGTCGATCGCGACACGGGACGGCCCGCAGGAGAGGTCGGTCGCAAGATCGCACTCGCCATGAAGACCACCACCCAGCCGCTCGACGGCGCGATCCAGGAAGTACGGTCGATGTCCTTCGGCGGCGTCGGCGCCGCCCCCGCCGCGAACGGCGTCGGCTTCCACCCTCGCGTCACCGGCATGGAGGTCGCGCTGCCGGCGGTGAGGCAGTTGATCGGATCGTCGCCGACGGCGCGGGCCGAGTTCTCGAACACGTACCTGACGGCCACGGGAGGCCAGCGGCCCGAGGTCCTGCTCACCCTCCCGGTGCCGAAGGTCATCGACTTCGCCGCGGCCGGGTCGCGTACCGGCATGGTGGCCGCGCCGAACATGGCCGTCACCGAGATCTCCCGGCTGGCCGGACCGATCGCCGGCGGCCCCTTCCCGCCGAAGCCGCAGGACATGTTCGGAGAGGGAGCCAGACTCTTCGGCACCGTCTCGCTCCGCGACATCGTGTCCAAGATCACCTCGCGTCCGCAGATCACCTTGTCCGACGTGGCCGGTGCGCCGTCCGCGAAGCTGAAGTGGAGCGAGTATCTGACGAGAGAGGTCGACCCCTTCCATCCGAAGACCCCCACCTCCAAGGTCTCCCTGGAGGTCCTCTCCGAGGTCGTCGCCGGTCGGCCACGGCTGCTCACGACCGGTGAGGTCACGGACTTTACCTTGGAGATCCCGACCCGCGCCTCCGCCCTGGTCGTCCTCACCTTCACGAACGTCCGCTTCACCGGCAACTCGGGAGAGACCCCCTCGCTCACCTTCGAGCTCGCGGACGCACGACTCGCCGGAAAGCTCAGGTTCGTCAAGACGCTCGCGGAGAAGATCCCGCAGGCGGGCCGCGGCGGGCCGCACGTCGAGACCACGGCGGTCGCGATCAGGGCCACGTACACGATCGCCGTGCCCACCCTCGCCATGGGTGTCTTCAGCGTGCAGAACCTGGCGATCCGCACCGGCCTCACCCTCTCCCTCGAACAGCGTCCCATCGAGATCGACTTCGCCTTCGCCCACCGGGAACGGCCTTTCCTCGTCACCGTCGGTCCCTTCGGAGGCGGCGGCTATCTGGAGCTCGGAGTGAGCGCCGGCAAGACCGACGGGGGACTGCAACGGTTCGTCGGTGGCATCGAGTTCGGCGCCTGCGTCGCCTTGGACTTCGGTGTGGCGACCGGCGAGGTTCACGTCTTCGGTGGTGTCGTCTTCGTCAAGCAGGGCAGCGGGATCGAGATCACGGGCTATCTGCGGATCGGAGGCAGCGTCTCCGTCCTGGGTCTGATCCGGGTCTCCGTGGAGCTGACGCTCAGCCTCACCTACGACGTGGAGCGCAACGTGCTGCACGGCTCCGCCCGGCTCGTGATCTCCGTCGACCTCACCTTCTGGTCCACCTCCGTCACCCTCGAATGCCGCAAGAGCTTTGCGGGCCCCAGCCTCGCCGTAGATCCCCGTGACGTCCTGACGGCGTCCGAGGAAGCGCGGCAGACCTCTGCCGGCGTCGCGCCGCGGGGCTCGACTGTCGAGGCCGCGCTCGGCCCCCAGGGCTCCTCGTTCCCGTGGCAGACGTACTGCCGGGCCTTCGCGAAGGAGTGACCCATGCCAGCCTCAGACCTGCGGCGTCAGTTCGTCTGGACCCCGATCCCGGCCGGACGGGTCGCCCTCGTCCCGGGACACTCCACCCCGAAGGCGCTGCTGTCCGTCCTCCTCACCCCCCGGCTGATCGCACCCCCGGCAGAGCGGAAGCTGAAGCAATTCGGCATGCAGACCTGGCCCGAACGGCTCGCGGCCATCCGGTTCGACGTCTTCCGCGGCACCCAGCCCGTCGTCTCCTACCAGGTCCCGCACGTCACCATCGAGAACAAGGAGATCCGCTTCACCACCGCGCAGCAACTCTCCGCGTGGAAAGCCCTGTTCAGCGGCGAATCACCGGTGACGCCGTACGGGACGACCTCCTACGGCAACCGGGACGTCCACGAGTTCCCGGCCTCCGAGGCCGCCGCCGAGGTACGCCAGGCCTATACGGCCACGGGCCGCGTCCACCTCGACCACGACGGCGAGGTCCCCGAGACCCACCCCGAACTGCGGGCGGAGCTCAGCCGGGTGAGCGCGATGTGGCAGGCCCGACTCGCGCCTCTGGACGGCACGGCGGGGGAAGACCCCTCCGCACCCCGGTCGGCGCTCGCCCGGGCGTACGCCTTCTACCGGCGTGAGAACGACTCGTTCACGGCGCTTCCGCCGTCCACCGCCACGTCCGTGCGCGAGTTCCACGACACCGTCGCCCGCCTCGCCGATCACCCGCTGCTGCTGCGCGCGCTCGGACTGCTCGTCGACCTGGCCGTGGAGATCGCCCCGCTGACCGCGGCCGGCGGAGAGAAGGAGCTGCGCGTCGTTCCGCGGTGGCCGAACCCCGACAGCTCCGCGCCGCCCGGCTGGTCCCAGGCCGTCCAGGACGACCTGTCCCCGAAGACCGCCTACCTCCTCGACGGCACGCGTTTCGTCACCGCGTCACTGCCGGGACCGACAGCCACCGAACTCAAGCGCGGCATGCTGCCCTTGGCCGGGACCGGTGTGACGTCCCCCGCCGGGGACGCCGGCGGACGGTACGAGGTGGTGCCCTTCGACGTCGACGGCGCCGCCCTGCGCATGGTCGGCGTCGCCGGGTCCGCCCGCGACCAGCCGGCCGAGCGGGACGGAGCCGACGTCGCCGCACTGCCCGCTCTGCGGTCGATGGGCTTCGCGCTCGTCGAACGGGATCGCGGACAGGAACACAGCAGGCAGCTCCGGAGGGCCGCTCAGCGAGCCACGGCCGCCGGTCTCACCTCCCAGCCGGTGACGGCGGACTCGCTGCTCGGCGGCTACCGCGTGGACGTCTACGACGTGGTCAAGAAGCAGTGGTACCCCCTCTGCCGCCGACGCGTCCGCTACAAGATCGGCGACGTGACGATCGGGCAGGCCGCATCCGGCGGCACCGGCCCCGCCGGCCTCCTCGAGGAGGGATTCGTCCGCCCCGAAGCCTCGACGACCGGAGCCGACGACCGGGACGCCCTGTACATCCACCAGACCGTGATGCGCTGGGACGGCTGGAGCCTGGTCGCGGAGCGACCGGAGCGGATCGTCGACACGGGGGACGAGATGCCGGTCGCGGCCCAGGCACCCCCCTTCGAAGCGGTCGTCGAGACCGACCCCGGATCGCTGCCCCGGCTCCGCTTCGGCCGGGACTACCGCCTCCGCGTGCGGATCGCCGACCTGGCCGGGGGCGGACTGCGCCCCGACGAGACCGGGGCCCAAGAGGAATGGACGAACGTCTTCCGGCACCACCGCTTCGAACCCCTCCCGCCCCCGGAACTCGTCCCCACCCGCAGACTGGCCGACGGCGAGACCCTGGACCTGATGGTCATCCGCAGCGACCGGGACACGACGGCGGAGGCGTACGCGGCGGCCCACGGCCACCGGGCCTTCGACCTTCGCCACCTCCTCGCCCCCGCGTGCTCCCTCGACCTGGCCCTCCAGCACGAGCGCACCTTCGACGCCGCCCTCGGCCCCGACGTACCGGCCGCGAAGGTGAAGGAGTTCTTCGAGGTCGCCAAGCGAGCCGACCAGGACGTCTCCCAAATCCACGGTGCCACGGTCGTGGGAGCGGAGTCCGGCTCCACCGTCCCCGCCCCGTACGTCTACCTCCCGGAGACGGGTGTCTCCCTGCCCTGGCTCGCCGACCCCGCCACCAAGAGCGTCGCCCTGAACCCACGCCGCAGGCCCGTCGACCCCGAAACCGGAACGTACGGAACGGTCGTGGGCGACAAGCGCACCGGCGTGTGGCGCGGCACCTGGCCGGCGTACGAGCCGATCTCGCTCCGCCTCGAAGGCGGCCCCAAGGGCTGCAAACTCACCCGCTCCTCGGACCAGCGCACGTTCATCGTCACCCTCGGACCGGCGGAAGAGGTCACGTTCGACATCGCCTCCTGCCCGGACGGCCGCGCCGTCCAGCTGTTCGGCATCGTCACCTGGCTGGGCATCGACGTCACCAACGAAACCGCGTTCGCCCCCATCACCGAGGGCCGCAACCGCCTCATCACACCGCCCCGGACCGTCACGCTCGTCCACGCCGTGCAGCGCCCCCTGGCGCCTCCCTCCGGCCTGCTCACCGCCCGCCGGGCCCCCGGAGACACCAGCGCCGTCCTGCGCACCGACGGCCTGCGCCTCCACATCGCGAGCACCGGCCGTCTGGACCTGCGGGCCGCCTGGACCGACCGCGAGGATCTCCCGCCGAACCAACCGACCCAGCGCGAACGGACCGCGATCCTCGGCCCGTACGACGTCCAGCGCGCGCCACGGCACGAGGCGTACCCCACGATCCGCCAGGAGTTCGGCGACACACGCCGCCGACGCGTCACGTACCGCGCCACCGCCGTCTCCCGCTTCCGGGCTCTCTTCCCCCGCGTCACCGCCGCCGACCCGCAGGCCTGCCTGAGCGAGGGCGTCCTGGAGGTCACGGACGTGCCCAGCTCCGCCCGACCGCCCGCTCCCAAGGTCCTCCACACCGTGCCGACGTTCCGCTGGACCCGCTCGCACGACGGCCAGAAGTCACTCACCCGGTGGCGGTACGGCGGCGGCCTGCGCGTCCTGCTCGAACGGCCCTGGTACGCCTCTGGGGACGACGAACGCCTCGCCGTCCTCACCCTGCCCGCCCCGTCCGCCCCCGCCGACGTGCTGCGCTACGTCAGCGTCGCGGGCCGCGACCCGATCTGGACCACCGGCGCCCCGCCCCCGGTCCTCAACCGGAGCGACGTCGTTGCCCCGCGCGGCGAGCGGGCGGAACTGCCCGAACTCGAACGGGTGCTCGACGTGATCGCCTACCCCGTCCGTTTCGACGCGGAAGCTGACCGCTGGTACGCCGACATCGACCTGTCCCCGCTCGTCACCGCCTCCTACTTCCCGTTCGTCCGCCTGGCGGTGGCCCGCTACCAGGACCACACCGCCGAAGGGGTGCCCACCCTGTCCCCGGCGGTACGGACGGAACCCGTGCAGCTCCCGCCCCATCGCCGTCTCGTCGTCACCCGCACGGCGGGGCGGGCCACCGTCCTTCTCGACGGCCTCGGCCCGGAAGGCCCCCGTCCGAACCAAGTCCGTTGCGAACTCCAGGTCGGACCCGCCGCGGCCACAGGCGGCGGCGCGGGCTGGAGCACCGTCCTCCAGACCTCCGGACCCCTCGGCCAGGCTCGCGACCTCGACCTCCCCACGACCGGGGACCGCCCCCAGCGCATCGTCGTCCAGGAGTACGAGACGCATCCACAGGCCACGAACGACACGGGCTCCGCCGTGGAGAGCCAGGGCCGGCTGGTCTTCGTCGACATCGTCCCCCTAGGAGCGTGGTGACCATGGCAGACCCGGTCTTTCAGATGCATCCCGAGGACGGACCGCTGCGACTCGCCCCGGGACCGCAGCCCTCCGATCCGTTCCCCTTCGAGGTGGATGCCTCGAACACGGTCAGGTTCCTTCGCTTCAACGCCTCGGACCCGACGTGCGCACCGACCGGGGAGACGGAGCCGCTCATCGAGCTGAGGCTGGCGCTCGGCAAGTGGGCCGCCGTACCCCGTGCCCCGGAAACCGTGACGATCGAAGACCAACACCTGACCGCGTACGCCACGGCTTCCTGGACGCGTGAGCCCGGCGACATGTTCCTCGTGAGGCTGGACATCGACAAACCGTCCGAGCTGAAGTGGCAGGTGCGGCTCACGAACAAGGCGCAGAAGGAGCTCTTCTTCGTCTGGGTCGTGTCGGACCTTGAGGAGGACACCCGTCAACCGCGGATCTTCATGCCATCGGTCCAGCACCGCACCGCCTCCCCGGGTGGCTTCATCGGCAACATCGTCGTGAACGTGGCCAACGTCGGCACGAGGGAGCTCGTCTTCTTCACCGAAGGGTCGACCGATCTCGGAGGGGGCTTCTTCCTCAAATCGCTGACGTCGCCCATCCAGCCGAGCGAATGCGGTCCCCTTGTTATCGGCGTCGCCAGCACCGAACACGGCAGTGACAGCACCGACTTCGTACTGCAGGCGGACACCCGCGACGAGGCGGAGCGGACGCTCCACCTCAGCCGCTCGAAGCCGGACAAAGAGAAAGCCGAGGGCAAGGAGGGCAAGGACAGCGATGGTGGGCCCTCGAAGCACCTCCCTGACATGATGGGTGTCAGCGACCTCTTCCCCCGTCCCCTCATCCCCGGCCTCGCCTGGGCCGGAGCCGCTTCCCTCAACGAGCACTTCATTCCCCCGGAGCTGCGCCCCGACCTGTCGACGAGCGCTCTCGCCTACGAGGACCCGGCGCCCTAGCGTGGCGGCGGCCGTCATGTGGCTGGTGCTGTGCGGCGCAGGGGACCCGGCGGCTCACTGGGCCGCCGCCGGCCTGCGCGAACGAGGGCTCGACCCGGTGGAGGTCGTCGACGCGGGGACGCTGACCCGTGCCGTACGGTCCGCGCACCGGATCGAGGAGAAGGGACGTGGCGGGCGGCAGGACCGGGCCGACCACGCCCGGACCGATGGCGAGGCTCCCGGCCATGAGCGGGCGAGCTTCGAGGTCGCCCTGCCCGGCGGCCGTGGCCTCGATAGCGACGCCGTCTACGGCGTGCTGAACCGACTCACCCACGCGCCCGTGGACCACCTTCGCTTCGCCACCCCGGCCGATACGGCCTACGCGATGGCGGAGTGGGACGCCCTCGTCCTCAGCTGGCTCCAGTGCCTGGCTCCCGTGACGGTGAACCGTCCGAGCGCGCTCGGTCTGTCCGGCACCTTCCGCTCGCCCGCCGAGTGGAAGGTGCTCGCCGCCGCTGCGGGGCTGGAGGTGTCGCCCCTGCGGCTGACCGACGACATCACGCACGAACCGCCCACGGACCGGGAGCCCGCTCGTACTCTGCTCGTCCTCGGCGACGACGTCTACGGCGTCCCCGGCGTCGACGGCGGCCACCGCGCGGGCGCGCTCGACGGCCTCTCCTCGGCCTCCCTTCGCCTCGCCCGCAGTGCCGGAGCCGACCTCCTGGGCATCCACCTGGAGCCCGACGCCCACGCCCAGCACTTTGCGCGGTTCGCGGGGGCGACGCTCCTGCCCGACCTTCGGATCGCGGGCGCCCCCATGCTGGACGGCCTCCACGCGTACCTGACCCGGCTGCCGGCGAGGCCGAAGTGATTATCGTCTGCGGCATCGCGAGCGAGCGTCCGATCGCCCTCGTCGTCGACGCGCTGCGACGCCGGGGCCTGCCGTACGCCGTGCTGCACCAACGCCGCTTTACCGACACCCCTATCGACATCCGTGTCGACGGCGGCGGGGACGTGGGCGGGCACCTGCGCTGCGACGGCCGGACGGTCCCGTGCTCCGACGTCACCGGCATCTACACCAGGCTCATGGACTGGCGGCTGCTGCCGGAAGCGCGCGGCGCGGACGAGGAAACGCTGAGGCACTGCCAGGCCTGGCACGAGGCCCTCGGCACCTGGATCGAGATCGCGCCGGGACGCGTGATGAACCGCGCCTCCGCGGCGGCGACCAACCGCTCCAAGCCCTACCAGGCCCAGCTGATCCGCCGGGCCGGGTTCCGTGTCCCGGAGACGCTCGTCACCGACGACCCCGACCTCGCCCTGGCCTTCAGGGACCGGCACGGCAGGGTCGTCTACAAGTCGATCAGCGGGGTGCGCTCGATCGTCCGGCTCCTCGACGACGAGGCCGTCGCCCGGCTGCCGCGGATCCGCTCGTGCCCCGTCCAGTTCCAGCGCTACATCCCCGGCGTGAACATCCGCGTGCACGTCGTCGCGGGCGAGGTCTTCGCCACCCGCATCGAGACCGACCAAGCTGACTACCGCTACGCCGGCCGGTACGGCGGCCGCGCCGACCTCACGCCGTGGACCCCACCCCGAGAACTGGCGCTGCGCTGCGCGGACCTCGCCACCGGGCTGGGCCTCGCCCTCGCCGGCATCGACCTCGTCCTCACGGACGAGGGCGAGTTCTTCTGCTTCGAGGTCAACCCCAGCCCGGCGTACAGCTTCTACGAGGACCACACGGCCCAGCCGATCTCCGACGCGATCGCCCGGGCCCTGCTCGGACGATGACGATGACGAGCGGCGGGGGTGGTCGGCTGACGGTGACGCGGTGGGCGTGACGGCATGGATCCCCAGGCCCCTTGCAGGGCAGCGTCGAGACGCCCCCCTGCCTGAGGCTCGGTCGAGGCGGTGGTGGCCGGCAACGCCATGTGCCGACCGGGAACCACGGTCCCGCGCCCCCTGACGTGGGCGAACCGCGAACGGACGAGCAGCCGGTCCCATCGGAACGTCTGCCCGTACGTGTCTACTGCGACGATCTCGACGGTAGGGCAGCCCCGTCCCTCCGCTGTCATCGTTGCGTCAGCGATCATCCGGGTATCCCAAGGGACGGTTCGAGGTCGCGCTTCTGGTGTTCGTCACGATCCCGGCCCATGTCGGGTGCTCCTGACGTCGACCCCCCTTGCCTTTCATTTGATGGGGTGGACTTCCGGACGTCGTCCGGCCGCCGGGTGTGGTGTCGTGGCTTTCTCACGACCCGTCACCCCTTTCCAACCCCGCCCTGATCCATTCTCTTCCCCTACCTCGCCAGCCGCATGTTGGCCTGGGTGCGACAACAGGCCTGCCCCGGGAAGTCGACCTATGATGAGTGCGGCGGTGAAACAGAGGCCGGTCGGTCTCTCGAACAGCGTGCAGGGACAGCAATGAACCCCTTCCCCTCACCTCCACGGCACACAAATCTGCAGCTTCTCGGCCAGTTCAGTCTGGAATTCCACGGTCAACCTGTGCCACTTTGCGGCAATGCCCAGCGTCTGGTGGCTCTCGTCGGGCTCCAACGACAGGTAGGCCGCTCCTTCGTCGCGCGAAACCTGTGGCCGGATGCGACCGAGGCACACGCTCGGGGAAGCTTGCGAACAGCAATGTGGAAGCTGCCCAACGGCCACGAACTCGTCCGCTGCACGCAGGAGTCGCTCGCCCTCGCCGACCACGTCCGTGTCGACGCCCGCATTCTCGCCCGGACCGCGCTCGACATCGTCCAGGGCCGTGGACCCCTTGGTGCCGATCCTGCTAGGGGGTGTATCGGAAGTGGATCAAGTCGTAGTGGTGAGTTCGGCGAGGTGCTGGGCGGTGCCAGCAGGATCGATGATCTGATGGAGGTGCGCGCCGGGCAGGTGTGCCACGGCCCAGCCGCGTGCGCGTGCCTCGGCGGCGAGGCCGTCATACGGAGGGCCGAACAGCAAGTAGGAGCAGGGATGGTCGTCCCAGCCGTCGGGGACCGGGATGTGCTCCTCGTAGTAGGACAGCGGCAGGGTGGGCTGCTCCTCAACGACTGTCCGCCGCACCAGCGGATCGGAGAACATGGGTGCGACCTCTGCCTCGTCCCACCAGTCGGTCCAGCGCGGCAGCCTGCCGTTCACAGCCATCGGGCGTAGGAAATCGAGCAGTTCGGGTGTGGCGACGGGGGTCGGTCCGGTCCGGGCCGGCAGCGCGGCGTCGACGAAGATCGAGCTGGTCACCGGATGGTCGAGGCCCGAGCGGATCGTCGGGAGAAACAAGCCTGCTTTGCTGTGTGCCACCAACATGACGGGGCTTCCGGCCGGGACGTGTCGGAGGTCGTCGCGGACGGCGTCGACGATGCGGGGCCAGAAGGGCGGAGCACCGGCGCCTATGTGCAGCAGGGACGGCACCCGCACCTGGTATCCCGCCGCCGTCAAGTGTTCGGCCACAGGATGCCAGGTCGAGGGACCTACGGACGGACTGTGCACGAGAACGAAGATCGGCTGCATGTGACGATCCTGTCGCCCATGCCTTCGGAGGCGCGACAGTCTTGGCTGACAGCAGAACGCTTCGCGCCGACGTAGCCGATGCGCCTCTACAACAGGGCGTTCACAACCATTCGTTGATTGCGGCGATGAGGACAGTGGCTTCGTAGCGGACCGCGAGCTTGTCGTACCTCGTGGCCACAGCCCGGTGCCTTTTGAGGCGATTGATGCCGCACTCGACCGCGTGCCGAGCCTTGTAGTCCTGCGGGTCGAACTTCGGCGGCCTGCCGCCGCGCGAGCCGCGTCTCTTGCGGTTGCGGGCCTGGTCGGCCTTGTCCGGGATGGTGCAGCGGATCCCGCGACGGCGCAGGTAAGCGCGATTCTTCCGGGAGGCGTATGCCCTGTCGGCGCGCACGCGATCGGGTCGGGTGCGCGGCCTGCCCGGCCCAAGACGCGGGACACGGACCTTGTTCAGGACCGGCTCGAACTGCGGGGAATCGCCCCGCTGCCCGGCCGTGATCACGATGGACATGGGCTTCTGACCCTGTTCGACGGCCAGGTGCAACTTGGTGGTCAGACCGCCAAGCGAGCGCCCGAGCCCGTGGTCGTCCGGCTCGATGCAAAAGCCGCCGGGCGGCTCCTTGTGCAGCTCCCCTTTTTCCTCGCCCCGGCGGCGTGCTGGTGGGCCCGGCACACCGTGGAGTCGACATTGATGTCCCAGGTGATCAGCTCTTTCGCGTCGGCCCGGGCCTGGAGTTCGGTGAAGATCCGATGCCAGGTGCCGTCCCGCTGCCACCGGCGGAACAGGTCGTACGCCCGGCCCCACGGCCCGTACTCGGCGGGCAGGTCCCGCCACGGGATCCCGGTGCGGACCCGGAACCGTATGCCGTTGATCAGCTGCCGCCTGGCCCACGTCGGTGGCCGTCCAGACTTCTTTCCCTTTGGCAACAGCGGCTCCAGCACCGCCCATTGCGCCTCTGTCAGATCTCCACGTGCCACAAACCAAGATCATCTCACGTTCAAGATCCACTTTCGATACACGCCCTAGTGCGGGGTGAAGAGGTGGCGGCCGTCAGGCAGGAAGACGTGCACACCCCTCGGATCGGCGACGATCTGCGCATGGCCGTGGCCGATGGCTCGCCGTTGGAACCAGCCCTGGCACAGCTCGCACATGTCCCTGGACACCCCGATCGGCCGGTTCGGCGAGGCCACCGCTGCCTGCCGCTCGGCGTGCGAATCCTCGTAACCGCCCTCGACCTGCTTCGGGTCGCGGAAGTGCGGATCCCGTTCGTGGCCGGACTCCACGCCCTCGGCCCGGGACCGGTCCACCGCACCCTGCTTGCCCTCGTACCCCGCGCTGTCCGCCCAGCCACTCTCGGTAGGTTTGCCGCCCTCCACGTTGGCGACGGTCTTCTGCCCGCGGCCACCGGGCAAGCCACGGAACACTCGGCGGGCCTCCTCCATCGCCTCCCGGTATTCGGGCAGGTCGAGCACCGACCGGCCCTTGCCCGGCACCAGCTGCGGGTCGACCATCGCTTCGTCGACTGCACCCTCCGGTGGCCGGCCCTGCTCGGCCACCTCAGCGCGGGCGTGGACACCTTGCTCGCCGGCGTGCCGGGCTAGCCGGTCCATGAACTCCGCCTCGGTGCGGGCGCCGACGGCCAGGCCGTAAAGCTCGTCCTCGTTGCGCAGACCGAGCATGGCCAGCCCGTCCTCGCGGCTGAGGCCCTGATCCTCCAGTCTCTGCAGGAAGTCGTCGGCGAACTGCAGAGCCGCCGCGCGCCGCGCCTCGGGAGGCGCGGACAGTTTGGCCAGGTCTTCCTCGGGCAGGCCCAAGGGTGGGGTCTCGTCCCCGGCCCGGGGCTGTTCAAGCTGGGCGATCATCGGCTCGAGTCTGCCCTTCGGCACGTTCTCCAGGAGTTGCGTGACGATCTTGTCGTTCAGGTAGAGCTTGTGCCGGGCCAGGTAACGGCCGAACGCCCGGACCTCCTCCGGGCTGTACTTCTCCAGCAGCCGCGCGACGCGGCGGGCGAGCGGAGCCGACAACCGCATCCGGTCCCCCATGAAGGCGCGCACGTCGCCCCGGGTGAAGCCGCTGTCCGCGAGCTTGCGCAGGATGTCGTCGAGCGTCTCGGCCGGCGGGGCGACCGCCGCTGGCGCCCTCGGCTCGGCCGGGCCCCGGGCCTCGTCCAGGACCTGCGCGGGTGTCCGGTCTGCGGCGTTCTCCAGGGCCGCCGCGCGCCGCGCCTCGGGGAGCTTGGCGAACTCGTCGGTGAGATTCCTCAGCGACGGCCCCGAGCCGTCGAAGAGCGCGCCGATCCGGACCTTGGCGCCGTGCAGCCGTTGCAGCAACCGCACGGCCGCCTCGTCGAGGGTGGCCAGTTCGGCGAGCTTCCCGATGCCGATGAGCTCCGCGAGGAGCGGCTGCTCGGCGTGGCCGAGCACGCCGAGCAGTTCGGCGGGCGTACGCCGGACGGCCAGTGCGCGCTGGAGCAACGCGTCGACCTGCCGCTCCCCGCCGGTACGAAGCAACCGCTGGAGGGTGCCGAGTGCCTCGCTGCTCAACTCGGGCCCGTACAGGTCCAGCAGCGACTGGTAGGCGCGGGACTCGTACTCCCGGCCGAGTGCTTTAAGGACGTCGGCGACCCTCTGCCGGAACCCCCGGGCGATCGCGGGGCCAGCCTCGTGCCCGACCGTCCGACCCATCGCCGCCTCGACCCCGTCCGCTCCCTTGAGCAGCAGCTCCGCGATCTCGCGCAGCGGTTTCCCGCTCGCCCGCAGCGCGCGGGCCACCTGCCCGGCGGTCGAGGCCTTCTCCAGTGCGAGACGAACCGGCGGGGCGAGGACCGGCACGGCCAGGAATTCGAATGCCAGGGTCATGGCGAAGCCGGTGGTGAAGCGGTCCCAGTACTTCCCCGGGTTGGACCAGCCGTTGCAGTGCGAGTAGTGCAGCAGGTCGTCCCCGAACTGGTAGGTGACCTCCAGGCCGCCGACGCCGGCCGCGGTCGCCACGCCGCGTAGACCGAAGACGATCCATTTGGTCGCGATCTGGCCGACCAGCTCACGGGTGACCAGCTGGCCGGCGACGAACCCGCCGAGCTGTTTGACCGCCCCGGACAGGCCCTTGAAGCCGACCGCGTCCAGCTCTCCTTTGAGCGCCGCGCCGAGATAGCCCTCCAGTGTCCGGTCCTCGGCGTCGGTGGTGAAGTGGTAGACGACCACCTGCATGCTGACGAAGAAGAAGAGCTGGCCGATGGTGGCGACGCCCAGCTCAACGATCATCACGCCGCCGAGGACGACCGCCTCGCCCATCAGGAAGACGGTGAGTGCGCTCTCCAGGTGCTGCACGTGGTAGGTGGTGAGGTAGGCCTCGAACCCGGCGGGCACATGGACGCGCACGTCCCCGGCCGGCATCCACGGGTTGTCCCCGACCTTCTGCACGGGCTGGTAGTGCACGTAGATCTCGTCGACACCGCGCTCCTGGCGGCGCTCCAGCCGCAGCACGCGCACAGACTTGAGGAGCGTGACCTTCACCAGGTCCTTCTCCTCCAGCGGAGGCAGCTCCTTGGCGGCCTCCTGGGTGGCCTTGTGCAGCAGTTCCTCGCGGGTCATCCGCTCGCCAGGCCGGCAGACCATCCGGCCGATCAGCTCGGACACCTTCCTCCGGGTCGGCTCGCGGAGGCGGTCCAGGATCTCCGGCTTCGGCTGGAGGATGCGCGAGGACTCGGCGTAGTACGGATCCACCACCGCCACGACGCCGGCCGTGTCGTCGCTGCTCGTGCCCGCCGCGTGCAGCACCCGGCCCGGATCGCGGTTGATCCAGATCTCCTGGGCGTCCACGTCGTAGTGGTTCTTTCCGATATCGCGAACGAGAGCCGTGATGTCCCCTGCCACCGTCGAGATCCGCGGATCCCCGTCCGCCAGCGCGACGACCTCCCGCTTCAGATACGTGTCGTTCGACGGCAAGCCACGGATCGCGCGTACGAAAGCGTCGAGCCTGCCGCGCCGGTCCATCTCGTCGAGCAGAAGCCCGAACAGCGCCGGGTTGCCTACCTTGGTGGTCCACCGGGCGAGGAAGCCACGGAGCGCGTCGTCCCGGTCGGCGCTCCAGAAGCCGTTCTCTGTCTGCAGGATGCGCTCCGCCTCGGCTGCTTCCGCGGAGATGAAAGCCTGGTTCGCCGTGCGCAGTGCCTGTTTGCCCAGGCCCGCGACCAGCGGGGTGAGGTTCGCGCCCGCGCTGCCCGGCTGCCAAAAGCCGCCCGCCGGCGCTCCGACCGAGTCGGCCGGTGCGGCCAGGAACGGCCCGAGGGTCGGTCCGAGCCCGGCGGTCGCGGACTGCGTGAGCGGTACGACGGCGCCGAGCCGGCCGCCGCCGAACTGCTCGCGCCGGTACTGCTCGAACAGGGCGGCCAGGGCCCGCTCGTGGATTCGGCGCCGGACTGTGAATGGGGTGACGATCACGGTGACGGGCACGTCCGGCACGTCCCGCACGGCGGCGGGCAGGTCCAGCCCGGCCTCGGCGGCGAAGTCAGCTGGAGTGCCCAGCACGGCCGCCTCGCGCAGCGGCACGTCGACGGTCCGGAGCTGCCCCCGCTCGACGACCTCATCGAGGACGATATTGGGCAGCGGCAGGAAGACCGAGAGCGTCCACGCGCCGGGCCGCAGGATCTCCTGCTGCTCTCCTTCCGCGGGCCCGGGCCGGTTCTCGATGAAGCCGCGTCGGCTGAAGTCCGGGATTCGGGTGGCGACCTTGTGATCGGCCTCGGCGACCATCGCGCGCAGCCCCTCCCACCCGTGCACCGACCAGATGTATTCGTCGGGCCGCCGGGCCGCGGCGAACCGGCCGAGGACCTCCCGGCTGTGGGCGGTGACCTCGCGTTCGGCCAGCACCTCGGTCACCCACGCGGTCGCCGGCATCGGCTGATCGAGGAGCGGGAAGTAGAGCTCCAGCGGGTCGGCCGGGTCAGGCCAGCCGCCGTCCAGGCCCGTGGTGTGCTTCCGGATTTCGAAGAACTGGCGGGGAGTGAGCGGGAATTCCACCGTGATCCGGATGCACCACGTCTCCGTCGGCGCCGCCCGCCCCGCCGGGCGATGGCTCGCGCTGGTAGCGGCTGGCGCCGACGCGGCGGCCGGCGCCAGCGGCAGCGACTGCGCCCGGGCGGCTTGCTCGATCGCCCGGCTCAGTCGGCCGAGGAGCGTGGCCTGTTGGTCCGGGGTGAGCTCGCCCCGGACCAGCTCCGGCGGTTGCAGAGCCACGGCGGACACGGGCAGCGTCTGCCGGACGCGGTCGAAGGCCCGGCCCAAGGCGCGCGCCACGGCATTTTCCAGCCCTTCGGCCGTCAGCAGCTCGCTCGTGCCGCCGCAGCGCAGCCGGAGAGGGAACGTCAGCGCGCGGACCGTGGCTGGTCTGCTCGTGCCGTTGTCGCTCACGCTCCGCCTCCTGTCAGGCCGCGAACGGATCACCCCAGCGGCTCAGTTCGGGCCGGGACGGGTCACGGCGCGGGCAGCGCTCGGTGACCAGGCGGGCCTTGCGGGAGGCCACGCATCCGCAGGCGCCGCAGACCCGGTCGTCGCTCGCCGTGGCCATGATTACCTTGTAGACCCACTTGACCGGCGGCTCGGTCAGCTCGGGGCAGCCCGCGCAGGCCGCCGTCCGCCGCTCGTACGTCTCCGGGTCCACGGTGCGGAATCCGGCCGTAGCCCAGCGGTTGAGCGCCTTGCCCGCCTCGATCACCAGCCCGGGGGTCGAGCGGTTCGCCGTCGCCGCGGTCGGAGTGAGGTCCTCGGGCAACTCGTAGGCGCGGTTGTCCGGGTGGTTGACCAGCTCCTGCAGGCGCGGCAGGTTTCCCCGAAAGGCCAGCAGGACGAGGCAATAGCGGTCCTCCACCATCGCTCGGCGCAGTGCTGGTGCCGGGAGTGGGCCGGGCAGCCCAATGTATTCGGCCGCCGCTGCCCGGGCCTCCTCCCACTCCAGGCCGTCCAGCTTCTCCTCGAGTTCGGTCAGCATGGCGTCAGCTCCCCTGCGGGGAGGCGTCGTCCCGCTCGTCGTCCGGCTTTTCGGGCAAGGCACATTCCGGCACTGGCTGCATGCCCATGGCGGCGACGTATGCCTTCATCCGGCAGTCCAGCGATGGGCGGTTGCAACGGTCCTCTCTGAATTCGCGGGCGGCGGTCTCGTCCACGTACCCGAAGATGCTCTTGATCTCCTCGACGGCCCGCTCGCACATCATCGGGAAGAGTGAGGGCGGCCAGAGCCGCCGCAGGTCGTTGATGGCCGTGTGGTCGGCCTCGCCCACGCATTCGGCGCCCTCGTGGTAGGCCAGGACGTGGGTGAGCACCAGTGCGAGACCGGCCTCGGTGAGCGACTTGATCCGCAGCAGGCCGCCGGTGACGACCACGAACTTCTGGCGGAGCTGGACCCACGCGTAAGCGCCCGGCAGGCTGTTGTTCCAGTCGATCAGCATAACCACGTCGTCGTAATGCGGCCGGGCGAGGTCGAGCATCTTCTGCGCCACGGTGATGCGGAACGTGTTGTTCGAGGCGAACAGCGGGGCTGTGGCGCGGATCTGCTCAGCCTGCTCGGGGTGGAGGAAGCCCTTCGCCTCGGGCGGGATCGTGACCAGCGGCCGGGGCGGCTCCAAGGCGGACGGGTCGAGCCGGATGCCGGCCGCCTCTACCTCATCGAGGAACTCCTTGGTCGGTCGGTTCCGGGTCAGGTACTCCTCCGTGCCCGCGACCGGGATGTCCTCCCGCAGTACGTTCTCGTCGATGAGGTCGGTGCTTCGGAGGTCGCCGCGGCTGTGCACACGCTGCACCGAGAGGTCGGCGGTGACCACGCCGTACGTGTTGAGCAGATGGCCGTCGAGGTTCACGCCGTCGAACGGGCCCATCTCGATGGAGTGCACGCCGACCGCCAGGGTCTTGGTGACCGGGCCGATGATCTCGGCCTCACCACCGTCGGCGCGGCGTAGCCGGTCGCCTGGCACGAGCACCTCGGCCGACTTGAGCAAGCCGGTGGTCATCAGGAACAGGGTGTCGTCGGTCACCTGCAGGACGCGCACGTCGTCCCGGTCGAAGCGGTAGATGACGTTCAGGACCGGGTAGGCTGGCTGGGGTGTCTGCATGCCAGAGGCGAAGGCGACCTGCGCGGGCTGCCACACCAGGCCCTTGCCGGCGGCGAGGACGGTATCGCCGGTCCGGATGTCCTGCACCTTCAGGAAGACGCCGGGCTGCGCCTCGATCGGCGTGTCCTGGCCGTAACAGCTACAGCAGCACGAGCACCAGGTGCCGTTGACAAACAGGACCCACGCGTCGTCCGGCCGATAACCGTTTGCTGAACAATGGTGGTCCAGGCTCTGCTGGGCCTGTGCGCAGAGGTCGTCCCCGCACCAGACGTTCCCTGGTGGCGGGGCGCTTTGGACGTTCTCGATGCATTTCTGCGACGGCATTGACGTGTCCTTTCCTCGGGTGGTGGCGGTGTCAGTCCTGCAGTTCGAGCCGCATGACACGGACCGAGACCGTGACGGCGATGGGCCTTTGGTGCCGGAGGCGGAGCATGCGTGCGATCATCGGCGTGCCCCCTCCGGTGTCCGCCGCGAAGGCGATTTCCTCCCAGGTGACCTGTGCATTCAGGAAGTTCGCGCCGGGGCGGACGCTGACGAAGTGGAAGGCGTGGCTGGTCAGCGGCAGCAGATCGCCGAGCTGGACATCGAACACACCGCCGGTGGACGCCGCGGAGTTGAAGGCCGGGATCGTGACCGTCGTGTCGATCAGCGTCCCGGCCGTCGGCCGCTGTTGGAGCGCGCCGTCGACCTGGGTGACCACCTCGGACAGCTTGCCGAGGTCCTCCTCGAGGGCCCGGAACCGCGCGTTGAACCCGTTCGGGCCACCCGCCTGCACCCGATCCCGGTTGTCCACGTAGTCGGTGTGACGGAACGTCGGGGTGAACGAGAGGCTAGCCATTCTCGAGCTCCTTTCGGAGGTGTTCCGGACGCAGCCGCGCTGTGGAGCGGTGCTTGCGGAACTTGGGATACGTGTAGTCGGGGTCGAGCGACGGCTGGTCGGCCAGCTCGACCACGGCCGGGTGGATGTCGCGAGTCAGCACCTCGACGCCGAGCGGGTGCAGGGCATGCACAACGTTCATGATCAGGTCGTATTGGTCGCGGGTGATCGTGGCGCCGGCTGGCACGGCGCTGGTCAGCCGCACCCGCATCGCGTATGGGCCGGTCGCCCCCGCTTCCCGGAACGCCGCCTGCACCCAGACCTGGCCGGCCTGTCGGCCGGTCAGCTGGAGAGCGGCCAGCGCCGGGCTCACCACGTCCGCGCGCCCGGCCGTGGGTGCCAGCGGCCCGGTGGACCAGTGCAGGCGGGTGGCCGCCGAGACCGCCGAAGGGCCGGGCACCACTTGGAGGGTGATGCTCCTGCCCTCCTCGACCAGGTCGGGCCCACGGACCACGATCAGGTCCTCGGCGCGATGCAGCACCTTGACGTCGGCGCCGTCCACGGCGACCCAGCTGAATCCCGCAGCGTGCGCGAGCGCCGCGAGCCGGCCGGCGGTCAAGCTGGAGTGCCGCATGGTCAGGGCCCGCCCCTGTGAGGCGAGCGTCGGCGCGCTGCCGGCTGGCACCGGAACAAAACCGGAGCGCAGGGTGAGCGTGCCGGTGAGGCCGGTCAGCAGCGTGCGCAGCCGGTCGGCCGTGCCGGGCTGGATCCGGCCCGCGTTCGGGGTGGTGAGGGTGATCGAGGGGGCGGTGAACGTTTCGAGGAAGGCCGGGTCGAACCGCTCGGCGGGCGCGCCCGCCACCTCGGGGCCCGCACCCAGGGTGCCGTCGGCGGCGATCGACGAGTCCGCAGCGAGGGTCGTCGGCAGCACGCGCACCGCGGCCGAGGCCGTGGCGGCGAACCCCTCGTGGACCACCTCGATCGTGACCACGGCCAAACCTGGGAACACGCCGTCCACGGTGGCCTGTCCCGCAGTGGCGGCCGGGGTGACCCGCACCCCGCCAGCGGCCACCGACCAGCGCACCTCGGCCGGACCGGGCGGCACCGGCGAGGCGGCCACGGTGATGGTCGCGCCGACGCCGACGGTGATGTCGTCGTCTGGTGTGGTACCCGGCAGGCCGAGGACGATCGGCGAGCCCGGGGCACAGGAGGCGTAGACACCGGTCGCGTCCGGCAGGGTCCGCACCAGCGGAAAGCCCGCCCGATGGGCTAGCGCGGCGAGCTCGGACACGGCAATCGTGCTGTGCCGCAGGACGACGGCGCGGCCGGCCGCGCGGGCGTCCTGGGCGTCGGGGGTCCAGGCGCTCGCGATGCGCAGGCGGCCTGCGGCCGTGGCGGCGGCGATCGTGCGCAGCCGGTCGACCATCCGGGCCAGTGGTGGCTGCATGAGATGCGGGTCGCCGGAGGGCGCGGGCCCGTAGTCGACGTCGCCCACGTCGTGTCGCAGCAGCAGCACCGGGTCGATGGTGAGGTCATCTGCGTCGCCGTACAGCTCCTCCTCCGACGTCACCCCGCGGCGGCCGGTCGCGTCTATGCTCTCGCCCGGGGGGAGCGCCACCGGCACCACCCGGACGACCGTGTGGCCGCGGTCGGCCGGGGAGTCGGTGTCGTCGACGACGAGAGGGTTCGCGACGTCACCGATCGTGCCGACGGCGTCGTTGAGTACGGTCGTGAGTGCGGCAGGAGTGGGCAGCGTCCAGCGCCGGAAGAGGCCCAGCCGGCGGCGGTAGTGCTCGTCGTCCTCGCCGAGCACGGGGGCGAAGGTCCGGCGGGCCACCCGGCTGATCCGCACCTCGTCGATCGTGGCGCGCAGCGCCGTGCCCGCCCCAGGGCCGATCACGACCGGATGCGCGGCGGTGAGGGGGCCGAGCGCACCGGCGGGCCGCAGATCGGCCCGCTCACCGTCCACCCAGAGCGCGACCGAGCCCTCGGCCCTGTCGACGACGAGGGCGACGTGCGTGAACCGGTCCGTCCGCAGCGATCGGCCGCTGTGCAGCACGTGTTCGAGTGTGCCGTCGGAGACGGTGGCGCGCACGGTTCGGGGCAGCCCGCGGCCGAACGCGCCCAGCTCGAGCGACCAGCCGGCGCCCGTCGCGCCGCGCCGGGCCAGGATCCGGGCGTCAGGGCCGTCCGCATCCGGTTTGACGAAGCACTCGGCGGTCAGCCCGGAGTTCGTGGGAACGCCGAAGGCGGTGTCCGAGGCGACCGTCACGGCGCCGGGACCGGTGAACGCGGCGGCGGTGCCGTACCGCCCGAGGGCGCCCAGCGTGACGCTGCCCGAGAGCGTCCCGTGGTGTGCGGAGTGGCCGGGGAAGCGGCCCGTGAAGTCTTCCACGGCGATCGGTGCGCCGGGTTTGTCGTCCAAGTGGTAGAGCGCGACGGTGTCCTCGTCCACCGAGTAGGCCAGCGGCGGGAAGCGCGGGACGGCCAGATCGGCGCCGATCAGGTCAAGACTCACGCCGAGCGCGGTGGCGAGCTGCCGCTGGGTGGCTGTGCGGGCGATCTGGCGGCGCAGCAGGTCCCGCTCGGCGCCGAGCACCCAGATCAGGCGGGCGGTGTGGCCGAGCAGGGCGGTGACCGCCCACTGGTCCGCCACCACGCCGGGCGCGGCGGCGAAGCCCGGCCCGACGCGGTGGGTCACGGTCAGCCGAGTGAGCCGCGCGGCGTCGGTGGCGCCGGACGGCAGGAGCAGCGGCAGCGACTCGCCGGCCAGAGTGCCGGCCGGGAGAATCACCTCCGCGGTGGCCGCGCCGCCCAGGGCAGGGTCCGCCACCCGTACGGTCACCTGGGTGTCGCGGTCGAGATCCCGCAGGGTCCGCACTACGTACGACGGGATGGGCGTGGCGCCGAAGCGAGCAACGTGATCGCGGAAGTCGTAGCGGCTCACGTCGGCCGACCCCGGTGCGCCCGCGGCCGGTGTCAGCGCCAGGTGCAGTACGTCGCCGCCGGCCGCGAAGGGCGCGGTCAGGCGGCGGGACATCCGTCCTGCGGCCCCGCGGGCGACCGAGGCGAGATCGAGTTCGGCAGGCAGCGTCACGGCGTCACCAACTCCAGGTCGTGCAGGTCGGTGTCGGGACGGAAGACCGGCAGCTCGGTCGGGCCCATCACCAGGTTCTGCCCCACTGCGGCCTGCACCGTGGTGGTCTGGAAAGCCACCTCGCCGAAGGTGATCCGGCCGAACGCTGCCGGATGGCGGCGCAGGTGCAGGCGCTGGACGTCGAGCACGCCGTCGACCTCGACCACGGTCCGGACCACCTGGCTGTACAGCACGTCGCCGCCGAGCCGCAGGTCACCGAGGGCGCCGGCGAGCCGGGAGCGGATCTCCCGGTCCAGCGCCGCCTCATCGGAGCCGCGCTCGACCACCACGAGGGCCCGCACGCCGACGTCGATGTGGTCGGCCTCGATGATGTTCGGATGCACCCCGGGCGGCCGGATCCGCTCCAGCACCTCTTGCACCCGTTCGAAGACGCCGCGCACCGCACCGGTGGTCCGCCACGGCCAGCGGAACTCGTGCGCCACCACCACGTCGAAGGTGTACGGCTCACCGATCCGCCGCTCGGCGCTGAACAGCCGCTCGCCGAAGGCGAACTCGTTGAAGACGCTCTGCGACACGTCCACGCCCCCGAAGGGGTCGGAGAGCAGCACGTCGACGACGCCATCGACGTCGAGCACGGCCTGCCGGGCTGCTTCGGCGGTCCAGAGCGTGCGGACGATGCCGAGCTGCCGGCCGCGGTAGGTGTCGTCGTCCTCGCGGTCGTCGCCGCCGGCGAGGTCGGTCTCGTTGGTCACGGTCACGTCGGCGGGACCGAAATCGGCCAGGTAGATCGCGCGGTACTGGGGATCGATCACGGTGATCGTGCCCTGTGGCACGTTGCCGTCGGAGCCGCGGGCGAGGGCCTGCACCGCCACGTCCTGTGCCGGTGTGCCGGCGGTGAGCTCGACCGTGGCCGTGGTCGCGAAGGACTGCCCGCGGGCCGGGGCCAGCAGAATGGTGCCCTCCGGCACGACGTAGGCCCGGCCGGGCAGCCCCCCGGTGAGCGTCAGCGTGACGGTCCCGGTGGCGAACAGCTCGCGGCGGGGCAGACCGGCGTCGCTGCCGAGCAGGTCGAGGCTGTCTCCGGTCGCGGTGGACACGTACCCGCTGTAGTAGAAGTCCTCCAACCGTTTCCACAGCTCGGCGTCCTCCAGGGCCGCGGCCTCAATCAGCTTGGCCAGCGGGCTGGTGGCGCTGAGGTCGGCTGTCAGCCCGAGGGTGGCCCACATCTGCCGGGCCCGCTTCCTGGTGTCGGCCAGGATGGCGTCGACGCCTTTGAGGACGAAGCCGTCCCTGGTCACCCCGTACTCGCTCATCGCTCAGAACTCCACATCGACCAGGACCGACGTCGTGACGTTCTGGATCGTCTCCACCGTCACGAGCACCTGCCACAGCCTCGTGCGGTGGCCGGACGGACGCCCACCGGCCGCCACGACCTGGGCCAGGAACTGCGGGTCGTCGTCGAACAGCACCTCGGTGACCTCGCGGACGCGTGGATCGGAGCCGAGCGTTCGCACCACTTCGAGCCGGATCAGCTCCTTGACCGTGCGACGGTTGTTGCCGCCGGTGAACGCGCCCCGTACGTCCAGGCCGTAACCGGCGTTGACCGGATCGGTGCCGAACGGGGTGAGCAGCCGCAGGGTGAGCGCCTGCTCGAGGTTCGCCAGGCCGTGCACCAGTTGCGGCTCGCCGTCCGGGGGGTCCGCGGTGAGCACGAGGTCGCCGTCCTGGAGCCGGAAGCCGGAGCCGTACAGGATTTCCCCGGAAGGCGGGGCGGGGCTGGTCATGACGCCTCCAGAACTTTCTGGCCGGCGCTGCGGACCTGCCACAGCACCGGCTGCGGTGGCACCGCGTCGGTGAGCCCCAGCGCCGTCTCCAGCATCACCGGCTGACCGGATACGGTCAGCGTGCTGCTCCGCCCGGCGATGATCGACGTCACCTTGAGGCAGGGCTTCTGCCCGGCGGCGGTGTTGGTGTTCGTGCAGCCGGATACGGTCGCTGCGAGGAGGTCCGCCTGCACCAGCACGGGCGACCCCCCAGCGGTCAGCGCCGAGGTGGATGCCTGAACCATCAGCTGTCCTTGGTGGGCGCAGACGAGCTGGGCGGCGGTGGTCAGCACGGCTGGCATCAGGACACCGCCACCTTCGCGCCGTCGAGTTTGAGCGACACCTTCCCGTTGGTGAGGGTCAGCGTCTTCTGGTTGGTGGTGATGGTGACCTTGCCCTGGGACGAGATCTCGATCTTGGTGCCTGAGTGGTGCTCGATGGTCACCGTGTCGTCGGCCGGCGTCTTTGGTCGCTTCCCGACGTCCGGCAGCTTCGGGCCACCAACCAGCACGTGCAGCGCGCGCACCTGGACGACCCGGCGGCCGGTGGCGTCGATCAGGTCGTTGGCGCCCTTGCCGGTGGGCAGGCCGTCCTTGTCGAGCTCGGTGGGCAGGGCGAGCCAGTAGTCGCCAGGTTCGTTGCCGGGTGGTTCGTGCCCCGACTGCCGCGACCAGAGCCAGCCGGCGACCACGGCGTCGTCGACCGCGCCCCGGTTGTGCGCGAGCAGGGCGCGCATCCCCGGATAGACCGGGGTCACCAGGCCGACCTTGTGGAAAGCGAAGGGTGCCGCGAGAGGCTTGCTGTGCAGCTTCACGTCGTCGTCGACCGGACTGGCGACGCTCGGCGCGGACACGCCGGGCTGCGGGCGCTGGCCGTAGTTGAGGTCCGTGACGTGCTTACTGTCCTTGCCCGAGCGGTACGCGGTCACCTCGCCCACGTCGATCGCCGGGTGGTCGGATCGGCCGCGGTCGACCACATCCTGGACTCGGTCCACCACGCCGCGCACGCCGCCGATGACCCGGGCCCGCTTGCCCGGTGCGACCGCGGTGAGCGTCAGCTTGCAGATGTAGCCGGTGGCCATGCCGTACGTGTGGGTGACCTGGCCGATCCGCAACGGGCCGGCCGGCACGTCGTCAAGGCCGGTAACCGTGACGGTCTGTCCGGCCCGCAGCTCCGGGTGCCCGAGAACGGTGACATTGAGGCCGGTGCGCACGGCGGCCGTCGCGCTCTTCGCCGACGCGTCCGGGCTCTCGGTCTGGGTGTCTGCCCGGGCGACCAGGTTCCGGTCCGGGTCGACCTGGATGGGCGCAAGCTCCCGCCCGACCGCGTTGCCGAGCAGGACCGAGCCGTCCCGCACGATGATCGGCACGTCGGCGTCGGCGGCGAGCTGCTGCAGCGCGGTGAGGGTGTTGCCGGAGCAGACGCTGATGTCGCCGACCGACCCGGGGATCGTCGAGCCGGGCGCCAGGTCGACTCCTTCCGGCAGCAGGTCGCGGACCAGCTTGAGCCGGGGCAACGCGGCCGGTCGGTCCAACCGGGCCTCCTTGTCACGCAGCAGGTAACCGGCCTCCTCTTGGCCCTCGATGACCGTCTCGGTCACCCCATCGATGCCGATCTTGGTGGTCACCCCCTTGGCTCGCCCGGTCATCACCGGCCGCGAGCCGAGCCGGGTGCCCAGGTCGTCGAAATAGCCGAGCCGGATCGTCACCTTGAGCCCATCCGACGAGTAGCCCGACCGGAGCTGCCGGATGGCATCGGCGGGCAGGCCGTAGAGGGTGACGCAGAACGTGTCGGCGGTCGCGCCCTCGCCCATCTCGACGGTCACCTTCGCGTCGAGGACGATCCCGCCGGCGTACACGTCGTTGCTCACCGTGAGCGGCAGGCCGAACCCGGCGAAGGAGGCGATCGACTGGGTCAGGCTGCCACCACCGGAGGCCTGCTCGATGTGAACGCGATGCCACAGCACCAGGCTCATGCCAGTGCCACCCCCGCCACCACTTCGGAGCCCCACCGGCCGAAGCCGTTCAGGTTGCCCAGTGCGATCCGGATCGTGCGGAACACCAGCGCGAGCTCGCCCGCGCGGTACACCATGTCGGGGATCACCTTGCGACGCAGCAGCGTGACGCCCCCGGCGGTCCCCTCCCGGACCACGGTCACCACCAGGAAGGCGCCGTCACCGGGCAGGTTCACCAGGGAGTTGAGGCCGGCCGGGGCGTGTACGTCCGGGAGGGCCTCCTCGGCGATCGTGACCTGGAAGCCGAAAACGTAGCTGCGGCCTTCGAACGAAAGCCGGAACGACTGCGGGAAACCCTCGTCGGGGTTCACCGGCAACCGCAGGAATGATGGTTCGCTCATCCGGACTCCAGATGGATACGAGTAACTAGAGCGGGGGGCCGGGGCTGCGCGGGGCCGGGCTCGGCGGCGGCGTGGCCCGGGAGGCCGCCGTGCCCGCCGCGAGCGCCATGTCCGCCGCCTCGCCGACGAGCGCCGAGAGGTTGGAGCGGGGCACGTGCTGCAGGCTCAGCGAGACGTCCAGCGCCTCCCGCTTCGACGTGCTCTGTGTGATCCGCAGGTCGGTGATCTGCATGTCCAGGCTGATCGTCAGGCCGGAGACCACTGGAATGCCGGCGACCGCCATCAGCGGCGCAGCGGCCGCGGCCAGCGCCCGGCTGGTCAGCGCCATCGCCTCCAGGGCCTTCTTGACGAGCAGCCGGTCCGGCCCGATCAGGACGGCCTCGATCGCGATCGTCTTCACGGTCGGCTGGGTCGCCTGCGACCAGCGGCTTCCCATGATCCGCTCGATCCGGTAGCCCTGGCTGATCGTCATGCTCTGCACGTGGAACAGCGGGACGGCGCCGACCAGCACCGGCGGGTTGCCGGTCACTGCCGGCTCGCCAGCTCACGGTCGAGCTGGGCGAAGACCTCGGACACCACCCGCTGCACCAGCGCTTCGTCCGCGTCACCGACGACCTCGACCTCGACCGGGAAGTAGTAGTGCACCGCCGCTCCCTCGCCGGCCGGGGACGGCGGCCCGGCAGCCGGAAGGGACGTGTCGCCGGGGCCGGCCACGGTCAGTCCTCCACACCGACGGTCAGCGCCATGCAGGTGAAGTTCGCCTGCGGCACTCCGTCGATGACCACGTTGCTGGGCGACGCCGAGGTGACCACACACCGGGCGAACTTCATGGCCTTGAACGCCCAGTCGGTGCCGCGTTTCTCGGCCACCGTGATGGCGAACTCGGCGCCGTTGACCGCCAGCTCAGTGAGATCGGCCACGGTCGACGCGATCGCCGGCACCGTCATCGTGAAGGTGAAGGTGAACGGCTGCCGGACATAGCCGGTGTTGTCCTGCTCCAGGCTGTGCACCACGGTGTGCGGCACGTTGAAGGTGGGTGTGAAGTTCGTGATCGGGGTGATTGTCCGATCGCCGAGTTTTACCTCGAGGCGCGTGTTCCAGTCGGCCATGGTCGCGGGTCCTCCTACACGAACTTGAGCGTGAGTGACAGGCGATGGATCGCCCCGGCGTAGTCGACGGAGACCAGGACCTCGATCACGCGCTGGGCCTGTGCATCGTTGATCAGGCGGAGCTCGGCCTCGGTCAATGTGTTCGGGTCCTTGTCGAGCAGCACCTTGAGCGGCGTGGTGATCTCGAAGTCCTCGATCACCTCGCTCTGCATCAGGGGCTGGAGCACCGCCTCCATCTGGGCCTCCAGCGCGCGCAGCCCGGAGCGGCTCATGCGCAGGTTCCCGATCGTCTTGATGAGCTGCGCCTTCAGACGGAACGAGACGTCGTCGATGGTGCGTACGATGTCGATGTATTTCTTGCCGCCGGGATTGCCGGTGTAGCCCTCGCCCAGATAGGTCCCCTGCCCGGGAATCAGCTCCGGGTTGACCAGCCAATTCACGCCGTTTCCGGCCGGTCCGCTGGCGAAGGTCTCGGTGCCGTTGATGGCCGCGATCTCCGAGGGCGTGAACTCCTTGCTGGTGATGTTGACCGGTTTGAGCAGCATCGAGATATGCGGCTCGTAACCGGCGATCACCCCGGCCACGGCCGCCGCCGCGTCCTGGTCGCTCTTGTGGGCGATGTAGACCATCCGCTCGTTGGCCAGCGCCCCGGTGACGACGCCGGTCGCCGTGGCTCCCTTGGCCAACATGGCCACGCCCATCCGCTCCTTGCCGTCCCCACCGGTGTTGGAGACGCTGCTGACGTGGTTGGCCAGCTGCACGATCGCACCACCCGTCGCCGCGCCGGTGGTGGCGTCCAGAGCGGTGTTCGCGAGCACGATGAGTTGCGCGTCTAGCGGCGCGACCGCGTTGAGGGCCGACGCCCAGTCCGGTCCGGCGGCCGTCCGCACGCCGTGGACCAGCGTCGGCCCCGGCGACTGCGCGAAGGCGAGCGCGATGGCCTCGCCCAGGTCCCCCGGGGCGCGGCGGCGGGCCTCGACCGGATCGGTGAAGGCAATCGGCGTGTTCGCTCGGGCGATGGGCGGCTCGTCACCCAGCCGCGCGTCCGCCGTCGTATCGGTGAACACCGTGGTGGAGTTGTCCTCGATCGTCGCCAGCAGCCGACCGGAGCCTGCAGCCCCGTTGACGACCGTGCGGTAGAGCCGGCGCGCCACAGTGTTCGTGCCGGCCCCGCCGGTCGGGATGGCGGTAAGCTTGACGACCTGGTTGCCGGCCGTGGTATCGACCGTGGCCTCGGCGCCGACCTCGGACTCTCCCTGGTCGGTCACCATGGTCACTGCGTAGCGATATTTGCCGATCCCCAGCCCTGTGCCGGTGGCCGCCGCGGCGGTTGGCGCGGCCGGCGCTGTGACGGGCAGAACCTGACCCACCACGGCGATGTTGCCGAAGGCGCGCACCGCTGGCGCGAACAGGTCAACAACCGGATTCACCCGGATATAGCGGACAGTCATAGGCGGTCTTCCCCACCTTCGTCGGTTGGCTCAGTGGAATTTGGCCTGGAGCTTTTGTCGCAGCCGGGTCTGTTCTTCACGGCTCAGCGGCGGAAGCGGGCTCAGCGTTGCTCGGCCCTCGGTGTCCGGTGGATCGGTGACGGCGTCCTGCGGGCCGGTGGCCGCCTCGGGCGGCTCTTCGTCCGGCTTTCGTCGCCGTGGGGGCATGATGTCCTCCGTCCCAGCATGGGGAGCGCTAAACGAAAAGGGCCAGTACTCCTTCGGAGGCGAAGAAGGACTCCAGGGCGGCCTGAGTCAACGGTTGCCCGGGCACGGCCGAGACGGGAAAGAGCACTACCGGGGCGTACGGTGTCCGTACTTCCGTTCCGTCCGACCGCGGCTGAGGGACGATCGCGCGCTCGATCGCTGTCTGGGCCAGTTTGGCGTCCCGTAGTGCGGCTGCCACGTCCACCGTCTCGCGGATGAGAATCGCCAGTTTGAGATCGTAGCGATGAAGGTTCGCCGGGTCGTTCGGGTCAAAGGGGCCTGGGAAACGCAACCGGACTTCGGTGATCAGGTATTGAAACGCCTCGCGGAGTTCCTCGACTGTGGTGATGTCGTGCTTGGCCATGAAGGCGTCAAGGTCGATGAAGCGGAAATGGCTGCGAAAGTCGTCCAGGGTCGCGAATCCAGTGATCTCACGCGAGAGAATCGACTGTACGTCGCCCACATCGATGTCCAGCAGCAAGGTCAGGCCGAGTTCGGCGGCCAGATCGACCCAGACCGGGGCCGTCGGATCGTGCCGTTCGAGGGCGAGATCGGTGCGGGTGAAGGGGGGCCCGTTCTGAAACCAGGTGCCAGCGGTGCGGCGCGGGGGGAAGACGGGGCGCTGGAACTCGGTCTGATGCACCTGTACGTCCGACACGCCGTGGATGGTGGCGAACTCCATGGTGTAGGCCGCACTCAGCAGGGCGCGCACACGGCCGTGTTCGGTGTCGCCGGGCGGATCGACCAGACTGGTGAGCTGCGCGGGATCACTGAGCCGTAGCATCTGCTGGTCGACAAATTCGCTCATGAAAGCGCCCTTCGGGGATCGTCGGGCTGACGGCTGCCATATACGCGGCATGTATGTGCCAGTGCGCGGCCGGAGACGCATCTTCCCGGGGACCATGCGCAGCACCGGCGTGGCGCCTCGGCTCCTCATCGCCGCCTCGCCCGTAGCGCGAGGTGCACGGCCTCCCGCAGGCTCGTCGGCGAGACCTCCCGAAGGGGACGGGCCGACGGCCGCAGTTCACACATCCATGCGAGCCGACCGTCCGTGGAGAGGCCGAGGACGGTGAGACCGGGATGCCCGAGCAGCAGGTCGCACGGCACGATCCGGTCCTCGGCGACCGAGGCGGCGTCGACACCGACGATGACCATGTCGGGCGCCTCCCGCCCGATCGCGGCATCGAGGCAGTTGTCGTCGGCGGTCCGCAGTGTCTCGATACTGACCCACGGGTCGTCGATGAATGCCTCGCGGACCATGTCGGCGAGCAGTTCCGGGAGCCGGGCCAGAGCTACGGTAACGGGCACCCGGCCACCCTCCACGATGGCTGGCCGGCCGAAAAGGACCTTAGGATCCAGGACTTCCGCCGGTGAGGTACCGGACCGGTTCCTCTCCGGGACGGGGTGTCACAGGCCGGAACTCCTCCTGAGTCGACGGAACTCGGCCACGGCCTCGCCGCGCCGACGGGCGCCAACCTTCTCCAGGATGTGGTGCACATGGTTCTTGACCGTACGGACCTCGATGCCAAGGCGATCGGCGATCTCCTGGTTCGAAAGGCCCAGTTCCAGCAGCCCGAGAACCTGGTCCTCCCGGACGGTGAGGGCTGGCATCCTCGGAGCCGGGCGTGCCTCGGAAGCCAGGGTGGCCACCCGGCGCAGCAACAGGGCCGTCATCCGTGGCGTGCATAGGGTCTCGCCGACGACAACCGCGCGCATGAGGCGCAGCAGATGCTCCATCGACTCGGAGCGCAGCAGGTATCCGTGTACTCCGGCCTCGGCGCAGGAGATGACCTCGGCGTCCGATTCCGGGACGCCGACGACGATGGTGCGCGGCGTAGGTGTCACCGACCGTACGGCGCCGAGCAGGTCGCCGCCGGTGAGTAGCCCGAGACTGACCAGGATGAGGTCAAGCGTCTCCGTCTTGACGGCGGTGAGCGCGGCGGGGACGTCCTGCGCGGTCAGTACCTTCGCGATGCCGGGTTGCCGCGCGAGTATGCCCGCGAGTCCCTCGCGGTAGAGGCAGACATCGTCGACCACAAGCACTTTCAGCTCCGCCGAGGCGAACGCCATCCGACAGCACCTCCCCCGACGACACCTGTCCGAATTCCTACTTAGTGCCCCTAATTGGAAAGCTATCGGTGTCCACAGGTACGCGGCCCGAGAAAGCGAATTTCACCCGACCAAGGGCGCAGTTTTCGGCCGCGAGTGGCGGCGTATTCGGCCAATTGAGGGCAACCGGGCCAAGGTGAGGAGCTGACGGCTGGTGACGATGGGGCGTGAAGGAGCTCCGGGCTTGGAGTGGCGAAACCGAAAACGGCGGAAACAAGCCCATGTACTTGGGAGTGGCGGCAACTTCCCGGATGATGATGCCGCTCTTTCAATGTGGCTCTGGCCGTAGTCCCGGATGCTGTTGGTGATCTCTAGCCTCGATGTTTTGTGATTGGCCGTCAGCTCTGACTGAGCCTCTTTCATCCTGAATAGGTGCAGGTCAGGAGGGTGTGGACCGCCTGGACGATGGTGCCGACGCGGCGGGTCGAGCATCTGGCCCGCCGGAGCAGTCGCCAGGACTTCAGCTGTGCGAAGGCACGTTCTCCAGGAGCCCTCAGCCGGGCGTGATCACGGTTGAACTGCTGGTATGCCTCGGGTTGTTCGCGGTGGTGGTAGTAGGGGGTGCGAACGGTGGCGCCGGCTCCCTGATAGGCCCGGTCGGCGAGCACGAGGATCTGCCGGGTCAGGCACGCCTGGACGATGCCGTGGGCTCTGGCTGCGGTCAGGTCGTGGGTGCGCCCTGGTGTCGCACGCGAGAACCAGAGCGGGGTTCCGTCCGGCCGTGCGATGACTTGGACGTTCATGCCGTGCTTCTTGTGTTTCTGGGAGTGTGCGCCGTGAGGTGCTAGTTGTTCGAGTGGAGGTGAAAAGACCACCACCACCGTCCTGTCGCACCAGGGTGGTTGAAGCTGGGGGCAGTCTGAACCGGGAGGTGCCGGGGAGGGCGGGAAGCAGCCCCGACAAAGACCGGGACGTGTCAGTACTGCCAGATGGTGCGGGTCCGGCAAGCGAGACGGAGAGGAGTACGCGAGGAACCGGCGTCTACGCCTCCTTAAGGCACGCCAGCTCGAACCTGGTGGATCAGGGCTGGATGCCGTGCGTCCCTGCTGGATACTCGGCTGGCGGGGAACTTCCCGGGTGGTCTATTCGTGTCGCGCGGGAAGGCCACGGTGAAGTGCTGCGGGGTAGCCGTGGCGAGGCCGCGGGGGCATAGCCGGGCTCCTGCTCCGACGATCGAACACGGGAACCGTCCCGGTTCCGCCCTCCTGCCGCGCATCCAGCTCGGGCAGAGGGCTGGGTCCATCGTCGGCCGATCAGGCCGGGACGGGGCGGAGCCGCCGTAGTACTCCGAGTCGGGGAGAGCCCGGCACATGGGGAAGGGCGGCAGCGGTTTCGAGAAGAGAAGGAAGCTGCAATGCCGAAAGACGCACCGCTGAACAGCGGTGCTCCCGAGGCCCCGTCGGGGTCTCACCAGCGGGTATCGGGGATGCAAACCAAGCTTCACCGTTGGGCGGCGGCTGACCATGGCCGCAGGTTCGACGATCTGTTCAACATCGTTTGTGACCCGGCGACGCTGCTTGTGGCGTTCGAACGGGTCGCGGGCAACAAGGGAGCCCGGACCCCGGGCGTCGATGGCCTCACGGTCGTCAACGTCGAGCGGGAGCTCGGTCTCCCGAGCTACCTGGAGGAACTGCAACGCGTACTCAAGACGGGTGAGTTCCGCCCGCTGCCGGTGCGCGAACGCACGATCCCCAAGCCCGGCGGAAGCGGGAAGGTGCGCAGGCTCGGCATCCCCACCGTCTCCGACCGGGTGGTCCAGGCAGCCCTCAAGCTGGTGCTGGAGCCAATCTTCGAGGCCGACTTCCTGCCGGTCTCCTACGGTTTCCGGCCCATGCGGCGCGCACACGACGCGATCGCCGAGATCCACCGCTACGGCGCCCACGGCTACCGCTGGGTGCTGGACGCGGATATCGAGGCGTGCTTCGACTCCATCGACCACACGGCCCTGATGGACCGGGTGCGCGCGAGGGTCAAGGACACGCGCGTGCTGCGGCTGGTCAAGGCGTTTCTCAAGGCCGGCGTCCTCATTGAGGGCGGCGGCCGCGAGGAGACCTTCACCGGCACCCCGCAGGGCGGCATCCTCTCCCCGCTACTGGCGAACATCGCCCTGTCCGCGCTCGACAAGCACGTGATGGAGCCGTGGGAGCCGGGCGGGAGGATGTCCACCAGAGGCAGGCGGGCGCATCATCGTCTCCACGGCCGCGCGAACTGGCGCATCGTCCGCTACGCGGATGACTTCGTCGTCCTGGTCGACGGCAGCCGTGATGACGTCGCAAGTCTGCGCGAGGACATCGCCGACGTACTGCACCCTCTCGGGCTGAGGCTGTCACCGGCCAAGACCCAGATCGTGCACATGTCGGACGGGTTCGACTTCCTTGGGTTCCACATCCAGTGGCGCCGCAAGCGAGGCTCGAACAAGTGGTACGTCTACACCTTCATCGCCAGGAGACCCATCCGGCAGCTGAAGGACAAGATCCGCGCCCTGACGAACAGAACGTCGCAGCGGGACCCGGGGACCGTGCTGAAGAGGATCAACTCGATTCTGCGCGGCTGGGTCAACTACTTCAAGCACGCGGTATGCAAGACCACGCTGAAAGCCCTGGACCAGTTCGTATGGCGGCGGGTGACCAGCTGGTGGATGGTGCTGCACCGCTGGAGGTGGAAGGACGTCCGCCGACGCTTCACCGACCGCAACGGCCGGTGGCACAAGCTCTCGGCGGACGGGATCGAACTGTTCCCCATGGTCTCGACCGCGGTCACCCGCTACCGATACCGGGGCAACACGATCCCCAACCCCTGGACACTCAAGCTCGCTTGAACGGCAGAGACCGTGGAGAGCCCGGTGCGGTGAGAGCCGCACGCCGGGTTCGGCGAGCGGCACGGAGAAACGGACCGGTGGCAACACCGTCACCGCGCTCCGTGCCCACTGAACAGTACGGCTCGTCCGCCGCGACCCGGTCGGTGGGGATCAGGGTGCCGTCCAGGATCACGAAGTCGTCCTCGCCGCGACCGGTCAGCGCCTCGCGCAACCCGGGTGCCCAGGCGGCCAGGACGTCGACCGTCTCGTCCACGTAGCGCCAGGCTGTCGCTTCGGAGATGCCGAACCCGGCGCCGAGCTGGGCGAGCGCGAGCAGGGCTTGCCGGAAGCAGCTCAACTTCCGCCAACGGGTGCCTTGTTCACACCTTCGGGCATAGATGAGCCATGAGACATGCTCGACCAGCTCGTGCGGGACATCGGGCGTGGAAGGATACGGAACCAACGAAGCCCCCCCGGCCGTCGGCGTGTTGAGTGAGATCACCACACCAACGACGAGGGGCTTCGCCACGTCACCGCCCCTGACCAGCACGGTTCACCCGGCAGCCCGGGATGAAAGAGGTTCACTGACAATGACGCAGCCCCGCACGTCCCGCTCTGTTCCAGCCGCATCGGCGCGGCCTCGCCTGCACTGCACGTTCTCAACGGAATCTGAAAGTGATCACCGCTGAGAAAACCTCAGTGAGTAGGGTCATGCCCGAGGTGAGTGACCCGGCTTCGATCCAGTCGCGCTCGGAGGGTGACCAGAAGGATGCTCATGGGTTGCCGTGAGCTCTTCGATCCCGTCCTCTGTGGCAATGGAGAGTTCGTTGAAGTTCGTCACCGCCGACGACTGGTGGGTACAGGACCCGGAGTCCAAGTTCGACAACCAAAGGCACGGCGAGTCGGGCGCGGACTTCCCGCTCACAGAGTCCGGTGACCGAGGCAGCGAACACCTCATCAACTACCCCACCCAGTACGCCAAGGCCCTCGTCATCAACTTCAACCGCTCGCCAGCCACCCCCGGCCGCGGCGCAGGCATCTTCCTCCACGTCAACGGCAACGGCGCCACCGCAGGCTGCGTCTCCGTCCCCCGCGCCACCGTGGACCAGATCATGAACTGGATCACCCCCTCCGCCCACCCCCGCATCGCCATCGCCTGACCGGCCCTCGGCCGACACCCCCGATTGCATCTCAGGACTCCAGCGCAAGCCGATACCCGCCCTCCATACGCGCCCAGGTCAGCGCGCTCCCCTCGTCTGACCCGCCCCAGCCCTCCCACAGCTCCGCCGTGGTCCTGGGGGTTGAGGAGCAGCTTCGAGGGCAAGGGCATCGTCAGCGCCGAGTTCGCTGTATGGGCCGTTCCCGGCTGCTCCCAGGCCACCAAGATGCGCCTGGAGGATGCGCCGACCGTGTGCGCCGCACTGCAAGGCAGGCCCGCGACCGCAACCGTGAGGCGGTCTCCGGCCGACCCGGCAATGGAGCAGCCCAGGAGCGCTGTCCCGCCTGGCCGAGCTGCACCGCCGCCCCGCTGTCAGTGCACCGCGCTGAGGTAGTCGGCCAGGCCCACCTGGCCGATCCGTTCGAAGACGAGCGGGCTGGTGGATGCCGCGATCGCGCCCCCGACCGCCCCCAGTACCGCTGCGGTGTCGCGGAAGTCCGCCGGAAGGCCAGCGGCCGCGGCCGAACCACCGGTCATCGTGTACGCGCCGAGGATCGCACCGAGCAAGGCCTGCTCGCGGGGCAGACCATCCGTTGAACTTTGCACGATGTCCGCGATCGCCACCGCCAGGCCGCTGGATCCCGGACGCTGCCTGATCCTCTCCGCCTGCCCGGAGACATCGGCACTGTCGAAGACGAGCCTCGCGAGCCCGCGCAGCTCATCGACGTCCTCCCGGGTGAGACCCACAAGCGTCAGCCGCAGAAGGTGATAGTGCAGACGCCGCTGCGCCACGTCGTCGAAGACCCGATCCGCCCCCGAGCCGAACAGGTTGCCCGCCGCACGGGAGATGTCCTGCGTACTGCTGGTAGACATGCGCCGTCCTTCCAGATGCCGATGTCACCGGCCTCACCCAGGTGAGGCGCCCTCGGTCACCGGCCCCACTCCATTGCACGGGCCGGAACCGCTGGCTGTCCCGCTGGTCTGCGCCAGCAGGGCGACCCAGCCCACCCCGCAGCCCTCCGCGACACCAGCAGCTCGACACCGCACGTAACTCCCCCGCCGCCCGGGCCACCGGCCAAACACACGCCCCGCACCCCGTTTCCTCGCCGCAGCCGCAGCGGCAGCGGCAGCGGCCTCAAGATCTCAGCGCTGCCGAAGCTATCCACGTGCTGCCCGCTAACACCCCACCGCACCGGAGTTGCCCCCTGCACGCGGATGACGCAACGTCACAACAACAGGCAGTCGCGAACGGCTGGAGGCGATGCGACGCTGCACACCCCACACCCGCCTTGCCGCGTGGACCGTCACCCCGGCCGACCCCACCGCCCCAGTCATCGCCACCACCACCCCGTCCACCGCCGTGGCGGCCACCACCGACCAGCCCACCGCCGCCCTACGCACCACGGCAGTGGCCGCCGACCCGGCCACCTACGCGCAGCTGCTCATCAGCACGTGGCTGCACAGCAGCGCCGATGAGGCAACGAATGCACAGGCCCGTCGTGTGCAGTCGACGGGCCCGGACCTCGAACTTCCCGACCCGGCCGCGGATCCGCCACCGCCGGCGGAGCACCGTGCCCGCCGCGTCACCCGGCGTCCGCACCACCCCTGCGGGCGTAAGCAGCAGGTACTCCCATTCCATGATCCCCTCCCGCAGCGCACCGCCCGCCAGGCCGGTGAGGGCGGCATCCAGGGCGGGCGGCCGCTCGGGGTCGTCGGCCGGGTTCCGGTAGACCGCGACGGTCGGGCCGCAGGCGGGCTCGAAGAAGCCGCGTCACTCCTCCGGCTCCCCGAACATCTCTCACCGGATCGTCCGGCGGCGCCCCTCGACATCGGTGACGCGGTCGCCGCGCAGCGCACGCACATGCGTCTCCTGCCCCCACAGCGGCGGCTGCGCTCGGGAGGAGGCGGAGCAAACGGCTTCATCGTCGCGAACATCTGACCGATGAACCCCTCAGGGGTCCAGTTGAGCAACCCGATCCTGCCCCGGGCCGGCAGACCCGCACCAGCTCATCAGCGGCAGCCTGGTGGTGGGGGGCGAACATCACCCCGACACAGGACATCACCGTGTCGAAAGCGCCGTCCTCGAACGGCAGCGCCTCGGCATTAGCCTCCTGCCGGCTCAGCGCGGCACCGCGGGCCTCGGCCTCCTGTCAGGACGGCGATGTGGTGTGCCGTCGAGTCCCCCGGGTCACCGCACAGCGAGTACTGACGTACCGTTCCGTCTCCGGTCACCGCAAAACGGTGGCCGATGCGCAGGAAGAGGTTGTCGCCGTGACCCTCACCGGGCCAGGTCGAGGAAGTGGAAGGCCAGGCTGGTGGCGGTCACCACCAGCCAGAGGCAGCCTCCGAGGATCAGGGGCGCGGGGCCGGTGCGGCGCAGTGCGGCGGGCTGGGTGGAGAGACCGATCGCGGACAGGGCCACGGTGATCAGGAAGACGGCGAGTGTGCTGAGCGGTGCGTGGGCGGCGGAGGGGATGAGGCCGGCGGTGTTCACGGCCGCCAGAGCGAGGAAGCCGACAAGGAACCACGGCACCAGCCGACCGACGCGCAGCAGGCCGGCGTCACCGCGGCCGGGGCCTGCCGCGTGGGCGTCGTTCGCCGTGCCGGTCGCGCCCGCCGGTGCCTCCGCTTTCCGCGCGCGGCGGCGGGCGAGTGCGGCGAGGCCGAGGCAGATCGGGATGATCATCAGTGTGCGGGCCAGTTTGACCACCACCGCCTCGTCGGCTGCGGGGTCGCCGTAGGTGGCGGCCGCGGCCACCACCGAGGACATGTCGTTGATCGCGGTGCCGGCGAACAGGCCGAAGGCGTCCTGGCTCATGCCCAGCAGATGGCCGACAGCGGGGAAGGTCAGCACGGCCGCGATGTTGAATACGAAGATCGTGGAGATGGCGTAGGCCACCTGCGCCTCGGCTGCGCCGACGACCGGCGTGACCGCGGCGATCGCGGAGGCGCCGCAGATTCCGGTGCCCACCCCTATCAGGGTGCGCAGATCACGTACGACATCGAGACGGCGCCCGATCCAGTAGGCGGCCGTGAGACACGCCGCGAGGGTCCCCAGCATCACCGGCAGTGAGCCGACGCCGACCCGCAGCACCTGGCCCAGGGAGAGCTGCGCGCCCAGCACCACGACGGCAGCCTGGAGCACCCCGCGTCCGGCGAAGGTGATGCCGGGCCGCAGCCGTTGCCCGGGCCGCACCGCCACCGCCACCAGGATCCCGAGGACGACCGCGCTCACGGGCCCGCCGACGACGGGTGCCAGGCGCCCGGCCGCGGTCGCGACGAGGGCGATGGTGACGGCGAGGGTGAGCCCCGGCAGCCGGACGGCGCACCCGGTGAGTCGGGCGGTGATCGCGACACCATGCCTTTCGGCGGCGGGGCGCGGCCGGGTGGTTCGTGACCTGGACGGGTAGCTGGCGTTCGTCATGACGGATGGGTCCTCATTTCGTCTCGATGGGCGCGCGGCGGCGGACAGCCGCGGCCGGGGCTCGCCATGCCTGGACCCCGGGGGCGGATGACGTCGCGCGGGGCGACTCCGGTGCGGGTCGCGGGGCGCTCGGCTGCTCCGGCTGCCTGTTCGTCCGGGGTGGTGTCGTCGGGGCGGGCCAGCCACAGGCGCAGCAGATGGCGTTTGGCCTGCGGGGCGTCGAAGTCGTCGTAGGCCGAACGGCCGTGCAGGACCACGTGGTTGTCCAGGAGCAGGAGGTCTCCGGGGCCCAGGTGCAGTTCGAGCCGTAGGGCGGGGGAGGCGGCCGTGGTGTCGATGAGGGTGTAGAGCTCGCTGTCGACGTCCCCGACCCTGTCCGGCTCACTGTCACGGAACCCGTCGGCCAGGCGGTCGCGGTCGTAGCGCATGCTGGGTCGGTCCCCGTGCCGGGTGACCAGCGGGCAGAGCAGGGAGGTGTCCTCGCCGGATTCCTGCTCTGGCTGTCGGTCGAAAGGGTGCGTGCGGTACAGGTGCCGGGCCAGGTCGGGCCGGGCAGCGAGCACGGCGTTGTGCACGGCCGCGGCACTGGCCAGCAGCGTGTGCCCGCCCGCACGTGCGGGGCGCAGGCACAGCAGGCCCAGCAGATCGGACTCGGCGGTGTGGAACGGCATCGCCGCCCGGGTCCGGTAGGCGGGCGGCGCGCTGCCGCCGGGCGCGGCGCCGGCGTCCCGGACGTGGCACAGGGTGCGGCCGTCGGACGTCTGCGAGACGGGCCGGCCGAGGTACTGGCCGAGCCCGTGCAGCACGATGCCCGCCTCCGCCTCGCCGAGCAGGTTCGGTGGGACGCCCCTGAGGAGGACGAAGCCCCGGCCCCGGGTCAGTGCCGCCCCGGCGCGTTCAAGTACGGCGGAGAGGGTGGGCAGCGGGAAGTCGGCGACCGTCATCCGCAGCAGGGGCGCGGCGCGCCGTCGCACCGTGCGCACCGCCGTACGCAGCTCCTCCTGATGGCCGGCGGACAGGGTCAGGACCCAGTCGTCGCGGCCCGCCACAGCGGGCCCGCGCCACAGGGCGGGACCGGTGAACGGTGTGATCGGCACGGTCGTCGCATCCGGGGTTTCGGCCATGGTCGCCTCCGCGAGGTGGGAAGAGCCGGGCAGCTCGGAGACGGCCCGCGGCGGACGGGCGGTCGGCCGCCGGACCACCGCCGCGTGGCCGCGTGGCCGCACAGAACGGGGATGCTAGGAAAGGCGCGCGCCTCATGCTTGACGTACAGGGACGGGAAACTTAACTTCTGGGGACCCCGCCGTTCCCTGGAGCGTGTTCATGAGGCCTCTCGCCCGCACAGCAGCACTGAACGGCTACGTCGAGCTGAGCCGTTCACTCGGCCTGGATCCCCGGGCGCTGATGACGAGCGTGGGCCTGGACACCGCGGATCTCGCCGTCCAGGACCGCTGGATCTCCGGCACAGCCGTGGTGGGCCTGCTGGAGCTGTCGGCCGCGCGCTCGGGGCGTGAGGACTTCGGCCTGCTCCTGGCGGAGCGGCGGCGCTTTTCCAACCTGGGGCCGATCAGCCTGCTGGTGCGGGAGGAGCCGGACGTGCGCAGCGCGTTGGCCCTGCTGATCCGCCATCAGCACACTTACAACGAGGTCCTGCACGCCCGGCTGTCGGAAGGCCACGGGGTGGCCACGCTCAAGATCGACATCGAGCTCGGCGAGCCGCGGCCGGCCCGGCAGGCGACGGAGCTGGCCGTGGGCGCCTTCCACCGAGTGCTGTGCGGATTCCTCGGCCCGCTGTGGCGACCGGCGTCGGTGTGTTTCACCCACCGGGCGCTGCGTGACAGCGCGGCACACCGGCGTCTGTTCGGGCCGGTGGTGGAGTTCGACTGCGACTTCAACGGCATCGTCCTCTACACCGAGGACCTGGACGCCCCCAACGCCATGGCCGACGCGCAGCTGCGCAGCTACACCCGGCAGTACTTCGAGCCCGTCGCCGCCCCCAGGGAGGCCACCGAGGCCGACCGCGTGCGCGACCTGATCGAGGCGCTGCTGCCGACCGGGCGCTGCTCGATCGAACAGATCGCGCGCAGCCTCGACGTCGACCGGCGCACCGTGCACCGCCATCTGGCCCGGTCCGGCCAGACGTTCTCGTCGCTGCTCAACACGATCCGCAGAGCGCTCGCCGAACAGTTCGTCGCCAACCCCAGCCGTTCCCTCACCGAGGTCGCCACCCAGCTGGGATTCTCCTCGCTCAGCGCGTTCTCCCGCTGGTTCCACCAGCAGTTCGGCACCAGTCCCCGGCAGTGGCGCAAGACGCGCACCGGTCAGACGGGGCCGGACGCAGGCTGAGCGGCAGGACCCGGGCCGCCGGACGGCACCGCGCCGCCTGCGGTGGTGCCCCTCAGAGCGAGGGGACGCCGCACCGAGACCTCCGGCAGCGGGCCGATGGACGGCACCGCACCGTCACCGGGTGCGTCCCCGATGGACAAGTCAGCTGTCACCACAGGCAAAGCAGGGGCCTGCCGTCGGCCCTACCTTGGCACCACCGCGCAGGCGGTCGGCCTTCCGGAGGGAACCCTTCTCAACTCCCTGAGGGACCTCCCTCCGGAAACCGGCCCCCGGCCCTTTCCGGGCCCTTCAACCCGAACAGCGCGGCCGCCACCGCCACAGGACGTGTCGGCCGTCCGCTGCCCGTTCTGTGAAGCCGTCTCCCGATGCCAAGGAGAAGCACCCGTGCACTTCCACGACGACTCCCTCTTCCCGGAGAACCAGGAGAAGCTGGTGATCCAGGCTGCGCCGTACGGCCCCGAGTGGCTGCCCGGGGACGCGGACGACCTGCCCCTGACCATGGACGAGCACGTGCAGGCGGCCGTCGACTGCTACAACGCCGGCGCGACGGTGCTCCACATCCACGTGCGGGAGCTGGACGGCAAGGGCTCCAAGCGGATGTCCATGTTCAACGAGCTGCTCGGGCGGCTGCGCGAGGCCGTGCCGGACATGGTGCTCCAGATCGGCGGTTCCATCTCCTTCGCCCCCGAGGGCGAGGGCGGCGACGCCAAGTGGCTCGCCTACGACACCCGCCACCTGCTGGCCGACCTCACGCCGGCACCGGACCAGGTGACCATCGCCATCAACACCAGCCAGATGAACATCGTCGAGATCATGAACGACGATGACCTGGAGGGCACCTCCATCGCGAAGCCCGACTACTACCGGGCCTACCGCGACATGGTCGTCGAGGCCGGCCCCGAGTTCTACCTGGAGCACCTCCAGCGCCTGCACGCGAACGGCATCCAGCCGCACTTCCAGCTCGCCCACCTGGCCCAGCTGGAGACCGTCGAGCGGCTGATCCGCTCCGGCGTCTACACCGGCCCGCTCATCCTCAACTACGTGGCCATCGGCGGTGGTTTCGCCGGCCGGCACCCCGCCGACCTGGTCGAGTTCATCCGCCGGGTGCCGGACGGGGCCGTGCTGACCATCGAGAGCTCCATGCGCGCCGTGGCTCCGATGAACGCCGTCGCCATCGCCCTCGGCCAGCATGTGCGCGTCGGCAACGAGGACAACCTCTGGCGGGCCAAGGGCGAGCGGATGTCGTCGGTGGCCCAGGTCGAGCAGATGGTGCAGATCTCCGAGGCACTCGGACGGGACATCGCCACCGGAGCCGACGCCAAGCGCATCTACCGCCTCGGCGAGTACTACAGCGACGCCGACGAGACCCTCGCCCGCCTCGGCATGGTGCCCAACCGCCGTCCCGGGCAGCGCGGCTTCATGCTCCGCGACGCCCAGGCCTGACCCCCCTCCCCCACCCCGCGACCCCTCGGAGTTCCTCGTGGCACATGCCGTCCGCTTCTACGAAACCGGTGGCCCTGACGTCCTCACCTGGGAGGAGGTGTCCGTCGGCGACCCCGGGCCGGGCCAGGTGCGGATCCGGCACGAGGCCGTCGGCCTCAACTTCGCCGACACCTACTTCCGTACGGGGCTCTACCCGGTCCGGCTGCCCGACGGACTCGGCGTCGAGGCCGCCGGCGTGGTGGAGGCCGTCGGCGAAGGCGTCACGCACGTCGCCGCGGGGGACCGGGTGACGTACACCGGCAGCCCGCTCGGCGCGTACAGCACCGAACGGGTCATGGACCCCTCGCACCTGATCCCGTTGCCCCAGGAGATCAGGTGCGAGACGGCGGCCGCGATGACCATGCGCGGCCTGACGGCGGCCTACCTCCTGCGCAGGATCCATCCGCTGCGCGAGGGAGACACGATCCTGCTGCACGCCGCCGCCGGCGGCGTGGGCCTGATCGTGGCCCAGTGGGCCGCACTGCTCGGTATCCGTGTGATCGGAACGGTCTCCAGCGAGGAGAAGGCGGAGCTCGCCCGCGCACACGGATGCGAGCACGTCATCCGCTACCGGCACGAGAACGTGGCCGAGCGGGTGCGGGAACTGACCGACGGCGCGGGTGTGCCGTTGGTGCTCGACAGCATCGGCAAGGACACCTTCGCCGGCTCGCTGGCCTCGCTGTCCCGCCGTGGACTGCTGGTCTGCTTCGGCACCGCTTCCGGCCCCGTGCCGCCCATCGACGCCATGCAACTCGCCGTCCACGGCTCGCTGTTCGTCACCCGGCCCGCTCTCGCCGACTACATCGCCGACCCTGCCGAACGCGACGTTCTGGCGGGAGAGCTGTTCGCGCACGTCTCCTCGGGGCACATCGCCATCGAGATCAACCAGCGCTACGGGCTCGACGACGCCGTCCAGGCCCACCGCGACCTGGAAGCCGGACGCACCACCGGGTCCTCCGTCTTCACCCTGTGAGCCACTTGCCTTCGGGCAGGCCCAGGGATCCCTGTGAGCACCGCACCCTCCTCCCCCATCGTCTGGAGTGAGCACGCATGACCGACATCCTCTCCTCCGCCCCGCCGACCGGCTCGCGGCGCACCTCGATCGACGTGGAACCGCTGACCTGCACCATCGGAGCCGAACTGCGCGGGGTGAGCCTCGCCGACGCGGCCCGCGACGACGACCTGTTCGCCGAGATCAAGGGGCTGCTGCTGCGGTACAAGGTCCTCTTCCTGCGGGACCAGGATCTCTCGCGAGCCGACCATGTCGCCTTCGCCTCGCGCTTCGGTCCCCTGGAGGACCACCCCGTCGCCGGCAGCGACCCCGACCACCCCGGACTCGTCCGGATCTACAAGGATCTCGACAGTCCCCCGGAGCACTACGAGAACGCCCTGCACACGGACGGCACCTGGCGGGTCAACCCCTCGATGGGCGCCGTACTGCGCTGCGTCGAATCACCTCCGGTCGGCGGCGACACGATCTGGGTCAACATGGCGGAGGCCTACCGGCGGCTCCCCGACCACGTCAAGGCCCGTATCGAGGGCCTGCGCGCCCGGCACAGCATCGAGGCCACCTTCGGCGCCGTGATGCCGAAGGAGCAGCGCCACGCGCTGAAGGAACGGTTCCCCGACGCTGAGCACCCCGTTGTGCGCACCCACCCCGAGACGGACGAGAAGATCCTCTTCGTCAACGCCTTCGCCACGCACTTCGTCAACTACCACACCCCCGAGAACGTCCGCTTCGGCCAGGACTACGCGCCGGGCGCGAGCCACCTGCTGACCTACCTGATCAGCCAGGCCGCGATCCCCGAGTACCAAGTGCGCTGGCGGTGGACCCCCAACAGCGTGGCCATCTGGGACAACCGCTCCACCCAGCACTACGCCGTCCAGGACTACTGGCCCGCCGTCCGCAAGATGGAGCGCGCCGGAATCGTCGGCGACAGACCCTTCTGACCTGCCCCTTTCCCCAGCAGTCGAGGTGATGACAATGGAGTTTCACACCACTGCGCAGCCCACGCCCCCGAACGCGTCGGCCTGGCCCGTCCCCAGACGCTATGCCTGGACGGTCTTCGCCCTCAGCTTCGGCCTGCTGCTCTCGGACTACATGTCCCGTCAGGTCCTCAACGCCGTCTTCCCCATGCTCAAAGCCGAATGGCTGCTGTCCGACGCCGCCCTGGGATCGCTCAGCGGCGTCGTGGCCCTGGCCGTCGGCGTACTCACCTTCCCCATGTCCCTCATGGCCGACCGGTGGGGCAGGGTCCGCAGCCTGCTGCTCGCCGCCACCCTGTGGAGCGTGGCCACCTTGGGCTGCGCCGTGTCGGCGAACTACGGCGAGATGTTCATAGGCCGTCTCTTCGTCGGCATCGGCGAGGCAGCGTACGGCAGCGTGGGGATCGCCGTCGTGCTCAGCATCTTCCCCGTCACCCTGCGCGCCACGCTGTCCGGCGCGTTCATCGCCGGTGGCGCCTTCGGCTCCGTGCTCGGCGTGGCCATCGGAGGCGCCGTGGCCCAGGCGGCCGGCTGGCGCTGGGCGTTCGCCGTGATGGGCATCTTCGGCCTGGTGCTCGCCGCCGTGTACGGCTTCGTCGTCAAGGAAAGCAAGCTGGCTCCCCGCGAGCGGCCCGTCGACGACGAGGACAGCGGCAAGGACCCCGCACAGCTGCGCGGCCTGCTGCCCCGGCTGTTCTCTTCCGTCTCCGTGATCAGCGCCTACGTCGGCAGCGGACTCCAACTCTTCGTCGCCGCCACGCTCCTGGCCTGGCTGCCGAGCTTCTTCGACCGCTACTACGGCATGGCGTCGGCCAAGGCGGGCGCGACCGCGGGCGGCTTCGCGCTGGTCATCGGCCTGGGGATGATCCTCGGCGGTCTCGTCTCGGACCGCGTCAGCTCCACGGCTCCCAGCCGCAAGTGGGCCGTCGCCGTCGGCTGCAGCCTCGGCTCGCTGCTCCTGCTGAGCACTGCCTTCCAACTCCCCACCGGACCAGGTCAGTTGCTGGCCCTGAGCCTGGGCTGCCTGCTGTCGGCCGGCTCCGCCGGACCCGCGGCGGCCATGGTGGCGAATCTGACGCCCGCCGCCGTCGCCGCGACCGCGTTCGCCACCCTCACCCTGGCCAACAGCCTGCTGGGCCTCGCCCCGGGCCCCGCCGTCACGGGCGCGCTCGCCGACCGTATCGGCCTGCTGGGCGCCCTGCGCGTCGTTCCCCTCGTCGCGATCGCCGCCACCGTGGCCTTCCTGATCGGCCGGCGCTGGTACGCCCGCGACCTCCTCCGCCTCGACGCTCCGGCCGAGAAGGCGCAGCCCAAGCAACCGTCGGAGACAGGTTCATGAGTTCCACCCCGCAATCCACCGTCGTCATCGTCCCCGGACTGCGCGACCACGTCGCCGATCACTGGCAGACACGCCTGGCCGAACGGCTCGCCGAAGCAGGCCGAACCGTGCGCACCGTTCCCCCGCTGGAGGGCGAGCGCCTCGCCCTGGACGCCCAGGTCGCCAACCTGGCCGCGACGCTCGCATCTCTGCACGGGCCTGTGCTGCTCGTGGCCCACAGCGCGGGTGTCATCACCACGGTGCACTGGGCGGCGCGCCGCAAAGCCCAGGTTCGCGGCGCGCTCCTGGCCACCCCGCCGGACTTCGAGACCCCGCTGCCGCACGGCTACCCCACCCCCGCCGAACTCGCCCGGCACGGCTGGACGCCCGTGCCCCGCGGGCGGCTGCCCTTCCCGAGCATCGTCGCGGCCAGCGCCAACGACCCGCTGTGCACACCGGACCGCGCCGCCGCACTGGCCCGCGGCTGGGGCAGCCATCTCGTGGAGCTCGGCGCGGTCGGCCATCTCAACCCCGCCTCGGGCCACGGCGAGTGGCTCCTGGCCGAGGAACTGATCGGCCAGTTGGAGTCGAACGCCGTCTCCCTTCCCCTGGGCGCGACACCCGCCGGAGAACGCGGATGACACCCGACCCCGATCTGCTGTGGACACCAGGGCCTCGCGAGACCGAGGACTCCAACGTCGCGCTGTTCATGGCATGGCTGTACGAGACACGCGGCCTGAGCTTCACCGACTACGCCGAGCTGTGGCGATGGAGCTCCACCGATCTGCCCGCTTTCTGGTCGGCGGTGTGGGAGTACTACGGGCTGGACGCGGTCACCGGATTCGAGGAGGTGCTGGCCGACGCCACCATGCCCGGAGCCCGCTGGTTCACCGGCGCACGCCTGAACTTCGCCGAACGGTGCCTCGCCCAGGCCAACGACGAGCGTCCGGCCCTGGTGAGCGTGACCGAGGGCGGCGAACCGGCCGAGATGTCCTGGGACCGGCTGCGCCGCGAGGTGGCGGCCGTGTCCGACGCGCTGCGCCGGATGGACGTACGGCCCGGCGATTGCGTCGCCGGGTACCTCACGAACCTCCCGCAGGCGGTGGTGGCCCTTCTCGCCACCGCCGCGGTCGGGGCCGTGTGGACCGTCTGCTCACCCGACTTCGGCACCCCGAGCGTACTCGCGCGGCTGCGGCAGGCCCAGCCGAAGGTCCTCGTCGCGGCGGACGGCTACCACTACGCAGGCAAGGACCACGACAGACGCTCCACGGTCACCGAACTCCTGGACGGCCTGCCCACGGTCAGCCACCTCCTGGCCGTCGACAACATCCTCCCGCCGCAGACAGACGCATGGCCCGTACGGCCCGGCGTCACGGTCCACGCCTGGTCCGCGCTGCCGGCCACCGACGGAGCGCCGGTCTTCGAGGACATGCCCTTCGACCACCCGCTGTGGATCCTCTGGTCCTCCGGAACCACCGGTATCCCCAAGGGGATCGTGCACGGGCACGGCGGCATCGTCGTCGAACTGCTGAAGGCACTGGGACTCGGCGCCGACCTGCGTCCCGACGACCGATTCCTGTTCGTCACCTCCACGAGCTGGATGGTGTGGAACTTCCTCGTCGGCGGCCTCCTGCACGGCAGCACGATCGTCCTGTACGACGGCAGTCCCACGCGCCCCGACGCCGCCGGCGCCTGGCGCGTCGCCGAACGGACCGGCGCGACCATGGTCGGGGTGGGCGCCGCCTACCTCGCGGCCGTGGAGAAGTCCGGCCTGCACCCGGCAGCCAAGTGCGACCTCAGCGCCGTGCGCTCGGTCCTCCAGACAGGCTCGGCCATGGCGACCAGCACCTGGCGGTGGGTCAGCGAACGGCTCACCCCCGGGATATGGCTCCAGTCGATCTGCGGCGGCACCGACATCTGCTCCGTCCTCGCGGGTGGCTCACCGCTCCTTCCCGTCCGCGCCGGCCGCATCCAGGGCCCGGCGCTCGGCGTGGCACTGGCCGCTTGGGACGAGTCGGGCCGGCCCGTGACCGGCGAGCAGGGCGAGCTCGTGGTGACCGCCCCGATGCCGTCCATGCCGCTGCGCTTCGTCCAGGACCCCGGTGAGGTGCGCTACCGGGCGAGCTACTTCGACACCTATCCGGGAGTGTGGCGGCACGGCGACTGGGTGACGGTGGGGGAAGACCACTCGGTCGTCGTGTCCGGACGTTCCGACTCCACGCTCAACCGCAGCGGCGTGCGCATGGGTTCGGCCGACATCTACACGGTGGTGGAACAGCTGCCCGGCATCACGGACAGTCTTGTCGTGGGAGTGGAACAGCCCGACGGGGGCTACTTCATGCCACTGTTCGTCGTGACAGAGGACGACACGAACTGCGGCGGTGAGCTCGACGGCCCTCTGCGGGAGCGGATCACGGCGGCCATCAGGCAGCGGCTGTCCCCACGCCATGTGCCAGACGTGGTCGTACGAGTGCCCGCCCTGCCCCGCACACAGACCGGGAAAAAGCTCGAAGTCCCCGTCAAACGGCTCCTGCAGGGCGCACGTGTGAGCGATGTGGTGGGCCAGGGCGCCGTGACGGACGTCCAGATGCTCTCTTGGTTCGCGGAATACGCAAACCGGGCCGACGGCGGTGTGACGTGATCGAGGATGCGGTCCGCCCCAGCATTCGAAATCCCGAACCGCGGCGCCACTTGCCGCAACGTGACGTTCATACGCCACTACGTCGTCACCAGCAGCACCCCCTCGTCCGGCACGCGCAGCGGTATACGGCCACAGACGACGGGAAGTCTGCCGGCGAGCGGCTGGTACTCACGGATAGTTGGCCATTCTCCTCAGAGGCATGCGGCCAACGTGGTCTCGACGCCGCCGCGAAAGTGCGGGTGAGCTCATGCTCAGCGTCCGTCGTGAACGTTACGTGCCCGTCATCTCCGCCACAAGTCGGCGCATGGCGAGCGTCACCGGATGCTCATGCCCTAGCCGACGCTGTTGGAGCCGGAGAACCTGCGCATAGAGTTGCGTAGCCTCCACCGTGCAGCTGGCGCCAGGACGCCACCACACTCATCGGCCCGCTTCTCGGTCTACCACCCCTCCCCTACATCAACCTCCCACGTCCCCAGATCACCACCAGCCACCCCAACGGCTACCTCTGGAAACGCGACCACGTAGACACCTGGCTCGCAGACGCACCCGCCATCTGGATCGACGACGACTTCACCGATCTCGACCACCGGTGGGCCGCAGAACGCAGCGCGCGCGGCCCGGCCACCCTGCTTCTAAAGCCGCATCCTCGCACCGGGCTAACGGCCGAGCATCTGGTCCAGGTCCTGAGCTGGGCCGTGCAATGGCCCAGCACACCAACAGACACCCCCGACGTTCCCAACGCAGCCACAGCGGCGTGGCGCGCCCACACCGCAGTCACGAACCCGGCCCGCACACGGCCACCGCCCGAACAAGCCGGCGACTTTCTCCACGGAGCACGTCCCCTCCTGCCGGGCGGCCGGGAGCCGTCCCCGGGAGCAGCCATCCGGCAACGCTCCCATGGCGGCACCCGGTGGGCGATCCAGCCCCATAACACCACAACGATTGCAGGGAGTTGAAGGACGACGCGCAGCACCACAGTTCCCAGCCGCACCCAAGTACGCCCGCAGGCCGCGGGGGCGTTGGACAGCTTCGACCTGGACGTCTCCCTCGTCGAGATCGCCGACCCGGCGGGCCTGGTCAACCTGACGGACGACAACTGCGGGTCCACCCGCGGCGCCCGCGCGGACGGTTCCGGCTGGAGACCGTGAGCGTGTCCCGTGGCGCCGGCGTCTCCACAGGCCGATTCCTCAGCGTGCTGTCCCCCGCCGACCGGGAGGCCCTGGCCGCCGAGCTTGCCGACCTCCCGGCCGCAGACGGCAACACGATGCCCGCGCAGCTCCCTTTCCCACCCCTGCCCCCCGAGAGCGCCCCCACGTCACCCTCACCCCACAGGTGCCACCCACCGTGATCAGCCTTCAGGAGCACCGCGTCCCGCAGGACACCGTCCTCACCCCGGAGGACTTGGCCGTGGGATGCGACGGCCGCCGCATGCACCTCGCCGTCCCCGAGCACGGCCACCGCGTGGAGGCCGTCGGGATGCACGCGCTGAACCTGCGCACCCACACCCCGCCACTGGTGCGGTTCCTCACCGAACTGTCCCGCGCCCAGTGCGCACAGGTCACCGCCTTCGAGTGGGGCGCCGCAGCAGCGATGCCGTTCCTTCCACGTCTGCGGTACGGCCGCATCGTGCTGGCCCGGCACGCTGGCGGCTGGAAGCGCCCGAACTGCCCGGCCATGCCCGCCCTCGGGCCGAATGGGACGCCGCGCTCGCCGCCTGGCGCGCCGGCGGAGCCTGCCGCGCCCGCGTCCACCTCTTTGAGGACGACCTGCGCCTCTTCCTCGACTCGACGAGGCCGGCCACCGTGCGCGACGAGCGTCGCGCACGGTGATGATTCACTGCACGAGGTGCGGCGTTCAATGAGGTTGGCGTCGCGCCGCCGGCGGTGGCCCACGCGTTCCCGCTGAAGCTCCGTTGCCGGTCTGTGTCGCTGCCGAGAGCACGGGGGCGTGGCGCGGGTCAGTAGTACTGGGCCAGGCAGAATTCGTGTTCTTCAGGATCGGCCATCACGACGACCACGCCCTCGTCGTAGTCGTGGCGTTCGCCGGTGAACCGGCCGCCGAGGGCGACGACCTGGGCGATGTCGTCGACCACGACGTCGAGGTGCAGGCGCGCCTTGCCATGTTTCGGCTCCTTGACAGGCTGGAAGACGAGGCGCGGCTGTGGGTCGCCGCGCTGGCCGAGGTACACCCAGCCAGGCTGGGACGGCCCCCTCTGGCGGTCAAGAAGGACGCTCCAGAAGGCCGCCACCCGTTCCACGTCGATGCAGTCGATGGTCACTCCGCCCCAGTGGTTCGCCATGTTGTCAGCACCCCCTTTTTGTTGTCGCGTGGGATGTCGGCGGCTCGGACTCCATCGGCCCGGCAGCCCGCGAGGTCAGGGGCAGCGCTGCGCTGCGAGTCGGGGACGAGCGTCCGTGGCGAACCCGTTGCTCGGCGAGTTGCCTGGCCGCGATCGCGGGCGTGGTCCGGTGGGTCCGGGCCGTGTGGAAAACCTGTCGGAGCGTAGCTGCAATGCCCTGGATGCGCTCGGTCAGCCGTTCCTCGGACTCCTGGCGCAGCTCGACACCGGTGGCGTGGATGACTCCGCCGGAGCTGACGACTACGTCCGGCGCCCAAAGGATGCCCCGTGCCGCGAGGAGACGGGCGGTGGCCGTTTCGTCGAGTTGATTGTTGGCCGGGCCGGCGATGGCGGCACACCGCAGCAGCGGCACCGTGCCGGCGGTCAGCAGGCCGCCGAGCGCGGCCGGCACGAGGATGTCGACCTCCGCGGTGAGGGCGTCGTCTGGATCCACCCAGGTCGCACCCAACTCCTCGGCCAGGCTGCGTCTGGCCGCCTTGACGTCGGTCACGACGAGCCGCGCGCCAGCCCGGTCCAGGAGCCGGGCCACGTGGGCGCCGACCGCACCCAGGCCGATCACCCCGAAGGTCCGGCCGGCGAGCTCCGGTGAGCCGAAGGCCTCGTCGGCCACCGCGCCCAGTGCCGCCAGGGTGCCGCGCGCGGTGTGGAGGGAGGAGTCGCCGCTGCCGCCGTCCTCGACGGGCCGGCAGCAGACATGGGTGGTGCGGCTGCCGATCACGGACATGTCGACCGGACTGCTTCCCACGTCCGGGCCTGCGATGTAGCGGCCGCCGAGCGACTCGATCGCGTCGCCGAGGTCGTGGAGCAGTGCCGTGCGCTCCTCTCCGGCCGGCCGGGCTGCGGTCGGGAGGGCGACGACTGCCTTTGCGCCGCCGTGTTCCAGACCTGCCAGCGCGTTCTTCTCGGTCATCGCTGCCGCCAGCCGCAGCGCGTCAGCGATCGCGGCGGCCGGGTCGGCATAGTGAGCGATCCGGCACCCGCCGGCCGCCGGACCAAGAGCGGTCGAGTGGATCGCGACGTTGATCGCGAGTCCGCTGCGGCTGCCGCGTACGACCTGTACCAACTCGTGTGAAGGATTCGGGATGTTGAGGGACAGAGCTTGCTCAAGTGCGACTGTCATGGCGTGAAGCTAGCCGTTCGAACAAGGCCAGGGGCTATCAGGCGAATAGAATTCGGCACGGGGCTCATACTCGCCGCATGGACGAACTTGATTCGGCGATCGTCCGGCATCTGCAGCGCGATGCGCGGCAGACCAACCGCGACCTCGCCCGCACCCTCGGCATCGCCCCGTCGACCTGCCTGGAACGCATCCGCGCACTGCGCGCCCGCGGGGTCATCACCGGCTACCACGCCGCTGTCGACCCGGCCGCCCTGAACCGTCACGTCCAGGCGCTCATCCACTTCCAGATCCGCCCCCTCAGCCGGCCGGTCATCGAGGCGTTCAAGACCTATGCCGCCACCCTGCCCGAGGTCAGCACGGTCTACGTCGTCACCGGCGGCGACGACATGATCGTGCACGTCTCCGTACCAAGCGTCGACTACCTCCACGGCTTCCTCATGGACAAGTTCACCGAGCGCCGCGAAGTCGTCGGATTCCGTACCTCTGTGATCTACCAACACACCCACAATCAAGTGATCTCACCCCTCACGCCCTGACCCGCCAGGCCGGCCCCGCCCCGTTCGAGGCACAGCCACCGGTACCGACGACCCATGCCGACGCACAGCTCGGCCCACTCGTCGGCGCTCTCGTCGTCACCGTCGAGCCCGACCGCGTCCGGGCCGCGCAGCGGCCGCAGGCTGCCGCCGGCAGCGACGGACGCGGTAAAGCCGCAGCGGCCGAGGACGGTGAGATTCTCGTGCTTGAGCGGGGACAGGCGCGCGATGCCCCCGTCCCGGATCTCGTGCCCCTCGGCGCGCAGCCGGGCGACGGCAGCGTTGATGTACCGGGTGGCCCAGAGCACCATGGCGTCCAGGACCAGGCCCAGCGCGCCGAGTTGGCCTGCTGGCGGCGCCTGGCGGCCTGGAACGAGGCAGGTGTCCGGGACCAGCTGCACCAACTGCTGCTGAACAAGCTACGGTCGAAGAACCAGCTGGACTGGCCGCGGGCGGTGATCGACTCCTCCCGTGTCAGGGCCGCACACCGCAGCCCAACAGCGGCCCCAGCCCGGTCGACCGCACACGCCCGGGCAGCACACACCACCTCATCACCGACGGCCAGGGCATCCCCCTCGCGGTGTCACTGACCGGCGGCAACCGCAACGACGTCACCCAGCCCCGGCCCCTGCTCGACAAGATCCCGGCCGTGGCGGAAACCGCCGGCCGGCCCCGCAGGCGACCGACATGCCCTTCGCGGACCGCGACTACGACCACGACACGTACCGCCGGCCCCTGCGCCAGCCAGGCAACCAGCCCGCCATCCCCGAACGTGGCCAACCGCACGGCACCGGCCCGGTCACCCTCCGCTCGGCCGTCGAGCAGACCATCTCCCGGCTGCACGGCTTCCGACGCCTGCGCATCCGGCGGGAACAACGCGACGACATCCACCAAGCCCCCCTCGCCCGCGAACACGGAGGCAGCCCCGACATCCGGTCCCGCGCACTCAACACAGCACGATCACAGCTCACCGACCCCGCCACCTGACCGCCCCCGCCAAGGGTCATGGCCCCATGCCCACCAGCTACCAGCTCCGCGCCACCACCCACCAGCTCCACGCCCGAAACCTCACCGACCACACCGCCACCGAAGCCGCCCTCGGCCACACCGACGACCAACTCGAACACCACCTCGCGGCCAACGGCGCCGGGTTCCTCGACGGCTCGGCGCTGCGGTGTGGATCCAGGCTGGCCTCATACCTGGTCAGGCGGAGAAGGGGCGTCGGCATGGCGGTGGACCGGCAGGAGGAACTCGCCGAGGCGCAGCGTGAGCACTGGCAGCAGACATACGGCGAGCATCCCGGCATGTACGGCGAGGAGCCGTCCGCGCCGGCGGTCCATGCAGCTGCGGTGTTCCGCTCCGCCGGTGCCCGCGAGGTGCTGGAGCTGGGTGCCGGGCACGGTCGCGACGCCCTGCACTTCGCCCGCCAGGGTCTCTCGGTACTGGCCACCGACTTCAGCCCGGTGGCCCTGGAGCAGCTGCGCGAGGCAGCCGCCTCGCAACAGGTCGCCGAGAACGTGACCACGGCGGTCCACGACGTGCGCGAGCCGCTTCCGCTCGCGGATGCCTCAGTGGACGCCGTCTTCGCGCACATGCTGCTGTGCATGGCCCTGTCCACCCCACAGATCCACGCCCTGGTCGCATAAGTCCGGCGCGTGCTGCGACCGGGCGGCACCTTCCTCTACACCGTCCGCCACACCGCAGACGCCCACGACCAGGCCGGCACCGGACACGGGGATGACATCTGGGAACACGGCGGCTTCGCCGTCCACTTCTTCCCCCGCCACCTCATCGACACCCTGGCCAAGGACTGGACCCTTGAAGAAGTCCACGCCTTCGAGGAGGGCAGCCTCCCACGCAGACTATGGCGCATCACCCAAACCCTCCCAGCATGAACAAGGCACCGAGTGCACGGAGCTGTCCCCTCCCATGAACAATCCAGCACTCCCGCCACCACCCAGTGCCGCCCGCACTGCCCTCCTGCTGCGCCTGCCCGGCGAACACGGACAGCCGGGTCCGGCCGGAATGAGGGGTGAATGCGGCAGCGCGCAGCACCGTCCTCGCCGCCCCTGCCTCGCCGAGGGCACTGTTCGTGGCCGCCTTCGCCATCGGCGCGGACATGCCACCAGCCCGGCCGCCCATGATCACGTCCGCACCCCGGAACCCCCGGTCGCCTGACGGACTCGGCAGGCACGCGAGGCAGCGCCCCTTTTGCGCGTCCAGCGCGCACTCCAGGCCGTCACTCATCCCGGCGATCAGCCGCTTGATCACAACCTGGCAGGGCCGGCAGCTCTGCTGCTGTACTGGCGCAGCTGGAAGCGGCTGGAGGCTGTCCCACACGGGGTCCGTGGCGGGCGCCGCTGTTCTTGCGGGGACAGGGCCCCGCGGGGCGATGAACTGTCCGCCCAGATATCACACGTGGCCTTGCGATGACTCCCCCTCAGATACCGGACTTCCTCGAGCCGGGGCTGACCACCGGTGTCGTGGGAGCCTCCGCGCCCGGCGGCTCGTCCAGGTCCATGACAGGACCCCAGGATTCTTCATGCCCCCGCACCCGGTCACCCGGGTCCGCACCGACACCCCGCCCGACGACACCCTCACCGCCCTGCGCAGCGACGGCAGCCACCTGGCCGCCGTAACCGGCGAAACGGGCGCCGCCCTCGGGTTCATGACCATGGAGCATGTCCTTTCCACGCTGGCCGGCCCAGCCACGCCCCCGTCGGGGGCGGTACGCTTCCGCCTCCGGGAGGCGCAGGGGATCCGACCAGCGACGGGGCGGGGAACGAGAGGCGTGGACAACCAGGAATACGCTCAGAGCCGGCCGGGCTCTGTCGCCCATGCGATACGGCTCACCACGCGTGCCCTCGCGTACGGGGTGGTGGGCGGCGCAGCACTGATCGTGATTGCCACGGTGGCCTCGGTCCTCGGGCCGGTCCTCGCCCTCGACCTCTACACCCCGCCGGTGGCCGCCTGGTGGACGGTGTTCACGGCGGTCGTCGTGCAGGGGGTTCCGTTCCTGGTGCTGGGCACGCTGGTGTCAGCGGCGATCGGGGCGTTCGTACCGCAGAAGGTCTTCCGCCGGCTGCTGCCGCGCCATCAGGCTCTCGCCGTGCCGGTCGCGGGAGCGGCGGGGGTCGTCCTGCCGGGCTGTGAGTGCGCTTCCGTGCCGGTGGCCGGGAGCCTGATGCGGCGCGGGGTGGCTCCGGCCGCCGCGCTCGCGTTTCTTCTGTCCGCGCCTGCCATCAACCCGGTGGTGCTGGTCGCCACCTCCATCGCCTTCCCGGGCAGCCCTGCCATGGTGCTCGCCCGCCTCGTCGCCTCGCTGGCCACGGCCGTGGTGATGGGCTGGCTGTGGGCGCGGTTCGGGCGGGATGAGTGGCTGCGGCTGCCCGGGACGCGTCCGCGGGACGGCGCGTCCGGGACCCGTCTGCACACCTTCCAAGCCGGGCTCCAGCACGACTTCCTGCACGCGGGCGGCTTCCTGGTCGTCGGTGCGGCGGCCGCGGCCACCTTCAGCATCGCGGTACCCCGCTCGGTCCTGGACCTGTTCACCGGCTCACCCTGGCTGTCGGTGCTGCTGCTCGCCGTCCTGGCCGTGGTGCTGTGCGTGTGCAGTGAGGCCGACGCGTTCGTCGCCGCGTCGATGAGCAGCTTCTCACCCACCGCGCTGCTGGCGTTCATGGTCGTCGGGCCGATGGTCGACCTGAAGCTGATCGCCTTGCAAGCGGGCACCTTCGGCCGGGCCTTCGCCGTCCGGTTCTCGGCCGCGACGTGGGCCGTCGCGGTGGTCAGCAGTGTGCTCGTGGGATGGTGGCTGCTGTGAGGCGGTACGGTCCGGCCCTGGTGCTGGCCCTGTGTGCGGGCGCGCTGCTGCGGATCTCGCTGTTCAGCACTCTGTATCTGCGGTATGTGCAGCCCGGGCTGCGCCCGTATCTGATCGCTTCAGGCGTGCTGCTGCTGGTCCTGGGGGTGGTGAGTGCACTCGCCGCGGCCGGGGCCCACCCGCACCCCGACGAGCACGAGCACGGCGACGGACACGGCCACGACCATCGCGACGGCCCCCGTGTCGCCTGGCTCCTCGTCGTCCCCGCGCTCGCCCTCCTGCTCTTCCCGCCGCCCGCCCTCGGTTCCTACAGCGCCGAGCGGGACGCCGCCGCCCGGTACGAGGCGCAGGGCATCGGCACGTTCCCGGATCTCCCCAAGGGCGACCCGGTCGAGATCACACTGAGCGAATTCACCTCCCGCGCCCTCTACGACAGCAGCCGCACCATGGAAGGCCGCACCCTGCGGATGACCGGATTCGTCACCAAGGACGACAGCACCTGGTACCTGACCCGGCTCCTCATCTCCTGCTGCGCCGCCGACGCCCGCCCCGACAAAGTCGAAATCCACGGCACGCACGCACCCGCCGTCGACAGCTGGGTGACCGTCACCGGCACCTGGGTCCCCAACGGCGAACCCGGCTCGGACCAGGCATGGCCGCCCGTCCTCTCCGCCACCGAGGTCAAGCAGGTCGAGCAGCCCGAAAACCCCTACGAGAAACGGTAGTCCAGCCCATGGCGGGCGCCGGGGAACACCCCCACGAACCCCGGACAACTCACCCCGGACAAGCCCCACCCGCACACACCCACATCAACCACAACACCCCCGCACCTGCGAACTCCTCGACGGCCTCGCACTCTTCGAGGCCCGCACCCGCGCCCTGGTCCCCCTCACCCAGCTCACCGGCGCGAAGCCGGGTGACCGGGTCCTGCACGCGGGCTGCGGCACCGGCCGCCCGAGCAGGCGGACGACGACCACGACCGCACCGCAGACCAACCTGACCCGGGTGGACCCCTCACCGCCTCGACACACTCCTGCCCGGCCTTCACACCCAGCCGGAGAACTACCTCGGACAGGCACACAGGACCGCCGCAACCACCACCCGCCTCTGGCGCACCCAAACCGCATCGCTCCCCGAACCGCCCACCCCCCTCGCCCACCTCGCCGCCAACTGATCGCCCCGCCATACAGCTCCACGGCCGTTGTCGTCATGAGGCAGACAGGGGGCTCAGAAGAGCGCGCCCAACTCGTCCCGCAGCCGGATCGCCCAACTGCCCTTGGGAAACGTCGCCTTCGCCACCCGCGCCGCCTTCGCCGGCACCTCAACCGGCTCCATCGGCTGCATCGACATCGACGCCCTCCCTCATACGACAACGGCGGTCCCCAAGACCCCAACCGGGTCTTGGGGACCGCCGTCACGCACGGCCCTCAATGGGCCAACAGCATCCCGTACAGCGCGCAGTCAGGGGGCGCTCAAGCGGTCTGCGGATCGGTGCCGCTCACCCGGCGTCGATCACCTGGCGTCGATCAGGTCGTGCGGCGGTACCTTGACCGTCCGCTTGCCCGGCTCGCCGCCGAGGACGACCTTGCGCAGGGCCACGTTGTTCTTCGTGTTGGTTTCCTGAAGGCGCTTTGCCGGGTTGGCGATGACCTGGATGTAGTACGTGCCGTTCGGCAGGTCCGTGATATCGAAGGACTGGCCGGGGCGGTACTGGGTGTAGGTGTCGCCGGAGCCGACGTCGAGGACCTCGCGGACGGAGATGGAGTTCTGCTCGCCGCAGGCGGTCGACAGGTCCGTGTTGTACGGGTGCCAGTTGGCGTTCTTGACCGTGTAGTCGACGGCATCGGTGTTGGCCAGGCAGAACGCCTCCTTGCCGCTGCGGACCTCCTTGGTCTGGTCCTCGCTCAGCAGCCGGTAGCTGGCGAAGTCCGTGAAGTGCCAGTGCTCGTGCCCGATGCGCGGGTCCCACTCCATCGTGCCCGTGGGGGTGTAGCCGACCTGCTTGCCGCTCGCGTCGTAGAAGTACTGGTAAGCGTCCATCAGGTCCTTGCCGGGGCTGCGGAAGCCGTCCACGACGAGGGGGGCCGGGCCCGCGTTCCAGACGTTGGCGCTGAAGGCGAGGTAGTCCTTGCCGGGTACGTCGCCGTCCTCGCCGTCGGTGATGGCGATGTCCCAGGCGGGCAGCGAGCGCAGGTCCGGCTTGGGCACGTTCGCCGGGACGCCCGCCCGGCCGGTGGGCCGCTTGTCGGCGGCCTTCAGCGCGGGCGCGATGCGCGAGCCGTCGGTGTGGCCGCGTCCGTCGCCCAGGTGGTGGGCCAGGCCGCGGTCTTCGAGCGCGTGCGACAGGGCGCCCGGGGTGGGGGCGTCGGCGCCCCGGGGGCCGTAGTGGTCGCCCGCCGGGCCGCCGGCGTGATGCGCACCGTGGCCGGAGCGGGCCGTCAGGCCCATGCCCCCGCCCCCGCCGGTCTCCTCACGCACCGTCACCTTGATCGTCGGCCGGTCGTCGGGGATGCCGAACAGGTCCCGGTACTTCTTCGCGACCCGCACCTTCGCCGTGTACTGGCCGACCGGCAGGTCCAGCGGCTTGTCGTAATCGACGGTGCTGGAGTTGGACGCCCAGCCCTTCTCCACGCCCCACACCGAGCCCAGCGTGAACGGATTGGTGGGGCAGCTCTCCGGATAGTGGGACCTCGCCGGAGCGTCGGGGCGGATGCGGCCGGAGGCGTTGTTCGGGCAGAAGGAGCCCTTGGTCTTGGCCACTTCCTGGCCGGCCGCATTCTTGACCGACACCTCAAGGAAGCCGGGCAGGCCGGAGAAGTCCTTCACCAGGCCGGCGGGCAGAGCCCTGGTCGTGGTCTTCGTGCCGTCCCGCAGGACCTGCTGGGCGACGACGGGATCCTTGTACGACTTACGCTTGACCTTGAACTCCAGCGGCGCACCGTCGACGGTGACGTACGTCCCCAGGTCCAGAAAGACGCCCCGCTCCCCCTCCCCCTCCCAGCGGTCCAGCGTCACGGCGCTCGAAGCGGCGATCAGCTTGAGCTTCGGCGTACCGGGCGTGCCCGACTGCGCCGCCCCGGCGCCGGGAGCGGTGGCCGCCACTGCGGCCACGACGGCTAGCGCGGCAGAAGCGGCGAGTGCCGAGTGTTTCACACGCTTGCGTTGGTGCTGACTGGTCATCGGTTCCTCGTCTGCGAGTGCCATGGTCAGTGGCATCGGATCGGACAGCACATGACCCACCGGTCAACCCCCGGGACCGAGCGGATCTGTGACCAACCCGTGAGAGGGGTAAATGTGGTGTGTGAGTTGCCTGTTGGGCGGACGAATTTCGGACCGCGGCAGGTGCGCCCAGCCCTCACACAGCCTTCGGACAAGCCCTCCCGAGAACGTCCGCGCACGCCGGACGCGACCCGACCCACAGAAACGACGGCACCCCTGCACGTACTGATCGCCGATGACGAGTTGGACGCCGGAGAGGCCGCGGGCGATGAGCGAGCGCAGGAAGGCGAGCCAGCCTCTGGGGCCAGGGCGTGCTGACCGAGCCAGTGCGAGCCGCCCTGCGAGGCACCCACAGTTCGCTGCGCTGGACACCCGATCTCGTGGCCGCCAAGGACCAGCGAGGTGATTCCGCGGCGCTGGGTCGTCGAGCGGGCCTTCGGCCGGCTCATGCATCACCGCCGCCTGGCCCGCGATTACGAAACCCGCCCTCACCGCTCCGAAGCCATAATCCACGTCGCGATGATCGACCTCATAAGCCGCAGACTCACCCGCGAATCCACCCCGAACTGGCGCGACACCTGAACCTCGAACCGAACAACCCCGCCGGGACAAAACGCTCTTTCAGCTCCCGCTGGACGGCTCCTCCACGGTGGCCGGCGGTGGGCCGTTGCGGAGTTCTTCGCGCCACACCGAACGGTCGTAGTCCGCAGGGTCGGTGGTGTGCAGGAAGTCCAGCACCACTTTGGCGAACCGGTCGGGCTCATGGTGGTGGGGGAAATGGCCGGACGCCTCGAAGATCTCCAGCCGGCTGTCGGTCAGCGCCTCGTGCGCTGCCGCCGCGTGCGACACCGGGATGATGCTGTCCCGCCCGCCCCAGATGATCAGCGTGGGCAGATGCCGCGCCAGGTAGCCCCGGTCGAGCATGGTGATGTGCTGGCCGCGCAGATCCACCGCCGCCCGGATCGTGCGCAGGAAGGCGCGCCGGGCAGCGGCGTCGGCGAAGCGCCGGTAGCGGTCCATGACATAGGGCAGATCCGGGCCGAAGCCCCCGCTGCCGACCAGCCGGACGAGCGGTTCGGCGATCGCGGCCACCGTCTGGGCCAGGGGCGAGGTGAGCAGATACATCCCGGCGAACGCCCCCGGCCCCGCGGCCACCCGGAACATCGGATGCACCTCCGGCCCCATGCCCGCGCTGCTGACCAGCACCAGCCGCTCGCACCGCTCGGGGAACTGGTAGGCGAACTGCATCGCCACTCCGCCACCTAGTGAGTGCCCGACAACGCTGACCCGGTCCACTCCGAGCACCGTCAGCAGATCCCTCATCCCGCAGGCGTACGCGGCGATGGAGTAATCAGCCCGCGGCCGAGCGGACTCGCCGTGCCCGAGCAGATCGGGGGCGATGACGGTGTAGTGCTCGGCCAGCGCGGGCATCACCTCCGACCAGGTCTCGGAGCTGTCCGCGATTCCGTGCAGGAGAAGCAGCGGCGGCCCGTCCCCCTCTATCCGGTAGGCCCGCCGGTAGCCGTGCACCTCTCGGTACTGAACCACAGCGCCGATTCTGGACTGCGGACGTTTCCGGGCCGCTAACCCGTGATGTGCACAGTGTGCCCGCTCCCACTGGGCGAACCCGTGGGTGTGCTGCAACAGGAGCGCGAGGATCGGACGTTCCGGTACGTCGGCTCCCGTCAACATCGAGTACGGCAGAGTGCCCGCCCAACCCCCAGAAAGACGAGCCGGAGCACCAAGGGAATCAACTGCCCTGCAGCATCACCCTATTTGCTGGTGGCGCCGGTCGCCGCATCATGGACTCATGCGCACAGGGACGAACCGCGGCCCGGACTTCGGCAGTTGCGGCGACGAGGGCACCGCCGCCGACGCGGATCTGGTCGACTTCCGCCTGGGGCCCGCGCTCTCCAGCGCCTGCCGGCTCGTCTCCAGCAGCAGGCGCTGTTGGGTACCGGTCATGGCGGTGATCGTCGGCTCGGCCACCAACCACGACGGGCGCTCGGGCGGCCTGACCCCCTGGCCAACCGGCGCTCCCACCACGCGCCCAGCTCGCTGTGCGGCGTAGAGGTCGGGGTCTTCGTCGGCTCCGCCACCAGCGACTTGTCCTCGGCCAGCAGGGCGGCGCGCAAGGCGGCTCGTTCTCCCATGCGGGCGGTGAGGAAGGGCATTCCGTCTCCCCGGCCGGCAGGGCGCCCGGGGAGGTCCGGCACGGCGTCCTGTCTGGCACCGTTCCTAATCAGTGAGCAGGAGTGAGTCTTGGACCCAGCCCTGGTCACTGCGGACATCCCGAACGGTTTTGGATGTCCTGGTCGCCCGCGTTCGCTCCGCGTCCGGCTGCACGGATCGTGTCCGTGGTCCGGGCATGCGGGGGCGGGTTTCCTCACGCCTGCGGTCACGCGGTCGGGCCTGGGCGGTCCGATGCCCCTGCACATCACTCTGGTGTGCAGGGGGCGGTGTCGTCCGTCGCCGGATCGCGTGTCCGAGGGCGCGCCTACCGATCGCCACCGAGGCGGCGGCGTGTCGGGAAGTCTTACGGTTTTTGCTGGTCAGCGGTTTCTGCCAGTGCTGTGCGCCCCACATCGAGGTGTAGGCGGGATCGACGGCGATCACGCTGATTCCGGCCTCCGCGCACATCGACAGCAGGCGGGCGCGGAGGCGGCCGGTGGGGATGCCGGAGACGAGCTGCCGGAACTTCTTGTTCCGGCCGTGCTTCTCGCGGGTTGTGGAGTCGGTGAAGTCGAGGTCTTCGATGGCGATGGCCTGCACGCCCGTCGTCTTGGCCCAGTGCAGAAGCCGGGTGAGGGCGTGGCGGAGCTGCGCGTCCCGGTGGTCGGCGGTGCCGGTGAGGTCGTAGTCGATGCGGCGGGGGCTGCCGGTCGGGTTGCCGTGCTCGTCGAGCAGCCACGCGGCCAGATGGTCCGCGTTCGTGTCGACATCGATCACACCGTCGGGGCGCAGGGCGTCCAGCGGGATCACGGGGAGGTCTTTGCGGGTCCAACTGGCGTCGAGGTACCAGCGGTCACGGGTCACGTCGAGGTGGATGCGGTAGGCCACGGCCCGGTTCTCTTCGATCCGGTCGCGCCACTCCTCGCCACGGTGCGGGAACGACACCTTCGCGGCGAGGACGTACCGTCCGCGCTTCGCATTGGCCAGATCAGCAAGCGGCGCCGGAAGTTTGATGCTGATCTCGCCGTCGGGGGTGACGCGGATCGTCTCGTTGCCGTGCCGTTTGCCGGACTCGCCGTCAGCGGTCAGAAACCAGCGGGTGGCCTCCCACTGCTGACGCCAGGCGGTCTCGGTCAGCTGGGCCGCGTCCAGGTTGTGGCGGGTGTTGAGGAGTCGCCTGCCGCCGCGTACGACGGAGACACGCCCGGCTTCACGCTCGGCGCGTACCTGCTCGTAGCGGTCTTCGAGGATGGCCAGGCGGCGGGTCTTGGCGAACCACTCGCCCTTGGAGCGGTAGCCGCCGGGCTTCCCCTTGCAGCCCGTCTCCCCGATCGGCAGCGACAGCCGGTGCCGCACCGTCGCGATGCCGGTGTCCAGCGATTGCAGGTGAGCGTGTTGGGCGCGGCGGGACAGGCCCCACTGGTCGTGGGTGTTGGAGGTGACCGAACCCGCCCACCGCGATGACGAGGCGGCCGTCAGCTCCCGCTTCCGCTCAGCCCACGTATCGGTGGAATGGTCCAGGCCGTCACGGCAGCGGCGGGCCAGATCCGCGGAAGCCAGCCGACCCATGTGAGCGCCCACGGCCCGCAAGACCTGCTCATCTTGCACAGTGAAGCCCTTGAGCCGGTCCCGGATGCTGACACCGGACGGGCCGTCGGCGACAAACGGCCGGGCAATCTGCCTCAGCGGCTTCTTCTCAGCCATGCTCGGCAGCCTCCAGCGCCTTCTTGGCGCGGTTTTTCGCCGACCTCCGGCCGTACAGGCGGGCACAGAACGACGTCAGCACATCCACGATGTCCTGCACCAGGTCGTCTTCGACCTCACCGTCATCCAGCACCACCAGGCGACGCCCGGTCGCGAACAGGACGGCCTCGACGAGTTCGACGTTCATTCGGCCGAGACGGTCCTTGTACTCGACCACGACCGTGGTCACGGCGGGGTCGGCCAGCAACCGCTTCGCCTTCGGCCGGGCACCGTTCATTCCCGAGGCGATCTCCGCTTCCACCCGCACGACGCGGTGACCGGCCTTGGCCGCCCACTGCGACAACCGGGCAACCTGACGCTCCAGATCAGCCTTCTGGTCATGGGAGGAGACACGGGCGTACAGGCCGAGACCACCGACCGCCTCCGGCGCCGCGGCAGCGTCGATGTTCACCAGGATCGTGCGTGGCCCGACCCGCTCAGCCGGTACCGGAAGCGTCCCCTCACGGAACCAGCGATACGCGGTCTGCGGATGCACGCCCTGCGCCTTCGCCCACTCCGTCAGATTCACACTCCAACAACGACACTCACTCATGCATGGTTACGCTCACTCACCCGACTTCGAGAACCAGCAGTTGACAACCCCCATGCGGGGGCCGGAGACCTGACCCGGGGCGACCGTCCGCGCCACACGCGAGACCGAGGCGTGGCTGCGCCCGTGGTTCGAGGACCTATCCTCGCCCAACTGCCGCCCAACCCCCTTCATACTGCTGGACGCCGCGCAGCACGATCCCGAGCTCGCCAATGCCGCCGGAAGGCCCTTGTGTCCCAGCTCAGCGGCTTCGTCACCGAACTTCTCCAACAGGTCGGCCAAGCACGCCGGTTCTCCGTCTTCCCCGACGGCCCCACGCCATGGGCAGGGCAGCGCTTCCTCACCATCCGCAACAGGAAGGTCCAGCGACAGCTCTTCGACCCTGCCGCGTTGTGCCGATGCGGCACCGCACGACGCGGGCCTACCGGCTTCCCTCGCAATGGAGTGCCGACCGCCACTGCGGGCGCTTCCTCCTCGGCCAAAGCCTCCAGACATAGCTCGAGCCCGATCACTCGCCGCCTGAGGACCTCTTCGGCGTCAGCCAAGTCCGCCTGCACCCGCTTGAGTTCGGCATCGCGCTCCTCCACCCGCACCATCGCGGCCTTCCGCCGCGCTTCCAGAACCGCTCGCATCGATGGCATCCGACGCCCCCACGACAGCCCGATCAGCAACGCCTCGAGGCTTCCGTGGCTTCCGTGGCAGTCGCAATCCCACGTCTGAACGGCGGAATCCGCACACGAGGTTCGGAAAGAGAACGACCTCTGACGGGGGCCACATTGGGAAGCTGCCCTCGCCTCCCTCCATGTCGCGCCGGCCCGGGTCGGTCCAGGGCGCCGCCGACCGACGAGGCAAGGCTGAAGCAGGTGGCATCCCTGGGGCGGGTGTGCGCCTGAGCGGCGGCGACCAGCCGCTGCGCCGAGCTGCCGCGCAAGCCCTCTCAGGCGGTCAGACCTCCACGCATTGTCAGGGCCCCCGCACCGGTCTAGGCTCCGTCGGTGCGGGAGGTCCTCAGCAAGGGTGCCGGGGCTGAACTCCGCGGACGCCGCGTAATCCCCGGAGGTGCCCTGTGCACTCGACGGCAGCACACCTGTCCCCGAGCCGCCGGGACGTGCTCCTGGTGGCACTCGTGATCCCCCTCCGCGGACCGGCCGGCATCTTCGGACTGTCCTGCGAGCTTTCGGCGCAACTGGCCGCGGAGGAACTCAACGCCGGGGGCGGCATCCTGGACCGGGAGGTACGGCTGGTCGTCGTGGACGGCGGCGCCGCACCCCGGCAGGTCGCGGACGAGGTGGCCGGCCTGGTCGCGCTCGGCGCGGTCGACGCGGTCGTCGGCTGGCACGACTCCGCGGTACGCCAGGCGCTGGCACCGCGGATCGCCAACCGGGTGCCGTACATCTACACCGCCCAGTACGAGGGTGGCGAGGAGACTCCCGGCGTCTTCCTCACCGGGGAGACGGACATCCAGCAACTCGCTCCGGCGATGAGGTTGTTGGCCGAGTCCACGGGTGTGCGCCGCTGGTGCACGGTGGGCAGTGACTACGTCTGGCCGCGGGTGACCGCACGTACCGCGCGCCGGTTCGCCGGCGAGTGCCGCGGCAGCGTGGTGGACGAGGTGTTCGTGCCCCTGGACACCGCGGAGTTCGGCCCCGTGGTGCGCCGGGTCGAGGCATGCGGGGCGGACGCGGTACTGATGCTGCTGCTCGGGGACGACGCGGTGCGCTTCAACCGGGCGTTCACCGCGGCGGGCCTGCATCAGCGGTGCGTACGGCTGAGCACGCACATGGACGAGAACCTGCTGCTCGCCTCCGGCGCGGAGGCGTCGGAGGGACTGTGGGCGGCGGCCGGGTACTTCGACTCCCTGATGACCTCGGAGAGCCTGTCCTTCGGCCACCGTTACGCCCGCCGCTTCGGTGACGAGGCGCCGGTCGCGGGGAGTCTCGGCGAGTCCTGTTTCGAGGGCTTCCTGCTGCTCGGCGCGCTCGCCGAACGGCGCGGCTCGCTGGGCGTTTCGGCGCCGGCGGGCCCGGACGAGACGATCTGCTACGAGGGCCCCCGGGGCGCCCTGCGGCTGCGGGGCAACCATCTCGAACAACGGCTGTATCTCGCCCGGGCGGACGCCCTGGACTTCGAGATCACCGCTCAGCTCTGACCTGTTCCGAGCCGCGCTCCAGCAAGAACTCCAGCCGCGCAAGGCCGTCCGCCAGTTCCTGTACGCCGAACAGCTCGCCCAGCACCTGCTCGTGCACTCGCTGCGCCGGCACCGACACGGCACGGTGCCGGGTCCGGCCGCGGGCGGAGAGGTAGACCAGCACGCGCCGGCCGTCCCCCGGGTCCTTGCGGCGGTAGACCAGGGCCGCCGACACCATCCGGTCGACCAGCTTGGTGAGGCTGGGCGCGGGCATCAGGGCGTAGGAGGCGATGTCGGACATGGTGTGTCCGCGGCTGTCCGAGAGCAGCGCCAGCACCCGCCACTCCTCGACGGAGCAGTGCTCGTCCTCCAGCGCGGCGGCCAGCCGACGGGTCATCAACCGCTCCGCGCTGCTGAGCAGTCGGGGGAGATCGTGCGGCGGCTCTGACAGCACTTCGATCCTCCTCGGCAGGCCACGAAGAAGCGGCTCACAGCGCCGACCCTACCTCCCTTCGGGAGGTACTTTCCAGGGGAAGTAAGCCCTTCCCCGGCCCCAAGTGTGCCCCCACCAGTGGTCTTTTGGGCATCCGAGACGTCGGCTCACGGCGTGGTTCGCACCGAGTTGCTTCCAAAAGAAATTACTCATCAACGGCACCGAAACGCCGGGGTAACAGCGCGGGCGCAGTCTGTGACCGCACTTCAGACGACCAGCTCGGCCGCCACCGCACCGTACGGCTGGGAATGCGCGCGCCCACGCAGCCGCCCTTCACACGCTGAGTGCCCGCGCATCCCCGTCCCCGATTCTTCCTCTCGTTCCCACGCCCCCTCGGGGCAAGGAGGTACTGCATGTCCGGGCCCAGCATCAGCCGTCGTGGTCTTCTGACAGGCGTCTCTGCCATCGGCGCGTCCGCCGCCCTCAGTGCGTGCGGTGCCAAGACCGGCGACGACACATCGTCCGGCACCGAGGCCAAGGCCGACACCTCCGGAAGCACCGTCAAGGTCGGTCTGCTCAACTCGCTGTCGGGCACCATGGCCATCAGCGAGGTGACCGTCCACAACTCGCTGCTCCTCGCCATCAAGGAGATCAACTCCGCCGGTGGGGTGCTCGGCAAGAAGCTCAAGCCGGTCAGCCAGGACGGCGCCTCCGACTGGCCGACCTTCGCTGAGAAGGCCGAGGGCCTGATCACCGATGACAAGGTCGTCGCCACCTTCGGCTGCTGGACCTCGGCGAGCCGCAAGGCCGTCAAGCCGGTCTTCGAGCGTTACAAGTCGCTGCTGTTCTACCCCGTGCAGTACGAGGGCCTGGAGCAGTCGCCGTACATCTTCTACACCGGCGCGACCACCAACCAGCAGATCGTGCCCGCGCTCGACTACCTGAAGAAGCAGGGATTGACGCGGTTGTACCTGGTGGGCAGCGACTATGTCTTCCCGCGCACCGCCAACAAGATCATCAAGGCGTACGCGGAGGCCAACGGCATGGAGGTGGTCGGGGAGGACTACGCGCCCCTGGGCTCCACGGAGTTCAGCACCATCGTCAACAAGGTCAAGGACTCCGGTGCCGACGCGGTGTTCAACACCCTCAACGGCGACAGCAACGTGGCCTTCTTCAAGGAGTACAAGTCCTCCGGGCTCACCGCGAAGAGCATGCCGGTGCTGTCGGTGTCGATCGCCGAGGAGGAGGTCAAGAGCATCGGCACCCAGTATCTGGAGGGCCAGTTGACCGCCTGGAACTACTACCAGACCAGCCCGGGCGCGGCCAACGCCGAGTTCGTGAAGGCCTATCAGGCCGCGTACGGCAAGGACAAGCCGACCAGTGACCCGATGGAGGCCGCGTACGTCTCGGTCTACCTCTGGAAGGAGATGGTCGAGAAGGCCGGCTCGTTCGACGTCGCCGAGGTCAAGTCGGCCGCCGACGGCATCGAACTCGACGCCCCCGAGGGCAAGGTCACCGTGGACGGCGCCTCCCAGCACGTGTACAAGACGGCCCGCATCGGCAAGGTCGGCGCGAACGGCCTCATTGAGGAGGTCTGGAACTCGGGCAAGCCGGTCAAGCCGGATCCGTATCTGAAGGGCTACACCTGGGCCTCCGGTCTCTCCTGAGCCCCGGCCCCGCGCGAGTCCCCGGGCCTCGTCGCCGAGGCCGGGCCGCGCCCCGGACCGCACGCCCGTCCCCGACCCGGAGCCGCTTCATGACGGTCATCCTCAACCAGTCCTTCACCGGCATCAGCATCGGTGCCGTCCTCCTGCTCATCGCCCTGGGACTGACGCTGACCTTCGGTCAGATGGGCGTGATCAACATGGCCCACGCCGAGTTCATCATGGCCGGTGCCTACACGACGTACGTCCTGCAGAAGTCCATCAGCAGTGCCGGCGTCTCGCTGCTCGTCGCGCTGCCGCTGGCCTTCCTCGTGGCCGGCAGCCTCGGCGCACTGCTGGAATGGCTGCTGATCCGGCGCCTGTACACCCGGCCGCTGGACACGCTGCTGGTGACGTGGGGCGTCTCCCTGATGCTCCAGCAGCTCGCCCGTGACATCTTCGGCGCGCCCAACGTGCAGACCCGCGCCCCGGATCTGCTGACCGGCAACATCTCGGTGGCCGGCTTCACCCTGGCCACCAGCCGGCTGTTCATCCTCGGCCTCGCCCTGAGCTGCGTCCTCGGCCTCACACTCGTGCTGCGGCTGACGCCGCTGGGCCGCCGGATCCGGGCCGTCGTGCAGAACCGCGACCTCGCCGAGGTGTCCGGCATTGCCTCCGAACGGGTCGACCGTACGACCTTCTTCATCGGTTCGGGCCTCGCGGGTGTGGCCGGTGTCGCCCTCACCCTGGTCGGCCCGATCGGCCCGACGATGGGCACCAACTACATCGTCGACGCCTTCCTCGTCGTGGTCGTGGGCGGCATCGGGCAGCTGAAGGGCAGTGTCATCACCGCCTTCGTGCTCGGTGTGCTCCAGGCGGTGCTGGAGTACTCGACGACGATCAGCGTCGCGAAGGTCGTCGTCCTCGTGGCGATCGTCGCCTTTCTCCAGTGGCGCCCCCAGGGCCTGTACACACTGCGCACCCGGAGCCTGGCATGACGACAACCGTGACCCCCGCCGCCGCCAAGACTCCGGCACCCGGTGTGCTGACGCGCTTCCGGGTGCCCGGCGGGTTCCTCCTCGGCGCCGTCCTGCTGCTCGGCGTGGCGCCACTCGTCCTTCCCGATTTCCGGCTCTCGCTGCTGGCCAAGTACCTGTGCTACGCGATCGTGGCCGTGGGCGTCAGTCTGGCATGGGGCCGCGGCGGGCTGCTGGTGCTCGGCCAGGGCGTCTTCTTCGGCCTCGGCGGCTACGCCATGGCCATGCACCTCAAGCTGGCGGACGCCGCCGCGACCGGCGAGACGCTCCCCGACTTCATGCAGCTGTACGGCACTTCGGACACGCTGCCCTGGTGGTGGCAACCGTTCGCGAACCCATGGTTCGCGCTGGCCATGACGGTGCTGCTGCCCATGGCGGTCGCCGCCGTGCTCGGCTTCTTCGTCTTCCGCCGCCGGGTCAAGGGCGCGTACTTCGCGATCCTGAGCCAGGCCCTGGCCGCGGCCCTGGCGATCTGGCTGATCGGCCAGCAGGCCACTACGGGCGGCACGAACGGCCTCACCGACATCCAGGGCTTCTTCGGCTACGACCTGCGCGACCCGGTCAACCAGCGGACGGTGTACTTCATCATCGCCGCGGCCCTGCTGCTGGTGATGGTCCTGGTCCGTCAGCTGTTCGTCAGCCGGTACGGCGAACTCCTCGTCGCGGTACGGGATTCCGAGGAGCGAGTGCGCTTCCTCGGCTACGACCCGGCCAACGTCAAGCTGGTGGCGTACGTCGTCGCGGCCGGTCTGGCGGGGCTCGGCGGGGCCCTCTTCGTCCCGGCCGTCGGCATCATCTCCCCGGCCCTGATCGGAATCGTGCCGTCCATCGGCTTCGTCATCGGCGCGGCGGTCGGTGGCCGGGCATCGCTGGTGGGGGCGGTGCTCGGCGCGGTAGCCGTCGCCTGGACGCAGAGCACGCTGTCCGACGCCTTCCCGGCCGCATGGACGTATCTGCAGGGCCTGCTGTTCGTGCTGGCGGTCGGTTTCCTGCCAGGCGGCCTCGCCTCCCTGACGACCGTCGTACGCAACCGCCGTACCCGCCCGATCAGTTCAGGAGAGACTGCATGAGTGGCGAGGGACTGACCATCCGCGATCTGCGCGTGACCTTCGACGGCTTCACCGCCGTCGACGGCGTCGACCTGGACATCCACCCCGGCGACCTGCGATTCCTCATCGGCCCGAACGGCGCCGGCAAGACCACACTGGTCGACGCCGTCACCGGCCTGGTCAAGGCCGGCGGCTCGGCTCGCTTCGGCGACCGGGAGTTGCTGGGCAGGTCGGTGCAGTCGATTGCCCGGATGGGTATCGGCCGTACGTTCCAGACGGCCACGGTCTTCGAGGAGTTGACGGTACTTCAGAACCTGGATATCGCTGCCGGCGCTGGACGCGGTCCGTGGACCATGCTGCGGCGCCGCAAGGGCGTCCCGGAGCCGGTCGAGCAGGCGCTGGAGACGATCGGTCTGTCCGCGCTGCGCGACCGTCCGGCCGGGGTCCTCGCCCACGGTCAGAAGCAGTGGCTGGAGATCGGCATGCTGCTCGTGCAGGACGTACGGCTGCTGCTGCTCGACGAGCCGGTGGCGGGGATGAGTCACGACGAACGCCAGGCGACCGGCGAGCTGTTGCAGCGCATCAGCAAGGAGCGGACCGTCGTCGTCATCGAGCACGACATGGACTTCATGCGCTCCTTCGCCCGCAGTGTCAGCGTCCTGCACGCCGGAAGGATGCTCAGCCAGGGCACGGTCCACGAGGTCCAGGCCGACGCCAAGGTCCAGGAGGTCTACCTCGGGCGGGCCTCCGAACCCGAGGTGGCGTCCTCGGCACCCGTCGCGTCGACACAGGAGGCCTGACGCCATGCTGGAGATCAAAAACGTCCGGGCCGGTTACGACCGCAGCCCCGTCCTGCACGACGTCACGGTCACCGTCCCGAAGGACGGGGTCGCCGCAGTCCTTGGGCACAACGGCGCCGGCAAGAGCACCCTGTTGCGCGTCGCGATGGGCCTGCTGAAGCCGAGGAGCGGCAGCGTGCTGCTGGACGGCGAGGACATCACCCGCCTCGCCCCGCACCAGCGGGTCGCCCGCGGGATGGCGTACGTCCCGCAGGGCCAGCAGTCCTTCCCGCACCTGAGCACCGCCGAGAACCTGCAACTGGTCGCCGACGGCCGCGGCGGGGGCAGGATGGCGATCGCGGAGGTGCTGGACCTCTTTCCCGTCCTGCGGGAGGTGTCCAGCCGCCGCGCCGGCCTGCTCTCGGGCGGCCAGCGCCAGCAACTGGCCATCGCCCGCGCCCTGATCACCAGGCCGCGGCTGCTCCTGCTCGACGAGCCGACCGAGGGCATCCAGCCCTCCGTCGTCGCGGAGATCGAGGAGACCGTCCTCGCCCTGACCCGGGGCGGCGGACTCTCCGTCCTCCTCGTCGAGCAGCACGTCGGCTTCGCCATGCGCGCCGCCCAGCGCTACTGCGTCCTGGAGGCGGGCCGGGTGACCTCCTCCGGCGTGGGCGGCACGGACGCCGAACAGACCGTCCGGGAGGCGCTCAGCGTGTGACCATCCGGCGGCCACCACCCCGCCTCCCCCCCCCCCACCTCAGCCCGTCCGGTCCCCCACGCCCGCGCACCAAGCCGCAGGGCCCCGCCGGTCCGAGCCGACATGCTGTTCGCGATGCTCCGCGACGGCACCTTCTACGACCCCCAACCCGCCCCCACAGATTGACGAAAGACTGTGAGTCTTCATCTGGCTGGTCCGGGACCGGCTGGCAGGGTCGGCGTCGGTCGCCTCGTCGTAGTCGTGACTCGTGACAAAAGTGGCCCCCGAGGGTGCCTTGCCTATGAACTGTCCGACTGCGGCGGGCGACCGGCGCCGACCCGGCCCACCTCGGTGGCCTGATAAGAAGCCTGCCTGGCCCCAAAGGGCCGTGGCCCGTCACAGTTCTGCCTCGAAGTGGCCTCTCCCGGGCACGGCGCCGGTCCGCAGCGACCGGGACCACCGCCTCACGGAGAGGAACCCTGATCGCGTGAACACCATTGTCGCCCACGCGCATTCGTTCGTCATCGGCGTCGACACCCACGCCAAGACGCATACCTACGCCGTGCTCGCTGGCCGCCGCGGCATCGGCAAATCCGACCCGATCGACGCCCAGCGGATAGCCGCTGCCGTGCTTCCGCTCCCCGAAGAACAGCTGCGCACTCCGCGGATGGACGAGGGGGTGCGGGCGGCAACACAGATCCTCCTCACTTCCCGAGACGGGCTCACCAGCGAGCGGAGCAGGGCCGTGAACGCCTTGACTGCCCTCGTGCGCATCGCCGACCTCGGCATAGACGCCCGTCGTCCCCTCGGCGCCAGGCAGATCGGCGAAATCGCCCGCTGGCGCCCCCGTGAGGAGGACCTCGCCGCCACGACAGCCCGCACCGAGGCCGTCCGTCTGGCCAAGAGGATCCTCGCCCTTGACACCGAAATCGCAGACAACATGAAAGCGGATAGGCGAGCTCGTCGACGCCAGCCCTGCGGCCGGCCTCCCCGAGGAAACAGGGATCGGCCCCGTCACCGCCGCCACCGTCCTGGTCGCCTGGTCCCACCCGGGACGGGTCCGTGACGAGGCCGCGTTCGCCGCCCTCGCCGGTGTGAGCCCCATCCCCGCCTCCTCGGGCAACACCACTCGCCACCGCCTCAATCGCGGCGGTGACAGGCGTCTCAACCGCGCTCTGAACGTCATCGCGATGGTCCGCATGGTGCATCACCCGCATACCCGCGCCTACGTTGACCGACGGCGGACCGAGGGCAAGACGGACCGCGAGATCCGCCGCTGCCTCAAGCGCTACCTCGCCCGGCGCCTCTACCGCCACCTCAACAACGCCGCCGCGGCAAAATTGGGGGTTGACGGGACATAGAAGCTTCATAGGGGCACCCCCCGCCGGGGGTGCCGGCATGGGCCGGGTCCAGGACGGCCGACAATCAGGCATCGCGTCACGGTTGTCCGGATTACGCAAGGAATACCGGCCGTCATTGACCCGGACCCCGCGCACACCGCACTCCACCGCGCCAGGGCCCGCCGGGCCCTGGCGGCGGAGCATGAACGCGGCGAGCCGGCCAGGCTGCGCGGCACCGAGGCGGTCGCGCAGGCACACAGCGAGCCGCTTCCCGGCCCCCGGGCGGCAGGCCGGCATCGCCGAGCGCGGGCAGCAGGAGGCCGGAACCGGTGGCCGTACCGCCGGGCAGCGCATTGCCGGCCGCACCGGTCAGCTGCGACACCCTCGCTCTGCCGCCGACCGTGCTGCTCACCGCCGCCAGCGTCTTCGACACCGCCGCCGGCGTGACCCTGCCATCCCGCGTCCAGGCCGCTGCCCTCGACACGCGGCTCGCCCGGCTCATCTACTTGCCCGGCAAGTCCTTTACAAGGGTTCTGCAATTGGGCTCAGCACACTGAGCGCCATGACCTCCAGCAACACATCCGGATCCACCGTGCACCCCTACACCCGCGAGATGGCGATGGTCCATCGAGTGTTCCGCCGTGAGTCGCGCCTGCTGGCTGAGCTCGTCCAGGGCGTAAGCCCCGGCGACAGCGCTCGTTGCCTGATCCTCGCAGAGCACTGGCGGCTGTACGCCGAGGGCCTGCACACCCACCACGCCGGCGAGGACGAGCTGCTGTGGCCTGTGCTGCTGCCCCGTCTGCACCTGGCTGCCGAGCAGGTCTGGGCGATGCAGGCGCAGCACCGCGCACTCGATGAGGGGATCGCCGCGGTCCACAGGCTCATGGACCGATGGCAGCCGGATGCCCGGCCCGAGGTGCGTGACGAACTCGCGGAGGCGCTGCGTCAGCACCACCTGCAGTTGTGCTCCCATTTCGACGAGGAGGAGAGGGAGGTCATGCCGCTGGTCGCCCTCCACGTGACCGAGCAGCAGTGGCATGCGGTGGGAGAGCGGGGCCTGGCCGAGACACCGCGGAACCGATTGATGATCGCGCTGGGCGCCATCCTGGAGGACAGCCCGGCGGACGAGCGTCGAGAGTTCCTTGCCCGGTTGCCGCTCCCTGCCCGGCTGCTGTGGAAGCTCCTGGGGCAACGGCAGTATCGCCGCGAGATCCAGCGAGTCCGCGGAGGGTACGCAGCTGGCTGACCGCCGTCCTGGCCCGAAGGCCCGTCCGTGCGTCACTGCCCGTGCAACCGTTCCCCGGTCTCTCGCCTGACGGTCCCGTGGCACGCCCCTCTCCCGTACCGATCGAGGAACTTTCACCGATGCGCATCGGATTCGCCGTCCCCCAGTTCGGCCCGTTCGCCGACCCTGACCGCACCGCCACGATGTGCGCGGCACTGGAAACGCTCGGCTGCCACAGTCTCTGGGCGGCCGATCGGCTTCTGGCCCCGATCATCCCTCCCGAGGGGTACATCAGTGGCAAGCCGATGCCGCTGCAGTACGGCACCCACCTCGACCCGCTGCTCGCTCTGACCGTGGCAGCCACGGTCACCGAACGGGTCCGGCTCGGAAGCAGCACGCTCAATGCCCTGTGGCAGCCTCCCCTGCTGCTCGCCCGCTCGCTCACGACGCTCGATCTGATCAGTCACGGGCGCTTGGACGTGGGGCTCGGGCTGGGCTGGATGCGCGAGGAGTACACGGCCGCCGGGGTGCCCTGGCAGGCCCGTGGCGCACGGCTGGAGGAGACCCTCGACGTTCTCGACGCCGTATGGCAGTCCGATCCCGTCGTTCACGCGGGCTCGCTGTGGAGGATTCCCGAGTCGACGATCCTGCCCAAACCACAGCAGCGTCCGAGGCCGCCGGTGCTGCTGGGCGGCTTCACCCCACCCGCGCTGGAGCGCGTCGGCAGACGCGCGGACGGCTGGTTGGGGGCCTCGATGCCGCTGTCCTACTTCCAGGGTCTTTGGGCCGTCGCGGCAAAGGCCGCCGAGCGGGCAGGGCGTGACCCGGCGGGCCTGCGCCGGGTGTTCCGCGTCAACGCTGAGATCACTGCGTCCGGGGCCGATGCCGCAGAGGCGTTCCAACGGGGGACCGTTCGCCAGGTCTGCGACCATCTCAGGCTGATGTGCACGGCGGACAACGACGAGGTGCTCGTGGACCTCCAGCTGACGACCGACTCACCTCAGAGGTTCCTCGAACTCGCGGCAGCGTTCCTGGCCGAGCTCGTCGAACCGGTTTCTGCGGTATGAGGTGAGCATCGGCTACGCGGACACCTGCGGCAGTCCTGCCAGAGCAGTCCGAGCAGCGTCCGCCCAGTGCGCGGAATTCCATGCGGCGGCCACCCGCTCCGCCTCGAGGTAGTGGTGGCGGGCCTGTTCGGGGCGGTCCAGGTACTGGGCGAGTTCTCCGAGAGTCTGCGCGACGGGCCGGAAGGCCATGGAAAGGTTGCTCACGCCCCCTGCCAGGGTGTGCAGGGGGAACAGGTCCTGGTAGACCTCACCGGCAAGCGTGCGGTCGTCGAAGGCGACCGCAGCCATACCGCGGAGCTGCGTCAATACCACATAGGCGAAGTCGCGCTGGATGGGGACACGTTGGTTCAGGACGGCACGGGCCTCTTCGAGTCGTCCCGCGGCGGACAGGGAGAGCGCGGTGAGAGCTTCATTGACCGGCTGGTACTGCTCCCACACCCCGAGCACCATGGGCAGCATCTCGGCGAGGCGTCCTTGCTGGACCCGGATGCAGCCCATGCTCAGGGCGGCCAGGCCGCTGAGATCGACGGCCCCTCGTGCCCGGAGTTCGTCCACCGCCGCCGCCAAAGTCCGCTCCGCTTCCTCGAACCGGCCCTGTGCCATGGCAAGCATGCAGTGCCGTAGCCGGGCCACCGCGAACAGGCCCTGGAGCTCATAGGTGCGGGCGATGTCATCCGCACGGGCGAGGCAACGCTCCATCTGCGCCGGGTCGTTGCGGCCGGCGGCGGTCCGGGCGGCGATGTAGTGACTCATCCAGGAGTACTCGGGGCTGTCCTCGGCAGCGGCTACCTCGGCGAGTTCGAGGTGGAGCCGCCCGTAGGTCTCCGGGTCGAGGTCGCAGTCGATCCGGCGCAACAGTGAGGTGAGGGTCAGCCCTCGCAGCCGGGGCTCGCCCGCGGCGCGGGCCAACCGCACCGCCTCGAGTGCCACTTCCACGGCGCGCGGGTCAAAGTCGTCGAGGGCGTCGGCCAGCTGGTCGAGCAGCAGACACCGTTGCCGGTCGGTGAGATCCCGGCTCGCCAGCAGCATGTCCAGTTCCTCGACGGCCTCGGGGTCGGACACCGCGTACGCGCGCACCCGCCAGGGGGTCGGCTCGGTCCAGGTCGTATACGCGGCGATCAGCAGATCAGAACGCAAGGCAGCAGCAGGTCCGGCCTCGACAGCCTCGTGGATCTCGGACGGCCCGTCGGCCCGCCTTTCCGCCCGGGCCACGCGCACGGCCTCATGTTGGGCCTCCCGCGCCGGGACGATCGCCCCCATGCGGATCCGGCAGTCCACTAGTTGACCCAGAGCCGTCACTCGCAGCCGGGCGGCATCCTGATCGGCGAAGGCCCCGGGGTGGCCGGTGAGAAGGTCGAGCACAGCGCTCAGCAGGGCCTCGGCGTTCTGCGGGGCATAGCGGCGCACTGCCTGCTCGCCCGCCAGCAGGGCATGGCGGACCGCAGGCCCGGCGTCGGCGGTCACGACCGGAGCCGCCTGCAGCAGGTGATGGGCTGTGGCGGCGACGTCGTCGGAGCCGAGGGAAATCAGGGCCCTGCCCAGGCGGGAGTGCAGCCTGGCCAGCCCCAGTTGTGTGAGGTCACCGGCGAGAGCGTCGCGTACCAGAGCATGAGTGAAGCGGACCGTGCCAGGGCGGGGTTCGGTGAGCAATCCTGCCGTGACGCCCGCCTCCAGGGCGTCGAGAAGCTGCTCGGGGTCACTGTCCGTCGCGCGCAGAAGGAGCGTGAGCGAGCTCTCGCGCCCGGCGACGGCTGCAAGACGCAGTCCGGCCGTGACGGCAGGTGACAGGAGAGCCAGTCGGCGCTTCAGCACGTCCTGGACCCCCTGGGGAACGGCTGCCAGCGCCTGTCGCTCGCCCTCACCGGCCAGCAGGAGCGAACTCTCTCGGAGGTAGAAGGGATTGCCTCCGGCGCGTTCGGCCAAAGCCGTCGCGACGTGATCGCTCATGTCGGATGCGCCGCGCCGCAGCAGTTCCTTCGCCTGGGCTTCCGACAGCCCGCCGAGGGCCAACCGTGCGGGCGCGAGGACGGCCAGCCGGGCCAGCGCACCGGTCAGGTCGCCTTCTCCGGCACGGTAGGAACCCACCAGCAGCACCGGTACATCACGCAGCTGCTCGGCACATAGCAGGAACAGCTCGACGCTCTCCTGGTCGCCTCGGTGCAGGTCGTCCAGCACAATCGCCAGCGGACGGCGCAGGGCCGCCTCCCGGAGCCAGCCGACGAGCGCTCGGTGCAGGCGGAAACGCTGGGCGGGGCTGCCGTCGGACTGCGCGAAGCCGTATGCGTCGTCGGGGGTGAGAAGCGGCGCCAGCATCGCGGCATACGGGCCGGGCGGGGCAACCCGCGCGAGACCGGGAAGCATGTCGAGCCAGGCCCAACCGGGTGGGGCGCCGTCTGTCTCAGGGCATTGCCCGAACCCCACCAGCCAGTCCTGCCAGCGCAGTTGGTTGATGCCCGTCTCCAGCAGGCTCGACTTGCCGATACCAGCCTCACCGGAGACCAGGACCACCTGGGCGTGGCCCTCCCGTGCCCGGGCCGCCGCAGCCGCCAGGACCCCCAGCTCAGCCTCACGGCCCAGGAGCCGGTCGGCCACAAGCACGGTCGGCGTCCCCGGCGCGCTACCCATACGTGTCGCCCGATGCAGCACCTCCAGGCGCTGGTGCAGCAGAGCCTGCTCCAACTCCACCAAAGAGGCTCCGGGTTCGACCCCTAGTTCCTCGTCGAGCGCGCGCCGAGCCCGTCGCAGAGCGCCCAGGGCATCCCCCTGGCGTTCCTTGGCCCACAGCGCCAGCGCCATCAGCCGCCAGGCTTCCTCGTGCAGCGGCTGCTCCTGCGTCAGCGCGTCCGCGTCGGCCAGAGCCTGATCCACCAGTCCGGAACCAAGGCGGGCCGCCGCAAGCCATTCACGGGCAGTTCGGTGCATCTCCTCCAGGCGGACACGCTCGCCCACGGTCCACGGCTCGTCCAGGAACTCCGCGTACGGCTGCCCGCCCCACAAGGCGAGCGTTTCGGCCAGCCCCACGACGTCCCTGGCCGTCTGCTCCCCCGCCGTGCGGTCCACCACTCGCCGCTCGAACACCCAGGCGTCCACCGCGTCCTGTTCCAGGACCAGGGCATAGCCGTACGGCGCGCTGGTCAGCACTCGCGCGGGAGCCCGCGGTGGCCGTTGCGGTTCCAGGGCACGCCGCAGACGCGCGACGTACGCATGCAAAGTCGCCTGGGCGCTCGGCGGGACCTCTGCCGGCCACAGTCGCTCGATGATCCGGTCCGTGGGCACAACGGCCCCGCGGGCGATCAGCAGTTGTGCCAGGAGCATCCGGGGCAGGCGCCCACTCACGTCAACCGGGCGGCCGTCAACCTCGATCCGGAAGGATCCGAGCACTTTTACTTTGACCATGACAAGCCCAGCCTAGCCTGTAGGCGCGCCACGGTCGGTTCGCAGGCGAGGTCATCGCCCGAGCGGTCCGCGGGCCCGGGGCGCCGGGCTAACGCACGATCACAGGGCGCCGGGAACGCTCGGCGTCGAGGGCCGCGACAGCCCGGCGCGCGGCTTCGGCGAGGTGGGGCGAGTCCCATGTGCGGGCGGTGCGTTCGGCCAGGGCGTAGTGATCGGCGGCTTGCCGGTCCTCGCCCAGGAGCCGGTACAGGTCTGCCAGTGCATGGGCCAGCGGGCGGGTCGCGTAGACGGCCGCCGCGGCGGCCAACTGCTCGCGCAGCGGGAGCAGGTGCCCGACCAGCATGGACGCGGCCTCCCGGTCGCCCAGCAGGACAGCGAGCCGGGAGCGGAAGTCGAGTTCGATGCTGTAGAGGTGATCGGTCACCGGTTTCTCGGGCAGCCGTACCGCGCGCGCGTCGTCGTGGCGGCCGAGAAGAGCGAGGATCAGAGCCAGCAGAACCCCGACCGGAGCACCCACCGAGTCGTATATGGCACGCACGATCGGCTCGATCTCGGCCACGCGTTTCTGGGCGAGCCGGATGGTGGTCACACCGAGCGTGCGCATCCCCTGGGCCTGATGGGCGCCCACGCGCTCCAGCAGGACGTGGGCCTCGGCGTACTGAGCCTCCGCCTCCTCGAAACGGCCCTGGACAGCGGCGAGCATGGCCGTGGTGGCGGTGTTGAGGCCCTGGGCCCACACCATCCCGTAGCGTCCCGCAATCGTCAGTCCCTCCGCCGTGTGCCGCCTGACCTCGGTCGGATTGTTGCGGCCGACCGCGGTCAGGGCGTCAAGGTGCTCGCAGATCCAGCGGTACGCGGGGAGGTCGTGCGTGCGGGCGAGCTCACGCAGTTCCACGACCAGTGGGGTCCGCTCGTCTCCCCGAAGTTCGTGCGGGACAAGCTTCGCGGAGCCCATCAGCGCGGCGGCCAGCAGGCGCGGGTCACCGCCCGCCCGGGCCAGCAACAGCTGCGTGCGGGCCGCTTCGGCGGCCCGGGGCGGGTCCTGGGCCGCCACCGCGTCGACGAGGGCATGCAGGACTCCCGCACGTGTGGCGTCGTCCAGGTCCGGGTCCCAGGCGAGTTCCTCCATCCGCTTCAGCACAGCCGGGTCGTCGGCCACCGCCAGCCTGCTCTGCCAGGGGGAGGGTTCGGTCCAGGCACCGTAGACCGTGGCCATGAGATCGCCCCGACCGGCGCGTTCGGCCAGTTCGACCGCGCGCTGGCGGGTACGCCGGGCCGCGTCGGTCGAGCCCGCCCGGACCTGCGCGCCGAGCAGTCTCACCAGGAGGCCGACAGCGCGCTCCGGTTCGGCCTCGATCGTGCCGGGCGCCGCCGCCGCGGAATATGCGTCGATGGCCTGCCCGATGAGTTGCACGGCAACCTCGTGGGCGTAGCGGCGCTCGGCGGCCTCAGCGGCACGCACTGCGTAGTCGACCGCCAGCGGCACGTCAGCGGTGTCGCCCGAGCGGGCGAAGTGGTGGGCGAGGGCGGCCAGGTCGTCGGGACGCCGACGGCGCAGCACCTCGGCGATACGAGCGTGCAGCCGCGAGCGCCGTACACCGGACAGGTCCGTGTACACCGTGTCGCGGACCAGCGCGTGTTCGAACCGCACGCGGCCCGGGCCGACCTCGCCCAGCAGATGCGCCGCCAGCGCCGCGTCGAGTCCTTCCAGCACATCGTCCTCGTGCATCGCTGCAGCCTCGCACAGGACGCTGACCTCGGCCTCCATACCGAGCACCGCCGTCAAATGGAGGGCGGACCGCGCGTTGTCGGAGAGCAGGGCCAGGCGCCTGCGCAGAACGTCCCGCACGCCCTGAGGAACCTCCGAGACGGCGACCAGAGCGCCCTCGCTGGCCAGCAGACGGGCGCTTTCCAGAACGTAGAACGGGTTGCCTCCGGTACGTTCGGCGAGCGCCCTCACGGTGGCCGGGTCGACTCCCTCGCCGCAGACGGCTTCGACGACGGCGCCCACGTCCCTGGGCGGCAGACCGTCGAGTGCGATCCGGTGCGGGGCGCCGGGAGCGAGCTGCGCCAGGGTCTTGACCAGGTGTCCCCCGACCTCGGCCGGCCGGTAGGTGACAACGGTGAGCAGCGGTGTGCCGGTGACGGCGGCCGCCGCCTCGACCAGGGCGAGGGTCTCGCTGTCGGCCCGGTGCAGGTCCTCCACGACAACGGCCAAAGGCGCCGCCGTTGCTGCGGCGCGCATCCACTCGGTGAAGGCCCGGTGCATACGGAACCGACCGGTGGCCGCCTCGTCGATGGTCGAAGCCGCCTCGTTCCCGGTCTCCCGCAACAGGGCCGCGAGTTCCTCCGGGCGGGCGGGCGGCGTGTCACGGGCAAGCTCACCGAGCAGTTCCACCCAGGCCCAGGCCGACGGGGCGCCCTCGTATTCCGGGCAGCGCCCGACGAGCACCCTCCAGCCACCGGCCCGCAGCCGGTCCGCAAGACGAGCGATGAGCGCGGACTTCCCGGCGCCGGGTTCTCCGGTCACCACGAGCGTGGCGCCGCCGTCCCGGGCGGCAGCGGCCGCCGCGTCCGCGCAGAGCAGTTCCGCGGATCTCCCCACGAAGAGGTCGTGCGGGCCGTAGGTGCCGACGGCGGGCAGGTGAGACCCAGGTGCCTCATCGGGCGCCGACAACGTGCCCCCTACCCGCCCTTCGCCTGAGGCCGCCCGCTCCGGGTCGCGGACCTCCGCGCTCAGCACCTCAAGGCGCCGGGCCAGCACCGCATGCTCCAGGTCCGCCAGCGCCGGACCCGGCTCGCAGCCGAGTTCCTCGCGCAGCGTCCGGGCAGCCCGGCGCAGGGTGGACAGGGCATGGGCCTGCCGGTCGCAGGCCCACTGGGCCAGGGCCAGCAGGCGCCACCCCTCCTCTCTCAAGGGGTTCTCACGGACAAGGACTTCGGCCTCTGAAGCCGCCCGGGACGCACGTCCGGTGCGCAGGTCGGCGGCCACGGCCAGTTCGCAGGCCTCCGCACGGAGCTCGGTGAGCCGGGCCACCTCAGGTCTGGCCCAGTCCGTGTCCGCGTGTTCCGCGAAGGCGGGGCCCCGCCAGCAGCGCAACGCCTCGGCGAGCAGTGCCCGTGCCTCCTCGGGCTCGGCGTCGCGGGCACGGGTGACCCAGCTCTCGAAGCGCCACGCGTCCACCGCGTCCGGCGCCAGCCGCAACCGATACCCCGGAGGGGCGGTGACCAGGACGGTCGCCGGGGTACGGGGCGGGCGGTCAGGCTCCAGCGAACGGCGCAGGTTGGACACGTAGGCATGCAGCGACGCCATGACCTTGGCCGGCGGCACCTGCGGCCACAGCCCGTCCACGATGCGGTCCACCGGGACGACGCTGCCCCGGGAAGTGATCAGCATGGACAGGACGGCCCGCTGTCGTGGGGTGCCCAGGCCAACCGGCCTGCCGTCGAACTCGACGCTCAAGGAACCCAGGACTCTCATACGCAACACACCGGGGAAATCTACCCAACGAGTCGAACACCCTTATGAACAAGCGATAAACGCAGAGGCCACCGCCTCGTGCCAAGCCGACTGCAAGCGGACTCCAAGCGCACCCGGGCACGCTGACCGGCCGTAGTGCCCACCCCCGTCGTCACAGCCCGACCCGTTGGAGCAGGCAAGCGTGTCCCCCAGCAACCCCAGCAATCCCACCGAACAACGCCCGACCGCCGGCCGGCCCCACACCCACGAGATGGTCGTGGTGCACCGGGTCTTCCGCCGCGAGTCGGCACTCCTTCCCCGCCTGGTGCGCGCCGTGGCCGACGGCGACACCGCCCGCATCCCTGTCGTCGCTGGTCACCTACGGGAGTACATGGCGGGACTTCACCACCATCACGAACTGGAGGACGAACTCCTGTGGCCGCTGCTGCGGACCCGCTGCGTGCAGGACGACGACCTCGTCACCCGGATGGAACTCCAGCACCTGCACATCGACAAGAGCCTGACGGGGGTTACGCAGTGGCTGCCCGAGTGGGAGCGGACCGCGGACCGCATCGCCGGTGAGGAACTCGCGCTGGCCCTCGGCGCACACCGCACCGCGCTCGTCGAACACCTCGACGAGGAGGAGCAGTCGGTGCTTCCGCTGGTCGCCGAGCACCTCACGGCCGCCGAGTGGGACCTTATGGGCGCCCGTGGGATGGCGTCCGTCCCCAAGAACCGGCGTCTGATCGCGCTCGGGGCCATCCTCGAGGACGCCACACCCCAGGAGCGGGCCTTCTTCCTGGGCCGGGCCCCGCTTGTGGGGCGTCTGCTGTGGCGGACCGTCGGCCGACGCCAGTACGCGGCCCTCTGCCGCACCCTGCGCGGCCCGCTGGACGGGCAGTGAACGACATGACCATTCTCGAAGCGGCCCCGCTCGACGTGCTGGACGCCTACCGCACCTGCGAGTTCGTCACCCTGGGCCGGGGCGGCGCTCCGCTCGCCTGGCCGACCGCAACGCGTCGGCAAAAGGACGGCACGCTGCTGGTGACCACATCCCTGGCATTCGCCCAGAAGGCGCTGAACGTGCGCCGCGACGGCCGGGTCGCCCTGCTCTTCTCCGACCCCACCGGCAGCGGTCTCACCCATCCCCCGCAGATCTTCGTCAGTGGTCGCGCCGAGTGCCCCGACGACATTATGACGGGCACTCAGGGCGCTGAGGACTACTGGCGGATGCTCTTCGAACGCCAGCCGCACAGCCGGGCCTACCTCTCCCTTCCGATGCGCCGGCTGATGAGCTGGTACTACCTGCGGCTGCTGATCACCGTGACACCCGAACACGTGACCGTACGGCCGCCGCTGGAACCGCCCGCGTCCACGCCGCCGGCCCTCTCCGGCACGCCGCTGGGGCACGCCCGCCTCGCCCAGTACCCCACCGCCGTGCTGGCCGCGCTCGACGCCGCCGGGGCACCGGTCCTGGCGCGGACCGCCCCCAGGGCCACGGCCAACGGGTATCTCGTCGACGTTCCCGCGGACTGTGCGGTGACGCCCGGGCAGGCGTCCCTGCTGGTGCACCGCCACGACGAACTGCTGAACAACATGACCAACACCCTGGTCCGCGGGGAGCTGCGGAAGGCCGGGGACACCTGGGAGCTGATCCCGGCCAAGGTGGTGGAGCCGATGGGCTCAGGGCGTCTGAAGGACGCCGTACGGGTGCTGCGGCAGACCAGGCGCGCCAGCGACCGGTACCTGGAACGCCGCCGGCTGGCACGGCCGCACGTGCGGTGGGACGAGTTCAAAACGCTTGCTGCAGCGGCCCGCAATGGCGATCCCGCCTGATCGGTCGTAGCAGACCCGGTGCGGGAGACCCATGGGGTTGGTCTCCCGCACCGCCTCATCCACCGGCATCCCTGCCGGACAAAAGTGCGGCACCGTGATGGCCGCTGCCGGCACCGACCGGCAGCGGCCATCACGCTTCCACGGCAGGCACGTGGCTGCCCTGCCTCTGGGCTGCCCTCGCCTCAACAGACCGGCCCGCTCGCACCGGGCGGTGCAATCTGTGCGCCATGGTGAATCGAGCCCGTACCCCGGGCACCTCGACGCCGGGCAGGAGCTAGTTCTCCCGCTGATCGCCGAGCACCTCCCGGCTGACGCGTGGGACCCGTTGGGCATCCGCGGGGTGGAGATCCTCCCCGCCGGGAGACAGCTGATGTCCCTCGGCGCCGTTCTGGAGGACGCCACACCCGCGGAAGGGCCCTCGTTCCTGGGCAGGGCTTTCGCTCCTCGTCCGGGTGCTGTGGCGGGCCGTCGGCAGGCGACGGCGCCACGCAGCCGCCTGCCGCGTCGTGCTGGGGACCTGCACCGGAAGAAGAAGGACCTTGGCGCCCAGCGGTGCAAACAGGCGCGGACGTGTTGGCTACCGCGAAGTCACCGGCCCTTCAACAGCCTGGCCTGTTGACGCGCGGAACCGGCGAGGCTGTCACCCCTGCGCGGCAGTGTCCGCGCAGCGGCGGTCTGACGCTGGTTCCGTGTACTCGCCGCGGGGCTCGTGCCGGCACCGGGCGGCAAGAGCAGTGCTGCCTGAGGGACGGAAACTCCTCCGCCTCCGAGGCGGCCTGCGGCGATGTGGTCGTGGAGGGACCGGGGGTCGCCCGTGGCGAACGCCTGGACCACGGTGTTCCTGCGGCTGGCGGATGTCGGCTGCAACGGGGCCTGTCCGGCGGCGGCTGCCACAGACGTCTGACGGGGAGCACTTCCAGGGGACGGTGGCATGGGCTGATCCGCGAAGTACCCGTGTGTGAGAGGGGTGTCACCCACGCGTGTGGCCGCGACCGTCGCTATCCAGCCCTCACTCGGCCGGGTCGACGGAACCTGTCCCCCAGGGGCCGTGACCGTCGTCGCCGAAGGCTGTGACGGCACCGACGGAGAGGAGACGGGCTGAGCTGTGCGGCGGTAATCCGCTTGGGCCTTGCCGTCCCTTTCGATGATGGTCGCCACCGCGCTTCGTACAGGGTCCTTGGCCGCGGCGGACGACGAGGAACCCCGTGGCGCCCCTTGGTTCGGCAGTGTCCCCGACGGTCCTTCGGCCCGCGCAGGGAGATTGGCGGCGTACTCTCGCAGCTTCTCCTGGTTGATCTGGAGGCTCTGGCCGGCCAGCCAACGCGCCCGGTCGTCTGAGGAGAGCGCCCGGTACGTCGAGACCAGCCGGGCTGTGTCCGGCGGCGCGCCGACGCCCGCCGGTACGAGGACGCCCTCCTCGATCATTGTGATGACACTGTCGTAAGAACTGTGCTCGTCGAGCTGCCGGGCACTGGCCAGGAGAGCACCACCGGTCACCCTTGCCTGGTGGGTATCAGGGGTCCCGTCAGACCGCCGTGGAGCGTCCATCAGGAGGATCTGAAGGGACGCGACGAAGGCTTCTCCTGGCAGCCAGTCGCTCGTGCTATTCGGCTCGTTGGGCATCTCGGCATCCTCTCGTGGTCGGCACGCACGCCTCTCGGTCGCGGGGCCGGGGGGCGGCGTTCGCCGCACGAGGGCGACGAACAGCGCATCCTGACCGCGCCCCTCTCGGCGCACGTCTCGGCACAACGCAGGACGGCGTCGACCGGTTCACCCCCGGGGTGCAACAGGGTCAGGTGTCTCTGAGGCCGGGGCCGTCGGGCATGGTGCGTGGTGGTGGGCCGATTCCCTCCATGGAGGCGAACCAGGTCCGCACGCCTACGACATAGCTCTGCGCCTCCTCGGTGGCGGGAACGCCGTGTGCCTCGCGTACGGCGTCCATGCCCACGTCGTAGGCCGCGAGGGTCAGGTCGAGGACGCTTCCGGTGGCCTCTCCCGCGTCGATCAGGCTCTGCGCCCCTTCGGCGAGTTCGCACAGGTAGGCCCCCTGTGCCCCGATGGACTGCTTGGCGTCGAGGGGATCTCCGTCCTGGTGGAGGCGCTCGAAGACGTCGGCCGGTACCTGGGAGATGCCTCGGGCACCGTTGGGTCCCACGAAGTCGGTGTCGAAGCCCGTCTCGTACTGGATCTGCGCGGCGACGGTGACGGGACCGATCACGTCGCAGACCGATCCGGCGTCCACGATCGCATCGTAGAGATCTGCCGGAACGGTGCAGGGCTGCGAGGGGCTGCTGGAGCTGGACGGTGTGATCTCCAGTGTGCCGAGGCCGTCGCCGAGCGCGATCTGCTGTGCCCGTGCGGCGAGTTCGTCCGCAGGTGTGTCCTGTGCGGCTTCGAGGTCCTCGCAGATGCGCTCCACCGGTGACAGATCGTCGCCGATCCCACCGAAGTCGGCGGGCAGCAGCCCCTTGAAGAACATGATCAGAATCACCAGCGGCATGAGGACGACACCGAGGCCGCCCACGATGAAAATCAACGCGACGGCGAGGACGCCTCCGACCGGAATCGCCAGACAGCCGCAGCCTCCGGCGGCGACCGCCGCCTGGACGGCCACGTTCGAGCTCTCGCTCTCCTGCCCGCCACCTGACGCCGTCACGGTGTGCTCCCCTCCCCCGCCTCCAGGGCGGAACGCCGTCCGGCGCCACGGTGCTGCTGGTGCTGGTGCTGGTCATGTGCTGCCGCCGCCGTCGAAGCAGCGCTGCAGATCGTCACGATGTACGGGTCACTTCTTCGCCGCCTGCGCCTGCGGATCGGGGCGCACGACGCCCAGGATCTGCATCGACGCGGCGGGCGCCACGGTGATCGTCCGCCCGGGCCGTGGCGCGTGGATGATGCGTCCCGCGCCGACGTAGAGGGCGACATGGCTGGCGTCGTCGAAGTAGATGATCAGGTCACCGGGCCGCACGTCCTTGATGTCGACGCGCTTGAGCTGTTTCCACTGTTCCTGCGAGGTGCGGGGAATGGTCACGCCGGCCGCGAGCCAAGCCTGGGAGGTCAGGCCGGAGCAGTCGAAGGAGTCCGGTCCCTCGGCACCCCACACATACGGTTCGCCGAGCTGATCCGTGGCATAGGCGACGGCCTTCTTGCCGCCCGCACTCGCCATCGTGCCCACCCCGTCGAGGACACCTGTCTTCAGCCACGCGGCCTGTGCCTTCGCGGCGTCCTGCTTCTCCAGGGCGGCCAGGCGCTTCAGTTCGTCGGCCTCTAGCCGGGCTTCGAGTTTCCGGGCCGCGGCGATCTGCTTGGTGACCTTGTCCCGAGCCGTGTCGCGGGTCAGCTGGATCTCCCGGAGACTGTCGAGCTCCTCCGCCGCCTGCTCAGTCTTCGTCTTCAACCGGCTCTCGGCCTCGACCAGCGCCACCAGCTGCCGGTCGGTGCCGAGCTGGGCCTGCCGGGCCAGACCTGCGGCGTCGAGGGCGTGCTCGGGATCAGGGCTGAAGAAGAACTGCACTTCGGCGGGCATGCCACCGCCGCGGTACTGGGCGCGTGCGGCCGCCCCGACCAGGGCACGCAGCCGCACGAGCCTGGCATCGGCCCGTGCCACCTGGGCGCCGAGCACGTCCAGCTTCTTCTCCTGGGCCGCAACGTCCTCACCCGCCGCGTTGTACTCCTCGGTGGCGACTTCGGCGTCGTGGTAGAGCGACTCCAGCTTGGCACGGACCTCCGCGAGGGTCTGCGGCCTGTCGGGGCGGGGCACCGCCTGGGCAAAAGGCTGCGTCGTACCTGCCACAAGGCAGAGCAGACCGCCCAGCACCACGGTCCGTGGCCTGTGCCTCGTCATCGGTTTGTGTCTCCTACGGGGAAGGGCTCCTGGGCCGGTGCGCACAGCACGCTCTGCGCCGCGGGCTTCACAACACCGCACACAACGACCAGGCCTACGGCCGGGTTCACCCGGGGACGGATCCGCCGGAAAGGGCCTCGCCGTGAACCGCCGAGGGCCATCCCCCGTTGTGTCCGCGACGGCGGACACAACGGGGCACGCCAGTGTTATCGGCATCGCGGAAAGGGGCGTCGCCCTTTATGCCGGACGACTGGACGGTGAGCGTGTGGTGCGCGGCAGCGGGGGCCGTGTGCCTGGCCCTGGGCGTACGAGAGGCGGCACGACAGCTGCTGGCCCGGGCCATGGCCTGGTCGCGGCGGCGACGATCGCCTTCGGGACGGCCGCGCTTCGGAGCGGGCGATGATCGGCGAGCAGGCGGTGACCGAGGAACGAGCAGGGGCCGGCCGGCAGCCGCGCTCGACTGCGCGTGTCGAGGAAGCCGATGTGCTGCGCGGTTCCGCCCTGTCGGGAGTGCTGTGCTTCAACGCGCTGCTGATGGCGGGTCCTTACACCGTGTACGGCGACGGCCCGGCCGCGGGGACGCCCGACCACGTGGCGGCCTGGCTGGTGAGCGCCTTTGTGGCAGGGAAGTTCTATCCGCTGTTCGCATTCCTGTTCGGCTACGCCTTCGTCCAGCATATGCGTGCCTGCCGCGCGGAGGGCGTGGCGTGCGGACCGCGCCACCTACGGCGTACGGCCACGCTGTTCACCCTGGGCCTGCTCCACGCCGTGCTGCTGTACCCCGGCGACATCCTCACCACGTACGCGGCACTCGCGCTGCCGTTGCACGCCGACACGGTCGCGGCCTACCGGGAGGACGCGCTGTCGGTGATCGGAGCGCACCTGCACGCGCTGCCCACGGCCCTCGGCACGGATCTCCTCTACGCCCCGCAGGTGTTCGCCGCGTTCCTCACGGGCCTGGCGGCGGCCAGACTGCGGCTGCTCGAGCGCTACGGCCGCGACCGGCGCCGGCTGCGCGCGATGGTACGGCGCTGTCTGCCCCTCGGTGTCGCGGGCGGGGTCACGACCGCTGTCTACTCGAATGGGCCGCTGGACGAACGGTGGTTCTACGTCGGTCATGCGATGGGTGTGGTGACGGGGCCGGTGCTGACGGCCGCGTATGCCTGCGGGCTGTTGTTGTGGCTGTCGCGCCCGGGCGGCGGCGCCGGGCTGCCGGTGTGCTCACCGCGACGGGGCGGCTGTCGCTGACCCACTATCTGACCCAGTCGCTCGTGCTGTGCGCGGTGTTCACCGGCGTCGGCCTGGGATGGTACGACCGGGTGGGCGCGGCGGAGGTGGTGGCGGGGTGCGCGGTGCTGTACGCGGCGCAGGTGGCCCTGAGTGCGCCGCTGGTCCAGCGTTGTGGCCGGGGTCCGGCCGAGGCCGTCGTGCGGCGTGCCACCCGGAGGGGTAGTGCGGCCCGGTACCGGTCGGACGCGGTGGGCGGCTGCCGGTCACACTGAAGAGCCGTGGGGTGCCCGGCGGCACCCCACGGCTGTCGGCCGCCTCAGCGGAAGTCCGAGACAGGGAAGGGCTTTTCGCGGTGGTTGCCCGGCTTGCAGCCGGCGAACGTGCCCGACGGGTCCCGGAGTTGGGCCATCGTGTGCGCCAGGTAGTCGCGGTGCCAGATCGCGGGGCCGGTCAGCCCGGCGGCCGGGTCCGACAGGTCGCACCAGGCCATCCACAGGGCGTAGAGCAGCGCGACCGCGTCCTTGTGCCGCCACCATTCGGGACACCAGGGAGCCTGCGAGGTGACCTCCCTTCCGTACACGGGCAGGAGAAAATGACCGACCCATACCGCCAGTTGGCTCAGGGCCTGGTCGTACTCCACACCGTCCAGATAGAGGATGAAGCGGACGCCGTCTGCGGCGGATCCCTGGTCCACGTGCGCTGCCGGCACCTCGCCGGGTTCCTGGTCCTGAGCCGTGTCGGCGGACTCGGCATCGAGGACTGCCTCACTCATCATCAGCCTTCCGCTCTGGGCCACCATGGACGCGAAGCGCGGCTGCGGGTGTCATCGACGCGGCTTCTGGCCCGAGGCGCTGGCATCAGGACGGGGAATAAAGATCTCTTGCTCTTTGTGCGGCTGCCTTTGACGGAGGGTCGCCTGGCCCACCTCTGCCGCGCCAGCAACGGTGAAGGTGTCCGGCTGCTGCTGATTCTGGCTCAGCGACGCCACGGAGCCCTGTTCGGGCGAGGCGTTCTCGTACTGCACGTTGGGCAGCACGGCCCGGAAGGTGGGAATGGCCGTGTTGATGGCCGCATCATGGACCCCGGCGAGGAGCGTACCGAGGCCGGCCGCGACCGTCGCACTGGTCTTGATGGCTGCGACGGTCGTTGCCGGCAGTGTATTGGCATGGCTCTCGGCGGTCGCGTTCGCTGCGGCCGCCAGAATGCCGAGCCCTCCGCCGAGCGCCATGAGTCCCGAATGGACGTAGAGCTGCCCGTTTGTGGCAGAAATCAGTTTGTTCTGCTCGGGCGTGTCGCCGGACCTCCCGTCGCGCAGCGTCACGAGGTGTTTCACAGCACCGGCGATGGTGACTGCACCGCCAACAGCGGGGATCGCGGCGGCGGCGGTGCTGAGCGCCGGCCGTGGCGTGTAGGCCGCCGCACCGGAAAGGCCCGTCCCGGCGACGTTCGCCACATGAGTGACGGTGGTCAGGATCTCGGCACTGTGGCCCGCGACCCACTGGCCGGCATCGGACCACGTCCAGGTGCGGGCGGTGGCGGTGGTGGTCAGGTCGGGAAGGCCGCCACCTTGATCGTTGAGATGGAGGTCGGCGAGGTTATCGTCCACAGAATCCGATGTATTGACGGGCTGGGGTGACTGGTCGAGCGCCACCGCGCTGTACTTGCCCTCCGGAGAGCGGAACATGGTCGCGCTCTCAACGGGCGGGTCCTGCGGGTGCTGCGCTTGGTTTGCCGAGTCCGTCTCGACTTCATTCGGAGTAAAGGTTATTTCGTCGCCGTTCACGCTGGCCTGCATGACGACCGATCCGGCACTGCCCGTACTGCGTTGACTCGCTGGCGAGTCCGGTCGCGTGCGATTGAGGCGTCCGCTGCCCGCGTCGTTGAGGCTCACCACGGCCTCGGTCTCGGGAGAAGGCGGTGTTGACATATAAGAGTTCCCCTTCGAGTTGTCCGGCACTGGTAGTGCCGGATGTGTCACGGGACAACGGCTGCTGTCACGGGCGGGTTCAGAGGTCCGGTGACAAGACGGTGGGCATCGTCGGGTCGCCCCGACAGGTCACTCCTTGTCAGCGCTCATCGCCTCGACGACCGGAGTGCCGCCGCCCAGTTTGGCCACCGCCCGCTGGGTGATGGCCGCCTCCTCCGCCTTCGCCGCCGCCGATATGACCCCGACGTCGGCTTCCTTGAACCACGGGCGGAGTCTGATCAGGGCCGGGCGGACGCCGGTGGCCAGGAGGAGGGCTGTGCCCTTGGGGAGGGCGCGGATCTTGTCCGGGGGCAGGACGGCTTCCTGGCGGTAGGAATAGGAGCGTGACGTGCCGTCGCGGCTGCGGGAGATGCTCGGGGTGCGGACGTCGTGCTGGCCGACGAGGGTGGAGATCTTCTGCACGAAGTCGGCGTCGTCGAGACCGGCGCCGAGGAGTTTGACGGTGGCCGCGCTCCACAGGGCGTCCATGCCCGCCTCGCCCCACACGCGGGCGCCCTGGCGGTAACTCTGCAGCAGGGTCACGACGTTGATGCCGCGGGAGCCGAAGTGTGAGTACAGGTCGGGGAGATCGGAGATGCGGCACACGTTGGCGGCCTCGTCGAGGACCGCGGTCAGCGGCGGGTCCAGGCGGCCGCCCATGCGTTCGGCGGCGACGACTCCGGCGCGCAGGGTGGCGTCGGCGAGGCCCGCGATGACGCCCGCGGCGGAGCCGCCGCCGTCCTTGGACAGCAGGTAGAGGGTGTCGCGTCCGGCGACGTGCCGGTCGGGGCGGAACTCGGGCAGGTCGGGGTCGGGTGCGACCCAGGCGAGGATCTCGGGGTCGAGGAGGCAGGAGACGGTCTGGCGGGCGGTCTCGTAGATGCCGTCGCGGGTCTCCACCGCGCCGCGGACCGTGCCCTGCAACTGCTCGGCCATGGCGTCCAGTCCGGTGTCGCGCAGCAGGTCGATGGGGGTGCGGTCGGCCGGGTCGGCGAGCCAGGCCAAGAGGTCCTGGACGGCGGCGCCGCCGCGCGCGGCGGCCAGGAACAGGGCGGTGAGGGTGTTCTGGGCGGCGGAGATCCAGAAGTCCTTCTTGGAGGCGTCGTCGTTGACGGATGCCACGAAGTGGCCGGCGAGCCGGCGGGCGCCTTCGATGGTGTGGCACTCCCCCAGCATGTTCCACCACATGCCGCGCGGGGTGTGGGCGATGCCCTGGGGGTCGAAGGTCCACACGGTGCCGGCGTTCTCGCGCTGGGCGCGGGTGACGGCGTAGACGTCGGACTTGTTGGAGGTCAGGACGACGGCGCCCTGGGCGCGCAGGACGCGCGGGATGGCGATGCCGGTGGACTTTCCGGCGCGAGGTGCCATGAGGTCGAGTTCGACGTCCTCGAAGCTGCTGCGCAGTTCGGGTCCGTTCGGCATGAGGTCGCCGAGCAGGTTGCCGGTCTCGTCGGCGTCGAGGCGGTCGCGGCCCTTGAGGGTGGGGCGCAGGGAGCGGGCCCGGTCGGTGATGCCGTCGGGGCACATGCCGGCGAGTTCGCGGCGGCCCGCCAGCCCGGGCGTGGTGTCGCGGCGGCGCAGGGCCGCGGTGACGACGGCTACGAGTGCGGTCAGGAGCAGCAGGGGCGCGGTCATGCCGGTGTAGACGGCCCAGGCGGGGGTGGACGGCCAGTACGCGGCCGGGTCCGAGATGGTCAGCCCCATCAGGGTGGACAGGGCGTAGGGAGGGTGGGTGAAGCCGTGGCCGGTGAGCAGGGAGGCGAGTGATCCGCCGAGCATGGCCAGGCTGAACAGGGTCAGGGCTGCGACGATGACGCCGGCCACGGCCCAGGTCAGTTCGTCGTGCGGGCCGCGTGCGCCGCCGCGGCCGGCGCTCACACCGTCTCCCCGGTCAGGCGGGGGTCGAGGGGCAGGGGGCCTTCCTGGGCGGCGCGGGCGACCTGCTGCGCGAGGTTCCTGGTGACCGGGTCGGCGCTCTCGTTGGGGGTCCAGCGGGTGTTGGTGTTGTGCAGTTCGCGTTCGGCCTGGGTGATGGCGACCTTGATGGGGATGCCGGGGCGGCCGCCGACCTTGATGAGGAAGCGGCCGCGCCCGGGGGGTTCCTCGTGCTCGGTGGTGACGCCCCAGCCGGGCGGGGAGGACCAGGAGGAGACCAGTTCGATCTCGCGCTGGGACAGTCCCACGACCCGGCCGAGGTCTTCCATCTCGGTTCTGGGCAGTCCGGCGCACACCACCATGCCGGCGCGTTCGACGAAGCCGCGGGCCTTGGCCCGGTCCGCGTCGGTGCCGAGCGCCTCGGCGTCCTTGAGCGTGTGGGTGATCTTGGCGTCGCCCAGGCCGAGGGAGCGGTTGAGCCGGGTGAGGGCGTCGATGCGGTCGACGATGCCGGAGGCGGCGCGCAGCGGGCGCCACAGCTCGTCGAGGACGGTGAAGAACCAGCGCCGCGGGGCGAGTTGGGCGTCGGCCAGGGCGTGGGAGGCGGCGACGGTGCCCAGGCCGTCGGACCAGGCGGCGAGCATCGCGGCGGCGGTCAGCTGGGTGTCGGCCTCGCCGATGCCGGAGATGTCGATGCACACGGCCGGGGCGTTCGGGTCGATGCGGGTGGAGGTCTCGGAGGCGAAGGTGTCGCCGAGGGGGCCGTCGAGGATGCCGAGCAGGGAGCGGTGCAGGGGGTCGACGGCGTCGCGGTAGCGGGCGTCGTTGCCCCGGTCGAGGGTCACCGCGCGGACCCGGTCCGGTCCCTCGGTCAGCACCTGGAGCAGGTCGGGAAGGAGCGCGGTGCGGCCGGGTGCGGTGCGTTCGCGCAGGTGGTGCAGGACGGCGGAGAGCACGGACTGTTCGTGGTCGTCCATGGGGCGGCCGCGCACGATGGTGATCAGCGCGGCGACCATGTTGAGCACGCGGCCGTGGGTCTCGGCCCGCAGGATGTCCCCGGCTTCGCCGCCGATGCGGTCGGCGGCCTGTCCCATGGCGCCGGGATCGAGGACGTTGATGCCGCCCCGGCCCCGGCCGATGGAGATGACCTGGCCGCCCAGCGCGCGGACGGTGTCGGCGTAGTCGGGTTTGAGGTCGCCGAGGACCAGCGGCACCACACCGGTGGCGGCCAGTCCGATGAGCATGCGGTTGACCAGGGTGGACTTGCCCAGGCCCGGCATGCCGAGCATGAACAGGGAGGGATTGGAGATGTAGCGGGCGCGGGTGAACCAGGACAGCGGGTCGCCGCAGACGGTGGCTCCGGTGAACAGGTGCTGCCCCAGCGGGACCCCGATCATCGGGGCGCCGGAACCGGCGGCGAACGGCCACATGCCGCAGGCCTGCACCGTGGTGGCACGCCACATGGTGGGCGGGTCGAGGTGACCGACGCGGCCACCGCCGGGACCGTACCAGCCGCGCGGCGGGACCAGGAGCTCCTTGGACTGCGGGGGTCCGGCCTTCGCCTTCCGGTCCTTCTGCTTCTTCTGGTCCTTCCGGTCCTCCCGGCTCACAGCGCCTCCTGCAGTTCGTGCGGGATGAAGGTCTGCTCCCACGGGAGGATCCCTACGGGCAGGGTGCAGGTGAACGCGGCGGCCTGCATCCGGTCGGCGGGACGCATCTGAACCCGGGAGGCGGCGGTGAGGTTGCGGACGGCGACGCCGGCGTCGGCGAGCTGCTCGGCGCTGTCGACGGTGACGGTGAGCATCAGGGAGAACTCCACGAGGCCGGCGCCCGAGGCCTCTTCGGCGGCGGTCTGCTCGGCGGCGCGTACCTCGGAGGCGGCGCGGGCCTGCACCATGCCGCGCCCGGAGGTGGCCATGAACTGGGCGGCGCGCCGGTCGGCCTCGACGATGCGTGCGGCGGTGGCCGGGTCGACGGGCCGGTAGACGAGCGCGACCCGCTTGCGGCGGGTGCCGGACACGGCTTCGAGCATGCCGCGCAGCACCGAGGAGCGGACCGTGCCGCGGGGGGCGAGTGTCATCAGCCAGGTCCGGGAGACACCGGAGTCGTGCTGGTAGCTGCTGACCGTCTCGACCGCACTGGCGGGGCCGGCGTCGTCCCATTCCAGGTTCGTGCCCCCGTGTTGGGCGCGGGCTTCGAGGACGCCGGCGGCGACCGCGGGGTCGTAGGCGACGCGCACGACTTCGGCGATGCGCTCGGCCGACAGCGGGTAGGCGGCGCCGCCACCGGCTCCGACCAGGCCGCTGAGCAGTCCGGGGATGCGGATGGCGAGGTCGGTGACGATGTCCTCCTTCTTGCGCTTGTTCCCGCCGGGTACCGCGTAGGTGAGGGTGACGTAGGTGTGCATCTCGGAGGAGGCGGCCGGGTAGCGCTCGACGACCTCGTGCATCACGGCGCGGGCCGCTGCCGGGGCGTCGGGGTGGATGCGCGGCAGTACCTCGTTGGCGAGCCGGGTGCCGGGGTCGGGGGCGGTTTCCACGATGACGCCCGCCCCGCGCAGGCCCGGCTCGTGGGAGAGCCGGGCGAGCCATTCGCCCCACTGGGCCACCCACACGTCGACCTGCTCGGGGTCGACGAGCGAGCCGCCGTCCGGGTCGCAGCCGAGGACGATGGTGTAGAGGTTGCGGGCCGGGTGGTGCAGCACGCCGAAGGGACGGTCGTAGGCGTCGTGTCCCTCGCTGACGGTGACCTTGTTCAGCAGGCCCGGCGGGCGGAAGCGGCCGCCGGGGCGCGGGGACAGCGGGCCGGAGACGTACAGGTGCGCGCCTTTGGACTTGCGCCGCAGCCATCCGATGCGCAGGGCCATCAACTGGTATACGTTGCGGCCGTCCTGGGTGCGGATCGCGAGGGGGATGAGGAACAGCACCACGGGGACGAGGACGACCAGGGCGGCGACGAGGGAGATCAAAGAGGCGAGGAGGGTCAGGACCAGCCCGCCGAAGACGACGACGGTGCCGACCAGTCCCAGGGGGCCCAGGCCCGGGCGCCGGGGGCGGCGCCAGTTGCCGTACGTGGGGTGTGTCGTGATGTCCGCTGTCATGGTGAGCCGGTGTCCTTGTCCTGATGGTGCGGGTGGTTGGTCTTCGCACGGTGGTGAGGGGCGCCGCCGGACTCCACGGGGGGACATGGAGCCCGGCGGCTGTTGAGGGGAACTGGCGGACGCGGCCGCTCAGTTGTTGTTGCCGTTGCCGCCGCCCGCCGCACCGGCGGCGGCGTGTCCCACGGCCTGCGCCGCTCCGACAGCGGCGCCGACCGCGGCACCGACCGGTCCGGCCGCGGCGCCCGCGGCACCCGCCGCCCCGGCTCCGCCCGCGGCCCCGGCACCGCCTGCGGCTCCGCCGCCGCCGACTGCTCCGGCACCGCCGGCAGCACCCGCCGCGCCGGTGCCACCGGCCGCTCCGGCACCTCCGGGAGCGCCGGCCGGACCGGGCGCACCGCCACCGCCGGCCGCAGGCTGTGCGCCGCTGGGGCTGCTGAGCTGGCTGCCGAGCGAGCGGGCACCGGAAGCCAGGGCGTTCTGGCCCTGGGAGACGGCGTAGGAGGTGACCGGGTCCCCGCCGAGGGCCGCCGTGGCCGGCACGACCAGTTTCAGCAGCGCGGGCAGGGCGATCGCGGACAGCAGCATCACACCGATGCCGGCAATGCGTTCGTGGATCGCCTGCGGGTCCCCGCTGCCCTGGCCCGCGGTGGTCATCGCGGAGCCCGCGTAGATGACCAGCGCGACGGCCATCTTGTACGCCATCCATGCGGTCAACCAGCCGATGTGCTTGCGCCACCAGCTGGCGCCCCACTCCGTCATGGACGCCGCGGCGGCGAGCGGAAGCGTGCCCAGCAGCAGGATCATGACGCCCAGCCGGATGTAGAGCATGATCGTCTGCAGGATGCCGGCGATCAGCAAGAGGAAGGCGAGGATCAGCAGCAGGAACGGCTCGATGTTCGCGCCGTCCTGGCAGCCGATGCTGTTGATCTGGGCTTCGGCCCCCAGCTGGAAGAGATGGTCGGCGTAGCGGTCGGAAAGCGACGCGCAGGCGGTGGCGAGGGTGGTGGCGGCACCGGCGACGAAGATGACCCGCAGGATGCCCTTCAGTGCGGTGCGTCCCGCGTCGCCGCGTTGCTGAAGTGCCATGCGGGCGGCGGCGACCAGCAGCGATCCGACGGCGAGATAGACGACCAGCCACTGTGTCTGGTCGCTGACCTGCGCGGCCGTGGTGGCCGAGGAGAACGTGGGGACGTCGGTGACGAGCGAGTCGAAGATCTCGATGGCGCCCGCGAGGACCGCGTTGGCGATCCCCTTGACGATGGTGTTGACGGGGTTGCCGAGGAACTCGAAGAAGCCCACGACGACGTCGGCCAGCGGATTGCCGTTCGGGCATGCCATGTCAGGCCTCCCACAGGGTGTATCCGGAGGGAACCGCGCTGGCGGTCAGCCGGGAGTACAGGGCGCCGTCGTCGCCGGCGAGGACCTTCCAGTCGCCGTCCGCCCAGCGCATCCGCACCGATGTCGCCGTGTATCCCTGGGCCGTCTTGATCAGCAGCCCCACGGTCGCCGAGCGCCCCTGGTACGACAGGGTGCGGTAGCCCGCCCAGGTGGCGGTGGCCGGGGCGGCCGACTCCGCGGTGTCCTGCACGAACTCACGTTTCGCGGCGAACCTCTCCCGTCCCCGCCCCGGCACCACCTGGTCCTGGACGGCCAGGCGCCAGGCGGGTGAGCTCATCTGCGAGCAGATGATCTGCGCCGCCAGTGCCGCGCCGACCCGGGTGCGGGCGAAACACCGCCACAGCCGGCCCTCCCGACGGGCGGGTCCCTGGGAGGCCGAGACGGGCACCCGGGTGCCGTGCACCGTGCCCCAGCGCAGATCCGCCGGCGCTCCCTCGCTCTGCTGGGCCGGTGCCTGAGCCCGGCAGGGGTTCACTCGTACCTCGGACGATGCCGGTGTGCGCGACACCGCCCGGGCGTAGCCGCCGCGTTCGGCGCCGGAGGTGAAAAACACCACCGCGGCCGCCAGAGCCACCACGGCGAGGAAGGCGGCGGACGCCTGCCAGCTGCGGTGTGTCCAGTAAGGGGTGTCCGGTGTGGACGGACGTCGTGTACGTGGCATCGGTGGGTCCGGCTCACGCGAAGACGAAGGTGACCAGAGGACCGGCCGTGGCGACGAGCACGCATCCGCCCAGCACCATGGCCAGTCGGCTCATGTGTTCCGAGCTCTCTCCCCGCTTCACGGAGATCGCCATCATCGCCCCGGTGACGAGCACACCGGCCACCCCGGCGGCGGTGCCCGCCCAGGCCGCGATGCCCAGCACGGTGTCCACCTTGTCGGCGAGCGCGGGCGGGGCGTTGCGTTCGGGCTGCGGAACGCCGGCTGCCAGAACGGACAGGTCGAGCAGAGTCATGAGGATCTCCGGGTGAAGATGCCGCCGGTTTCCGTCGAGTGAGGCGTACTCGTGCCCGGAGCGGCGCGGCATGGCAGAAGGTTGCAGGGGTGCTGGGGCCGTCCGGCGGTCCGCGTGCGGGCGGGTGTGCTCGGACGGAGAGGTGGGGTTTTCGGCCGCTGGGCTCATCGGCACGGTGGTGCAGTGCGGTGCACGAGCGGTGTGGTCGATCAGAGGGAGAGGTCGCCCAGGGCGGCGACGAGGGGCCCTGCGGTGGCGGCCAGAAGACAGCCCAGGGCGATGTAGAAGACGCCCCGGAAGTGTTCGCCGCCTTCACCTGGGTCGCCGCGGCGCAGTTGCAGCGACATCCTGATGCCTACGACGATGAGCCCTCCGACTCCGGCGGCGGACGCGCACCAGGCCAGGACGCCCAGCACCTGCCCAGCTTCGGGGTCGGGGTTGAAGCCGGCGAGCATCCAGGCAACGCCGCTCATCTACGCCTCCGCGAGGGGATGTCCGTGCCGCTCGCCACTGCGGCCAGGGACGTGAGTTGTCTCGGTGGTTCGGATGCCGGTTCGCCGACGCGCCAGGAGGGGATCCAGGGGACGCGGTGGACGGTGACGGCCGATTTGATGACGCGCACCCGCCGTAGGAGCGTCAGTGGCAGCCTGCCGGGCACGTCCGCCACCAGCACCACGCCGAGCAGGTCCAGCCCCTGGGGAGCCTTGCCCTGCCGTAGCGCGTCCAGCTGCCGGGAGACTGCCTGCAAACCGGCGAGGCTGGTGCGCCCGACGAGCAGGACACGCGAGGGTTCGCCGCGCAGGGGCTGGGGCCAGCGTGCTCCCACATCCACCCCGCCCAGGCAGCGGGCGAGGGAGGTGACGCCTGCGCCGCCGTGCGCCTGCACCCAGCCGATGGCCGTAACAGGGGATCCGTTCGGGCCGACCGATTTTCCGCCCGTGCGCTCCACCGGCCCCTGGCTGCGGCGCGGGGGCGGGGCGACGGGCCCGGTGCCGTGTTCCTGGCGATCGACGGCGGGCCGGGGCTGAAGGCGAGCGTTGTTGGCCGCGGCCGACGGCGGCTGGGCGGAGGTGGGCCCGCGCACCCACGCATGGGCTCCCGGTGGCATCGCTGAAGGATTTCCCACCGGGTTTCCTCTCCAAGGTCGTAACAGTGTCGACTTTCATGCTTCTTCTATGGTTTTAGGCCGGTTTTGAACCGGATCGGATGCCGGCCCGTTGGACCGGGGCGAGGCGGATGACACTCCACAACGGCCCTCTGCGCGGGGCGGTTCACCTCGCCCGCGACTTTCTCCTGCGCCGGCCCGCCGGCCACGATCTTTCGAGGACACCCCATGACACTCCCGGCCCCGGACTCCGAGGTCTTCTCCTGCGACGTGTACATCTCCGAGGAGGAACGCGCCGTCGTGAACGGTGACCTCGTACCGGAGGCGGAGGACGTCCCGGTGCACGAGGCAGTCCTGAACCTCCTGCACGACTACGCCCGCGAGCGCAACACCGTCGTCCGGGCAGCCGTGAACGACCGATCGAGCGCCGAGAGTTTCCTGCTCGACGTACTGCCTGACGGCTCCAGCCGACTGTCCACACCGTCCGACGACCTGCTCGCGCCGACGGCCTCACCGGCTCCGCACGACGCCGCACTTCCTCCAGCGCTGGCCGACCGTGTCACCACCATCCAACGGCAGGCGCGCGCCGACCGGTTCGACCAGGCTCTGCTGCTGGCCACCGCGCTACGCGAGTACCTCACCGGCAGACATGAAGCCGCACACCCCTACGCCCTGGAAGCGAGAGCCCTGGAGGCCTACCTCGCCCACCTGTGCGGCATTCCCCGCCAGGCAACGCTCCTGGCACTGGCCGTAGCCCGCGTACGCTGCCAACACGCCGACCCGCGGGCAGCCGACGACGTGGCGCGGGCGACAGCCGCCTGGAGCCTCCTGGAAGACGAGCAGCCGGTCCTTGCACATGGCACAGAACTGCTGAACATGTGGCAGCGGCTGGGCGATCAAGGCCTGCTCCCCGACGCCCACGCCCCTCTGGTGCGATACGTCGCAGGGCGGATGCACACGCCCCGTGCCGGCGCCGCGCAGACCCCGTAGACCGTCACCGCATCCAAACCGCCGTCACCGCATCCATCGGACGGCCATCGGCCTGCCATCGCCAGGCAACACATTCAGGTGCTCCACCACTTGACGCGTTCACCGAGATCCACCCGCGCTTCGGCGAACGCCACCGTTCGCGGCAGTCCAGGAGCACACCATGCAGCACCACGTCATCGGATCGACCGGGTCCGCGTCAGCGGAGGAAAGGGCACTGCTCGACCTCTACCAGGCCCACACCAGGGACCTTTACACCTACGTCCTGCGCTTGGTCGGCGGCGACGCCTATCGAGCGGAGGACGTCGTCCAAGAGGCTCTCCTGCGCTGCTGGGCCAAGCGCAACCTCTACGACACCGCGACCATGAACGTACGGCGGTGGCTGTTCCGTGTGGCATGCAATCTGGTCATCGACGACTACCGCGCGCGCTCGCTGCGCCCCCGCGAGATCAGCAGCACGGCGACCTGGCTGAAGGACGTCGACAGCAACTGCCGAGACATCGAACGCATGTTGGCCGCCCTGGATCTCCACGAGGCCCTGGAGGATCTCGCCCCGCTCCACCAGGAGGCGCTGCGGGCCACGTACCTGGACGAACTCAGTGTGCAGCAGGCTGCTACCGCCCTGGGCATACCCCCGGGCACGGTCAAGTCACGCGTCCACTACGCCCTGCGTCATCTGCACACCACGATGCGCACACGCGACGAGACGACCGCTGAATGACGGCCGATCCGAGCCGTCCGCAAGATGGCGGCAAGTCACTTCCAAGACGCCGTCAAGTACGCCTCCCAAGCTGTGGGACAGCCCGGGAAATCCGCCGCACGTGTTCTTCCGGGTGCATTTTCTGCCCGTGATGGAGGATTTCTTCGATGAACCACCTGCGTTTCTCAGTACTGGGCCCCGTGCGCGCCTGGATCAGAACCGAGGAAATCAGGCTGGGTCCACCCCAGCAGCAGGCGGTGCTGGCCACACTGATCCTTGCCGAGGGAACCCCGGTGTCCGTCCCTGCCCTGGCCGACGCCCTGTGGGCAGGCTCCGCCCCCGCCACAGCCGTCGGCACTATACGGACCCATGTCTACCGGCTGCGCCAGGCACTGGAACCTGCCTGCACCTCGGCGTCGTCCGTCATCCGCTCTCGGGGTGACAGCTACTCCCTGGCCACCACGGTGCACAACTGCGACCTCAAGGCGTTCAGATCCCTGACGTCAAAGGCGGACAGAGCACGGCGCGAAGGCTGTCTCCGGGATGTTGCCCGCCACCTGCACCACGCGCTGACACTGTGGCAGGGCGAGGCACTGCAAGGACTCCCAGGGCCGCGGGCCGACGCGCATCGACACGTCCTTGAGCATCTCCGCCTCCAGGCCCAGACCGACCGGCTCGCTGCGGAACTGGAACTCGGAAGCACCACCGCGGCAGCGGTCGACCTACAACAACTCGTTGCGCGACACCCCTTCGACGAACGTCTGCGCACACTCCTCATGCTCGCCCACTACCGCTCGGGGCGACAGGCCGCAGGTCTGGCGGTCTACGACGAAGCGCAACGGCTCCTGGCCCAAGAACTCGGCATCGACCCAGGCCCCGAACTCCAAGAAATGCACCACCGTGTCCTGCGGGCCGATCCCACCCTGCTGCACTCGGCACAAGCACCGGCTGCCTCGCCCACCGCACATGTGCAGGCGTGCGCGGCAATCTCGTCCACAGCGTCGCGGGACAGACCTGCTCGGTCCGCACATCGCCGCAATCGCCTGCGCTGCACAGGACCCGCCAACTGACCAACCCACACACAGCCCACCCGCCCCCCAGCACGTTCCCTTGTCCACCAACACCTTCCACACCGGCCGACGGCATCAAGAGCCCCAGGGACGTTCAACGCCCCATCCGACGCCACAGCCGGCGGCAGGCCGCCGCCCCTTGACTCGGTCATCAAGCCGCCACGACCTCACACCCGATCTGACACGATGCCTCCATGCCCGAGTACACGATCAGCACAGCCGACGGCAACGACTGGCCAACACTTGGCACCAACCTCGCAGCCGTCCTCAAACCAAGATCTTTCGAATGCGAGATCCTGGAGAACACGGACGTGCTGACATTTCGCTCTGGTGCAACAACAGTCAGCGCGTCGTGGGAGCTCCTCGGCACTTGGTACGTCGACATCGAGGATGCCCCCTCCCCAGAAACCGCCGACCGGCTCGTAGACGAAATGGCCCGCCAGCTCGGAGAAGCAACAGGCCAGCAAGCCATCCACTACCGGGTCACCGACTAACGAACGCCTGCGCCCCTTGCTGTCCCCAAGACAGCCCAGCGCCTGACTCGGCCATGAGACTCCGCCCTTCACACTGGCCCACGCAGCCGATGGCTGTCCGCGAAGGCCGCTACGAGCGGTCGGTGGTTCCGTGACATCGGGCTCGGTGTCACGTGCGTCTCACGCGTCGGCTTCAGTACGCTTGCACAGGGTGAGGTCGGACGAGACCAGCTTCTGCCGCCACCCTGACCACCGTAAGAGCGGTGTCAAAGGGCATCTCGTAGAAACGCTCGCCCACGTGCTGGGCGCCGTGCAGGCTTTCGGCGAGGTCTAGCCTCGCGCTTTCATAAAGCGGGCTGTCCGGCAGGTGGTCAACTCAGCAGAAAGTGCCCCTGACCAGCAAGAATGAGGATTGTCGAGGTCCTTGTTCCCGCTGAAACCAGAGGCACTTTCCAGGTGAAGCAGCCTATAGGTTCCTATCCTCCTGTGCGTGTCCAGGGCGACGGCCGCCAGGTCGTCTCCCTGGCCGGATCCGTCCTGCTGGTCGAAACGGTCCGCAAGACCGGTCTCGACCGGGCGTTATCCGCAGTGCTCGCTCCGTGGCGAAAGCCTCGGGCCGTCCACGACCCGGGCAAGATCCTCCTGGACCTTGCGCTGGCGGTCGCACTCGGCGGGGACTGTCTCGCCGACATCGCGACGCTGCGGGCCGAGCCGTCCGTGTTCGGGCCGGTCGCCTCCGACCCGACGGTCTCCCGCCTGATCGGCACCCTCGCCACCGCGGGCGAGAAGGCACTGACCGCCATCCGCAATGCCCGCTCCGAAATCCGTGGCCGGGTCTGGGAGTTGTCCGCCGACCGGGCTCCGGACGCCTGCGGGGAAGTGACCGTGGACCTGGACGGAGTTCTGGTCGTCGCACACTCCGACAAGCAGGACGCCGCCCCGACCTGGAAGAAGACCTACGGCCACCACCCCCTGATGGGGTTCGTCGACCACGGGCCAGGCGGCACCGGCGAACCCGTCGCCGCTCTGCTCAGGCCGGGCAACGCGGGCTCGAACACCGCCGCCGACCACATCACCACGGCGCAACTCGCCCTCGCTCAGCTGCCCAAGAAGTACCGGCGTGGGCGGCAGACCTTGATCCGCTGCGATTCCGCGGGCGGCACCCACGAGTTCGTCGCCTGGCTCGCCCGGCGCGGCCGCTGGCTGTCCTACTCGGTCGGCATGGTCATCACCGAGGCCGTCCACCAGCACGTCCTCAAGATCCCGGCATCGGCCTGGACCTCGGCCATCGAGTCGGACGGTGAGGTCCGCGACGGGGCCTGGGTCGCGGAACTCACCGGTGACATCCTCATCGGGTGGCCGAAGGGCCTGCGGCTGATCGTCCGCAAGGAACGACCCCATCCCGGCGCCCAGTTGAGGATCACAGATGCCGACGGCATGCGGCTCACCTGCTTCGCCACCAACACCGCCGACCGTCCCATTGCCGAACTCGAACTCCGCCACCGGCTGCGGGCCCGGGCCGAGGACCGCATCCGGGCCGCCCGCGCGACGGGCCTGCGCAACCTGCCCCTGCACGACACCGCGCAGAACAAGATCTGGCTGGAGATCGTCCAGATTGCTCTCGACCTGCTGGCCTGGATGCCCTTGCTCGCCCTGACCTGCAAGGCCCGTCTCTGGGAACCTCGCCGCCTGCGGTTCCGCCTGTTCTCCGCGGCTGGCCAGCTCGTCACCACCGGCCGGCGCCGCATCCTCCGCCTCGCCCGCCACTGGCCCTGGACCAGCGAGATCACAGACGCCCTCGCACGGCTCGCACTCCTGCCGAACCCCGACTGACCAGAAGCCCCTACCCCTGCGAGCAGCATCACCCCCACCCGGAGCAGTGGAACCCGGCGCCCACCCGACGCGAGACTCGGGCCGCCGACCTGCCCGGCATCAGCCGCCGAAAGCGAAACGGTCCACCGACTCCGTCGGCGGACCGTCAAGAAAGATCGAGGCTAGAGCCAATACCGGTAACTTAGGGCTTTGGTGTCCGCTTGACCCGTTTGGGTTTGGTGGCGCCAACGATGGTGACGGCCGGAACACGTGGGCGGTCTGCGACTCGGTGGGCAACGCGTTTGAGCGGCCAGCTGGCGACTTTGCGTTTGATGACGCGGGGGTTGGCCCGGCGGCGGCGCCGTGGCAGGAGGCGTTCGAGGAGTTCAGCGTGGGTGGCCTTGATGGCGCGGGCGAGCCGGCCGGGGGGAAAAGGCCGCCTGGTCGGTGACCTGGCGGCGCACGACGCGCAGTGAGCGGGTGAAGGAGATCCGGTCGGGGTCCTGGTCGACTTGTCGTGCAGCCTGGTGCATCAGGTGCCGGATGGCGTGGTGGACAAGCAGGAAGCCGTAAAGTTCCTGCTCAGCTCCGTCAGGATGCTGCGAACGCAGTACCAGGTGCGACCCGCCGAGGTGGGTCTTGATCTCGTCGAGGGTGGACTCGAACTCCCATCGCTGGGCGTAGAGGGCGGCCAGTTCGGCGGCCGGGGCCTTGTCCGGGTCGAGGATCGTGGTGATGAGCCGGTAGACGCCCTCATGTCCGGCAATGGTGTATTCCACCGCGCGTACCGGCACCCCGCGACGGGTGTGGTGGATGTCGCTGCGGTCGAAGATCTCGGTGAGATACGAGCCGTCCGGCAACTGCTCGACCACCGGCAGCACGAGGTCTTTGCGTACCCGCCACAGCAGGTCCGCCCCGGTCGCCGCTGCCTCGCGCCACAGGTCCACGCCGTAAAAGCCGCGGTCGGCCAGCAGCAGCATGCCCTGCCGCAGGGATCTCAGGACCGTCCGGGCCAGGGTCTGCTCTCCGGTGCGAAGAGCTGCGAGCGCGACGTCGAAGACGGCGTGGGTGCCGCACTCCACCAGGCCGACCATGCGCAACTGCGGGTAGCCGACGTCCTGTTCACCGCGCCCGGAGCGGGGCGGACGGCCGAACGCCTCCACGTTCGCCTTCGTGTCGGGCAGGTCAAATGTGGTGCCGTCGATCGCGGTCAGCCGCCAGTCGCGGTAGAAGGCGCCCTGAGTGCCCGGTGTCGCAACCGGACGGCACACCCGCGCGAACAACTGCCGCATCGGCGCCACCCCCAGCCGGGACCTGGCTTTCCAGATCGCCGCCGTACTCGGCACCACCCACGATGCACGCCAACGCCGCGCACCCTGCAAACCCGTGGTCAGCAGCCGGGCGACCTCCTCATAGCTCTGCCCGGAGAACAGGCACATCGCCAGCACGAAGTAGACCACCAGCCGGGCTGGCAACAGCCGGTTCCGCCGCTGCACGCGGCCCGTCTCCGCCAGCACCTCATCCACCAGCGACTGAGGAAACGCCTGCGTCAGCACCCCGACCGCGACCCGATCCGACAACCGCTCACCAGATGACTTCAGTTGACCCGCTCTTGGCACACCACAACAACGACCAGATTGCCCCTAAGTTACCGGTATTGCGTCTAAGCTTGTTCTTTATCTTCCGGCCTCGAACGGTGTCTCGAACTGGGTCGCTCACCTGGGGGTTCGCCGGACGTGGGGGCGGCCTTCGTCTGATCATGTGCTCCGACCAAGGTGCACGTGACCAAGACGAAGGCCGTGAGGGTGAGTCTGGTGCCTGATGCTGTCTGGAGGGAAGCGTTCGCGGAAGCGTCACGCTTCCGGGGCGAGTTCTACGAGTGTCTGACCGCCCGGCGTGACGAGTTGTTCGAACTCACCGACGCGGTGCTGTGTGCGGACGGTGCGGTGAAGTCCCCGGTGGATCTGACGCTGTTGCCCGAGCATCGTCGTGGGCACGGTGCAATGTACGGCGGCCTGAACCACGGCCGGCTCGACGTCGATCGGCTGCGGGCGGTGCTGGCCGGGCTGCCGCTGCCGCGTTTCGACGGCGGGCGCCTGGTCCTGGCGGTCGACGTGTCACCGTGGCTCCGCTCGGACGCGCCGTGCTCGGCCGACCGGCTGTTCTGTCACGTCTACGGGCGCGCGAAGACGGCGTCGCAGTTCATCCCGGGCTGGCCCTATTCCTTCGTCGCCGTGCTGGAGCCGGGTGCCACGTCCTGGACCGCGCTCCTGGACGCGGTGCGGCTCGGCCCGGTGGACGACGCGACCGCGGTCACCGCCACCCAGCTCCGTGGTGTCGTCGAACGGCTCATCACCTGCGGTCAGTGGCAGCCCGGGGACCCGGACATCGTGATCGTGAGCGATGCCGGCTACGACGTCACCCGCCTGGCCTGGGTCCTGCGCGACCTGCCGGTCGAGCTGGTCGGCCGGGTCCGCTCCGACCGTGTGATGCGGCTGCCGAAGCCGCTCCGCCAGCCGGGGACGAACGGCCGTCCGCCCAAGCACGGCCCGGAATTCCGCTTCGCCAAGCCGGAGACCTGGCCCGAGCCCGCGGTCACCACGGTCACAGACACGGCCAACTACGGCAAGGCCGAGACCCAGGCCTGGGACCGGGTCCACCCCCGGCTCACCCACCGCTCCTCATGGCTCGACCACGACGGCGAACTCCCCTTGGTCGAGGGGACGTTGATGCGGCTGAAGGTCGAGCATCTGTCGAAGGACCGGGATGCTCCGCCGGTGTGGTTGTGGTCCTCCAAGACCGGCGCCACCTTTGATGACGTGGACCGATTCTGGCAGGCATTTCTCCGCCGCTTCGACCTGGAGCACACCTTCCGCTTCGCGAAGCAGACCCTCGGATGGACCACCCCGAAACTCCGCACGCCCGAGGCAGCGGACCGCTGGACCTGGATTTTGATCGTTGCTCACACCCAGCTCCGGCTCGCCCGCCCGCTCGCCGCGGACCTCCGCCGACCCTGGGAGAAGCCCACCACATCCGACCGGCTCACGCCGGCCCGGGTCCGCCGGGGGTTCAGGAACATCCGCGCTCACCTCGCATGCCCGGCCCGTGTTCCCAAACCCCGAGGCGTCGGCCCCGGACGGCCACCCGGCGCCAAGAACAAACACCGGGCACCCCGCTACGACGTCGGCAAGACCGTCAAACGCCCCGAGACCCTCAAGGCCATCGGCAAGCCCGGAAGATCTTGGTAGATAAAGAACAAGCTAAGTAGGCAAACCGTTGTCGGCACATCGTTGCCTGGAGCCCGTCGCCCGCATCGCGACAGTTCAGCGTGATCATGATGAAACGAACGAAGGCTTCCCGCACATGCAGCAGCTCCCCGACCTTGGAAAGAACTCGCTCGGCACGCCGGACACATAGGCCCAGTTCAGGGGGCTCGCCTGGTGGCAGGTTTGCAAGGCGTTCGGGACGCCAGTCAAGATCCTCGCAATGCTGGGCGTGGTACTCGCGCAGTATGGACGTGTAAGCGCTGTGCTTGGCCTGCATGGATGCAGGTGGGTGGGGAGCGCAGGCAGCGAAATATCTTGGATTGAGATGACCCGCCATGACCCTCCGCACGATGGCCCACCACCTCGGTCTGCCCGTCCGGCGCGACCCGCAGGAGGTCGCGAAGATCATCGAAGGGCTCCGCCCCACCGTGGACGAGCTTCCTAACGACAAGCGCGAACAGCTCGAAGCCGAGTGGACCAAGGTCCTCAGCGAACCCCACTGGCACCGACCCTATCTCCGGGACTGAGCGGGACGACGTCCGCTGCACCGCACAGCCCGTCTCCAGGTCCCACGAACTGCTTAGGAAGATCGTCATGACCATCAGCAAGAGCGACACCGGTACTGCGGGAGGTGATGACCGGCCCGGATGACCTGGTCCAGGCGTACACGCTGGTCATCGCGTCGCTGGCCGGGGGACGCCCAGACCTACGACCGGATCATGAATGACGACCACGGTGACGATTTCATCGAGGCCCTGGTCAGTACACGTCGGCCGCGTTCGCGCAGGTCTGCGATGGGTTCGGGATCCGCAGGAGCATGGGCCGGGTCGGCTCGAGTTACAACGCCCTCGCTGAAATCGTTCTGGCAGGGACTCAAGAGAGAGACGATGCACCAGAGGCTGTTCTCGACAGTACGCCAGGCGAGGGTGGAGATCTTCCAGTGGCTCATCTACTACAACTCCCGCAGGCGCCACAGCGCCCTCAACTACCTCTCGCCAGCCGAGTTCGAACAACAGTACAGGCGAGGACGTAAACTCACACTCGCAGCATGAGCCCCCGTGTCCACACTCCGGGGGACGCCTCAGTGGACGGCGCAACCCGGCGGCGGGGTCACTTCAGGACAGCGACAACGGCGCGGTGTCGAACAACCGTCTGCCCGTAGGGATTGAGCGCCTGAACGCTGCTGCGGCGATGATCCCGTGTTCGCCGCACGACGTCGCTCAGGGTGTGGCCACGAGCGAGTAGTCGTTGGTGTATGCCTGCAGCTGGGAGCTCTCGGCGCTGTAGATGATCTTAGTCTTGGTGGACGAGGCGTCGAGGACGACCTTGACGCCGAGGTTGGCCCTGATGTTGTTGGTGGCCAGGTAGTTCCGGGTGCCGCCGGCGACCAAAACGATCGTCGGGTCGGCTCCGGACGGGGAGATGTTGGCGGCAGGGACGAAGAAGGAGAACTGGTTGGCAGTGACGGCGTTGTCGTCGCCGTTGATGCGGACCAGGCCGTAGAGATCGTCGAAGCGGGTGCTGGTGCCGTCGCCATGCACGCGGCGGAAGTGGTTGCCTGAGATCAGGTTCTCCGAACTGCCGTTCGTCAGGGCGATCATGCTGGGGAAGTTGCTCAGCAGCTTGTTCGCGGAGATGGTGCAGCGGTTGGAGTTGACGAGGGTGATGTTGCAGGCCCACAGGATCGTGTTGCCGGAAACAAGGATGCCCTCGGCGTTCTCCGCGAAGACGGAGTAGCCCGCCCAGGCGCTGATCAGGTAGTTGTTGGTGATCTTCGCGACCTGCGAGGCGCCGGTGAGCGAGATCGAAGTGCCGCACTCGGCGACGAAGTTGTTGGTGAAGCTGCACGCGTCCGAGCCTTTGACCACCATGGCCTGGGTGAGGTAGACGAAGCCCATCCCCTCGAAGCGGAACGAGTCATTGTCCGACTGCACCGAGATGCCGATCTTGCGGTTGCCCTCCACATACGGCTTGGTGGACGCCACACCGTCGATGCAGAAGTCCTGGAAGACCACGCCGTTGAGCCGGCCGACCGTGCCGGGCGCCCCCGAACGCTGGACCAGGAACGCCTCGTTGTTGCCGTCGGTGTGCTGGACCCGGATGTGGCTGGAGCCGGGCTGCACCTCGATCCAGCCGCTGGTGTCGGCGGTGTCGTCGTGGATGGCCCGGGACAGGAAGCCGTGCCCGGAACCTTTGATGGTCAGGAAGCTGATGTCGATGACCACTCGGGTGAGCAGGTCGTAGTGGCCCGGCGGAATGTAAATGACGGCACCAGGTCTGGTGTTCTGGGTGGTCTGGTTCGCCTTGATGTCGGCGATGATCTCGTTGATCACCTTGCCGATGTCGGTGTGCGGGGAGACGCTGCCGTTGAAGGTGGTGACGTCGTAGACAGTGGCCACGGGTGTCCTTCCGGTCGGTGGTCGGGTCGGTCAGAGAAGGCCGACGATCGAGGCGTACGACGGCTGCGGCGTGGCGGCGTCGGGCTGCTCCGGGCCGGCCGCGGCGGCCGGCCGCGGCGGCTCGGTGGCCAGGAACGCCACGGTGGTCAGGGCCGAGAGCGCGGCGCCTTTGAGGAGGGTGCGGCGGGACGGAGCGGGTGGTTGGGCAGGGTGCATGACGGCTCCAGCTCATCGCGAAGGGGGTGTCTGATGTGTGCGCCGGTCAGCGGACCGCGCCGGCGGTCATGCCCGCGATGACCTGCTTCTGGAAGGCCGCGTAGATCGCCAGCTGCGGCAGCAGGACGAGGGTGGCGGACGCCATCATGGCGCCGTAGTCGACGCTGTAGACGCCCTGGAACTGGGAGACGCCGAGGGACACGGTGGTCAGGTTCGGGTCGTTGATGAGGGTGACCGCGAAGGGGAACTCGTTCCAGACGTAGATGACGTTGAGGATCGCGAGGGTGGCGACGACCGGACGCATGAGCGGGAAGGCGACCTTCCAGGCCATGCGCCACGTCCCGGCTCCGTCCACCACCGCGGCCTGCTCGATCTCTTCGGGGAAGTCCCTCAGGAAGCCGGTCAGCAACAGGATGTTGAAGGGGACCGTGACGGCGACGTACGGCAGGATCAGCGCGAAGTAGGTGCCGAACAGGCCGAAGGCGATGTCGAGCCGGTACACCGGGAACAGCAGGATGTAGACGGGGATGGCCAGGCCGGCGAGGAAGTAGTAGCGCAGGGTGTTCTGCGTGCGGCGCCCGCCGCCGCGGAAGACCATGCGGGTGAGCGCGAAAGCGGCCATGTAGGAGATGATCAGCCCGATCGTGACCGAGACGACGGCCAGGATCAGCGTGTTCTTGTACATCACCAGCAGGTTGAGGGTCTCCAGGGCCTGCTGGTAGTTGGCCAGGGTGAGGTCCGACAGCGAGAACGGGTGGTTCAGGATGTTGTCGTTGGTCTGGAACGACAGCAGCACGATCCACAGCAGCGGGAACAGGATCACGAAGGTGATCAGGTAGGCGACCGCCGCGACGACGATCCGGCCGCGACCGCGGTGTCGCGGTCCGTGCGGGGGCGCGCCGAGTGCCGTCGGAGGCGCGAGTGGCTTCTTGAGCTCGGTGTCGGTGCTCAACGGACGTCTCCCTTACGGCGGTTGCCGAGGAACGTGGCCGCGGAGGCGAGTGCACCCACCACGAACACCACCACCGCCAGGGCCATGCCGTAGCCGTACTGCTGGGTGGTGAAGGTGATGTGGTACATGTAGCTGACCATGACCTCGGAGAGGTGCACGGGGCCGCCGCCGGTGAGCGCGTAAACAAGCTCGAAGACCTTGAAGACGCCGGTCACGACGAGGGCGGTGACGATGCCGAACGTCTCGCGCAGCATGGGGATCTGAATGTGCCGCAGCTGCTGCCAGCGGCTCGCCCCGTCCAGGCTGCTGGCCTCCATGACGTCACGCGGCAACATGCGCAGGCCCGCGTAGAAGATGGTCAGCACGAACCCAATCTGCTGCCAGAGGTAGACGAGGCCGATCGAGTACGGGCTGAGCGTGGGGCCGCCTATCCACTGCGGGTGCGCCGGCACGCCGATCGCCAGCAGGAAGGCGTTCACCAGGCCGATCTCCGGGTCCAGGATGAAGATCCAGATCAGGCCGATGAGGATCGGCGCGATGATGGCCGGCGCGAAGACCAGCGCCCGCAGCACGCCGCTGCCCCGCACCTTGCCGCTGAGCAGCACCGCGAGCAGGAAGCCCAGCGGGATCAGCAGGAACAGGGCGATGCCCAGGATGATCCCGGTGTTGCGCATCGAGGTCCAGAAGGCGTCGTCCTGGGCCATCTGCCGGTAATTGGCGAGCCCGGCGAAGCCGCCCGCGGAGACGCCGTCGAAGTTCGTGAAGCTGTAGTAGAGGGAGTACAGGATCGGGTAGATCATGTACACGCTGTAGATGATCAGCGCCGGCGCGACCATCAGGGCGAAGTGCCGGCGCGAGCTGAGCCAGTTCATGGGGTGACCGCCGGAACCTACTTGATGGTCTTCTGGACGTTCTGCACGGCCTCTTCGGGGCTGAGGCTGCCGCCCATCACGCCGTAGAAGCTGTCGTACATGGCGCTCGCCGTGGCCGCGGAGACGACCAGGTCGGGCTGCGCCTTCGGGCTCTTCCAGCCGGACTTGGAGGCTTCGGCCAAGACGGCGGCGAAGACCGAGTCCTTGGCGGCGTCGACAGCCGGCTGGTACGTGGTGACCGGCGGCTGGGCGTTGTCGACGAGGATCTTCTGGCCCGCGTCGCTGTAGTAGAACTGGAGGAACGCCTTCACCGCGGCGTACTTCTTCTTGTCCTCCTTCACCTTGGCGCTGACGACGAACGGCGCCGAGGGCACGTTCATCACGAGCTTCTGGTCGCCGACGCCGTCGGAGAAGGTCGGCCCGGCCCAGAAGCCGGTGTCCTTGCCCACCGCGGTCTTCTGGATCTTCGCCGCCTCCCAGACGCCGGCGTCGAGGAAGGCCGCCTTGCCAGCCGTATAGGAGGCGACGGCCTGGGCGTAGGTCTGGGTGTTCATGTTGGCGGGGAAGGCGCCCGCCTTGGCGAGCTCTTCCACGTGCTTGTACAAGCGCAGGAAGTCGGCGTTGTCGTAGCTCGCCTTGCCGGACAGGATGTCCTGGTACGTCGCCTCGTAGCCGAAGCGGTCGAGCATGGTGAGGAACGCCCAGACGCTGAACGAGGAGTTGTTCGCGCCCTGCGCGATCGGCACCACGCCTGCCGCCTTGAGTTTCTTCACCGCGGCGAGCAGATCGTCGAAGGTCTCCGGGACGGCGATCGCATGCTCGTCCAGAATGGTCTTGTTGTAGTAGAAGCCGGTGACCAGCGCCTGGTACGGCAGGCCATACTGGACGCCGTCCTGCTGGAAACCGGCGAGCATGCTCGGCGCGAACTTCGCCCTCAGGCCGTTCTCGGCGAGGATCGGGCCCAGGTCCAGCAGATCGTCGCTCTTGACCATGGTCTTCGCGAGCGAGTCGTACACCCAGAAGATCTCCGGCAGCGTGCCGCTCTGTGCCGCGATGGTCATGCGCTGCTCGTGCTGGTCGACCGGCTGACCCTCCAGCTTGATCTTCATGTCGGGGTGCTTCTTGTTGAACTCCTGCACCAGCTGCCAGGTCGCCGGGTCCTGGGTCTTGCTGTCCGGGTTGTGCATGGACAGCGTGATCAGACCGTCCGACGACGATCCGCCCTCCGCGTTCACCGCGGAGCCGCAGGCCGTGGCGGTGAAGAACAGGGCGCTCGCGGTGGCGGTGAGCAGGAGTCGGCGCGAGATGCCGGAGTGCTGTCTCGGCGTCAGGGGCGCGGGCTGAGGGGAGGTCGCCATGGTGCTGTTGCCTTCCGGGAAATCGATGGGGAGGCGGAACCGGCGTGGGGGGTGAGGGGGCTCCGGGGGTTGTTCGGTGGGGCGCAAACGTTTCGATGAAAGGTGCCTTGGGAGTTGCACTGTGTCAATACTGCGTGACGGAGAAGTTTCCCGAGTGAGACACCTTGCGCTGGTCGTAGCCATTGACGGTCATCTGCAAGGCGTGCGAAGGTCTGCGCAATCGTTTCGATATGCCAACCGGTGAGCGAAACGAATGGACGCCGAACCGGCCAACCGCGTGGACCGGTGGGCTCTATGGCGTTATGCAGTTGCGGACCGGATCAGGGACAGGGTCCGACGACATGAGGAGGCGACGAGCGGCAGTGGCCACGATTTCCGACGTTGCACGGCTGGCGGGCGTGTCCACGTCCACCGTGTCGCACGTCATCAACGGCACCCGACCGGTCCGCGACGAGACCCGCGTCCGGGTCGAGGAGGCGGTCAGGTCCACGGGTTACCGGCGGGACAGCCTGGCTCGCGCGCTGCGCCGCTCACGCACCGACTCCATCGGACTGATCCTCACGGACGTGGCCGAGCCGGCCTTCGCGGCGATGGCCCGCGGGGTCGAACGGGAGGCCATGGATGCCGGTCTGACCGTGCTGCTGGCCAACTCGGGCGAGGACGCGGAGCTGGAGGCGCGGGCGCTGGAGGTGCTCGCCGAGCGCCGGGTCGACGGCCTGCTCATCGCCCCGGTCGCCCGGTCCCACCGGGAGGCGATCACCGCGGTCATCGACCAGGGCACACCGGTCGTACTGATCGACCGCCTGGGCGAGGTCAAGGCCGACCAGGTGGGCGTCGAGAACACCGCGCCCATGCGGGAGTTGGTGCTGCACATGGTGTCCCACGGCCACCGGCGGATCGCTCTTGCCGTCGGCGACACCAACGTGTCGACCATCGCGGAACGGCGGCGCGGCTACCTCGAAGCGCTCGACGAGGCGGGCCTCGACGTCGACGAGACCCTGATCGTCACCGGCAGCGGCCGGGCCGACGACACCCGCGAGCGTATGACGGGTGTCCTGCGGCGGCACCGGCCGTCGGCGGTGGTCGCCGCGAGTACGGAGACCGCCGTAGGCGTGCTGACGGCTGCGAAGGGGCTGAGCCTGACCGTCCCCGAGGACTTCGCGTTCGCCACCTTCGACGGCTTCCCGCACACGGACCTGTTCCGGCCCGGCATCACCGCGGTCGCCCAGCCGGCCCACGAGGTCGGGGCCACGGCGATGCAGTTGCTGATCAGCCGTATCGACGGCAGCCTCACATCCCGCCCGCGCACCGTCCGCCTGGAGCCGGAGATCACCTACCGGGAGTCCTGCGGCTGCCCGGCCTGAGCCACAACCAGCAGTACGGCCGGCCGCGGCCGGACCACAGCAAGGGGGCGGCAGGAGAGGTCCAGTCTCCCGCCGCCCGAGTTCAGCGAACCATCACTGAAGGGGTCAGTTTCCCATGCCCTCGCACGCTCTCGAACACCTCACCCGCCCCACCCGGGCCCGCACCGCCCGGGTCTCCAGCTGGGACCAGCGCGGCCGTAACCAGGACTACTGGACGACTCCCGCCCACTCCAGCCGTGTCCTCGCCGACCTCGAAGGCCCCGGCCGGATCACCCACATCTGGATGACCCAATTCTGCCGCCGCACCCTGGGCCCCGGCCTGATCGACCCGCTGGAAGCCGACACCGTGGCCCCCGTGATGGAGATCCACAACGCGCTCGGCGTCAACTGGGAGGAGCCGGACGCGGACTACTACCGCAAGGTCCTCATCAGGATCACCTGGGACGACGAGGACGAGCCGGCCGTCCTCGTCCCGCTCGGAGACTTCTTCGGCATCGGCCACTGCATGCCCAACAGCTACCAGTCGGCCCTGTTCACCGTCTCCGCCAAGCCCGAGGAGTCCCTGATCTTCGGCGGCAGCGCGGCACTGAACTGCTGGGCGCCGATGCCGTTCAACAAGCGGGCACGGATCGAACTGGTCAACGAGAACGACCTGCCGATCCAGCAGTACTTCTACATCGACTACGAGCTGTTCCCGGACCAACTCCCCAAGGACACCCTCTACTTCCACGCCCGCTGGAGCCGCAGCAACCCGTGCGGCGGCTGGGCACCGGACATCCAGACCAACAGCCCCGAGGTCAACATCGTCGACCTCACCGGCGAGGACAACTACGTCATCCTCGACACCGAGGGCAAGGGCCACTACGTCGGCTGCAACCTCTCCGTCCATCACCGGCAGGGCAGTTGGTGGGGCGAGGGCAACGACATGATCTGGATCGACGACGACTTCCTGCCGAACGGCTCGACCAGCTGGCCGCCCTCCCTGCACGGCACCGGCACCGAGGACTACTTCAACCACGCCTGGGGGATGCAGAAAAACGCCTACCTCTACCACGGCGCGATCCTGCACGAGGCCGACGTCCCCGGCTACTCCGTCAACTACCGTTTCCACGTGGCCGATCCGATCCGCTTCGAGGACCGTATCCGGGTCTCCATCGAGCACGGCCACGGCAACCACCTCGCCGACGACTGGGCCTCGACCGCGTACTGGTACCAGACGCTCCCGTCCCCGAGGGCCACGATCCCGCCGCTGGAACAGCGCCTTCCGGTGCGCCCGGCCGGCCTGCCGAAGCCGGTTCCCGCCACCCGATCCGGCGCGATGGCCGAGGAGATCGCCGTCATGCGAGAGCGCTACGAGGCACGATTCGAGCGCCACATGCGGCACTTGGAGGAGCGCACCCGGCAGCGCGGCGAGCGTTCGTTGCAGGAGTCCGAGGCCAACATCAAGCAGGCCGCGGCCGTCCGCCGCCGCTACGACGAGCGCGCCGATGGCTGAGATCCAGGAGCAGGTCGCGTCGGACACCCACTTCCCGGCGGTCCATCTCCGCCCGCCGGCACACTGGATCAACGACCCCAACGGCCTGGTCTTCCACGACGGCCACTATCACGTCTACTTCCAGTACAACCCGCACAGCGCACGCCACGCGGACATGCACTGGGGCCACTACCGCAGCCGGGACCTCGTCCACTGGGAGCTCATGCCGGTGGCCCTGGCACCCACCCCGGGCGGCGACGATGAGGGCGGCGTGTGGTCCGGCAACGCCGTCTCGCACGGCGGCCGCCTCACCGCCTTCTACTCCGCCCGTCACAACGGTCGTCGGCACCAGCCGGTGGCCTCGGCGGTGTCGTACGACGGTGGTGCGACCTTCACGAAGCGCGGCGGGCTGCTGATCCCACAGGCACCCGACGGCACGACCATGTTCCGCGACCCGTACGTGTGGCTGGACGGCGACCGCTGGCGCATGCTGGTCGGCGCGGCCCTGGCCGACGGCCGCGGCGCCGCCCTGGAGTACACCTCCGCCGACCTCGACAACTGGTCCTACCAGGGCGTCTTCCTGGCCCGTCCGCCCCATGTACTCCCCGGTGGACGCAACACCGAGGAAGGCTGGGAGTGCGCCCAGTACGCCGTCTTCCCCGACGGCAGCGGCGCGGTCCTCGCCAGTGCCTGGGACCCGGCGGAAGGGGCGAGCTGCGCGATCTACTGGCCGGGCCGCGAAGAGGACGGCGCGTTCCGGGCCGCGGCGACACCCCGGCTTCTCGACCACGGCCCCGACTTCTACGCCCCCGCCCTGCTCCGCGCTCCCGACGGCCGCCTGCTGATGTGGGCCTGGATCTGGGAGGCCCGGGACGAGGAACACGTCGGCGCCCCCAGCGCCTGGACCGATGAGGCCGGCTGGTCCGGAATGCTCTCCCTGCCCCGCGAACTGGAACCGGGCGCGGACGGCGAGCTGCTCCAGCGGCCGGCCCGCGAACTGCTCGCCCTGCGCGGCGAACGACGGATCGCCGCACAGGGAAAGGCGAGCACCGAGCAGCTGACGGACCTCGGCGAAGTGTCCCGAGCCACTGACCTGACCGTGACCCTCGAACACGGCGCACGCCTGAGACTGCTCACGTCACCGGACGGGACCGAACACCTCGACATCGTCCACGACCCGGTCACCGGCGAGCTGGTCGTCGACCGCGACCACGCCTCCCTCGACCCCCGCGCGAAGGGCGGCAGTTGGCGCCTTCCGCCCGAGGGACCCACCACGACCCTGCGTATCCTGCTGGACCACTCGGTCGCGGAGATCTTCACCACGACCGGCCGCACCCTCACCCTGCGCTTCTACCCCGTCGGCGACGGTCCCTGGCGCGTGCAGACGGGCGCCACGGGGACCGGCTCCGCCGCCTACACGGTCGAAGCCTGGGACCTGGCACCGCTCGAACAAGGCCGCGGTCGGCCCGCTCATTCCTGACAGGGACACGGATGCCCCGTCGACGCAGAAGGACGCCGACGGGGCGTCCAGCACGCCGCGAAGCCCCTTTATCCGTACTTTCCCAGCGCCGAGCAGCCCATGAACACACGTCGGACAACCGTCTTGGGAGAGTGTGTCGCCGACGCTTTCACCGAACCCCCGGTGTGCTGCGGGGTACTACCTGGCGGCGGCCCCGCGAACACGGCGGTCGCCCGGGCCCGCCCTGCTGAGCGGCCATTGCCAGGAATTCCTCGATGACCGCCGTGCCGAGCTCGCGGACCACCGCCTGCCGGGCCAGGCGGAGGATCCGTCGATGGCCCGTGGTCACAAGCTGTCCGGCCGCGGTGAGGATGGCGTCCCACCGAGTGGTGTAACTGGTCGGGGATGCGTCCCGGCTTGTTGCGTAGTCACGGGCCAAACTCGTTCAGTTCCCGTTGTGGAAGGAGATGGCGGCGGCACGACATGGGAAACTTAGGGGTCGGCATCGATCGTTCGGAGGCCGAGAGTTTCGCGAACGTCCTCGATCGAGTGCAACCGGGAGCGGGCGACAAGGTCTCAAAAAAGACCATGTACCCCTGCCCTGCGAGTTCGGCCTCCTTAGCTTGACCTTTAACCCACTGCTGTCGAACGAGTCTCGTACGCGTTCGCTCGGAGGGGTAATCGCTGCATGTCAAACGACGAGTGGACCGAGGCCCGCCGCTACATGGGCCTCGACCTGCTCGCCAAGGCCCGCCTCCACCCGATCGAGTCAGAAACCGACGAGACCGCCCTGCCCACCGAGCTCACCGCCTAGCCTCAAAACTGAGATCACCGAGTGGCCGTCGATACACCACTTCGGCGGACGTGACCGCCGTCAATACACCACTTCGGCGGACGTGACCCGCTCCGCGACCACGCACCACCCACCAGCCCCCTCCCCCGGCATCACCTGACACCGGGACCCGGCCCACACCAGCACCACACCACAACCACCACCCGGCACGTTCCCGGCCCGCCACCGCGGGACCATCCCCGCGGGCGTAGGGAGCACCCCACCTCGACCGGTACGCCGCAGCACTGCGCAGGACCATCCTCGTTATCTCGTGTGCGTTTGAGCGTCAGGCACGTCTGCAAGTAGCGCCAGGAGCCCGTGCCTGGCGGGTATCAACGGGTCATTCAGGCACGTACGGCATGTTTGTGAAGTGCGGCCCGGCCTTTGGCTTCGTTCACTTCAAGCAGCAGCGCTTCTCCGCCGGTTTGGGCAGCATTTGACGATCTTGAGACTCGTGGATGTTCACGAGACGGCGTCAGTGCCTGAGCTTGGAGTTGTGACCCACTTGGGCTGCCATCGCTCCTGCCTCCGCCGTCAGCGGTCCGGGGAAGCAGAGCTTCTCGGCTACCTCTCCGCCGAGGACATGGGGCGCGTGGAACGGGCTGTACGCGCCGTGCCCGATGTGTATCCGCTGCCGGCGGTGTCCTCGTCGAGCCGATCGACGAGGATCATCGCCACGTCGTCCGTCAAGCGGTCTCCGGTATGGCGGATCAACGCCTGGTGCAGTTCCTCCAAGAACTCCCGCGGGGTCGTGCTCGCCCGTATCCCCTCCATGGTCTGCGGCAGAGGGAAGAAGTCGTTGTCGCGGTTGCGGGCTTCGATCACGCCGTCGGTGTACAGGAGCAGACGGTCGCCGCGTACGAACGGATAGCTCTCGACCTTCGCGGTGAGGCCGTCCACGAGGTCTTCCAGACCCAGCGGCGGCAGTGGCGTGGCGGGCATCAGGGCCTGAACGCTGCCCCGGTGCAGCACCAGCGGAGGCGGATGGCCACGGTTGACCACGAGCACTACCTGTTCATCCGGCACCTGGGCCATGAGAGCGGTGACGAACCCCTCCGTCAGAACTTCCTGAGAGTACGTGCCGGGCACAGCCGCCTCCCGTCGCAGCGCGGCCTCGCAGCAGTGCATGACCTCCGTCAGCTCGTCCTCGTAGTGCACGGACACTCGGAACGCGCCCAGGGTCACCGCGACCGCGCGCATGGCAGAAAGCCCCTTGCCCCTCACGTCCCCCACGATCAGCCGGACGCCGTACGGCGTCCGCACGGCCTCGTACAGATCACCGCCGACCAGCGCCCCTGTCCCCGCCGCGAGGCACAGGCTGGCGGCCCGCACCGGGCCCAGCCGCTCGGGGACGGGCCGCAGGACGACCTCCTGCGCCGCCACAGCGATCCGGCGGACCTGGTCGAGCTCGCCCTGCCGACGCGTACGCATGGCGTTGCTCAGGACGACACTGGCCACGGACACCACGAACAGCGCCAGGAAGTTCCCGAAGATCAGCTGGGTCAGCGTCCCCCACGACCGGTTGTAGGTCGCGGATGCCGCGTTCACACCCGCGGCGAGGACTGCCGTGGTCAGCGTGCCCATCGGGCCCATTGTCAGCGCGGCCAGCGCCGGCGTCGTGGCGATCACGGGGCCGGTGACCAGATCGTGCGCGGGCGAGAGCTCGATGGCCAGTACGGCCAGCACGATCGCGAAGGGCACACACTGCCCCAGCCGGAACGGGACCCCGCTGTGACCGACCGCTCCTGGCCGAGTGGACGCTCCGGGCCGCAGACAGGGGCGGAGACGGAAACGCATAAGTACAGCCTGCCTCGCCGGAAGGGAGCGCTCCACTCCTCGATCCGCGCCGGGCTCCCGGACCGGCGGCCGCAGACCGGTGAACGCGTCCGCACGCGCCGTTCCATCCCAGCCACCCCTGGGCCTGCCCAGCCCGCAGAGCGCGGCGACCATCGGGGCCACATCCACCGTGCGGGCCAGGGCGTCGCACACCATCCGCGTCCCTACGACGCCCGCACTGCCCCCGACGAACAACGGGATGAACCTGACCGCCCTCCGCGAGGCATGCGCCACCCTCACCGCAGACCTCGAAACCGGCCAGCAAGACGACCCCATCCCCGACGAAACCGCCCACACCAGCTGGGAGCTCGCCCTCGAACGATCCGTCATCGACACACTGGCACGACGCTCCCAGGAGGCACATGGGCGGGCTGAGCAGGGGCCAGCCGCGGAAGGGGGGAGACGTCACGAGCGGCTCGGCGGTCGGATCCATCCAAGGGACCGCTGAACGGCTCGCTGCCAGCACTCGTACTCCCAGTCCCGCCGTTCGGGATCCATGTCCGGCAGCCACTGGGCGGCCCGGTGCCAGTTACGGCGCAGGATGGCCAGATCCGGCCAGTAGCCCACGGCGAGGCCGGCGGCGTAGGCCGCGCCCAGGGACACCGTCTCGGCGACCAGCGGCCGGACCACGGGCACGTCGAGCACGTCGGCCAGGAACTGCATGAGCAAGTGGTCGGACGTCATGCCTCCGTCCACCTTGAGCTCCTTCAGGGCGAGCGCGGAGTCGGCGTTCATGGCGTCGACGACCTCTCGTGTCTGCCAGGCGGTGGCCTCCAGGACGGCTCGGGCCAAATGCCCCTTGGTGATGTAGGAGGTGAGCCCGACGATGACGCCTCGGGCGTCGCTGCGCCAGTGGGGTGCGAACAGGCCGGAGAAGGCGGGGACGATGTAGCAGCCGCCGTTGTCCTCGACAGTGCGCGCCAGGGTTTCGATCTCGGGTGCGCTGTTGATCAGGCCCAGACGGTCACGGAACCACTGGACCAGCGAACCGGTGACGGCGATCGGGCCCTCCAGGGCGTAGACCGTGGGCTGCTCGGCGATCTTGTACGCGACGGTGGTGAGCAGCCCGTGCCGGGACCGTACGAGGTCGGTACCGGTGTTCATCATCAGGAAGCTGCCGGTCCCGTACGTGCATTTCGCCTCGCCGGGAGAGAAACAGGTCTGTCCGAACAGAGCCGCCTGCTGGTCGCCCAGGGCCGCCGCGATGCGCACGCCCGGCAGCACAGTGCGGGCCTCGCCGTAGCTCTCGGCCGAGGAGCGGATCTCCGGCAGCATCGCACGCGGGACCCCGAAGAACTCCATCAACACGTCATCCCAGGTCAACGTGCGGATGTCGATGAGCATCGTACGGCTGGCATTGGTGGCGTCGGTGATGTGCAGTCCACCGTCCGTACCGCCGGTGAGATTCCAGATCAGCCAGCTCTCCATCGTGCCGAAGAGCACCTCGCCGTCCCGGGCGCGCTGCTCCAGCCCGGCGACGTGGTCGAACAGCCAGCGGATACGGGGTGCGGAGAAGTAGGTCGAGGGAGGCAGACAGCAGCGTTCGAGGAAGAACTCGTTCCCAGGCTGGATCCTCAGGTCCTCCACGAGCGGCGCGGTGCGGGTGTCCTGCCAGACGATCGCCCTGCCCAGCGGAACGCCGGTCCGCCGGTCCCACAGCACGGTCGTCTCCCGCTGGTTGGCGATGCCGACGGCGGAGATCTGTCCGGGGTCCAGGCCAGCGTTGGACAGTGCCTCGGGCACGATGCGCTGGAGATTGCGCCAGATCTCGACGGCGTCGTGCTCGACCCACCCGGGCCGGGGGAAGTACTGCTGATGCTCCCGCTGGGCGACCGACACCAGCCGTCCGCTGTGGTCGAACAGAATGCATCGTGTGGAGGTGGTGCCCTGGTCGATGGACATCACATACCGTTCAACCATGATCGGGCCTGCTTTCCGATGGGTCACTCAGGCGCTGGGACCTACCAGCGGGCCGCGCCCAGGTCTCTGGAGATCGCCCGTGCCGCTTCCCGCAGCAAGGTGATCAGGGCCGGTTGAGGTCGGCCTTTGGTGTCGCAGATCCGCTCGACGGGACCGGAGACGCCGATCGCGCCCACCACAAGACCGCCCTGCCCCCGGATCGGTGCGGCGATTCCGGCTTCGCCCATGCTCATTTCCTGCACCTCGGCGCCCCAGCCGAGGTCCCGGATCTCGTCGAGCGCCCGGTTGAGGTCGTCCGGGAGGACCAGGGTGTGCCGGGTGTAAGCCTCCAGTTCGGTCTCCAGCAGGGGGACGACCGGCGCGGTGCCGAAGGCCAGCAGGACCTTGCCGAGCGAGGAGGCGTGCAGCGGCAGCAGCGCGCCCACGTCCAGAGTCTGGAGGGTGTCGTCTGGCCGGAACACGTGGTGGATGACGAGCACTCTGCCCTCCAGCGGCGTGCCCAGGCGGACGGTCTCCCCGCTGCGACCGGCCAGGGCGTCGGCCCAGTTGAGGGAGCGCGAACGCAATTCATTGACATCGAGGTAACTGGTGCCGAGGTGCAACAGCGCCGCGCCGAGCTGGTATTTCCCGGTCGCCGGGTCCTGCTCCACGAAGTCCACGTGTTGCAGCGTGCGCAGAATCCCGTGGGCTGTGCCCTTGGCCAGCCCGAGGGACGACGCCACCTCACCGAGGCCCAGCCGCCGGGAACCGCCGGCGAGCAGACGCAAGATCGCTGCCGCCCGTTCTATGGACTGGACCGGGCCGGTCATGAAGCGATAGTAGTCCGATTTCACCTCAATTTAGACCCGCGTTCGGTAATGCCGACCGCTGTTCGTTGACCGGCCCTATTTCCCTCCTTAGCGTGTCATGACGCCCGGCTCCCGGCCGGGCCGCATGCCTGAGGAGGGCCCATGATCATGGCGCAGCTCGGCACCGCGCCTCGCGGGGAGGTGAAACACATCTTTCCGGTGCCGCACGCCCCGGGGGCGGTCTCATCGCTACGTCGACATGTACGCGCGGTCCTCACCGACTGGACGCTGACGGGCGACGTCATCGAAGACGTGCTCCTGGTGGTCTCGGAACTGCTCACCAATGCGATCGTGCACGCCCTGCCGCCGGCGACGCTGAGGCTGACGCGGGGCTCGGTGGATCAGCACGGCGTCGTACGCGTCGAGGTGACCGACACCGGACCTGCGGCTCCGGCACTACTGCCGACAGCTGCCTGTGACCCGGACGAGCACGGCCGAGGTCTTGGCATCGTCACCACGCTGTCGGTTCGGTGCGGCGTGCGAGCGCACTCCGGCGGGACCAGCCGGTGGGCAGAGGTGTTCGTGGGGTTCGGCGGGTCGGGCGGAACCGTGGCAGGCGTCACCGGGGAGTGACGGCAGGTCGGCCCTCGCTACCAGGCTGAAGCGTCTCGGAAACTCTGTGTGTGCCTGAGGGCTTCAGGCTTTTCGGGCGCGGCGTGGCCGTGTGCCGTCACGGTGGGGTCCGAACCTCGGGGTGAGGGGGTGGACTTCGGTGGCGTGCAGGTGGTGGAAGCCGGTCCGCTCGGCGGCGCGGGTGCGCCGCCGGCAGGTTTCGCGGGCGAGCCGCCCTGTCCTGGCCGGAGGTGGCTCCGGCCAGGACAGGGCGATTACTTCATGACCTGGCACCGGCCCGTGAGGTGTCGGTGCCTGGGTGTCATGCCCCGCCGGACGCTGGACCACTCCGAGAGGGGTGGTGGCGGGGACCGTACGCACCTCAGGCGTACGGCGGGAGGTCTTCGGCCGGCGGGCCAGGGTGGGGTGGGGCTTGCCGGGGGTGGTCTTCGGCCCGGGCGACCTGGCGGGCAGGGCTGCCGCGCGGCGGGCGCTGGCCAGGCGGCGGGTGGTCTTCTTCGGGCGCCGCACGCAGGCCACGGTGCCCTCGACGGGGGTGCGGATGGTGCGGGTGCCGGTGGCGCGCTCGGTGATGGTGTGGGCCTGGGCGAGCAGGCCGCGGGAGACGATGCGGCGGGCGGCGGCGTGGTCGCGGTCCAGGGACAGGCCGCAGCCGGTGCAGTGGGCCCATTTCCAGCCGTGCTCGGCCAGCCGGTCGGGTGCCGGGTGGTGGCCGAGCGTGCCCAGGCACTTCGGGCACAGGGCGGAGGTGCCCCGGGCCGGGACCGTGACCACGGTGATGCCCTGCTTGGCGGCCAGGTGCCTCATTGCCTCGGCGACGGTGCTGCGGACCTGCCCGGACAGCCGGGCGTTGCCCCGCCGCCGGCCGCGTGTTTCGAGGGTGGCGAGGTCTTCGAGGTAGATCACGGTGGCGCCGAGTGCTTCGGCCTGGTCGATGGCCCAGCGGGCGGCCGACCAGGCCAGCGCGTCGTTCAGGTGCCGGATGCGGGCGCATACCCGCTCGTGCTCGACCTCCACCATCGCGGCTTTGACCAGGAGTTCACCCCAGGCAAGGTGCGGGGAGCCGAGCCCGTCCGCCAGGGCGCGGTAGTGGTCGCGTCTTGCCGCGAGGTGTTCGCGGTGGGTGCGCAGCCGGTGCAGCTTCGCACTGACCGCGCTGGCGTCGTAGACAAGGGGACGGCCGTCGGTGACCACCCGCGCCGTTTCGCCCCGGCCCGTCAGGCGGCCCAGGGCTCCGGTGAGCAGGGTGTTCACGCCCCAGTCGAAGCCGACCGCTACGGTGTGCCCGGTGGCCGGGGCGGCGGCCACCGGGCGGGAGTGCGGCAGGTCGACGGCGATCCCCCCGTGGGGGTGGGGCGCAGGGTCGGAGCGTGCAGGACGGCGTCTGGCTCGACGGTGGCGGGAAGACGCAGGTCGATGACGTGCCAGGCCCAGTCACGGCGGGAGAAGGGCGCGGCGCCCAGCGGGAGTTCCCCCGCCGCGGCCCGCTTCAGCAACCGGTCAAGACCCGGACGCGACTCCCGCAGCCCCGAGGCCCGGTCCCGGAACACCGCACCCGAAGCCGAGGCCCGCAACTCCGCCTCCTGCGCGGCCAGCGACGACTCCTGCCCATTGGTGCCCCAGACCGCACATACAGCGCCTCACGCCGCTCGGCCGACGCCGCGTTCCCCGTCAACGCGTCCAACGCCCCCATGGCAAAACGCCGTTCCCTGCCCACCCACACCACCGGGACCCTGCCCTCGTTCGCCCACAGCCGCAAGGTCCCGGGTGCACACCCACCCTGCGCGCGGCCACCGCCAAACGAAGAAGCTCCATGACCACAGACCCTACGGTCGCATCAGCACCGGACAGCCCGACCCGGCGCGAGCCCCACACCATCGCATGACAGATCACGGGATTACCCAAAGGTCCACGCCAACCCTGCTATGCAGCATCAGCAAGGATCCCTAAGGGAAACACCCAACAGTTGAAGAGCCTAATACTCCAGCAGCGTTCCGCTATCTGGACTGGTCAGGAGGCGTTGCCCGGAGTGTAGTTGGCTGATGGTGTGTCAGGGGCGGTCTTGGCGAACCGGCCCTCCAACGGGTGGATTCGTCGTCGGTAGTGGCCGTCTGCTCACCTCACCGGACGGCACGGAGTACCTGGACATGCTCCACGACGCACTGACGGGCGAAGTGGTCGTCGACCGCACTCACGCCTCTGGACCGGCGCGCAAAGCACGGCAATTGGCGCCTGCCGCCCGAAGGTCCCGTGGCAACCCTGCGGATCCTGCTCGACCACTCGGTCGCCGAGATCTTCACCGCTGCCGGCCGCGCACTCACACTGCGGTTCTATCCTGTGGGCGAAGGGCCGTGGCGGGTGCAGGTGGATGCGGTGGGGGTCGGTTCCGCCGCGTATACCGTCAAAGCGTGGGACTTGTGACACCGGCTCGGGTCACCTTCCGCAGCAGAGCGGGCACCTCTCCCAGCACGACCGCGGCCTGCTGCTCAGTCAGCTTCTTCGCGGCGCACATACACCCCCGCACGCGCGGCGGCCGCCGCGGCCTCGGCGGCGCGGTCCGCCGCCGGTTCGTCGAGGGCGTTGCCGCTCGTCAGCAGGCGGTAGTAGAGGGGAGCCGAGACGGCGCGGATCACCTCGTGGGGGTCGGTGTCCGCGGGCAGTTCGCCGCGGTCGACGGCCTGCTCGACGCAGGGGGCCCATTCCCTGACGCGGATGTCGTAGAAGCGGTGCAGTGCCTCGGCCGTCTTGGGCTCGCAGGTGGCTGCCGCGATCACCGCCTTGAAGAGCGCGCCCTGCCTGGAGTCCGCCAAAGTGCGTTGCACGAGGCGGGCGTTGGCCTTGAGGTCGCCGAGGAGTGAGCCGGTCTCGGTGCGCGGCAGTGACTGCTCAGCCATGTCCAGCAGCAGGTCGGCCACCAGACCGGTCACAGTTCCCCAGCGGCGGTAGACGGTCGTCTTGCCCACCTCGGCACGGCGCGCGATGTCGGCCAGGTCCAAGCGGGCGAAGCCCCCTTCGGCCAGGCTGTCCCCGGCCGCCTGCAGCACCGCCGCGCGCACCCGCGCCGTCCGCCCTCCGGGCCGAACGGTCCCCGGCTCCGCATCCTTCATACCCATAACGGGACCCCAGTTTCGTTTATCGCCTTGCCGTGCTAGCTTGGCACCTCATACTAACGGCACCACGGAACCGTTAGCGAGAATCGGCTGAGGAGATTGGGGTACGGCCATGGAATACAGGCGGCTGGGTGCATCCGGGCTCAAGGTTCCCGCGCTGAGCTTCGGTGCCGGCACTTTCGGCGGCCGGGGACCGCTGTTCGGCGCCTGGGGCACCACCGACGCACGGGAAGCGCGCCGCCTCGTGGACATCTGCCTTCACGCCGGGATCACCATGTTCGACACCGCCGACGTCTACTCCGGCGGCGCGTCCGAGGAGGTCCTGGGCGAAGCGATCAAAGGCCGCCGGGAGCAGGTGATCGTGTCCACCAAGACCAGCCTGCCGATGGGTGACGGCCCGGGCGACGCGGGATCCTCACGGTCGCGCCTGATCAGGGCGTGCGAGGACGCGCTGCGCCGGCTCGGCACCGAGTACATCGACCTGTTCCAGTTGCACGCCTTCGACGCCGGCACCCCGGTCGAGGAAGTCCTGTCCACGCTCGACGACCTGGTCCGCGCGGGAAAGATCCGCTACGTCGGCGTCTCCAATTTCTCCGGCTGGCAGGCGATGAAGTCCCTCGCCGTCGCCGAGAAGCACGGCCATCCGCGCTACGTCGCCCATCAGGTCTACTACTCCCTCATCGGCCGCGACTACGAGTGGGAGTTGATGCCCCTCGGACTCGACCAGGGCCTCGGCGCGCTCGTCTGGAGCCCGCTCGGCTGGGGACGGCTCACCGGCAAGATCCGCCGCGGCAGGCCACTGCCCGCCGGCAGCCGACTGCACGACACCGCCGACTTCGGCCCGCCCGTCGAGGAAGAGCACCTCTACCGCGTCGTCGACGCCCTCGACGAGATCGCGCAGGAAACCGGCAAGGCCATCCCGCAGATCGCCATCAACTGGCTGGTGCAGCGGCCGACCGTCTCCTCCGTCATCATCGGCGCCCGCAACGAAGAGCAACTGCGCCAGAACCTCGGCGCCGTCGGCTGGTCCCTCACCCCGGACCAGATGGCGAAACTCGACGCGGCGAGCACCAGGACGGCGCCCTACCCCTATTTCCCCTACCAGCGCCAGGAGGGCTTCGCCCGCCTCAACCCGCCCGTCACTGAGGTCAGCCCTCCGAGCGCGGCCTGAACAGCACTCAGGGCCCGTCCGCAGAACGCGGAACGGGCCCCGAAACCGAGCGCTGGGCAGGCCTTGCACCTGCATCTCCCCGCAGGAAGCGGGACGCCTTTCCTTGGACCACCAACGCAACGCCAGCCACCCGCAATTGCGGGCGCCCAACTCATGGGCAGAGCCAGCGGAGATTCCGACGTCGTTCCCGCGAGTAGCCATGCCCCGCCCCCGCACCGCCGCACGGACGGTGGAGCATCCCGCGCTGGCGGGAGTCTCCGTCCAGCAGGTGCTCGAGGCTCTGGTGGATCCGGTGCGGCGTGCGGTCGTCCGGCAGCTCTCGCGCTCCGGACAGGAGATCAGCTGCGGGAACTTCGACGTGTCCGTCTCCCGCTCCACCCTCACGCACCACTTCAATGTGCTGCGCGAGGCCGGTCTGATCCGCCAGTACTACGTCGGGACGACGAAGATGAACGCCCTGCGCGCCGACGAGATGGACGAGCGCTTCCCCGGGCTGCTGCCCGCCCTGATCGCGGCATCCGCCGGCGAAGAGGCCGGCTCACCTGTGGCGTGACGCCGCGCGGGTCGTCCCTCCAAAGGCCCGCAGGCAGCCGGAGTACGGATGATCACTTGCTGTCGAGGCCGGCCGCGAAGAAGTCGGTGAGCTTGTCGACGGCGAGGTCGATGTACTCACGCTTGTCGTAGAGATCGACGTGGCTCGCGCCCTTGATCCAGTGAAGTTCCTTGGTGCCGATGGCGCGCTGGTGGGCCTCGATGGCCATCCAGGCGGTGACAGCGTGCTCCCCGATGATCTGCAGGAGGGGGCGGGGAGCGATGAGGGGAACGGCGAAGAAGGCGTCGTAGAAGGCGAGTTTGTCGATGCTCTCCCAGGCCAGGGACTTCGCGGAGCGTTCGTGCTCACCGCGGGCGGTGCAGTAGTACTCGTACCCCTCGACGCCGTGCTGCCCACCGAGCGCGCCGGCCTGTTCGGCGGTCTCGGGGAACATGGTCATGGCGCCGGGGTCGCCGCCGCGGGCGGCGGTCGTGCGTGCCTGGGCGGCGGCGTCCAGCAGGGTCTGGAAGACCGCGGGGTCCTGTGTGGCGTCCGCGCCGAGGCGGAACTGGCGGGAGGGGTCGGCGGTGCACACGGTCGCCACGGCCTTGACCCGGTGGTCACCGCCGGTCGCGGCGAGGGAGTAGCCGCCCGAGGCACAGATGCCGAGCAGGCCGATCCGATCCGGGTCGACCTCGTCGCGGGTGACGAGGTAGGAAACAGCCGCCTTGAAGTCCTCCACCCGCTGGGCGGGGTCCTCAAGTCCACGTGGCAGGCCGCCCGACTCCCCCTGGTGAGCGGCGTCGAAGGCGAGCGTGACGAAGCCGCGTTCGGCCATCAGCTGGGCGTACGTGCCGGACGTCTGTTCCTTGACCCCGGTACCGGGGTGGCCGACGACCAGCGCCGGGCGCGGACCCGAGGCCGGCGTGTCGGGCAGGTAGAGGTGCGCGGCGATCTCGACACCGGCGCTGTCGAAACGGACGCTGGTCCTGGTCATGAAATCAACTCTCCTTGTCTGAGTGGACATTCGAGCCACGGCGGGGGCCTCGGGAGGGGTTCGCGCCTCACCGGGCACACATCCACACTGCACCGTCGTCACCGCCCGCTGAAGAGACAGGTTTCTGCCTGGGAAAGAACCTTCCCCCTCACACATGTCTCGTGCTCCGCGACACCGCGTGACACACTGGGGAGCATGCAACCGACGTCTCCTTCTCACCTCGGCGCGTTCCTCAAGGCCCGTCGCGCGCAGCTCGATCCGCAGGAGTGCGGTCTGCCGGAGACGGACTCCGCGCGCCGAGTGCCCGGGCTGCGCCGCGAGGAGGTCGCCCGGCTCGCCGCGATCAGCGTGGACTACTACACCCGGCTCGAACAGGGCCGAGTGCGTGCCTCGGCCGCTGTCCTCGCGACACTGGCCCGCGCCCTGCTCCTCGACGACGACCAGCAGCGCTACCTGTACGAACTCGCCGGCCGAACCGACGACCGGCCCCGTCGCCGCCGTCCCGCCCAGCGGGTACGGCCCGCCATGCGGCGCCTGCTGGACCAGCTCACCCACGCTCCCGCCCTGGTCCTCGGCGAGCGGCTGGACATCCTGGCCTGGAACCCCGCCGCCACCGCCCTGTACACCGACTTCTCCGCCCTGCCCGCCGGCCGGCGCAACTACCTGTACGTGCTGTTCACTGACCCCGTGATCCGCGGCATGCACAAAGAGTGGGCCCATGACGCCCGGGACGCGGTCGCCGCGCTGCGGATGACTGCCACGGCCGGGCCCGATGACCCCGACCTCGCACGGCTCGTCGGTGAGCTGTCCGTCCGCGACACGGACTTCCGTACCTGGTGGGCGGAACACCGCGTCAACAGCGCGTCGTACGGGACCAAGCACTACCGCCATCGCCTCGTCGGCGATCTCACCCTCGACTGCGACACCTGGGGCGGCTCGGACGGCTCCGGACAACGCCTGATGGTCCTGACCGCCGAACCCGGCAGCCCTTCCCACGACGCCCTGCGCATCCTCACGTCCTGGACCGCCGAGGCACCCGGCGCCCATTCCACGCAGGACGGGACCCGGCCCGCTGCCTCGCCGTGACCGTGCCGGTCATCCCCCGTCGGGGACACACTTCGTCCGCCCGCCTATACATTGCACACTCAAGGTGTGTCGGTCCCTTCTATCGGTAGGCGGAGCATGAGGGCGTGGCGGGGGTACAAGGGTCGGCGACTGGGGCTCACGAGCCTGACGGTCGCGGCGGGCAGCCTGCTCGGCCTGCTGATATGTGTCGTGTTCACCGTCCTGCTGTGGGCGATCGCCGACGCGAACAGCTCCGTCTCGGCCCGGCGTGCCTCCCGGACAGCCCTCGTCGAGGCGGGCGCCATGAAGCAGTTGCTCCTCGACCTGGAGACGGGCCAGCGCGGCTTCGTGATCACCGAGCGGGAGCCCTTCCTCCAGCCGTGGCGGGCAGCGCGCGCGGGATATCCCGCAGCGGCGCGGCGTTTCACGGAAAGCACCACCTCCCCCGAACAGCAGCGTGCCGCCGAGCACATCACGCGCGACGTCGAATCCTTCCTGAACGACTACTCCGTGCCGCTGGTCCAGATGGTCCGCCGGGGCGACCCCACCGCCTCCGGCCTCGCGATGACGGCCGAGGGCAAACAGCGCGTCGACGCCCTGCGGGCCGAGTTCGACCGGTACATGGCCCACGAACGCGCCCAGCTCGAGGAGCGCTCCGACGCCGCGGGGTCCAACAGCCACCAGGCGGTGCTGACCGCAACCGTGGGACTCGCGGCGCTGACCGCGCTCGTCACCGTCTTCACCCTGCTCCAACACCGTGCGGTGGTGGGGCCGGTACGCGGAACCGCCGCCGCGGCCGAGCAACTGGCGGGCGGAGACCTGAGTGTGCGGGTTCCGCCCAGCAGGGTTGCCGAGATCTCGGCACTGGGCGGCTCCTTCAACACCATGGCGGCATCGCTCCAGGACAGCCGCAGACGCATCATGGAGAGCACCGAGGCCGTGCACCGGCGTACGGCACGGGATCTGCACGACGGGGCCCAACAGCGTCTGGTGAGCCTGATGATCGGGCTTCGGCTGGCGCGGGAACTGATTCCCGACACCGAGACGACCGCGACCGAGCTGCTCGATCAGTCGATCGACAACGCGCAGACCGCGATCAACGAGTTGAGGGAACTCGCCTCGGGCATCTACCCCCTCGTCCTGACCGTGAAGGGACTGGTCGCGGCGGTCAGGGACCTGGCCGCCCGGTGCCCAGTGCCCACCGTCGTGGAGAGTCGGGACGAACGGCGGATCTCCCCGACCGTCGAGTCCAACGCGTACTTCGTGGTGGCCGAGGCCGTGACCAACGCGGTCAAGCACGCCCAGGCCTCCCGGATCGACGTCACCGTCGAATTCGGGGACGTGTTGCGGATCCGCGTCACCGACGACGGGATAGGCGGCGTGGGCAAAGCCTCCAGCGGCAGCGGGATGCTGGGGCTGGCGGACCGAGTGGCGGCCTTCGACGGCACCCTCGCCATCGACTCCCCGCCCGGCGGTGGTACCACCCTCCTGATCCGGATCCCGGTGCCGGAATCGGCGTGAACCCGGCGAGTACGTCGCCGTCCGGTCGCGTCACTCCGCCAGCTGGACCAGTTCGTCCCAGTCCACGCCGTCCAGCTCGGTCCCCAGCGGCACCATGGCATACGTCCGGGACAGCCAGTCCTCCACGGGCTCGGCGGGGATCTCGAACAGTGCCGTGTGGTCCGACCCCAAGAGCACGCGGAAGGAGGACGGCTCGCCGTCCTGGTCGAACACCGGCCAAATCGCCACATCGCCCTCGCCGGAGCGGACGGCCATGCCCTCGGTCAGGAGCTCCCGCAGGAAGATCCAGCGCACCGGCCGCTCCCCGTCGCTGTCGAGCAGCAGGGTGACGGCGAGCGGGTCTTGTGTGTCGTAGGAGAACTCGCAGCTCAGTCTGAAAGGGAGGGCGGACGTCACCCAGTGTGTGATCTCCAGGGAGAGGTAGCACTTATTCATGGTCGCCTCCAAGGGGCTCGGCCGGTCAACCGGCTTGAAAACGTGGGGTCGTGCTCCCGCGCATGGCTCGGGACGTACGGCGATGTCTTGGACGAACGGGCCTGATGGATCGCTTGCGCCAAGTCTCGGAGCGGGGCGCCGTTGGGTCTGTCGTGCGTTCCCTCGCCCGTTCTGGGGGCGCCCCCACGTCGTTGTAGGGTCCACCCCACACTCGGGTCGGGTGACGTGGGGGTTCTCCGCCGGTCCGATAGAGCCGGAGGGACGGGTTCCGGGCTTCGACGCGCAGAGGTGTCGGGTTGTCCCCGGGGCGCCCCGCAGGTGTGCCCGTGGGTCAAGTCTCAGGTGTGCCGTTCCCGCGCCATGTATGCGTGATGCCGGGCAGGCTAGTATGCCGCCCATGAGCCAACCACTGCGGGCGGTGCTCGGCGAGGACCAGCCGATCGTGCGCGAAGGTGTCATGACCATCCTGCGCAGGGCAGGCATCGATGTGGTCGAGGCCGTCGAGGACGCGGTGGACCTGGTCCGTGCCACGGAGGAACACCTGCCCGATGTGGTCATCACCGACATCCGGATGCCGCCGGGCCTTCAGGACGACGGTCTGCGGGCAGCGCAGAAGATCCGAGCGGCGCGGCCCGAGACGGCCGTCATCGTGCTCTCCCAGTTCCTCGACGCCTCCTACGCCCTCGACCTGGTAGGGGACGACCCGAGCGGAGTGGGCTACCTCCTCAAGGAGAAGGTGGCGAGCCCGCAGATCCTGATCGACGCCATCGAGCGGGTCGTCGCGCGTGACTCGGCGCTCGACCCCGACGTGATCTCAGCCCTGCTCGGACGCAAGCGTCCCGAGGATCCGCTGGCCGCGCTGACGCCGAAGGAACGGGAGGTCCTGGCGCTGATGGCCGAGGGCCACTCCAACACGGGGATCTCCCAGAAGCTCTTCGTGAGCGTCGCCGCCGTGGAACGCCATGTGACCGGCATCTTCATGAAACTGGGGCTCAGTCAGACGGCTTCCGGGCAGCACCGGCGCGTGCTGGCGGTGCTGCGCTACCTCGGCCAGTAGCCGCCACGTCCGGATGGCCCGATGTCAGGGCGCGGAGCGGGTGAACAGGCTCCGCAGATCGGCGTCGAACAGCCGGTCCTTGGCGACGAAGGACGCGATTCCCGCGCGGCGCAGTTCCTCCTGCGACCACAAGGACTTGTCGGTGGAGGTCAGCACGATCCGCGGCGGGTCGTCCTCCTCGGTCAGCCGCCGCGCCACGCTCAGCCCGTCCAGGTCGGGCAGGTGCAGGTCCAGCAGCAGCCCATCGGGGCGATGTTCGCGCACCGCGGCCAGCGCCGAGGCACCGTCCCCGGACTCCGCCACGACACGCAGGCCCCGTGCCGTGAGCAGCGTCGTGGCGATACGGCGGAATCCGGGGTCGTCGTCGACGACGACGATGTCGATGCACATGAGTCTCAGCATGCACAACGCCCGTGCGGCCGGACCATAGGGGGAGCCCTACGGTTTGCGCGCCGCTCGCAGGGCGCCCCTCACCCGGGCTCCGGGGGCTACGCGAGGACGACAGTCGGCCAGCGGGCATACGTATGCACACCTGCCTTGCATCCTCTTGCCTGAACGCGCTCCTCGCGGAACCGTCCTGCCGCCCTTCGCCGCGCGGCGCGGATCTGCGGCCTGCGCTACCGTTCCGTCCGAAAGGGGCCCCTCCGGCCCGGGGGCGGAAAGGGGCGTGGCCTGTGATGTTCACTGATGCGGTGCGGGTCGGCGCCGCCGACGTCCTGGTGGGCCGCGAGCGCGACCTGGACCACATCCTCGGGTTGTTCGAGCGGGACTCGGAGGGCACGCTGCTGCTGTCCGGGGAACCCGGCGTCGGCAAGTCCGCGGTGCTGGACGCACTCGCCAAGGCCGCCGCTCAGGAGGGCACCCGCGTATTGCGGGCAGCCGGTGCCGAGTTCGAGGCGGACGTCAGCTATTCGGCGCTGAACCAGATCCTGCTCCCGCTGCACGGCATTCTCGACCGGCTCGCCGCTCCCAGCAGTGAGGCCTTGGGTGTCGCCCTCGGCTTCGGTGGCGGGGCGGCGCCCGAGCGTCTGGTCGTCTGTAACGCCGCGCTGAGCCTGCTTCGAACCGCGGCCCAGGACGGTCCCGTGCTGCTCCTCGTGGACGACCTCCCCTGGGTGGACCGGGCGAGCGCCGCAGTCTTCGGCTTCCTGGCCCGACGGCTGTCCGGTGGCCCGATCCGCTTCCTCGCCGCCTCCCGCACCGGCCTGGGTAGCTTCTTCGACGGCAGCGGACTTCCGTCGTACGAGCTGCCCGCCCTGGACACCGACTCCGCCGCCCGCCTCGTCGACCTGCGCTTCCCCGACCTGGCTCACCCGGTGCGCCGGCGCCTGCTGGAGGACGCCCAGGGAAACCCGTTGGCTCTGCTCGAACTCCCCGGCGCCCTGCGCGCGGACCAGCGCCGGGCGCGGCAGGTCCTGCCGGCGGTCCTGCCGCTGGGCGAGCGCCTGCAGTCCTTGTTCGTCACCCGGATCCGGTCCCTTCCCGCCGCGACCCGCACGCTCCTCCTGCTCGCCACCCTGGACGGCACCGGCGACCTCGGAGTGCTGTCGGCCGCCGCCAAGGCGACGGAGGGGGAATCGGACCTACGTGCCCTGGATGTCGCCGAACAGGACGGGCTGGTGCGGGTGGAGGAGTCCCCGCGTCGCCTGGTGTTCCGGCACCCGCTGATCAAGTCGGCGGTCGTGGAGGAGGCCACGAGCAGCGCGCGGCGCACGGCACACCGCGCCCTGGCGGGGGTGCTGGCGGGCAAGCCGGAGCGGCGGGCCTGGCATTTGGGGGAAGCCACCCTCCAGCCCGACGAGGAGGTGGCCCTCCTGCTGGAGCGTACGGCGCGGCAGATCCAGGACCGCGGGGACGCCGTGGCCGCGATCGCCGCGCTCACGCGGGCCGCTGACCTCAGTCCGCACGACACCGACCGCGCACGCCGGCTGGCGGAGGCCGCGTATGTGGGCGCGGAGGCGATCGGCGCGCTGAGCGGTGCTTCGGCGCTGCTGGAGGACGCCTGGCGGGCGGATCCCCAGCACGGCGCGTCGCTGCGTTCGGCGACCGCCGCCGTCCAGCTCCTGCTGAACAGCGACGGCGATCTGGCCACGGCGCACCGCCTGCTGGTCGGCGCCATCGAGGAGGGCGACCACGGCTTCGACGCCGAGGACCCGGCGCTCATCGACGCGCTGCACTTTCTGCTGCTGTTGTGCAACTACGGGGCCCGCGAGGAGTTGTGGGCGCCCTTCTACGCGGCCGTGTCCCGGCTGCGTCCCGCTCCCCCGCCGTTGTTGCAGGTGGCCGCCCGCACGTGGGGCGACCCGGCCCACGCCGACGAGGCGACACTCCGCGCGCTCGACGAGATCATCGCCGGGACGGCGACGGAGACCGACCCCGCCCGCATCGTCCGGGTGGGCACCGCCGCGGTGTACCCGGACCGGCTGGCGGGGGTGCGGGAGGTGGCGTGGCGGCTGGTGCGGCAGGGCCGCGAGGGCGGCCCGGTGCGCCGGCACATCGGTGCCCTGCTGCATCTGTGCCTGGAGGACTACCACCGCGGCGCGTGGGACAGGGTCCTGGAGCTGTCCGAGGAGGGACTGACCCAGTGCGCGGAGTCCGGGTACACCGTGTGCACCTGGTTCTTCCAGTACACCAAGGGCTTGGTGACCGCGTCCCGGGGTGACACCGGGACGGCGCATGCGCTCGCCGACGCGATGACGAACTGGGCGGCGCCGCGCGGCATCCGGGAGGCCGTGCACTGCGCCCAGCACGTGCACGCGCTCGCGGACATCGCCGAGGGCGACTTCGACGCGGCGTTCGGGCGGGTGAGCGCGATCAGCCCGGCAGGCAGTTTCCCCCCGTACGTCGCGCACGCGTCGTGGGTGTTCTTCGAACTGGTGGAGGCCGCCGTGCGCACCGGCCGGAGCGCCGAGGCGGTCGCCCACGTGCGCGCCTTGCGCCGGACGAACGTACCCGGGCTCTCGCCCCGGCTCGCCCTGCTGGCCGACGCCGCCGAGGCACTCGTTACGGAGGACGACGCCGAAGCGGCCCGCCTGTTCGCCGCAGCGCTGGCCACTCCGGACGCGGACCGGTGGCCGTTCACTGTGGCCCGGGTGCGTCTGGCGCGAGGTGAGCGACTGCGGCGCTCGCGGGCACTGTCCGATTCCAAGGCGCCGCTGGCGGCAGCGTTGAGCGCCTTCGAGCAACTGCGGGCCTCTGCCTGGGCTGAGCGGGCGCGCAAGGAACTGCGGGCGGCCGGCCGGGCCGCCCCGTCGGCCGATGGCGGGACCGGTGCGTCGCTCACGGCTCAGGAGCGCGAGATCGCGGAACTGGCCGCGTCCGGCCTGACCAACAAGCAGATCGCCGAGCGCCTGTTCATTTCGCACCGCACCGTGGGCGCCCATCTGTACCAGATCTATCCCAAGCTCGGCATCGCGTCCCGGGTAGCGCTGCGGGACGCACTGCACCGGCAGGATCCGGACTGAGGCGCAGTCCTCAACTGCCCTGCGCTTGACGGTCCATGGCCGTCTTTCGGCCACCGGCGACTCACCGACGGGAACGACGTTTAGGGTCGTCCGGTGACGAGTAGCAACACGACCGGTTTCCCCGTCCTCGACGAGACCCGTCCGCCAACGGCGCCCAGGAGCTGGCAGGAACGCCTCCGCCGGTACGGATACGTGGCACGCCCGAGCACCGACGTCCGCGAGCGTCTTGTTCCACCGTTCCCGCAACCACCGGCTCGCCTGTGGGAGTTCACACGTGTCGCGCCGGAACGGGTGTACCGCGTCGCGAAGGTGATGGAGTGGCTGGGGCCGGTACTCGTCGCTGTCCTGGCCGGAGCCATCCGCTTCTGGCAGCTCGGCCGGCCGCGGGCGGTCGTCTTCGACGAGACGTATTACGCCAAGGACGCCTGGTCCCTGTTGCGGCTCGGCTACGAGGGCACCTGGCCGGACCGCAAGATCGCCGACCCGCAGATCCTCGCCGACCCGCAGGTGATACCGCTCTCCGACACCGGGGCCTTCGTCGCGCACCCGCCGACGGGCAAGTGGGTGATCGCCCTCGGTGAGTGGATGTTCGGCCTGGACCCGTTCGGCTGGCGCTTCATGACGGCGGCTCTGGGCACGCTGTCGGTGCTCATGCTGTGCCGAATAGGCCGCCGCCTGTTCCGCTCGACACTCCTGGGCTGTTTGGCCGGCGCGCTGCTGGCGGTGGACGGTCTGCACGTCGTGATGAGCCGCACCGCGCTGCTGGACCTCGTCGTCATGTTCTTCGCCCTGGCCGCCTTCGGATGTCTCCTGATCGACCGGGACCAGGCCCGCGGCCGGCTCGCGGCGGCCCTGCCGGTCGGCACGGACGGCCAGGTACGGCCGAACGCGCAGACCGGCGACCGCGCCGGGACGGGCATCCGCCCCTGGCGGCTCGCCGCGGGTGTCTGCCTGGGACTTGCCGCCTCCAGCAAATGGAACGGCCTGTACGTCCTCGCCTTCTTCGTCGTCCTGACGCTGCTGTGGGACGTCGGCGCCCGCCGCGTCGCCGGGGCGCGCCGGCCCTACCAGGCGGTGCTGCGCAAGGACGCCGGCTGGTCGGTCCTCTCGCTGGTCCCGGTCGCCGCGTTGACGTACCTGGCGACCTGGACCGGCTGGTTCCTCTCGGACGACGGCTACGGGCGCCACTGGGCCGACGGCCGCGGCGGCGCCTGGTCCTGGATTCCCGCGCCGCTGCGCAGCCTGTGGCATTACGAGTACACCGTCTACGACTTCAACGTGGGGCTGCACACCGCGCACGACTACGAGTCCAGCCCCTGGAGCTGGCTGGTCCAGGGCCGCCCCGTGCTGTTCCACTACCAGTCGCCGAAGCCCGGACAGGACGGCTGCCAGACGGCGGCCGACTGCTCGCAGACGGTCCTCGCCCTCGGCACCCCGCTGCTGTGGTGGTCGGCGTGCTGCGCACTGGTGTACCTGCTCTTCCGCTGGGCGCTGCGCCGCGACTGGCGCGCCGGCGCCGTTCTGTGCGCGGTGGGCGCCGGCTATCTGCCCTGGTTCCTCTACCAGGACCGCACGATCTTCTCCTTCTACGCGGTCGTCTTCGTCCCGTACCTGTGCCTGGCCGTAGCGATGACGCTGGGCGCCGTGGCGAGTCCGAGGGGCGCGTCCGACACCCGCCGTACCGTGGGCGTGGCGACGACGGGCGTGCTGGTTCTGCTCATCGCCTGGAACTTCATCTACTTCTTCCCGATCTACACCGGCCAGACGATCCCCTACCCTGACTGGCACGCCAGAATATGGTTCGACACCTGGCTGTGAGGGCTCACACACACCCACACATCGGGAACACGTGTGCATTGCGGCAACGGCACACGTATCTTCATCGCATACCGGCACACGCTGCCGATCGTCGCACGATGGAGAATCCCCATGAGTACGCACGAGACCAACCCCCTCCGCCTGCCCGAACTGCTGGCGGCCTCCGTGCGGGCCGCCGCCGAGGAGATGGACGCCGACCGCGACCTGCCCGCCCAGCTGGTGCGTGAGCTGCGCGACAGCGGCGCCTTCCGGCTGCTCACCCCCGAGGAAGTGGGTGGGTTCGAGGCCCCGCTGGAAAGGGTGTTGAAGGTGTACGAGGGCTTCGCCCGCCTCGACGCCTCGGTGGCCTGGACGGTGTGGAACGCCAACTGGGGCTTCCTCGCCGCCCTGCTCGGCGAGGACGGCGCCGCCAGGATCTGGGGGGACGGTCCCGAACCGGTCTTCGCCAACGCCGGTCAGCCGGGTATGGCGATGGTGACCGAGGAGGGCTACCGACTCTCCGGCACGTGGCAGCTCGTCAGCGGCATCGACCGGGCGGACTGGCTGGTCGTGGTCGGTGTCGTCGTGGCGGACGGCGGCCCTCGCCTGACCGAGGCCGGCACCCCGGACGTACGACTGTTCGCGCTGAGCCGGGACCAGCTGACGGTCCAGGACACCTGGAACGTCAACGGCATGCGCGGCACCGGCAGCAACACCGTGGTCGTCGACAGCGCCCTGGTCCCCGACGAGCTGGTGGCGCGTTTCGACGTACCGGCTCGCCTTCAACGCCCCCTCTACCAGGGCTTCGTACCCGCGCTCGTCTTGCCCGGCTGCTCCGCGGTGGTGCTCGGCGTCGCGCGGAGCGCCATCGAGGAGGTGGTGTCCCTGGCCACGACCAAGAGCACGATCACCGGTGGCACGCCCGCGGAGTCCGGTCGTACGCAGGCGCTGGTGGCCCGATCCGAAGCGGCGCTCAAGGCGGCCCGAATGCTGCTGCTGTCCGCCGCGGCGGACATGGACGCGTCCGGGGCGAAGGGCGCGCCCGCCACCCTGGAGCAGCGTGCCGCCCTGCACGCGGCGATGTGCCATGCCGCGGAGGTGAGCCGCGAGGTCCTCGTGACCATGTACGAACTCGGCGGCTCCTCCTCGATCTACCGCGACAACCCCGTCGAGCGGCTGTTCCGCGACGGCATGGTGGCACTCCAGCACGCCAACCACTCCGCGGCCTTTCTGGAGGCGGTCGGCCGCGTGCGCTTCGGCTTCGATCCGGGCGTGCCCCTGTTCTGAGAGCCGTGGTCGAAGCGGGTCTGGGAGACCCACAGAAAAGTAACCGTCTTGACAGGTGACACCGATCCCTGCGAATCTCGCGTCACCAGTCAGAGCAGTTACTTCGCAGTGAGGAAAACCCATGACAGTCGTACGGTTCGATCTCGTCTCCCGGCTCAGCCAGAAGGATGTGCTGGCGGTGCTGACGGACTTCAGCCCTTCGCGCGCACAGTCCTGGCCCACGATCGACGCCGAACACTTCGAGGTGCACGAGCTCGGCGACACCTGGGCCGAGGTCACCGAAGGCACCGCCGCCGCCTGGGAGCGGGCCCGCTACGAATGGGAGCCGTCCGGGGACACGGTCACCGTCACCACCCTCGACTCCAAGCTGTTCGGGCCCGGCGGCGGCTGGGTGTTCCGGATGACCCCCGAGGGCGACGGCACCCGGGTCGACGTCGAACTCACGCGCCGGCCAGGCACACTGAAGGGCAAGATGCTCGCCTCGCTCCTCCCCCTCGTCGCCCCGTCATCCCTGCGCAAGTCCTTCGCTGGTCCGTTGCAGAGCGCGTGACGTACAGACATCGACCATCAGGCACCCGTCATCCGCCTCACACACAGCCCCGCTCGTGGCCTTCCGACCGCCTCGGCCGCCGGCGGGGCTTCGTCGTGCCCAGCACATTGACTTACGGCAGTCACCCCATGGTGCGCATGGCAGATCCCGGGGCCGTCGACCGCCGTGCGCGGCCCAGCCCTTTGACCGTCAACTGACCGATGTGCGGGTTGCGTTCCCCGCGGAGAGTGAGACACACACCTCGTCCCACGGAGGGGAACCCCTGTCATGCACCGTGATCACTCACCACTGCGGGCGCGTTCGGCGCCGGAGCTCGTGCCGTCGCTACTGCTGGACATCGACCAGTTGCTCGACGAGTTCACGCGGCTGCCGATGCGGGCGAGGTTCCGGTTCGACCCGGACATGGCCGCGGTGGTCACGGTCGAGTTCCTGGCGGACCGAGGGCCCAGCCTCTTCTGGCACATCGGCCGTGAACTCCTGTACCGCGGCGTGTCGTCGATGAGCGGTTCCGCCGATGTGCGGATGTGGCCGACGCTCCCCTCAGAGCGGCCCACGTCATGGCTGCTGCTGGAGTCCGAGGAGGTGGAGGCCCTGTTCGAGCTGCCCACCGGCCCGCTGACGCAGTGGCTGGACGCCACCTACCGGATCGTCCCGGCCGAAAGGGAGATGGACGGCCTCGACTGGGACGGCTTCCTCAGGGAACTGCTCGACGACGCGCCGGGAACGCCATCCGAGTGACCGCCCGTCCGGCCGGACTTGCTTCCCCTTGCGTCACCTGCCAGAGTGGTGACGCAAGAGGTTGCCGCATCGGCCAGAGTGGCCGACCGCTGGCACACGTATGCCGCCACCCGGCGCCCGACGACAAACACTTGCCATGGGCCGCGATCGCGGCGGACGAGGAGGAACGACGTGAGGACCAGCAACCCGATCTTCTCCCGCTGGAGCGCCGCCCGCGGCGCGGGCCCGGCGGGCACGTACCAGCGCGAGCCGGTGCGCGCCACTGTCGGCGCTCAGCCGACCGACGACTACCCGACCAACCCCTACGGCTCCCCCGCCGACACGGACAAGCCCGCCGGCTCGACCACGGTGACCATGGACGACGTCGTCGTCCGCACCGCGACGACCCTCGGCGCCGTAGCCCTGACCGCCGTGCTGTCCTGGCTCCTGTTGCCCGTCGACGAGGCGAACCTCGGCCGGTCCTACGGCGTCGCCCTGGGCGGCGGTCTCGCCGCCGTCGTCCTGTCCCTGGTCCAGGCGTTCCGGCGGGCGCCGGCTCCGGCGCTGATCCTCGGGTACGCGGCGTTCGAGGGCGTGTTCCTGGGAGTGCTGTCCAGCACGGTGTCGAGCTACCTCGCTCCCGGCGTGGTCGTCCAAGCCGTACTCGGCACCTTCGCGGTGTCCGCGGGCACGCTCCTCGCCTACCGCATGCGCTGGATCCGGGTCACCCAGCGCTTCGCCGGATTCGTCGTCGCCGCCGCGACCGGATTCCTGCTGCTCCTCTTCGCCGACCTCCTCTTCTCCGGGTTCGGCGCGGGCCACGGCCTCGGCTTCCACAGCGGCGGCCTCGGCATCGCCTTCGGTGCCCTCGGCATCGTGCTCGGCGCGGCCTTCCTCGCCCTGGACTTCAAACAGGTCGAGGACGCCGTCGCCTACGGCGCCCCGCGCGAGGAAGCCTGGCTGGCCGCTTTCGGGCTCACCATGACCCTGGTGTGGATCTACTTGGAAGTGCTGCGGGTGCTGACCATCTTCAACAGCGACAGCTGAAGTCTTCCGACGCGACAGGGGCATGCGCACCGCGCATGCCCCTGTCGCGTTTTTCCGTGCGTCTGCGAACTCCTCACCGGACCTGGCTCGTTGCCATGACGAAGGGCCCGGGGGCGCCGCTCGGACATCCCCCGGACACCACACGACCGCCAGAACGGGAGACACGTCCCATGAGCCCCCACGAGCAGTGCCTGTACGAGGACGGCCGAGTGAACCTGGGTCCGGCCTTCAAGGCGGACGCCCCCGGGCAGTACGCCCGGCTGCGGGACCGCGGCCCGATCCACCCAGCCCACTTCCACCTCGGTCTGCGGGGCTGGGTGGTCGTCGGCTACGACCTGGCCCGAGAGGCCCTGACCCATCCGGGTCTCCTCAAGGACTCCACGCCCGCCGCCGAGGCCCTGACCGCCGCCGGATACGTCCTCAACAAGCCGTCGGTGGGGCTGGGCGCGCAGATGCTCGAGGCCGATCCGCCCGAGCACGGCCGCCTGCGCCGGCTGGCCTCGGCCGCGTTCACCGCGCGCCGCACGGCCGAACTGGCCCCGCGCGTCGAACAGATCGCCCACGACCTGATCGACGCCCTGCCGGCCGCCGGTGAGACCGACCTCGTCGAGGCGTTCAACGCGCCGCTGCCCACCACCGTGATCGCCGAACTCTTCGGCATCCCCGAGGAGCACCACGCGGACTTCCGCCGCTGGTCGAGCTACGCCCTGCAGGTCGCCTCGCCCGAGCACCGCCCCGCGCTGGCCGGACTGCACGCGCTGCTGGCCGACCTGATCGCGGCCAAGCGGCGTGACCCCCGCGACGATCTGCTCTCCGCCCTCGTCGGCGTCCGCGACGAACAGGACGGACGACTGTCCGAGGAGGAACTGGTGGGTACCGCCATGATGCTCGTCGTCGCGGGCCACGAGAGCACCGTGAACCTGCTCGGCAACGCCACCCTCGCCTTGCTGCGCCACCCCGACCAGCTCAGGCGGTTGCGCGAGCGGCCGGAGCTGTTGCCGGGCGCGGTGGAGGAGTTCCTGCGCTACGACACCTCCGTCGAGCGCTCCACAAGCCGCTACGCCGCGTACGACCTGGAACTGGGCGGAGTGCGCATCCCCCGGGGCGGTATCGTCGTCGTAGCCCTCGGTTCGGCCGGGCACGACGCCCCGCAGGCCGAGGACACCGACCCCTCCGTCCTCGACGTGAGCCGGCCCGGAGCCCGTCACTTGGCCTTCGGGCACGGCATCCATCACTGCCTGGGCGCCCCGCTGGCCCGGCTGGAGACGGCCATCGGACTGCGGACCCTGCTGTCCCGCGTCCCCGAGCTGGAACTCGCGGTGCCGGTGGACTCGTTGGAGTGGATCGGTTCGGGCATCATCCGCGGCGTGCGATCCCTTCCGGTGCGCTACCGCCTCGCCTGACCGCCGCAGGACCCCGGCCCGCACAGCACGAAGTCCCGGCCCGCGCCACGGGGCGCGGGCCGGGACGGCTCCGGAAGGGGTACGGGGATCAGACAGTGCGGGTGCGCAGTTGGCGGGTCTTCCAGCCCAGCAGCGCGGCCTGGGCGATGAAGAACACCCCGCCGCCGGTCGCGTAGACCGACAGCACGTCGAGCGAGGGATCGTCGCCCGCGGCCTGGATGTTGTAGAAGACGCCGACGAGGAAGGACAGGCCGCCCGCGATCAGCATCGGCCACTGCTTGCCCAGTTCGGGGCCGCGCCGCCGGAGCCCCACCAGCACCTGGGCCGCGCCGGAGACGACGGCCCAGGCGCCGAACACATGCAGCACCGGCGCCACACCGCCGGCCCCGGCGACGCCGACCGCGACGGCGGCGAGGGTGCTCAGCACCCCGTTGAACGCGGTGACCCGGCGCTCCGAGCCGTCGGGGAGGGCACGGTGGTCGATGAACGAGGACACCGCGTCGATCAGCGGATACGCGACCAGCAGGGTGATCGCCACCGCGTCGACGTCCTCGTGGGCGCCGGCGAAGGCCAGGGCCCATGCCACGGCGAGGACGCCTCGGCCCAGGTACAGCCTCAGCAGGGAGGAGCGTCCGTCCGTCAGCGCGGGCTCCGACGGCGTCGTGGTCCGGGTGCTCATGATGATTCGGCCTCTCTCAGGTCAGGGGCGTCGGCGGCCCGGTCAGTGCCGGGACGGGGAGACGCAGCGGAAACTGGCGGCGGCGTCCAGGTCGCCGTAGCCCTGGTAGCGGGACACCTTGGGGTAGCTGCACAGGTTGCGGGCGAACTGCTCGCCGTCGGCGTTGACGAGGGTGGCGGTCAGCGTCTTGGGCGCCTTGCCGTGCTCGACCCAGGCGGTCAGGGCGGCGAGGCCGTCGGCCGAACCGTCCTGGCCGTTGAGACCGCAGTGGTTGGTGCCGGGGGCCAGGAAGAGACGGTAGAAGTCATCGACGTTCTTGGCGCCGCCCATCGTCCGCTCGACCCGCTCGCGGTAGTCCGCGGTGCCCTGGGTCGGGATGAACTCGTCGGCCTGACCGTGCCAGGTCAGGAGCTTTCCGCCGGACTCGCGGAAGGCGGACAGGTCCGGGTCGTCCGTGCCGATGATCTCGCCGTACTCGGCCTGGGACTGCTTGAAGAGCTGGGTGAACTGGCTGTAGGTGACCGTGGAGAGGTCGAAGGACGGGTCCTTCTTCACCCAGTACGACAGCCAGGCGGCCGGCACCGGGAAGGGAGCGCCCTTGATGACTCCGTCGGTGTCGGGCGCGCTGGAGGCCAGGCCCTTCAGGTCGGCTCCGACCGGGACACCGGGCCAGAGCTTCTTGCCGGTGACGGTGCGCGGGCCGTCCCAGATCTTGCGCACCACGGCCGCGTCGGCCGCCGTGATGGTCACCTCCTCGCCGTTGCACACGAGCTTGGTGCCGATCAGCCGACGGGGGTCGAAGTCGCACCGGGAGGCGTCGTTGACGAGGCCGTCCCTGGCGCCGTCGAGTGTGTCGCAGGCCTTGACGGCGGCGTTGGTGAAGGCGTCCAGCTCGCAACTGGTCGGATAGGTCTTCTCGTTGTTCATGACGACCTGCGGCCACAGGGTGGCTACCTCGTACTTGGCCCAGCTGATGGCGGGCGCGTCGGCGAGGATGCCGTCGTAGTCGTCGGGGTAGCGCTGGGCCTCCATGTAGCCCTGGCGTCCGCCGGTGGAGCAGCCGGTGAAGTACGAGTAGGCGGCGTGCCTGCCGTAGACCGCGTCGACGACCTGCTTGCCGACCACGGCCGCCTCGTGCTGGGAGCGGGAGGCGAAGTTCTTCAGCAGGGCGGTGTCGACCTGTCCCGCGCCGTTCAGTGCCCAGGCGGTGTCAAGGACGTCTCCGACGCCGGCGTCGGTGGTGGTCGCCGCGTAGCCGTTCTTGACCGCGGTGGCCAGATCGACGCCGTTGTCCCCGGCGCGGTAGGCGGCGCCACCGAGCCCCTGGAAGCGGCCGTTCCAGCCCTGCTCGGGCAGCCAGGTCCGCACGGTGGCGTGGTCGTCGGCGCCGGGGTGGGAGATGGTCGTGGTGACCTCGCAGAAGGCCGGAACGCCGGTGACCTCCCCGCCCAGCAGGCCGGTGCCCTTGATGGTGCCGCCCGGCCGTAGGACCGCCGTCACGGACTCCACCTCGGTGCCGGCTGGGGCCTTCACCGTCACCGTGTCGCAGTTGAACGGCTTGGCGGCGGAGGTCTCGGCGCCTGCCGACGCCGTCGGCAGGTAGACCGCCGCGGTCAGCGGCACACCGGCCGCGAGGACAATCAGAAGTCGTCTCATGGGATTCCGTCCAAGAAGTAGGTGTGCGCCTCGACAGGGCGGCACATGTGTACAACTCTGATCAGACAAGGGCCGTCCGGCAACAGTAAGTTGACGGTCGTGTACCAGGCTCCCGGCGCGGAACGGGTGCGCAGGTGTTAGGTCATTCGGCGGTTGGCAGGTGTTCGCCGGGTCACTTCTCGTCCGAGCTTTCGTCGCGCTCCTCGTGCAGCCAGCGCGAGTGGTACCGACGCGCCCAGGACCGGCTTACGTAACCGGTGCGCATCCCGAGCCGCGCCTCCGGGTCCTCGAAGGCCCGGCGCATGTGCTCGAGTACGGCGATGGTGATGGCCCAGGCCAGCACGTCGTGGACGAAGATCGCGCTGGTGCGGGAGAGGAAGGGCAGCAGCCCCATGAACCACATCAGCAGGCCGGTGAACATCATCACCAGCACGGCGCCGGCGATCCAGCCCGCATAGATCTTCTGTCCCGCGTTGAACTTGCCGGCCGGCCGCGCCTCGGGCGAGGTCCTGCGCTTGCGTACGGCTCGCAGCCACTGCCGGTCGTAGGCCGCGAAGCGGTTCAGCCTGCGCAGGTCCGCGCGGAACTCGGCGGAGAGCAGCCCGAGGAGCAAGGGCAGCGGCAGCAGGATGCCCGACCACTCATGGACCGTGATCATCAGGTGGCGCCGCCCGACGAGCAGGGCGAGCGGACCGATGTACAGACATGCGGCGGACACCAGGCACAGCAGCATCAGGTAGCCGGTGGCGCGGTGGACCATGCGCTCGGCGGTGCTGAAGCGGCGCACCCGGCCGGCGGAGTCAGGCTCCGTCGCCGTTCCGGTCGGCGTCATCGAGCCAGCCGTCGATCGCATAACCGCGTTCCTCCCAATAGCCCGGGATCACCTTGTCGGTGACCGAAATCCCGGACAGCCATTTGGCCGACTTGTAGAAGTACATGGGTGCCACGTACAGGCGGACCGGTCCGCCGTGTGCGTGGGTGACAGGCTTGTCCTGCATCTTCAGGGCCACCAGGACGTCGGAGCGGCGGGCCTGTTCCAGGGTGAGGCTCTCGGTGTAGGCGCCGTCGAAGCAGGTGAAGCGGATCGCCGCGCCCGGCGAACGCACTCCGGCGGCGTCGAGGAGGTCCGCCAACTTCACGCCCTCGAACGGCGTTTGGTTCACCCGCCAGCCGTCCGTGCACAGCACGTCGTGCACGACCCTCGTCTGCGGCATCGCCCGCAGATCGCCGAGCGTGTACGTCTTCGGGCGGTCCACGAGTCCGTCGACCCGCAGCGTGTAGTTCGTCTCGTCCTTGTGCGGCACCGAGCCGACCACGCTGTAGTACCGGAATCCGCCCGGATTGGGCAGCAGTCCGGTCAGCCCGGTCGAGTCCACCTCGGAGGCGGCGGCGAGGAAGTTCTCCCAGCCGTGCTGGAGGTAGGGCGCGGTGGCGAGCCCCGCGGCGCCCGCGGCGAGCATGCCCAGCATCGCCCGCCGTGCCACCGGTGCGCCATTGGCCCCTGGCTTCGGCTGTCCTGCCATGGTCAGTGTGCTCCTTCGGATGAGGACGAACCGGGCGGTGTGCGACTACGGGAGACGCTTGCACACGTGTGTACGACGCCAGAGAGCGAGCGCCGTCACCGGCTTAACTGGTGACGATGATGGCACACGGCCCTGGGATCGGTCAACGCGGGCTGTCGACACACATGTGAAGGGACCGGGGGGTGTGGTGCTACGCTGACCAACGGCGTAACCGTCTATCGAGGAGTCGCGGACATGGTGGGTGACGACGACATCTCCGGGTGAGATCCGGATCTGACGGCCACGGGCCGGCGCTGAGAGCGCTGCCGACGTGGTCCGTTCTGTCGTACCCCTTTTCACCATGTCTGCCCAGGGCAGAGATCTGAGTTCTGCCCTCCGTACCCTTGAGGTCGCTCCATGTCCGACGCCGCCGTCGTCTGCTCAAACCTGTCCTTCGCCTGGCCCGACGACACTCCCGTCTTCCATGACCTGTCCTTCACCGTGCCCCCCGGCCGCACCGGCCTGGTCGCCCCCAACGGCTCCGGAAAGAGCACCCTGCTCAAGCTGATCGCCGGTCAACTCAAGCCCGCCACCGGCTCGGTGACGGTCAGCGGAACACTCGGCCACCTCCCGCAGAGCCTGCCCCTGACCGGGGACCTGACGGTCGCCGAAGTCGTCGGCGTCGCCGAAGTGATCCGCGCCCTGGACGCCGTCGAGTCCGGAGACGTCAGCGAGGAGCACTTCACCACCATCGGCGACGACTGGGACATCGAGGAGCGCACCCGCGCCCAGCTCGACCGCCTGGGCCTCACCGACCTCACCCTGGACCGCAGGCTGAACACCCTCAGCGGCGGCCAGGTCGTCTCGCTCGGCCTCGCCGCCCAACTGCTCAAGCGCCCCGACGTGCTGCTCCTCGACGAGCCCACCAACAACCTCGACCTGGAGGCGCGGTACAAGCTCTACGACGTCCTGTCGGACTTCACCGGCTGCCTGCTCCTGGTCAGCCACGACCGCGCCCTGCTCGACCGCATGGAACGCATCGCCGAACTCGGCAGCGACGAACTGCGCCTGCACGGCGGCAACTTCACCGCGTACGAGGAAGCCGTCCGCGCCGAGCAGGAGGTGGCCGAGAAGAACGTCCGCAACGCCGAACAAGAGCTGAAGCGGGAAAAGCGGGAGATGCAGCAGGCCCGCGAACGCGCCGACCGCCGCGCGAGCAACGCCGCCCGCAATCTCGGCAACGCCGGGCTGCCCCGCATCTTCGCCGGGAACATGAAGCGGGGCGCGCAGGAGTCCGCCGGCCGGGCCGGGCAGATGCACGCCGCCCGGGTCAGCGAGGCCAAGGCCCGTCTCGACGAGGCCGGACGCGCCCTGCGCAACGAACAGCGCATCACCTTGGACCTGCCCGACACCCACGTGCCCGCCGGCCGCAACCTCTTCCTCGCCGAAGGCATGCAGGTGCGGCTCGGGGACAGGGCCGTCTTCACGGAAGGCGGCGTCGACCTGACCGTCCGGGGGCCCGAACGCATCGCGCTGACCGGGCCCAACGGCGCGGGCAAGACCACCCTGATGCGACTCATCACCGGCGAACTCGCCCCGGACAGCGGGGAGATCAAACGCAACGACGGTCGCGTCGCCTACCTGTCGCAACGCCTGGACCTGCTGGACGTGGACCGCACCGTGGCGGAGAACTTCGCCGCCTTCGCCCCCGAGCGGCCCGAGGCGGAGCGGATGAACCTGCTCGCCCGCTTCCTCTTCCGCGGTGCCCGGGCGCACCTGCCGGTCGGGGTGCTGTCCGGCGGTGAACGTCTGCGCGCCACCCTGGCCTGCGTGCTGTGCGCCGAACCGGCCCCGCATCTGCTGCTGCTCGACGAGCCGACCAACAACCTCGACCTGGTCAGCGCGGCCCAGTTGGAGAGCGCGCTCAACTCCTACCAGGGCGCCTTCATGGTCGTCAGCCACGACGAGCGGTTCCTCGCCGCGATCGGCGTCGACCGGTGGCTGCGGCTGGCCGACGGGGAGCTCAAGGAGACGGGAGCGCCCGAGGTGTGAGCCGCCGACGTGTGCAGTGGCCCGCGTCCGAGGCTTCGTGCCCGGCGGGCCGTACACCGATCACGTTGGACGGTCTCCCATGCCCCAGCCCGCCCTGCTCGCCCACGACCTCGTCCGCAACCTGGGCGGCCGTCGCGTCCTCGACGGCATCTCCCTGACCGCCTCCCCCGGCCACCGCATCGGCCTCGTCGGGGAGAACGGCGTCGGCAAGTCCACCCTCCTGCGGGTCCTCGCCGGCGTGGACGACCCCGACGCCGGAAGCGTCACCCGCCCCGCCGATCTCGGCTTCCTCCACCAGGAGATGCCCTACGACGCCGACGCCACCATCGCCGAAGTGCTGGACGAGGCACTGCGTGAGGCCCGCGAGGACCTCGCGGAGGTGGACCGGCTCGGCGGGGAACTCGCCCGCGTCCCGGAGGACGACCCCGCGCACCAGGAACTCCTCGTCGCCTACGGCGGGCGCCTTGAGCAGGCCCAGGACCGCGAGTCCTGGGACGCCGACCGCCGCGCGGCCCTGGTGCTGGACGGCCTGGGCCTCGGCGGGTTCGGGCACGACCGCACGCTCGGCTCGCTCTCCGGCGGACAGCGCGGCCGACTGGCCCTGGCCGCACTGCTCGTGAGGCGGCCGTCGACGCTGCTGCTGGACGAGCCCACGAACCACCTCGACGACGGCGCCGCCACCTTCCTGGAGGAACAGGTCCGCTCGCTGCCCGGGACCGTGGTGGTCGCCAGCCACGACCGGGCCTTCCTCGACGCCGTGTGCACCGACCTGATCGACCTCGATCCGGCGGTGCACGGCCCGGTCCGCTACGGCGGCAACTACAGCGCCTACCTGTCCGAGCAGCGCGCCGAGCGGGAGCGCTGGGAGCGGCGGTACGCCGAGGAGCAGGAGGAGTTGGCGCAGCTGCGCCACTCGGCGGGCGTGAGCGCGCACCGGGTGGCGCCGGACCGGGGGCGCACCGACAACGAGAAGATGGGGTACGGCCACCGGGGCGGACGGGTGCAGAACCAGATCTCCCGCCGGGTCCGCAACGCCACTCGACGGCTGGAGGAACTGGAGCGCGGTCAGGTCGCCGAACCACCGCGTCCGCTTCGGTTCGCGGGCGGGGAACTGGCGGCGCGTACCGAGGACGGCCCGCGCCCGCTGGTGTCCCTGCACGAGGTGCGGGTGCCCGGCCGGCTCACGCTGGACGGGTTGGAGCTGTCGGCGACGGACCGGCTGCTGGTCACGGGCGACAACGGGGCGGGCAAGTCGACGCTGCTGGCCGTACTCGCCGGACGGCTGCAGGCCGAGGGCGAGGTGTACCGGCGGCGCCGTTTGACGGTGGGGCTGCTCACCCAGGACACCGCGTTCGAGCGGCCCGACCGCACGGTCCGGGACACCTACGAGCTGTCGCTGGGTGAGCAGCTGGCCGAGAAGGTGCCGCTGAGTTCGCTCGGCCTGATGCACGAGGCGGACCTGGGCAAGCCGGTCGGGCAGCTGTCCGTCGGGCAGCGCCGCCGGCTCGCGCTGGCCCTCCTGGTGGCCCGCCCGCCCCAGCTCCTCCTGCTCGACGAGCCCACCAACCACCTCTCCCCACGGCTGTGCGACGAGCTGGAGTCCACGCTGGGCCCCGGCCCCGGCGCGATCGTCGTGGCCAGCCACGACCGCTGGCTGCGCCGACGGTGGCAGGGCCGCGAGCTCCGACTGGAGCCTGGGCAGGATCGAGCGGAGGGCCGGTCCTGACCTGCACCGATGTCGCGAGAGGGCGTCCTGCCGCCAGACGGGGCGCCCTCTGGTGTCGGGGCACTTCTTGCACTCCGGCGGAGTCACCTGCCAAGATGGTGATGTGAATCTTGACCATGTATTCGTGTGCGGACACCCGGCGCTCGACTTCGCGGCCACCCTCCGAGCCAGGCGCTCGACCCGGTTCGAGATGTTCGTGACGCCGGAGCGGCTGAATGCCTGGTATCTGGAGTCCGGCCTGGTGGACACGATCACCCCCGGCGACGAGGTCGACGTCCGAGCAGCCACGACCCTGCGCGAGGCCCTCTACCGGCTCGTCACCGATCGCCGTCTCGGCGAGGAGTTCGACGCGGCGGCCCTCGACACGGTCAACGCCGCCGCGCGCAAGACGCCCGTGACGCCCCAGCTCACCAACACGGGACGGCACACCGAGGCCACCCCCGAGCAGGCCCTGGCAACCATCGCCCGGCAGGCCGTCGAACTCCTCAGCGGCCCGGACGTCCCCCTGATGAAGGAGTGCAGCAACCCCGAGTGCACGCGCGTCTACATCGACCGCTCCCGGGGCATGCGACGCGAGTGGTGCGGCATGGAGTCCTGCGGCAACAAGATCAAGGCCGCCGCGTACCGGGCCCGCAAGAAGGCGGCGGCCACGACCGCGTGAGGTGTCAGCAGTTCGGCGCGCTTTCCGTGAACTCCCGGTAGGCCCGCGGTGAGGTACCCATCACCCATTTGAAGGCGGTGCTCAGGGCGCTGTCCGAGCCGTAGCCGACCGAGCGCGCAATGGCGGTGAAGGTCTCCCGGCCCTGGCGGAGTTGCTTGGCCGCGAGTTCGATCCGCCAGGCCGTGAGGTACTCGTACGGACTCTGGCCGACCGCCTTCTTGAACCGCCCGGCGAGCACGGTGCGGGACACCGATCCCGCGCGCGCCAGTTCCGCGACGGTCCACGAGTGCGCCGGGTCCCGGTGCACGCAGGCCAGCGCCGCGGCGACCGCCGGGTCCGCAAGGCCCGCGAGCCAGCCGGGGCCGGTGTGCTCGCCGCCGGTCAGGTGGGACCGCAGCACCTGCACGACCATGACGATCGCGAGGTGCTCCGCGATCAGATCGGCACCCATCTGCCGGTGCCGCAGTTCCTCGTCGATCGCGTCGAGCACCCAACCCAGCGTCCGGGCCCGGCCCGTACCGGCCGACAGGTGGAGCACCGGTGGGAGCCCGTCGAGCAGGAGTTCCTGCGCCCGCACGCCGAAGGAGAAGCGCCCACCCAGTATGTGTGGACGTCCTCACCGTCCCCCGCCCGGGCCACCCCCGCGTCGGCCTTCGCGAACAGAGGCCCTGCCGCCACGGCCGGGACCTCCGGCTCGCTGCGCAGCGTGAAAGCGCGTCTCCGGGTCAGCAGGAAGCAGTCGCCCGCCGACAACTCGATCGGCCGGGGCACACCCTCGACCTCCAGCAGGCAGCTCCCGCGCCGAACGGCGTTGAACTTCACCCCGGGAGGCGGCGGGAAGTCGACCGCCCATCGACCGCCCGCCATCAGGCCGGCGGAGAGATGCCCGCGCGTGTCCAGCAGCGCGAGGACGTCCTCCAGTGGATCCACGCCGTCTCTCCCCCATCCAGTCTCGACGCGCGTTGCGGTCCGCCACGGATCGGCGGCCGGAACCGGTGGTCGCGAGCCTACTGGTGTGGACGCCCGGGCAAGTCCGCCGGACGTCCGAACATGGCGACCCCGGGTTCACACTCCCTAGGCTGGCGAGCGGGACGAGCGAGCCGGTGTCTCCACACATGTCGGAGACATGTGCTCCGCGCTCCTCCCCTCCCGAGCACCACCGACCCCGAGCCACGACGGGCGTGCTTCCGCATGCCCTCACGGTTCCTTTCGAGAAAGTCCTGCCCGCATGACCAGCGCAGTCCACAACGATCCCGTCATCCTGCTCGTCCACGGCGCCTGGCACGGCTCCTGGTGCTGGGAGCTGCTGACTCCCGAACTCACCACGCTCGGCTGGCGGGTGGAGACCGTCGACTGAGGCGTCCCCCGGAGTGTGGACACAGGGGCTCATGCCGCGATCGATAGCTTATCTGCTCGCAGATGCTGCTGTTCGAACTCCACCGGTGAGAGGTAGTTGAGGGAACTATGGCGCCTGCGGGCGTTGTAGTAGGTGAGCCACTGGAAGATCTCCAGCCTCGCCTGTCGCACCGTCGAGAACAGCCTCTGGTGCATCGTCTCTCTCTCTTGAGTCCCTGCCAGAACGACTCGGCCAGAGCGTTGTCGTAGCTCGAGCCGACCCGGCCCATGCTCCTGCGGATCCCGAAACCGTCACAGACCTGCGCGAACGAGGTTGACGTGTATTGCGAGCCCCTGTCCGCGTGGAAAATCACCCCGTCCACGCGGCCACCACGGGCCGCGACGGCCATCGTCAGGGCGTCGATGACCAGTCCGGCGCGCATGTGGGTGGCCCATCGAGTAGCCGAGCACCCGGCGTGAGCAGATGTCGATGACGCAGGCGAGATACAGCCAGGTGCCGCCGACCTGCACGTATGTGATGTCGCCGCACCACTTCTCGTCCAACTGGCATGCGGAGAAGTCACGTTGGACGAGATCCGGGGCAGGTGGCGCGAGGCGGTCCGGGATGGTCGTGCGCTTGCGGCGCCGCAGGTAGCGGCCCTCGATCCTGTTGATGCGCATCAGGCGCTCGACGCGCTTGCGGTTGACGATGTGACCGAAGCCCCGCAGCTCGGCATGCACGCGGCGGACCCCGTAGGTGCCCTTGTGCGCGGTGTGGACCTCGCGGATCTCCGCGACAAGCTCGTCCTCGGCGGCCTGCCGCACGGTGCGGGCCTTCGCGCCGGCGAGCCACTGGTAGTAGCCCGAGCGCGAGACCTGAAGGACCCGGCATATCCGCTGCACGCCGAAACCAGCGCGATTCTCGGAGATGAAGTCCCAGCGGCAGGTCTTCACTTCATCTCTTTGGCGAAATAGGCCGCTGCCCGGCGCAGGATCTCCCGCTCCAGCTCCCACTCCTTCTCCGCCTTGCGCAGCCGACCGTTCTCCGCCCGCAGCCGAGCCGGTTCCTCGTCCCGGCTCGCACCGGTCGGATCACCGTGGCTGTGATCGCGGCCGGCGTGTTCGTCGGCCTGGCGCACCCAGCTGCGGAGCGTCTCACCGGTAACCCCGACGTCCGCCGCGACCGCGGCATACGTGCGCTTTCCGCCCGCCGCGCGGTACAACGCGACGACGTCGTTCCTGAACTCCTCCGGATACGGAGACTTCCGTCCCACCAGGACACCCTTCCTCGGATCTGCAAGATCCATTGTCAGTGTGTCCACACCGCCGGGGTCGCCTCATCCTGCACCTGTACCGGATGGGCCACGCGCTCATCCCGGCTGCCGGGAGGGCAGTCGTCAGGCGTCCCCGTGGCGTCAAGCCCGCCACCGCAAGGTAGGCAGGAATCTCCCTCGTTTACGACTCCGTTGGGAAATCGACGAAGCGGGCTCCTGGGGTCGGTTATGCCGCGAGGGTGAGTCGTGCGAGGTGGGGGACGCGGGTGGTGCCGAGTGGGGTGTCGTTCAGCCAGGCGTCGACGCGGGTGAGGTTGAGGGCGGTGGCGGAGAGGATGTTCGCGAGGTGGGTTTTGCTCTGGCCTCGGTAGGGGGTGCGTCGCAGGTGGGTGCGGCGGACGGCCTGGGAAATGGTGCCCTCCACCCCGGCTCGCACGTCGTAGCGTTCTTTCCATGCCTCGGTCTGCTGCTCAGCGCGTCGTTCTTCGAGGATCTGCTGCTGCTCGCGGGGCAGCAGGGTCAGGCTGCGGCCCCATTTGCCGTTGGCTGCCTTGGTGCACCTCGGTCTCAGCGGGCAAGGATCGCAGTCGGCGAGCGCGAAGTGCACCCGGACGAGCGGGGTCCCGCTGGCCTTGCGCTGCTGGGACCAGCTGACGCTGGAGGCTCCCTGGGGGCAGGTGACCTTCCGAGCGTCCCAGTCCGTGGTGAAGGCGGCCTGGGTCAGGTGTGGTGCCTGCGGGTCACGTTCGTTGTGGTGGGTATCTGCGCCGACGGGTCCGACCAGGTCGATGCCGTGGTCCTCACGTGCGGCCAGGATGTGGGCGGCGGTGACGTATCCGGCGTCCACCACATGCTCGCGCGGCCCAAGCCCGCGTCCGGCCAGGCGCTGGTGGATTGTTGTGGTGACCTCGGTGTCGTTGACGGTGGCGTTGGTGGTCTCCACGTTCGTGATCAGGTGCGGTGTGGTTGGCTCGCAGGTCTCGCTCAGGTGGACCTTGTATCCGCACCAGCCCGCCCCGCGCTTGATGCCGTAGTGGGCGTCGGTGTCATACGGCGAGGACAGCCTGTCTCTGGCCGGCGGGAGGTCCTTGCCCTCCCGCCAGCGCACCCCCTGCCCGTCCCGGTGATACTGCTCTGCCCAGGCCCGGCGCAGGACACGGACTGCGGGGACCTCACCCAGCCAGGCCAGAGCGGTCGGCCCATCAATGGCGTCCAGGAGAGCGAACCCGTCCCGGCCGACCCGCTCGGCCCATTCCCGGCGGACGTTCTCCCCCTTCGGGAAACGGTAGTTGTCGACCTTGTTCCCATATCGCTCCACCCACGCGGAGCTGATCAACGGCGCCAGCCAGTCCGGGGCTGCCGCGGCCAGCGCCTCCAGCGCCGCCCGAAGCGTCTCGCCGACGAACTCCATCCGGTTCAGCGTGCGCACCGCGGCCAGCACATGAGTGGAGTCGGTCCGCTGCCGACCGCCGGCCCTCAGCAGCGCGGCCTGTGAGAGCCGGGCCAGCATCGCCTCCAGGACCCGCTCTTCCAGCCCGTGCATGATCAGACGGGAGCGGAAATCCCCCAGGACGGTGAAGTCGAACCCCGGATCATCCAGCTCCAGCCCCAGCAAAAACTTCCAGTCCATTCTGGCCCGCACCTGGTCAGCGGCCTGCCGGTCGGACAGACCCTCGGCATACTGCAGCACCGACACCAGAGCCAGAGCTCCCGGCGAGATCGCGGGCCGGCCTCGGTCGGGGAAGGCGGCGGCGAAATCTTCATCCGTGAACAGCACACCGAGCGCCTCACGAATCCGGATGGCCAAGGTCCCCTTCGGGAACGAGGCCCGCACCACCCGAGCCGTCAGCTCAGGCACCCCGTCATCCGACCGCGACTCCAACGACATCCCGCCCCCATCCCGCCAACGACCATAGCCATCAACAAGACGAACGACACGGCCCCGCCCGAATCACGACTTTCCCAACGGAGTCGTTTACGAGGGAGAGCACTTCAACTCTCCGCCTTCCAGCTGGACGAGGGCGAATCCCTGTCCGGCCTGAGCGGCGGCGCCCTCCCAAGCGGCGAGACCGGCACTTTGCCCGCCCACGAGGACGCCAGGAACCACCTGTACGCGGACGCCCAGGACGACGTCGCGCGGCGCGCGGTCGGCCGGCTGGTGCTGCAGACCGTGAAGTCCTTCAGCGAGTCCCTGACCACGACGGCCTGGAAGACCGTGCCCTCCACCTTCATCGTCTGCGAGCAGGACCGGGCGGTGGATCCGGGCCTGCAGGAGCAGTTGACGGCGCGCTCGGAACGGTCGTACCGGATCGCGGCCGGTCACTCGCCCTTCCTGTCCGTGCCGGCGCAACTGGCCCGGCTGATCACGAAGGACGCGGACCGCTGACCGTGTCACGGGCATGGCCGCACTGGCGGCCCTGAGGGGGGACTCGGGCCGCCAGTGCGGGGACGGGGACGGACCACGAAGGCGTGGCTGGACTCCGAATGCCCCGTCACGGCCCCGCCACGCATGTCCGCGGCAGGGCCTTCCAGAAGGAGAAACGGAACGGCGGACCGAAAAGGTTCACCACAACTCGCCCGCTGTTTCGGGGTGTTTCAGAGATACATGGCTCGGTGGCTGCGCAGGGCGAACGCGTCGCCCGAGCTCAGAATCGTCACGATCTCCTGGCAGAAACACCGGTACTCCCTCTCCTGCTCCGGCGACAGGGTCACGCGGACGACCGGCCCCCGCAAGACGGCATGCCGCAGTGAGCCCAGCAGACCCTGAGGCGGCGACAGTGACAGCACCTCCATGACGCGCCGGAAGGCATCGGTGAGGTGCTCCTCCCGGTCCGCCGGTTCGGCCTGGGCCTGCCCCGGGATCGCTCCCCAGGCCCTCTCGCCGTCGGCGAACAGGGCCAGACAGGCTGCCAGTTGCCCGAGGTCAGCCGCGTTCAGGTCGATCGGGCACAGGCTCGTCAACTGCTCGCCCCGCGCGCTGTACAGGGCGCACCTGCGCCACTCAGGCACCGCGGAATCGGCGGATACGTCATCGGAGTGCCACAGCGGCAGCTTCAGCAGCACCCGCACCCAGCTGTCGTAGGCGTCCGAGACGATCCGCTCGTCGTCGGAGTCCCCTCCCTCGCTGTGCAGCCGGTGGAGGTGGCGGAGCAGCGGTTGTTCCAGGCTCTGGAACTTCGCGAAGAACACGGGATCGTCTGGGACCAGGACGCGCATGGGCTCCTCCTCTGACCGGTATGAACCACCCGGAGACCCGAGCAGGCTAGGCCGCCTCGGGCCGCACCACCGTCCGCAGCTTGCGCAGCGCGTTGTGCTGACGGCTCTTGACGGTGCCGGCCGGGACGCCGAGGATGCCGGCGGTCTCCTGGATGGTGCGGTCGCAGAAGTAGATGTGGACCAGCACGGCTCGCTGCTCGGGAGACAGTCGGTGCAACAGGGGCCTGGTGACCAGGGCGTCGTGCACCGCCTCGGTACCTTCGGCGCCGTACGCCGGCTCGTTGTGGGCGTATCCGACGACTTCCCGTCGCGCATGGGGCTTGCGTACCCAGTCGATGACCAGGTTTCGGGTCACGGTGAAGAGCCAGCTGCGGACCGAACCGTCCGTCCCCAGCAGACGATCGATGTTCCGCCAGGCCCGGATGACGGTCTCCTGGACGATGTCCTCGGCGAGTCCGCGGTCACCCAGCATCTTCTCCGCGTAGGAGACAAGTCCCTCCCGATGCTCCCTCATGATGGTGCCGAGCAGCTCGGCCCCGGACACGGCCGTGGGCGGGGTAGCCATAGTGTTCTGAACCGTCCTGGTCAGCGGTACGCGGCAGCGGAGTGATAGATACGTGTCGTCGTGCACCGGCGTCTCTCATGCACACACGTGTGAGTGACACACATCCTGCGCGAAAACCCCGTGTTTGTCGAGCCGCCCCGCCTCGCGGCGCATCGTCCCACCCGTCAGCCGTCCTTCTGAACAGCCATCCCCGGCAGGGGCCTTGACAGAGAAGTATCCGACACAACAGCCTATGGCAACGTTGTCAGATCACGGGAGCCGCACCCGCAACAGCCGACGCTCGCTTCCCGACGACCCCTGCCCGCCGAGCGGATGGAGGCGGCAGTGCGGATGCACCGCGCCATGCACTTCACGATGATCCGCAACTGGGTCGGCAGCAGCAACCGTGAAGAGTTCTACGCCGCTTGCGACCGGCACGGCATCATGGTGTGGAACGACTTCCCCAACGCCTGGAGCATGGACCCGCCCGACCACGAGGCGTTCCTGTCCGCGGCGCGCGACACCGTGCTGCGCTATCGCATCCACCCGAACGTGGCCGTGTAGTGCGGCGCCAACGAGGGCAACCCGCCCGCCGCCATCGACCAGGGCATGCGCGAGGCGGTGCAGAGCCAGGCGCCCGGCATCCTGTACCAAAACAACTCCGCCGGCAACATCGTCACCGGCGGCGGTCCCTACGGCTGGGTCGAGCCGGAGCGGTACTTCGACACCTCGACCTACGGCAGCAAGCACTTCGGCTTCCACACCGAGATCGGCATGCCCGTCGTCTCCACCGCTGCCAGCACCCGCGCCATGGTGGGCGAGGACGGTCCCGAATCGCCGATCGGCGGCGCCTGGTGCCACCACGACTGGAGCGAGCGCGGGAACCAGGCACCACACACCTACCGGGCCGCGATCGAGACCCGCCTCGGCACGGCCCGCGACCTGGACGACTTCACGCGCAAGGCCCAGTTCGTCAACTACGAGAACTTCCGGGCCATGTTCGAGGCGTGGAACGCCCATCTGTGGGACAACGCCAGCGGAGTGATGCTGTGGATGTCCCACCCGGCCTGGCACAGCACGGTCTGGCAGACCTACGACTACGACTTCGACGTCAACGGCGCCTACTTCGGCTGCCGGAGCGCCTGCGAGCCCCTGCACATCCAGGCCGACCCGGTGCAGTGGCAGGTCATCGCGGTCAATCACATGCGGCGGGCCCTGAAGAACGCGAGGGTCTCCGCCGAGACGTACGACCTGTCCGGGCACCGCATCGCGAGCACCCGGCACGCCCGCGCCGACGTGGATCCCGCGGCCTCGGCCGAGGCGTACACGTCGCCGTTCACGGACGACATGCCGGAGCTGCACCTGCTGCGACTGACCCTCCGCGACGACCGGGGCCGGGTGCGCTCCCGCAACACCTACTGGCGCTCCCGCACGCCGGGAGCCCTGCGCACCCTGAACCAGCTCCAGCAGGCCGGACTGTCGGCCTCGCTCACCCAGGTGTCGCGCCACGGGGAGTGGCACGAAGCGACCGCCACGGTACGCAACCGGGGGCCGTGGTGGCCGCGATGGTCCGGCTGTCCTTGCTCGACGAGGACGGCGCCCGGGTCCTGCCGACGCTCTACGACGACAATTATTTGTGGCTGCTGCCCGGCGAGACCCGCACGGTCACCCTGTCCTGGCCGGCCACCGCCCTCTCCTCCGGCCGCCCGAAGCTGGAGGTGGAGGGCTACAACACTGCCGCCGTCACGGTGCGGGGCTGAGCAGTACCGAGGAGACACCGAGCCCGCGACGCCTCTACGGCGGCGCGGGCTCTCGTGTGTCGGTCAGGACCCGACATGTATCTCGTGCGGGCGTTTGTCCTCATGATCTGATGACGAGGTGCCCCACGCGGGCCGCGACTTCCTCGACCAGGTGTCCGTCGGGCAGGTACTCGCCCCGGCATGGCGGCCCGGTGTGCTCCCTTGGACGCCCTGGTCACGGCTCACGAGGTGACACACATTTGCCCTTGTTGCGACAAGGGAACTTGCCCTGCGACCGGTCGGGAGTTGACACTTATCTGCGAGGGGCCCACGGTGTGGGTACCATGCGCAACGTCATGCTTATCGAGGGAGGAATGGTGTGACCAGCCAATCAGCCGCCACGCTCCGGTCGCGTTACCTGGAGCAGGCCGCATCGGATCTGGAGCAGAACCGTCGGCAACAGCAGGAGTTGGCGGACAGGCTCGCAGCGTTGAAGCAGGAGGAGGGACTCCTCGCGGGCATCCTGAATCTCGCCGAGCAGTACGAGGGTTTCTCGGATGCGTCGCGTCTGCCCGAGCAGGCACAGGACGAGCCCGTCGTGGCGAAGTCCAAGAGGGCGCCGTCCGGCGGTGGTTCGAAGCGGTCGGCGTCGGCCAGGACCACTCACTCGCCCACCACGGCGAAGAGGTCCGGTGCGAAAAAGTCACACCAGCCTCTGCTCGGTGACCTTCTGACCGACCTGCTCGGCAAGTACGACGAGCCGCGTCCGGCGAAGGAGTTGCGGGACGAACTCCTGAAGAAGCACCCCGACCGCAACCCGACGCCACAGGTCGTACGGAACACCCTCGAATCCCTGGTCGCCAAGGGGCGCATCCAACGTCACAAGCAGGATCGCTCGGTCATGTACACCCTCGTGGAGCCGGGCGCGACCGCCTGACGCCTCCCCCCGGCCGCAGTACCGCGCCTAACCTCGCCAGATGTTGTCGAAGGCGGCGTCCTCGATGTCCCGGCGCAGCCGTACCGCCCGCAGCTCCGTCACCGCGTCCCCGACCGCGCCCAACACCTTGGTCACCGCGTCCTCGTCGGGGTTCTCGTGGTGCTCGGGCTGCGCGTCACCGAGACTCAGGACCGAGGTCAAAGCAGCGAGGACGGGCTCGCCCGATGCCTGGCGCTCCGCCGCGCGGCCGCGCTCGGGCGCGTCGGTCGGCAGACTCCGCGAGGACCGCAGTCGCAATCCGCGCCCCCTCGCGGGGACGAGGAGCCCGGCCCCTTCCAGGTTCTTGGCGTACACCTCGGCAAGTCCGCTGCCCCGGCGCCACAGCCAGTCCTCGACCGTCTCGTACGGCTCCTGCCGGACGAGCGAGTCGATCGCCTGGCCCAGCAGCGGGTCGTCCGTCGCCATCTGCGGTCCGGGCACCATGCGGTCGTCGTCCAGGGTCAGCGCCCCGGCCTCCAGCAGATCGATCGCCTCGGCCCCTGCCAGCGCCAGGGAGAGGTCGCCCCGCTCCACGGTCCGGTCCGGCGGCAAGCCCAGAGCGACGAGAGCGAGGTCGCGTGCGGTGGTCACTGGTCCCTCCTCGTCTCCAGCAGACGCAGCCATACCTCGCTGATAGTAGGAAACGCGGGCACGGCGTGCCACAGGCGCTCGACGGGCACCTCACCGACGATCGCAACGGTGGCCGATTGCAGGAGTTCGGCGACGCCCGGCCCGGCGAAGGTGGCGCCGACCACGGTGTTGCGGTTCCGGTCGATGACGAGGCGTGCCCTGCCCTGGTAATCGGAGCGGTACTGGTGGGCTCCCGCCAGTTGGCCCATGTCGTAATCGACGACCTCCACGGCCCGGCCGTCGCGTTCGGCGTCGGCGGCGGTCAGCCCCACGGAGGCGATCTCGGGGTCGGTGAAGACGACGCCGGGGACGGCCTCGATGTCAGCGGCTGCGGTGTGCGGCGCCCAGCGGCCGCTGCCCAGTGTCTCGCCCCGGGCCCGGGCACCGATCACGGCGCCGGCGATACGGGCCTGGTACTTGCCCTGGTGGGTGAAGAGCGCCCGGCGATTGACGTCGCCGACGGCGTACAGCCAGTCCCCTGGTACGGCGGTGACGGTCAGGGTGTCGTCGGTGGTGAGCCAGTCCCCCGGGATGAGCCCCACCGTGTCGAGCCCGATGTCCTGCGAGCGCGGAGCGCGACCGGTGGCGAAGAGGAGCTCGTCGGCGGTGAGTTCACCGCCGTCCGCCAGGGTGATCCGGAGCTCGCCGTCCGGCAGGCGCTCGGCCGCGACGACCGAGGTGTTGAAACGTATGTCCGCACCGGCTTCCCGCAGGTGCTCGGCGACCAGTTCGCCCGCGAAGGGCTCCATGCGCGGCAGCAGCCCCTCGCCGCGGGCAAGCAGGGTCACCCGGCTGCCCAGCCCCTGCCAGGCCGTGGCCATCTCGACGCCGACCACACCGGCACCGACGATCACCAGGCGCCCCGGGGGCCGTTGGGCGCTCGTCGCCTCCCGGCTCGTCCAGGCGCGCAGGTTCTCGATTCCGGGCAGGTCGGGCAGGGCCGCCCGACTGCCGGTGCACACGGCGACGGCGTGCCGGGCCCGCAATCGGACAGTGTCGCTGTCAGGTGTCTCCACGGACACCTCGCGCTGCCCCACGAGGCGGCCATGGCCGCGCAGCAGGTCGATACCGGCCGACTTGATCCATTCGACCTGCCCGTCGTCCTTCCAGTCGGCCGACATGCGGTCGCGGTGCGCGAGGACCGCCTCGGTGTCGAGGGGACCTTTGAGGGCCGGGCCGAAACCCGGAACGTGCAGGGCGTCGGCGCGCAGCAGGACGGGGCGCAGCAGCGCCTTGCTCGGTTCACACGCCCAGTACGAGCATTCGCCGCCGACCAGTTCGCTCTCCACGATGACGGTGCTCAGGCCGGCGGCGGTGGTGCGGTCCGCGACGTTCTCGCCGACCGGGCCCGCGCCGATCACGATGACGTCGTAGGTTCCTGCGGTATCGGTCGTCACGTGTCCTCCGGGGTGGGTGCCGGTCGGGTGTCGGCCGGTCGCATGGGTGTCGGTTGGGGGTGGGTCGGCCCCGGCGCGGCAGGGGGTGGCCGCGCCGGGACCGGGTCTCAGCGGCCGGGAGCGCGTTCCGTGACCTCCTGCAGGAACCACTCGTTGCCGTCCACGTCCTTGAAGGCGGCGAAGGTGCCGTAGCTGGCCCGCTCGGGGTGCGGGCCGGGGACGCGGTGCGCGTCGCCTGCGTGGTGGAAGGCGCCGGTCTCGTCGCGGAAGGGTCCGGAGACCTCCACACCACGGGAGGTCAGCTCCTCCTGGGCCTTGACGATGTCGGTGACGGTCAGCTGGAGGCCGTGCAGCGTGCCCGCCTCCTGCTGGGTGAGTCCCGTTCCGAAGATGATCGAGCACTCGGAGCCGGGTGGGGTCACCTGCACGATCCGGTAACTGCCGTTGATCGGGAAGTCGGCGTCGAGGCGCCAGCCGAGCCGCCCCACGTAGAAGCCCAGGGCACGGTCCACGTCGGAGACGGGGAGGATGACGACTTCGAGCTTCATGTCCATGGCTGTGATCTCGCTTTCAGCGGTTCGGATCGAGGGTGTGCGAGGGATATACGTGTGCGGAGCGGGTCACAGTGCTCGGCAGGACATGTGACCCGAGGAGGCTCGAAGCCGCTGGGCCGTATCCCAGCAGCGCCACGCTCTGCGACCAGTGCCACACCTGCGTGTTGGCGTCTTCCTGAGGCGGCTGCCCGGCGTTGACGGCGGAGGAGAACATGTCCTGACCTCGGTCGCGGGAAGGGGCGGATCAGGCCGCGGCCGTCGCCGTGATGGTGACGGGGATGTTGTCCCGCGTGGCCTTGGAGTACGGGCAGATCTGGTGGGCGGCGTGCGCGAGTTCCTCCGCCGTAGCCTGGTCGACGCCGCCGAGGACGGGGCTGAGGACCGCGGACAGGGAGAACTCGCCGTCGTCCCCGTGGGTGAGGGTGATCTCGGCGGTGATGGCCGTGCTGGTCAGCCGTATCTTGCGGAGCGTGGCGGCGCGGCGCAGGGCGCCGAGGAAGCACGCGGCCCAGCCGGCGGCCAGGAGCTGCTCGGGGTTGGTCGCGGTACCCGAGCCACCGAGTTCCTTGGGGAGGGCGAGGCCGGTCTCCAGCAGACCGTCGGAGGAGCGGACGCGGCCGCCGTTCCTGCCCTCTCCGTCGACGTCGACAACGGCGGTGTAGCTGACTGCCATGGCTGGTGCTCCCCATCTGGGTCGAAAAGTCGTGGGTCGCCTCCCGACCAGGACATTCCCTGCGTCACCGGTTGAGGAGGTGACGAAATCATGGCAGCACCGATGTCACCAGTCAAGTCGGTGACGGAGGGAATGCCGCTCGCCGGACAGGCGGTCAAGAACGCGGCGACGCCGCGACTTCGACAGCCCCGAGGGGGCCACCGGAGCCGCGGCGTCGCCGAGATCGGACCGTCTCGAGATCGGCCTACAGCCCGAGATCCAGAGCCAGGCACGAGTAGTGCTTCCACGAGCCTTCAGGGTTGTACGTGGCGTTCACCCCACCACCCGGCTCACCTTCGACCTCTTCGGTCATGTCCTCGAAGCGGATCCGCTCGGGGAGCTTGCCGAACCGTGCGTGACGCGCCGCCGCGGCGGCATCCATCGCGAGTTCCTTGTCCATGACCATTCCCCACCTCGTGGATCGCGTACTGCTTGTCGCCTTGGACGACCATCAGCATGCCCTGATCCTCGTCACCCGTCAAACAGGTGACGAACATGCTGCACGGTCATGTCATCGCGTCGACTTCGACAACGGCGTCGGCGAACGCCCGGGGCTGCTCCTGCGGGAGGTTGTGGCCTGCGTCGGGGACGACATGGTGGGCCCAGGGGCCCGAGAAGTGCGGGGCGTAGGAGCTGCCGTCCGTGGGCGGGATGACGCCGTCGGCCTGCCCGTCCAGCGTGACCGCGGGGGCGGTGATCCTCGGCTGGCCCAGCAGCTTCCGTTCCGGACCGGAGCAGCGGGGGTCACCGGCGGCCACGGCGAGGCGGTGACGGTAACTGTGGATCACGACGTCGACGTAGTCCGGATTGGCCCACAGCTCCGCCGCCTGCGCGAACTCGGCCTCGATGAAGCGCCATTCGGGCGAGTTGCGTCGCCAGACGACGCGCGCCAGGTCCTCCCGGTTGCGCTGGAGCCCCTTTCGCCCGCGCTCGGTGGCGAAGTAGAAGAAGTACCAGTACCCCAACTCCGTCGCAGGGGTGAGCGGTTCCTGCGCGAGGGCCAGGTTCTGGATGAGGTAGCCGTTCACGGAGACCAGTCCGGTGCACCGCTCCGGCCACAGCGCCGCGGCCACGTCGGCGGCCCGCCCACCCCAGTCGTACCCGGTGAACAGGGCCTGGGGAACGCGCAGGGCATCCATGAAGGCGACCACGTCCGCGCCGAGTGCCGCCTGCTGACCGGACCGGAAGGTGTCCGCGTGGAGGAATCGGGTCGCTCCGAGGGATGTAGCAACGGTATCCCCGGCGGACGAGCGCGGGCGCCACCTCGGCGTAGGAGCCGACCGGGCTGAAGGGCCAGCCGTGCAGCAGGATCACCGGTTTGCCGCGCGTCGACCCCACGTCGTGATAGGCGATGTCCAGAACGTCGGTGCGGGTGTGCCGCACCGGTCCCAGGTCGCGTTCGGTCCGGCCGGCCGGCGCCGCCGCGGTGCCCGGCAGCGCCGACGCCTGGGGCACGCCGATCGCTCCCGTCACCGTTGCCGCCGTCATGAGCTGGGTCAGTCTCCGTCTGCTGATCATGTCGCTTCCTCGCGTTCGACCTGGAGCGGGCGAGCAGCGCGTGCACACCTTCACGCCCGTCACCGCTCTGACGGGTTACGAGAATCGCGGTGTCAGGTGTCACTGTCAAGGCGACTCCTGGAGAGCGATGACCACGGAGACCAATGACCTAAAACAGGTCTCCCCTCTCCGGCGATGCGCGAGAAACCCGCAGTCAAACGACGGACGTCCCTTGCGGGGCCGGCGAGGACATTGGGAGACACACATGTGGTGCCTCACCACTCAGCCTCGACGAAGGACACAGCAATGGCTCGTACATGGTTGATCACCGGCGCGTCCCGTGGTTTCGGGCGCGCTCTGGCGGACGCGGTTCTGGCGGTCGGCGACCGGCTGGTGGCCACCGCGCGCCGTCCGGAGCAGCTCGCGGACCTCGTCTCCCGCCACGGGGACCAGGTCCGGGCGGTGGCCCTGGACGTCACCGACACCGCAGCCGCCGACCACGCGGTGCGCGCAGCCGTCGACGCCTTCGGCCGGCTCGACGTCGTGGTGAACAACGCCGGGTACGCCAACAGCGCGCCGATCGAGGAGATGGCCGAGGAGGACTTCCGCGCCCAGTTCGAGGCGAACTTCTTCGGGGTCGTCAACGTCACGCGGGCCGCTCTTCCGGTTCTGCGCGCGCAGCGCTCGGGGACGTTCCTCCAGTTCTCCTCCCTCGGCGGCCGGGTGGGCGGCACTCCGGGTATGGGCGCCTATCAGAGCGCGAAGTTCGCCGTGGAGGGCTTCTCCGAGGTGCTGGCGAGCGAGGTCGCCCCGTTCGGGGTGAAGGTCGTCATCGTCGAACCGGGTGCCTTCCGTACCGACTGGCAGGGTTCGTCGATGGAACTGCACGCCGTGGGTCCCGACTACGAGCAGACCGTCGGCGCCATGAACACCTACCGGGCGGAGAACAACGGCACCCAGCCCGGCGACCCGGTCCGCGCCGCCAAGGTACTCATCGACGTCGTCGGCCACGACGACCCGCCGCGCCGGCTCCTGCTGGGCGCGCAGGCCGTGGCCATGGCCCTGGACACGGGCGAGGCCCGCGCCGCCGAGACGAGGAAGTGGGCCGAGGCCAGCAGCGCCGCGGACTTCCCGTCGTAGGCCCGCTGCCCGCTCGTACGCCCAAAGGCTCCGCAGGCCACACCCTTCCTCCCTCTCTCTGTCCCGAACTCACCCGATCCGAAGGAGATCACCCATGTCTCGCAAGACCTGGCTCATCACCGGCGCGTCCAGCGGGCTGGGCAAGGCCCTCGCCGAGCACGTCCTGGCCCACGGCGACCAGGTGGTGGCGACGGCCGGCTCGACGCGGGCCACGACCGAACTGGCCGCCCGCCACCCGCAGACCGCGCTGGCGGTCAAGCTCGACGTCACCGAGCCCGCGGACCGCGAAGCCGCGGTGCGCGCCGCCGAGGAGCGCTTCGGCGGCATCGACATCCTGGTCAACAATGCCGCGATCGACTTCATCGGCGCCCTGGAGGAGCAGGAGGAGAGCGACTACCGCCGGCTGTTCGAGGTCAACTTCTTCGGCGCGGTCGCCCTCACCCGCGTGGTGCTGCCCGGCATGCGGGTGCGGCGCAGCGGTGTCATCGTCAATGTCTCCTCCATGGACGGCCTGGCCAGTCTCGCGGCCAACGGCTACTACTCCGCCAGCAAGTTCGCGCTGGAGGGCTTCACCGAGGCGCTCTGGCAGGAGATCGAGCCGATCGGGCTGCACGCGATGATCATCCAGCCCGGTTCCTTCCGTACCGGCATCGAGAACCGGACCCGGGCGTCCGGGGAGCCCATCGAGGACTACGCGGCCACGGCCGGTGCCTTCCGCGCCATGATGGGCGGTCTCACTCCGCAGATGTTCCCCGGTGACCCGGAGCGGGCCGCCGCGGCGATCCGCCAGGTCGTCATCGCCCCGAAGCCGCCGCACCGGGTTGTCCTGGGCAGCGACGCCCAGCGGCGCATCGGCGTCAAGCTCGACCATCTCCGGGCCGAGTTCGAGGCCGGCGAGGAGCTCGCGTACAGCACGGACTTCCCGGGTGCCGCCGACAACGCGGTGCTGTGAGCGGTGCGGACCGTCACCACGCCCGCTGCACCAGGCAGCCGGACACATCCCGAACCCGCGACTGAATGCGAGGCATCGTCATGAGCAAGACCTGGCTGATCACGGGGAGTTCCCGTGGACTGGGCCGTACCCTCGCCGAGTCGGTCCTGGAGGCCGGACACCGACTCGTCGCCACCGCCCGGCGCACCGAGTCGCTGAGCGACCTCACCGAGACCTACGGCGACCGGGTCCGGCTGGTCACCCTGGACGTACGGGACGCCGCCGCGGCCGAGGGAGCGGTGCGGGCGGCCGTGGAGACGTTCGGGCGGCTGGACGTCGTCGTCAACAACGCCGGCTACGCCGACATGGCCGCCATCGAGGACATGTCCGAGCGGGCCTTCCGCGACCAGATCGACGCCAACCTCTTCGGCGTCGTCCACGTGACCCGGGCCGCCCTGCCCGTCCTGCGCGAGCAGGGTGCGGGGCACATCATCCAGATCTCCTCCGTCGGCGGACGCGTGGGCGTCCCGGGTCTGGGCGCCTACCAGGCGGCCAAGTGGGCGGTCGGTGGCTTCTCCGAGGTGCTGGCCCAGGAGGTCGCTCCCCTCGGCATCAAGGTCACCGTCGCCGAGCCGGGCGGCATGCGCACCGCATGGGCCGGCTCCTCCATGGCCACCCCTGCGGTCAGCGCGCCCTACGAGCCCGTGGTCGGGGCCGCCATCGCCCAGATCCGTGGGGCGGACGGCCGCCAGCCCGGCGACCCGGCCCGCATCGCACGGATCCTGCTGGACATCACGGAGATGGACCACCCGCCGCTGCGTCTGCTGCTGGGCGGTGACGCGGTCGCCGTCGCCCAGCGCATGGCCGACCGACTCGCCGCCCAGGACGCCGAATGGCGCCATGTCAGCGAGTCCGTATGACCCGCTGAGCCGGATCACGGGTCTGGAGGGCCGGGACAGCGAGGAAATGCCGCGACGGCGGCAGGTGGTTCGCCCACCTGCCGCCGTCGGCGCGTGTGTCGGCGGTCTGTCCCGTACGACCGGGTCATACGGTGATGGTCCTGTTCAGTCGAATGACCTCTCACACGTCGGCCGCTCCTGCTCGCGTCGTACCGTCACATGGCTGATGTGTGCACGTGTGCCACGGGCGAGAGTGTGTGGTGTCGGCCCACCTCGGCGACAAGGCACACGACGGAAGGCTTCACATGATCAACAGGCGCACATTCGGCAAGGCAGTCGGCCTGGGCACCGGTGCGGCGGCGGCCTCACTGTCCGGACTGCAGAACAGCGCGTTCGCCACGACCGCCGCGCACGAGCCGGGCGGCGCACACCTTTCCGCGGTATCGACCGTCACGCCGGGTACGCACACCGGTTTCGGCGCGCTCAAGCAGGTCAAGGCGGGTGTCCTGGACATCGGTTACGCCGAGCTCGGACCCGCCCACGGCCCGGTCGTCATCTGCCTGCACGGCTGGCCCTACGACATCCACAGCTACGTCGACGTCGCTCCGCTGCTGGCCGATCAGGGCTACCGGGTCATCGTTCCCTATCTGCGCGGCCACGGCAGCACCCGCTTCCTGTCACGTCGCACGCCCCGCAGCGCCGAGCAGTCCGCCATCGCGCTCGACATCATCGCGCTGATGGACGCCCTGAAGATTCATCAGGCCGTGCTGGCCGGCTTCGACTGGGGCTCGCGGACCGCCGACATCATCGCCGCCCTGTGGCCCGACCGCGTCAAGGCCCTTGTCTCCACCAGCGGTTACCTCATCACCAACCGCAAGGCCCAGTTGGAGCCCGCCGCCCCGGCCGTCGAGCGCAACTGGTGGTACCAGTGGTACTTCGCCAGCGATCGCGGCAAGAAGGCCATGGAGAACGTCGACGACCGCATCGACCTGTGCCGCTACGTGTGGACCCTCGTCTCCCCCGACTGGGACTTCGACGAGGCCACCTTCCAGCGCACCGCCGAGGCTTTCAAGAACCCGGACTACGCCGCTGTCGTCCTCTACAACTACCGCTGGCGGATCAGCCTGATCGAAGGTGAACACCGGTACGACCGCTACGAGAAGCAGCTCGCCGCCCAGCCCCTCATCCACGTCCCCACCCTCACCCTGGACGCCGCCCTCGACCCCTTCACCCCGCCCGGCGACGGCTCCAGCTACCGCAAGTACTTCACCGGCCCCTACGAGCACCGCACGATCGCGGACATCGGCCACAACCTCCCCCAGGAGGCTCCCACCGCCTTCGCCCAGGCCGTCATCGACGCGGACCGCCTCTGAGCCGACCGGCCTCGCCCTCGGACCGCGGACACGCACGCGGCCGGGCAGGAATCAACCCTGCCCGGCCGCGCGTGTGTTCAGGACTCGGTACTCCGGCTCGGCCTCCCAGAACTCGCCCGCCGGCACAACCTCGGTCACCACCGACCCGGGCCACAGCCCGGACGCCTCTACGTCGGCGATGGTGTCCTGCGCGACGAGCCGCTGCGTGTCGTCGGCGTAGAAGATCGCCGAACGGTAGCTGAGGCCGAAGTCGTTGCCCTGCCGGTTGCGCGTGGTCGGGTCATGGATCTGGAAGAAGTACTCCAGGATCGCGCGATAGTCGGTGACCTTGGGGTCGAAGACGATCTCGATCGACTCCGCGTGCTTCCCGTGATCGCGGTAGGTGGGACGGAGCTTGTCGTCGTCGCCGCTGTAGCCCACGCGGGTGCGCACCACCCCGGGAAGCAACCGGATCAGCTCCTGCATACCCCAGAAGCAGCGCACACCGGGCTCGAATTCCCGCATCTTCCGTCACCATCTTGACAGGTGACGCGCGTGATGACAAATTCGTCACCAGTCAGGGCGGTGACACAGTCCAATGCAGCCGGAGGCCCGCCCGTTGTCGAAACATCTGAGAGGGGTTTGTCGTGCTGAGCATCAAGGGTGGACGCAACCGACTGGTGACGGGTGTGGTCTCGATGGCCACGGCGGGTCTGGCGCTCGGAGCGTTTGCCCTCAGCGGCACCGCCACCGGCGCGACGAAGACCACCGGGGCCGACAGCCGCACCAAGCCCACCATCGTGCTGGAGCACGGCGCCTTCGCCGACGGCTCCAGCTGGAACGGCGTCATCGCCGACCTGCGCGCCGACGGCTACCCGGTCGTCGCCGCCGCCAACCCGCTGCGCGGCCCGGCCTCCGACGCCGCCGCCCTGCGCACCGTCCTCGACCACGTCAAGGGCCCCAAGATCCTCGTCGGCCACTCCTACGGCGGCAACGTGATCAGCCAGGCCGCCGCTGACGACCCCCAGGTCAAGGCGCTCGTCTACGTCGCCGCGTTCCTTCCCGCCCCCGGGGAGAGCGCGCTGGAGCTCACCAACAAGTACCCGGGATCCACCCTCCCCGGCACCCTCGACCCCGTCACCTACCCGCAGGCCGACGGTTCCACCGCGACCGACCTGTACATCCAGCAGGACAAGTTCCGCCAGCAGTTCGCCGCAGACGTCCCGGCGAAGCAGGCCGCCCTCATGGCCGCCGCGCAGCGCCCCATCGCCCAGGCCGCCCTGGAGGAGAAGGCCACCGCGGCCGCGTGGAAGACCAAGCCCACCTGGGACATCGTCACCACACGCGACCTGAACATCCCCGCCGCCGTCCAGCGCTTCATGGCCAAGCGAGCCCACGCGCACACCACCGAGGTCGCCGCCTCCCACTCGGTCGCCGTGTCCCACCCGCACTTGGTCGCCGACGTCATCGAGCGAGCCGCCCGGTCCACGGTCCGCTGACATCCGGGCAGCCCGGGCACTCAGGACAGACGCCGTCGCTCCGATCACGGAGCGACGGCGTCGCTCTGCCCGGGCAGGGCGCGATGAGTTTCGGCCGCGGCACAAGTCCATCCCGGTGACCGCCGCAGGGCGCGCTACGGCGCTGCCCCGCACCAGACATCACGGAGAACACCAGGACGACCGATCCGGACGACGGAACCGCCGCGCAGCCCGGCCGGCCGGCCACCCATCGTCGACCTCGCCACCTGGCAGACCGCCCGGGACGAACTGCTGGTCCGCGAGAAGGCCCACACTCGCGAGGGCGACGCCCTCGCCGCCGCCCGCCGCCGACTGCCGATGGTGGAGTGCGACGGGACGGTCGAGGTCGTCGGACCCGACGGCGCACCGCACCAAGGTCAGTGCGAGGGCTGCACCACCACGGCCTGGCACCTCAAGGACGCCGTCTACCTCAACGCCCGCGGGGTCTCCTCCGCCGTCCTGACCACAGGCCGTTGGGACGAGGTCGCCTCCTACGTCGAGTTCATGGGCTACACCCAGCCCTGGTACTCGGTGCGTGACGTGGACGCGCCGGTCGGCGGCGAGATGGGCTACCTCACCTACTCCACCACCGGCCGGGGCAACGAGCGCGTCAACGGCTCCCTCGGTCTGCTCGACATGACGCCGTACGGCCGTGGCGAGGCCTGGGAGGGCAAGCCCGAGGGGTGGCCCAAGGGCGGCGAACCGTGCTGGTCGTGGCGTTCGGACGCGGACGGGAACGCCATCTGGGGACCCAACAGCCGGCCCGTGCCGCAGTGGACCCGCCCCGGCGCGGCCCCGGTGGAGAGCCTCGGCCGGCGCGGCCATCACCACTGACGCTCCCGCCGTCAGGTCACCGCGCCAACCCGTAGAAGTGCATGGGAGAGTTCGGCTCGAACCCGATCCGCGGGTACACAGGGGCGCCGGCGACGGTCGCGTGCAGGGTGGCCCGCGTCAGGCCGGTCGCACGGCCCCCCTCGTACAGGGCCTTGCGGGTCACCGCCTCGCCGTAGCCCCGGCGCTGATGGTCGGGGTCGGAGGCGACGAGCACGACGAACAGGCGGCCCTCGGACTCGACGGTCGCGGCACATGCGACGGGGACACCGTCGCGTACGGCCAGGAACGCGTAGACCTCCTTCTTCCAGAGCGCGGAGCCGTCCAGGCCGTCGCGGCCGTCCTCCGGGCTGAAGCCGTACGCACGCGAGTTGATGTCCGCGTAGGCCCGCAGCTGCGCGTCCGTGGTCACGCGCTCGAAGGTGAGCTCCAGATGGTGCGGCTCCGGTACGGGCAGCAGGTCACCGGCCATGCCCGTGCCGGGGAAGGCGTACGCCAAGCCCGCCCGACGTGCCGCCTCGTCCAGTACGACGCGCGCGTCATCCGCGAGCAGGTCCTCGAAGAGCCACAGGAAGCCCGGCTGATTCTTGGTCCGCATGATGTCCGCCGCCTGACCGAGCCGCCGTTGCAGAAGCCCGGCGTCCGCGCCGACGTCGGTGAGGGTGATCGCGTTCCAGAACGCGAACCTGCAGTCCGCCCAGCGGACGGCGATACCGGGCAGATCCCGGACATCCGCGTTCTTGTCCCGGTCGAGCACCATCGCCCGCCAGACCGTGGAGAGCTGTCCCACCGATTCGACCGCCAACCCGAAATCCGTCATCGCCACTCCTCAACTTGTCGTGTGTCCCGGAACGTGTTCTGCCCAGCCCGCCGGACCGTTCCATGCGGGCCCGGGATCCTGACCGATGCTCGACCCCACGAAGATGCCGGCCTGGGGAGCCCGGGGCACGCGGGCAACTACGCAGGTCTGCCGCGGAGTTCGAGCGCGTACGACGTCGTGGGTGAACCGGAGGACATTGGCCGGGTCGTAGCGCTTCTGACATCGTGGTCGACACTCTCCTGAACGGTCTCGGAACACCCTGACATGACGAAGCCGGCGAGAACACATGTGTCTGCGGTCTATCACGCACACAGAACACGTATGTCATGCCACCGTGTCCTGGCTGGTCAAACCCGGGGAAGTGCGAGCAACAATAGCCAAAACACGTGACGCCATCGCCTGAGACATCTACTCTTCTCGGTGTGAGGGGGCGGTGGCACATCACGGCCGATCCGCCCTTCCGTCTCCGGACCGCTCGCACCCGCGTGTGGCGTGCCGGAAACCGGCTGTGCGGCGGGGCGACGTAACCTCGCTCTTGCCTGGCAGTTCGAGTGCCTGCGCAAGGCGGCGTACGACGCGGACGTTGCTTCGGCGGGGAGGAGAGTGGGGGAAGTATGGATTCCGTCGTCGGAGCCATGGTCGGCCGCGAACGCGAACAAGAGCTGCTGTCCGAGTTCGTGACGGCCCCGGGAGGCCGGGCTCTCGTCCTGCGCGGCGAGACGGGTGTGGGCAAGAGTGCCCTGCTCGACCATGTCGCCGACCTGGCCACGGGCGAGAAGCACCGGGTGATACGTGCGGCCGGTGTCGAGGCCGAGTCGGAGCTTCCGTTCGCCGGTCTGCACCAGTTCCTGTATCCGCTGCTGTCCTACGTCGACCGCCTGGACGATGTGCACCGACGCGTCTTCGACGTCGTCTTCGGCAGGGACGAGAGCACACCCCCCTCGGTCATGACCCTCGGCATCGCCGTGCTCGACCTGCTCTCGCTCGCCGCGTCGCAAAGGCCCCTGCTCCTGATACTCGACGACGGCCAGTGGCTGGACACCTCCAGCACCGAGGTATGCGGCTTCGTGGGGCGCCGTCTCACGGGCGGTTCCGTCCGCCTCGTCGTCGGCCTGCGTTCCGACATACCGTCAGGCTTCGACACCGCGGCCCTGTCCGCTCTGCCGGTGACCACGCTCTCCGAGAAGGCCTCCGAACAGCTCCTGGACGAGCGCCACCCCGGCCTCGACGCCCGGGTCCGCCGTCTGGTCCTCGACGAGTCCCAGGGAAATCCGCTGGCCTTGCTGGAACTTCCGCCCTACGTCGAGCGGGCGGGGCTCGACCCGACGGAAGGATTCGGGTACACCGGCGTCCCGTTGCCCCTGCGGCTGCAGCAGGTGTACGGCTCCCGCATCGGAGCTCTCGGCGACGCCCTGCGCGCGGAGTTGCTGCGCGGCGCGCTGGACGGCGTCGGGGCGGGCACGGCGGCGGGCAGCACCCGGGGCACGCGCTACCGCATGCGCGACGCCGACGAGGCCGTGGCGGCCGGCCTGCTCGACATCGACCCGCTCGGCGGCGCCTTCGTCTTCCGGCATCCTCTGGTGCGCTCGACCGTGGTCCAGATGGCCACCCCCAACGAGCGGCGCGCGGCGCACGCGGCGCTGGCCCACGTGCACCGTGACGACGTGGAGCGACGAGCCACCCACCTGGCGGCCTCGGTGATCGACCCCGACGAGCAGGTGGCCCTGGCGCTGGAGGCCGCCGCGGAGTCGGCCACACGGCGGGGCGGCGCGGTGGCCGCCGTCGCCTGGCTGACCCGGGCCGCGGAGCTGAGCGAGAGTCACGAGGACCGCTCCCGCAGACTCGGCGACGCGGCCTTCGTCGCCGGCCACACCGGCCGCCTCGACAGGGCGCGGCAACTGCTCCGCTCCGACACCGGGTCCGGGACGGCCGACTCCCCGGCCTCGGTGGTCGCCTCTGCCTACGCCGCCCTGTACGAGGACGGCGACGTGCGGTCCTCGCAGCACCTGGTGCGGGCGGCGATCGAGAGCATCCGGGACGGCGGCGCACGAGAGCCGAGCGAGGTACTGACCCGGCTGGTCAACCTGCTGCTGGCCATCAATCAGTACGCGAGCGACGAGGAGTCCTGGCAGCGCACCCATGAGCTGATCGACTCACTGGGCGACCTGGTGCCGCCGTACTCCCGCGTCTACCAGGACTCCTGGAGCGATGTGGTGCGTCGCGGCGCCGGCGTACGCGAGCGGGTGGAGCGTGCCTTGGCCGACCTGCGCATACTCGAACCGTGGGACATCAGCCGGCTGAGCGTGGCCGCCTACCACGTGGACACCCTCAGCCAGTACCGGCCGCATCTCCAGCGGACCGTCGACCGCGAAGTGGCGACCGGGGCCAAAACGCCGGGCATGACGATGCTGCATCTGATCATGCTCGATCAGATCGCGGTCGGCGAGTGGGAGGAAGCCGAGCGGACCGGGCAGCGCGGCCTGGAGCTGATGACCTCGCACGGCCACGCCCTCTTCGCGCACCACAGCCAGGCCTATCTGGGGCTGCTCGCCGCGCTGCGCGGCGACACCGACCGGGCCCGCGAACTCCAGGCCACCGTCGACGCCTGGGCCCGGCCCCGCGGCGTCGGCTTCCTCACCCAGATCGCCGACGCCATCGGCACCACGGCCGCCCTCAACGACGGCGACTACGAAGCTGCATACCTCCACGCCATCGGCATCACACCCCCCGGCACCTTCCAGCCGTACACGCACCAGGCCTCCCGCACCCTCCTCGACCTCGTCGAGGCAGCCCTCCACACCGGCCGCACCGAACAGGCCCGCAGCCACGCCCTCGCCGCCCAGCAGGCCCGCCTCCCCGACCTCTCCCCCCGCCTCGCCCTGCTCACCTACGGCGCCCTGGCCATGACCGCCACCAACCCCGCGGAAGCGGACACCATGTACCGCCGGGCCGAAACACACCCCGGCGCCGCAGGCTTCCCCTTCGAACTCGCCCGCATCCGCCTCGCGCACGGCATCCGCCTGCGTCACACACAAGGCCGCAAGGCTGCACGGCACACACTCATGATCGCCGCAGAGACCTTCGAGCGGCTCGGCACACCCGCCTGGGCCGAACGGGCCCGAGCCGAGCTTCGTACCGCCGGCGCCTCCGCCCCTGCCGCCTCGGCTCACCCCACCACCCTGACATGGCAGGAGCGTCGGATCGCGGACCTCGCCGCCGGCGGGCTGACCAACAAGGAGATCGGTGACCGGATGCACCTGTCACCGCGCACGGTCAGCTCGCACCTCTACCGCGTCTTCCCCAAGCTGGGCATCACCTCCCGCGCCGCATTGCGCGACGCGTTGGGAAAGCTGTCGAGTGATCAGGACGTGTGAGTACGCCGCATGCGCGCCGCAGCCCCCGACGGTCACGCTGTCAGCCCTCCCCCGGGCAGCGGTCGGACGCCGTGCTCGTCCAGCCAGCCGAGCACGTAGTCGGCGACGAAACGCCATCCGCCGTCGATGACCAGTGAGTGGGCGCGGTCCGCGAACTGCTTCAGGTCGGTCACCGCCGTGGAATCGCCGTACTGCTTGTAGACCGCGCGGGTCACGGAGTCGGGCACGAGCCGGTCCTCCTGCCCCGAGATCAGCAGGAGCGGTCCGCGGCGCGCGTTGCCGGTGTCCGCCACGGCGAGCGGGTTGCGCACGCCACCGGCGCAGCCGAGGTCGGTGAGCAGGCGGTGTGGTGCCGGTATGGCGTAACGCTCGAAGAGCCGGTCGGACTCCTCGGGCGCGACGGTGTTCGCGACGACGTGACGAAACCGCTCCGGGGACAGGGCCACCAACTCGTCGGCGCCCTCGGCCTGTCCGGGTGTCCACAGCGGCGGCGCGGGCCGGGTGACGTCGTTGATCGGGGCAGGTGCGATCGCCACCGCCGCCCGGCCGACATTGGCGCCGATGAGGTGCTGCGCGATGAGCCCGCCGACGGAGTGTCCGACGATCACCGGCGAGACGTCGAACGACCGCACGATACCGGCGTAGTGGTCCATCAGCGCGTCCAGGCCGAGGCCGCCGAGCGGCTCCGGAGACAGGCGTACGTCCATGGCGGCCGCGGCCTCCCCGGGCCACCCGGGCGCCGTGGCGATGAACCCCCGACTCGCGAACCGCTCCACCCATGCCTCCCAGGACAGCGCGTGCAGCCACGCGCCATGGATGAAGACGACGGGAGTACGGTTCACGGCTGGTTCCTCCGAGCATCACGACCACCCGGCACCGGCACGCGGGCGATTGGTTCAGCATGGTTCAGGTGTGAGTCGCGGGCGACAGTCGAATGACTGAATGTCCAAGGCCCTCCCCTGCGGGCCCGCAGACTCCCGTCCGTGCCCGAACACGCCGCTCCCTCGGCACCCAAGACGGGATAGCTGGGCACATACCAACCACCCGGCACGGTGATCATCCTCAGGTCGGGTGCGTCAGGGCAGTCAAGTTACTTATGTACAAGGCTCCCGCGGCGACGAGAGTAGATCGGGCCACCGTCCGTCACAGCGAAGGACCACCCCGACATGAGCGGCAACGAACCCGGTGTCCAGGCCCGCCCTGGCCTGACCCTGGACATCGAGCGCGTGCTCGACGTCTCCACGCGGCAGGCCGTCCGAGCGGAATTCCGGTTCAGCGCGGCATCCCCCTTGATCGTGAGCGTGGAGCTTGTCGTCGAAGGCGGTCCGCGTGTCGTGTGGCGGATCGGGCGGGACCTCCTCCAGCAGGGGCTGCACTCGATGGGTGGCCTCGGCGACGTTCGGATGTGGCCGTCGCACCTGGAGGAGCGAAGCACCGCGTGGCTTCAGCTGGCCTCGGGTGACATGGCGGCCCTGTTCGAGCTTCCCGTGCCACCGCTGGCGGAGTGGCTGGAGCACACCTATCGGCTCGTGCCCGCGGGAGACGAGCTCGCCGGAGTCGACTGGGACGCCGCCGGTGCGGAACTGCTCCCCGCTCACGGAGCCCGGTCCGACTGATCGCCTGCCCCACGCGGCGAGCCCCGCCCGCCCGCCGAACATCACTCCGTGTGGCCGGCCTCGGCCCACCAAGCGGCAGTCGTCGCGGTGGCCTCGGTCACGGCGGCCAGCCTCTCGTAGTCCAGCGTTCCGGGCAGGTCCGTCGACCGGTGGTAGTGCGGATTCCGGAAGTTCGCGGTGACCGTGAGCATGAGCGCGGGGATCCCCCGGTTCCAGAAGGCCCCGTGGTCGCTGCGCCCCAGGTGCTTGGCGGGCGGAACGGCCAGTCCGGCGAGCAGTCCGAGCAGACCGTCCGGCCGCGGGTCCCGCAGCAGCAGACCGGGGACGGCCGGGGAGGCCGCCGCGGCGGCCCGCTTCCACACCTCGGCCGCCGCCGCCGAGGAGCGGCGGTGCACCACGAGGGTGAAGTCACCCCGGTACCCGTGCGCGCACGTCGCGGCGGACGCCTCCGGGAAGACCGTTCGAAACCGACCGGGAGCCGCTGCGTGCCCGGGGCTTCGTCGACGTAGCCGACCGACTCCAGGCAGATCATCCCGCGCACCCGGCCGTCCCGGCCCAGTTCACGGGCGACTTGCCGAGCGCCGATCAGGCCGAGCTCCTCCATGTCGAACACGGCGAGGACGATGCGCGGCGCGGTCAGCAGCGCGGCCAGCAGCCGTGCCGTCTCCAACAGCGACGCCACGCCTGAGGCGTTGTCGTCCGCGCCGGGACTGCCGCTGACCGTGTCCAGGTGAGCGCCCACCACAACGACCGGCCCGGTTCTGGAACGAGGCAATGAGGCGAGGAGATTCGCCCCGGACAGGCGCGGGTGCAGCCGGGGTTCGAGGGCGAGCGCCCGGTGACCGTGCTGGTCCGTCGAGCCGATCCGCCGGCGCACGTCGAACGCCCGCCGTTCCACCAGCCAGCCCGCTGCCGCCAGTTCGTCACGGACGTACGCCTCGGCACGTTCCATCGCCTCGGACGTCCCGCGCCGACCGCGTGGCTCGGCGGCGAGGAACTCCACATGACGCCGCAGCAGCCCGGCGTCGGCCAGTGGTCCACGTGGGCGCGACGGTGTCGGGTCGTTCGTCATGGAGCGCTACCGTCTCCGAGGGGTCATGGGCGCCGGGCAAGTCAACGGGCCCTTGGCGCGCGTGGCGACACTCAAGGTTTCGCCGAGGTGAGTACCTCGCAGTCGGCCGCCCTGACGGCCTCGAGGGCGCTCAGGAGGCCGGTCGGCGGTGCGGTGATCCTGCGAGCACGGACGTCGATCCACGCGCCGAGGGTGCGCACGACAGCGGCTTCGGTTCCGTCTTCCCGCGCGAAGGCGTGCTCGAAGCGCCACCGTGCGCCGTCCGGGCTCAGGCCGACGACGCGGGATGCCACGGTGATCACTTCGAGGGGAAGGATCTCGCGCAGGTAGGCCACCTCCTCACCGAGCGACACGGCGGCATACCCCGCTTTCAGCAGGTCCTTCGGCTTCCACCCCGACTCGACCAGAAAGCCGAGCCTGGCCGTGGAGGCGTATTCCAGATACCTGGTATTGCGGAGATGGCCGTTCAGGTCCACATCGTCCCAACGGACTTCGAAGGACTTCGTCAGTTCCTTGGACATAACAGCAGGCCAGCCTTTCCGTGCCATGGTCACCGATCCGGGTGCGATCTCCACGTACACGAGAGGGAGAGGGGTGATGGTTCACTTCTGGGGATGTACGGGCTGGCACACGTGTGGGTAGGTGCTTCACTTCGGCGAAGCCGATGTTGGTGACGTACTCGTACTGACCCCACTCCGAGCCGAGATCCACCGTCGCGTCGCTGACCCACGCCTCGTCCAGGGCCGTGTCGTCGGCGGTGGCCCAGGCCTCGACGATCCGGTCCCAGTGGCGGACGTTCAGCGTGCGGCGGCGCATGGGGCATGCGGGAGGTCTCCGAGCTGGGTCTGCTCGTTCCCCTCCCGCTCACCGCGGAGGGGTTCTACGACGCTTCCCTCACAGTGCCGTCACTTGAGGACGTGCTTTTCATGGCCGACTGCATCGCGTTCGACCACGACTCCCCCACGGTCGTCGCACCCTTGCAGGAGCCGGCCGCGGCTCCCTACGAACCGATCGGGCACGACCGCCCGTGGCTTCCTGCCAATCACACCTACCGTGACATCCTCGCCTCCGTCGCCGAGCAGGCCCACGAGATCCGCTACACCGACATGTTGCGGCTGCGGTACAGCACGTCCGGTGACCCGTTGACCCGGTTCAGCCACCGGTTCGCGGGGCGCGTCGAGCCGCTCGCCCTTTACGCCATGGTCATCCGGCACGTTGATCTGCTCGCCGAGTACATGGGGTTGTTCCGGGTGCTGGAAGCGCCGCGGGGCAGCAACGGGCTGGACTTCATCACCGGCCACCTCGATTCTCTTGAGGGGTACGACTTCGGGAGGCTGGTGACCGTTCCGGCGTTCCTCCCGGAGCAAGCCGAGGAGCCCGTCGAAGTGTTCTCCGTGCTCAAGGAAAGGGCGCTCGGCCGCATGGAGGCACTGGTAACCGCCGGCATCGATACCGCCAGGCATCTCTACGCCATCCGCAACGGACTGGCACAGGGCAAGAAGGATCTCATCCTGAACGATTTCGGGATCGCCGTTGACACGTGGCGGCCGACCTGCCTCTGCTGAAGCTGCTCGCGCGTATCGCTGTCGAGCAAGGCTGACTGCCACAACGCCTGCCAGCACCCGGCTGCTCCACACCGGCAAGTGCGCACCGGGCGGCTCAGGTTGCTTTCAGCGGGATGTGGCACACGCTCCGCGGAGCGGATGCCAGTTACGTTCAGCGGCTGTCGTCGACTGCCACCGTGCAGGAGCCACTCGACAGTCGTCATGCGGCTGGGCACGAAGTAGCGTTCCATTTCTTGCAAGCGCGGCCGGGGATGACTTCTCTGGAAGGAAACCGGGGTGCGGTACGGATCACGTGCCCGGCCCAGGAGCGGGCGGGTGTATTGGACAGTGCGGATCTGGTGGTGCGGCGCGGTATGGCGCGAAGGCGGTGTCTGCGGCGTCCCGGTACGGGCGCCGGGACATCCGGGTGACAAGCCGCCACATGGTGCGTTCCTCAGCCAGTTGCTGCGGCAGGACGAGTCCGAGCGAGTCAGCCAGCGGTTTGCGGCCCAAGTTGACCATGGCCCGCACAGCGGCAGCCCACTCGTCGGTGGCGTACACGGCGGAGCGGTACCACAGCGGAATGAGCGCGCTCAGCGTGATGGCAATGACAACCAGAAGGGGTCGCTCAGCATCGGCTGATGTCAGGGCCGCCATTGCGAGCACCGCCACCGCCCCGTGCCCATACAGCAATGCCACGAAGAAGTCCACGCTGGTACGTGCCGTTTCCACTTGGCGGCGTGCTTGTGCAGGTGCGGTGGCGTTGAGCTCGTTCCACAGCACCTGCGTGTCGAGCAGGAAGCGGTTATGACCGTATTCCTCGAAGCGGCGGATGGCGTTGCCGAGCCGGGTCGGGGCGAGTTGGCCGTCGTCGGCCGGGTAGCGAGCCAACTGCTCGTTGAGGAGTGCGCGCTGTACGGGAGTGCGGTCTTCCGGGTGGGCGATCAGATCGGCAATTCGCTCTTTGCGGGCTTGCTGGCGCCGACACCCGCGGTCGTACGCGCCACGGGGCCACAGCAGGTAGCCCTCAAGGATCCGGTAGAGGGGGGTCTGGAGAGCGTTGAGCACAATGCCGAAGAGAACGGCGGCGCAGAGCAGCAGCAAGGCTGTCTGACTGGCCGAGCCGGGCCAGACACGCTCGATGACTGCGGTGCGCTGCAGGCTGGGGGCGACACCGAAGAAGAAGACTGCGAGATTGAGCGCGGCAGGCAAGAGCCAGCCGACGACCAGGGCCCATCCGCCCCCAAGGACGCCCTTGGCGATGTCACCCACGGATCAGCGCTCCTGCTGCGGCCAGTCGTCGTCCGGATCGTTTTCTGGCCCAGGTGAAGTGTGCCCGGCGACGGGGATACGTTCGATGTCGCCGGCACTGATGCGGGCGGGACGGCCGGAGACCTCAGCCCGCGGCTGAAGGGTCAGAGTGATTCGCTGAGTGCCAGAACGCGGCTGCGCGCCGTCCTCGGCTTCAGCGTCCACGACCCAGAGGCGAATCCCGCCTCGGGCGCTGGACTCGCGGGTCACCGTCACCGTGACCTCGATCTCCACCGGCCCCAGGTCAAACTGGACCGCTTGCCCCTCCTGCTCCTGTGCTGCGGTGGCCAGCTGCTGCCGCAACTCGCGGATCAGGTCGGATAGTTCAATCACCCACGCGCCCCTAACTGCATGCAGCCACGATCTCCGTAGCATGGCATAGCGCCGAGAGCACTTGCCCGCCGATGCTCGAAGGTGCCCGGCTCGGTTGCCCGGGCTGGGGACGACGTCCAGCCGGGCGCCACTCGGGGACAGATGACCCAGGAACCACACTCATTCCGCTCGCCGGTTGCGGGGAGGGCGGGACAGACACCCTGCGCTCCAGTGGGTGACGACGTACACGATCTCGTCGCTGGGCAGCGCTGGTTCGCCGCCTCGGGAGTGGCGGGCAGGTCACTCGAGCCAGTCATTGGGGATCAGGGCTTGGCGCCGTCCGTCGTGCGGCCGCCAGTTCTCAACGATGGCGTCCTGGAACCAGGACCCCTCCGTGAGGTTGACGTGGTCGCACACGATGATCTGCAGTGCGCCCTCGTTGAGTTCCGCCACGTCCCTGAGGAGTTCGAAGTAGGCCGTGACAGTGTCCCAGTCTGCGAGGTGTGTGGTGACGAATCTGGCGGCGCCAACGGGGCGCCGAAACAGTCCATGCAAGCGGCGATGTCACGGCAACTTCTCGGCCACTCCACTGCCGACTCAGTAGGACTCATCGCTGGAAGAGCCAGTTGCCGAAGACGGCGTGGGCTTCGAGGAGGGCGCGGGGGACGGTCATCGGTGGGGGCACGTAGGCGTTCTCACAACTTCTGCGGCCGCCTCAATCAGCTTGCAGGAACGCAGTTCAGGTGTGCTTCTCTCCCCCGAACCGCCCAGGCGATCGGCAACGATGGTGCTCTTTGAACTTGGCTCTGACCGCGATTGCGTGAAGGACCTCCGGTGGTGAGGAGGTGTGCTGCTTGCACGAGTTGGCGTGCGAGGGCGCGGGTGGCACTCGGCGAGGCCGATGATGTCGAGCTGTCCAAGTCCCAGATCAGATCGTTTGGTAATGCGTCGGACGACTACCGCCGTCTTGACTGGAACCTGTCAAGGTATCGACAATTGCCCGTACCTCCCCACCCCTTGGAGGACCGTTGCCCCACGGCCCGTCTCGCCGCGCGACACTGCTGGCGGCAGCCGCCGGCGCGTTCGCGCTGCCAGCCATCTGTTCCGGACCCGCGCGTGCCGACACCCCCCTCCCGCCGGGACGCCGTGAACTCCCCATCGTCACGCACTCCCGCCACCCCGGCGCCGTCCACGGCCCCGAAGCCGCGCGCGGCGCCCACACCGAACCCCTCAACGCCGCCGTCAACTGCGCCCTGGACCGAGGAGGGCGGAACTGATGGCCACGTTCGTCACCCGCTCCCAATGGGGCGCCAGGGCACCCAAAAGCGTCAGCAACGACATCACCCCGGCCCAGGGCGGCGTGGTCGTCCATCACGTCGACGCCGTGAAGGTGGCCAAGGCCAATCACGCCGACTGCGCCGCCCAGGTGCGGGGCATCCAGAACTTCCACATGGACTCCAACGGCTGGTCGGACATCGCCTACAGCCACCTCGCCTGCGTCCACGGCTACCTCTTCCAAGGCCGCGGCGAGTACGTCCGCACCGCCGCCCAGGGCACCACACAGGGCAACGACGACTGGTACGCGGTCTGTGCCCTGACCGGCGGCACCGCCAGCAGCTACGACACCATCACCGCCGGGCTCATCGACGCCGTCCGCCACGGCATCAACCGCCTGCGGGTGTCGGGCGGCGCCGCGCGGGCCATCACCGGCCACCGGGACCACCACGCGACGGCCTGCCCGGGCAACCTGTACGCCAGGGTGCTCAGCGGCGAGGTCAACCCCGGCGGCGGCCCCCTGCCCTACCCCGGCGTCAATTTCCGCCAGCCGCCGACCTTCGTGCATGCCAGCGTGGCGACCTGGCAGTACCGGATGAACAGCGCGCACGGTTACTCCCTCGCCGTGGACGGCCAGTACGGGCCGGGATCCGACTCCGCCTGCCGCAGCTTCCAGTCGAGCAGGGGTCTGAGCGTGGACGGCGTCGTCGGGCCGGCCACCTGGGGCGCCACGTTCGCCTAGAGCCGGCCAGAGCCCCCGCCTTCCCACGGCGTACGCCCGCAGCCGACGAACTCCACCGGGGGGACACCTCGACATGCGTTTGCCTCGCGTACTCACGATCCTGGCGGCGAGCCTCGGCCTGCTCCTCGGCGCGGTCACCGCGCCACCTGCCCACGCCCGTGCCGACGACGGCGCGGCGGCGCCGGCCCAGTGGCGCAGCTACTGGGTGGACGCGTTCAACCCGGGCATCTACACACCCGCCCAGGTCACGGCCCTGGTCGAGGACGCGTTGGACGTCAACGCCAACGTCCTGATCGTGCAGACGGCCCGGCGCTACGACTGCTTCTGCAACAACGCCCTGTACCCGCGCACCGACGCCGCGATCGCCCCGGAGCCCTACGACCCGCTGGCGGAAGTTGTCCGGCAGGGACACGCGGCCGGGCTGCAGGTGCACGCCTGGGTCAACGTCAACACCATGTGGAACAGCAGCACCCCGCCCCGCTCCCCGGCCCACGTCTTCAACCAGCACGGCCCGAACGCCACCGGAGCCGACCGCTGGCTCAACAAGAAGGCCGACGGCCAGGAACGGGTGGGTGCCAACGCCTATGTGGACCCCGGCCATCCGGCGGCCGTCGACTACATCGTCCGCGGCATCCAGAGCATCGTGCGCAACTACGACGTGGACGGCGTCAACCTCGACTACGTCCGCTACCCGGACGGCAGTTCCACCACCACCCACAGCGACTGGGGCTACAACGCCGTGTCCGTCGCCCGCTTCCAGCAGACGACGGGCCGGACGGACGTACCCCTGCCGTCCGACACCGCCTGGAGCGACTGGCGGCGCAGCCAGGTCACCCAGCTGGTGCGCAGGATCTATCTCGGAGTCTGGGAGGTCGACCCGCGGGCCCGCCTGTCGATGGACGCCATCACCTACGGACACGGGCCGCAGGCGGTCGGCGGCTGGCGGGCCACCCGCACGTACGCCGAGGTCCTGCAGGACTGGGCGGGATGGCTGGACGAGGGGATCATGGACACCGCCGTGACCATGAACTACAAGCGCAACTGGAGTCCGGACCAGGCGCAGATGTTCTCCGAGTGGTCCGAGTTCCTGGCCGACCACCAGGGCGAGCGGCAGGCGGTCAACGGACCCGCCCTGTACCTGAACGGCGTCGCGGACTCGCTCAGCCAGGTCAGGGAGGCGCTGAGCCCCAGCGCGGCAGGCAACACCGCGGCCGGCTGGAGCGGCTACTCCTACGCCGCCCCCAGCAAGGACGTGGCGGCCAACGGCGTGGCGGCCGAGCGGGCCAAACTGGTGCAGGCGCTGACGCGGGGCGAGGACGCGCCGTTCAGCAACGAGGCGGCGGTGCCCGGCATGCCGTGGAAGACGGCACCCCGGGACGGGCACGTGACCGGCAGGCTGGTGCTCCGGAGCGGCGACCCGCTGGACCAGGTACCGGTGACGCTCGCCCCGCTCACCGGCGGCGGCCGCAAGACCGCCCGGCTCAGCGACGGCTCGGGCTGGTTCGGCTTCGCCCATGTGCAACCAGGTCTGTATCTCCTCACCCTCTCCCTGCCGGAGGATGTGATCGGCGCTCCGAAGACCGTGGTGAGAGTGACGAAAGGCAGCATCGCGAAAACGGCGTTCCCGCCGTTCCTCACCATGCCATGACGCCCGCAACTGCGACTGTAGGGAGCACAGCACCGACCCGGACGGGGCCGCTCAAGCCGTCGCGTCACGCCCGCCGTCCTCGGGGACGACTTCACCGGACGCGACCCCTCCTCGTTCCGCGACCGCAGGGCTCATACGGTCGGCTCGAGGTGTGTAGTGGCACCGGGCCTGGCCTCACCGCTCGCCATGTCGTGGTGCCGCCCGAGGACCACTCACCCTTGGCGTCGGCGGATACGACGTACACCCGCACGCCACCGCCCGCGGTGGCCGAGCACGCCGGCGCCCGCGTGATCCGCGCCCGTGACCTCGCCGGACTCCACGTCCAGCGCCGCCCCGCCAGCGTGTGCTTCACCTTCGCCCTGTTCACCGAAGGCGAGCCCCAGCAGGGCGCCGCCGCAACCCACCAAGCACTGGGCCACGCCAGCCGCGTCGACTCCACACTGGTGACCTCCCGGCTCAACACCCTTTCGGACGCCGCCCGCCCCTACCGGGCCCCTGCGGTGGGCGATGTACGCACCCGTGCGGCGACCTCGCTGCCGCCCGGCATGCCACCGTCGCGGCCTGAGACCATCGCACGCCAGGGAAGCACTCCCGACGCAGTCCCCCGAACCAGCTGTCCCCCGCCCTCCCCCGCGCCGACGGCGACCCGCTCTCGGCGTACGAGAAGCGGCGCCGTCCGCCGCTGGACGTCTGGCGCTGGCACCACCCGCTGCACGGCGGCGGCAGTCACCTCCGGCCCGACGAGCCGAGGGCATTGAAGGAGTGGATTCTCCTACGAACCCGCAGGCACCGCAGAAGGCAATCGCACGCCGACACACGCAAGTCAGCCGGGGCCAAGACCGGGGCAACAGAGAGGGTCTCCCCCGCACTCGAGTTGAGATCCCGTTCGATCAGAACCGCCCGTTTCTGGGCCGTCGAACGGTGCTCAACTACAACCAACGCTGACAACCGGCGACGGCTAGTTCGCAGGTCGCAGCATTGACCACCCACATGGCAGCTCGGTGCAGGCGGCCGCGGCACCGCCGCCTCCCCCGCGGCCACAGCATCGCCGGCTACGCGTCCGGGCGCTCCCGCGTCCGCCTGGTCTCGCACAGCGGAATCACCCTGGCACCGATCCCGGGGTGGCCGGCCGCGAGCGATCAACACCGATCACACGCAGGACCTCCTGCGGCCTGTTCGGCCGACCTGATACACCGGCGTACCGCGCGCGGACGCGGAGGTCGACCAGCCGCGAGGCGCGCCGGCGCGTTCCCGGACCCGCGTCGAGCCGAGCCCTTACCCCTCGGGTAAATACCCCCAGGGGTATTTGACGCTACCCCGTTGGCCGCCGTACTCTCGCCAGAGAGATACCCCCGGGGGTAATTGAGGAGGTAACGAAATGGCTCGTGAAGTGACACAGGAGGCGTTCGCCGCGGCGTGGGCCGACGGCCCGCTCACGGTCGACGTACGGGAGGCGGAGGAGTACGCGACTGGGCACATCCCCGGGGCACGGCTGATGCCGCTGCGCACCGTGCCCGCCCGCCTCGGAGAGCTGCCCACCGACCGACCGGTGTACGTGATCTGCGCCAGCGGCAACCGCAGCAAGACGGCCGCCGACTGGATGACCTCCCAGGGCATCGATGCCTACTCCGTGGCCGGCGGCACCGGCGCCTGGGCCCGCGGCGGCCGTCCCGTCGCGGCCGGTATGCACGCGGCCTGACGCCCCCCGCCCCGCACGGCCCCATGGGAAAGGAGCCCGACTTGGCCGCCACCCCCTCCCCCACCGACGAACCACTCGTCGGCCGTCATCGAGTCGCCGTCATCGGCGGCGGCAGTGCCGGCATCAGCGTCGCGGCCCGCCTGCGCCGCGCCGGCGTCCGCGACATCACCCTGATCGAACCGTCCGACACGCACTGGTACCAGCCGCTGTGGACCCTGGTCGGAGGCGGCCAGGCGCCCCTGCGCATCAGCCGTCGCCCCGAGGGGTCGGTCATACCCGACGGTGTGCGATGGATCCGCCGCCGCGCCCTGGCCGTCGACCCCGACACCCGCGTGGTGACACTCTCCGACGGCGCCGAACTCACCTACGAGCACCTCGTGATGGCGCCGGGCCTGCACCTGGACTGGGGCGGCGTGCCGGGGCTGGCGGAGGCGGTCGGTCACGACGTGGTGAGCAGCAACTACGCACCCGAGTACGCCCCGCGCACCTGGGAGCTGATCCGGCAGATGCGCTCGGGCACGGCCGTCTTCACCCACCCGGCGTCCCCGCTGAAGTGCGGCGGCGCCCCGCAGAAGATCGCCTACCTGGCCGCCGACCACTGGCGCAGGCGGAAGGTGCTCGACAACATCCGGATCGTCCTCGTCCTCCCCGACCCGACGATGTTCAAGGTCCCCGCCTGGTCTCAGGTACTGGAGAAGGTGGCCGACCGGTACGGCATCGAGGTGCGGCTGCGCTCGGAGATGACCGCCGTCGACGGCAACCGCCGCGAGATCAGCGTCGCCGACCACGCGAGCGGCACGAAGGAGACCCTCGGCTACGACTTCCTGCACGCCGTGCCGCCACAGCGCGCCCCCGACTGGGTCAAGACCGGTCCGCTCGCCGATCCGGCCAGCCCGCAGGGTTTCGTCGCCGCCGACCGGCACACCCTTCAACACCCGACCTATGACAACGTCTTCGCCCTCGGCGACGTGGCAAACCTGCCCACTTCCAAGACCGGCGCGGCCGTACGCAAGCAGGCCCCGGTGGTCGCGGCGAATCTGCTGGACGTGATGAACGGCCGCTCTCCGTCGCGCCGCTACGACGGCTACACATCCTGCCCGCTGGTGACGGCCCGCGACCGGATGCTGCTCGCCGAGTTCGACTACGACCTGCGCCCCTCGCCCACCTTCCCGCTGATCGACACGTTCAAGGAGCGGCGGGACATGTGGGTGTTCAAGAGGTACATACTGCCGCCGGCGTACTGGCACGGCATGCTCACCGGCCGCCTCTGACCGGCCGGCCCGGGCATCCCCCGACCCGGGCCGGCCACCGCCCCGCCCTCCGACAAGGGCTGACCAAACCCTTCTGTATACCCCCCGGGGTAATTCATTCCCATGCGACCTGGAGGTCACCCGACCATGTTCTTCGCCCAGTACTACCTCGACTGCCTCTCGCAGGCGTCCTACTTGATCGCCGACGAGACCACGGGCCGGGCCGTCGTCGTCGACCCGCGCCGCGACGTCTCGGAGTACCTCGCCGACGCCGCTGCCCACGGCTTCACCATCGAGGCCGTCGTCAACACCCACTTCCACGCCGACTTCCTCGCCGGCCACCTGGAGCTGGCCGACCGCACCGGCGCGTGGATCGGCTACGGGCAGCGCGCCGAAGCCGAGTACCCCATCCGCAAGCTGACCGACGGGGAGCGGATCAACCTCGGCGACGTCCAGCTCCAGATCCTCGAAACCCCGGGCCACACCCCCGAGTCGATCAGTGTGCTGGTGTACGAGCACACCGGCGACACCGTCCCCTACGGGGTGCTGACGGGTGACGCGCTGTTCATCGGTGACGTCGGCCGGCCCGACCTGCTCGCCTCGATCGGCGTGACCGCCGACGAACTCGGCCACATGCTCTACGACACCATCCAGCACAAGCTGATGGCCCTGCCCGACGCGGTCCGGGTCTTTCCCGCGCACGGGGCCGGCTCGGCCTGCGGCAAGAACCTCTCCACCCAGCGCCAGTCCTCCATCGGCGAGCAGCGCGTCACCAACTACGCCTGCCGCCCGATGAGCGAAGAGAAGTTCGTCGAGCTGGTGACGGCCGGACAGCCCTCCGCGCCCGCCTACTTCGTCTACGACGCCATCCTCAACCGCAAGGAGCACGGCCTGTTCGACGCGGCGGCCGCACCGCAGCCCCTGTCGGTCGAGGAGTTCATGCAGCGGCGCGCGGCCGGCGCGGTCGTCCTCGACGCCCGTTCACCGCAGGACTTCGCGCCCGGGTATCTGCGCGGCTCGGTCAACGTGCCCGCGGACGGCCGCTTCGCCGAGCAGGCGGGCATGGTCGTCGGCCCCGAGCAGGAGGTCGTCGTGGTGGCGCCGCAGGACCGTGAGGAGGAGGTCGTCACCCGGCTCGCCCGGATCGGCTTCGACAAGGTCGGCGGGTATCTGCGCGAACCCGAGGGCGCCTTCCCCGCCCTGGCCGACGACATGGTGCAGGCCAGCCGCCTGACCGCCGACGAGCTGCGCGGGCTCCTGGACGGCGGCGAACCTCCGCTGGTGCTCGACGTGCGCAACACCGCCGAACGCGAAGAGGGCTTCATCGAGGGCTCGCTGCACATCCCGCTGGCCGAACTGGCACGCCGCCTGGACGAGATCCCGGCCGACCGGTCCCTGGTCGTGCACTGCGCGGGCGGCCACCGCTCCTCGATCGCCGCCAGCCTGCTCCGGCACAAGGGCCGCACCGACGTCTCCGACCTGCTCGGTGGCTACGGCGCCTGGCTGGCCCAGCCCGCGCCCGCCGACGTCTGACCCGCCGCGCCCCGGGCGGCGACCGCGGCGTCGGCCGCCGCCCGCCCATCGACACAGAACGCTTCACCGACAGCAGGGAACCCCCGATGACCCTCCACGCCGACAAACCACGCCTCGACCCCGCCGCCCTGCGCGAGCTGACCCGCTCCGGCGAAGGCCCGCGCCTGCTGGACGTGCGCACGCCCGGCGAGTTCCGCACCGCCCACATCCCCGGCTCCTACAACGTCCCCCTCGACACCCTGCGCGAGCACCGCGCCGAGCTGCTGAACCACCTCGACGAGGACGTCATCCTCGTCTGTCGCTCCGGCGCCCGCGCCGCCCAGGCCGAACAGGCGCTCGCCGAGGGCGGATTGCCCAACCTGCGTGTCCTCGACGGCGGCGTCATGGCCTGGGAGTCCGCCGGCGGCCCGCTCACCCGCGGGCCCGCCCGCTGGGACCTGGAACGCCAGGTCCGGCTCGTCGCCGGAAGCCTGGTGCTGGTGACCGGGGCCGCGGGCCTGTTCGTGCCCGGGCTGCACCTGATCGGCACGGCCGTCGGTGCGGGGCTGACCGTCGCCGCGCTCACCAACACCTGTGCGATGGGCATGCTGTTGTCGAAGCTGCCCTACAACCGCGGCCCGCGCACCGACCTCGACACGGTGGTCGCCGCCCTGAGGGACGCCCCGTGATCGCCGCCGTCATCGCCGCGTCCCTGCTCATCGGCGTCAGTCTCGGAGTCCTGGGCGGCGGCGGGTCCATCCTGACCGTGCCCATCCTGATCTACCTGGCCGGAATGGAGACCAAGGAGGCCATCGCCACCTCGCTGTTCGTCGTCGGCGTCACCAGCGCCGCGGGCGTCGTCTCGCACGCCCGCGCCGGACGCGTTCGGTGGCGTACCGGGCTGCTGTTCGGTCTGGCCGGCATGACCGGCGCCTACGCGGGCGGACGCCTGGCGGGGTTCATCCCCGGCACCGTCCTGCTCATCGCGTTCGCCCTCATGATGATCGCCACCGCCGTCGCCATGATCCGCGGCCGCCGGAAGGCAACGACGAAGACCCATCACGAACTCCCCGTCCTCCACGTCCTGCTCGACGGCATCGTCGTCGGGCTGGTCACCGGACTGGTCGGCGCGGGCGGCGGCTTCCTCGTCGTACCGGCGCTCGCCCTGCTCGGCGGCCTGCCGATGACCGTCGCGGTCGGCACCTCCCTGCTGGTCATCTCCATGAAGTCCTTCGCAGGGCTGGCCGGTTACCTCGCCACCGTGCACATCGACTGGGGCTTCGCTGCGCTCGTCACGGCCGCCGCCGTCGTCGGCAGCCTGCTCGGCGGCCTGCTCGCCGGGCGCATCCCGCAAGACGCGCTGCGCAAGTCCTTCGGCTGGTTCGTCGCTGTCATGGGGGTGTTCGTCCTCGGCCAGCAGATCGGCTCCGATCTGCGTCACACGCTGCTCACCAGCCCTTGGACGTGGGCCTGCGCGGCCGCGGCGGCGGGTGTCGGGGTCAGCTGGTACCTGCTCAGGCGTATCGCGCGCACGCCGGAGCGGACGAGCACCACCCCGGCGGTGCCGGACACCGAAAGCCCTGACTCCCTCATCACCCGCCCCTGAGCGCAGCGCCGCGGAGCAGGCGTCCGTGCGAGGGAACAATGCGGACTCGCGGAGCGCTGTGACAAATACCCCTCAGGGTATCCAGGTCGCAGACAGCGCGACCGGGGACTGCCACTCACCCGGCGAAGGAGCGTGAGCACGATGGCGACCACAGACCGTGACCGGCCCGCTACGAGCGGGGACAGCTACGTCGTGACCACCTGCGGGCGCAGGATCGGCGTGCGGCGCCTGGAGCTCGCGCCTGCGGAGCGGCCCATCAGCCGGGTCGCTCTGGACGTGGGCCGGGACCAGGGCGGCGAACCGGGAGTGTGGGCGGCCCTCACCGCCGACGAGGCACGTGACCTGGCCCGTCTGCTCCTCCTGCACGCCGCCCTGGCCGAGCGCGGCACCGAGCCCGTCGAGGCGACGCGGGAGGAGGCCCCCTCACCGTGAAGCCGGATAGCTCAGGTGTAGATGATCTGGCCGGCGGCCGCGCGTTCGTAGAACTCGCCGACAGTGATGATCCCCTGCACCTGCTCGACGAGGTCGTCCTTGTCGAGTTCGAAGAGGTCCACCGACGCCTTGCAGGCGTAGATGCCCGCGCCGGTGTCGGCGATCATCTCGATGAACTCGGGGATCGGCGGGATGTCGAGCCGGTCCATCTTCCGTTCCATGTAGCGCGTGACCAGGTCGGGCACGCCCGGGAAGCCGCCCAGCAGGGTCGGCAGGTGCAGCCCGGGGTTGCCGACCGTGGCGAGCTTGATGTGCTCCCAGCGCTTCTTCGTGATGGCGTCAAGGCCGAAGAAGGTGAAGAACAGGTCGGCCTCGATGCCCTCGGCGCGGGCGCCGTTGGCCATGATCAGGGCTGGGTAGATCCCCTCGAGTGACCCCTTGGAGACGATGATCGAGACCTTCTCGATCGTGGCGGTGTCGGCCATGAGCGCACGCTCCTTCAGATGCAGCCGCGGGGCTTGGGGATGCCGGCGATCCTCGCGGCGGTCTTCGCAGGCCCCTTGGGGAAGAGCTGGTAGAGCTCCTTGACGCTGACGCCGGAGGTCTTGCCGAGCACGCGCACGGTGGGGCCGGTGCCCTTGGCGGCGTACTGCTCGCGCATGAAGCGGATGACCGTCCAGTGCCGGTCGGTCAGCGCCTCGATGCCGGCTTCCGTGGCGATCTGCTCGGCCATCGGCTCGGTCCAGCGCGCGGGGTCGGTGAAGAAGCCCTCGTCGTCGACCGGGACGGCCGTGTCGGCGTAGGTGGCGGTGGGCATGTCGGGGTCCTCTCAGAGGGCTACGTGGTTCTTGCCGCGCTCGGGCATGGCCGAGCCGATGCCGGGCAGCTCCCGGCCGGGCAGCAGGCTGTGCCAGTACAGCCACTCGAAGGCGAGCTTGCCGAGGTGGGCGGCGTGCGACTCCTTCAGCAGCGGCAGGCCGACCAGGCCCGGGAAATGGCCGGGCAGCGGCTCGGTGTCGTAGTTGAAATCGATGAGCAGGGCCTTGTGGAAGCCGGTCTCCACAAAGCAGTTGGCGTGTCCGTCGAAGGACGCGTCCAGCGGCCGTCCGGTCAGGAACCGGCCGATGTTGTGCACCAGCACCTCACCCTCGAAGTGCGCCACCGAACCCGCCTTGGACGCCGACAGGCCCGCCGCGTCCCCGATCGCGAACACCTCCGGGTGGCCCGGGAGCTGGAGCGTGTGCGGATCGACGGGGACGAAGTCGAGTTCGTCGCCCAGGCCCGCGGAGCGGCCCACGTACTCCGCTCCGCCGTGCAGGGGCACGACGACCGCCAGGTCGAAGGGCACCTCGCGCTCGTCGTACGAGACGAGCCGACCGCCCGCCCCGTCGACCTCGCCGAGGGTGAACTCGGTGACCAGCTCGACCCCTTTGTCCCTGAGGAGCCCGCCCAGCGCCTTCGCCGCGACCGGCTTGGTGAACGCACCGTCCAGCGGAGTGACGTACGTCAGCTCGACTCGGTCCCGGAGCCCTCGCCGCTGGAAGTACCAGTCGGCGAGGAAGGCGAATTCCAGTGGGGCGACCGGACACTTGACCGGCAGGTCGGCCACGTCGATCACCACGCGGCCGCCGTCGAAACGCTCCAGCGCGTCGTGCAGGCCGGCCGCGCCGGGCAGGTCGTAGAAGGTGAAGACCTTCTCCCCCCAGCCGGGACCGGTCAGCCCGTCGGTCTCCTGCGGCAGCAGCCTCGCTCCGGTGGCGACCACAAGGACGTCGTACGACAGCCGGATGCCACCGGCGAGGTGGACGGTCCGCGCGTCCGGGTCGACCCGTTCGATCCGCGCCTGCTTGTAGTCGACGGCCGCCTCCAACTGCCGGGGCCGGGAGCGCACCAGGTGGTGCGGTTGGGCGAGCCCGAACGGCACGAACAGCAGTCCGGGCTGATACAGGTGGTCGTCGTCCTGGTCGACGACCGTGATCCGGCACTCGTCCCGGTCGTACGTGCGACACAGTCGGTTGGCCGTCATGGCGCCGGCGGTTCCGCCGCCGAGAATCACGATGTGTTTGCCCATGTCCCCACTGTCGTGCGGGAGATGACGGCCGGACATGGGCCACTGGTCCCCGCTCCAGTACCCACCCGGGTATGTCATCGACCGGGCCCACCGGCCCTCCGGAGCCCAGTTGCCCGCCCCGAATGCCCTGGTAAAATACCGGGCAGGGTATCTCGTCGCGACATAGGACGCGAGGGCCGAACGGTCCCCGCAGCACCCCGCCGGCCCCTCCCCCGGCCCCGCGCTCAGCGGTCGACTGGAATCGGACAGCCGACACCAGCGAGAAGGGCCCGGCCATGACCGGCAGCACACCGCAGACCGTCAGCACGAACCACACCGACTCCATGGACGTGCACCACCTGGAGGTCGTCCATGTCGAGCGCGACGCCTACACCGTGAACGTCCGCGGTCACCGCCTCCAGGTCGACCAGCCCGTCGAGGCGGGCGGCACGGACACCGCACCCACTCCCACCGAGCTCTTCGCGGCTTCGCTGGCCACCTGCGTGGCCTTCTACGCGGGCCGCTACCTCCACCGCCACAACCTGCCCCGAGCCGGCCTGCGCGTGCGCACGGAGTTCACCATGGCCACGGACCGCCCGGCGCGTGTCGCCTCGCTGCGCCTGCTGATCGTCCCGCCGCCGGAGCTGCCCGAGCAGCGCCGCGCCGCGCTGCTGGCCGTGGCCTCGCGCTGCACGGTCCACAACACCCTCCACGAGCCACCCGAGATCGACATCGAGCTGGAACCATGACCACGACCTCGGCACCGACCGCATCGGCACTGCTGGACCGCATCCGGGACGGCCTCATCGGCGACGACGAGGTACTGGAGGGCCCTTACGGCCCGAAGCGGATCGTCTACGCCGACTACACCGCCTCGGGCCGCGCCCTCGACTTCATCGAGGACTTCGTCCGCGAGCAGGTGCTGCCGCGCTACGGCAACACCCACACAGAGAGCTCCAGCACCGGCCTGCAGACGACCCGGCTGCGCGAGGACGCCCGCCGGATCATCCGGGACGCGGTCGGCGGCACCGAGGACGACCTCGTCCTCTTCTGCGGATCCGGCGCCACCGCCGCGGTCAACAAGCTGGTCGGCATCCTGGAGCTGCGGCACCCGGACCGGCCTGCGCCGGCCGAGCGGCCGGTGGTGTTCGTGGGCCCCTACGAGCACCACTCCAACGAACTGCCCTGGCGCGAGTCCATCGCCGACGTCGTCGTGATCGACGCAGACGCCGACGGCCACATCGACCTGGCCGCTCTGGAGGCGGGGCTGCGGCGGTACGCCGACCGCCCGATGCGCATCGGCAGCTTCTCCGCGGCCTCCAACGTCACCGGCATCCTCACCGACACCGAGCGCGTCGCGAGGCTGCTGCACGCCTACGGCGCCCTGTCCTTCTGGGACTACGCGGCGGCGGCACCGTACATCCCGATCAGGACGGCCCGGAGCGCCCCGGGTGTCGAGGACCACAAGGACGCGCTGTTCCTGTCCCCGCACAAGTTCGTCGGCGGCCCGCAGACCCCTGGGGTGCTCGTCGTACGGCGCGAGCTGGTGCGCAACCGGGTGCCCACCGTACCCGGCGGCGGCACGGTCGCCTTCGTCGATCCGCTCGGCCACCGCTATCTCGATGATCCAGTGGCCCGCGAGGAGGGCGGTACCCCCGCGATCGTCGAATCCATCCGGGCCGGGCTCGTCCTCACCCTCAAACAGGCGGTCGGCACCGACACCATCCAGGCCGCCGAAGAGCGCCACTGGCGTCGCGCACTCGCGGAGTGGGACCGCAACCCCGGCATCGAGATCCTCGGCAACCACGACGCCCGCCGCCTGTCCATCGTCTCCTTCCGCATCCGCCATGGCGAGCACACCTGGCTGCACCACAACTACGTCGTCGCCCTGCTCAATGACCTGTTCGGCATCCAGGCCCGCGGCGGCTGCTCCTGTGCGGGGCCCTATGGCCATCGCCTGCTGGCCATCGACGCCGCCACCTCGCACGCCCTGCTCGACGAGGTCGTGCACGGCTGTGACGGCATCAAGCCCGGCTGGACTCGCATCAACTTCAACTACTTCATCAGCGACAGCGTCCGCGACTACCTCATCGACGCCGTCGACCTGATCGCCGCCCACGGTCACCGTCTCCTGCCCGACTACCGCTTCGACCCGCACACCGGACAGTGGCACCACCACGCCGGCCCCGCCGACCCGCCGCTGCGGCTGACCGATGCGCGCTTCACCGCCGACGGCGAGCTCGCCGCCCCGGCCGTTCGCCATCGCCGGCTGGGGGAAGAGGCCCTGCCCGGTCAGCTCGACCGCGCCCGCGAGGTGCTGGCCGCTCGCCGCGACCGTCTCGATGGCGGCCCCACCGGACTGCCGGCCGACTTCGAGCGCATGCGCTGGTTCCCTCTTCCTCCCGTCTGCCTGGAACAAACCCGGACCGACGCTGGTTGAACCCAGCACATGCACATACCCCACCGGGTATATGGAAGCGGAGGGGCCCCATGCCGACCGTCGAACTGACCCAGGACAACTTCGAGGAGACCGTCACCGGCTCCGCCATCGTGCTCATCGACTTCTGGGCCGCGTGGTGCGGACCGTGCCGGATGTTCGGACCCGTCTACGAGAAGGCCTCGGAGCGCCACCCGGACATCGTCTTCGGCAAGGTCGACACCGAAGCACAGCCCGAACTCGCGGGAGCCTTCCGCATCTCGTCCATCCCCACCCTGATGGCCGTCCGCGACCGGACCGTCCTGTACGCACAGCCGGGCGCGCTGCCTCCTCAGGCGCTGGAGGAGCTCATCGGCAAGATCCGGGCCGTCGACATGGAGGACATACGCCGGAAGGCGTCAGCAGGCTCGGCGGAGGCAACGAAACAGGTGTGATCCTTAGCGGTCGACGCCGCACCGAACCGGGACGTACAGTACCCCTAGGGGTATTTTCGAGGAGTGAACGTGGATCTGGAGCTTGAGGGTGCGGACCTGAAGGCCGTGCTGAACCGGCTGCGCCGCGCGCAGGGCCAGATCTCCGGGGTGATCCGGATGATCGAGGAAGGGCGCGACTGCGAGGACGTCGTCACACAGCTCGCCGCCGCCTCGCGCGCGCTGGACCGCGCCGGATTCGCGATCATCGCGACCGGCCTGCAGCAGTGCGTGATCGACATCGAGTCCGGCCGCAAGAACGGCGAGGACCCGGAGGCCATGCGCGCCCGCCTGGAGAAGCTGTTCCTGTCCCTGGCGTGATCCAGTCGCACACGGACGGCATGAGCTGAGCAAGAAAGCAGCCTCAACCACCGGAGGCGCATTTCCGCATGGCCTTCGACGACTCACGCCTGACGGCCGCATCGCAGTCGGCCCCGTCGAGCAACTGACCCGCATCGTTGATCGAGTGGGCGACCGCACTGAGTTCAAGGGGCGCACCGCAGTGGACTCGCCGAACTCAGACGTCGGCGCCATCCTGGTGGCCAAGCCCGATGACGGCTGCCCTCTTGCGTACGCTCATTCACGTTCACGCCCCTCGGTGACGGCACGTCGGCCCGCCCGCTGCGGGCCTTGGCATGCACCAGAGCACCGCACCCGGTACGGCTGCAGCAGGGGCGCTGCAATGGGCCGCAAGGCCGTTTGCATCTGGTGCAAACCACTGTTGCCGCCCACCAGCCCGGTCTACGGTGTAGAGCGGCCTTCCCCTGAGAACACCGACGCGCGCGCCTCCACATGGTGATCCAGCTTGATCTTTAACCTCCGGTGTCGCCGGTGCGTCGAACTTGATCATTCGGTCACGTCCACCGTGGGCCACGCCGCGGCAGTGCGGAACGTGCTGGGGCTCTGGCCCTTGTGGCGTTTGAAGGCGTCGGCGTAGCCGACGCTCTTCGCGATCTGGGCGATGCCGAGATCCGTGTCGGCCAGGAGCATCTCGGCGTCGTCCATGCGCCATTCGGTGAGATAGGCAAGGGGCGCGCGGCCCATCAGTCGGGTGAAGCGTCTTGCGAACAGTGCCCAGAAGACGCCTGCTTGCGCAGCCAGCGACGCGACCGTCCAGGTATTGGCGGGCTGGCCGTGGAATGCGCGCAGAGCCGGCGCGAGGACCGGGTCGGCGAGGCCACGCTACCAACTCGGGGCGTCCGCGCCGACCCGATCGAACCAGGTGCGCAGTGTGCACATCAGTGCCCAGTCGAGGAGCCGGTCCCTCAGTGCCTGCGAACCGGAGGAGAGCCGGGCGGCGTCGGCGGCGGAGATCTCCAGCCAGGCGCAGACGTCAGCGTCCTCAGTGGGGAGTGTAAATCTAACGGCGGATCCGACGATCATGGGAGAGACGTCAAGTGACTGCAACCGCCGTGGAGTTGGAGACCGTGGGGCGGGTCGCTTACGCGCTCGGTGGTGTCGTGCGCAAGCCTTCGAGGAGAGCGGCGAGGTAGCGGTGTGCGGCGTCGGCCCGGTCGGCGGGGGTGCCGCCGTGGACGCTCACGGCGTGGGCGATGCCGCACATGAGCGGGACGAGGTCGGCGGCGGCGAGGTCGGGGCGGACCACTCCGGCATCGCGGGCCCGGGCGAGCAGGGTGGCGCCGGCCGACGCGAGTGACTTCTTGAGTTCCGTGGTGCGCGGCACGGCGTCCGTGGCCGCGGCGGCGACGGGGGGCAGGGCGGCGTCGGTGACCTGCGCCTCGACGGTGTGGAAGAGGAAGCCCGTCAGGCTGCGCCAGGGGTCGGCATCGGTCAGCGCCTGCTGGCCGTGGGCGGCCAGGGCCTCCAGGCATGGGGCGGCGACGGTCTCCAGCAGCGCCTCGGGCGTGGCGAAGTGCCGATAGACGGTGCCGACCCCGAGTCCTGCCCGGCGTGCGACGTCGTTGAGCTGCAGTGGGGTGCCCTCGTCGACCAGGTCGCGGGCGACGGAGACGATCCGCTGCCAGTTGCGGGCCGCGTCCTTGCGTAGAGGCGTCGTCATGAGGCCATGCTAATCGGATGGTTCATCCGGATAGTTCCGCCGCCCGCCCGGTGGCCGCCCCGCCGCGCGTATGACGCTCAGTTGAGGGCGAGCGGTGCGTGCCGTTCGCTGAGTCGGCGTACGGCTTCGGCGACGCGGAGGTCGGCCGCCGCGCGGTGCGGGGCGACTGGGTGTGCCTGGGCGCCGATGACGATGCCGGTTCGGCCCGTCAGTGTGTCGTCGGTGGCGGCCATGATGGAGGGCCTGGCTGCCGCGGATGCCGGACCCGAGGTCGAGCGTTCGAATGTGCGGCGCACCAAGGGCCACAGCAGCCGCAGGGCGGGTGAGACGATCTTCGGGTCGGTCATGGTGCCGTTGGTCATGTCGGTCGCGGCCCCTCCGGGATCGGCGGCGAAGACCGAGACGCCGGTGCCGTCCAGCCGGGCTGCCAGGTCCAAGGTGTAGGCCAGGTTGGCGAGCTTGGCGCGACCGTACCAGTGGAAGCCGTAGTAGCCGCCCGGCGGCTCGATGGCGTCGAACACTCGCTTGCCCAGGGCGACTGCACCCGACGTCACGTTCACGATCCTGCTCGGCGCACCGGCCGTGAGTGTGGGCAGCAGCAGTTCGGTCAGCAGGTAGGGCGAGAGGTGGTTGACGACGAACGACGCCTCGACACCGCCCCGGGTCTGGCGCTCGGCGAACATCGCCCCGACGTTGTTGACCAGCACCGTCAGCGGTTCCCCCGAGGCGGCGTGGTCGGCCGCGATCCTACGGGCGAGCGCACGCACCTGGTCGAGCGCGGCGAGGTCCGCGGACAGGAAGCGGGCCGGATGCACCGGGCCCGTCGTGTTGATCCGCTCGACGGCCTTGGCTCCCCGTTCGGCGTCGCGCCCGATCACTGTGACCGCGAACCCGGCGACGGCCAGCCCCAGCGCCGTCTCCAGGCCGATGCCCCCTGTTCCAGCCGTGACCACTGCTGTCTTCTTCATGTGCTCCTCCACCCCGGCAGCCAATCGGATAGATCATCCACTTAGTCCCGGACGGTAGCACACATGCGGATGAACTATCCGGTTGAGGCTTCGGCGCAGCGGCGGTCCGCCCGCCGACAGGAGACAGGCGGATGCCTGGGGAATTGCGTGACGTTTGCGCTGGGGAATCGCGTGACCGTCGGCACAGGCCGAACCGGCGACCGCGCTCGACGTCGAACACCACCTCCACACGCAGGGGTTCGCTGCTCCACAGAACTCAAGCGGGGGCGCGACCGCTGCCGCCGCCGATGCCGAAGAGTGGCCCCTGGTGTCCGCCTGCCCGTTGGTGCACTCAGACGAGTACGCGGAAAGGGGCCCTGGCCGGGGCCCCGAGTCGGGCAGCCTGGTCGAACCTGCCGTGGTCGCGTCCCGCTCGCGCGTTGGGGCGAAGTCGACGCCGCGCTCGGGTTGTACCCCTCAGGCCGGACGACGCCTGCCGGCCATGGTCATCGCCCGGCCCGGTCCCGGTCAGGACGGCGGGGCGGTCAGGACGGCCTTGGCCGCCAGCCGGAGATTCCTGATCATCCGATTCGGGTCGCCCTTGCGGCTGACCAGGACGACCCTGCTTGGGGGTGCGCCCTCGATCGGGATGGTGACGAGGTCGGGACGTAGTGAGCTGCGCCGATCTCCGACCGGCAGTACGGCGATCGCCCTGCCACTCGCGACGAGTTCGAGCTTGTCCTCGTAGCTCTCGACCGGCGGCACGCCGGCCCCGAGGATGCGGTAGGAAGTCCAGTCCGCGGTCTCGAACGCGCACGGCGCCGCCTCTTCGCCGGCCAGTTCTTCCGCGGTCACCGACGCGCGGTCGGCCAAGGGATGACCGTGCGGGACCACGAGCATCCGGGGCTCCTCGTACAGCGGGGTGGTGAACACGTCGTCGGCGGCGAGCGGCAGTGGGGCCCGCGCGATCAGGGCGTCGACTCGCTTGTCGGTCAGCGCCCCGACGTCGCGGCAGCTCAGGTACCGGGTGGCGATCTCGGCGTCCGGGTAACGGCGGCGCAGTTCCCGTAGGGCGGGAGTGATCACCAGGTCTTCGACGTAGCCGATGGCGATTCGTTCGGTCTCGGCTTGTTCACGCACGGCCAGCTCGGCCTGACGGGCGGCCTGCAGCAGGGCTTGGGCCCGGGGGAGGAATGTCTGGCCGGCCGGAGTGAGCCGGGTGCCGTGGGGGGTGCGGTCCAGCAGTCGTGTGCCGAGATATTTCTCGAGCCGTTGGATCTGGCGGCTCAGCGCCGGCTGGGCCACGTGCAGGTCGGCGGCGGCCCGGCCGAAGTGCTGGTGCGCCGCCACCACGGTGAAGTAGCGCACCAGCCGCAGTTCCAGGTCCTGTCCGAGATCGTTCACCCGTGCAGCGTACGTGTCATGCCGTTTCGGAATGACGAGGTTGCCGAACCGGTCTTGGACGGCCATGCCGCCCTGGATCTTGACTGAAGGAGCAATGTCTCCCCGAGAAAGCGACAGGCGCGATGAAGGCGATCCAGTTCCACGAAGCAGGCGGGCCGGAAGTTCTGCAGTACGACGAGGTGCCGGTCCCCGAGACCGGCCCGGGTGAGGTGCTCGTCCGGGTGCACGCGGTGGGCATCAACCCGCCGGACTGGTACCTGCGTGAGGGGATGAAGGTCATGCCGGCCGAGATGAGGCCGGTGCTGGAGTTCCCCCTGATCCCCGGAACGGACATGTCGGGCGTGGTCCAGGCGGTCGCTCCGGACGTGCGGGGGTTCGCCGTCGGTGACGAGGTCTTCGGCATGCTGCGGTTCCCCGGATTCGACGGCCGGACGTACGCAGAGTACGTGGCCGCGCCGGCTTCGGACCTGGCTCACAAGCCGGCCGGTATCGACCATGTGCAGGCGGCCGGGGCGCCGATGGCCGTGTTGACGGCCTGGCAGTACCTGGTCGATATCGGCCACGACGTGCCGTCTCCCTTCACCGGCCAGGTGCACCAGCCGGTGCCGATCACGCCAGGGATGACCGTGCTGGTCAACGGGGCCGCCGGCGGAGTGGGCCACTTCGCGGTGCAGCTGGCGAAATGGAAGGGGGCACACGTCATCGCGGTGGCCTCAAGCCGGCACGAGCAGTTCCTGCGCAAGCTCGGCGCCGACGAGTTCATCGACTACACCAGGACGCAGGCCGCGGACGTGGTCAGCGGCGTCGACCTGGTGATCGACACCGTCGGTGGCCCGGACAGCTCACGCTTCCTGACCGTGCTCAAGCGCGGCGGCACCATGCTTCCGGTGTTCTTCGCCCAGTACGACCCCGAAGAGACGGCGCGTCTGGGCATCACTGTCTCCAACATTCAGGTACGTTCCAACGGCCCCCAGCTCGCCGAGATCGGGCGCCTCTTCGACGAGGGCAAGCTCCAGGTCGGGGTGGACAGCGCCTACCCGCTGCCCGAAGCGGTCAGCGCACACAGGCGAGCCGCGCAGGGCCACATCCAGGGCAAGATCGTGCTGACGGTGCTCTCGTGACCGCCGAACCCCAGCAGGCCGTGGCGCACTACGCCCACGCCCTGGACGAGCTCAATGTGCCCGAGCTGGAAGCGGTCCTGACCGAAGACACCACCTGGACCTTCACGATGCCCGGACAGGGAGTGCTCGGCCCATTCGCCGGACGCACGGCGGTGCTCGAGTTCATCCGTGACGGGCACACTGCCCAGGCCGGAAGGGTGCGGCACCACCTGGGCAACGTCGTGGTCACGGCGACGGACGCCGCCACCGCCGAGGTGCGGGCCTATCTGCTGCAGACGAGGAACACCGGCGAGAGCATCCAGACGATCTCGACCGGCGTCTACACGTTCAGCCTGCGCCGGTCCGACGGTGAGTGGCGGATCGCCGAACTCATCCTGACCCTGGACAACGCCTTGTAGGACGACGCCAGGCAGTGCATCCGGTGGATCGTCGGATGCCTGCCGACCGCGCCCGGGTGCCGATCGGGGCGACGACGAACAGCACGGCCCTGTGCAGGGAGATGATCAGCCGGTCGACACGTTGTCGAGCGCCAGCAGGCTCGGCTGCCCCATGACAGATCGGGAAGGCGTCGGGGACAGCCACAGTGGTGACGGCCCTCCAACGGATGCAGGGCCGCAGCCCTCCACGTGGACAACAGGCAGACGGCCACAGCACCTGGCACGGGAGAAAACGCCGCTGTGCTCATCATCAGCGGCCTGGCGGTAGGCGCCGTGCTCCTCGCCGACGCGGGGGTAGTTCGTCCAAGGACGGGCAGAGCCGGAGCTGGTCTGGTGCTCCCTGTCCGACGCGGGTGGTTCGCACCTCGGGCGTCGCGGCGCAACCAGATGACGTTCACGATTGGGTGAACTGGTTCTCGGTCGCTTCGCGTGCGCTCAACGTGCACCACGTCGTCTACCGGCGTGCAGGTGGCTCCGACGAGTGGAAGAACCTGGAACTCCGACGCACCGCCTGTCACCAGCAGCACCACGCTGGTGATCACCGGAGAGGGCAGTGTCAGCCCTCGCGGCCTGCTTGAGCCGTGTGCGTCGAGAGACGCACGCACGGTTCTGAGGGGGCGGGGACGCAGCAATGCGTCCCCGCTACCCGACACGCCTGCCGCAGCACTCCGAAGCCCATCTGAACTGGGCACTCATCACCATCATGACCCGGCGCCCCACGCGCAAGAAAACCGCTGCCAGCTGGACGAGGCGGCAGGCGGAACCTTCTCCCGACGGAGCCGGGAAGGGCTCATCGCAAAAGAGGGCGTAGTCGGGGGCTGACGGTTTTCGAGGTCGCCTGCACGGACTTTCACGTTCGCCTGCACTCCTGTCCGGGCGCTGCGAGACGTGCGCCGAGGAATGAGCTATGCACCGTCGTTGCCATCGCGCAGGGAATGAATCATGCTCTGCAGGATCCGGAACGCGGCTGACTGCTCGGTCTCGGCCAGGCCGGCCAGCATTCTGACCTCGACGGACCGGACCGCTACGGTCGCCTTCTCCAGGCTCCGTCGGCCGCGAGGCGTGAGCCGCGCGGGAAGCACCTTCCCGACGGGCGCCTCCGCGGGCCTGGTCACGTAGCCCTCCCGTTCCAGGGTCTGGAGCAGCACGTTCATCGTCTGCCGTGTCACGAACGCGCCCCGCGCGAGCTCGGAGTTCGACAAGCCCGGCCGTTGAGCCAGCAGCTCGAGGCAGGCGTAGTGCGTCACGCTCATCCCAAGTGGCCGCAGCACCTCCTCCATGGCTGCGCGCAGGGCGCTCGAAGTCTCTTTCAGCAGGTAGCCCAGTGATTTGTCCAGGTCGACGCCGACAGCTCTTTGACTCATGTCAGGATTCTGACATACGTTGGCCCGTGTCAGGAATCTGACACGAAGAGAAGGAGCATCATCATGCCCGCCACCGGCCCCGACTTCATCTCGCTCCAGGCGCGCGATCTCGACGCTTCACAGGCGTTCTACGAGCAGTACCTCGGCCTCGTCCGCTCGCCGGCCGGACCTCCGCACGCCGTCGTCTTCGAGACGAAGCCGATCGCGTTCGCACTCCGCGACGTCATTCCCGGCACCGACCTCGCATCCGTTGCCCAGCCCGGCATCGGTGCCGCGATCTGGCTCCACGCCACCGACGTCCAGGCCATCCACGATGCTCTCGTCGCCGACGGTCACACCATCGTCTCCGCACCGATCGACGGCCCCTTCGGCCGGACATTCACCTTCGCCGACCCCGACGGCTACCACGTCACTCTCCACGACCGCGCCTGACAATCCAAACGCCACCGACGATCACCGTTCGAAGACCGCCGGTTGCAGCGCATGGTTGAAAAACACCTACAGTGAGTGTTTTTAATCCTGACATCGGATGACCGCATGGTCGGCCGCGCGGCGTGACCGGCCAGTTGCGGCTGTCGGGCTTGGAACTCGGTATCGCTGTCACCAGTGACCAGTTGAAGATGGCGGCATGGACGCGCAGAAGGTGACCTTGCGGAAAATGACGCCGTCGGAGTAAGAGGCGGCGACTGAGTATCGTGAAGCCGAGACGGCTCGTGAACTCGGCAAGTTCATGCCCCAAGGGCTGGCGCGAGAGCGGGCTCATCAGGGCACGCTCAGTTCCTTCCGGACGGGCTCGACACGGCTGGTCATCATCTCGTGGTGGCGGAGAACGGTTCGGGCGAGGCTGTGGGGAACGCGTGGATCGGCCCGGATCCGCGCCAAGCTTCTTCGGGCACCGCTAGCTCGGCCTGGCTGTACGACATCAACGTCTTCGCTCCGTTCCGGCGACGCGGATACGGCTCCGCCATCCTCGCCGCTGCCGAGGAACTCGTTGCCCACGAGGGCAAGACGTCGCTCAATTTGAACGTCGTTGGGGACAATGAGGGAGCCATCGCCATGTATCAACGCAACGGCTATGGAGTGTCGTCAATGTACCTATCCAAGAGCGTGCAGCGATAGATCAGCCGATGGGTGTCCGCTTCTTGGGGGTTGAGGAACATCGGAGCGAAAGCCGGCGCTAAGCCTCGATCTGCCCTGGTGGGCTGCTGACGGATGGTCGGCGGCGGGATCCGTCTGAAGTCTTCCGCAGATAACGCCCTGAATCTGCGGCATCGCTGACCACGACCTGCGGCGATGTTCTCGGGGCTGTGCACGAAGCGGCCCCGTTATCTGTGGCAAGGGGTAAGCGGTGCCCGCCGTCGTACGACTGCCCGTCGGGAAGGCGTTGACCGTCCGCGCGGCGGCCGACGTGTTCCTCGACCCGCTCGACAACGCGAACACGCTCCGGTCGGACGGAATTGGCGTCGGCAAGACCGCCGAGCGCCTCGGTGATGCCCGTCCGCTCGCCACCGTCGCGGACGACGAGATCTGCGGCGCCCTCGGACAACTGTGGGGCGAGGCCGCGGTCAACACGTGGAACGCCCGGCGGGCGGCGGTGCTGTCGTGGCTGGGCTGGTGTGCCGAGCGCGGATACGACGGCCCGGCTGTCGCGGCCTGGGTGAAGCGGATGCCCCCGCGAACTCGCAGATCCCGGTCCGCTCGAAGCTGGCCGTGGACCGGCTGGTCGCCCGGCGCGAGGTCCACCTGCGGGAGAAGACGCTGTGGCGGATGCTGGGACCTGCACGCATACCGCCATTCTGGTCTCACCCACCTCGGCGAGGCCGGGGCCAGCCTGCCCATGCTGATGGGCGAAGTCCCGGCACAAGAAGCCGGAGAACGTACGGCGCTACTTCCACCCCTCGGCGGAGGCGATCGCCGAGGTCACCAGCCTGCTCGCGCCCGGAGACAGCAGACGCTGAGGCTTGGCCAAGGCTGAAGCGTACGACCGGAACTCGTCGACTTCACCTATGCGGCGGGGTTCGTGGCCAGGAGTCGGGCGAGCCAGTCGGTGCGGGTCCGGCGGGCTGTGGCCGAGATGTGTGCCTGCGGGTACAGGGCGTCGAATCCGTGGAAGCCGCCTGCCCAGACGTGGAGTTCGGCCTGGCCGCCGGCCGCCCAGATGCGGGTGGCGTAGTCGGTGTCCTCGTCTCGGAAGACTTCGGCGGAGCCGGTGTCGATGTAGGTGGTCGGCAGGTCCGCGAGGTCGTCGGCCAGGGCGGGTGAGACGTATGCGGGTACCTCGTCGTCGGTGAGGTCGCCGAGGAGGCAGCGCCATCCGAATCCGTTCATCTCGCGGGTCCAGACGCCGGGCCCGTTGGAGTACTGGAGGCTGGAGGTGGTGGTGTTGCGGTGGTCGAGCATGGGGCCGATCAGTACTTGGGCGGCGATCGTCGGGGTGCCGAGGTCGCGGGCCAGGAGGGTGACGCCGGCGGCGAGGCCGCCGCCCGCGCTGGCGCCTGCGACGATGATCCGGGCGGGGTCAATGCCCAGTTCTTCGGAGTGTTCGGCGACCCAGAGCAGTCCCTGGTAGCAGTCGTCGACCGGGACGGTGCCGGTGGACTCGGGCGCGAGCCGGTAGTCGACGGAGACCACGACGGCGCCGAACTCCTCGAGCCACTCCAGCGGGATGTCGATCTGTGAGAAGCGGTCGCCCATGACCATCCCGCCGCCGTGCATCCAGTAGACGCAGGGTGCGGCGGTGGTGCGATCGGTGTTCGCGGGGCTGAAGACGGACAAGGGGATCGGGGTGCCGTCCGGACTCGCAGCGGTGACCTCGCGCCGGTCGATAGCGCGACCTTCGAGGAGGGGTTCGACGGGCATCGAGGAGAAGGGGCGTACCTGCGCCAGCACTTCCGGGCTGAGCTGGGGCATGAGGGGCATGTCGGCCAAGAGTTCATGCAGTTCGGGGTCGAGGGCGGGTCGTGCCGTGGTCATGGTCGTTGCCTTTCAGGGGGTGGTGGCGGGACGGTCGGGCGAGGAGGGAGTCTCCTCGGCGGGCACCGCGGCGGCAGGGGCTGGGGGGTGGGGTGTTCGGCGGGTCAGAAGGCGGCCTTGCCGCGGACCGGCACGTAGTCGGTGTATTCGGACTCCTTGGCCAGCAGTCCGTCGATCTGCGCCACGATGGCCTGGGCGGCCTCGCCGGCGAAGATCCGGTGGTGGTCCTCCTCGCTGGTCCAGCCCTCGGTGACGTGGACGACGTCGGGGTCGGACGCGGAACGGGAGACGAGGTAGACCACGCAGTACTCGCTCGCGCCGGGGCTGCCCTCGTGCAGGCCGGTCAGCAGCAGCTCGACCAGCCGGTCGCCCATGCCGGGCCTGGCGGTCAGGGTGGCGTTGAAGCCGTACGTGGCAATCATTGAGTGCCTTCTTCTCGGTCGTGGAGTGAGGTGATTCCATTCAATCGCCGTGACCTGCGTAAACGTTAGAACGATGCTCGCTGGTACTTGCACGATCCTCGCGAGCACGGGAATTGCAGCACAGAACAGTGCTGCAATGGACGCATGCACCTCGAAGAGCTCCGCACCCTGCTGGCCCGGCACGCCCGGCCCGACTGGACCACCGCCATCGACGGCGTCCTCATCTCCAAGGTCGACCGGCCGGATCCGCCGGAGCCCTCGATGTCCGGCACGGTGCTCGCAGTCATCGCCCAGGGCGCCAAACGCCTCGCGCTGGGCGACCGGGTCTACGCGTACGGCGCCGGGCAGTACCTGGTCGCATCCGTCGACCTGCCCGTCACCGGACAGTTCACCCAGGCCGACCCCGAGCAGCCGGCCCTCGGCTTCGGCCTCACGCTGGAACCGCCGGTTGTCGCCGAACTGCTGCTGCAAGCCGGTCCCGGCGACATCCCCCGCCCCGCCGGAGGCACTCCGTCGGGGATCGCCGTCAGCGACGCCCCGCCCGCCTTGCTCGACGCGGTGGTCCGGCTGCTGCGCCTGCTCGACGAGCCCCGCGACCGCGCCGTACTGGCCCCGCTGGTCACACGCGAGATCCTGTGGCGCCTGATCACCGGCGACCAGGGCGCCACAGTCCGCCAACTCGGCCTCGCCGACAGCAGCCTCAGCCACGTCTCCCGGGCCGTGCGCTGGATCCGCGAGCACTACGCCGAGGCCTTCCGGGTCGAGGACGTGGCACGGCTGTCCGGGATGAGCGTCTCCGCCTTCTACCGCAACTTCCAGGCGGTGACCGCGATGAGCCCCATCCAGTTCCAGAAACAGATCCGGCTCCAGGAGGCCCGGCTGCTGCTCGCCACCCACCCGGGCGACGTCACCGGAGTCGGCCACCGCGTCGGCTACGACAACCCGTCACAGTTCAGCCGCGAATACCGCCGCCAGTTCGGCGCACCCCCGAGCCGGGACGTGGCCCGCCTGCGAAGCGCCGCAGGCGTCCTTCCTTGAGCGGCCGGACCATGAGGGAGGATCGTGCAAGACGATGCGACGATAGTTCTACTATTCCAGCAGGTCAGAGCGATTCAATGGGATCAGCCGTTCTTCCGCGGGGCAGGAAAATGCCTGTCCATCCGCGGATCCCACTCCATCGCAAGGATCACCGCATGAAGACAGTTCTGATCACTGGTGCCTCATCCGGATACGGACGGGAGACCGCCCTGTACTTCCACTCGCAGGGGTGGAACGTCATCGCCACGATGCGCACTCCGCGTGCGGGCGTCCTGCCAGAGTCCGGCCGGCTCCGCGTCGTCGAGCTCGACGTGACCAAGCCCCAGACCATCACCGCCGCGTTCGAGGCGGCCGGGCCCATCGACGTCCTGGTCAACAACGCGGGCGTCCCGTCAATCAGCGTGTTCGAGGGCACCCCCATGGCCCGGGTGCGGGAAGTCTTCGAAACCAACACGTTCGGCGTGATGGCGACGACGCAGGCGGTGCTGCCCCAGTTCCGCGAGCGCGGCTCCGGTGTGGTGGTCAACGTGACCTCCAGCGTGGTGCTGGGCCACATGCCGCTCTCGGCCGTCTACAAGGCAAGCAAGATGGCCATCGAGGGGTTCACCGCATCCCTCGCGCTCGAGCTCGCGCCCTTCGGTGTGCAGGCCAAGACGGTCGAGCCGGGCGCCTGCCTGACGACGAACTTCGCGGCCAACGCGACGAAGGGCGCCTCGCTGGACGAGCTGGTCCCGGCGCCCTACGCGGCATGGGCGCAGAAGGCCATGGGCGACTTCACGGGCCAGGACCTGTTCACCAAGGAGAGCGACGTCGCCGAGACAGTGTGGCGAGCCGTGCACGACACGACCGGCCAGCTGCGATTCCCCGCCGGCCCCGACGCGGTCTCGCTCTCCCAGGCGAAGTGATCAGCCAGCAGGCACGGTCACGCCCCACTGACACCAGGAGCCGGCCCCGCGTCCACGCACCGGGCCGGCTCGCCGTCGGGCGCTCACCCCGGTGAACGGGAACCTGACCAACGACGAGAAGCCGGACCGGTTCGCCCTGGGCCACGGAGTTGTCCCGTACGTACGTGTCGAAGACCGTCCGCGCGTCCTGGATGGGCACGGGGAGCATGTCGAAGAGCCAGGGCACCCAGCCGCCCAGCGTCATCGAACGCAGCCGGACGAGGGGCACACCGGTCCGCTCGGCGAGTGCGGTGACCATGGCGAGTGGCGGGTCGACGCCGAGGTCGGCCGGGACCGCCAGGTCGACGAGGCCGAGGTTGTGCTTGAGCAGGTCGGTCACCGGCATCTCGTACAGCTGGACCAGTCTGTTCAGCCACGACGAGAGGGCTTCTAGCGGGGCGGGCTGGGGGTGCAGGGGCCAGCGCCGGGCGGCGCTCACGTCAGCTCGCGCTCGAACAGCCAGCGCCGTTCACTGGGCCCGGTATAGGGCGCGAGCAGCAGGGTCCGATGGTTAATGGCTTCCTCGCCGGACTCGATCGCGGACACTGCGGCGTCGGTGAGCAGGAGTGCCAGCTCGCCGATGGTGCCTTCGCTGCGGGTGAGCAGGGAGCCGGTCATCTCTATGGTGGCGATCGGCCAAGGCCTGCGCAGCGGGAACGAAGGGCCTGGCTCCTTGTCCCCTGGTTCTTATAGAACAAGCTCATGACCTGGGCGTACGGCGGTAGGCACAGTTGAGGTGGGCACCATCCGCGGGCACACCTTCAAGGCCGGGCAGTGACGTGACTCTGTTTGACACGCCATGCTCGCGAACGGGTGGGCCGTCGTCTCCCCGACCTGCCCAAAGCCGGCTGCCATGCCGACGGCCCACCCGCGTTCGGCCAGCGGGACAGCCGACTCAAGGAGTTCTCTCGCTCAGTCGCGGCGTACTGCCCGCTGTCCAGCAGGTTGTGACGGAGAGGTAGAACGGCGTCTTCGGCTGTGTGTTCATCGGGGCGCCGTGTCGTCCGCCATGAACTCGGCGCCGTGGCCGGGAACGATCCGGTCGGCAGCGGCGAGTACCCGGAGCCGGGAGGCCCGCAGCACCTCACGGTCCGGGGCCACCGGGTCCTCGGCCGGACCGTCCGGGCGCCACCACAGATCGCCTACGAACGCCACCACGCCAGCGTCTGTGCCCGCGAGCAGCGTGATGTCCTCGGGGCTGTGTCCCGGCGTGCGGATCAACCGCAACGAGGGGGTGAGCTCGAAGCCCTCGGCGTCCCGGTCGGTCCACTGGTCGGCCTCGTAGATCGCCTTGTGATCGTGGACCCGGGCCCGTTCGAACAGGCCCACGTTCATGATGTTGTCGGGGTGGTGGTGACTGAGCACCACGTCGGTGATGTCGTCAGCACCCAGGCCCAGTTCGGCGAGTGGGCCAAGGATGCGATTGCGGCTCGCCACCATGCCGGGATCGATGATCACGTGCCAGCCCGCATCGGAAACGTAGGAGACGGTTGCCGCCACGCCGGGGCCGGTGGAGAGGGTGTAACCGACGGTCAGGACCTGGTACTTGGCGCTGCGGCCGAGCTGCGTGTCTGTCATGGTCCCATCCTTTTGAGTTGAGAGAACCCGCACGAGTGGCAGGGATGCCATCGATCGCAGGAAATGTGCCAGACTCCGCGTGTGCTTCCCTTCAAGACTGTCGCCGCCTACGCCCCGCCGGGAGTCGGCATGCTCGCCGTCGGCATCGTCGCCGAGGTGTTCGCTCCGCACGGGCAGGCGGCCCCCGGCTTCGACTTCACCCTGTGCGGCGAGGGGCCGGGTATCGTCCCCACCGACGTGGGCGTGCCGCTCACGATCACGCACGGACTGGACCGGCTGGCCGGCGCCGACCTCGTACTCGTGCTGCCAGGGGCCGACTTCCGCACGCCACCGGCCCCCGCCGTCCTCGATTCCCTCCGGGCCGCGCACGAGCGCGGCGCACTGATCGCCGCGCACTGCGTCGGCACGTTCACGCTCGCCGCCGCCGGCCTCCTCGACGGCCTACGGGCCACCACTCACTGGCGGTTCGCCGAACTCCTGGCCCGCACCCATCCGGCCGTCACCGTCGAACCCGACGCCCTGTACCTCGACCAGGGCAGGATCAGTACGGGTGCCGGAGCCGCCGCGGGCTTCGACCTCTGCCTGCACCTGCTGCGCCGCGAACACGGGGCCGCGATGGCCAACCACATCGCACGTGACATGGTGTTGCCCTCGCACCGCGACGGAGGGCAGACCCAGTACCTGGCCGCCCCCGTCCCGGAGGATGGTCAGGACGAGCGCCTCGCCGAAGTTCTCGCCTGGGCCCGCGACCACCTCCACGAGCCGCTGCCGGTAGCGGAGTTGGCCCGGCGTGCCGTGATGAGCAAACGGTCCTTCGCACGCCGCTTCACCGCGGCCACCGGCACCACACCGCACGCCTGGCTGCGGGAACTGCGCCTGAGCCGGGCCGAGGAACTGCTGGAGACGACCGACCTGCCGGTCGAGGAGGTTGCCCGCAGAGTCGGGTACGGCAGCGCGTCCGTGCTGCGCGAGCGGTTCGTGAGCCGCCGGGGAGTTCCACCGCGCTCGTACCGCCGCGCCTTCACCCGCACCTCCCGACCGGCAGGCTGAAGCAGTCACGAAGCGCAGGCGAAAGCGTCCTGCCGTCCCCCCGTCGGCCCCGAAGCCCAGACACGGGCGCGATGATGCCCAGTCATGGACGCGATCCGTCGCCGCACCGGCGTGGTCGGCATCTTCCCCGATCGCACCGCCGTGCTCCGCTTGGCCGACGCCGTCCCGGCAGAGCAGAACGACGAAGGGACGGAAGCCCGCCGCTCCAGGGGACTTGACCTGCTGGCCAAGGCCCGCCTCGATGGGATCGAGTCAGAAACCGACGACACAGTCCTGCCCACCGAACTCACCGCATCGCCCCGGAACGAGATCACCGAGTGGGCCATCGATGCACCACTCCAGTGGACGAGACGCTCCCATCGCGGCCCAACACTCGACGCTCACATAGGCCCAACCTGGCTGCGGGGCCCCACATCGAGAACTCGCACATCAGGCACTCTCTCTGGCCGTGAAGGACGAGTGTGTTGCCGGTTCCGGGCGCCGGAGGCGAACCGGGGCCGCTTCGGTCAAGAGTTGGATCCCTTATGGATCCCGTTCAGGAAAGACGCTGGATGCCGGCTCGGACCGAGCCTTACGGTCACGTCATGAGTAATCACTTGGATGCACCTGTCACACCCGTCGAGGCCTTTGAACCCCCCTACTACGTCGCCGTCTTCTCCACGGTTCGCAGCCACGACCAGAGTGAGGTTCCCCTCCTACTGTGGAGACCGTGACCGGAGGGATAGTTGGGGTCATGGCATCCAAGGAGCGCCTCTACGATGCAGAGTTCCGCGATGGGGGCGGTACGGATCGTGATGGAGACCGGGAAGTCGATCCCGGAGGTGGCCGCGGATCTGGGCATCCATTCCGGGACACTGCACAGCTGGGTGTCGCGGGCGAGGCGTAACGGGTCACCGTCGTCGGACCGGCCGGTGGCCGAGGCGTCGCCCGGTGGTCGGCTGCGGGAGAGTGAGCGGGCGGAGCTGGACCGGCTGCGGGCCGAGGCCAGGGAGAAGGACAAGCGCATCCGCGAGCTGGAGATGGAGCGTGATGTGTGCAAGCGATTCGTGGCCTTGTGGGTGAAGTAGCTGACGCGGACCCGGCCGTGGCGGTCGGGGTGATCAGCAGCTGCAAGGCCGAGCAGAAGATTCCGTACCGCACCGCATTCCGGGCACTTGGGGTGTCGGAGTCGTGGTTCTACAAGTGGCGCGACCGCCCGCCCACGGCGCGGGAGATGCGCCGGCAGCGTCTGGCGGAGGAGATCGAGGAGATCTTCCGCGGCTCGGGCGGCACCTACGGCTCGCCCAAGGTGTTCATCGAGCTGATCCGCCGGGGCTGGCGGGTGTCGGTGAACACCGTCGCCAAGCTCATGGCCGAACTCGGCCTGGCCGGACGGAAGATCCGAAGGCGCCGGGGCCTGACCCGGCCCGGGAAGCGGGCGGCGGCCCCGGACTTCGTGCGCCGGGACTTCACCGCCGAGGAACCGGACCTTGTCTGGGCGGGCGACATGACCGGGATCGACACCGGCGAAGGCAAGCTCTACCTCGCCACCGTCATCGATCTGTTCTCCCGGCGGCTGCTCGGCTACGCGATGGGCGTCCGTCACGACACCGAGCTGGTGGTGGCCTCACTCAACATGGCCGCGGCCACCCGGGGCGGCGACGTCCGCGGCGTGATCATGCACACGGACAGGGGCAGCGAGTACTGCTCGCGGCGCTTTCGCCGGGCCTGTCGGCGCCTGGGCGTGACCCAGTCCATGGGCAGAGTCGGATCTTGTTTCGATAATGCCGTGAGCGAGGCGTTCAACAGTGTGCTCAAGGTCGAGTACGTCCACCGACACACCTTCCGCACCCGCACCGAGGCCCGGATCAGGATAGCCACCTGGATCACCGACTTCTACAACACCAGGCGGCTACACAGCGTATGCGGGTTCAAGAGCCCGATCGACTACGAACGCGAGTACCGAGCCACCCTGGCCGAGGGACTGGCCGCATAGATCGTCTCCACACTACGAGGGGATTGACAGTGGCGACGTTGTAGTGCTCGTGGAGGTGGCGGGCGATCGCGGACTCAGCGTCGGCGAGGACGACGTCCCCGACGGCGATCGGCTTTGAAGTGGGCCTCGCCACGCAGGGCGTGCCGGCCTCGGACTCCCCGTCCGGGGCCGGTTCCTCCGGTACCGCCCTGATCCGCGTACACGACTCCTGACTACTTGCCGCGGATCACGCCAGGGGAGGTGGAAGCGGGCCGTTCGGCGGTGGCACGGCGCGCGTGCGGCCGCGCTCGGCGGCTCCGTGTGCCAGCGCGAGGCTCCGGTAGGCACCGCTGCCGGCGAGGAGTTCGTCGTGTGTGCCGGTGGCGACGACGCGGCCGTCGTCGAGGGCGACGATCCGGTCCGCGGCCTGGACCGTGGAAAAGCGGTGGGCGATGACCAGGAGGGTGCACTCGCGGCTGATCCGGCGCACCGACCGGCGCAGCGCCGCCTCGCTGATCGGGTCCAGCTGGGAGGTCGGCTCGTCCAGGAGCAGCAGCGCGGGCCGGGCGAGCAGTGCGCGGGCGATGGCGACGCGCTGCCGTTCCCCGCCGGAGATGCGGGCGCCGCGCTCGCCGACATCGGTGTCCAGCCCTTCGGGGAGCCGGTCCACCAGTGCGTCGAGGTCCGCCAGTGCCACGGCCCGGCGGAGGTCTGCGTCGCCGGCTTCCGGGGCGGCGTACAGCAGGTTCTCCCGCAGCGTGCCGTACAGCACTGGCGCGTCCTGCTCCACCAGCGCCATGCGGCCGCGGGACTCCGCGCGGTCCATGGCGCGCAGGTCGGCGCCGCCCAGCAGGATGCGGCCGCGGTCGGGATCGTAGAACCGCTCGGTGAGGGCGAAGACCGTCGACTTGCCCGCGCCCGACCGGCCGACGAGCGCGGTGGCGTGCAGGGCCGGCACACAGAAGGACACCCCGCGCAGCACCGGACGGGCCGGCTCGTAGCCGAACCACACGTCCTGGAACTCCAGCACCGAGTCCCCGGTTCCGGCCCGCGGTGAGGCAGGCTCCGCGGCCGGGGGTTCCACGGGCAGGCGCAGGGCGTCGTTGATGCGCTGGAGGGCGCCGCTTCCCTGCTGGAGGGCGCTCATCGCCTGGAAGACGGCGTCGATCGGCATCACCAGGTACGTCATGTACAGCAGGAAGGCGACGAGGTCGGCGACCGAACCGTTGCCCTGCGCCACGCGGAGGCCGCCCACCAGCAGGACCACCAGGAACGAGCCGTTGACGGCGAGCCGGGTCGCCGGGCCGATCACCGCTTCGAGGCGGGCCATGCGCAGGCTCGCCGTGTACGCGGCCCGGGCCTGGGCGGCGATCCGGTCGCACTCGCGCGGCTCGGCCCGGCTGGCGCGTACCGTTCGGATCGCGCCGAGCGCCCGCTCCATCTCGGCGGCCATGGCACCGACCGACGTCTGCCGGTGCAGCGAGGCCCTGCGCAGGCCGCGCAGGGCCGACGCCACCGCGAGACCGCCCACGGTCACGAGCACGAGCACGATCAGGAAGAGCACCGGGTCCAGCCACACCATGAGCGCCACGGCGCCCGCCACACCCACCACACCGGTGACGGCATCCGCGAACGAGTCGGCCACCAGCCGGCGCACCTCGACGCCGTCCGTGCCGAGCCGCGAGATCAGATCCCCGGTGCGGTGACGTTCGTACACCGGCATCCGCAGCCGAAGAAGCCGGCCGATCAGGCTGACCCGCAGGCCGAGGGTGACCCGCTCGCTGGTGCAGGCGAGTACATAGCGGGCGGCCGTCTCCACCACTGCCTCGCCGAGAAAGAGTGCGACCAACGCGCCGACGAGGGCGGCGGAGACGGTGCCGGTGCCCGCAGTGTCGATGACCTGTCGGACCAGAAGGGGCTGGGCGAGACCCAGCGCGGCTCCGGCGAGGGTCAGCGCGCATGCCGCAAGCACCCAGCGGCGGTACGGGCCCATCAGGCGCAGGACGTCCCTCAGGCCCGCCCGGTTGTCCGTCGGCTGTCCGGCCTGCTCCCCGTCGTGCGCCATGATCTCGGCCTCCCGCCTCTCACGGGACCGTGAAGAGAGTCCGGAAGTAGCCGGGCGGGAAGTCCTCGCCGACGGCCACGCCATCGGTCTCCACCCACGCGTGTGCGCCGAACGGCGAGGTGAAGCGCACCCCTACGCACCAGGTGGGCCAGCGGCGGTGGAGTCGGCACAGCAACACGGTGGCCAGGGACCGGGTGAGGCAGCCCTCGGGCCCTCCGCAGGCGATGCTGACCGCGACCACTGTGTCCCGTGCCTTCTTCGTCTCAGCCGGTCCGGCGGGGCGGGCGCCGCGCCGGACCACGCAGAGGACACTGCGGATCCGGCGCGGCGAGCGGGTGGCCAGCAGCCGTGCCGCGCCCACAGCGGCATGGGCCTCGACCCGCTGGAGGAGGGGAACGGAACGAGGATCGTGCAGGACCGCGCCCTGCATCGTCATCGCGGATCGTCTCCCTGCGGCCCGCCGGGCGTCGTCTCGATCAGCCGGGCCCTCCGGAGGGCGGCGACCAGTTCCTCGACGTCGTGCTGCGCGGTGCCGGCGTCGACGGAGTACTCCTGGGCGATCTGCCGTGTGGCCTCGCCGGGCGTACCGCCGTCCAGGAGGGTGCGGAGCACGACGGCCCCGGTGGGGTTGAGCGCCCAGTAGTCCCCCGAGTCCTCGTCGAGGAGGGCGACGCCGTCCTCGGTGGGCGCGAGGGACACGTGGCCCCGCAGTTTCACAGTCATGACTCCTCCTGCTCCTTGGGTAGGCCGGTGAGCGGCCGCTCGATGGCGCGCAGCCAGGTCTCGCAGGCGACGGTCTGGTACAGCACGTCTGCGCCCAGCCGAGGATCGAGCGGCCGGGCGCAGACGTCCCGCACCGCGTCGGCGTCGATGAGACCCAGGCGGGCGAGGCGGGATTCCTCCCAGAGGGCCAACAGCGCTGCCCGGTGGCGGCGCAGGCCCGGCGCCTCGTCGCAGTCGGCCGTGGCCTTGGTCTGCCGTACACGGGTCTCCTCGGGGACGACACCGCGCATGGCCTCCTGGATCAGCGGCTTGTACCTCCAGGGGGTGATGCGGTCCTCGGGCCGCACGGCGAGACCGGCCTCGATGACGCGGTCGTCGTAGTACGGCGACGCAACGGTCATCCCGATGCGGGCGCCCATCTCCTCCACCTCGGCGGCCACGCGTGACACGGCCTGCATGGCGGCCAGCTCGCGGTGCTGGCCGCGGCGTCCGGCCAGCGGCAGCGCCGTGTGTGCGGCCTCCCGGACGAGGTCCCGTACGGCTGTTGCGGCGTCCGGGGTCGTCCAGGGCGGCAGCCGGGGCGTGAAGCCCCAGGCCAGCAGCGGGTCGTTCAGGGGTGGCTGCGGCTCGACGAGGTGGTCGGCGACGTCGAGCAGCCAGGCGCCGTACGGGCGGCGGTCGGCGAGCTGGCGCAGCACGGCCGCGCGGGGCCAGCGGTACTTGGCGCAGAAGCCGCGGATCAGGCGTGCCGCGAGCCGGGGGCGGGTCCGTGCGAGGGTGTGCAGGTGAGCGAGGGATCCGTACAGGAGTTCGTCGCCGCCCATTCCGGTGAGGTGGGTCGTGGACCCCAGATCGGCGGCGTGGCGGACCGTGACGAGTCCGCGCTCGCGTTCCCCGCCCGAGGTGGGTTCCTCCAGCGGGTCGTCGAGGTTGTGCACGCCCGCGTAGAAGAGCGGCACGTCGGTGGCCGGGATCACGTGGTGCTCGATGGAGCCGAGCGCGGCCGCGGTGCGCACGGCCCAGGGGACGTCGTCGCCGCGGGCGTCGCGCAGGCCGATCGTGCAGGCCGCCACCCGGGGCGTGCGGTGGGCCGCGAGGCAGCAGACGGCAGTGGAGTCCAGGCCGCCGAGGTCACAGCTGACCGTGCCGTGGCGGTCGGTCCGTACCGCGACCGCCGCCGCCAGCGCGTCACGCAGGGCGGGTGCGCCCTCGGCCATCGGGAGCTCCGGCTCGGGTGGAGTCCACCAGCGCAGGTGCCGGGGCCGTCCCGACTCGTCGATCAGCAGACTGCTGCCGCCGGGCACCTCGGTCACTCCGCGCCAGACGGGAGTCCGGGTCAGTGGCGGCAGGATGAACGGTTCCAGCAGGCGAAGCGCGAGGCACGGCTCGTCCAGGGGGAGATCGGCCAGCCGGGCCAGTACGTCGGCGTGGTCGGCGGCCACGGTGATCCCTCTGACGCGGACGTGGCAGACGCGCCGCATCGATGTCACGGTGCCCTGTATCCGGACCCTGCCGTCGACCGAGGCGATCAGGTGGGCGCTGCCGGGTGCGCTCCGGGCCAGGCCGTCGAGCCGGGCGTGGGGATCCATTGCGACGCGCCACAGCTCTTTCGTCGTGACCGCGTGCTGGCCGATGACGGCGATGCGGTTGCGGCCCGCCCCGCCGAGAGTCAGGGCATCTTGGGGCCAGTGACCGAGAATCCAGGGACGCCCGGAGGCATGGTCGATCTCGTCGACCCGCTCGGGCGTACGGTCCCGCAGGGCCGCCGCGATGGGGGACGCCGGCCGGCAGTCGGGGAGCACCACGAACCATGTCGGCGCCGGTTGTGGAGACGTGCCGCGTCACCGCCCTCCTGCGCGAGACAGACGGGCCGGACCGCAGCACGCCGGCTGCACCGGCCCGCCAGTGATGTGCGGAATGTGTTGGCCTCAAAGGAGCTGGTGCCGGAAGAGCACGTCCTTGGGACCGCGTCCGCCTAGACCGGTGAGGGTCCTGAAGGAACCCGCCAGGATCAGGGTCGGAGGCTCGTACATACGCATGCCGTACACCTCCTTTCCACGTTTCCCGTATACCCGTTAATCAAGCTATATCAGCAAATATGCCATCCTTCCAGGCGGTTTGAATTGGGCGAACCTTCAACTATTAGGCCGACTTGAAGAGTTGCTCCACCGCGCCCGCGACGGATCCTCGCGGGAATCGGCCTTCGTGCGACCCTGCCTGCATAGCGACCACCGCGCGATTGCGGGCCGCGCATGTCGAACGTTGAACCAAAAGGTATGCCGTCTCGCCCAAGTCCCCGAACAGTCCGAGGAGTTCGGGGGCGCCGAGAGGGGTGTAGCCTGCGGCGATGAGCAGCTCCGCCTCCAGCCTGGTGCCGGTCCACATCGGACAGCCGGAACCCGGATCCGAGTTCGCCGCGTGCCCGGCTGGACCACCGTGTCGGCGTGGAGGGCGACGGCTACCTGGCGATGCCGGCCGCCGAGGCACTCGCCGCTCTGGAGTTGGGCGGGCGGGCGCCCCGGCCGCGTGACGAGGTGTTTCCGCTCCCGCCATACGCGGCGCCACATTCCTGGGTCGTGATCCACCGTGGTGTTCTTTCCGCGCCCTGCATCGTCCTGACGGGGTCCAGGCCGCCTACAGTCACCGGGAGGGGATCGGCGCCGAGCAGCTCATCAGCAATCTGGGGACGGCGGCGGCGGCTCTGCGCCCGGAGCCGTCTCGCTGATCACGATGTTCTCGGGCGACAGCTCCCCGGCGAAGAGGACAGCTCGGCCCCCGTCCACGTCCGGTAGCGAAAACCTTGTCGCCGGTTTCGACATCCTTGATGTTCTTCACTGTGCCGTCTGCCATGCCGACGTCTTCGTCGGGCAGGAAGCTTCTCTTCCACAGCCTCGTTGCCTGCCCACAGAAACAACTTGCAGCTCTACTCACCAGAACGCCGAGGAGGCCCGGCACCGCTCCTTCACCTTGGTTACCGAGAGCCTCGGCCGTGGATTCTTCATCGCTGTCCAAGGCATCCCTCGCTGCGACGCCGGCAGCTCCGGATCCTGCGGCAGTTCCTTGGCACAGGGTCGGATGGCCATGCGCTTGACTGTGCCCCTCGGTGATCGAATGATGAGAACGCGCGGGGAGCCGAGCAGTTGAAGAACAACGACATACCGCAGGTACCGGACGCGGCGTGGCTGGAGGAACGTCTGGGCATGGGCTCGCTGTGGCGGCCCGACGAGGCCGCTCTGCCGGCCGAACTGACCGATGCCGGGACGAGGGAGTATTTGCTCACGGTGGGTTTCCCGCCGTCCGTCGCGGCATCGTGGGGATCGAGACGAGGCACGTGCGGGGCAAGGACGCAATGGAACCGTTCGATGCCGATGAGATCTACGGCAGACGCTACCCCGACGACGACTCCCCGCCCACCAACTTCTGCTTCACCGTGGCTACCCGCTACGACCAGCACCTGATGCTCGACGCGGCGGACCGCAGCATCACCCACAACGACCCCAACGGCTGGGACCACGCAGCCGGGTGGCAAGGACCCGCAGCCGAGGCCCTGCCCACGCTGGCCCTCCTCCTCGGACTGATCGCAGAGTCGAGCAACGCCCTGGAATCAACCGACGACGCTGTACGCGCGAGCGCCCTCACAGATATACGTGAGCTCATGATCGAATGGGAGCCGTACACGGCCGACTCAGCCTTCTGGTCCGGCGTCTTCAAGGCTCTGAGCTGAAGAGCGTCGATGGCAGGCATCGTCAGGGCGAGGCCGAGGCCCCCTCCCAGCCATGACCAATGGCTCATATGAGTGCCTTCTGGCCTGCGATCATCGGGAAAGTGGTTCAGTCGACACCACGACGTTGATCAACATTGTCGGTGCCGCTGAGGATTGCGGCATCCGCTTCCACCCGTACCACCTGCAGGACAAGGGCCGAGTGGGGATGCGGACGTATCGCAAGCTGGAGGGCCGCGAGATCACCACCGCGCCGACCGGCAAAGGCCACCCGCTCACCAAGAACCAGGTCATCCCGATCAGCGACGAGGAGCCGCGCAACGGCCAAACCCATCCACCTCCAGGCGTTCGTACCGCCAGCGTCAGCCGACGCGCCGAGAGTTGCGGAAGGCTACTACCTGCACGCCGATGGCCAGGCCCCGGTGAAGCCATACGAACTCGTGCGCCAGGCCCTCAAGTGCCACCGATGGCGGCCATCGCCGAGCACGCCTGGCCCGGTCACGCGAACGCCTGGGCCTGCTCCCATGCGAGGCGCCGGCCGGATGAAATCCGCCCGAGGAACTGCTGCTGCGAGCAACCGCGGCGGAGATCAAGAGCGCGGCAGGCCAAGGAACTGCTTGCGCCGCCTGTCGAGGTGACTGAGGAAGAGATCAGTGGCGCGGCAGGCCAGGGAAGCTCTTCCGGTGAGCTGTCGGCGGGGCGTGGTCACAGGTGGAAGGCCCTTCGCGGCAGAGACTTTGCGCAGATGTGCGAGTCCGATGTGGACCTGTGCGCGAGTGCGTGAGGCACCATCTGACGCCCTCCAACTGTCCGAAAGGGCGTGCGGCCCCGGCGTGGGAAGCGGCCCTGGATCGCGTCCCATGAGGTGGTCTAATTAGTTGAGCCCGATGCCGACCTTGGCGAGCCGGTTTGCGAGGACCTAGATCCGCTCGGCTGTGGCGACGGGCCCGGACTCGGCTGGCAGGAGAAAGGCGCCCTGATCCGGGACGCTCTGGAATCCGGACAGGTACAGGGCATCGTGGGCCTCAGCCGGGACGCTTCCATACGAGGCGCCGAGGAGCCCGTCCTCGTAGCGGACGAGGGTGACGGCGCTCGTCTACCGCCACCGCCGCGTCCCTTCCGGTGCGAACGTGCACGAGAGCGTACGGCTGCGGATCGAGACCGACGCCGGGTACGCGAGGCCGATCCCGGACGGGGTGACCTGGACGGACAGTGAGTGGCTCACTCCGCATCCCCGCGCGGGGGCTGCGTGAGCGCGAAAGGACGGACGCGGCAGGGAGGGCTGCGTGAAGGGACGCGCGCGACGCAACGGCGTGTGCGCCCGCCTCACGTCTGGTTCTCGAAGTGCTCCAGAAGCGTCCGCTGAAGCGACTGAAGCACGAGCGTGTGCTGTTTGAGCATCGTCAGCCGGTTCGCCGCGGTGGCGGCGTAGGACGCGTCCGCCCGCCTGTGCGTCGTCGCCGCGGTGAGGACGTAGCCGTTAAGAGCATCCATGGCCGACGCCTCGTCGAAGACCTGTCCCCTCCGCATCAGATAGCGGTCCAGGGGCATTTCGTCGTCGGCGATCACGTTCGCGATGACGGACGGCTGCCAGTCGTCCGCGTTGGTCAGCGAGTAATGCGTGTCGAACCCTATCGTGACCAGTTCACCTTCGGGAATCTCCACCTCGTACCGGCCTTCCTCATCGGTGTAGGCCCGGTCGATCAGGGACAGATCACCGCGGTAGACACTGACCTTGATCATGAAGATCGGCTTCTTGTCGTCGATCGCTCTCACATGCCCGAACATGAGAGTCTCCTCTCGGCGGGATCCCTGGGCCGGTCGATGCTCATCGGAGCGCGAGGAAGCGTCATTCACCCACCCTTCCTCCAGTCTGTCCGCGCCCAACTCCCACCGCCACTCGGCATGTTCTTACGGTGATGTGTCGCGGTCCTACGGGCCCCGCGCTCGGTGGCACCGGTTTCGAGGCTGAGGGACCATGGTGCTGTGGCTCCGAGCTCTCGACTCCGGGAGCGTCATCGACGGATGCCTCCCCTCCTTCGGTTTCGCGCGACACGGACAGGAGACGGACAATGCCCAATCCCCTGCTCAGACAGGGCGACACCGGCCCATTCGTCACTCGCCTGCAAGGAGACCTCAAGATCCATGGGTACGACGTCGGCCAAGTAGACGGAATATTCGGCCCCAAGACCGACGCCGCCGTTCGTCAATTCCAGTCCGATCAGGGCCTGGTCGTCGACGGAATCGTGGGACCGGCCACCTGGGAAGCGCTCGAAGGACCTGTTCCGACCGAGGCCGTCACCTTCGACCTGTCCGATTTCCCGTCACTCGCGCACATGTTCCGCTGCGCCGCCGACAAGGACGTGGACGGCTACGTGGCAGAGTTCGGGATCGATCTTTCATGACCATTTACCAGGACTCGGACCAACCCATAGACATGACAACCCGAAAGGCATTCGGCATCCGTCACTGAATCCAGCCGAGAAGGAGCGCCACCATGGCATGCGAAGTGCAAAAGGTCGCAGTAGCCGTCGCTTTCGGAAACGCCGTCGCCTCGACGCCGGGGGTCGCGTTCGGCACTGTCGCACCCCCCTTGGAACCGTTGATCGCCGCCAAGATGTGGCTTTCCTGGGTCGGCGTAGTGGTCGCTCTCGGGTTCCTCAGCAAATGCCTCGACGAGGCCGGCCGGCATCAGGATGCCGAAACGCTGAGGCAGGAGATCAACAAGCTGAAGAGTGAGATGGAGTCCATCAAGAACAGCGTTCCCCACTGAGGCGACGTTCCCCACTCAGGCCAACTCGCCCTCGCCGAAACGGCCATGAACCGACCTTGATACCGGCTGGCCCTAGGGTGATACGAGGGGGCTGGGGGGCTTGCCCTCGGGTCAGGGCCGCCCGGCCTCCGCCAGGACGGTGAGGACCCTGCGGGTCTTGCTCTCCGGGAGGTCCGCGATGACGACCCCGCGCTCCTTCACCACCTCCTCCAGCCTCCGCTGCTTGCGCTCGGCCCGCGCCTTCAACTCCTCGGCATTCTCTCCCTCCTTGGGTTTCACCCGGAGCGAGACCTCCAGGAACTCCAGGCCGGCGACCCTCCATGCCTCCAGATCGACCTTCAGGTCGTCGAGCTCAACGTCGTCGGCCTTCGTGGAGAGGATCGGACCGAGCGCGACCAGCCCGTCGAGCCGAATGTCGGGTGCGCAGACATCCAGGAACTGGTCCTGCACCGCGTCGATCCGCGCTGCGGGATCGTCTCCGGGCTGGACGGCGCCCAACAGCGCGCCCTGGGGATGGTCGTGGACCAGCGAGGCGGCCAGCACCCGGCGGTCCGCCGACCAGTCCTCCTCGATCCGGTACGTGAACGGCGTGGCGTCGAAGGGGTCCTCGAAGCGGCCGATCAACTGCTCCCGGGTGGACGGCCGCAACTTCACGGTCAAGTCGTCCGGACCGCTGCCGATCCTGAAGCGTACGATCACACCCCCGTCCAGCAGGGGCACCCGGCCCTCCGCGACACCGGCCCGGTCCTCGGCGAACCAGATCCGGCGCGTGATCAGCGCACCTCCCGTCCCGCGGAGGGCCGACAGAGCCGCTTCGACGTCGCCCTCGACATTGACCTTGATCTCGATCGGCAGCAGGTCCATGGCATCGCTCCCGCTCGCTTCCCAATGGGTCCATTCCATGGTAAGTACACCGCCCTGCGGGCCGCAGCGCGACTCCCGAGCAGCGTGTGCCTGTTCAACTACCGTCGCCATGCCACCGGTTGCCGGGCCCATGTCGGCAGGTGTGTTCTGGAATCACGGGAGTTGACAGCCCGTGCCCGAACCGCCGCTCCGGAAGGAACCTCCTCATGATGAGCACACGCCGTCCGGCGGGGGCACTCGCCGCTGTACTGATCACAGCGGCGGCCACCTCGGTCCTCTCCACCCCCGCGCATTCCGCGCCGCCGGAGGCGACATCGAAGCCTCCGGCGCGAGCGCCGGTGACGTGCTTCGCCACCACGTGTGACGGCCTCGATCCCATCGCGACCCATTGCGTCGACGACGCCGTGACGATCGACGACGCCACGGTCGAGGGTCGCATCATCCGCCTGCGGTACAGCGCGGAGTGCAGGGCCGCCTGGGCACAGCTCTGGTTCGGGAAGCCGGGCGACAAGGCGTGGGTGCGGGCCGAGGACGACGACGGCAACACCGTTGCCAAACGGATCATCACGGTCAGGCCGGGGGACGAGAACAGCGTGTACACGCTGATGGTGAACGACAAGGACCTCAGGGCCCACGCGTGTGCGGAGCTGCCTCCCGACTCCAACACCGCGTGCACGTTCTACTACTGATGCCGAGGCCTACCGCTGATGCCGAGGCGGAGGCGCCGACGGCGATCGTGTTGCGGCCCGCCGCACCCGTGACATGCTGGAATTCGGAGACGTGAGCAGATCGACGCACGCCGTCGGCCCCCTCACCGCCTCGGCCTCGTGAGGCCGGGCACAGAGCTGTGACGCGGGTGCGACGACCGCGAGTGAAGAGCCGCGACGTCGACTCCTGAACCCCGAATCCATGAGCCCGGACCCCTACTCGGTTCCTCCGGCACGCACGGAGGTGCCGGAACGTCGCTCCGGACGGTCAGAGCCACCAGGGAAACGACATGGCCGAGATCAGAATCGACAGCAGTGGTCTCACCTTCACCAAGTTCTCCGTCTCAGGGCACAGTCCGGATCTCGTGGACGGGGCGACGGCTCCGGCGGTGTCGCTCGACCCGGGCATCTACGGAATCGAGCAGATCCCCGGCCGACCGGCGAGTTTCGAATTCCGTGTCACGCAGGAGGGGTTGGTGGACTTCGACGCGGCCCACGACGCCTTCCTCGGGGGGCGCGGAACTTCCTCACTCGTGCTGCGCGGCTTCCCCGTCACGCTCGACGGGCGCACCCTCTCCCATGACTTGGAGGCCTTTCTCCACGGCAGCTCGGCGCGGTTGGAGCGGGGCACGAGCCACGAGCTGAGACTGCTGCCGGCCGGGAGTTACGGATTCGTCCCCGGGCCACGGGTCGTGGTGCCGCTGTTCGACGTGGACGTGAGCGGGGCGGTGCGCCTGACCGAAACAGCGACACGGTGCGGCTCGGTGGGTACGTCAGCGGACGGCACGCCGGTCGTGACGATTCGTGGGTTCAAGGTCGCGATCGACGGCCAAGCCCTCTCCAGCGACCTCGAGGTCTTCCTGAACGGCAACTCCCAACAGCTCCCGCGCACCAACATCAACGAACTCGTCCTCATCCCCGCCCAGGGATACGGCTTCGTCCCCGGCCCCCGCGTCGCCGTCCCCGCCTTCAACCTCAACCCCGACGGCACCATCACCACCACCTCCACAACCGCCCAATGCGCCACCACCAGCACCACACCCGACGGCACCCCCCTCCTCACCATCCAAGGATTCAAGGTCGCCATAGACGGCCAAGCCCTCTCCAGCGACCTCGAGGTCTTCCTGAACGGCAACTCCCAACAGCTCCCGCGCACCAACATCAACGAACTCGTCCTCATCCCCGCCCAGGGATACGGCTTCGTCCCCGGCCCCCGCGTCGCCGTCCCCGCCTTCAACCTCAACCCCGACGGCACCATCACCACCACCTCCACAACCGCCCAATGCGCCACCACCAGCACCACACCCGACGGCACCCCCCTCCTCACCATCCAAGGATTCAAGGTCGCCATAGACGGCCAAGCCCTCTCCAGCGACCTCGAGGTCTTCCTGAACGGCAACTCCCAACAGCTCCCGCGCACCAACATCAACGAACTCGTCCTCATCCCCGCCCAGGGATACGGCTTCGTCCCCGGCCCCCGCGTCGCCGTCCCCGCCTTCAACCTCAACCCCGACGGCACCATCACCACCACCTCCACAACCGCCCAATGCGCCACCACCAGCACCACACCCGACGGCACCCCCCTCCTCACCATCCAAGGATTCAAGGTCACCATTGACGCGCGGGCGCTCTCCCACGATCTTCGGCCGTTCCTCAACGGCAACAACACGGTGCTCACGCGCTCCGCTGCTCATGAACTGGTCCTGATACCCGCTCAGGGCTACTTGTTCGTCCTGGCCCGGGGCGTCGCGGATCTACGGTTCGGGGTGGCCCCCGACGGACGGGTGACCATCCCGCCCGAGCACGCCGGATACACCGAGGTCACGGACCGCACCCTCACCATCCGCGGGTTCAAAGTGACCATCGACGCCCGCGCGCTGTCCCACGACCTCACACCCGAACTCCTGGGCCGGACCACAGGCGCCCTTCCTCGCGCCACCACCCACGAACTCACCCTCATCCCCAGCCAGACCTACATGTTCATCCTCGCCAGAGGCCTGGCCGACCTCCACTACGCCCTCACACGCGCCGGAGTCGTCGACCTGCCTGCCCAGTTCACCGCGTTCGCCGAGGCCAACGGTCGCACCCTCACCATCCGCGGGTTCAAAGTCACCATCAACGCCCGCGCGCTGTCCCACGACCTCACACCCGAACTCCTCGGCTGGACAGCGGGCCCCCTACCCCGCGCCACCACCCACGAACTCACCCTCATCCCCAGCCAGACCTACATGTTCATCCTCGCCAGAGGCCTGGCCGACCTCCACTACGCCCTCACCGTCGACGGACAGATCACCGTCGCTCCCCGGTTCCACGGCTTCGCGACGGTCTCCTGGCGCACGCTGACCCTGCACGGGTACCGGATCACGGTCGACGGGCGGGCTCTGGCTCATGACCTCATGCCGGAGCTGCTGGGGTGGACCGCGGGTGCTCTGTCCCGGGCCAGTGCCCACGAGCTGACCCTGATCCCGTCGGCGCAGTACAGCATGACCGGCGTCGGGGTGGCGGGTGTCCAGGTGCTGTTCAGTGTCGGGACGGACGGCACGGTGGTCATCGCGGCCGGGCCTGAGGGGCTGCTCATCTTCCTGTCCGGTGCCGCCGTTCCCCGGGAGAACCCCTTCGCCTTGCGTCGGGCCCTGGACGAGGCACGGCTGCAGCGTGACGCCAAGCAGGCCGATGTGGACGCGCGGGCGGTCACGCTCGACCGGATCCACGCATGGAACGCGACTCCGGAACAACCCTTCGAACGTTCCCGGCGTAGCATCGTGCGCTCCGCCGAGGAGAAGCAGCAGCGCCTGGTGACGGAACTCGACGGTTTCCGGGCCGAGTACACCGCCGCCGACCTGCGGCTGACCGCCGCTCTCGACGGGGAGGAGCCGCTCTTCACCTCCGACAACACGGCACCCATCGCCCTGTTGCCCGTACGCATCGAGACCAAGTGGACGGACGACGGCCGCGCGATCAAGGTGCGTGTGTATCCCGACGACATCCACATCGACGCGTTCGACCCGGCGCTGACCCCTGTCGAGCTGGAGGCGGCGCGCGCCTACTGGGCCGACCCCGGCGAGCATGCCTGGCAGGAGCTCCTCCGTAAGGTCAGCGCGCCGAGGGCCGCCTGGGCGACCCGGGCCGCGCGGCCGGGCGCGCCCGCGCCGGGGTTGCGTGAGCCCCGGCGGCGGCGCGCGCCTCGGGTGACGACGCTGCCCGCCCGCTGGCGCTTCCTGGGGCTGGTCGACGGGAGGGTGGCTGTCGACAGGACGGGAGCCGACATTCCCGACCCGCTGCCGCTCGGCCTGCTCGCGGCCGACGAGTCCGCGCCGGATCACGAACACGCGGAATGGGCCATCGACTTCGATGCGGCTCTGGCCGCCGGGATGGGCACCGTACTGACGCTGCCGGCGGAGTTCGACCATCTCGACGAGCTCTTCGTCATCGGGGTGAGCGATCTGTCGCCCGAGGACGGGGCGGCCGAGCTGCGGCGGTGCCTCCGCGGGCACGCGTTCGGCGACGGACTCGGCTTCCTCGCCCCGGGGACCCCGACGAACAACACGCCCGAGACCACGTCCGCCTGGTCCTCGCGTCCCACCCCGATGCCTCCGGGCCCTCCCCCGGTCCTGGCGGACCGCACCGACGCCTCCCGCCTCGCCCGCGCGCTGGGGCTGAGCGACGCCGGCTTCCTCGCCGAATGCGCGGGAGCCGCGCACGACGGCGACGGGCCGGTCGCCGCGCTGTCGCTGCTGAGCTGGTGGACGGTGCTGTACGAGATGCAGATCGAGGCGATCACGCCCGACTCGGGTGTGTCGCGGCCGGATGCCGAGCGCCGGGCCGCCCACGAGCTGTGGGTGAGGGTCAGGAACCACCTGGCGGAGCACGTCCGCAGCCGGGGCCCGCTGCCGACGGTGCGCGTCGGACGCCAGCCTTACGGGCTCCTCCCGGTGACGGCGCTCGACGAGTGGGTGCCGGACCGGGACGACGGCGTCGACGGACTGCTGCTCCCCTGGCTGCAGCGGCTGCGGCACCACTGGCGGGCCGCGCTCACACCGGGGTGGGTCCCGAGGGTGACCGACGGGACGCCGGCCGACTGGCTGGCCGCGGACATCCTCAGCCGGCTTCCCGTCTCGAACGACCTGGTGATCCGGCGCGAGACCACGGCGAGGGGCGGGCGGGAGAAGTTCGACAAGATCCACCTGCGGGCACCGAGCCCGGCCATCGCGCTCTCCGGCGTCCGTTCGGGACTTCGCTGGACGATTCCGTCGGACGAGATCAGCAACATCGCCTGGACCTCGAACACGACCGAACCGAACTACGCCTTCGTGCCGCAGCGCCTCGCGCCGAACGCGGCCAAGTACGGCGTCCTGTTCGAGGACAGCCGGCGCCGGCTCGCCGACGCCGTGGCGTTCCTCCGTGGCGAGCTGACGCAGGAGCAGTTCCTGGCGCGCTGGCCGATGACGAGTACCGGGGAGCCTTCCCCCGACCGGCTTCCGACGATCTTCGGGCACTTCCGCTTCGGTACCGCCACCACGGCCACCGACCTCGTACCGCTGATGGTGAACGGCGACGGCAGGGACGTCTTCCTCACCAACGTCGACGGCTTCATCGGCGACGGGTTCGACCTCGCGTTCGACATCCCGAACGCCGTGGACCTCGCGATCCGCAAGCGGCTGCAGGAGGGGGCGGGCAGCGCGGGCGCGGCCGCGGTCCTGGAGCGCGCGCGTGAGGCGCTCCCGTCGGCGGGTGTGCTGATCAACGGCCTGCACGCGCTCGCGGGCGTGCCGGCGGACGGGTTCCTGCCGCTCGCCTTCGAGTTGTTCGACGTCTGCTCGCACCGGTGGGACGCGTGGGCTACGTCCCTGGCCGCCAAGAGGCTGAGCGAGACCCGGGCGGCGGGCACGTCGGGGATTCGTCTCGGCGGATACGGCTGGGTGGAGAACCTGTATAAGGGTTCGGCACGGCCGTCGGACGGCTTCATCCACGCCCCCTCCCTCCACCACGCGGCGACCGCAGCCGTGTTGCGGTCCGGGTTCCTCGCGCATCGCGACGCGGGGTCCCCGGACGCCGCGGAGGCGACCTCTCCACTGGCCGTCGACCTGACCTCGCGTCGTGCCCGGATCGCCCGCTGGCTGCTGGGCGGGGTCAGGCGCGGTCAGAGCCTGGGCACCCTCCTCGGGTACCGCTTCGAGCGCGCGCTCCACGACGCGGGTCTGGACGTGCAGAAGGCCCCGTTCCGCCGGGCCTTCCCGGCCCCCGTCGCGCACGAGCCCACGGCGGGCGAACCCGAGCCGGAGCTCTGGGAGCGCAGCGCCGAGGCGATCGCCGCGCGGAACGTCGTCGACGGCATCGCCCTCGCGCGGGCGGTCTCGGCCGGCACCGTCGACACGGTGCTGGCTGGCCACGGCCTTCCCCCGGCCGATCCCCGGGTCCGGCCCGCCCTCGACGAGCTGGTGGACGCCCTCGACGCGGTGAGCGACCTGCTCCTGGCCGAGAGCGTCCACCAGCTCGTCGGCGGCAACCCGCTGCGGGCAGGTCTCTCCGCGGACTCGCTGGGCGCGGGTCAGCACGTGCCGGACCGGTTCGACCTCCTGCGCACCCCGCAGCGCGGCCGGGCCGTCACGCACCGGATCGCGGCCGTGCTGCCTCCCCCGTCCTCACGGCCCGCCGGCTGGGGTACGGACGCTTTCTCCGCGCTCGAACCAAGGGTGGACGCGTGGGTGGCCCATCTCCTCGGCCCCGCGGCCGGGTGGCGTCTTGCCGGGACGGTCAGAGCCGGGGAGGAGGCGCCGCGGCCCTTCGACGTCACCCTGGACGAGGTCGGATTCAGCGCGCTCGGTCTGGTGCTCGACGTGGCGGGAAGCGCGCACCGCAGACTGCACCGGAGGATCGGGGAACTGGCGGGAGTGCCGGGGGCGGCGGTCTCCATCCGTACCGGGTGGGACGGACTGCGCGCGGTCACCGGCCGTGTCCAGGGCCTCCTGGTCGGCGCGGGACCACTGCTGCCGGCCCATGTGCTCGACGAGCAGGACCCGCTGCCGGCGCCGGACGTCGAGAACGTACGCGTACGGGTCGCCGGTTTCGTCGCCGCGGTCTCCGACGCCGAGCGGCGCGGGGCGCTGGGAATCGACGGCGACCCCGCGCGCCTGGCCGAGCTGGCCGGGGACGCATCGGGCCCCGGCTGGCTGAACGAGGTCACGCGCGTGCTCGCGGAGTTCCTCGGCAGCGGTCTGCCGCTCGCACCGCCCCTTCCCGGGGTGTCCCTGCCGGCGCCGGCTCCCGGCGTGACCGGCACGGCCGTGGCCGACTGGGTGCGCCGCTTCGGTGCGGTCCGGCCGACCGTGCGGACCTGGCACGAGACGCTGCTGCTCGCTGAGGCGCGCGCCGGCCGCCCGAGCCGTCTCACCTCCTCGCAGTCGCCCGCGGGCGGCGCGTGGATCGGCGGCTCCTTCGAACCGCTCGAACGCCCGTCGGCACGACGCCATCTGGTGTGCCACGCGCCGGTCGCCCCGAGCGGCTCCGAGCGGCTCACCGGCATCGTGTGCGACGAGTGGGTCGAGGTGCTGCCGGGAGCGGACGCCCTGGCCGCGAACCGGACGAGGGCCGACGGCGTCCCCGCCGAGTCGGAGCTGACCGGGGTCTCGTTCCACTTCGACCGTCCCGACGCCAAGGCGCCGCACGCGGTCCTCGTCGCCGTACCGCCCCATCCGGTGCGCGGCTGGACGGCGGACGGCCTCGCGCTGGTGCTGCGCGACACCCTGGAGCTCGCCAAGATGCGCGCCGTCGACCTGGCCGACCTGCCCCTGCTCACCGACGTGCTCCCCGGGCTGCGAGTGGGAGAGTTCGGGACGACGGCCCTCGCAACGATGATCCGGGACCACTGGATCGAGCTGGCAGAGGAGTAACCGATGCCCCGCAGGACCTTCGAGCACAGCGGAGCCTCCAGGTTCCGGCTGGAGCCCCTGTCCCGTACGAACGAGGTGGCCTCCGGGATCTCGGCGCGGGTGCATGATCCCGCCTGGGCCCTCGCCCGCCAGTGGCAGTTCGGCGAGTTCGCCGGCCAGGACGCCGGATCACCCGTCCTCGCGCGGATCGAGGGGCACAGCACCCTCGTCTCGGCGTGGCGCCCGACGGTGAGCGACGACCCTGCGGTGGTCGCCTCCTGGGTGCCGTACGACCCGGCGGCGGGCCCGCTCGACGCGGTGGTCGAGTCGGAGGACGGCACGGTGCCCGACGAGTACCTCCGGGTCGAGGGAGGGGCGCGTTTCGTACGGCTGGTGCACGAGGCGGGGCAGTCGGCGAAGCTGCCCCAGGTGCTCGCCGAGTACCGCTTCGATCCGGTGCCCGACGGGACCACGAGCCTGGTCGCCCTGCTCGCGCCCCGGGTGCCCGACGCCCGCGCTCTGGCCGAGGACCTGGCCGGCGGCGGGCTGCGGGTCTCGGGCCTGGCGGACGTCGGGGAGCGCTGGCTCGACTGGTGGCGCGGCGTCGCCCCTCCGGAGACGCCCGGGACGGACGCGTTCGACCCGCACCGCTTCGAGTACCGCTCGGACTTCTCCTTCGGCGACCGCGTCCTGCACGCCGAGGAGTACCTCGGCGACGGCCTGGACTGGTACAGCGTCGACGTCGACCCGTCGGCGACGCCCGCGCCCGCGGCCCCCGTACGGAACTTCACCCAGGAGGTAGTCCCGTCGACCGTGCGCTTCGGCGGGATACCGGCGGACCGCTTCTGGGAGATGGAGGACGCGCAGATCAACCTGGGCGCGACGGACGTGTCGAGCCTGGACACCGGCCGACTGCTGTTGATCTCGTTCGCCGAGGTCTACGGGAACGACTGGTTCCTGTTCCCCCTGGAGGTCCCGGTCGGCTCGATCACCACGCTCGACAGCATCGTGGTCACCGACTCCTTCAACGGCACCCACACCGTCGAACGGGCGGGGCGCGGCGATCCCCGGTGGAACCTGTTCACCATCACCGGTTCCGACGACGGACTGCTGATGATGCCGTCGGGGCGGGGGGCCGTCGGCGAGTCCCTGGAGTCCGTGGCGCTCGCGCGCGACGAACTCGCCAACCTCGCCTGGGCGATCGAGAAGACGGTCACGCTCGCCGGCGAACTCGTCGACCGCAGGGAGCGCTGGCTGCGCATCGCCCCGGAGGGGCCGCCGCACAACGACATCGGTTCGTACGCCGTCCAGACCGTCGTCCCGGACTACTGGCTCCCGCTCGTGCCTCACGCGCTCAGCGCACAGGCGATCCGGTTCGCGCTGGTGCCGTTGCTGCAGCCGGGCGCGGAGTCGAAGCCGCGCGGCCAACTCCTGCGCCCGGACCACTGGGTGCACGAGGAGGAGGTGCCGCGCGAGGGTGCCCTGGTCGTTCGGCGGCCCGTGCTCGCGCGGTGGTTCGACGGTTCCTGGCACGTATGGGTGCGGCGCGAGAAGAACCCCGGCGGCGGCGAGAGCTCCAGCGGTCTGCACTTCGACATCGTGCGGCCGTCGGAGACGTGGCCATAGGCCGCACCTACGGTACGGCGCTGATCCACGGCTCCCCGGGGAGCCGTGGATCAGCGCCGTACCGTAGGTGGATCAGGCCTGTCGGCCCCTCACCCCGTCAGCATCGTCTTCGCCGAGAACGCCACCTGGAACGGTCGCTGAAACAGGATCCGCGCGAAGTCGGCGGCGTCGAGCCCCTCCCACCGGGGAGGGTCGAGCGGAGCGGCGATCGTCGGCGGCAGGCCGCCGACGACGCGCGGGACGACGAAGCCGTTCACCTGCGGCACCTCGTCCCACGTCAGGTCGGGCCAGGAGACGAACGGCGGCGAGGCGTCGGTCCGCTTGTCGAAGCCGAACTGGGCCGCGCGCATGGGTTCGCGCACCACGAACATCCAGTGTTCGGCGGCGGCCTGGGCCACGGTCAGGCCCTCGAAGCCGTAGAGATTGGTCCGCTCGTCCACGGGCAGGACGAACCTCGGCTCCTGCCATGTGACCCCGGCGCCCTCCACCGTCCGGTTGACGGATTTCGCGGCGAGCACGATGGTGCCCGGATAGCGGCGCAGCACCTCAGCGCGGATCAGGAGGACCAGGAGCTTGGAGTCGGCGCTCGGGTCGTGGTCGCCGAGCTTGTCGTCGGGCCGCCATCGGGCGATCTCGCCGTAGCCGGGGGCCGCGCCTCCGGGGGGCCAGAACCGCGAGAACGGAGTGCCCGCCTCGTCCGTCGGGTACTCCCGCCAGCGCAGCTCCCGGTTGAACTCCTGGTTGAGTCCGACGAGGAGGGCCTCCACGAAGGCCGGATTGGGTTCGAGCAGGGCCGAGCGGTCGTCCGGGAAGTTCGTGATCCCCGGGACAGCCCATTCCGGCCAGCGGGCGAGGAGTTCGGCGGCGATGGGGAAGCCGAACTCCGGGTGCCGCATGAGGGGGCGCAGCGGACGCGGGTCGTCGGCGGTGCGGCCGGACATCACCGCCCCGCCGAGGAGCGTCGTCATGTGGTCCATGGTCCGTGGCATGGGGCGGACCCGACTGCGGATGCGGCCCACGAACTCGCCGCCGGTCATGCCGAGGCCGGTGTCGGCGAGGAGGGCCGAGGACTCGTCCGCGCCGATCAATCGGCGGGCTCCCCGTACGAGCACGGTCCGGTGCGTCTCGCGCGGGCTGCGGTCGACCGCGGCGTGGGTCGCCTGATCGAAGATGGCCTTGAGTCTGTCCCGGGGGTTTCCGAACTCCGGGAACATCGCCAGCGGGCCCTCGCCCGGTTCGATGAAGTCGACGCACACCATCCACATCGTGAAGATGAGGTGGCCGAGCGTCCTGGTCGAGAACGCGGCCGCCGGGTCTCCGAAGACGGTCTGCCGCGTCAGCGGCCCCTGCACCGTCCCGGTGGCCGCGGGGAGTGCCTCCGGCCTCACTCCGGCGAGCCAGGTGACCGGCAGGCTGGTCTTGGGGGCGTCCATCGCCTCGCTGAGGAAGGCCGAGGTCGGCATCGCGCCGCCGGCGTCCAGTTCGGCAGTCGTCCGCCCGGTGCGGCGGCGGAGGGCGCCGCCGGGCCGGGTGAGCCGGACGAACGCCGTGGACGCCGCGCCCCGCGGAACGGCGGAGGGGGCGAGGACGGCCTGCACCGGGACGGTTCCGTCCGGCTGCTCCATGCCGTCGCGGTACAGCGTGGCGAGCTCCGTCAGGGCGGCCGTCTTCATCGTGCCGAGGTGCTTGGCCTGCGCGGCCTCGGCGGCCGCCGCCGCGAGCTCTCCGGCCGCGAGGGCCTGGTTCGCCTCGTCGGCCTGCCCGATCTGCTCCCAGGCCCGCGCCATCAGGAACTCCTGTTCCAGTTGGACGTACCGGGCTCCGATCGCCGCGGCGATCCGGTATTTCACCTGGGTGTTCAGCTGTCTCATCCAGCCGCCGGGCGGCACCGTCTGCACGCCGCTGTGGTGGCTGCCGTAGAGGGGCGCCGCCACCGCCTTCTCGTCCCGGTCGGGCGGGGAGCCGACGTGGTCGGGCAGCCTCCGTGAAGCGGGGGCGTCGAGGTGGTCAGTGACGAGTTCGCGGAACTTGTCCATGCTGGGCCGATGGGTCCACTCCTCGTCCGCGGTGTCGGTGCCGGGGAGGGTGAGGGCCCCGTGGACGGGGACGGTGACCTCGTCGGGGGCGATGCCCTTGAGGAGGTCCTCGTGCGGCCACGGGTGGCGCACGTCGACGGTGCGGGAGCCGAAGCCGAGTCCCTTCAGCCTGTCCGTGCGCACGGGCTTGATCCGGCGGGCGAGGTCCTCAAAGGAGGAGCCCTCCTTGCCGGTGCGGAACCGCCAGGCGTGGTAGACGGGCAGCGTGATCTGGCTCTGGCCGGGTGTCCAGGCCGCCGCGGCGCCGTCCGGGGGCGGAGGTTCGCCGAGTCCGGCGGCGCGGCCGGCCTTCGTGGTGGGGACCACGCAGGCCAGCCAGTCACGTTCCGGGTCCAGTCTGCGTGGACAGACGAGTCGGGCGACCACGTCGTCCACACCGCTGCGTACGTCGCGGGCGACGGCGTCCTGCGGTGCCTCGCCGTCCTCTACCCGGGCCTCCACGTGCGCCCATGCCCACGACTCGGCCAGGTCGGGCAGGGCGCTGCCCGGCGCCGTGACGACGTGCGTGAGGGTCCCGGGTGCCAGGTCGCCCTCGTCGTCGCGGAGCACGAGCAGCGTCAGCCAGGGCAGCCGGCTCGCCGCAGGGAGGCTGAGCAGCCAGGGGAGGCTCGCGTCCGAGAACTCGATGTGGGCGAAGTACTCGGGCACCGCGTCCGTCGCACCGTCGGGCGGCTCGCTGCGCACGACGACCGACCGGTCGAAGCCAAGGGCGTCGCCGGGGCCGAGGAGCTGGAGGCTGGGGCCCGGGGGGTCGGGGAACGTCTCGGCGGGGCCGCCGTCGACCGTTCTGGTGATCTTGGCGGCGGGGGTGAAGAGCGGCCGTGCGTCCTTCACCGAGGCTGCGTCGGCGGCGGCGCCGAGCGTGACGGATGCGAGGAACCAGCGTCGGCTCATGTGTGGATCTCCACTCGTGTCGTCCCGATCGGCCGCTGGGCCGCCCGCCAGCGGTCGGCCCGCTCGGCGGCGCCCACCGGTCGGGCGAAGCTCTCGAGGGTGAACAGGCCCGTGCCGGGCAGGGGCTTGCCGTTGGCCGGGACCGCGAAGCCGGTGAACCATGCGGATTCGACCTCGTATCCGGTCTCGTAGCTGTCGTCGACGAGGTGCCGTTCACCGGGCCGGACGTCGCTGCCGGCCAGTCGTACGCCGCTCGGCAGGTCCATGAAGGCGTCGCTCGTGAGCTGCTGCTCGTCGGTCAGCGCGAAGTACTCACCGGGTACGAACCGTTCGGTGGCCGGTCCGAACGTGGGAAGCGGTGTCCCGGAGGTCCGCTCCACCGGTTCGAGCCGCCACGACTGCGCGGGGACGCCGAGCCGGTGGAAGCGCTGGACGAGGGTCTCCAGCGGGACGATCCGCTGGCTGAGCCGGAAGGTCGCGTCGGGCATGGCCACATCGCCCTTGGCCAGCGCGGCGTTCGCCGCTTCGGTGAAGCGGACGCCGGACCTCTGGGCGGCCGGGGGCTCGGCCGTCCACGCGTCGGGCCTGGCCAGCGCCTCCCGCAGGAGCGGAAGGATGTCCTCGGCCTTCTGCTCGATCGCCCGGGCGTCGCCCCACCGTTCGTCGAAGTCGAGCGAGACGTCCCAGAAGAGGACGGAGATGCTGCCCGTGCCGAAGGCGTGCCAGGGAGCGGGTCCCTCCAGGGTGAAGTCGAGCCCGACGCTGGCCAGCCGCTCTCCGAAGGCGAGCACGGCGACGCCGGCGAAGATGTGCACGGCAAAGGAGAGGGTGGGCTCCCACACGAAGAGGGCGTCGAGACCGAGGTACCCCTCGACGCCGCATCCAGCGATCGTCGCGTCCAGGCTGAGCTGTGCGCCGAACTGCAGGGAGTTGGAGGTCAGCGCCAGGTATGCCTCGGCCCGCAGGCGGATGACGGGACCGCCGAGCTCCATGGCGAGCCGGCGCAGGGCGGGTACGCCCGGGGGGCGGACGAAGCGGGGATGGAATCCGCCGGCGGAGAGGACGAACGCCGCGTCCCGGCCACCGCGGAAGAGGAGGTAGCACTCACCGCTGACCGGGGTGCCGACGATCGTGGAGCCGGTCAGCGTCGCGAGCAGTTCGACGGCCGGTACGGAGGGGTCGATCGTGCCGAAGACGTTGGCCTGGATCCGGACGAGCGGCAGGACGGGGTCCGGTACGGCGATGAGGATCCGGCCCAGGAGCAAGGTGCGCACCGGTGCCGGGAGGTCCATGACGAGGGCGGCCGAGAGGCTGACGATGCGTCCGCCCCAGGTGATGCGGAGCATGGGGCCGACGACGAACCTGTCGCGGGCGACGGGGAAGCAGGCTTCGAGGGAACCCGCGATCTCGTCGGCACGGGCGACGACGTTGCCGGGGAAGAGGATCCGGTCGGCGTTTCCCGCGAGGACGAGGTCCCGCAGCCGGTTCTCGTCCACGCGCCGGTTGAGGCCGACGAGGCCGCCGACCGCGTCCAGGGCGAAGCCGAAGCCCAGCTGGATGCCCGGGTAGCCGAACTCCGCCCCGAGCAGGACGAGGAACGACAGCTGCTGCCCGTCGACGGGGAGTTGCAGCAGACCGAAGGCCTGGACCCGGACGAAGCCGAGGTCGATGTCCAGGGCACCCGCGTAGGCGCCGCCACCGGGTCCGCCGCGCTCCTGGACGCTGCCCCCGCCGCCGACCGCGCCCAGTTCGAGCCCGATGCCCATGCCCGTGGGGAAGGCCGCATCAAGGCGGTCGGTGTCGATCCCGATGCGGTCGCCGAGCAGGCTGACCGGCACCTGTAGACCGAGGCCGTCGAGGGCCGCGGTGAGGGGCAGGACGGGTGGTTTCGCGAGGGCGGACAGGGTGGGCCTCAGCAGCAGTCCGTTCTCGTCGTGGTCGAGTTCCACGGCGAACCGGCGTGTGGTGACGCCGGGCAGGCTGATGTTCACCGGACGCTGCAGCCGTACACCGCCCTCCGCGAACCGGAGGCCGTCGGCGCGGCTGGCATGGATCCGGATGTCGGTCTTCTCGGTGGTGGCGCCTCCGCCGTCCCCCAGGAAGGTGGCGAGCGCGGACGGGAGCACCGCGACCTGGAAGTCCGTGACTCCCAGGGTGGCGACGAGGGGCCCGCCGGGTGTGACGGCCACACCCACCGCTATGCCGTCCGTCGAGACGTGCGGCCCGTCGGCGGGGCCGCCGGTCAGCGCTCCCTTTCGGGTGGCGGTGATCGTCGCGGTGCCCACGGGAGGGACGGGTGGGGAACCGGGTGAGTAGCTCGCGTTCCAGACCTGCTGGGACCGGACGTCGAGGGTCACCTGCCACTCCGAGCCCGCGTCGCCGAGCGTGTGGTTGAATGCGGCGCCCGGACTGACGACGACGTCGAGGGTCGGTCCCCGGCCGTCCGGGCCGGGGGTGATCGCGAGGACGGCGCGTGAGCCGGTCGTTCCGAGGACGAGGGCCAGGCCCCTGGCCGACCCGGGCGCCCGCTGCCACCCGTGGGCGTGGACGGTCGCGGCGGCCGAGGTGACGTCGCCGAGCATGTCGCGGAGCAGCCCCAGGAGTGCGTGGCCGTCGGGGAGGTCCGTGAGGGGTTCCAGCAGCCTGCCCTGGAGGGCTTCGCCTTCCCCGTCGAGGCGCTGGAGGCCGGCCAGCGGGTTCGCCAGGGAGTCGACGGCGTCGTCGGCGAGGCGCCACAGCTGCGGGGCCGCCTTCTCCAGAAGTGTCTTCGGGTCCATCGGTACGGACGCCTCCTTGCGGTCGGAGGCCGACGATGGCCACGACCGTCGGTGATCGCGAGGCTTCCCCAGGTGATGGCGACCTGTGAGACACGGCAGGGAGATCATCCGGCCCGGCGCGACGGGGAACCCCGCTCCTTCAACCGTAGGCCCCGGTCCGGGAGATGGCGACTCCTGGCGGAGCGGCCCGGAGGTCCGGTGCGCGGGCCGCGTCAGACGTCGTCCTTTGCTCTCGCCCGCGTTGCCCGGCCGGGCTCACGACCTGACCGCTGCCCGCACCCACCGGATCATCCGCATCTGCGAGCGCCAGGGCGTCCCCATCCTGGCCGACCTCGCCTACCAGGGCGGCGGCCCCTGGGTGAGTACCGGCTTCAAACGCAGGCCCCTGAAAGAACTCAGCCTCACCGAGAATACCGTCAACCGGGCCCTGGCCGCGGCGCGTTCCCAGGTCAGGCTGCCCCGGCTTCTACCGGGCCGCTGCGACGGCCCGGCAGCGAAGGTCTTTCACCCCCACTCGATGGTGTGGCGCCTCGTGGCGCACTTTGCGGTTGTAGAACCGGCGGGACTCGTCGCACCGTCGGAAGCTGAACAGCACGGAGGTGCAGAAGACGCGCTGGAGGCGTCGGCCGTAGCGCGTGGGGCGGTGCAGATTGCCACTGATCTTCCCGAAGTTGCGGGGCATCGGGGAAACGTCAGCAAAGGCGGCCAGCGCGAGCGCGGAGAGCGTGGACGAGCTCCTCGAAATCGCCCGGACCACCTGACGACAGCTCAGACAGGCCCCCAGTCCCGGCGATCCCCCACCCCGGGGGCATGAGCGTCTGGTACGTGCGCCGGTTCCCAAGGAGGTCCCAGAGGTTGCACTCCTGGAGTTTTCCAGCTGCGGAAGGCCCGCGCTGGCGCTAACCTGCGACTCAACGTAGCGACGTGTCCGTGACGTTGCTACCAATCGCGCTTCTTTTCATCCTTTGGAGTCGCGCCCCCAGCGTGGTTTCTTATCGGCACCGGCCGGACGCGCCAGCGGCGGTACGCACCGGCTTCTTGGCATGGGCTTCGGAACTCGACTGTGGGGGCGATCATGAGCTGGTCCTTCATCGTTCAGATCACCGATTGCGCTAGCGGCCGGCCCGTCGACGGTGCGACCGTCCACGTCAAGGGCTACTACGAATATGAAGACCAGGTCCCGGCCGAGAGCTGGACCGCTATAGCGGACGGCCAGGGGCGGTTGGCCATCGAGGCCATGGACAGCGTGATCGTGGTCGACGCGCTCGTCGGCAAGCCGGGATACGTGGCCGGGCTACTCCGCTTCGAGCCGGACGCGGCGGGCACCATCGTCCAAGGCTGCCTTCAACCTGCGGCCGCATCGAGTGGCACCAGGCGGCCCGAGGCGCTGCGTGTGACCGGCTGGGGCGAGGCCCATGTCGACATCGAGTGGTGGAACCCCGAGCCATATCAGGACATCCTGGTCGGCTGGTCGGACGCGACAGTGTCGCCGGGCGTCCATAACCAGCAGGAACTGCCGGGCAGCGCGACCGCTGCGAGGCTGAGCATCCCGCTCGCCCAGGAGCACGCCTACGACCTCAAGGTGGAGGGCTACGGCTCGGCGCACGGCTGGTCGGGGTGGACCCAGATCGTCTGGACTCGCCCCGCCGACGGACCGATCCCGGTCGACGCAGAATCCCAGCCGCTGTGGCGCTGGTGCGAGAAGTGCAAGGGCCTCATCTACGCGGACGCAGCTGCGACCAGCATGTCTGTCGGAGTCGTCACCGGCTTCAACCGCGACTGCAATGCAGGCGGCGTCCACCGCGTCACGCACAGCGGCAAGTACGAGCCGTTCCACGGCCCGCAGGCGCCGAGCCTCGTGGGGCGGACCCAGGTGGGCTGGCGATGGTGCCGGGCATGCAGCGCCCTGTTCTACATTGGGTACGGCTCGGGCGCCTGCAATGACGGTGGTGGCCACGACGCGGTCGAAAGTGGGGACTACTACCTCTACTACGAGCGCAACCCCCCTGGGACGCAGGCGAACTGGCGTTGGTGCAACCGATGCCAGTCGCTCGCGTTTGACGACGGCGTGCCGGGCGTCTGCTTCGACCGCGGAGCGCACGACTACGGCGGCTCCGGGAACTACGCCGTGGTGCACTTGCCTTAGCTCGTTTTCTTTCTTCTGGCCTCGAACGGTGTCCCGAACGCGGTCACTGACCTGGCATTCGCCGGGCATGAGGGCAGCCCGCGTCTGATCCTGTGCTCTGTCACGAGGAGAACCAGTCGAAGGCCGTTGTCATGAGTGTGGTGTGCCCGGATGTCCGGCGGGACGTGGTGAGCCCTTCGTATGGTCGACCCGCCCAGGGGCGTCGGGTGTGGCTTTCACGCTTCTGCCCGCGTGGCCCCTGATCGGGTGATGCGGCGATCCGCGCGGGCGCTCGGGAGAACGGACGAGGCTCCCCGGCGGTTGAGCAGGTTCTCACGCCACAACTCGCTCGCAAGGAAGCCTCGTTGGTCGCCTGTCCTGCCGCACTCGACCTGCCCCATGCCCTCGTTGAGCTCGTCACCATGCTCATCGTCGTGCACGAGCCCGTATGCGACATCGGCGTGGCCGCCGGTCAGGTGTCGGGTGCGTGATGCTGCCGCGCATGCCTGCGGCGACGCGTGGTCAGCCTGTCGTACTCGAAGTCGAAGTGCACGCCCCCCGACATCCGCCAGTACGGCCGCTGGCGTTCACCGGCTCGAACGCGAGGCCGACGAACGGGTCCTGCGCCTCGACGCCCGATTGGGCGGCACGAGGTGGGGCAGGCTGAGGGGCGTTCACGCACTCCCCTTCGGCGGCAGGAGACCGGCAGTTGTTACGCGTTCACTTCACTGCGGAAGACCTCGCCAGGACCCGGGTGGCCGCGACCATCGGCGTCGCGGCCGAGGTCTACTACAGCCTGGAGCTACTGAGAGGCAACCGGGTGCCTACGCACCTCCGCACTTGGCGCTCGGCGGTCGCGGGCAGGGCGGGGGCCGACACACTCCCCTTGACATCCCTGGTCCCGACGCGCGGTCCCGGACTTGATCTGCTGGCCCTGACGGGCGATGTGCCCTCTCTGGACCACGCCGTGGACAATCTGCTGCATGCCCCGGTGTCCCAACTACGCCGCGAGATCGAGTGTCTCAACTTCCGTCCCGGACAACTGCCGTGGGCCAGACGGGTGGCGGAGGGCGACCGTGACGCGCTGCGGGAGCTGGCGAAGGCCCTGCGCGCCTGCCACCGACTGACCGTGGAGCCCTACTGGGACAGAGGACGGTCCGAACTGGTCGCGCTGTCCACCCGTAGCGCGAACCTCATGCTGGAGGGAGGCGTCGATCTCCTGCTGCGCTCGATCTGTGCACCACTGGTCCGCTGGCGTCCGCCGGCGCTCGAAGCCCCCTACCCGCGCCGAGTCGATGTGCACCTCCAGGGGCGGGGACTCATCATCACGCCCACGGTCTTCTCGAAGCACCCGGTGAGTTTCCTGTGGGACCCGCTCGACACCGCTCAGCCACCCCGCCTGACCATACCGGCCCTCCGCCGACCACTGACCGGCACCGGAGCGGCGGAGCCGGACGGCGCGACCGTCCGGAACCTGGAGTCCCTGCTCGGCCGCACCCGAGCCGCCGCCCTGCGAGTGACGACGGAAGGCTGCACGACGAGCGAACTGGCCCGCCGCCTCAACGTCACGGCCGCCGCGGCCAGCCAGCACGCGACCGTGCTGCGCGACACGGGCCTCATCACCACCAGCCGCCGCGGCGGCTCCGTACTCCACCTCATCACCCCGCTCGGGCTGGCCCTGCTGTGGACCGGCGCACTGACGCAACCGTGACGGCGTGAGGACGCCGCGAATGAACGGCGCCACCCCTGTCACACACCACCGAACAAGCGCACCGAGGTGTGTGAGGTACTGCCGCACCCACCCCCCAGCAGCCCCTTTAAGCTGTGGCTTAAAGGATGGGCAACGGATGGTCGACCTGCCCAGGATGTGAGGCGACAACCGACTCGTCCCGTTCTGGAGGACCACTTGAAGACCCGACTCGCCACCGCCGCCGGCGCCGCCGTTCTGACCGCGGCCACCGTACTGGGAGCGCCGGCCGCGGGCGCGCAGACCGCGGCGTACCCGACCACGCCCATCACAGGCGTCTCGTATGGCGCCAGCTACGTCAGCGGCACTCTGACCTGGTACAACCGGTCGGTCGGGGTCGACGGAGCACTCCGGGCCGTCGGCTGCCGCAGGGCGTGGGTCGGCACGTACGACGCCTCGGGTAGCCTCCTCGGCGCCAGGAGCACCAGTACCAAGTGCGACGTGACGTATTCGCTCGACGACTTCCCGTCAGTCCCCGCAGACGTGCCCGGCGGGGCCGCGTACGTCGTCGTGTGCCTTGACGACGCCAGCGCGTCCCCACTCGATTGCGAGCCGTTCTACCGGCCCTGACCACTCCGACCACTCGATAAGTGACCTTGCGCCGACACACATACCCGGCCCCGGGGCGGAACGACACGCGCCGCCCCGGAAGCTGATCCCGTCGCCCGACGAGGCAGAGCTACGAGCCATCGACCGTCGAGCCTCCGTAGATGACCGGGACGACGGCAGGCGTGGGATGTTCGGCTGTATGACCGTGGGAGCAATGGGGCTTCGGTCCTACTAGGGCTTGGTCAGGTTCGTATGGGTGCGGGTATGTCGCGGTGGCAGGTGGGGCAGGCGCCGGCCCAGGTGGCGAGGAGGGTCTGCAGTTCGCGGACGACCTGGTAGAGGCTCAGGCCTGCGCCGTGTCTTTTGGGTCTTGTGCCAATCGCCGCAGGGTGCAGAAGGCGTGGGCGGCGGAGACGAGGGTGACGTGGTGGTGCCAGCCGTTCCAGGTGCGGCCCTCGAAGTGGGCCAGGCCCAGGGCCTGTTTCATCTCCCGGTAGTCGTGCTCGATGCGCCAGCGCAGCTTGGCCAGCCGTACCAAAGTGGCCAGCGGCATCCCGGAGGGAAGGTTCGACAGCCAGAACTGCACCGGCTCGCTCTCGCCGGCCGGCCATTCGGCCAGCAGCCAGCGTTCGGGTAGTTCTGGATTGTCGCCGGCTTTGCGCACGCCGCGTCCGGCCGGCCGCACGCGCAGAGCGACGAACCTCGAGTACATGCGTTTGAAGCCGCTGCGGCTGTTGCCTGGTCGGGACCCTTCCCGCCAGGACACCGGCCGCGCGGCCGTCTTTCCGGCCGCGATGACCAGGTCCTTCATGCTCTGCACAGGTTCGGGGTACTGCATCTTCGGTGGTCGGCCGGTGCCCGCATAGGCGGGCATAGCGGGCTGGGCGTCGGCCGGGTGGGCGGTGTGGCGGGAGGAAATGCCCACCGCATAGGGCAGGTTGCGTTCTTCCAGGCCGTGGCGGAAAGCGGCGGCATCACCGTATCCGGCGTCCGCGACGACCAGCGGGATGTCGATGCCCCACGACTGGGTCTCGTCGATCATGTCCAGGGCCAGCTGCCACTTCTCCACATGCCCCACCTGGGCGGGAATACCGCAGCGGCCGCGGCGGGCGATCTTGTCCCGGTCCGCCTCCGGCGACGTGGGGTCCCAGGAGGCGGGCAGGAACAGCCGCCAGTTCACCGCGGCCGAGGCATGATCGTGCGCTAGGTGCAAGGAGACGCCCACCTGGCAGTTGGTGACCTTGCCCGCGGTACCGGTGTACTGCCGCGACACACACGCCGAAGCGTCCCCGTCCTTGAGGAAGCCGGTGTCATCGATGATCAACGCATCCGGCCCGATCGCGTCCTGCGTCCTCCAGGCCAGACGGGCCCGCACATGGGCTGGGTCCCACGGGCTGGTCGTCACGAAGTGAGCCAGTGCCTGCCGATTGCCGTCCTCGCCCAGGCGGGCCGCCATCGGTTCGACCGACTTGCGCCGCCCGTCCAGCAGCAGCCCGCGCACATACACCTGTCCCCACCGCCGCTGATCCGCACGGAAGAACCCATCGAACATTTCCGCCGTGAAGGCCTCCAAGTCCTCCCGGACCAAGGCCATCTCCTCAGGTGTCACACCACACCAACGACACCCATGGACCAGTAGACACGCAACCCACAAATGAAGGTGACCAAGCCCTACTACTCGCGGAGTCACCCGATCCCTACGTTGTTCTGCAGGACGTGGTGAGCCCTTCGTATGGTTCACCCACCCAGGGGTGCCGGGCGTGGCTGTCACCCGATAGCCGATGACGTGGCTTCCACATCTCGGCGTTGTTCAGCATCCGACATTCCGATGAATCGCGTCAGTTCTACGACCGCAAACGCGCTGACGGCAAGCGTCACACCCAGGCCGTCATCACCCTTGCCCGCCGCCGCGTGAACGTCCTCTGGGCTCTCCTACGCGACGGGCGATACTACGAACTAACCCCACCCAGTGCCCTTGCGGCTTGACAGACCCGAGCTCAACCCGGTCGAAGGCGTCTGGTCGCTGCTGCGACGCGGCTACACCACTAAAGTCTCCTTCACCAGCCCAGACCACCTCATCCGCACCGTCCGCCAGGGCCTTCGCAAGACCCAGTACCGTCCCGCCCTCCTCGACGGCTGCCTCACACAAACCGGACTAGCCCCTCGGGCCCGGATAACTCACTGCGACACCACGAATTCAAGCTCAGTAGAACTGACCGTCACGAAGTTTCCGCCACAGCCAAAAACGCTGATCCCCATCAGTGCTGCCGGAGGCGTGCGTGCGCCTCGACCAGTCGATGCGGCCTTCAGCGTCGGCGTCGACCAGTACGGCCGCGAAGACCTTGTCCCACGTGCCGTCCGCCGACCAACGTCTGTGCCGCTCGTACACGGTCTTCCAGCTACCTCGATAACCCGGGCCGCTTCGCTGCGCGGCGTCAGCATCTGCGGGCAAGCCCTGGTCTGCATCTGTTTCTCCACCGCGATGAACCTGGCCACAGCCGGCATCCCCGCAGGTGGGTGGTTCGATCGGCATCGCGCTCCTCAACACGCTCGCGACAGGCGCCGCCACCAACTACCTCGTCGGCAAGCAGCCCACGCCCCAGGTCCAGGCCCAGGCCCCTTTGGAGAGCTACTCGACGGCGTACTGGTGGTCGGCCCCGTTCTTCGCGGTCGGCTTCGTGGTCACCCTGGCCCTGTACCGCCGGGGTGTGCCCACCGGGCATCCCACGGAGGCCGCGGTCCAGATGTGACCGCTGCCCGCCTGCCCTCCTGTGGCAACCGAGATCATGTACGGGAATCGCGAAAATTGGGCACCAGTTGACGTATTGACGCCGAATGTCCCCTCGCCCCACAGTGAGTGTCGTCTCCACAGGCCGGCAATCCGGGGGAAGGCCAATGCCGGAAAGACAGAAGGTGCGCGCCCGTTTCTGGGCCGAGACGGCATGTGCCGGGCTGAGCGCCATTCTTGCGATCATGACCGCCTTCACCCGCGAATGGATCGAACTGCTCTTCGGGGTGGATCCGGACGGCGGCAACGGAAGTCTCGAATCGGCGCTGGTCGTCCTGTTCGCTGTGGCGGCCTGCGTGTTCGGACTGGTCGCGCGCGCGGAACGGCGCAGGGCTGCGCCGGCCTGAGCTCATACGCGCGAGAATGCGGGTGGTCCCACCCGTTGGATTGCGGGTGGTCCAGAAGATCAGGCAGCCACCGCTTCAGCAACGGACGATCTGAGGTCTCTCATGGGTGTGCGTGCCGAAGACGCTGACAAGCCCGACGCTGCACCTGCTCCGCCCTTTCCGCCCGGCCCGGAACGAAGACTCGCTCTCGCCCACGATCTGCTGCAGCGCAAAGGGTTCGAGGACGCCCTGACGTTCGGGAAGTGGAAACTCGATACGTCGTTCCGTTGGCGCCTGTCCGCCCTCACCGGAATCGCCCGCCGCGACGAGGCCTTCCACGCCGGTCATGCGCACGACGTGCTGCCGCTGAACGGCGGCGCCGCACTGGTGGCCGCGCACACCGGCGGCGTGTGGCTGGTGCTCTCCACCGGAGGCGCGGTCTGTGTCAGCAACCTCTGGTCCCAGCCGAACGTGAACTGTCTGGTCCAAGGCCCACGTCCGGACGAGATCCTGGCGCTCGGAGACGGCGCGTACGCCACCCACTGGGGCCACCTCTTCGCCCGCCTGGCCTGGCTGCCCATCACCATGCCGCCGGGCGTCGCCAGGATCCATGCCGCCGAATACATGCCGGGCGCCGACATCGTGGTGGTCGCGGCCAACCAGGACGTCTTCTGGAGCCCCTGGCCCGCGACCCCGCTCGGGCCGTGGGCCTGGACGCCCGTGGGACTGCCAGGCGACTTCCAGGGGCTCGCCCTGGGCCCCAACCAGACCATCTGCGCCGCCGCCAGGGGCGGCGCGATCTCCGTGCTCGCCTTCACCGCGGCAGGCGGACTGCAGCTCGCCGCGACGGCCACGGTCAACGGAATCGTCCCCACGGACATGCGCACCACGATCCTGACGTCCTCCCCCGCCGACCGGAACCGCATGTACGCGGCCACCTCACGCACCGCCGGCCGGGACGAGTGGCTCCTGGCAGTTCTTCGCTCCAACGACGGCGGCCGCACGTGGAACGCCTGCGCCAACACCCTCACCGGCGACCCCGGAAGGGATCTGCTGCAATCCGCGGGCAACCAAGGTGGCTGGAACAACGCGCTCGCCGCCTCGCCCGTCAATGCCGATGTGGCCCTCCTGGGCTGGCGCAAGGCAGGCATCTATCTCACCGAGGACGGCGGGCAAACCTGGACCCTGCGCGCCAACGACGACCCGGGGAGCAACGCGCATCTGCACTCCGACGTCCACGCGATGCGCTTCGACACCGAGCAGGCGGACGGCCGTCGGTACCTCGTGGCCAGCGACGGCGGAGTCGTCACGACCGACGACCTCGGCGGCACGTACACCAGTCTGTTCAACTCCCGCCTGCCCACCTTGCAGTTCGGCAGCAACCCGCCACGCAGCAACCAGGAGGGCAGCGGGTCATCGTTCGCGGCCCGCCCCGACGGCGTGATTGCGGGCGGATTGCAGGACAACGGGGTGGTGTGGAAACGAGCGGGCAGATACGAGCCCTGGCACCACGCGGCCGAAAGCGATGGTCACCGCGCCGTCTTCCTGTCCACGGGCGATCTGCTGCTGACGACCAACGTCGCCCCGGCCCCCCAGCTCTGTATCTGGTCCGCCCAGGGCTGGGGCTCCTTCGGCCCGCCGCGCACCGTGCTGCGCTACACCGCCGCGCCGGGTGCCGCGGGCAGAGCCGAGGACGGCGTGCGCGACCTGCGACCGGGGGACCCGCCGCCCGGCGGCTTCCGGCACACCCCCATGTCGGCGGTTCACTCGCCATCTTTCCACCGGACCAGCACGTGGTCCCTGCCGGGGCCGGTCGGTGGGGCACCCGGACCGACGTACAGGCGCCTGATGCTGGCCGTCGCCGCCATCCACGCGGATGTCTACGGTCTCTTCGCGGGCCTGGACCCTTCACGGCCGCTGTGGGCTTGGGAGTACTTGGGAACCGTCAGCCAACTCGACGCGGCCTCCCAATACATCACCGCCGTCGCCTCATTCGACGGTCACACCGTCTACGCGGGCACCTCCGACGCCCGCATTTTCGCCGTCGACAGCAAGAACGGCACGAGCATTGACCTTCCGGTCACACCCGTCGCCTCGCCCGCCTTCGGCGGGCACATATCCCAACTCATCCAATACGGCAGCGGCCAGGACGCCTACGCGATCCGAGGCAGTGATCTGCTGCGCCTGGACGGCCTCAAGTGGCAGCCCGTACGCAATCTCCCCGTCGAGCAGCTCTTCGCGGTCGAAGTCAACCGGGCAGGCGACGTCACCGAGGTCTTTGCCGCGACCGACTCCAAGGTCTTCGTCAGCCGCGACGCGGGCGACACCTGGAAGCTCGCCACCGCCGGTCTGCCGCAGCGTGCTCACTGCACCGGCCTGGCCATCGGAGCCGACGAGAACGGTGACCGCGTCCTGTACCTGTCGACGTACGGCCGATCCGTCTGGGACACACTGATCCGCTCCGTACCCGCCGCACCGGGCACGCAACTTCCGGGCGACGCACGCCCGCAGGCGGAGATGGCGACCGGACTGCGTGTGATGTCCGCACGCCTCGCCGGCGCGGCCCGTCGGGAAGAGGCCACGGCAGCCGGCCTGGAGTCCGCCCGCATCACTGCGGACTTGATCACGGACCCACAGCAGCTCGACCCGGCGTCGGTCAAGAACGAGGCACGGGCCACCGCCCACCACCTCATCGAGGTGGTGGGCGCCTGGCCAGGAGCAGAGAGCATCACCGCGACGCAGACAGGCGTGGCCCTGTACCGCGGACTCCTGGCGGACCAACCCGACGACCGAGAGGCGCGCAACATGGTGGCGTGGGGGCTGTCCGACCGCTTGGCGGTGCGCCAGAGCCAGGCAGGCAACAACGACGCAGCGGCCGCGGCAGCCCGCGAAGCCATCGAGATCACGCTGGCCCTGACCACGGACCCAGGTTCACTGTCAGTACCGGACCTGGCCCGCCGCGTCGTCGAGGTAGCGGGCTACCTGCCAATCGCGGAAGCAGTCACCTCGACACGGAAGGGTGTGGAAGTCTTCCGCGGCCTCCTGGCCCCACACCCCGACGACAAGGAACTGCGCAACCTGCTGGCATGGGCCCTCTCGGACCGCCTCGTCGTACGCCAGAACCAAGCCGGCGACACCGAATCCGCAGCAGCCGGCGCCCGCGAAGCCATCGAGATCACGCAGGCCCTGACCACGAACCCAGGTTCACTGTCAGTATCGGACCTGGCCCGCCGGGTGGTGCTGGTGGCGGGGTACCTGCCGGCGGCGGAGGCGGTCACGGCGACCCGGTCGGGCATCGAGGTGCTCCGGCAGCTCGTGACAGAACGACCCGACGACCGAGACCGGCGCAACCTGCTGGCATGGGCCCTGACGCTCCTGGCGCAACGCGAGGCTGCCACGGGGGCCACTCCGGACTGAAGGCTGTTGCAGAAGGCTGCGAGCTGGGCATTCTCTTGTATGCGTGGGGTGTTGAGGGCTGAGCAGGTCTGGGTGGGGACCTTCACGGGGCTGCGGATGCGGCAGTTCGAGGGCTTGTTGCGGGTGGTGCGGGAGCGCGGTGGCAATGGGCCTGACGGCGGTCGTCCGTGGGCTCTGCCCTTGTCGGACCGGGTGCTGCTGGTAGCTGTGTACTACCGGACGAACCTCACGATGCGGCAGCCGGCACCGCTGTTCGGGATTTCATCGGCAACCGTGTGCCGATACGGACCGTGTCACGGCCCGCCATGCGTGAGCGGCCGGTGGAGAGCTTCGTGCAGCGGGACGACCCGATCCCTCATCAGCTCCCGGCGCTCGCGGGTCAGCAGTACTCTCGCTATTCGCCCGACCCTGGTTGGCCGTCGTCTGGGGCACCCCGCGCGTTGGAGGGCGTGTGTCCGTCTGGGGGAGTGACCGATCTGGTCCAAATGATGGGGGCGTAGTTCATCTGGGTGGCATTGCCAATGAATACTTGGCGTTCATAGGCAAGGAAGTCGACCAACGAATCGCGAATGGCCTTGGCGCGGCTACTGAGATCGGCGTTGTCGAAGACGGCGTCCGGGGCCAGGATGCGCGCCCTCAGCTCTCGAGTGAGCTCGTGCATCTCGACAGTCACGGGCCGGCCCCTGTCCGCTGTCCCGTTGGCATCGCGTGTGTTGCGGAGTCGCGGAGAGAAGTTCACCAAAGAGACAGCTCTGACAACGGCTTGAAGCGCGGGTTCCGCCTTCTCGTCGTACATGGCTACCTCAACTGCCCTGCCCACCTGAAGATCCTGAATCGTCCAAGCCACGAGGCGGAACCAGTCCTGGACAGACACTGATGTGTCCGCAAGTGTCTGGAGCCTCTCCTCTTTCATCTCGCCCGATCGGCGCTCGTCTTCGCGGAGCGTCTGCGCACGATCCATTTCGATCTCGTGTCGGCGCCGCCTCCTGTCGATCTGGCCGGGCCCATACACCCCGGCTAAGCCGCCGATCAGCGCACCGCTGATCCCACTGATGAGACTGTAGAAGGTCGATCCGTCCGCCATGCACTCACTGTGACCGAGCTACTGCAGGACGGGAAGGTTCGGTGCACCATGCGTGCATTGAGCCCGCCGACAACCTGCCGAACGGCATCCCTGTGCGAGGCTTCTGTGGCTCTTGCGATCACCTCCGGAGCCCCCGAATGACTCGCTCGCCAACGTCAGCGCAAGCACCCACCAGTCGACGTGATTCTCGCCCCGCGGCTGCGGCAACGGCCGCAACCATGGACGGCGGGGGCGGCTCTCCTGTCTCAACGGACGCCTACGGCGCCGCTGTCGCGGTGGGCTTCGCCCATCCTTCTGAGGTGTCCGGCGAAAGGGAGGCGCCGCGGAAGATCGCCGAAGTCATCGCCGCCGCTCTCAGCCATGCGACCCGACCGGCATCGATCGTGCCGCCAGGACCGATTCCGCGTTCCAGGCATATCGTAACAAAAGGTGCCACTCTCGGTGCACGCATCCACACTTGGCGGAAGGAACGGCCATGCCCACTCCCGCAGCACCGCAGCCTCCCCTGGACACCGCCAAGCAGGAGGCGTTCGCGAGTGAAGTCCTCGATGTCCTGAACAAGAGCGCACTCGCCCTGTTGACCAGCGCCGGTCACCAGTGCGGCCTGTTCGACACGCTGGCCACCCTCCCGCCGTCGACCAGCGCCGAGATCGCGGAGGCGGCGGGCATGAACGAGAGGCTACTGCGGCTGGACGGCGAACGCCGACTGGAACGCGGCTCGGAACATCTTGCACCTGTACCGGATCGGCCACGTCATCGTGGAGGTCCCGGCCGCCGGAAGGCGCGGTCGCAGGGCGGGCAAAACCGTCAAGCCTGTCACCGCAAGGTAGACGGGAATCCCCTTCCTGAGCTTGCGAAGGAAGGGGAGAGCTTCAATGCATGACGACCTCGCTCAGCACCGGCGGCGCGGGCCTGGGCACGGCCTGGGGCCAGGGGACGGCCGAGCGGATGCTCCGGGACGCCGGGTTCGAGAGCATCGACATCAAGACCGTGGAGGGCGACCCGTTCAACGTCTACTACATCGCGACCAAGCCCTGAGCCGAGCCAGGGCAGGCCCTGAAGGACCTGGTCATCGCGGTCGGCCGGGCGGCCGCGCGGTCAGTGTCCTGGCGGGAGGGATCCCGCCCGGGCACAGGCCGAAGTGGCTTCAAGCGTATGTACTCGCGTTTCGTCGTCCTCAGAGTCCGCCCGGCCGGACGCGGTGTCCGCAGGGCCGTTGACGATCCGGAGTTGCTCGAGCGATGGTTGCTGGCCCAGTGGCCGGCCGGTGAGAGCGAGCCGGTGCAGTTATGGCTGTCGAACCTGCCCCCTGGGATGCCCCGGCCACCCTGGTCCGGCTGGCCAAGCTCCGCTGGCGCATCGAGCACGACTACCGCGAGCAGAAACAGGCCCTGGGACTGGCCCACTTCGAGGGCCACACCTGCGGCGGCCGGCACCGCAGGTCTGAGCCTCTACCAAGTCGTCCACGAGCTACAGACACTCCTCGCCACCTGGACCGGCGCCTGCCCCACCTGCCACCGCAACATACCCACACCACTACGAACCTGACCAAGCCCAAATAGTGATCACGCCCGCAACCAGCGCGAGCACACCACCCCCAGCTCAAGGGGCGAACAGCTTCCAGTGCCCCTCGGAGACGACTTCGACGCTGCCGTCGGTCACCTTGATGGCGGTCTCGTCGTCGATCGCGTACCCCGGTCGCGGGATACCGGCGGCCCACTTCTGCGCGTTGGCCATGGCGTTGTCCGGGAGATTCTCGTGGTCCAGGTGCGGGAAGATCGAGAAGTCGACCATGCCCAGCGCACCGTCGTCACCGGTGGGCGGCTTCCAGGCGTAGGACTCGCTGAAGTCCTTCCCAATGCTGGGGGCCATGACCATGCTCCCGGCGCTCGCTCCCACATAGACCGTCTCGCGCAGCGACGGCAGCAGTTCGGCCAGCCCGGACTGCCGCATCCAGTGACACAGATACAGGGCATCGCCGCCGCCTGCCAGCAGGACGTCGGCCTCTCGGACCGAGGGGAGCCACAACTCCTCGCCCAGGCTGGGCAGCGCGGTCAGCTCCAGCACCCCCAGCGACTTCCAGCCCACCTCGCACAGGGAGATGACGGATCGTCCACTGATGAACCGCCATGCCGAACCGACACCGCCGGGCATGGCATACGCCGCGGTGGGAATGCACAGGGCGTTGGCCTCGCCAACCGGTTTGCCCAGCAGGTCGACCAGCGCGTCGTGGATGCTCGCGTTCTTGATGCCGGCAGATGTGAGAAGAAGCCGCACGATACCTCCCGAATCGAATGCGATGAAGCGGTCTGACATACAGACCTGGGACCACCCCGAAACTCATCGCCCCCGAACAGGATCCAGCTCCCGCAACAGGCCACTTGCCGCGTAGGACCGGCTCGGGCGCTTTTGCAGCACGCGCGAACAGCGGCGAGTTCCGGCGAACCCCCGGTGGCAGACGATCACCCGGTGCCGATCACGCCGCCGACCAGAACGAGTCCGCGGCCACCGGCCACACCAGACCCGCGACCAGCGACTTCAGGACGAGACAATCTCAGTGGACCTGTCTCTCGAAGTCCTGTCCTGCATCCAGGACGAAAACGACGGCGATCCGTACGCCACAGACTGAACCTTCACCACGGCCGAAACAGCACGGCATCCCGGCTGGCGACCATCTTGAGCACCTCGCGCGGCCTCTCTCCCGACCGGTACGCACTCGCCGCTTCCAAGACCCCATCCTGCGACACGAGTTCCGCCGCCCAACCACGAACAGCAACGGCACACGGCATCACTCGCTCACCGCAGAGTCACCCTCCGCGACCGCTCCCCAAGATCTGTGACAGAGCCGAGAACTGACAACACTGGTCGCCGGGTGGTCAGCATGAGAGCCGATGCCTCGGCCCCGGTGTCGTCCACCGCCTGACGGCCGGCCTGCGTCCTCTTGTCGATCTCTGCGAACTGCACAGTGGCTGGGTAGTAGGGGTGACGATCAGGGTCTCCGCCTCCGTACGTTTGGCAGCCAGCGGGATTGCGGAGGTATGAAGGGTGCACGAACTCTCCACGCAGATGGCCCAGTTCATGGCCACTGGACGTTGCCCGCACTGCAGTGCCCGGATCACACCGTCGCATGTCAACTTCCCGAAAAACGCGCTCTTTGACGGGGCAACACAACTTCTCCGCCCCCTCGCGGCGCGCCGAATCGCCCCTGCGGGCGCCCCCATAGCGTTGTCAATCGAGCAAGGGCGAGCCTCATTTGCGCTGCCAAAGCTGCGGCAGGTCCTGGTGGGTTCGTTCAGTGGCGGAGACGGTCAACCCCGAATTGGATTTGCGCCCCTGCCTCGACAGCAAGAACCGTGCAGAGCCCTTTCGTCCTCTTCGCCATTCCGTACCCGAGCGCGACCGTGTGGTGGATGTGCGACGAAGCCGGATCGCGGCGGCCGGCGGACACCATGGCAACGAGCCAGGGCCCGCGCGCCGTTCGGCCTGCGGGCCCCGCGTCCCCCTCTGTCTGCCGAGGACGAGCGCCTTCTCCCCTGCCCTGCCAGTAGGGCGCTCTGCGGCCGGGCGAGGTACGGGTTGCCCCGGGTCGGCTCGGACGTGCCGGGCGAGGTGTACCGCTGGACGGCGACGGAGTCCGGTCCGTCGTCGAAGTGGAGCGCCCCGACCGGCCCCGGCACCTGCTACTACGGTGCCGGGACGAAGCGCCAGAGCTGGTTGGCGCCGTTCCAGCAGTCGCCCTGGATCACGTCCGCGCCGTGGGCCCTGCTGGCGTACGCGACGTCGAGGCACTTGCCGCTGTGGCGGGCACGGATCTGGTAGTACTTGCCGACCTCGGGCCTGGTCACCTGCTGCGGGATTCCGTAATGGTCCTCGAAGAAGCCCCAGGCCTGGTTCCAGCCGCCCCAGCAGTCGCCCTGGATCACGTTCGCGCCGTGGTCCTTGCTCATGTACGCGACGTCGAGGCACTTGCCGCTGTGCCGCGGCTTGATCTGGAAGTACCAGGTGCCGGGAAGCTGCTCCAGCCGCCACTGCTGGTTCCAGCCGTTCCAGCAGTCGGCCTGGAGCACGTCCGCGCCGTGCTCGAAGCTGATGTGCGCGACGTCGAGGCACTTGTCGCTGTGCAGCGGCCTGACCTGGAAGTACGCGGCGTCCGGGACGGGCACTGCGTGCGCGGGGCCCGTGAACCCCCAGAAGGCGCTGGTCAGAGCGGCGCCGAAGACGGCCGCGGCGCGAGCCATCCGCCGCACGGTGTTACTTGCCATGATGATCTCCTTTGGGTTCCGTTCCGTGGGGTGCATGCCGACCACGGTGGCTCCCGCAGAGCGCTCTGGGCATCAGTGCTGCCACTGAACCGCGGTACGTATCCGACACCGGCCCCCATGGCGTGCGCCTGCGGGATACTGTCTCGGTGGGAAGCGAATTCGTCGGACGGGCGGCCGAGTTGGCGGTGCTCGCCCAGCGGATCGAGGCCGCGGCGCGGGGCTCCGGATCCGTCGTGCTGCTCGCGGGACCAGCGGGCATCGGCAAGAGCACCCTGGCGGCCGAGGCACTGCGCCGCCATGCCGGTCCCGCGTGTGTCACCGTCGTACGGGGCCACTGCCCGAGGGACGCCGTGGCGCCGCCGCTGTGGCCCTGGCAGCGCGCGTTGCGCCTCGCGGGAGCCACCCCCGCAGTCCCCGGACAGCGGACCGCCGGGCCGTCGGAGGACGGGGCGGCGGCGGGGCAGCGGCCGTGGAGCGTACGGGAACCGGCCGATGCGGCTGCGGTGCGGTTCCTGGAGCTGGTTCAGATGAGTGAGGCGCTGGCCGCTGCGGCCGCCGAACGCACCCTGGTCGTCCTGTTGGAGGACCTGCACTGGGCCGACACCGCAAGCCTCGACCTGCTGCGGCAGCTGACCGGCGAGGTCGCTGAGTGCGGGCTGTTCGTGCTGGGCACCTTCCGCGAACCGGTGCCCGAGGAAGCCGCCGGAGCCCTCGCGGACCTGGGCCGCTACGGGGCCACCACGCTGCGTCTTGCGCCTTTCAGCCGGGAGGAGGTCGCACGCTGCGTCGGCGAGGTGGACGCGGCGGAGTCTTATCGGCGGACGGGCGGGCTGCCCCTGCTCGTGACCGCGCTGCGCACGCACGCGAGCAACCTCGGCACCGTCGTCAGTGGCCTGCTGGCTGGGCTCACAGCCGAGCAGCGCGACGTCGTACGGGCCGCGGCCGTACTCGGCGAACGCCTGGACACCGCTCAGCTTGCCGCAGTCCTGCCGGAGTCGTGCGAGACCACCGTGGCCCAGGCGCTGGAAGCGGCCTGGCACGCGGGGGTCCTCACGGCGGCGAACTCCCCCGGCGTCGGGCGCGGCTACCGCTTCACCCACGATCTGGTACGCGAGGAGGTGCTCGGCCGGACCACCCGTGCGGCCGCCCGGGCTCTGCACCGGGCGGCCGCGCTGGCATTGGAGCGGGCCCACAACCCCGCCGAGGCGGCCCGTATCGCGGCCCACTGGCGGCTGTCGGGCCCGGAGCCCGGGCACCGCGCCGCCGCCACACGCTGGTCCCGGATCGCCGCGGACCAGGCCCGCGAACGGTACGCCTACGCGGATGCCGCCCGGCATCTGGGGGAGGCCGCCGCCGTCCTCGACGCGGCGGACCCGCAGCGCGCCCCGGCGCTCATCGAACTGGCCCGCGCCGAGTATCTCGCCGGGCGCTACGACGCCAGCCTGCGCCACTGCGACGAGGCGTCCGAGGCGGCGATCTCGACCGGCCGGCCGGCCCTGCTCGCCGAAGCCGCCCTGGTACTGCAGGGCGTCACGTTCCCCCACGCCTCACAGGCCATCACCCGGCTGTGCCGGGCGGCGTTGGCCACCTCGGACCTGCCGGACGCGATGCGCGCCCGCCTGCTCGCCCAACTCGCCACCGCCTCGGCCGAGCTCGAATCGTTCGAGGAGGCCACCGAGCAGGCCCGCGCCGCCCTCTGCCTGGCCGAGGCCGCCGGTGACCTGCGAGCCGAACTCGACGCCGCCCGAGCGGTGCAGATGACCCTGACCCTTCCCGACGACACCACCGAACGCCTGCGCCTGGGCGAGCTGGCCGTCTCCCGCGCCGAGCAGCTCGGCGACCCGCTCGCCGCCGTGCTCGGCCACCAGTGGCGCGTCCAGGCCGGATACCTGCTCGGCCGGCTGGACGTTGTGGACGACGCGATCCGCGGCATCGAGGCGGTCGTGGCCCGTTCCCCGCTGCCGCTGACCCGCTGGCACCTGCTGCGCGTCAGCGCCGCCCGGGCAGTGCAGGAAGGACGCTTCGCCGAGGCCCGTGGCTGCAACGCGGACGCCACCGAGCTCGCCCTGGCCAGCGGGGACCACCAGTCCGCGACCGCCTTGAGCTCCGTACTGCAGCTGCAGCTGGCCCAGGTCCGCGGCGACGCCGGCGAACTGTCCGAGGAGATGTGGCGTGGCTTCGACCGGGCACCGAGACACCCGAGGATCCAGTCCTTGCGGGCACGGGCGCTGTTCCTCGCCGGACGGCTGGACGAGGCACTGGACGCCTACGACCAGCTACGCCCGCTCCTTCCGGTCCCGACGGCGCACCCGCGGTGGCCCGCCATGCTGCTGAACCTGGTCGACCTGATCGAGCTGGCCGGTGACGCCGGGGCCGCACGACTGGTGTACGACCAGCTCGCGCTGTTCCGGTCCCACCCAGGCGCGATCGGCATACCCACGGCGTACTTCTCGGGCACGGTCAGTCGTGACCTCGGCCGGCTCGCCCTGACCGCCGGCCGCCGGAACCAGGCCGAGGAGCTGCTGCGCGAGGCGCTGACCCGCAACAGGGCCCTCGGCGCGCGGCCGTACGTGGCAATGACCTGCCTGGACCTGGCCGCCGTCCTACGTGACAAAGGTGGCCTCCCAGAGGCGGCCACCCTCGCCGGGGAGGCACTGTCGATCGCCGACCGGCTCGACCTGCCCGGCCCCTCCGCCGTCGCCGGGCGCCTCCTCGGCGAAATCGCCGCCCAGCGCGACAACACCGACCCGCTCACCCCGCGCGAGCGCCAGATCGCCGAGCTTGTCACCCAGGCCCGCACGAACCGCCAGATCGCCGACGACTTGGTCATTTCTGAACGCACAGTGGAAAGCCACGTCCGCAGCATCCTCGCCAAGCTCGGCTGCGCAAACCGAACCGAAATGGCTTCACGACGGGCCCAACACTGAAAGGGGCGGGCAGAGCACGCCCGAAACGTGCCGCGCACTTCGTGAGGGGCGCGAGCTGCTCTGGTGGTACATCGAGGAGGTTCGGGCGGAGTTCGGCGACGACGCCGACCATCCGTCGGGGCCCCTGTGGCCGTCCGAGCGCAAGCCCAAGGCGATAGCGGCGCTGAATCTGCCGATCGCGCCGGCGATCACACCCTCGACGTTCCGCCGCCCGTGGTCCTCCACGAGCTGGAGTACTACGACGGGATCGCTCGCCGGACTGAGGCCGCCAACCCGCCTGGACTCGCCGATGACTTCACGGCGTGGGTCCGCACCGGCTGAGGCATTCGGGCAGTTCCAATACCCGACTCCACCATTAGCGACCGCGCACGCCGAACCGGAGCACGCGAGTCTGGCCGCTAGCGCCCGAGCGGCCCAACGACTGGTGATGGACAAGGGGAACCTGCGGTGAAGTGGAATCTGCGGATGGTCGCCGCCCAACGGGACCTATGGCGACCGACCGAAGTGCTGGCCGCGTTCCAGCAGGTCGGGTTCAAACCGTCGCTAAGCAAGGTCGCCGCGCTGTGGAGCGGCAAGCCGGTCACGGTTCGCCTGGACGACCTGGACCTGATGTGCGCGGCGCTCGACTGCACGGTCGCCGACCTGCTCCAGGCCGAGCCCGTCGCCGGCGCGCAGGCCGCCCAGGACTCCGGCCAGGCGGCGGTCGGCGCCGAGGGGCGGGAGCCGGGGCAGGTGAGGCCCGTCCCCCGTACCCGCCACGGCGGCGGGCCGCGTTCACTGCCGCCGAGCTGAGGAATGGGCATGGCGAAGAAGACGGGAAGTGCCCGCAGTTGCGAGATGTGCCTGAGCTGGTCGGTGCTGTACGGGCGCCGGATCTGCCACGGCTGCGAGCACTGGAAATACGATTACCCCGCACGCGGGGTGTGCCCGCGATGCCGACACGAGGCTCACCTCAACACCGAGGGACTGTGCAAGCCCTGCCTTCAAGCCATCCGGGTCGAAGACGACGCGGAATGGGCGCCAGCCGTCCCCGAGGCACCGCCGCGCGCCCTTCAGCTCACGATCGGCACCTACCGCCACTACGCGACGCAGGCCCGCAAGATCGTGCACGGTGAGAGTGGCGGGCGTGGGGTGAACGCCAGGTGGAGACGCATGCTGAGCCAGCAGCGCGAAGAGCCAGCCGGTGCGGCGGTACTGGAGCCGCAGGTGTGGGGCCAGCTTCCCCTGTTCACCCTGCCGCGCACCCTCACCGACGCCACGGTCCGCGCTCTCGCCACCCGGACGGTCTCCGGCTGGGACCAGGTCCAACCCGTGCTGGAGGTGGTGACGGCCGAGCGCCGCTTGACCAGAGCCTGGTACTACCGGATCGCCAAGATGGTCCGCCTCGCTCTGGCCGTGCGCGAGGCGGACGGCTTCGCGACGGCCCCCGAGACGCTGTTGCGGGACCTGCCGACGAACGGTGACACGGTCTGCCTGGTCCTGCTACGCGCCGGCCTGCTGGCCCCGCCTCAACCCCGACAACTCCCCCGGGTCTGCCAACCTCAGGCCTCCGACGTCACCCCAGTCCCGAACTCATGGTTTGCACCACGCCAGTGCAGCGACTGCCAAGCCTGGATGCCCGGAAGGCGGCATGCGGGATTCCTCTGCGACCCCTGCCGGTACTGGCGGGAGCGACAACAGCCTGGGGACTGTACGCGCTGCCGCCGGGACGGGCTGCCGCTGCGTGCCGGCTACTGCCGCACCTGCCCTCCCTACCGCGATGCCGACCGGACACGGCCTCCTGTCAGGTCGGCCACACAACTGGTGATCGACCTGCCCGCTGGCGTGGGCGCACCGAACCTGCCGCTCCAAGCCGACGACGAACCCCTACCGCTGCCCGCGGACATGACGCCCGCGACGACGGTCTGCCAGGGCCAGGAGAGTCTGTTCACTATGCGCCGCAACTGGTCGCCGGTGTTGGCCCGACTGCGGAGTCGGCCGCTGGGCGAACTGCCGCTGACCGCCGCGGCCAGCGCACTGGTGGAGGACTTCGCCGAGCTTCGCCGCGACCAGCAGACGTCGGGCTTACGCAAGAACATCCGCACCCTCACCATCCTGGGCTACTGGCTCGGCGTCGAGAACGCCTTCCACGAGCGCGACATCCACGACTTGGCCCAGCTGGACACGCACCTCGCGGCCAAGCCCGTCTGCCAGTTCCTGCGGGCCCGTGGCCAGCTCGTCGACGACCCCGAACTCCACCGGGACCGCGACTTGGCTTGGATCGAAACCGCCCTCCATGCGCTACCGCAACCCGTCGCCGACGAAATCCGCACATGGGTGGACGTGCTGCGCGCCCAAGCCCCCCGTGAGAACGAACCGCGCAGTTGGGAGGGCATCCGTCGCTACCTGACCACTCTGCAACCGACCCTCACCTCTTGGACAGCGGCCGGCATGACGACCCTTCGGGAAGTCACCTCGGACCACCTTCACGACACGCTGGAGGACCTGGCCGGGACCGCCCGACGCCAGCTCGCCACCGCACTGCGCAGCCTGTTTCGGGCTCTCAAGCGCAAACGGGTGATCTTCCGCGACCTTGCCCGCCACCTTGCCGTGGGCGATTTGACGGGCATCCCACGGCCGGTTCCCTCCGACCTGCTGGCTGGCCTGCTCGACCGTGTCGAAACCCCATTCGCGCGGCTCACCATCGCCTTGGCCGCCGTCCACGCCGTCCCTGCCGCCGAGATCCGCACCGCGCGAACCGCCGATCTGAACCTCGCCCGTGGAACCCTCGAACTGCGCCGAGGCCTGCTGCGACAAACCCTCTACCTGGAGGAACTCACCCACCGGCTTGCCGCCGACTGGTTGGCTTACCGCCACCAACGCTGGCCCGCCTCCGTCAATCCCTATCTGCTGGTCAGCCAGAAAACCGCCCTCGACCCGGACCACCCGGCCGTACACAGGGTCACCCTCGGCCAGGTCGTCCTACCCAACGGACCCACCCTCGACAGGCTGCGCCAAGACCGGATCCTCGACGAGGCCTTCGCCACCGGCGACCCGCTCAAACTCATGAGGTTCTTCGGCATCACCGAACAGACCGCCATGCGTTATGTCAGCACCGCCTATCCGGAGCGAACCGCGAAGCTGCCCAGGTAGCCGGGCCCCTCGCGCCGACGCGCCTACCCACGCCCTTGCCGCGCCGCCTCACCGGCTGAGGTTCGGATGAGATGTGTGCGTGAACCGAACGGTGATGGACAGGCCGCCTTCGGGGGGTGCAGTGGTGGTGAGGGCCGCGTAGTGGGCTTGGGTGACGGCGCTGACGATGGCGAGGCCGAGACCGTAACCCTCGCGGCGGCCGTGACGGTCGGGCGCCAGTTTCTGGAAGGGGTGAAAGAGTCGCTGGATCTGGTTGTCGGGGATGACCGGCCCGCTGTTGGTGACCGTAAGGGTCACCTGGGTGCCGGATGTCTGGGTGGTGATCTCTACGTGCCCGTCTGGGTGGTTGTGGCGGATGGCGTTGTCGACGAGGTTGGCGACGAGGCTTTCGATCAGCCTTGGATCCCCGGCCGTCACTGCGGGCGTAAGGTGTTCGGCCAGGTCGATGCCTCTGTCTGTTACTTGGTCGCGGCGGGAGGCGAGCACTCCTTCGACGACTTGGGCGAGGTCGAGGGTGTCTCGGCGAGAGATTCCGCGCTCGCTGGTGGCGAGGACAAGGAGTGCCTTGACGAGCCGTTCTTGGTGTTCGCCGAGGGCAAGGGCCTCCTGGCAGGCCGAGCGCAGAGCGTCGGTGTCGGCGTCAGGGTTGGCGAGGGCGACTTCGAGGAGGGTGCGTAGGCCGGCGAGGGGGGTGCGTAGCTCGTGGGAGGCGTTGGCGACGAAGTGGCGTTGGGCGTCGAAGGAGGCTTGAAGGCGGGCGAACAGGTCGTCGAGGGTGTGGCCGAGTTCGGTCAGCTCGTCTGTGGGCTCGCCGAGGTCGAGGCGCCGGTGGAGGTTGCCGACGGAGATGCTTCTGGCGGTGGCTGTGATGGCGCGTAACGGGTGCAGGAACCGGCCGGCGACGAACCAGCCGAGTGCCAGGGCGACGGGAATCAGAACGACCAGGGCGACGGCGGATCCCGCGAGGAGGTGGGGCAGGCTGATCCCGCGCCCGGTTCCGGTGGTCACGCTCGACGGGGGGTGGCCTTTGGGTGTGGCCGCATCGACGCTGGCGAGTGGGACAATTACGAGGACGAGCACGAAGACCCCGGCGGCGTAGATGCCCGCCGCGTAGGGGAGCGCGAGCCGTGTCTGCAAGGACCTTCTGGCGAGCTGCTGGGAGGTCATGACGATCCGATGCGGTAGCCGCCTTCGCGGATGGTCTCAATCACGGGCGGGTCGCCGAGCTTGGCCCGTAACCGGTGCATGGTGTGCTTGACGGCGCTGCTGAAGGGGTCGGCGGCCGCGTCCCAGACGCGTTCGAGCAGCTCCTCAGCGGAGATGACCAGGCCGGGTGCGGCGAGCAGGCATTCGAGCAGGGCGAACTCCTTGGGGCTCAGCTCAAGGCGCCGGCCGGCCCGGAATGCGACGCGGCGGGCCGGATCGAGGGCGATGTCCCCGCATGCCAGGGTGGGCGGTAGCGGTGGGGTGGCGCGGCGGGCCAGGGCACGGACGCGAGCGACCAGTTCGGCGAACGCGAATGGCTTGGGCAGGTAGTCGTCGGCGCCCAGGCTGAGCCCGTCGACGCGGTCCTCGATCGTGTCGGACGCGGTGAGCATCAGTACGCGGGTCGCGCAGCGGCCGTGGGCGAGTTGCCGGCAGATCTCGTCCCCGTGGACGCCGGGCAGGTCGCGGTCGAGGATCACCACGTCGTAGCGGGTGACGGCCAGATGGTCTAGGGCGGCGGTCCCGTCCAGGACGACGTCGACGGCCATGCCCTCGTGGCGCAGGCCGGTGCCGATGGAGCGGGCGAGGACTTCGAAGTCCTCGACGACGAGGACCCTCACCGCCGCTCACCGCCGGTCGTCGTGCGGGCGGGGCGGCCGGACCGGCCCGCGGGTCGAGGTGGCATGCGTCAACGATGCCAGATCCCAGGTCTCAGCCGGGTCGCAGCGGCTGCGACCCGGCTGGAACCGGGTGCCGCGTACAACCGTCGGCATGAGTGCATTTCGAACCGTGAGCTCGCTGCGATGAGCGCTGGGATCGTCGTCGCCGGACTGCGCAAGCAGTATGGGGCGACCCTGGCCCTCGACGGCATGTCCTTTACCGTCCGTCCAGGTGTGGTGACCGGCTTCGTAGGGCCGAACGGGGCCGGGAAGTCCACCACGATGCGGGTGATCCTCGGCCTGGACGCGGTCGATGAGGGCACCGCACTCATCGAGGGCCGTCCCTACCACTGTCTTCGGCATCCGCTGAACCATGTCGGTTCGCTGCTGGACGCGGCGGCGCTGCACCCCGGCCGCAGCGGGCGTAACCACCTGCTGTGGCTGGCGCACGCGCAGGGCCTGGCCGCGCGGCGGGTGGACCAGGTGATCGAGCAGGTCGGGCTGACCCCGGCAGCCCGGCGCAAGGCCGGCGGCTACTCGCTCGGCATGCGGCAGCGGCTCGGGATCGCCGCGGCCCTGCTGGGCGACCCGCCGATCATCATGCTCGACGAGCCGTTCAACGGCATGGACCCCGACGGCATCATCTGGATGCGCGGATTCCTGCGGTCACTGGCCGCTCACGGCCGCGCCGTCCTCGTGTCCAGCCATCTCATGAGCGAGGTGCAGGACACAGCCGATCATCTCGTCGTGGCCGGGCGCGGCAAGGCCATCGCCGACTCCAGCGTGGCCGACCTGATCGCGGCCGCCTCCCAGAACCGGGTGGCCCTGCGGACCACGGCCCGGACGCACGCCATGAGGGTACTCGCGCATACCGGCGCGAGCGTGGCGGCCACCGGCCGGGACACCATCACCGTCTCAGGCCTGTCTGCGGATCGGATCGTGACGCTGCTCAGCCAGAGCGCAGTGCCGTTCTCCGAGGTATCGGCACACCGCGCCACTCTTGAGGACGTCTACCTGGAGCTCACCCGTGAGGCGGTCGAGTTCCGCGCTGCGACGCCCACGGAGGTCTCGCGGTGACCGCCACGCTCACGCCGTCCCGTTCCGAGCGGCGGGCCGGGCGGAGCGGCTTTGCCCAAGTGGTGCACGCGGAGTGGACCAAGTTCCGGACGGTCCGGGGCTGGGTGACCGCCATGATGGCGGCGGCACTGATGATGGTGTTGTTCGCCCTGCTCGTCGGGGTCAGCGGCAACCAGAAAGGCTCACCACCCGTTCCGATCGGACCGGGCGGTGGGCCGGTCACCGACAGCTTCTACTTCGTGCACCAGCCGCTCGCCGGAGACGGCAGCATCACCGTCTCCGTCTCCGCGCTCAAGAGCAGCATCCCCAAGGGCCCCGGGGACCTGCGGCCCGGCACCGTGCCGTGGGCGAAGGCCGGGCTCATCATCAAGGAGAGCACCCGCCAGGGATCACCCTACGCGGCGATCATGGCCACCGGCAGCCACGGCGTGCGGATGCAGGACGGCTACGTCAAGGACACGGCCGGCCCCCCAGGTCTGGTCTCCGCCGAGTCCCCCCGCTGGCTGCGGCTGGACCGCTCGGGCGACACGATCACCGGCTACGCCTCCACCGACGGCACGAAATGGACCAAGGTGGGCACCGCGCAGGTGAGCGGGCTCGGATCGACCGCGCAGGTCGGGCTGTTCGTCGCCTCTCCGCCTGCCGTGGGCGGCGGGGGCACGGCAGGCAGTGTGTCCACGGCCACCTTCGGGGATCTTCGTACCCAGGAGGGCTGGGCCGGTGGCAACTGGACAGGCGGTCAGGTGGGAGCCACATCCCCCAGCTTCGCTGGCTACCCGGAGAACGCCTCGGGTTCGTTCGCGGGATCCGACGCCCGGTTCACGGTGACCGGTGCCGGCGACATAGCGCCCGCTGTCCGCGACAGCCTGCCGACCGGCGGGCACCTCCGGGACATCCTCGCCGGCACGTTCGCCGCGCTGATCGCGGTGATCGTCGTGGGGGCGCTGTTCATCACCGAGGAGTACCGGAGCAAGATGATCCACCTCACGCTGGCCGCGAGTCCGAGGCGAAGCCGGGTGCTGGTGGCCAAGGCGATCGTGTTGTGGGCCGTCACCTTCGTCGCCGGGTTGGTGGGGGCGTTCCTCGCGGCCCCGCTCGGTGAGCGGCTCGCCCGGGGCAACGGCGTCTACATCTTCCCGGTGTCGTCCTCAACCGAACTGCGGGTGGCGTTCGGGACCGCGGCGCTGCTCGCGACCGCCTCGGTCCTGGCCCTCTCCATCGGCGCCATCTTCCGGCACAGTGCGGGCGCGGTCACCACCGTCATCGTGGCCGTCGTGCTGCCCTACATCCTGATCGCCATCCCGTTCATGCCCGCAAGCGTGTCGAAGGGAGTGGCCACGGTGACACCGGGCGCAGCTTTCGCCGTCCAGCAGACGCTTGTGCCATATGGCCAGGTGGCAAGCAATTACACGCCCTACTACGGCTACTACCCGCTGGCGCCATGGGTCGGGTTCGCAGTACTGGCCGGCTACGCGGTGGCAAGCCTGGCCGTGGCCGCCGTCCTTCTCAACAGGAGGGACGCATGAGACTGGCATTGCACGCGGAGTGGACGAAGATGCGGACCGTCGCCAACCCTGTATGGCTGCTGCTCGGTACCGTCGCGGCGACGGTGGCCCTGAGCACCGTGGCGACCTCGGTGGTGCACTGCACGGCGAGTGGCTGCGGCGGCGACACGACCAAGCTCACCCTCATGGGCGTCTACCTCGGCCAGGCGCTGGTCGGCATCCTGGCGGTGCTGATCATCAGCGGGGAGTACAGCACGGGCATGATCCGCACCACCCTGACGGCGGTGCCGCGGCGAGCCACCGCCTTCGCGGCCAAGGCCATCGCTCTCACCGGCGTCGTGGCCGTCGCCGGAACGGTCGCCGTCCTCGGGGCGGTACTCGCCGGGCGGCTCATCCTGCCCGACCTCGGCGACCAGGCCCTGTCCCTGTCCGACGGGCCGACGCTGCGCGCGGTCGTCGGCACGGTCCTCTACCTGATCCTGATCGGCCTTCTGAGCCTCGGTGTCGCGACCGCCGTACGGGACTCCGCCACCAGCATCGGGGTCGTCCTCGGCCTGCTGTACATCGTCCCGATCGTCTCCCAGACCATCAGCGACCCGGACTGGCAGCGCCTGCTCGAGAAGATCGCGCCGATGAGCGCCGGGCTCGCCATCCAGGCCACCACCGATCTCCATAGCCTGCCCATCAGCCCCTGGGCCGGCCTCGGCGTGACCGCCGGGTGGGCCGCCGCGGCGCTGCTGGCCGGCGGCCTGCTGCTGCGCATACGTGACGCCTGAACGCCCTCCGGCCAGTCGACTCCGCCCGCTGCAGCGGTCACCTGTTGCTCGCGCCCTTCGCCCTGGCGCTCACCTGGATCCGGTCGGGATGGGCATGGCCAGCCCGAACGCTGAGGCGTCCAGCAACAACGCGATGCCGCTGATCCTCCTGCCGCTCATCTCCACTGCGTTCACCCCGATCGACGCGATGCCGGGCTGGTTCCAGCCGATCGCCGAGTACCAGCCGTTCACGCCCGACATCGAGCCCTTGCGCGGCCTCCTGCTCGGCATCGAAGTCGGCCACAACGGGTGGCTCATGGTCGCCTGGTCGATCGGCCTGGCCACGCTCGGCTACCGCTGGTCGACGGCGTCGTTCAAGCGCGATCCCAAGTAACCCGCATGAGTGCGCGGGCCCCCACCGCTCGTCCCGCCCGACGGCGGCGCCTTCCGACACTCGCCGCGTACCTGCCGAACTCAAACGATTGAAGCTCTCCCCTCCCTTCGCATGCTCAGGAAGGGGATTCCCGTCTACCTTGCGGTGACAGGCTTGACGGTTTTGCCCGCCCTGCGACCGCGCCTTCCGGCGGCCGGGACCTCCACGACGACGTGGCCGATCCGGTACAGGTGCAAGATGTTCCGAGCCGCGTTCCAGTCGGCGTTCGCCGTCCAGCCGCAGTCGGGGTTCTTGCAGAAGAACAGTCCCTGGCTCTCGCGGCTGCGGGGGGTGGTGAATCCGCAGGCGGAGCATCGCTGGGAGGTGTGGGGGGCGGGCACCTTGACGAGCCGGCCGCCGTAGCGGGCGGTCTTGTACGTCAGTAGGGTCACGGTCCGACCCCACGCCTCTTGGGCGATGGAGCGGTTGAGTCCGGCCTTCGCCCTGGCCCCGTTGCGCAGGAACGCGCCCTCGTGGTCGGGGGCGGGCTTGGGGGCCGGGCTTTTGGTCATGCCGAGGATGTTGAGCTGTTCGACCACCAGCACGCCGTAGGTGCGGGCGAGATGGGTGGTGGTCTGGTGCTGCCAGTCCAAGGCTCGTCGCGTGGCTTTTGCTCGGAGCTGCTTGATCTGGTCGTAGGTGTGCTGCAACCGCTTGGAGGTCTTCTTCCCGCGCTTCCGGAACGTCCTGCGGTGCGCGGCCTGCCGCTCCAGCTTGAGGAGCTTGGCCTTCTCCTTCCCGGTCAGCCACTTGTCCCGGTCGGCGGTGCCGTCCGCAAGCCTGGGCGGGCGCCCGTGGTCCTGGTGGTCCTTGTTGGACAGGGCCAGGGGGATGTTCAGCCCGGTGTCGATGCCGACTGCCGGCCCCTGGTGGGGCTCGGGGGCGCGTTCGAGGCTCTGGACGCGGAAGGCGATGTGCCAGCCGTTCGTTTCCTTGACGAGGCGGGCGCCGGTGATCCGGTTCTCCTTGTCAGCCCGCTTGCCGACCGGGAGGTCTTTGGTCCAGCGGAAGCGGACCCGGCCCACCTTGGGAATGTTGACCATGCCCCACCGGCGGTGCACGCGGACGATGTTCAGGTCCCGGCCCTGCGGGATGTCCACGGACATCGACGAGCGGAAGCGGCCCTTGTAGTTCGGCTCGTCGGCCCGGCCTTCCCAGCAGTTCACCCAGGCGCGCAGGTACGTCTTCAAGACGGCCTGCGCGGCCTGTGCGGGGAGGACGGCGAGGTAATCGAGGTCCTTGCGGGCCTGCCGGATCGCCGCATCAGCGACAGACAGCTTCGTGTCGCTCTTCGGCGTCATCTGCCACCAGGAGTGCAGGCAGTTCCACAGGGTACGGGCCGCATGCGCCTGGTCATCGATGAGCCGGATCTCGGCAGGGCTCAGAGCCAGTCGGGCGCGATGCCCGAACTGCCGCTTCAGCAAACCGAGTTCACTCACTACGATCACTCTACGCTCTTGGTTCATGGCACCACGCTGGAACCCGAACCCGGACGTACGCACTGGCCGTCATGTGGTCTACAACCTGCACGCGCATTTGGTGTTCGCCACCAAGTACCGACGCAAGGCATTCACGGACGAGATGCTGACTCGCTGCGAAGAGATCATGCGAGAGGTCTGCACGGACTTCGAAGCGGACCTCAAGCAGTTCAACGGTGAAGAGGATCACGTACACCTGCTCGTGCACTACCCGCCGAAAGTCCAACTCTCCAAGCTGGTCAACTCCCTCAAGGGCATCTCCGCCCGCTTGCTGCGCAAGGACTACGACGCGCACGTGCGCCGGTACCTGTGGGGCGGGCACGTTTGGTCTGGCTCGTACTTCGCCGGAAGCTGCGGCGGGGCGCCTGTGACCGTCGTACAGCAGTACATCGAGCGGCAGAAACGCCCCGTGGGATGAGCTGAACAGTGCAGACCCGTGCTTCGCTGCGGGTCACACCCATTTTGAGATGGCCTTCACCCCCGGCGTAAACGCCGGAGCACTGGCCAAGATCAAAGGTAGACCCCTCGGCTTCCAATTTCCTGAACCGCCCGCCAGAAGCTGTCCAACGGCTACCTCGCGTGCGGGTTCTTGCCTTCAGCCATCTGAGATTCCGCGAACCCGAGCGTTTCTGCCCGCACGTGCAGTAAATCCGGGCACGAGGCGCAGGAGCCCGAGGCCTACGGCCGACGGATTTTCCGGATAGCCAAGACGGCCTGGCTCGTGGAGGTCGGCCGCTCGTACTGGTCGAACGACACGAAGAGCTCCATCACGTCCAAGACCCACGTACGGATCACCGTCGGCGAACTGGAACACGAGCGCGAAACGCCGGTCGCCCAACCCCCGGCCAAAGGCCGCCTCCGGCGGGCGCTGGGCGGAACCTGACGGACGGCCGCAGAGCACGCGTCAGCTTCCAGACATGTTCGATTCGACGGTTGCTCACGCTCCTCCCGAGGTGGTGAACACCTGCTGTCCAAGCAAAGGCACCTGCCGTCCGCGAAAGACGCCCGCCGCCTCGACCACGAACACGGCCGCCTACGCCACCCTCTCAGCAGCTGATCGGACATCCTGCATGCCCTCAACCGATTACTCAGCAGGTGATCTTTTTGCCGGCGCTCGGGACGGCGGCGGCCAGACCGTTGACACCGCCGCGCGGCCGGCAAAGACCGCTGCGGCACGACCGCTTCCCGTCCGGGGCCAACCAGACGCTGATCTGTTCCACTCAACAGCCGCAACTCCCGCGCAACCAGGCCTCAGTCTCGCGCATCTGAAACAACGACCGCTTCAACCGGCACCGGACACCAGCGATCAGGAGGAAAGAGTGCGCAAGGCCGTAGTCGGCTTCTTCGTGGCACTGGCGGTTGTACTCGCGGTAGCACCACTCGCCAACGCCGACCAGACCCAGACCGTCGCCTGCTGCGGAGGCACAACCGGCTTCTAGAAAGCCGCCGCAGCGGGCGCGCCCCCTAGCCCAAGTCCGCCAGCGCGTGAACGCGGTGCGAGCCGTCAGCCAATGCACGGCCTCTCGCGTGTGCACCGGCTACTGCGGGAGTTACCGCAGGTCAGGCATCGGCTCATCATGCCGACAGGTGCCCGGTTCAGGCGGGCTCCGAAGCGCGGGGGCCAGGCTTTGCAGTCGCATGCGCTGCGGCTGGCGCTCATGCACCAGCCGATCATGCGCCCGGCTCCCCACCAGCGGGACAGCCAACGCAGACGCCTCCCGTACCGGCCAGACACCCTCGACGGCTTCATCACCGGAACCCGCCTCGCCTTCGGTGCATCGCCCTGTCCAGCCGAAGCCAGACAATTGCGGTGCCGTCGGCCGGAGGACACGAGACGCTGGTGCGGTGAATCAGGTTCAGCAGATCGTGGAGCTGGTCGCCGGTGTTCTGGGAGAAGATGTCATCGGCGCCTACCTCCACGGCTCCTGTGTGTTCGGTGGACTCAGGCCGGCCAGCGACGTAGACGTACTCGTCGTTTCCCGGCGGCGCATGGACGAGCAGGATCGACGGGCACTCCTGGGTGGACTGCTGCGGATCTCCGGGTCCCGGAACAAGGCACGCCCCATCGAACTCACCGTGGTCGTCCAGTCCGAGGTCCGGCCGTGGCGGTACCCGCCGACCGGCGACTTCCTCTACGGCGAGTGGCTGCGTGCCGCATACGAGGCCGGGGAGGTTCCCCAGCCGGAGCCGATGCCCGATCTGGCCCTGCTCATCACCATGACGCTGACCGGCGACCACCCCCTCACCGGCCCGCACCCGGCGCAGGTCCTCGACCCGGTTCCGCGGGCCGACCTGGTCCGGGCGAGCGTGGCGGGTATCCCCGGCCTGCTCGACGATCTGGACCACGACACCCGCAACGTCCTGCTGACCTTCGCCCGTATCTGGACGACGCTCGCCACTGGCCAGATCACGTCGAAGGACGCCGCCGCCAGTTGGGTCCTTGCCCGGCTCCCGCCCGAGCACCGTCCCGCCCTTGAACACGCCAGGCAGCTCTATCTCAACTGTCCCTACTCCGAGGAGAACTGGAGCGACGCATTGCAGGCACAGGTGCGTCCGCACGTGGACCACGTGCTCACTGAGATCGACCGGCTCCACGACCAGCCCCACGGACGTAAGGGCCACGGCCTCGGGGCGACGCGCATGGCCGCGGAGTTCTCCCAGGAGCCCTGGCAGCCGAATTGTCCAGCCACCAGCTGACGCCAAGGCTCGCCCGCGCCGATCCTGCGGCACGTCGTGCATGGAGGCTGCGTAACCGCGGTGCGCGCCGTCGGGCTATGCCTCGGCAAGGCACAGGGCGAGGCAGTCCTGGTCGATGATGCTGCCCTCGGCGAACTCTCGGACGACAACGAGCGCCTGGGCAATGTCGTCGCTCCACCATCGCGTCGGCTCGGGCCGCAGGATCCGTGCAGGCAACGGCGCCGGGCCCTCGCGGCGCAGGGTGCCGAGCCAGCGGTCATCGAAGGCATCACCGCAGGCGAGCCCGGACAACAAGTCGAGTGCCACGCGCTGTCGGAGTTGTGGTCAGTGCCGAGCCGCGCGTCCTCGCGGCGATCCTTCACGCTCTGTCAGCCATCTCCTGCGAGGCGTCGGCGGCCTGTATGGGCCGAGAGGAACCCCGGCCGGGGCACGGCTGGGGTTCCTCGAAGCGGTGAAGCGGTCAGCGGCGGTCAGCGGATGGAACGGCCCACACCGTGATCCGCTCGCCCACGCGCCTACAGACCGCGGCACATCAATTTTGAGGGTCAGCGTTGCAGGGTGAGGACCCCCGGCCGCCACGGCAGCCGGTTGTAGTCGCCGCCCGCGGTGGGAGACTTGCCCTGGTAGAGGAACTGGAGGTTGCAGGGGTCGATGGTCATGGTCTGGTCGGGGTTGTTGCGGACCAGGTCACCGTGGCTGATGTCGTTGGTCCAGGTGGCGCCGCTGTTGGCCTTGCCGGCGAAGGGGTTGCTCTCGGTGGCGGCCTGCGGGGTCCACGAGCCGCTGAGGCTGGAGGCCGTGAAGGAGCGGAAGTAGCGCCCATTCGCGCCCATTGCCTCGACGATCATGAGGTACTGGTTCTGGCCCTGAACCTTGTAGACCTGCGGCGCCTCGAAGAGGTTGGCCTTCGTGTCGCTCATGATCGTCGTGTACGACGAGCCGAAGTTGCCCGGGAAGTTCCCCAGCGGCATGCTCGCCCGGTAGATCTTGCCGTTGTCACCGGCGAAGAACAGGTACATGTTCTGGCCGTCGGCGATCAGGGTCTGGTCGATCGGTCCGGTGTCGGAGCCGGAGATGCTGCCGGTGAACAGCGGCTGAGGAGCGGACCAGCCGTTGGGGTTGGTGGGGTCGCTGGAGGTGCGGTAGATGAAGGGCCATGCACCCCACTGGTACGCCAGGACCCATATGTTCTTGGGGGCGAAGTAGAACAGCGTCGGTGCCACCGCGGCCTGGTTCATGCCGGTCTGGCCGGCCGACGCCATGTCCGACCAGTTCGTGAAGGGACTGAACATCATCGAGCCGTACGACTCCGAGAAGTTCGACGCGTAGACCAGGTGCTTGCCGTTGTAGGTCACGGTGGTGAAGTCCTTCACCGACGCCCACCCGTTCGCGGGCTGCGCCAGCACTCCCGTCGAGGACCACCGGTACGTCGACGGAAGGGAACACGTGCCCGGCGGGGTCGGGTTCCCGGTCAGGCCGGTCCACTTCTGGTTACTGCCGCCGTTGCAGTTCCACAGCTGCACCGCTGTGCCGTTGGCCGTACCGGCGCCCGCAGCCTCCAGGCACAGCCCGGACTCCACGCCGACGACCGTGCCGTCGGAGTTGACCCTCCACTGCTGGTTCGCACCGCCGGAGCAGGTCCAGATCTGCACCCGGGTACCGGCCGTGGTGGCGTGGCCCGGAACGTCCAGGCACTTGTTGCCGTACACGGTGAGCTGATTGCTGTCCGTCAGCGTCCACTGCTGGTTGGTCCCGCCCCAGCAGTCATAGATCTGGAGGTACGTGCCGTCGGTCTGGCTGGCGCCCGGCACATCGAGACACCGGTTCGAACCAACACCGCGCAAGGCGCCGGTGGAAGCGGCCTGAGCGGGGGTGGCGACGAGCATGGCCGCCAGCGCGGCCAGGACCGCAATCGCGGCGGCGAGCACCGCAGACGGATGCCTGCGGCTGAAACTTCGTCGGTGCATGGGACTTCCTCACCCTTGAGTAGGCGGTTCCGGTCGGCCTCGTCGGAGGTTGTCCGGACTGTCGGTGCAGCGCGGTCTTGCCAGCGGTCTGTGAGCACCGCGGCGGACCTCTTGTGACGTCCCGGTCACGCGTGATCTTCGGGAAGACCGGCGGCGCCCTTCGCTGTCGGGCGGCATGGGTGCCAGGGGTGAAGGCTTGGCGGGCGTCGGGTGAGACCGTCACGGTCTCGGGGGTCAGTGGGGCCGCTGCTGCCGGTAAGCCCGAGATCGGGGCTCTGCGGCGTCCGACGTGTTGGAGCGGGTTCATCAGGACTCTTTCGTGGATGCCCCGACGTTTAGGGGCGTGGGCAGGCCGAACCGCGTACCCCGATCCGAACCGCCGAGCACTCGGGTGACACGGCGGAGCAGGACGACGGGACAGGGTTGGCGGAGTCATGACATTCGCATGCGGCACGATCTGTTGCGAACGTCTGCGGGCGGGCGGTGCGACCCGGGCCGTCCGGTGCGAGAGGACGCCTTACGGGTTCGCAATATCGAACAAGGGTCGAGTTGTCGAGCACCCTGAATGATAGGGAGCCGCGGAACCCCGTCAATACTTCTCGCACCTGTCGCTACAAAGTCCGAAACATTCGAGGCATTCTCGACCCTCTTGGAAGTCCACTGGCAAAAATGCGCCCCCCGGGCCACGGTCCCGAACCCGCCGCCTCGCGCGCGGGCCAGGCTCAGACACCCCACCCGTCGCGGCATCCCCGCGGCATCCGATCAGGAATCCGGCTCGTTCACCGCGCCCCGAACGGCGAAGCGGGTCCGCACGAAGGCCCGCAGACCACGCAGTCGGGCGCATCGCAACGCGTGACGGAACCACCAGGAATACAGAGCCCCCTGGTCAAGCCCCCTCCGCCAGCGTCAGGGGCGCGCCGGCGAAGAGGCGGCGAGGAAGCAGCGTCCGCTCATCGGCCTCGACCCCGCCCTGGACCCGCCCGATCCGGCGGCCATGACGCCGAGGATCCACCGTCCGAACCCGCGCCACTTCGAAAGTTGCGACGAACGAGCTGAAACTTTTTCAGCGAGGAGTATTGACGATGCACGGCCAATACGCCAATCATCCCTGCCTGAGACCCCGGTCGGCTTTCGACATATCGAACCACTTGGTCCGGGATTCATGCTCCACGGCACAGCTCCACGCACACTGCACGACAGATCCGCGCACCAACGCACCTGCGACACCCCGTTTCGTTCCGGTGAAGTTCGCACCAGCGCATCCGGGCTCTTCGCACAGCCGGAGAGGCACGGGACGCCGGGTGACGGTCCGCCGGCTGAGAGCGCGATGGAGTAGCCCATGGCATGTGTCGAGACACCGCCGCCGTACGTCGCCCGACGGCCGACCGGTCACAGCCAGTGCCGGCTGAGATCGACCAGGCCACATGACCGCGGTGTCCGGTGATTCCGAGCTGCCCGGGCTCGGGCCCGCCCCGTTCGCCTGCCGAACGGGAGCGGACCGCGTAATCCCCTGCGCTTCAGTCCTTCCGCGATTTCGACCTTGGAGGCACAGTCATGGGCTCGTACGCCCTTCCCCCACCCCCAGTCCGCCACAGGCTCAGCAGGCTGCTGACAGCGCTGGCCGTCGGCATCCTCAGTGTGGTCGGTGCACTGGTCGCGCCGCCGACGGCACACGCCGCCGAGAGCACGCTCGGCGCCGCGGCCGCGCAGAGCGGCCGCTACTTCGGCACCGCCATCGCGTCCGGCAGGCTGGGCGACTCGGCGTACACGACGATCGCGGGCCGTGAGTTCAACTCGGTGACCGCCGAGAACGAGATGAAGATCGACGCCACCGAACCGCAGCGGGGCCAGTTCAACTTCACCGCCGCCGACCGCGTCTACAACTGGGCGGTGCAGAACGGCAAACAGGTGCGCGGCCACACCCTGGCCTGGCATTCCCAGCAGCCCGGCTGGATGCAGAACCTCAGCGGCAGCACCTTGCGCCAGGCGATGATCGACCACATCAACGGCGTGATGAGCCACTACAAAGGCAAGATCGCCCAGTGGGACGTCGTGAACGAGGCCTTCGCCGACGGCAGTTCGGGAGCCCGGCGCGACTCCAACCTTCAGCGCACCGGCAACGACTGGATCGAGGTCGCCTTCCGCACCGCACGCGCCGCGGACCCGGCCGCGAAGCTCTGCTACAACGACTACAACGTCGAGAACTGGACCTGGGCCAAGACCCAGGCGATGTATGCCATGGTCCGGGACTTCAAGCAGCGCGGCGTGCCGATCGACTGCGTCGGCTTCCAGTCGCACTTCAACAGCGGCAGCCCCTACAACAGCAACTTCCGCACCACCCTTCAGAACTTCGCCGCTCTCGGCGTTGACGTGGCCATCACCGAACTCGACATCCAGGGTGCCCCGGCCTCGACCTACGCCGCCGTGACCAACGACTGCCTGGCCGTCCCGCGCTGCCTCGGCATCACCGTCTGGGGTGTGCGCGACACCGACTCCTGGCGAGCGGAGCAGACGCCGCTGCTGTTCAACGGCGACGGCAGCAAGAAGCCCGCCTACACGGCCGTACTCAACGCGCTCAACGGCGGCTCCACCACGCCGCCTTCGGATTCCGGACCGATCAGGGGGGTCGCTTCAGGCCGCTGCCTGGACGTGCCCGGCGCCGTCACCACCGACGGCACCCAACTCCAGCTGTGGGACTGCCACAACGGCACCAACCAGCAGTGGACGTACACCGCCGCAGGCGAGCTCAGGGTCTACGGCAACAAGTGCCTGGACGCCGCCGGAACCGGCAACGGCACCAAAGTCCAGATCTACAGCTGCTGGGGCGGCGACAACCAGAAATGGCGTCTCAACTCCGACGGATCCATCGTCGGCGTCCAATCCGGCCTCTGCCTCGACGCCGCCGGAGCCGGCACCGCCAACGGCACCCTGATCCAGCTCTACACCTGCTCGAACGGCAGCAACCAACGCTGGACCCGCACCTGACGGGACCCGTCCCACACGTGAATCGATGACGGCCTACTACTGCAACGGTGCTTGTCGTGACTGCTAGCCATGTTGGTCGTCGGTGTGGTTACGGGTGGGGGCCTTGCTGATGTCAGGTCATGGGCCGGTGAACTGACCGCTCTCCACGAGCGGTTCGGTCCACCGGTTCAGCAGGTCGGAACCGAGGGAGTCGGCACTGGCCTACCTGCACGGGCTGCTCGCACCTTTGGGGCGGAAGAACGGCTGGACGCCGGCAGAACAGGCCTGCCGTTCAGGCCCGGACCGCATCCGCCGAATGCTGAACAGGATCGATTGGGATGCCGACGGGGTGCTCGATGACGTGCGGGACTACGTCGTCGAGCACCTCGGTGACCATGAGGCCGTCCTGATCCTGGATGTCGCAGTGCAGACGGGGTGCCCCACCACGGCGTAGTCATGCTGCCAACCTCAGCTGGAGGCACCAGTGGGCGCTCGGTTGAAGTTCGCGCGATAGGCCGTGGGAGTGAGGCCGACCCGGCCGACCATGTGCTTGCGGAGGGAGTCCGCGCTGCCCAAGCACTGTTCTGGGCTGCCTGGTTCATGGGCAGTTCGGCCGTCTCCAGCAGTTCTTTGGCCCGGTCGATGCGCCGGTGGAGCAACCATTGGAGCGGGCTCAGCCCCGTCTCCGCGTGGAAGCGCCGGGTGAGGGTGCGCACGCTCGTCCTGGCGTGACCGGCCAGGTCGGTGCGGGTGAGCGGGCGATCGAGGTGTTCGAGCGCCCAGACGCGTGTGGGAGCGAGCGAGGTGCCGCGTTCCGGTGGTAGCGGTGCCTGGATGAACTGGGACTGGCCGCCCGGCCGTACGGGAGGGACGACCGCGAGCCGCGCGGCCGTGTTGGAGACCGCCGCGCCGTAGTCGATTCTGACCAGATGCAGGCACAGGTCGATGGCGGCGGCTGCGCCCACGGAGGTGAAGATGCCGCCGTCCTCGACGAAGAGGAAGTCGGGCTGCGCATCGATGGACGAAGATCACCCATCAGAACGGCGCCCAGCACACGAACATCAGGCAAACCCAGAGCAGCAGCCCGAACAGCCCGTTGGCGCTGTCGGGCAACAGTCCCTCGGCCGCGGCCATGAACAGCAACACGGTTGAGCAGTGCATCAATCGCATCAAGCAGTGGCGCGGCCTGGCCATGCGAACGGGCAAACTCGCCGTCGCCTACCAGGCCGCCCTACACGTCGCCGCCATCCTCATCTGGACGCGACGCTGAACAAGGCGAACCCACGTCGTCACATCAGTGTGTGAAGGACGAGTCGGTTCTGCTCCCCGTCGAAGACGTCGGCCAGAGCCAGGGCTTCGCGGCGGCCACCGTCAAACAGGCCCCGACGGTCGACATGCACGACCAGGACGTCATGGCTGTCGATCACTTCCGAGATGCCGCGAGCGTGAATCGTGTCCGACCAGGCATCCAGGTTTCGGCCGAACCACTTCGGCAATCCGCATGGCTCAGTACTGACTTCGGCTCGTTAGGGTGATCTTCTTCAAAGTCCCTGATGGGCCTGGAGTGTTGTCTGTATTCCGTGGTGTATGAGGTATGCGGATGGGGGCGGCCTGACCCCTGTGGGACGTCAGCGCCGGGAGACGGTACGGATGCAGGCGGCGGAGCTGTTCGAGCAGAACATCAAGCCGCCGGAAGTCGCACGGCGCCTGAGGGTAAGCCCGAAGTCGGCCTACCAGTGGCAGCAGATGTGGCGGGACGGTGGCGTGCGGGCTCTGGTTTCTCGTGGCTCGAGTGGATCGCGATGCCGTCTGTCCCCGCGCTGTCTGGAAAAGCTGGCTGCGTACCTCGATGAGGGGCCAGCCGCGCATGGCTGGGTGGAGGACCAGGTGTGGACGGCTGCCCGGGTGGCCACGCTGATCGGCAGGAAGTTCCACGTCTCCTACAGCGTCTTCGGGTGCGGTGCCACGAGGCTGATGCACCGGCTCGGCTTCAGTCCTCAGGTGCCCGCGCGGCGGGTGGCCGAGCGCGACGAGCAGGCCGTGACCGTGTGGAAGGAGGCGACCTGGGCCGAGGTAAAAGAACCCGGGCGGCGTGCGGGGGCTACGTCTGCTTCGAGGACGAGGCGGGCTTCACGCGACGACCGCCCAAAGGACGCACCTGGGGCCGGCGCGGCCGCACCCCGCAGGTGACGGTGAGCGGGCGGCGCTCGGGACGGCTGTCGGTGGCCGGACTGATCGCGATGCGGCCCGGCTCCCGCACCCGGCTGTGCCACCGCCTGCGCACCCATCCCGCGGGCAAAGGACAACGCCGCAGCATAGGCGAACGGGACTTCATCGCGCTGATCGACGGTGTCCACCACCTCGTCAAGGCCCCGATCGTGTTGGTCTGGGACCGGCTGAACACCCACGTCTCCCACGCCATGCGTGAGTTGATCGCCGAGCGTGAGTGGCTGACGGTATTCCTGCTGCCCGCGTACTCTCCGGACCTGAACCCCGTCGAGTGGGTATGGGCACATGTCAAGCGCAGCCTGGCCAACCTCGCCGTCGTCGCCCTCGACCGGCTCGAAGTCCTCGTACGCAACCGGCTCAAACGCCTTCAGTACCGGCCCGACACTCTTGACGGCTTCATAGCAGGCACCGGCCTGACCTTCGACGACCCAGCATCACCCTAATGCGCCGAAGTCAGTAACTGCGTCCCAGAAGTCGTCGAGTGTCTCAAGCCGCTGACCCCGCAGGTCAACGACCAACTCGCTGTCCGTCATCGCAGCAGCGTAGCCAGCCAAGACATATCAACCAACGGTCAAGAGACAGGACCTAAGTGGCCAGGATCACCCGACGAGTCCGATGGCCTCAATCTCGATCATCCACTCAGGGTTGGCGAGTGAGGAGACCTCCACGAACGACTCCGCGAGGTGAGGCTTGTCCGGGAAGTGTTCCTCGCGCAACTGGGCGTAGATGTCCTGCTGCGCGATGTCCGTGACGAACACGGTCGCCTTGACTACGTCGGCGAGGCTGGAGCCCGCGTTTGTCAGGACCGTCGACAGATTCGCGAGCGCCTGACGGGCTTGCGTCTCGAAGTCCCCCGCGCCGACCGTGGCTCCCTGGGCGTCAATCGGCGCCTGCCCTGATGTGAAGACCAAGTTCCCGACCCGGACACCGAGCGATATACCGGCCGACTCGTACCAGTCGGGTTCCGCGGAGACGCGCACGCGCTCGGCGCCAGGCTGTGTAACAGACATACGACTGACACTCCCTCAAAACTGTACACACGGAGGCCGGGCAGCTGTGATCATCCCGACTTGATCGCCAGCCACGAAATCCTGAGATTCATTCCCGAGGGCTTGCAAGTGCGCCTCGGCACGCTCGGGTGACAGTTGCATTGCCCACCCACGACGCGACTGGTGTGACTGTGCGGGGCGGCAGGCTGGGCAGCGGCCTTGGCCGTTGCCCAGCACTGATGAGGGGTCATACGGGGACGCTCCCCGCGGCCGAGGTGATCCCTTCCCGTCCTGGCCGGGGCTCATTGCGGGAGCCGCCTCGGGTCGGCGCCTTCTGCGTGTTGTCAGGCGACGCGGAGGATGGTCTTGCCATGGGTGGTGCCCTCGGCGAGGCGTTGCACGGCGATGGCCAGGTCTGCCAGGTCGTACTCGGCGGTGATGTCCACGCGCACCTGGCCGTCGGCGACGAAGCCGAGTGCTCGTCGGGCACTGCCAGCGAGCCGCTCGGGGTGGGTCTGGCTGAGTAGGTTGCTGTTGTAGGTCACGAGCGACTTGCCGTGCATGAGCAGGTCGTTGGTGTTGGCCAGGACAGGCTCGTACGTGCCGAGGTTGCCGTATGCCACCAGCCGGCCGTGCGCTGCGAGCTGCTCGAGGCCGGCGGTGCGGGTCGAGCCGCCGACCGGGTCGAGGATCACGTCGATCTTCTCGTCGCCGAGCTTGGCCGGGAACTCCTCGCGGAGCAGGAGCTGGTCGTACCCGAACTGCGCGGCGTAGTCGGCCCTGTCGGCGGTGCCGACCACACCGACGATCCGGTCGGCTCCGGCCAGTCGGGCGAACTGGGCGGCGAGCGTGCCGACTCCGCCTGCGGCTGCGTGGATCAGAACGTTCTCGCCGGGCCGCACGCGCGCGGCGGTGTTGATCAGGTCGTATGCGGTCGGTGCGCCCCACCCGAGACCTGCGGCCGTCCTCAGCGGCATGCTGCCGATGCCCAACGTGAGCGTGGCGGGTGCCAGGACCACCTCGGCGTAGGCGCCCGCCGTGGTCAGCGTGGTGACGGCCTCACCGACACGGCGTGCGTCGACGCCCTCGCCGACCGCGGCTATGTGCCCGGATGCCTCGAACCCTGGGACGAAGGGACGCGGTACGGCGAAGTGGCCGTCCCGGACCATGGTGTCGCCCCACTGGATCCCGGCATAGGCCACCCGGATCGCCACTTGGCCGGGACCGGGGGCGGGCTCATCGAGTTCGGTGACCCGGAAGTGGTCATCAGTGTCGAGAACGACAGCCTTCATGGTTACAGCCCCCTGCGTTGACTCAGTATCCTTACAGTTGACCAACGTAGGTATATAAGGCTCCTGAGTCAACCCATGAGCCTGTCAATGGAGTGGGAGCGTGTGGTGGAAGCCCCGATCGAGAACGACCTCTGCACCCGGATCAGGCGGTCGGAGCAGGCGCTGATGACGCACCACGAGGCAGTACTGCGTGGCTACGGACTGACCATGACGCAGTACACCGTGCTGATGATCCTCTCGCGCGAAGGCGGCATGTCCGGCGCCCAGCTGGCCCGCTCCTGCGGGGTAACGCAGCAGAGTATGAGCAGCGTGCTGACCAATATGGAAAACAAGGAACTCATCCACCGCGAGACATCGCCGGTGCACGCCAAGGTGCAGATCGCCACCCTCACCGATGAAGGCCAGGCGCTACTGGACCGCGCTTTCCAGGAGGTGGTCATCCTGGAGCGGGCGCTCACCGACGCGTTCACGCCCTCCGAACACGCCTCACTCTGCGCACTTCTGGAACGCGCTACCGCCGTCCTGATCCAGCAGACGCGACACGCGACAGTCCCGCCCACCGCCTGAGCCCGTGGCCGCCACATGCGCGGGGGGCCTGACAGCCGCGTGGATGGTCAACGTCCTGCCCACGGTCATGCACAGCGCCGAAGGTGTCCGGGCCGCGCCGCGCCGGACCGCCCATTGAGGCGATGGGCGGTTCCGGATGCAGGTACTGCTGGTGCCCCGCCCCACGCTGCCTCAGTCGGAGGCAGACCTCCAGCGCGTCAGGTGCGTCTGCGTGCGGCACCGCCACCGTGACGGGCGCCGGCGGGACTGCACCGGCCCCCCCTTTGCCCTCCTGCCGCTCCTCGTACCAGCACGACCACGCCCCCCAACAGCTACTCGCCCCGGCGCACGGAAGTTGGATGTCTTCCCCTGCGAGTTCGCGGCATGCTGGTGTAGCTCCGAGGAGGAGGCTCAAGCCAGCGGGGGGTGTGACCGTGCGACGTTATCGGCCGTTTCCGGGAGCGGTCGCTGCGTCAGTGCTGCTGGCCGAGGCGGTCGGGCTGATGCTCCCGACTACTTCGCGCGCCCTGCGAGCGGGGACGAGGGCCTTGTAAGGGCCGTTCGCGGGTGGGCTGAGCCGTGCTTTGACAGAAATCCAACCGCCGTTCCAATCGGGTGGAGATCATTCCCCGACTGCGTGCCTAGCGCGATCAGCTAGGCCTCCGGGCTCCCCAAGCAGTGCCGCTCCGCCGACCTGACCGGCTACAGCGTCACGGATTTTCTGGTTACTCCACGGCGCGGCCGATGAGTTCGTGGCTCCTGGCCGGTCCAAGCTCGTGGCACCCCAGGAAAGGACACCGCCATGTCGGAGCTTCTCGTCGATTTCATCACCTCCCTCGACGGCTACGCATCGGGAGAGGGATGGCCCGGGTTCTGGGGGCTGGAGGGCCCGGAGTACCTCGCGTGGCTCGGCGAGCAGCCCGAGGTCACCTACCTGATGGGAGCGAACACCTACCGCCTGATGTCGGGCTTCGCCGCAGGTGAGCTGCCGAGTGGCCAGGACGAGTTCAGGCCCGAGGAAGAGGCGTCCGTCGACGAGCTCACGCAAGCGTCCAAGGTGGTGTTCTCCTCCTCACTCCAGGAGCCACTGACATGGGCCAACTCCACGCTCGTCCGCGACGACGCCGTCGAGGCGGTCCGCGCCATGAAGTCGAGTGGCACTGGACTCCTCAGCACGATCGGCAGCCTCAGCCTGTGCCGGTCCCTGCTACGAGCCGGACTCGTCGACCGCTTCCGGGTCGTGATGTTCCCGGTGATCACCGGGGCCACGGGCGAGGAACGCATCTACGACGGCTATCCGGACGTTGCTCTCGAGATGATCGAGCACCGAACCTTCGACGGGCGTATCCAGCTGGTCGAGTACAAGCCGCGCGTGCTCGAGCACCCGCCGCTCGTCGTCCCTGCGTGATTGTCGCCCCATCCGCCGGTCTGCACGGCCGCCAAGCCTGGCGTCGGCAGGCGCGGAGTAGGACCGAACAGGGGGATGGCCAACGTCAAGACGTCCGGGCCAGGTCGTGACGCGGTGGAGGGAGACACGCCTCCTCTCGCACCCGGAGGCGCACCCGCCAACCCCGGCAGCAGCACAGGGGCGGCGGGCGTCGGTTCCGGCCGTGTCCGCGTCACAGCCATGCCTTCCGCCAGCCCGACCGTCGGTAAGTCGGGGCTGTGCGCTGAGCTCCTGACGCACGTCCGGGCAGCGGAGCCGGACACCTGGATGCCCGGATCACGTGTCGTACGGTCTGTTGTCGCGGGCATCTACCGTCCGCAGCGGATCTGACCGGACCCGGCGGTGCCGCAGGTGTGGTCCAAAGATCTGAACCATGACCGGGAATCAGGCGGCGAGGAGCTCCTGCTCGCGGTCCGGCGTTTTGACCTTGGGCTTCTTGTTCGGAAGTGAGAGCCGGAAGACCTTGTGCCACGCGGAGAACACCTGCTTGGGCAGCGGCCCGGTGACGTATTCCAGCTCGTACTTCTCGAACAGCGCGCGCACCTTCACCGCGACCTCGGCGTACCGGTTGCTCGGCAGGTCCGGGAACAGGTGGTGCTCGATCTGGTGCGAGAGGTTGCCGGTCATGAAGTGCATGGCCTTGCTGCCGCTGATGTTCGCCGAGCCCATCATCTGGCGCAGGTACCACTGGCCGCGCGACTCGCCCCTGATCGACCGGCGCTCGAAGACCTGCACGCCCTCGGGGAAGTGCCCGCACATGATCACCGAGTGGGACCAGATGTTGCGGACCAGGTTGGCGGTGAACGTGGCGGCGAGCGTGGTGAGGAACGACGGGCCCGACAGCAGCGGATGGATCACGTAGTCCTTGAGCACCTGCTTGCGGATCTTGCGGCCCACGGCCTTGGCCCGCGCTCGGAACTCCGGGTTCTTGCGGCGGCGCTTGTTCAGGTTCTTGCCGAGCTCCAGGTCGTACGCTGCGATGCCGTACTCGAAGAAGCAAGCATTGATGAAGTTCCACAGCGGCTGGCCGAGGTGGATCGGGTGCCACCTCTGGTCCTCGTCGACGCGCATGATGCCGTAGCCGAGGTCGTTGTCCTTGCCGATCACGTTGGTGTACTTGTGGTGCAGCTCGTTGTGCGAGTGCTTCCACTGGTCGGACGGCGAGACGTGATCCCATTCCCAGCTGGTGGAGTGGATCTTCGGGTCCCGCATCCAGTCCCACTGTCCGTGCAGGACGTTGTGACCGATCTCCATGTTGTCCATGATCTTCGCCACGGACAGCCCGGCGGTGCCGATCAGCCACGCGGGCGGGAAGAAGGAGAACAGCAGCACGCCCCGGCTGGCCAGCTCGAGCTTGCGCTGCGCCGAGATGACCTTGCGGATGTAGGCGGCGTCCTTCTCGCCGCGGCTGGCGAGCACCTCGTCGCGGATCGCGTCCAGCTCGCGGCCGAGCTCCTCGATCTGCTCGGCGGTCAGGTGGGCGGTGGGGTCGATGGCGGTCAAGGTGCTCCTACCGTTCGATGTCGCAGGGGCCCGCGGCGGCGGACACACAGGTCTGGATGAGGACGCCCGGTTCGGCCTCGGTGATCTCGCCGGTGCGCAGGTCGCGGACGGCGCCCGCCTTGAGCGGCGTGGTGCAGCCGAAGCAGATGCCCATGCGGCACCCGGAGGGCATGAGCACGCCGGCGTCTTCGCCGACGTCCAGCAACGGCGTTGCGCCGTCCGCGTCGACGGTCTTGCCGGTGGCGCTGAACGTGACCTCGCCGCCGTCGCCCGCGACGACGATGCTGGGGCGGAAGCGTTCGGTGTGCAGGCGCTCTCGCACGCCGTGCTCGCTCCAGTGCTCTTCGGCGGCGTCGAGCAGGCCCGCGGGCCCGCAGGCCCAGGTCTCGCGCTCGGCCCAGTCGGGCACGAGTTCGTCGAGACGGGCGATGTCGAGCATGCCGTCCGTGTCGGTGTGCACCTCGGTGAGCCGCAGTTTCTTGTCCGTGACCAGGCCGTGCAGTTCGTTGCGGAAGATCACGTCGTGCGGCTGGGGCGCGCAGTGGACCATGACGACGTCGGCGAATTCGGTGTCGCGCAGCATCCCCATGACCGGCGTGATGCCGCTGCCGGCCGTCAGGTAGAGCACCTTGGCGGGCTTGGCCTGCGGCAGCACGAAGTCACCGGCCGCCTGGTCGAGCTGGATGAGCGTGCCCGGTTTCGCCCTGCGGACCAGGTGGTTGCTGACCTTGCCGTCCGGGATCGCCTTCACGGTGATCGTGACACGGCCGTCCCGGCGGTTGGCCGGTGAGGTGAGCGAGTAGGCACGCCACAGGCGCACCCCGTCGACGTCGACTCCGATCCTCACGTACTGACCGGCTGTGTGGCCGCGCCAGCCCCGTCCCGGTCTGATCACGATCGTCGCGGCGTCACCCGTCTCGGGGTGCACGGCCTCGATGCGCCCACGCAGGTCAGCGCCCGCACGCAGCGGGCTGACCAGGTCGAGGTAGTCAGACGGCAGCAGCGGCGTCGTGACCATCTCCAGTAGTTTCCACGCCCTGCTGCGGACGGCTGTACTCGTCATGGCTCCAGCTTGCTGCGCCTCAGGGCGTAAAGTCCTGACCGCAGGACGTGAATCTGATCGGCTGAATTGTTCGTAGGGAATAAAAAGTGAGCCATGTGATCCGCAGGGCCAGTGAACTGGCCCTGGATGAGACGACGGTCACGGCACTTCGGGCTGCGCTGAAAGCCACCGCCGACGAGGTCGTCCAGGCGATCATCGACGAGGTCCCTCCCTACGCCAACGCCCTCACAGGCCACATGGGCGCCACCATCCGCCGAGCCGTCCGCACCGCCCTGGGGCACTACCTGGACCTCGCGAGCGGGAACGCCACGGGCGGCGACGGTGGTGACGCGGCCTACGAGCTGGGCCGCGGCGAGGTCCGCGACGGCCGTTCGATGGACGCCCTGCTCAGCGCCTACCGCGTCGGCGCCCGCGTGGCCTGGCGATGCCTGGCAGCGGGGGCCGTACCCGCAGGCCTGCCCGCCGCCGAGGTCGCCAAGTTCGCCGAGTTGACCTTCGCCTACATCGACGAGCTCTCCGCCGCGAGCGCCGCGGGCCACGCCGACGAACTGGCCGCCCGGGGCAGGGATCACGAGCGCCACCTGGAGCACCTGGCCCGCGACCTCCTCGCCGGTGCGAGCCCGGACGTGCTGCTGGTCTCTGCTCAACGGGCCGGGTGGCATCCTCCGGTTTCACTGACCGCGGTCCTGCTGCCCGCCGCCCAGGCCCGGCCCGCCTATCGCACGCTCGATCCAAGCACCCTCGTCCTCGACGACCTGCCGGACGCCACCGGTGTGCTGCTCGTCCCCGATGCCGACCGATCACATCTCCTGCGGCAGCTGACCGACCGCACCGCCGTGGTCGGCCCGGCCCGGCCATGGACTCGAGCGTCCGCCTCGTACGCGCGAGCCGTACGCGCACGCTCTCTCTCCTCTGATATTCGCGACACCGAGGACCACCTGCCCGAACTGGTGCTGAGCGCCGACGCGGACGCGCTCGCAGACCTGCGTGCCCGAGCCCTCGCACCATTGCGTACGTTGCCCGTCGCGACCGCACGGCGGCTGGAGGAGACGCTGCGGGCGTGGCTGCTGCACCAGGGCAGGCGCGACGAGGTGGCGGCGGAGTTGTTCGTCCATCCCCAGACCGTTCGGTACCGGATGTCGCAGCTGCGGGAGCTGTTTCCGGATCTCGCATCGCCGCACCGGGTCCTTGAACTGACGCTGGCGGTCGCTCTTCGGGGCAGCTGACGCGTACGTCGACCGGCCACGGCCGCCTGCCGGACCGGGGGCTTTCCGGCCTGCGCATCCACCCGCGGACGAAAGCTGACCGGCCGACGCCTGTATCTGCCCACGTCCTGGACGGACGACCGCAAGCTGGCGCGCAACAGGTGCGCCCCGGACTCCGGCGCCGGTCCGCCGCAGGTCGGTGCGGCGAGTGCCGCCAAAGCACCGAAGCCCTTGTTGTTGATGCTCCGGGCGGTGGAGTCACCCAGGGCCAACACCACACCCAGGCCTGCTCTGCCGCGCCAAGGCGCCGCCGGGCCGAGGTCCCCTTTCACGATCCTCCGCGACAGCGCCTCCCACGCACCCCAGCCGTCAGCCTCATCCACCTGACCTACGGCTCCATGAGCAGAACGACGCGATCAGCTTCCGCATCGAATCCAAGGATCGGATGGCCATAGGCGCCCTCCGGGTCCATCAGCACCGGCTTGCCCAACCGCCGTCCGATCTCCCGAAGGAAGCCGCAGAACACATCAAGCCGTTCCTGGCCCTTCAACTGCCGAAGGTCGACGTCGAAGTCGACCTCCTCGTCGTCAAGGAAACGGAAGATCGCCAACACATCGGCAGTCGGCCAGACCCGCAGGTTCGGACACTCGGCATCCAGCGGCCGGCGCAGAATCGCCTCTGCCCGGGGCAGCGGAAGTACCGCCTCACCCTCCGAGTACTGGCACCTCCAGCCACTCTCCACGACCAGGTCGAGCACCGACTGCCAGTCCCGGACCGAGGCGTCCGGTACACGCACGTCCGGCAGCGACCCCATCGTGTCCGGGTCGAGGAAGCAGCTCACGTCATCCCACAGCAGATCAGCCACCCTCGCCATGCTGCCCGGCTCTTTGGCCCAGCGCACTGTCGTTTCTCTTGGCCAAGGGCATAAGGCACCCGCCGGCGTCCCACGCCGGGGGGTCAAGGAAGCGCTGGGCCTCGGCGCTTCATGAGGCGGCGCGGCTGTCGGCTTCGGCCTGGGCTATGGCTTCGGCTTCGCTTTCGGCCAGCGCAAGGGCGACGCCGAAGGCTTGGGCGATGTGGCCGGCCGCCGACATGACGCGTGCCGTTCCTACGACCGGTGCGATCGCGACGAGGAGATCCTGCAACTGCTCGACGGTGAACTCAGCCTTGACCGCGGGATTGATGTGGGCAAGGTAGGAGATCGCGGGTGCGTCCATGGCCACGAGCGCGGCGATGCGGCTGAGGATCAGCGTGTGCTCGTCCATGCGGCAATGCTCGATGGAGTCGATCGTCATCGCGGCGATCGTGTCGAGGACGGGGGTGTCGAACTCAGGCGCAGTGGCCATGACGGAGCTGCCTTCCGGTTCCGGTGCTACGGCACGTCGATCCGCCGCCCGCTTCACGCGGTGGTCCCCCACCAATGCCCGGCGGCGACCAATCAAGCGTAGGCGTCGCCAAGCGAAGACGCACGGCGGAGCGGACGGCCAGGCCGAGTACGCCACAGCGACCGTGACGTCCGGTGCGTCGGGGCCGAAACGCCCACCGGTCCCTGCGGGCATGACCCATATGCCAAGTCACGAGATCGGCGTGTCCCCTCCGTGCAGCGGATCCAGCGGACTTCCCGGCGCCCACCCGCAGGACCTGTCAGAGGTGTCGGAAGATGACCACTCGACTCGACCCAAACCGTCCACGATCAGGTGGCCCCGCTCTCATTGCCAGCAGCAACCGAACGGGAAACGAAGAGACGGGATGCCAAACGCCGACCACGTTGTCCGCGTGCCTCGCGTGCCGTCCGGTCTCCGCGACGAGATGGACGAGCATCCAGCGGAGGTTGGCGCTGCCGGAGCGGCAGTCGGGGTGGCGGCCGACGTCATCCGAAGAGGTCGCGGCCACGCTCTCGTTGCTCCCGGCGCACCGGTCCTCGTACGACGCACGCGCGGCCGGGAGTGCGCCCCATCCCTTGGAGGGAACCGGATGTGCACCACCGGCCGTGGTTCAGGCCCGGGTGTAGCCGCCGTCGGCGAAGAGTTCGGCGCCGGTGACGAACGACGAGGCGTCCGAAGCCAGGAAGAGGGCGGCCTCGGCGATTTCCTCGGCATCGGCCAGCCGCCCCAGTGGCACGACGGCCTCGGCGAACTGGTCGACGCCCGGACCCGCGGCGCCCAGCAGGCCAGGGGTCCGCGTGGGTCCCGGGCTGAGCACGTTGACCCGGAATCGGCGCTCCCGCGACTGCCGGGCCCAGTTGTGCACGAGGTTGCTCACCGCCGCCTTCGAGGCGCTGTAGACCTCGAGTTGCTCATTGGGCCGCACGCTGTTGCTCGAGCCGACGACCAGGATGGAGGCGTTCTCCGCCAGGAGCGGAAGCGCCTTCTGAACGGTGAACAGTGGGCCCTTGACGTTGACGGCGAGCGTCAGGTCGACGTCCGCCTCGGTGTGGGCGCCGAGCGCGGCGTCCGCGACGATTGCCGCGTTGGCCACCAGCACGTCGATGCGTCCGGCCTCCTCGCGGACTCGCGCGTAGAGCGCGTCCAGGTCGGCCAGGACCGAGACGTCGGATCGTACGCCGGTGGCCGCAGGGCCTATCTCCTTGACTGCCGCTTCGAGGCGGTCGTTGTCCCGGCCGGTCACGAAGACCCGTGCGCCTTCCTTGACGAAGCGGTGGGCGATGGCCAGCCCGATCCCGCTGGTCCCTCCGGTGATCACGGCCACCTTCTCCTGAAGCACGCCTGGCATGTCGAACCCCTTCAGTTGTGGAATGGATCGTCCATAACATAGGCAGTAATGGACGATCGAGTCAAGAATGGATAGGCTGAGACCATGGCGAGACCGCGCGCATTCGATGAACGCCAAGTCCTGGAGCGGGCCCGGGAACAGTTCTGGGCGACCGGCTATGCAGGAACCCGGATGGACGACATCGCCCAGGCGACCGGCCTGGGCAAGGGCAGCCTGTACGGCGCATTCGGCGACAAGGGCAAGCTGTTCCACCGTGTGTTCGGCGACTGGTGCACCGCAGTCGTTGAGGTGGCCGAAGCGCGGCTGGCAGGTGGCCCGGACTCAGAAGCCTTGGCCCGGCTGTCGGAATACGTGCACCTCATGGCGGAGAACACGGCCTCCGACACCGAGCGCCGCGGGTGCCTGTTGGCCAAGGGCGCGGCGGAACTGGCTCAGCACGACCCGACGGTCGCCGGACGGTCGGCCGAGACCATGACGGCACTGCTCACCCTGCTGCGGACGGAGATCAGCGCCGCCCAGCGCCACGGCGACATCGACAGCGCTGCGGATCCTGAGCGGCTGGCGGCACTGCTGCTGACGGTGGTCCGCGGTATCGAGGCAGTCGGCAAGGCCGGCCTGGACCCGGAGACGCTGCGGAACATTGCAGACACCGCACTGGCGGTCCTGCCCATGCCCGAGGGACCGAAACGCCCCGCAACCGGGCGCAGTCCGGCCCGCAAGAACTGACTTGGTGCCATCACGGCCGCATGATCCGCCGGATAGTGCTGGTGCTCGTTAGGTTCTGGCTCTGTTTCTGCCTGCGGTGAGTGGGCGGCCGCAGGTGGTGCAGGTGCCGTCCCAGCGCCGCAGCAGGTCCTGTAGCGCGTGGAGGACTTGGTAGAGGGTCAGGCTGTGGTGTGGACTCTGGGGTCGTGGCGCCGCAGGGTGACGAAGGCCTGTGCGGCGGTGACGTGGTGGTGCCAGCCCCGCCAGGTGCGGCCCTCGAAGTGGTCCAGGCCCAGGCCGTGTTTGAGCTCGCGGTAGTCGTGCTCGATGCGCCGGCGCGTCTTCGCCCACCGCACCAGGTCAGCGGTCGGTGTGGAAGGCGGAGGCCGGACGGCGCCGAATACGACGCTCCTCACATGGCCAGCGCGGTTCGCGCCAGTCCGCGCAGCCAGGCGTGGGCGTGGTCGGTGTCGTAGCGCTGATGCCACGACAGGTATATCGGTGCTGACGGCAGTTCGAGCGGGAGGGGGAGCACGGCCAGGCCCAGGTCGGCGACCGCGGAGCGCGTGGTGGCTTCGGGGACGCTGATCAGGAGATCGGAGCCGCGCGCGAACTCCAGCGCGGCCGCTTCCGTGGGCGCGGTAGCCACCACGCGGCGAGTGAGGCCGAGCCGCGCGAGGGCGTCGTCGAGGGCATTGCTGAGGTTTCCGCGCCGCGAGACGGTGACGTGCTCAGCATCGGCGTACTGCTCTGCGGTGACGGTCCTGATGCGGGTGAGGGGGTGTCCCTGCCGCACGACGATGACGAGGCGACTCTCGCCCACGTTCTCGGCACGGATGTCCGGTGCGCTCGGGCGGTTGGCGTTCGCCTCCAGGTCGACCTCGCCGCGCCGCAACTCGGGGGTGTCGATGCTCGATTCCGCGATGAAGCGCAATCGCACGCCCGGCGCCTGTCCGCGCACGGCCGCGAGCAGTGCGGGGCCACTCAGGGCGATGAGGGAGTCGTGCCAGCGGAGTGTGAAGGTGCGCTCCAGTGTTGCCAGATCGAGTTCACGGCTCGGTGCCAGCACCCCTTGGACCTGGTGCAGCAGCTCGTGCACCTGTTCCCGGACGGCGATCGCGTACGGCGTCGGGGTCATCGTGCGGCCGGTGCGCACCAGGATCTGATCCCCCGTCGTGCGCCGGATGCGGCCCAGACTCCGGCTCATCGCGGGGGCGGTGACGTGCATGCGCGCGGCAGCCCCGGCCACACTCCCCTCCTCCAGCAGCGCGTCGAGCGCAGCGAGCAGGTTCAAATCCAATTGCATGCGAGTAATCCTAGCCGTGCTTTACATGCATTTGAAGTTAATGACCGGGCTGCATACCGTTGAGGCGAAAGCGCAAGAAGCAAAGCGCAGTTCGGTCCCCGACCGGCCCAATCACCCCTCCTCACACGGGAGTACAGCCATGTCCGAAACACTTCAGACCACTGACGTCGCCGCCTCTGACGCCGACCTGCTCCGGGAGACCGCGATCGCCGTGCGCGCGGCCGGTTCGGCGCTGCGCGAACGCTTCGGCGAGGTGGTCCGCTACCAGACCCGCGAAGAGCTGATGCGCGCACTCGCCGCCAACGACGACACGGCCCTCGACGTTCTGCGCCCCCGCCTCACGCGCCTGCGCCCGGACGCCGGCTGGGTGGAGAACGAACTGGATGGCGGGGCGCTGCCGCCCGGCGAATGGTGGGTCGTGGATCCGGCCGAAGGCAACGTCAACCACCTGCACGCCCTGCCGGATTGGGCGGTGACCGCCACCCTCGTGCGGGAGAACCAGCCGGTGCTCACCGCGGTCCACCTGCCGTTGACCGGCGAGACCTATACCGCGCTCACCGGCGCGGGCGCCCACGTCGACGGCCGGCCGCTGCACGTCTCCCAGACCGCGGACCTCGGCCTGAGCATCGTGGCCACCAGCCAGGCCCGGCCGGACGAGGACGAAAAGGTCGTGCGGCGCGTCGGCTCCTCGATCACCGCGATGCTCTTCGACGCGCTCGTCGTCCGCACTGCCGTGCCCGCGACCCTGCACCTGCTGAACGTAGCCGCCGGCCGGATCGACGCCTTCTGGCAGTTCGCCGGCGCCCGCGCGGACCTGCTGCCCGGGGCGCTGCTCGTCACCGAGGCCGGCGGACAGATCTCCGACGCCGAGGGCCGCCCCTGGACCCCGCAGAGCGAGAGCCTCCTGGCCGCCGCGCCCGGCGTCCACGCCGCGGCCGTCGCCACGCTCTCACGCTGACCGCACACCACAACCTGCACGCACGGAAGGACCAGATCATCATGACCACGATCGCAGTTCTCGGAAACGGCCGCGTCGGCGGCAACCTGGCCACAGCCCTCACCCGGGCAGGGCATGAGGTGACCGTGGCGGGCCGCGCGCCGGGCGCCGCCGCCGACGCTGCCCGGACAGCCCGGATCGTCATCAACGCCACCCCGGGCGCCGGCTCGCTGGACCGGCTCGCTGCCCTGCGCGAGGAACTGCGCGACAAGATCCTCGTCGACGTTTCCAACGCCACCACCGACGGACCAGACGGACTGCCCGCCGACCTGATCTATCCCGGCTCAAGCCTCGCCGAGCAACTCCAGGAAGCCCTCCCCGAAACACGCATCGTCAAGACACTCAACACCATGCTCTTCCCCGTGATGACCGCGCCGGCCACGCTCCCCCAGACACCGACCGCGTTCCTCTCCGGCGAGGACCCGCAGGCCAAGCAGACCGTCCGCGAACTGCTCACCGACCTCGGCTGGCGCAAGGAGTGGATCACTGATCTCGGCGGGATCCAGACCGCCCGCGCCACGGAGGCGGCGATACTGTTCGTGCCGCACGTGATTCGGTCCAACGGACTCGCGCCCTTCGCGATCTCGATCGCCCGATGAAGTACTGATCCGGCATCGCTGGTCAGGCTGCCTGGCAGTAGCCGTCCGCGCCGGGGCTGTCGCCACGCAGCGGGCTGAAGTCGACGTCCAGGTGCGGGTCGTACGCCTCGGGCCCAAGGCCGAGTTCGTGGGTGGGGTACTCACCGAAGCGGCGGATGTGCTCGGTCAGGCACGGCGAGATGTGGGTCAGGTCCTCGGGGTCGACGCCGTGGCCCTCCTCCGGGAGCTGCCCGAGGGGTCGTTGTCGGTGATGACGCCAGTTGCCGAAGCCAATCCACTGAGAGAAGCCCTTGAGCGCCTCGACCTTGTTCGTGGCCGAGATGGCCCGCCGGCATAGCGGGGCATCCGAGAGATAGCGCAGCTCTTGGGAGGTGCGCCCCTGGCCCGCGGTCGCCGTGGGACCCCTGTTCAGCCGGGGACGGGCGCCACTGGTCAGCGGAGGTGGACGGCGTGGGCGCAGCCGTCATGGATGCGGCTGGAGACGGTCGAGCCTCCGGATGGGCTGCCCTGGTCGTACGGCTGTGTCGCTGCGCCCGGCTTGATGAGCTGGTCGCAGGCGGGGCACACGCTGTAGCCGGACAGCGTCATGTGGTGGTCGCACAGGGCCATCACCGACCTGGCGAGCCTGCGCACATACGCGGCGGCATCGGATGGCCCCGGCCCGGGAACGGCGTCCAGCTTGCCGCGGGCCTCGCGGACGCAGGCGAGCGCGACATAGCGCGGGATGTCGTCGTCAGGCAGGTGCGCGGCGGCTCGCTCGACCTCCGAGATGAGCATCTGCATGCCGTGGCGCAGCGACCGGGTCAGCGTCTCCAGCGTGGCCCGGTCGGTGGGGGTCACCTCGGGCGGCAGCACCTCGGCCACGGTCGCGCGCATCGCGGCGATGTCCACCGGCGGGGCATCGGGGGCGGCAGGGGGCTCGGGCATGGTCACGACTCGGCCTCACAGTCCGCATCGGTCAGGCAGCCGGCCACCATGACGAACGTCAGCACATCCGAGGTCCTGCACAGCCAGCCCGGCCGGGTGACGGGCACCGCCCAGTACGAGCCCCAGGCATGCCCCTCCAGCCCGGTCACATCGGTGCGGGGTACACCCAGGTAGGTGCCGTCACCGAGACAGGCCGCGGCCGGCGCCCGCCAGAGGCGGGCGGTGCCGGGCGGCACGAGGGCGTAGTAACGGCGGCCCGCGGGGTCGTGGATGACCGGCCGGCCGTTGAAGATCCAGCCGAGCCAGCCACTCACCGTGGACGGGTCGCTCACTTCGGCCACCCCATGGACGAGATGCTCAGGGATGCGGACCGCATCGAAGAGCTTCCCCAGCGGGATCAGGGCAAGCCGGCACTCACCGTCCCACTCCTGGTACACCGCTTCAGGCGAGGAGTGCGCAGAGGCAATCCACGCTTCAACTCCGCCTGACGGAAGCGGGCTCGGTGGTGTTAACGCCCCACTGCGGGCCGTACTGTTCGTCATGTTGACGCTCCCTCACGGGTTCGAGCGTTGGCCAGCCCCGGAGTCGTTCACGCGGCTGCCGGGGCGCACCTCGCGACGACTCCACAGGTCACGCCGGCGCGTCTGCCGGTGCCCTAGGGCATGCGGAGCACGCGCCATCGCGCTGCCTGTGCCTCGTCGTTGACCAGGTGTAAGAACAGCGTGACGCTACGAGAGGGGATGAACTCTCACAGTTCTGTGAGAGTTGTGAGTGTCCGCTTAAAGACCGACCCAGGCGGCCATGTGATTGAGGGTGTCCGGGGTTCGCCGGGACATGTGCACGAGACCCGTAATAGTGTCGCGGGCGGCAGGGTGGTACCGGGTCTGCTCGGGAGCCAGACGCCGCGCCTCAACAAGCGACTTCAGCGCGGACGCGGTGTGCCCGGTCTCCATCTCGGTGCGGGCCTGGTCGATGAGGAAGTGCGCACGACGGGAGGTGGCGAGCTGCGGCGGCAGCTTGATCTTCCGTGCCTGCTTCAGCGCGTCGTCGTACAGACGCATCTCCAGGGCGGCGGACATCCGGTGCAGGGCCACGTTGGACGGACCGAAGCTCAGCCAGTGAACATCGGAGGCGTCACCGATCCGCCTGGCGATTTTCCTGGCTTCGCTGATGTGCAGGACGACTGCCCCGACGTCCTCTGCACGGGCCGCGATGACGGAGCCGCCGAGGTGGAGTTGGCCGGTGACCGCCAAAGCTTCGCGTGTGATCTCCGCCTGCCCGACGATGGTGTGTCCTGAGGAGACGAGCCGCTGCCCGATCTGGTACTCGCCCTCACGGAAGTACACCAACGCCCGCATGTACTGGCGGACCGCGCCGAGACACGGGTCGGAGGCACGTTCGGCTGCCCACGCCATCCGGTCCAGGGCGACGGCCGAAAGGTCGTAGTAGCCGAGCTTCACGCAGATGTCGTGTGCCGTCCGGTAGAGCGAGGCGAGCGCCTGCCACAGCTGGGTGGAGGGGGCCGACCACGCGGTGTTCGTGAGCTCAGCGATCAGGGTGGGAAGCTTGCGGGCCGCGTTCCGCAGATGCGTGGCGCGGACTTCTTCGCACAACTGGTCCGCTCCGGCGATAAGTTGTTCTGCTGGCCGTACAGTCAGGTCCGGGTTGGGCCCGAGGTCGTACAAATCGAGAGACTCACGGATCGGTCGTACGAGTTCTGCAAGCCGGTCACGTTGTAGTTCGGTCACGTACGGCTGGCCGGTCAGGACGGTCACATCGACGCTCAGAGCCTTGGCACACGCAGCGACGAAATCGGCTGTGGCCGGCCGGGCGCCGCATTCGACCTGGGTGAGCAGGCTGTACGAGTACGGCAGCAGATCGGCGAATTGGCGTTGTGTGAGCCTGGCCATTTTGCGCTGTTCCGCGATCCGTGCGCCCGTGTGGTTGTCGTCCAGCGTGGGCATACTGGTCTCCGTTCTAAGCAGCCACTTGGAACAGTACCCGCCCCCGACTCCCATCAGAGCGGGGGGCGGTTGCATGTGGTCGGATAGGGACATGACGACTGATCGCGTGCTCTACCTGTTCGGCTCGGCAGCCCCACCAGTCTTCGACGTCGACAGGGTGATCCAGCAGGCTCAGGCCCGTGGCTTCGACGTGTGCATGGGCCTCACCCCCACAGCCGCGCGCTGGCTGACCCCCCAGCTGGCCGAGTTGGAGCTGCTCACCGGGCACCCCGTGCGCAGCGAGTACAAGATGCCTGGCGAGCCAGACGTGTGGCCCAAGGCGGACGTGATCGCACTGGCCCCGGCCACCTTCAACACCATCAACTCGTGGGCGCTGGGGCTCACCCACGACTTCGTGGTGGGTGTCGTCGCGGAGGGCATCGGCAAGGGCATCCCCATGGTGACGATGCCGTGTGTGAACGCGGCGTACGTGCGGCACACGCGGTTCGAGCGCAGCGTCACCGAACTGCGGGACATGGGCGTCCAGGTGCTGTACGGGGAGAGCGGGTTTGTGCCGAACCTGCCCGGCCAGGGCAAACCCAAGGAGTACCCCTGGCACTTGGTCCTCGACGCGGCGCAGGAACTCTCGCAGTCCTGACCAAGGCCTCCGCGAGCCCGAGCCCCTGCTGCCGAAGCAGCAGGGGCCGCGTGGCTCAGTACTCCAGCAGGACTTCGCTGCCTGACCTGGTCATTGCCGGGTGGCGGGAGTGCAGCGGGGCTTCGAACGTGCGGTGGCGGTCTCACGGAGACCGCCCCTCGATCGTGCGACAACGCCGCAGGTAGCGACAGCGGCGGGCGATTGTCTGGCGTTGGCAGCGCCAGTTCGACCAGCTCAGAGCGTGACGTCGTCCTCGATGTCCGCGCAGGTGCGAGGGCTTGGGAAGACAAGCTCCCAGGAGTCGCCGAACCTCCGCCACTGTGAGCCCGATGGCCCCGACGGTCCCCATCGGTTGCGCCCCCCTTTCCTCGGCATGACGAGCCGTGGCAGCCAGGAATGCGTGCGCGAGCATGGCGAGGGTGACGTGCCGATACCAGCCCACATAACGGCGGACCTCGTACTGATCCAGGCTGCACGTTCCTTGCGGCCTGAAAACACTCCTCGATCGCCCAGCGTGCCCCGGCGACCCGCACCAACTCCCGGACCGTGGTTTCCAGGGGCGCGCAGGCCAGGTAGTAGACGACCTCGTCCGGCCTGCTAATGCTTCGCCGGGCCAATGCCCACCGCATCCGGTGAGGGACCTCTCCCTGGAAATCGAACTCGGCGACGCAAGGCAGCCGCACTGCCACCCAGTGAGATACACGGGGACCCTTCACACCGTCACCGCACGAGATCTTCTTCCATGCCTCGTTGGGTGCTTGCGCGAAGGGGCCGTCGATGCGGGGACAGTCCACGGTGAACTGGGACTTGGAGACGGCCAGCACGTAGCCGACGCCCGACTGCTCCAGCAGCCGGCGGAATCGGTTGTCCTGCCCGTAGGCGGAGTCCGCGGTCATCCAGGCGATGGGCAGCGGCGAGGCCAGGGCCCGCAACACCATGTGTCAGGCCAGTTCGCCCTTGAAGGTGAACTCCCGCTCGTCGGGGACCTTTGCCGCGCGGCAGCGTTCCCGGTCCTTGGTCCAGGACTTGGGGAGGCAGAACTCCCGGTCGACCAGGGCGCGGCCGCGGGCCGAGGTGTAGGCGGCGAAGACGCCGATCTGGCAGTTCTCCGTCCGGCCTGCGGTCCCGGAGTACTGCCGCTGGACCCCGGCGGAGGTGATGCCCTTCTTGATGAAGCGGTCAGGACACCGCTGTCCTCGCCGACCTTGTCGGCGATGTATTGCCGGAAGCGGTGGCCGATGGCCAGGAGGAGTGCATCGAGTTCGCGGTCCCACTGCGCGGCGGCATACTCGGTGATCACTTTGGGAGGCTGTCCCGCCGGTGTCACTACTTGCGGCGTTGCCGCACGATCGAGGGGCGGTCCCCGTCAGAGCACCCCCGCTCGATCGAAGTCCCGCTACACTCCCGCTACCCGGCAAAGGACCAGGTCAGACAGTGAAACGCTGCCCGAGTATTAGGGCGCCGGCGCCCACGACGCGGCATTGAGGCGCCCGTCCCACTGCCTCAGGAATGTCTCCCTTCCGCACTGCCGCCTCCGTCGCGGCCGTGGGCCGGAGCCCGGTGTTATGCGCCGGTGCGGGCTGCCCGTTCGATGCTGGCGGCGAACAGCGGGGTTTCGCGGCGGTTATGGTCTTCGCCCGCGGGTTGACTGCGTTTGATGGCATCCCCGAACGCCACGCCGTGCTCTTCGAGCGCGGCGAGGTACCTGATCGTCGGGTGGGCGGTGACGGCGTTGGTGAACTCGCAGTGGTCGTCGTCGACTTGTCGGACGCTGAGGTCCCAGATCACCTGGGCGTCGTAGCGCCCGAAGGGGGTGAAGAGGTCGGACAGGGAGACCATCCGGCAGTGGTGCGGTCCGGTGATCTCTCCGATGTAGTGCTGGATCATCAGGGTGGGGCCGACCTGCTCGACGTTGATGGACATCGGTTGTCCGTCGTCGCTCACGGTGGAGCCGCAGGCGATGTGGTCTCCCGGGGCGCACCGCCGGTATTCGGCGTTGGGCAGGGCGAACAGCCACTTCGCAATGTCGATCTTGTTCAGTGGGGCGTTGATCGTGGCGGTGAACACGGACTGGGTCACGACCAGGTCTGTGCGGATGTCGGACATGGCTGCCTCCACGGGGCGCGGTCTCGGATGCGCTGTTGAGAGGTGGTCAGGCGGGGTTCTGCGGGAGGGCCTTGACGAATTCGTCGGTGGTGAGAAGGGCGTGGGCGTAGGTGGGGGCGTTGAGTTCGAACGTCGCGTGCATCTCTTCCGGGCGGAAGGAGGCGATGGCGTCCTTGACGAGGGTGACGTGGTAGCCGAGTTCCTGGCCGAAGCGGGCGGTGGTGTCGATGCAGGTGTTGGCCCGCATGCCGATCAGTACGATCCGGGAGATGCCGTGCTGCTTGAGGAGCAGGTCGAGATCGGTGTTGGCGAAGCCGCTGGCGGACCAGTGCTCGTGCACGAGGATCTCGCCCTGCCGCGGCTGGAAGTCGGGGTGGAACGTCCCGCCCCAGGAGCCCTTCTCGAAGATCTTCGCCTTCGCGGTTGCGGCCTGTGAGCCGGACAGGTGGGCCCAGTCGGCGTAGTCGCCGGGCGCGGTGCGGCGGTGCGGGACGAAGAAGGTGCGGATGCCGGCCGCGCGGGTGGCGGCGAGGACCTGGCGCATGTGGTCGAGCAGGCGGACGCTTTCGGCCACCTGCTTCGCGTGCGGCCACAGTTTTCCCCCCTCGGACAGGAAGTCGTTGTAGGGGTCGACCAGGAGCAGAGCGGTGTGGGAGCTGTCGTAGCCGTCGGTGGTCATGTGCTGTACCTCGTATCCGGTGGTGGCACGCCCTGGGTCAGGAACTGATCCGCGTCGGGGTTCCGGTGGGCAGCCAGTGGAAGCGGTTGCGGATGTCGGCGGGGGCTGCGGCGATCCGGCGCTCGATGGCCTCGCGACCCTCGTGGAAGTGGTGCCAGCCCTCGTAGTGGACAGGTATCGCGGTGTGGGGTCGTAGCAGGCGGCACAGGTCCACGGCCTGGGCGGCGGTCATGGTGTACCGGATAGGGCCGTTGATCGGGAAGCGCACGCCGCCGAGGTGCAGCAGCGCGGTGCCCACGCTGAGCCGATCGGCCACGTGCCGCAGGCCGCCGTGCAGGACGGTGTCGCCGGAGATCCACAGAGCGCCGTGCTGCTGGCCTTCCCAGGTGAGGGCGAATCCGGTGACTTGCCCGGTCAGCGGCCGGGACAGAGGCGGGCCGTGGCGGGCCGGGGTCGCGGTGACGTCGATCGTGGGACGTCCCGGGGCTTGGAGGCGTGTGCCCGTCCATGGGGCGAGGCCGCGGGCGTTTCGGCCGAGGCGGCGGGCGCCGGCCGGCGTGGTCAGCACGGTCCGGGCGGTGCCCAGGACGTCCCGCCCGGCGCGGTCGAGGTTGTCGCCATGGTGATCGTGGCTGAGCAGGACGGCGTCGATCGGTGGCAGTTCCGCGACAGTGATCGCGGGACCGGCCCGTTTGCGGGAAGAGGTGCCCCAGCCGAAGGTGTAGCGCTGCCCGGGCGGGTCGAAGGTCGGATCGGTGAGCAGCCGCCAGCCGCCGACCTCGATCAGAGCGGTCGGGCCGCCGATGTGAGTGATCCGCAGGTCGCTCATGAGGGTCCTTCCTTCCGGGCCCGGGACGGGTGGTGCGTGTCCCGGGCCGGGCGGTGAGGGCTCGGCTCAGGCGTGGGCGAGGGCCCAGTCCAGGGCGTGGTCGGCGACCTCCTGCCAACCGTCCTGTGCGGGCATCAGGTGGGAACGGCCGGGGAACACCCTGACCTCCGTGGTCGTGCCGTCGGCCTTGTAGTGCTTGGCGTTGGACTGCTGCACCTTGGGCGGCATGAGGTGGTCGTGCTCGCCGGAGCAGAACAGCAGGGGCGCCCGGCCCGCGTTGTGGTAGTCGACGTGGGTGTCGGTGTGCCCGGGGTGGAGGTTGGCCAGGGCGCTGCCCCAGACGATGCTGCCGGGTGCGGGGATGTGGTAGCGCTCGTAGGTCGCGTGGGCCTGGTCCTCGGGGAAGGTGTTGGTGAAGGCGTAGCGCCAGTGGTCGTAGTCGAAGCCGATGGCGCGGTGGCGGTTGGCCGGGTTCTTCAGCACCGGGAAGGTCGAGCGGACCTGGGACAGCGGCACGACCGCGACGCCTTCGGTGGGTGCGGAGTTGATCGCCACTCCCGCGGCGCCGTAGCCGCGGTCGAGGAGGATCTGGGTGAACGCGCCGCCGGCGGAGTGCCCCATGATGACCGGCGGGCGGTCCAGCTCGGTGATGATCTTCTCCAGGCTGGCGATGATGGCGGGCACGGTCACGGTCTCGATGGGGGTGGGGTCGGCGTTGAGGGCGTCGACCTCCGCCTCGAAGCCGGGGTAGGGCGGCGCGATGACGCGGAAGCCTTTGTCCTCGTAGTGGGTGATCCAGTGTTCCCAGGCGCGTGGCGTCACCCAGAAGCCGTGAACGAGGAGGATGGTGTCGGGTTGCATCGGTGTGCTCCTCAGCGGGTGGCCAGGTAGGCGGCCTGGATCTGACGGACCACGACATCCGGGTGGGACATCATCACGACATGAGACGAGCCCTTGACCTCGACGGTGCGGCTGTGAGCGCGTTCGGCCATGTAGCGCTGGACGGCGGCCGGGATGACGTAGTCGTTGGTGGGGATGACGTACCAGGACGGCAGGTTCTTCCAGGCCGGCTCGCCACTCGGGGCGGCCAACCCGCCGACGCTGCCAGGGCGTTGGGCGGCGGCCATCAGCCGTGTCTGGGAGGACGGCAGGTCGGCGGCGAACACCTCGCGGAACTTCGCGGGGTCGATGTAGCCGTCCTTGCCTGTGCTGCCGTCCGACAGCGGGTAGTCGCGGGTGATCAGAGCGTCCGGCAGTTTGCTGCCGGGAAACTTCCCGGCCAGTTGCAGCGCGCTCTCGCCCTGGTCGGGGGCGAAGGCGGCGACGTACACGAGGGCCTTGACGTTGGCGTGGCCGCGGGCGGCGTTGGTGATGACCTCACCGCCGTAGGAGTGGCCGACGAGGATGACCGGACCGTCGATCGTGTCGAGGATGCTGGAGACGTAGGTCGAGTCCCCGCTCAGGTCGCGCAGCGGGTTGGCGGGGGCGATGACCTGATAGCCCGCCTTCTGGAGTGCGTCGATGGTCGGGTACCAGCCGGAGGCGTCGGCGAAGACACCGTGCACGAGGACGATGGTGGGTTTGGGCTCGGTGCTGTGGGCGGGGGAAGCGGAGACCGGCGCGAGGGTCCCGCCGGCGCCGAGGGCGAGTGCGCCGGCGAGCAGGGACGCGCCGAGGACGCGGCGGCGGGGCAGATGACGGACGGAGTTCATCCATGGCTCCTGGGGGTGAGGGCTCCCCGGCGGGGGCACCGCCGGGGACACGGCGTGGGTGGTCCTTTCCTCAGGAGTTGAGGAACTCCAGCAGGTCCGCGTTGAGCTGTTCCTTGTGGGTGTCGGTGATGCCGTGCGGGGCGCCCGGGTAGACCTTCAGCGCCGCGTTCTTGATCCGGGCCGCCGACGCCTTGCCGCCCACCTCGAACGGCACGACCTGGTCGTCGTCGCCGTGGATGACCAGCGTGGGTACGTCGATGGCGTCCAGGTCGGCGCGGAAGTCGGTGGCGGAGAAGGCGGCGATGCACTCGTAGGCGCCGCGGTGACCGGCCTGGAGGCCCTGGCTCCAGAAGGCGTCCCGGATGCCCTGGGAAATCTCGGCGCCGGGCCGGTTGTTGCCGAAGAACGGCCCGTCGGCGAGGTCCCGGTACAGCTGGGAGCGGTCGGCGAGGGAACCGGCGCGGATCGCGTCGAAGTTCTCGACGGGGACGCCGCCGGGGTTGTCGTCGGTCCTGAGCATGAACGGCGGTACGGCGGAGACCAGGACGACCTGGGCGACGCGTGCGGTGCCGTGCCGGCCGACGTAGCGGGCCACCTCGCCGCCGCCGGTGGAGAACCCGACGAGGGTGACGTCCCGCAGGTCGAGGGTGTCGATGAGGGTGGCCAGGTCGTCGGCGTAGGTATTCATCTCGTTGCCGTTCCACGTCTGGTCGGAACGGCCGTGGCCGCGCCGGTCGTGGGCGATCGCGCGGAAGCCGTGCGTGGCCAGGTGGAGCTGCTGTGCCTCCCAGCTGTCGGCGTTGAGCGGCCAGCCGTGACTGAGCACGACCGGCCGGCCCGTGCCCCAGTCCTTGTAGTAGATCTGCGCTCCGTCGGATGCGGTGACGAACGGCATGGAATCCTCCCGGTCAGAGCGGGTTTTTCCGACCGTTCGAGCATTCACCGACGCCGGGTGCGCTCGAACCACGTGAAGCACGTAGGGCTGACGGCTACTCGTCCTCCAACGCCTGGGCGAGCTGCCGACGAGAGGTCAGGTTCAGCTTCCGGAACACCTTGCGCAGGTGGTAGTCGACGGTGTTGGCGCTGATGAACAGCCGAGCGGCGATCTCGGGGTTCGTAGCCCCGGACCGGGCGAGCCGGGCGATGGCCAGTTCCTGGGCGGTCAGTTCGTCGTTGACACCGGCCTTGCTGCGCACCACGTGTTCGCCGGTGGCGGCCAGCTCCTGAGCCGCCCGAGCGGCGAAGCCCGCGGCGTCCATGCCGTCGAACAGCGTCAGCGCGGCCTTCAGCGGTTCCCGGGCGTCCTTGCGGCGCCTGCGGCGCCGCAACCACTCGCCGTACAGCAGATGGGCGAGGGCGAGGTCGGAGCGCGCCCGGGTGCGGGCGAGTACGTCGATCGCCGCGCGGTACAGCGGTTCGGCCTCGCCTGCGGGGGCGAGCAGGGCCTTCGAGCGGGCCAGCAGCCCCAGGCTCCATGGTGTGCCCGCAGCGGTGGCGCGCCGGTCCAGCGTCCGCAGGGTCGTGGCGGCCAGCAACCGATCCCCGGAACGTGCCGCTGCCTCCACGAGGTGAGGCAGCAGCCGGGAACTCAGGTACACCGTGTCCCGGTCGACGAGGTCGCGCAGGAGGGTGCAGGCGGTGCCGTAGTCGCCTCGGCCTGAGGCCAGCACGGCCATCCCGATCCGGGTGATGGTGTCGACGGCGCCGTTGCCCAGCCAGATCGCGGATCGCAGCGAGCCGTCCAGGACGGGGTCCAGGTCGTCGCCGCCGCGCCAGGCGAGCAGTTCGGGGTAGCGGTAGATCGCCCAGACGTCGTCGGTGGCGCCCATCGCGGCACGGATCTGGCTGCCCTCCGCCCGCAGGTCCTCGGCGGTCGCCAGTCGGCCCAGGTTGGTTTCGCACAACGTCGCGCAGTACAGCGCGGTGTCCAGCTGCCACAGGGCGCCGGTCCGCCGGGCGGCGTCGATGGCCCGATGGACGACGGCTGTCTGTGTCGGCTCGTCCCACAGGATCGTGCTCAGCGTGATGCAGGGCAGGTAGCCGCGCAGGACGAGTTCGTCCGGGGTACGCGCATCCAGCAGCAGGGAGCACGCCCGGCGGATCAGGGGAACGGCCTGCTCGTAACCGCTCGAAATGAGCTCGGCGAAGGCATACAGCACGGCGTCGAGGACCGAGTCCTCGCTCCGGCGGCCGAGGAGGCGGGTGATCGTTCGGGCGATCTCGTCCACCGTCGTGTCCCGTATGCAGTATTCCGCGGTGATCGCGCGCTCGACAGTCCGCAGCAAGGCTTCCTCGACGAGATCCGGCGCCCGCTCACCGAAGGCCGCGGCGGCGTCCAGACACATGACGGGCGCCTGCGCGAAGGAACCAGCTTCACCCATCGCCACGAGCACGTGCGCTCGGACCAGCTGGGCTCTGCCCCGACCGACGTCGTCGAGCGAGCTGTCGGCGAGGGCGTCGAGCAGTGCCCTCGCCTGCATCGGCGCTCCAGACGTCAGAGCCGCTTCGGACGCCGCGAGGAGGCGCACGGCGCGGCGATCACCCTGAGGGGTCAGCTCGGCCGCGCGCGTGAGAAACAAGGCCCGGGCCGCGTGACCGCCACGGGCACCCGCTCGGTCGGCCGAGCGCTCGACCTCGGCGGCGACCGCCTCATCGGGCATGGCACAGGCGGCCGCCAGGTGCCACACTCTGCGCTCGACGTCCGAGGGACGTGCGGTGGCCTCGGCAAGGGCACGGTGGACCTGCCGTCGCTGGGTGCTCGTGGCCCCGCCGTACACGGCCGACCGGACCAGCGGGTGCCGGAAGCGCGCCGTTCCACTCACCGTCACCAGGCGCGCGGACTCCGCCGGGGCGGGCGCGTCGGGTTCGAGGCCCAGTGCTGTGGCGGCGCCCTCGATGCAGGCGAGGTCCCCGCCGGGTTCCGCCGCGGCGATCACCAGCCAGGTCTGCGTCGATTCGGGGAGCGCCCGTACCCGCCGTAGGTAGTGCTCCTCCAGCCGACTGCCCACCGGCAGCGGCTCTGGCAGCGCGATCCCACCCGAAAGCTGTTCCGCGGACAGCTCCTGGCCGAGGTCGGTGAGAGCCAGCGGGTTGCCGCCCGTCGCGGCCACGATGCGAGCGCACACCTGGGAATCCAGCGGTCCGGGCACCACCGACATCAGCAACTGCTGCGCATCCGCATCCCGCAGACCCGCCACTTCGGTCACCGGCAGACCTGCCGGAACGTCGAATCCCGTCCGGGCGCCGAACAGCAGGCCTATGCCCTCCGCGTGCACTCTGCGGGCCACGAACGCCAGGACATCGAGGGACTCCTGATCCAGCCACTGAAGGTCGTCGACACAGCACAGCACGGGGCGCCCCTTGGCGGTCTCCGCCAGGAACGTGAGCGTCGCGAGTCCGACCAGGAACCGGTCCGCGGGAGCACCGTCGGACAGTCCGCAGGCCACCCGCAGAGCCTCATGCTGTGCCGCGGGCAACCCGTGTGGCTCCTTGAGATCACCCAGCACGGGTACGAGCAACCGGTGCAGCCCCGCGAAGGCGAAACCGGCCTCCTCCTCCACTCCCGCCACACGCAGCACGCGCAGGTCCGCGGCCTCGGAAGCGGCGTGGTCGAGCAGTACGGACTTCCCGATCCCGGCGTCACCGCGCAGCACGACCACGCCGCTCATGCCCTCGCGCAGCAGCCCCACCAGACGGGCGAGCTCCGCGCGCTCTTCGGACCGGCCCTTGAAACTCATGTCAGGCACCCTTCGCCGTGCATCCGGCATCGAAGGCGATGCATGGCCGACTGCGCTCCTGGGCGGCCGACCGATGTGAACCAGTTGTGAAGAAGCCTGACACGGCACTGGATCACCGATTTGACCCTGGCTGCAGGCGCCTTTGCCCTGGCTGCCAATGCAGTCGTCTTGCCTGCCAGCCCGCGTGCTCCGCATGTGCCTCGGTGACGCCTGGACGGCTTCTCGGATCTCATGCCATATGCAGGCATATTTTTCATGACATCTCCACATGGCGGATGATGCCTCCACGCGAGGCGGTGCTCGGAGCCGCTCTTCGACGGCGGGAGACGGTGTGCTGGTCCTGGACACGAATGATCTTCCACTCGGTGACCGGATCGACGCCTACCGGACGGTGGCCGTCGAGGAGAGTGGCATCGACGCAGTCGAGGAGGAAGAGCCCGAGGGCACCATTTGGAGGCGGATCGAGCTCTGGGACCTCGGGGCGCTCACCCTGTTCACCTGTCAGGGCACAGGCATGCACATCGCCCGATCCCTTCGACAGGCACGACGGGACGCGTGGGACACCGTCGCCGTGAGCATTCAGGTGCGGGGTGACGGTGGCTTCGCCTACCACGACCATCAGCGCCGCATCACGCCAGACAGCCTGTCACTCCTTCACATGCCCGACGGGTACGAATACTCGTGGTCCGGCATCGGGGGCACGCTGGCCTTCATGATCGAGGCGGAGAGACTGACTCTGCCGACGGACACAGTCCGCGCATCTGTCCCACTCCTCCATCACAGCCCCATCGGAACGCTGCTCCTGAACCATGTTCACGGCCTGCACCGTGTCGCCGACCAGCTCAGCGGCGGCCCTGGGATCGACGCCCTGGTCAACGCCACGACAGAACTGACTCGCGCCTGGATCGTGTCCGTTGCCGGCGACGACCGCGTCCGCTCCCGGGTCGCGCAGGAAACCCTCCTCACGCGCATCCTGGCCTACGCCCGGCTCCATTTGCGGGAGCCCGACCTCACACCGCAGCGTATCGCCTGGGCGCACAACATGTCCGTCAGGACCCTGTACCGGCTCTGCGAGGACAGCGGGCTCAGCCTCGAACAGTGGATCATTCGGCGCCGCCTCGAAGGCACCCGCAATGACTTGGCGGCGCCGGCCCATCAGAACCGCACGATCCAATCCATCGCCCGCTCCTGGGGCTTCACCAACGCCGCGTACTTCTCCCGCCGCTTCGGCCACACCTTCGGTACGACACCGAGCCGTTGGCGCCAGATTTCCCAGTTCTGAACGCCGGTCATGTTCGATCATCCAGATCGCCAGGCCGTCGGCTGCGCGACAGGAAGGTCCCTCACCTCCGTCGCCCCGCCGGGCGCCAGCTCCCCGCACGAGAGATGCCGCGGGCCGCCAGGGCCAGTACCGCGACCTGGGCGTCGGTCACCGGCACCGCCACCGACAACACGTCACCAGGGAGCGTGAGCGCCACCCCGCTTCGAAGACCACACCCCCCTGAGAGCCCCCTGACCTGGGTGTCCGACCGCCGGAACGGGCGACTGCCGACACGGGTGGCGTCCTGGACGCTCGAGGTGCTGTTTCCCGTTCCGAGGAGGACGGTGTGCCCGCTCAAGCTGATGTCCTGGCCCCGCCGCCGATTCCAGCATCGCGGAGGTCGGTGGCGGTCTTCTTCCGGTGGCCACCGATATTGCGCCGCAGGACGGCGGCAGCACCGTCGACTCCGTCATGAAGCTCAGTGGCATCCTGAACAGCCACGGGGAGCCCCGTTGGTCAATGTCGATCCGTGGTGCGCTGTCCCGAGTGCGGATGTCCAGTACATCGGCGGAACTCTGTTCGGCAGCAACAAAGCCTCCTGCAAGACCCAGCCGGACACTCAGGCCCAAGGAGACAAGCGGGTTCTCTAACCTCGATCTTTCGTGAGCGTCCGTCGACGGAGTCGGCGGACCCTTCGGTTGTCGGGGCGGTTGGTGAGCAGGCCGGTGGCCCGGCTGTCGCGTCGGGTGAGCGCTGGAATCCACTGCCCCCGGGGTCGCATGGTGCTGCGGCAGGGTCGACAGGCGCTGTTTGTCCGTGGACCGCTCCGCGGTGCTGATCAGCCGGGTGGCCATGAGGACCTCGAACAGTCCAGCGCGTCGATCGCCTTCGCCTCTAGGTGGCGCTTCACCGCGGCGAGCATCGCCGTGCGTTTGGGCTCCGGGGTCCGCTCCAACTTCGGCGCCTTGACTACGGCAAGGTCCTCTCGCCACCATCGCCAGGCTGCCAGAGGACGGGGCAGCGGTTCGCAACCGACGGGCTGCGTGGGGTGCTGGCGATGATGTCGTCGCCAGCACGGCAAGCTGCTGCAGGAGGTCGTCGTGCTTGCTGAGCCTGCTCCCCCGGCGTCAGCGACACTGCGCTCGCTGAGGAGGAGACGATGACCACCCGAGCACCCGCACCAGTGTGGTGATCCCACACCACGGCCCCAGCAAGATGGGGATCCGCTGGTCAACTGCGGCACGACAGCGGATCCCCATCTTGCTCGGCCAGTGTCGGATTGGAAACCATGACGGCATGGGACGGGCCGGCCCCGCGGGCATATGAGGCGACGCGGGCGGCTCTGTACGGGGAGGGGTTGCGCATGACTGTGCCTGGGAACGGGTCGGCCGAGCCCGGCGTTGCTCGTCGTCTGAAGCGGTATCTGACACGTTTCGAGCCTGCGGTGACGCGGTTCTTTCTCCTCGCGATCTTCACCGTCGGACTGGCTGCCCAGTTCGTCAAACCGGTCGGAGACGCCCTGGAGGACAAAGCCTTCCTCGGCGGCGCGCTCCTCAGTCTCGTGGCGTACGTGCTTTACGACGCGGTCCAGGACCTGGCCGCGTCGCTTCGGCTGCCCGAGCGATCTCAGGTGGGGTCGCGTGAGTTGGGCCGATTCGTGGATGAGGCCTTCCGCGCCCGGACGGTGGAGATCACCTTTCTCGGCTACACCGGGGAGACGATTGTCGGCCCGCTCTACCGCCGTTTGGAGGACCTTCTTGACGATCCCGGACCGACCAGGCGCGTGTGCATCAGAGTGCTGGTGCCGGATTTCGGGCAGCCCATGACTGTGCCGTCCAGGGTCGGGCCGAATGGTGAGCCGCTGGATGACCCCGAATTTCGGCGAGGCCAGGAACGGAGGTGCCGGGGGTTCGACGAGGCGCTGTCCGTGCTCGCGGAGCGGCTCAACAGGTTGGGACGGGTGACGGTGGAGAGCGAGTTCCGCCTCTACCCCGGCATACCGAGAGACAAGATCTGCATTCTCAACCGGGAGTTGGTGCTGCACGGCCTCTACGACGTGCTCGCCCGCCTGGTCCTGCGCATCTCAGGCCCTGAGTACTACGACCCCAAGGGCCACCGCGCCAGTCTGAATGTCTGGTCCGCGAAGGACACCGACACCACCAGAGCCGCTGTCGCCACCTGGAACCAGCACATGGACGGTTTGTGGAGCCTGGCTACGGTGCCGCCCTGGCGGCGAGCGACGGCGACGTGAACAGAGGCCCTTTGTCGGACGCTGCCGTCATGGCGGCTCGTCCGGCGAACCTGCCGCGAGGACGAGACGGTCACTCAGCACACCCCGCGCGGCGTGCTGAAAGGGCTAGATGAAACTTGATGCCTTATTCGTGTCGCTTCGTTGTGGGTGAGCGGGCAGATCGCAGCGTGCGCTCCGCGGGGACAGTACCGCTCTCAGCCCCGCGACGACCTGGAGGCCAGGCACCGCGGCCGGGCCCCTACAGTGGCCACTCGGGGGCTGGGTCCTCGGCGAGCAGGGGCCGCAGGGCCCCCAGGACCGCGCCGATGCAGACGTCGCGCAACTCGACGCGGGTACAGGTCTCGTGGGTGAGCCAGTCGACGCACAGGACCTGGACGAAGACGAGCCAGCTCCTCAGTACGCCGGACACGGCCTCACGGGCGCTCTCGTCCGCGAGGGGCAGTACGGCCAGCAGCCGTGCACGGAGCGCGTCCAACTCGTTGGTCATGATCGTCTGGATCACCGGGTCTCCCGCGAGGACCCGGTTGGCGGCGAGGACGGCGTTGCGGTTCGCCACGAAGTAGTCGAGATGGACGTCCATGCCCTGGATGAGCTGCTCCACCAGGGAGTCGGCAGGGTCGAACCGTGTCCGGGCGAGCAACTGGTCCGCCGCATGCTGGTAGACGGCCGCGAAGAGGGCGTGCTTGCTGGGGAAGTGACGGTAGAGCAGAGCCCGGGAGACACCGGCCTGTGCGGCGACGTCCTCCATGAGCACGTCAGCGTACGGGTGCGCGGCGAAGAGCCGTGCGCCGACTGCGAGGAGTTGGGCACGGCGGTCTGCGGGGGTGAGTCGCTGGCGGGGAGGCACCAGGACAGTTTAGTTGACATACGTCTACTAGTGCACTCAAGGTAGAAGTAGACGTATGTCAACTAAGCTCCGCCGAGGGCGGTTTGGAGGGACTATGGCCAGGGCTCTGCGCTTACTCACCCAGCTCATGGGGTGGTCCTGCGTGCTGATCGGCCTGTTCCACGTGGCCCTCGGCAACGCGGCGATCCCCGGCGCCGGTTCCGCCGGCACAACGGTCGACAGCTGGGGCCGGTTCATGGGGGCCTGCTTCGCCGGCTACGGGCTGGCCTGGCTCTGGGCCGCGCAACAGCGTCCGATCCCATCCCGGAGCGTACGGTGGCTCGCCGGCGTGTTCCTGCTGGGCGGCGTGGGCCGGCTGCTCTCACTCGCACTGCACGGATGGCCGCAGTGGTTCCAGATCGCGCTGACGGTGATCGAACTCACCCTGCCGCCGGTGTTCTTCTGGCTGGCCGACGCGGAGGAGCGGGCGCCGCGCGGTGACGTGGAGGCCGTGCACGCCGGGCGATGACGACACTGCTTGAATGCCCCGGTGAGCGCACTGGTCAGTGGTGCTGCTCACGGGTGCGCCGACGCCCTGGATGCTGCGCCGGAAGGTGCAGCCTCGTGCAGACCGTGCCGCTCAGAGACATGTGGTCGGTTCCCTGCCTGCTGCGGCTTCCCCCGCGTGAAAGCCGGTGGCTTCGAGGGCGGATGGCGAGGTCAGCGTGCATTCGCCCTCGCTACGCGAAGCAATGAAGCTCAACGAAGGCGCCTGGATCGCTGAGTGCGCCTCCTCCGAAGGTTCTGTCCTCATGGCCATGATGCGAACGAGCTGCATCACGCGCTAACCGCCTTGTGCAGGACCGCATCTGGCAGTTGGCATCGATGCGGCGCCGGGCAGACACCTGAAGACGCAACGCAGGGCAGCGTCCTCACCCAGGCGCTACCCCGCGGCGCCCGCGGGCGGACACATCACAAGACTTCGAACCCGGAACCCGTCAGGGCGGGAGTGACCGGCCACGAGGACGAAACGTACGCTGCGCACATGGAGTTGGGGACTCTCGCCATTGCAGCCATCGGAGCGGTGTTCGGTGTCGGCACGACCCTGGTCACCGACCTCGTGCGGTCACGCAGAGAGCAAGACCGGTACTGGAATGAGACGAAACGCGTTGTCTATGCGCGATTCTTGATGTCTCTGGCGCAGACGCACAGCCGCATGATCATGGCTGCGTTCAGCGAGCAGCCAGATGATGACCGGCGGCACGGTGTACACGACGCCTTCCACAGCGACCCGCACAACAGCGACCCCAAATCCGTACTGCGCGAGCTGGCTATCGTCGCTCCGGATCACGTTTATCAGGCCGCTCTGCCGGCTTATGGACAGCTCCGTACGATTCGGGAGCTTCTCGCCGCGCATCGACTTCGACCGGAATCTCCAGAATACGAACAAGCGCGACAACCGTTCTTCCAGGACTTGGAGAACTTGCAGAAGGTCATGCGAGACGACTTGCAGCCAAGAAACTTCCGCCGACCCTAGACGTGACCTCAGTCGGAGGTATGCCGAACGTGGATGACGCCGACGATGTCCCGGGAGTACGGCCGTTCACGGGCAACGACGGTGAGCGCTGGTCATACCGAGTCAGGTGCGTAGCCGCGCGAGTTCGTCTGCGCGACGGTGGTCCTTCGGGCGGCCGAGGGCCCGCCGCATGCGGATCAGGTCGTCGAGTGCGACGTAGCGGATGGTGAATCCCGCAGGGTCACGGGTGGTCTCGGCCGAGGTCAGGCAGGGGGTGACATCCATGGCGCCCCAGGGCAGGGCGGAAGTGCACAGGTCTCCGCCGGCGCCGGTGACCCGGTACCCCACCTGTGAGCTGTCGAGATCGGGCAGTTCGGTGCAGCCGCACAGGGTCAAGGCGTCGCGCAAGGCCTGCGCCTCGTCAGGGGTGCCGTCCCAGAGCAGGTCGAGATCCCCGGTCAGTTCGGCGGAGCCGTGCATGATGCCAGCAACCTGACCGATGACCACCGCGCGCGAGCCGGCGTCATGGATCGCCTGGAGGAAGGGGAAGGGATCGAAGCCCAGCGCCCCGTCGGTGGCGAAGGTGCCCAGCCGATCGTCGGCTTGCTCTGGCCCGCGCCCGATGGGGATGCGTTCTCGCGTTGCGTCCTGGGTCCGGGCGATGGCCTGCCGCAGGCGCAGGGCAGCTGTCTGGCTCATGGGCCCATCCAACACGGTCGTCCCCGCCCGGTGACCAGGGGTCCGGATTGGTCATCCTGGCCAACTGGGCGGCCATTTCAGCACCACGAGGATACGCCTACCGGGTCATCTCAATGAGAGTGCGGCGACAGCAGATGAGCGTGCCGGCGATACTGACGAAGGCGAGAAAGTGTTCAGCCTGAACAACGTCGCGCGGCTCGGCGACTGGCCGGCCTCGCCGCGTGTGTCGGCGGTCGTAGGACGGATCCTGGCCCAACCGTGGGCCTTGTCAACAAGCCGAAGGAATGCCCTCACTGCCACAGGTCAGCTCCTTCGCGCCCGCTGGGATCCATCGTCAAGAGGTCTTCGTGCAGGCCTGACAGGGCGCGCCCGGTCGGGGAACCGTCTTGGCTCGACTCCATGACGACCCAGCCGACATCCACACCCGACGCGTTCGCATCTCCGCCTGCGTCCAGCTCGTCGAGCGTCTCGAACACCGTCTCGTATGCAACGGCTCGTACCAGGCGAACAAGATCCTCCCTGTCCGCCCCGGCGGCAAGCAGGCGTTCGGCGGCGGGCAGTTGATCGAGTGAGCCCGGGTCGGACCAGCTGTCGATCGCACCACGCCACAAGCTCCGCAGCAACACACGTCGCGCGAGCTGGGGAAGGTCTTCCGTGTCCTCCGGGCAGCCGGTCACCGCCTACGCCCCCTCAGCACTCGGTTTGAACGCGTTGAAGCAGATCGCCCTGCCCACATTGCAGATCTCAGCGTCCATCGGGATGCTCACGGCCTCCGGGAATTCGTACGTCAGAAATGTCATCGTCCTGCCCGAGGGGAACTTCACCGTCGCTTCCTGTACCGAGGTTGCGTGCTTCGGAGTACCGCCGACGAAGGCGAACGGCCCTCTGCTGTTCTCAACAACGCTGACGGTGAGCCACATCTCGTGTGGCTCTGCCTGGTCAGAAACGCCGTGCGGGCTGCTGCGGCCCACGTGCACATAACCTTGTGGCTTCCGCCTCGCCGCAAGTTCGAAGCACTGTCGGTCCGATCCCTGCTCGCGTATCGACACCAGGCAGTACGTGTTGGCGTCCGGCATCCATACGACGTCCCCCGTGCCCACGGGCCGACGGCGCCGCACAACCGCCGCCTCGGACGTCGTCGGCGCGGCCTCACCTGTCGGGAACACATCGCTGCCCCGGAGAGCCTCGACCAGCTTCGCATCGTCCGCGACGATCCTCGCCGCGCCCAACGGTCTGGCCGGACCCACCTCGGGCGGCTTTGGAGAGCTGGAGGAAGCGGGCGAGCGCACAGCCGAGGGAGAGGGAGGAGCAGCCGGTGCCGGCTCGGCTTCCGTGCACGCTGTCAGCGCCGACAGCAGAAGACCCATACATGCAAGAAACCCACGCTTCATCGCTCACCCCCATCCGGTTGCGCGATGATAGCCGCGGCTCTGTGACACAACGCCAAGAATGACCGGGCGAGGAGCTCATGTCGTCCGAGGCCCCTTCGTGCATGATGACGGGATGAACCATGGCGACCAGCGCTTCCACGTCATCGTGCTGTCGAACTTCGCGAAGGGCTTCGACAAGTACGCCTTCGCTTACGGTAAGGCGGGGATTCCGGAGAGTACCTTTCCCGACCGGTTCCACCTGCTGACCGGTGCGGAATTGGGAATCGGCATCGGCAAGGCCCGACGCTTGCTCGACCGTCTGGCCATACCCGGCGACCGGCTGCTGGTGCTGGAAACCACAGTGGACCCCGACCAGCTGGTACCCAACGTGTCGACCGGCCTCGGCATGGAACTGCACAAGGCGCGCATCCGGTTGTCAGCAGTCCACGAACTCGACCACGTGGGCGACGAGTTCACGCTACGCCCGACAACCGTCGAGGACGCGATGGCGGCCTCCCTGCGCCTGCACGGATCGGCACAGCGCCGCTACGACGACACGCGACCGCGCTCGGTTTCTGTTCTGCCGGTCGCCTCCGCCTGCCAAGCTCGGTGTTCGTTCTGCTTCTCCGCGGCTTCGATCTCCAGCGACCAAGCGCCGGCACGGGTTCCGTGGGACGCGGTCGCCCACTGGCTGGAGCGCGCCCGTGCGGCGGGTGCCGAACGGGCAGTGATCACGGGCGGCGGGGAGCCCACGCTCATACCGTTCGACCAGCAACTGCGCCTGGTGTCCGCCTGCTCGGCGGCGTTCCCGAAGGTCGTCCTGATCACCAACGCGCACACCCTGGCGAAGGGCGAGCACGCTGACCGGGCCGGCCGGCTGGCAGCCCTGAGCGCCGCGGGCCTGAGCGTGCTGGCGGTCTCCCGGCACCATCACGACGACACCGTCAGCGAGCGGCTGATGTCGCTGCGCACGCCGGTGAGTTCTGTGATCGACACCTGGCGCCTGGAACGTGACCGCTGGCCGGGGCTACGGCTGCGGCTGATCTGCGTGCTCCAGCACGGCGGTGTGGCCGACGCGGCCGGCGTCGCCGACTACCTTTCGTGGGCCGCGGCTCTCGGTGTCGAGGAAGTCTGCTTCAAAGAGCTCTACGTCTCCACCAGCACCGAGTCGCTCTACTTCGACCGCGCCGCCAACGTCTGGAGCCGGGAGCACCAGGTTTCGCTGTCCGTCGTCACCCGGTTCGCCGAGCAGCATGGCCTCGAACTGGAGAGCCGCCTGCCCTGGGGCGCGCCGGTCTACCACGGCAGCTGGGACGGACGGCCGATGCGGATCGCCGCTTACACCGAGCCCAGCCTGCTGTGGGAACGCACCAACGGGATCGCACGCAGCTGGAACGTCATGGCCGACGGACGCTGTTACGCCTCCTTGGAAGACCGGGCCAGCGAGATCGTGCCGGAAGGTGCCACGGCATGAGGTTCGACGAGTTCCAGGCACTGCGGCAGCGGCAACTCAGCGCTTCCTCCCCGCTTTTGGACGCCGCCGAGACCAACGTGTACCGGGCGCTGGCTGCGATGCGGCCGGAATCGCCGGCCGACATGACAACAGTGCACCGTTGCGATCTCGCCCGTGCCTGGCTGCGGCGCTTCGAACTGCCGCAAGAGTGGTCCGGCCGCGCCATGGTCTGCCGAGGGGTTCGGCACGGGCTCGGCGTGGTGTTCCACTGGCTGCGCGCCGTCCAAGCACGGTTGTGGCTGCCCAGCGACGTGTACCCGGTCTACTTCGAACTGGCCCGCGCTGCCGGCCTGGCGCCCGAGTCCTACTCGACGCTGCCGGCGCCGGTACTGCCGAGGTCGCCGGCGGACCACCGGCCCGAGTACCTGCTGCTCGCCAACCCCAGCAAGCCCCTCGGCCGACACCTGTCCGATGCCGAGTGCGCCGCGGTGATGTCGTGGTTGCGGGAATCACCACGCCGCCACCTGCTGATAGACAGCGTCTACGATCTGGGGGCCCCGTTCGCTGCCGGCACACGGCGATTGCTGGAGACCGGTCGCGCGGTCCTGCTGCATTCGGTGACCAAGGGATGGCTGTGGCCACGCACGTTCGGCGTGGTCCTGCTGGGACCGGCGCAAGCCGAACTGGCCGAGGCGTTCCGGGCGGATCCGCCGACGCCGGCACAGCTGAGGCTCGCCGACCGTCTGCTGTCCGAGCACAGCGACATGCCCCGGCAGGTCGTCGACGAACTGGCCGCACGGGCTGAGCGGCTGTTCGAACGGTTGCCGGACGACGTACTCGCGGCGATTCCCACCGCGAGCCGGACTTGTCCCGGCAACTACTTCTTCCCCGTCGACATCCCAGCGCAGACACTCCAACGCGAGTACGGCGTACTCGCCATGCCGGTCAGCGTGTTCGGCGAGAACAGTTGGTCCGGCTCCATCCTGACCAGCCTTGCTGACGCGTTCGGCCCGACCCCGACGGCGGCACGATGAAAGCACTGGAGGACCTGGCCGTATACGACGACGCGGACTTCTACGACCAGGAGTTCGCCGCGCGCACCCACGACATCCCGTTCTTCCTCGCTCAAGCGGTCCAGGCGGGCGGTCCGATCCTGGAGGTGGCCTGCGGAACCGGACGCATCACCCTGCCGATCGCACGCACGGGTGCCGAGATCACAGGGCTCGACATCATGCCCTCGATGCTGGCCCGTGCCCGTCAAAGGGCCGAACACGAGGAACTGCCGATCGAGTGGCTGGAACAGGACTGCCGAGACATCCGCTCCGACAGGCGCTTCGCTCTGGTGTTCTCGGCGACCAACGCGATGCAGCACCTGCACGACCTGGATTCCGTCGTCGCGTTCCTCACCTCGGCGCGCAACGTGCTGCGACCAGGCGGGACCCTGATCCTGGACGTGTTCAACCCCGACATGGCCAAGCTGTGCCGACTCCCCGAGTCGCCCCACCACCACAAGTCGGTCGTGGACAAGGACGGGGCCAGGCTCGACGTACAAGCGACGACCCACTACGACGCCGCCGCCCAAGTGCTGCGCTTCACGCTGGACTACCTGCGCGACGGCGTGTGCGTGCGCACGAAGAAGGTCAGCATGCGCTGCTTCTTTCCCGAGGAACTCCTGGCACTGTGCCGCCTGGCCGGTCTCGACGTCGCGCAGCGCTACGGGGACTACGACCGATCCCCGTTCACGAGCACCTCGCCGAAGCAGCTCCTGCTCTGCCGCTCCCGACCCGCCAGCGGCCAGTTCGGCGACCCGCCGTCGGCACCAGACATGCATCCGAGCTGAGCCGGCACAGGCCCAATCGGACTGCAATCCGCGAACCCGGGCACGGAATGTACGCCGGCGCCTCTCGTTGTCATGGACAAGCGTCGCCGACTCTGCGGCTCCGGCTCGACGTCTGTGGACACCCACGGCACGGCCGCTTTGAGGTCCGCGGTTCAGCCCACCCCGCGCGGACCAAGGAGCAGCCTGTGACAGGGTTGTGTGGCATGGACTGCGTCTTCTGTCACCTCATCCACGAAGGCACCGCACGCTGGATGGCCCGCGAGACCGAGGCTTGTGCTTTCACCCCGCTCAACCCACTTGCGCCGGGGCACACACTGGTGGTCCCCACCCGCCACTACACGGGTGTGTTCGACACCCCGCCCGATGTGCTGACCGCATCGATGACGCTGGTCCAGCGCGTGGCGACAGCCATGCGAACCGCCTTGGACGCCTCAGGAGTCAACATCCTGTGCGCCAGCGGCCCCGGATCGGAACAGTCCGTACCCCACCTGCACTTCCATGTCGTCCCGCGATGGGTGGACGACGGGATCTCCACCTGGCCGACCGGGATATCCCGGCGCCGCCACCCCGGCGATCCAGGCACGCAGCTGTCCGACGCACTCAACCGTGGCCACCACCACAGAAGTTGAGCCAGAGCCAAGAGTGGTTCTGGATCACTTTCCGTGCTGTGACGACGTAGGGTCACCCGATCTGTGATCATGAGCGGCCGTGGCGGATGCGTGCTGGAAGAGCGCGCGACCACCCCGCTCGGGCCCGCGCGTCCCCCCATCCCGATGAGAGGTGAACGTACGGGGCCGAGGTCACGCGCCGAGTGCGGAGCGGATCGCCTTGACCTTCTCCTCGGTGAACACGCCGCTGTCGAGGAGTGAGAGGACGGACAGGACGCCGCCGCTGGAGCCCCAGCTGCCCTCGTCAATGACACGGAAGTTGACCCACCAGGTCGACGAGGGCTGCGGCAGGCCGCAGGCGTCGGCCATTGCGGACAGGACGCGCTCGATGACGGCGGTCCTGACCTCCTGCCGCCAGTCTCCGTCCATCACCGCCACGTCGATCACCATGACGTCGGCGTTCGGGCCGATGTCCGCAAGGAGTCGGCCGCCGATGGCCATCATGTCGGGCTCGCGCTCGACGAAGTGCACCTGGAATCCGACCCGCGCGGCCGGGGCGAACTGCCCCACCTCGGGCACGAGGACCGCGTCCGTCAGCGTTTCGGCCAGCTTTCGGCGCTGCTCCTGGCTCAGGCGCCCCGTCGGGGTGTTCACGGTGATGATCGTCACGAGATCCTCCTATGACAGTCGTTATAGACAGCTTCAGAATACACACGGCTATAACGACTGTCATACCTGGCAGCATGAAGGGCTGCGTCACGCTAGGCGGGAGAACGACTCCCCCCGTGTGGCGCCATGAACTCGACGCGCAGGTGGGCCAGGTCAAGTCGGCTAGAACCAAGGCTCCGAGGTTGGCTTCAACTAGGCTGCGCATGCCGGCGGTTGGGGCAAGGCTGCCTCCCGGAGGACGGACCGGGGCTGGTACGCCTCGCCGTGTGCGGCGTCGGCCTGCCTCGCGTCGGCCACAGCGCCCTCACCCACCTCGAGGCGGCATGCGCATGGCGGTGGCGGGTGAGAGGGTGCTGGCCTTTCTTCACGCTGGTGCTTGTCTGAAATTGGTCCTGCGGTGATCGTCATGGCGAGGGGTGAGTGCCCGGTCAGAAGGCCAGTGCGGTCATGTGGTCAGGCTGGTCGGCGGCGACGTCGTGGGCGGCTTGGACGAAGGCGGCCACGGCTGCGGATCGCGAGGTCTCCGGCCAGGCGACCATGACCGCGCTGGGGCTGAGGCCGGTGACCGGCCGGTATGCGATGTCCGGGCGCTGGTGCCGCTTGGTGGTGGAGAGTGACAGGAACGCCACCGCCTGGCCCAGCGCGACCACCTCCAGGAGTTGCTCGACGCTGGCCACGAGTGGCCCCTCAGGAGTGTCTGCTGGCGTCAAGCCTGTGTGGCCATCGCCTGCTTCCGCTCCGTCGCATCCTGTGTAGTAGGCGGTGGTGGAGGGGGCGGCCCCCTTCCAGCGCGGGATCGGTTCGCCCTTGAGGTCGGTCAGCCGCAGTCGCCGACGTCCGGCCAGGCGGTGCCCGGCGGGGAGGACGGCCAGTCGCGGCTCGACCACGAGCGTCTGGGAATCCAGCCCTTGACCGTCGAACGGGCTGCGCAGCAGCGCTACATCGGCACGCCCGTCCCGCAGCATGGCGATCGGTTCTCCGCTGCCGCCGACGACGACTTCGGGCGGCGGCAGATGCGAACCTGTTCCCTGGTAGGCGGCGAGGATCTCCCGCAGCAGCCCGGCATCGCCTCCCGGCTTGACCGCCACGACGAGCTGGGGTGTCGGCTGACCGGCCCGGCGTGCACGCCGGGCCGCCGCGTGCACCGCGTCGACCGCGATCCGGGCCTGGTCGAGCAGCACCTGACCGGCGGTGGTCAGCCTCACCTGCCGGGTGGTGAGGAGCTTCGCGCCGACGGAGCCGACGTACGGTTCGTACCGCTGGACGTCACCGACGAGATCTCGGTCCAGGCCGCCGCCAAGCACATCGACGCCACGTTCGGCCGCCTCGACATCCTCGTCAACAACGCCGCGATCGCCGCCGGACCGCAACAACCGAGTCAAACCCCCGCCGCCACCGTCCGGCAGGTCTACGAGACAAACGTGTTCGGCGTCATCGCAAGTGACCCACGCCATGCTCCCCCTGCTACGCCGCTCCGCCGCCGCACGCATCGTCAACATGTCCAGCGAACTCGGCTCCCTCACCCACCTTGCCGACCCGGGCAGCCCGTGGTCCGCCTACTCCTCGATCCTCCTCCCTTACTGCACCTCGAAGAGCGCGCTCAACGCGATCACCGTGCTCCACGCCAATGAAATGCGCGCTGAAGGGATCCTGGTCAACGCGGTGAGTCCCGGCTACTGCGCGACCGACCTCAACCGCCACACCGGGATACGCACGGCGGCGGAGGGCGCGGCTGCCGCGGTTCACCTCGCGACTGTGGGCGAGGACGGCCCGACGGGCGCTTTTTTGGCCGAGGACGGGCCGATTCCCTGGTGAGACCATGCCGCGCCGTCTCCGCCCGAAGCCCCCATCCCCACTGGGCTTTACTGGTAGTTGGTGGGCGCACAAGCCAAGACGGACACGAGGTGATCACCCATCTCGCGGAGTCAGCGTCAAGGGCTGGGTCGCGAGTCAGCCAGCGGTTCTCATCGCGGTTGTGTGCTCGTCGTGTTCACTCAGGGTCGTGGGCCTGGCCCAGCCGTGGAGCGCACGGGGCGTGGCAGTGGCTGACGCCAGTCCCCCAGCGCCATGAGGAGAAACTGGCGGGCGAGAGAGCGTACGTCATCCCACGCCCGATCCGTGGATAGGGCATCGGCCCAGAGGCCGACACGGCTGGCAGCATCGATCTCACCGAGACGGCGGCCGATGGCCTGAAGGCCGTACAGGTCACTGGATTCGAGGGCTCCGCGCTCCGTGAGTCCTTCGGCGACACGGCAGAGCAGCTCCGCCTCTTCGACGACGGACTCTGTATCCAGCTCACGCTCACCCAGCCAGGCACGCTGATCTGGGGCGTCAGCTGCGAGGAGGGTCATCAATCGCAGCGTCCAGCTACGCAGTTGCGCGTCACCGAGCTGATTCATACATGCAGGATCGCACCTGCCTACGACCAGACCGTGTTCGATGGCATGGAACTACGGCAACAGCCTGCACAGTCCCCCTGCGGAGAATGAAGTTCGAGGCTGCTGCCGCAATCGAGGAGTGCCAGACAGCAGTGCCTCGCCCGCCACCGGCTGAACCGCATCGCTGGCTGTCGCCGTGAAATCCGTCGTCCAACGGCCCTACCGTGGGCCCCTGACCATCACCATCATTCGCCATCTGCCGATGGGAGAACGAACACGATCATGCAGCCACCGCGCAGCTCCACAAGGCTGGGGCGGGACGATCCGCTCCTGCGCCCGGACGAGCCAGGTCGAGCTGTCCTCCCACTCGACCCAGGCCTCCCGGGCGAACTCGATCGAGGCGCTCTTCGGGCCGCCCCACCTCAGCCAACCCCGCCGCGTTCCTTTGCACGCGGGAGTTGGCGGCTAGGCGGTGACGACGGTGAAGTTGAAGTCCACGGGGCCCAAGACCCCGTAGAGCCGTAGCCAGAGCGGCATGAGCAGTTCTGTCGCGCGGGCGCTGGACAGGTCCCCGAGGTCGGTGATCTGGTCGTCGGCCCAGCCGAAGGACCGCAGAGGAGCTGCCACCTCCATCTTGGCGTGCTCGTCATTTCCGCTGAGGAACACGTTGTGATGGCCGGGTACCCTGCTGGGCTCGACCATGACCGTGTTGGTCATGGTGTTGAGAGTCTTCACGACCCGGGTTTCCGGGAACGCCTTCTGTAGCTGCTCGGCAAGGCTGCCGCCGTCGGATTGTCGGCGCCCGCGGCCTCCAGCACGGCCAGTGAGACCAGGCCGCCGGTGGCGTTCACCACCAACTCCGCGGCGCCGGGGGCGTCGGCGAAGGTGCCGTGTGCACCGCCGTGGTCGGCGGCCCACTGCTTGGCATCGGCATTGTCCGCCGTCCTGGAGCCGATCGTGACCTCATGCCCCAGAGAGGCGAGCTTGGTGGCGAGCCGTTGACCGACCTCGCCGGTGCCAAGTACCGCGATCTTCATGTCTTGCTCCCCTTCGCAACTGAGGTACACGAACGCAGGCACGTACCGTTCTACGCGGAAGTAGGGCGGGCTCTGGGAGCGAGATATTGGGGTCGCCTCAGCCACGCCCTTCGGCAAAAGAAGACGGCCCCGATGCGGCCAGGCCCCACGATCGAAACCTCGCAGCAGCGCCGCCCGCAACATCTCACAGTCGGCCGCCCCCGGCGTCGTCAAAGCGACCCGATCATTCTGAACCTCTGGGGGCCTGTCCATGTACGCGCATGGAGATCGGTGGTCGATCACATGCCGTAGATGTCACACAACCAGTTCGCCTGACGCTCAAAGGCGGCCTGCGTTCCCGCGCCGGCGATCCCGTCAATCTCGCCGTTGTAGTCCCAGTTCGCCCTCAGGAACCTCTGCTCGGCCTTCCAGCTGTTCGTGCCGAGCGCACCATCGATCTCTCCGGTGTAGCCCCAGTACTGCTTCAGCCACTTCTGCTCGCATTCGGCCTCACGGGTGCTGAGGCCCAGGTTGACGACGGCGAGAGTGGTCACCGGCTCGGCGGCCGCAATGGAACTCGTGCCGGTCTCAGGTGCGGCGACGCTGGTGCCGGCCGTGGCCAGGGTTCCGGCCGCTATGCCGATGACGGCAGTGACGCTGACGAGGGTTTTCGTCACGAGACGCATGTGTGTTCTCCGATCTGTAGAAATCCAGTGCCTGCTGACCGAACGACGGAAACAGGTCGACGTAAACTGCCTCGCGAATCCGGACTCTTGCCCTTTTGGCAGCGCCGGACGCTCAACCAAGCTAGATTTACCGGGGCGTTCAGGCTTTGTTCCTCGTGCACGGCTATGTCTCAGCTGTGCACGAGCGGCGGTGATTAATCCGCCGACGCGTTATCCAGTGGGCGGGAATGGGGTCAGGTACTGATTCCGCCGAGTACGTTGCGCCGCGTTCGGACAGCTGACTTCTCGTCGGCTCATAGCCGACAGCGTTGGCGTCGGCTCTACCGGGGACGCTCATGAAGATGACGTCCGCATTCCGCGGGGCGGGCACCGCAGGTGACGGTGGACGGGATCGACGGCCATGCCGACGCACTCGCCCAGGGGCCCGTTGCCGGGCCCGTTCACGACCAGGTCGGTGAGATACACGTTCGATCCAATGCCCGAGTTGCTCGCCCCGATGGTTGTTCATCAACTCGGCGAAGTCGCACACGCGTTGACTGCTACGCCCAAGTGCGGGGCAGCGGGAGAGAGATCAGGTCCCCCTGGCCTACCGGCCGAGCGTTCCGCTGGTCGGTGAGTTGTGGCGGCGGGGCGTAGGTCGTCTGACACGTCTCGGCGCGGTCAGGTGGTCCGTCCGGCGTGCCACCGCTGTCGCGCGGATCCGTCTCCCCATTCGAGCCCCAGGCTCCCGAACCGGTCGGTGACCGCATTGCCGGAGGCGATGTACGGGTGGATCACGCCATTGGTGTCCACCGAGAACATCAGGTTCTGGCCGTGGTCGCTCTGGAGCGATTCACACGTCCAGATGCCCACGCCCCGATCGACCTCACCACGGCTGTCCAGGCAGAACGCCTGGTCCTCGGCGTACGACTGGAGGACTTGGCGCTCGGCGTCGTACCGCCACAACTGCCTTTCGGAGCCGGAACACGTGGTCGTGATCACGTCGTTGCCCTTGGCGAACCTGCCGCCCTGCACGTCCAGGCACAGCCCCGTCTCGTTGTTGACCACTTCGGCGTACGTTCCGTTCGGCGCGTGTGTCGTCGGAGACGGGGGCGGCTTCGGCGTGGCGGAGGGCTGCGGGCGCGCGGAGGTGCGCGACGGGGTCGGGGTCGGCTTCGGGGACGGTGAGGTGCGGGTCTTCGAGGGGGAGGGCGTCACTGTCACGGTCGGGGTCACCGCGGGTGCAGGCGGCGGAGTGGGCGTGGTGTGCGAGGCGACGTTCTCCGCGGCCGGATCACCGAGGGAGAGCAGGAACAGCAGGAGTGGCGCAATCGCCACCCCGAGCGCGGCCGAGGCCAGGGCGAACCGCCGCGAGGGAGGCCAGGCCCGAGCGGTCTCGGCCACCGACCCCCAGGCGTCGCGAGCGGCAGCGTGCCCTGAGCCGTCCCGTGCCGTCAGGGAGGTGCCCCCAGGGCTCGCATGCACAGCACCGCGCCGTCGGCCCGCCGCGTGCGCCCCGGCCCCTGGCCCCGTGGCCGAGCCCCCGCGCGTGTCCTCATCCCTCCGCAACCCGCTCATGTAAGCCGCCCCCGACCACGGCAGCAGCCCCTCGGCCAGGGCCGTGCGCCGGGTGTCACGCAGGGTGCACTGCTCCTCGTAGGCCATCGTGCAGTGCGTGCACTGTGCCATGTGTCTGGAGAGGTCGTGGCTGTGCCGGGGCGAGTCCGGGCGTACGGACTCCTCGATCAGCCGGCGGAAGCCCGCGCAGTCGGGGTCGAGGGAGTCAGCGAGCCGGGTGCGCAGGGCGGCTCCGGAGAGCTCCACCAGGGCGCGCTCCAGACCCCACTTGACGTCGGGGCCGCTCATGCCCAGGAGCAGCGCAACCCGCTCCTCGGGTTCCCGCTCGACGAGGCCGTACCAGACCAACCCCTGGACGCGGAGCGGCAGTGAGTGGAACGCGCGGAGCAGCGTGGGCGCGGGAGCGTTGGTGCTCAGGGCCTGGAGCAGGCCCGCGTCGAGTCCGACGGCTCGTTCGTCGTCGGCCCACTCGGCGGCGATCCGGCCTACCAGGAGCAGCAGTTGATGGCGTAGGGGTGTGACCGGTTCGGTGCCGCGGGCGGTCTCGCGGGCCGCCGCGGTGAACGCGTGCGCGGTGAGCTGGCGGGCGACTGCTTCGCCGGCGGTGCACAGACGGGCGTAGGCGAGGACCGACGGGCGGTGGCGGGCGCGCAGTTCACGCAGGGCCGGGTAGGCGGTGGCGCTGCCCGTGCGCAGCAGTTCGGTCAGCCGGTCGTCAGCAGTGCCCGCGTACTCGCTGTTCACGGCTCCGGAATCGCTGCTGTTGCCCTCGGCCCGCGTCATTGCGCGCCCCCCTGTCCCCTGGCCGCACTGACGGCCAACTCACTGACCAGTCAGTCTGTTTGCGAGGCCATGGTGGTGGATGAGCCGGGACGGGAAAAGGTGTTTCTGCGGGTAACTCTTGGCGCGTGAGGAAGCGGCCCGATGGCCGCGCGGGTTGGTCCGAGGGGCCGAACAACCTTCGAAACATCGTGCGTCGAGCCGTCAATTCCCTTTTTCCGTAAGGGGCTTGTGCCGCCGCGACGGCAGCCCTACTGTTTCAGCGTTCAATCCGTCTGTTAGGAAGGTTTCCTAACACTCACCGGTTCTGGCCGAGCCAAGAGCTCCCGCTGAGGACCGTACGGCAGCTGCCCCTGTGGCGCCCCGCACAAGGGACGGCCACCCCGCGTTGCCTCCTTACCTTCCTTCCGGCCTACTCCCTGAAGGGCACAGCCATGCGTAGAAACACCATGCTCTGGCAGGCGATCACCGCGACCGTCCTCACTGGTGGTCTGGTCGTCGGCTACGTCGGGCTCACGCCCGCGTCCGCCGCCGGTTCGAACCTTGCCCTCGGCAAGCCCGTCACGGCCTCCTCCGTGGAGGGTGCCGGCTTCGAGCCTGCCAAGGCCGTCGACGGCTCCACCTCCACTCGCTGGGCCAGCCTCGAAGGCGTCGACAACCAGTGGATCCAGATCGACCTGGGCTCGGTGACCGACGTCGCCCAGGTCGTGCTCAAGTGGGAGGCCGCCTACGCGAAGTCCTACCGCGTCGAGGTGTCCGACGACGGCTCGACCTGGCGCCAGGTCTACAGCACGACCACCGGTAACGGCGCCACCGACGACCTCGCCGTGAGCGGCTCCGGGCGCTACCTGCGCGTCTACGGCACCCAGCGCGCAACCGCGTACGGCTACTCCCTCTACGAGGTCGAGGTCTACGGCGACTCACCCACGAGTCCCGACCCCACCACGCCGCCGGACAGCACGACCAACCTGCTCGCCGGGCGGCCGACATCGGTCTCCTCGGTCGAGGGCACAGGCTTTGAGGGCGGCAAGGCCGTCGACGGCTCGACCAGCACCCGCTGGGCCAGCGTCGAAGGGGTCGACCCGCAGTGGCTCCGCGTCGACATGGGCAGTACGAAAACCGTCGGCCGGGTCGTGCTCAAGTGGGAGGCCGCTTACGCCAAGTCCTACCGCGTCGAGGTGTCCGACGACGGCTCGACCTGGCGTCAGGTGTACAGCACCACGACCGGTGACGGTGGCACGGACGACCTCGCCGTCAGCGGCTCCGGCCGCTACCTGCGCGTCTACGGCACCCAGCGCGCAACCGCGTACGGCTACTCCCTCTACGAGGTCGAGGCGTACGGCACCGGCTCGACGACGCCACCGCCGTCCGACACCGCGAACCTCGACGACCCGGCCAAGAAGGAGATCGCCATGAAACTGGTGTCCTCCTTCGAGAACTCCTCCCTGGACTGGCGCGCGCAGTTCGCCTACATCGAGGACATCGGTGACGGCCGCGGCTACACCGCCGGGATCATCGGCTTCTGCTCGGGTACGGGCGACATGCTGGACCTCGTCGAGCGCTACACCCAGAAGAAGCCCAGCAACCCGCTGGCGCCCTATCTGCCGGCCCTGCGCGAGGTCAACGGCACCGATTCGCATGCCGGGTTGGGCACGTCCTTCGAGAACGCCTGGCGCACCGCCGCCCAGGACTCCGTCTTCACCAAGACGCAGGAGGAGGAGCGTGACCGGGTGTACTTCAACCCGGCCGTCGGCCAGGCCAAGACGGACGGCCTGAAGGCGCTCGGCCAGTTCGCCTATTACGACGCCGCGGTCATGCACGGCGAGGAGGGCTTCCGTGCGATCCGCTCGCGGGCCGTCTCCCGGGTGAAGCCGCCGTCGCAGGGCGGCAACGAGGTCACGTTCCTGCACGCCTTCCTCGACGAGCGCGAGGAGGAGATGCGCAAGGAGGAGGCGCACAGCGACACCACACGGGTCAGCACCGCGCAGCGCAGGTTCCTCAACGAGGGCAACCTCCACCTCAACATCCCGCTGTACTGGAGCGTCTACGGGGAGTCCTTCTCCATCACCTCCTGACAGCGACGCGCCTTCCAGTCCGCCCGGGGCACCCTCCCCTCCCCGCCGCCCGGGCAGTCACGGCCACCCGGGCCGTCCGTCCCCTACGCCCCGCTCGGACGGCCCGGGTGGCAGGGACCCTGCACGCCCCCCTCTGCCAGGGCACGTTGCCCGCAGACGGTCGTTCCTCTCCCCTGATGTGCCGTCATCCGCGAAGCCGGGATGACGAGATCCCCCTGCGTGAGGAGAACACGTGCGTCTCACACCGCAACACACGCTGCGCTGGGTCACCCCCGCGTTCGGCGCCATGCTCCTGCTCGTGTCCGGCACCGGGCCCGCCTCCGCGGTCCCGATCGGCGAGTCCCGGACAGGCAAGATGACCTGGTACGACGATACGGGCTACGGCGCGTGCGGCACGCAGATCAACGCCGCCACCGAGGACCTGGTCGCCGTGTCGTACGCGTGGTGGACCACCGCCAACCCCAACGCGGACCCGCTGTGCAACGGCATCTCCGTCCAGGTCACCTACAACGGCCGGACGATCACCGTACCGGTCAAGGACAAGTGCCCAGGCTGTCCCGCCGAGCACATCGACCTGAGCAAGTCGGCCTTCCAGAAACTCGCGCCCCTCGATGTCGGCGTGGTCAACGGGATCACCTGGAAGTTCGTCTCCACCAACGGCGGTGGTGGCGGCAGCGACACGCAGGCGCCCAGCGCGCCAAGTGGCCTGTACTCGCCGAGCAAGACGTCCTCCAGTGTGTCCCTGGCCTGGAACGCCTCCTCCGACAACATCGGTGTCACCGGCTACGACGTCTACCGCGACGGCACCAAGGTCAGCACCGCAACCGGGACCGGCGCGACCGTGAGCGGCCTGTCCGCGAGCACGAGCTACTCCTTCACGGTGAAGGCCCGCGACGCCGCGGGCAACATCTCCGCCGCCTCCAACAGCCTGCCGGTGACGACCAGCGCCGGCAGCGGCGGTGGGGGGACCTGCCCCACTGCGTGGTCCTCCACCCAGTCGTACGTGCCAGGTGACGTGGTCTCGTACGCGGGCCACAAGTACACCGCGACCTACTACTCCACCGGCGCGATCCCCAACGACCCCAGCTCCTGGGCCGTCTGGCGCGACGACGGCACCTGCTGACACACCCCGCGCCTCCCCTCCCATGTAACACGACCCGCACCTGACAACCTCACGAAGGGATCGACGCATGAAGTACAGACGTAGGCTGGCGGCTCTCGCGGCCGCGCTCGGCCTGGGCCTGCTCGGCCTGAGCGTGCCCTCCACCCCCGCCGAGGCGGCTCCGACCTGGACGCTGCGCTGGGCGCCCGACCCGACGGTCCAGGGTCTGGGTGCCTTCGAGACCCTGGAGGACGACCGCGCCGACTCGCACACGAGTTTCGGGCCGCACATCAAGGTGGCGGGCGACGCCTACCGGTTCGACATGCACATGGTCGACCGGGACACCTCCACCGACCGGCAGCGCCACGAGGTCACCGGCAACCGGACCTCGTCCTCCTCCTACCTCAACTGGAATCTCGGGGAGACCTGGCGGGTCACGTACTCGATGTACATCCCCAGCTCGCTGATGGCCACGACCACGTTCACGCACATCATGCAGACCAAGCAGCCGGGCCCCGGCACCTCCCCGATCACGGTGACCTCGCTGCGCCGGGTCAACGGCGTGCAGACCATCGAGCACAAGGTCATCGACGGCGACGTCCTGGTCGGCCGCACCAACCTCGAACCGCTACAGAACAAGTGGATCGACATCGAGTACGAGATGAAGATCGGCGACGGCACGGCGGGCTCCGTCCGCTGGGTCGTCAAGAGTGCCGGGACCACGATCGTCGACGCGACCAAGACCGGCGTCGACACCTTCCTCGCCGACCGGGTCCGCCCCAAGTGGGGTATCTACCGCTCCCTCGGCGACACCTCCGGCTCCCTGCGCGACACCTACCTGCTGCTGCGCAACATGCGCGCGTACGAGCTCACCGCCGGCACCCCGGGCGACACCCAGGCGCCCACGGTCCCCGACGGTCTGCGCTCGACCGGCACCACCGCCTCCAGCGTCTCCCTGGCCTGGAACGCTTCCTCCGACGACACCGGCGTCACCGGCTACGACGTCTACCGCGACGGCACCAAGGTCAGCACGGTGACCGGGACCAGCACCACGGTGAGCGGCCTGTCCGCGAGCACGAGCTACTCCTTCACAGTCAGGGCCCGTGACGCCGCCGGCAACGTCTCCGCCGCCTCCAACACCCTGCCGGTGACGACCAGCGCCGACAGCGGCGGGACTGACACGCAGGCGCCCAGCGCGCCAAGTGGCCTGTACTCGCCGAGCAAGACGTCCTCCAGTGTGTCCCTGGCCTGGAACGCCTCATCGGACAACGTCGGTGTCACCGGCTACGACGTGTACCGCGGTACCACCAAGGTCAGCACGGTGACCGGGACGAGTGCGACGGTGAGCGGGCTGTCGGCGAGCACGGCCTACTCCTTCACGGTGAAGGCCCGTGACGCGGCAGGCAATGTGTCCGCCTCCTCCAACAGCGTGTCGGTGACGACCGACGCCGCCGGCGGGGGGACCTGCCCCACGGCGTGGTCCTCCACCCAGTCGTACGTGCCGGGTGACGTGGTCTCGTACGCGGGCCACAAGTACACCGCCACCTACTACTCCACCGGCGCGGTCCCGAACGACCCGACGTCCTGGGCCGTCTGGCGCGACGACGGCGCCTGCTGACACACCCCGCGTCGCCGCCACGCGCCGCCACGCGTGGCGGCAACACCGACGCCTCGCCCACCCCTCGTTACCCACAGGCAGCTCCTAGCTGCCGGAGCGTCATCCGGTGGCCGTCTGACCCCCCATGTCCCACGAACAACGCACCCAGCCCCGCGGACACCGGGAGGATCACCGATGCGCACAGGACGGCGAAGACTCAGAGCACTCGCCGCGGCGGTCACCGCAGCCCTCATCCTCCTCGCCGGCGGCTGGACCGACCGGGTCCGCACAGGGGCGCACGACGACCCGACGAAGGAAGTCACCATCGCCTTCTGGCACGGCTGGACCAGCGAGAGCGAACAGCAGGCCGTCGCCGACAACATCGCACGGTTCGAGCGCGCCCACCCCAACATCCACGTGGACACGGTCGGCGGCGTCACCGACGCCCAGATCGACACGGCGATGCTGTCCCACGGCCCCGACTCCCCGGACGTGATCGCGTCGTTCAGCCCCCACAACGTCGGAAGGCGCTGCCACAGCGGAGGATGGGCGGACCTGGACCTCTTCCTCGACGAGGCGGGCATCGACCCGGACGAGACCTTCCCGGCGGCCCTCAACGACGACACCCGAGTCAAGGACGACAGGTGCAGGCTGCCTCTGCTCAGCGACGCCTTCGGCCTCTACTACAACAAGGACCTGTTCGCCCGCGCCGGCATCAAGGCGCCGCCGAGGACGATGTCCGAGCTCATCGAGACCGCACGCCGGCTGACGGTCCACGACGGTGACAGCTACCGCCGGCTCGGCATCATGCCGACCTGGCACACCTTCGAGTGGACCCTCGCCCGCGCCGGAGCCTCCTACGGCGCCCGGTACTTCGACGACTCGGGCAAGGCGGCGATGTCGAACCCGAGGATCGCCCAGTTGCTGGCCGACCAACGCCAATTGGTGGGCGCACTCGGCGGCTACGCCAAGCTGGAGAAGTACCGGGCCACGTTCGGGGACGAGTTCGGCGCCCACAACCCCTTCCGCACCGGCCAGGTCGCCATGATCTTCGACGGTGAGTGGCGCGAGGGCATGGCCAGGTCCGCGGGCGTGCCCTTCGACATCGGCGCCGCCCCCTTCCCCGTCGCGGACGGCCAGGTCGAGGACTACGGCAAGGGCTACCTGTCGAGCACGGTCATCGGCATCGCCGGCAACAGCCCCAAGAAGAACGCGGCCTGGGAGCTGGTGAAATTCATGGCCACGGACACCGAAGCCGTCGTAAGTCTCTCCAACGCCATCCACAGCGTGCCCTCCACCTACGCCGCACTCGGTTCGCCGCACCTCAGGACGACCGACAACTTCGACGTGTTCATCGCGATCGCCCAGCACCCGAAGTCCTCCACCACTCCCGCGGCACCCAACGGCGGCGCCCACCGGCTCGCCCTTGAGAACTTCGCCCACGCCTACGAGTCCGGCAGGACCGACGACCTGGCGGACGGACTGAGGGCCGTCGACCGCCAAGTCGAGCGGGACATCGCTCGGGCGCGGTGAGCCGCCCCGTGCCCTTCAAAGCCAGGCCCAGGTGGGCCTGTTGTCAGGTTACGAGGCGTTCCTGACACGTCATCCGCCCTCCTCGTACCGTCCTTCAGGAGGTAGTTCCGTGCACAGATCCCTTCCCTTGTACCGTCCGCGTCCCGGTGTGGTCCTTGCCGCTTTGTGCGGTCTGCTGTTGTCTCTGCTGTTCACGGCGTCGCCGTCCTCGCGTGCCGCCGTGACGGCCGCGGACTACCAGGCGGAGGACGCGACGATCTCGCAGGGCACGGTGGCGACGAACCACCTCGGCTACACGGGCTCCGGGTTCGTCGACTACACCAACGTCACCGGCTCGTACGTGGAGTTCACCGTCGACGCCGCCACCACCGGCACCGCGACCCTGGCCTTCCGCTACGCCAACGGCACCACCCTCAACCGGCCGATGAACATCTCCGTCAACGGCACGGTCGTGGCCTCGAACCTCTCCTTCGCGCCCACCGCGAACTGGGACACCTGGGCCACCCGGACGGCCACCGTCACCCTGACCGCGGGCAGCAACACCGTCCGCGCCACCGCGACCACCTCCAACGGCGGCCCCAACCTCGACAAGCTCACCCCCGCCACCACCGCCCTCCCGCCGGGCATGGCGGTGGCCCCCTACGAATACTTCGGCTGGGGCAACCCGCCCAGCCCCACCACCGTGATGGCCGCGACCGGCGTCAAGTGGTTCACCCTCGCCTTCATCCTCTCCGACGGCACCTGCAACCCGGCCTGGGACGGCTCCCGCCCGCTGACCGGCGGCGACGACCAGGCGAAGATCAACGCGATCCGGTCCGCCGGCGGCGACATCATCGTGTCCATCGGCGGCTGGAGCGGCGCGAAACTCGGCGAGAAGTGCACCAGCGCCTCGGCCCTCGCGGGCGCCTACCAGAAGGTCATCAACGCCTACGGCCTCAAAGTCATCGACATCGACATCGAGAACACCGAGTGGGCCAGCGCCACGGTCCGCCAGCGCGTGATCGACGCCCTGAAGATCATCAAGACCAACAACCCCGGCATCAAGACCATCATCACCTTCGGCACCGCAACCACCGGCCCGGACACCACCGGCATCGACATGATCAACCGCGCCGCCAGCTCCGGCCTGGCCAACGACATCTGGTGCATCATGCCCTTCGACTTCGGCGGCGGCAGCACCAACATGGGCACCCTGACCGTCCAGGCCATGGAAGGCCTCAAGGCCCGCGTCCAGACCGCCTACGGCTACAGCGACACCACCACCTACGCCCACATCGGCCTGTCCTCGATGAACGGCAAGACCGACGTGGCCGGCGAACTCGTCCGCATCACCGACTTCCAGACCATGCTCGCCTACGCCCAGCAACACCACATCGCCCGCCTCACCTACTGGTCCATCAACCGCGACCGCCCATGCACCACCGGGTCCGACGGCGACTCATGCAGCGGTGTCTCCCAGCAGCAATACGACTACCTCAAAGTCTTCGCCCAATACACAGGCTGAGAAAGGGCACTGACATGAAAAGACCCCTGCACAGAACCAGCATGTCCAGGTGCATCGCCCGCACGGATTCGCTTTCAACTCCTCGCTGTACAACGACGGCGGCGTTCAACTCCAGTCAATGATCGCCACCTCCGGGAACCTCGTTCCCTGACGATTCCGCACCCCTTTCAACGGCGCTGTGCCGGGCTCAGGTCCGGCACAGCGCCTCCGCCTCGTCGGTGCATACCGAGCACCTGCACGCCCAGGCGCTCAAGGACTGCACCACCGAACTCAACCGGCCGCTCTGCCCACCGATGCAAGCAGCCCAAGCCTCCTGCGGGCACTGGGTAGGAGGCGCCGTGCTGACAGTCAGGTCCCAGGCCCGTACACGGCCGCGTATCGGCGTGCGGACATCGCCAGCCGCACCACCACCACGGCGTCGACGGACCGGCACCGTCCCTGAAAGCCATGGCCGCCACAGAGCTGAGCTGCCTACGCTCCGACCCATGCGAACTGTCTTCATGTTTCCCACAGGTGAGCGAGCTGAGACGGTTGCCTCGCTCGATCGGCATCTGCCCGAGCAGCGCCATCCGTGGACTCTGGACGGCAACCTCTACATCGACACCGACGATGAGCAGACCGGCTACCTCTTCTCTGACTGGGATCCTGAGGATGTTGCAATCCTCGAAGCGGCCATCGGGCATCACCCCACTTGGGCGGTGCAGATCGACATTTCCGGGCGGATCGACGGCACCGCGGAGGTTCACCAGATGATCGCTCTGCTGCTTGAGCACGGAGGTGTGGCAACGGACGACTACACCCCCCACCCATGGACCCTGCCGGAAATCCTGTCCGGAACGGTGATCGACGGCCTGCGCTTCTTCGACTTTCGCGGCTACCAGGAACTCAACCCCGAACACGGGCGTTCCTGACTCGATCTCACGCCAGCCTTCCTGCGCGGCAAGCGGGTGCAAGCCCGACAGTTCGGTCCGGTCTCTCTAGGGCTTCCTGTCGTCCCTCAGTAGAAGTCCAGGGCCACCGGAACGCTGCTAAGAGCGCGGCCCTCTGGGATAGTCGCCCCATGGTTCGAGCACATGGTCCCGCCGACGGAACGCCTCTGACCCCTGAGGAGTACGAGGCGGTGAATATCGCTGTCTCGACCGGCGCAGGACGTTGGGCCGGCGGACAGCCGTGCACACTCAACTCGCTTCTCACGGCGTGGAGGAGCGTCGTGAAGGAACTGGAAGAGGGCTACGCATGGTGCGCTCCAGAGCTCGACAACGACGTCTGGTGTCGGAGCGCGCTGGCCAAGGTATGGCCTCTTCTGCCCCCACGAGTGCAGGCGATTCGGCGACCCGAGCTCGACGAACTGGATGCTCGGTTCTGTGCGGCCACGATTCCCTGGCCTGATCAGGGCGAAGAGCCGCGCCAGTGGTGGATGTGGCGAGTTCCCCGGATCCTCGAAGGTGAAGCGGGAGAGCACCGACCCCGCGGGTGGCCCATGGGATGGGGGATGATGCCGTTCCCCAAGCCTGACTGCGTCCGAGTCGTTGAGTGATCTCGTTGCTGAGGGACGGCGCCTCTAAATTGGCGCAGAGAAGATCCACGTCATCCGCTCCCGCTGCCAGGCTTCCGGCAAGCGACCGTCCCGGGCCGCGGGAAGACCGATCTCCGGCCGTACGCCTGGTACCCCGGATTGCGGCCGGCCCTGTTGACCTCAGCGGGGGAACGTGACTCCGGTGAGTTCTTCCGACAGGTCCCAGAGGCGTCGCTGTGCGGCCAGGTCGTACGACGCGGCACTGGACCTCACGACCTTGGGGTGGCCCTTGCTCTGCTGGAACCCGCGCGGGCCGTAGTACTGCCCTCCTCGGGCGGTGGGGTCGGCGGCTGCGCGCAGGATGGGCAGGGCACCCATGGCGGGTGCCTGCAAGAGGAGGGGGCGGATTGCAGCGAACGCGGTTCGGGTGAGCGCGGACGAGTGCGACATGGCGTTCTTGGATCCGCTGGTGTCGGCACCGCCGGGGTGGGCCGCGAGGGCGAGCGGGCCGGCTGCGGGAAGTCTGCGCTGGAGTTCGTAGGTGAACATCAGATTGGCGAGTTTGGAGTGTCCGTAGGCGGCGGTCCGGTTGTAAGGGCGCTTGTGCCAGTCGAGGTCGCCGAAATCGATCGGGCCACCCATGCGATGACCGGCACTGCTGACGGTGACGATGCGGGAGTCGGTCGTCGCGGGGATCAGGTCGAGCAGGAGTCCGGTCAGGGCGAAGTGTCCCAGGTGGTTGGTGCCGAATTGCAGCTCGAAGCCGTCCGCGGTCCTGCTGTGCGGGGTGTACATCACCCCTGCGTTGTTGATCAGTAGGTCGATACAACGCCAGGTGCCGCGCACCTCGTCGGCGGCGTCGCGGACGGAAGCCAGCGAGCTCAGGTCGAGATGCTGCACGTGCGGGTCCGCTCCCGGGACGGCGGCCCGGATTTCCTCGGCGGCGGCCTTGCCCCTGTCCGTGTCGCGTACGGCGAGGATCACCGTTGCACCGCGGGTTGCGAGTGCCTTGGCGGTTTCGAAGCCGATGCCCGTGTTGGCGCCAGTGATGAGGGCGGTGCGACCGCGCTGGTCTGGGATGTCCCGTGCGGTCCAGCGGGTGATCTTCGGCTGGGTCATGGATGCTCCACGTGTTCTGTGTGGGGTCGGGGGCGAGAGGTGTCCAGCGGTCGCAGCCCGCTGGTTAATATCATTCACCTTCTGGTAAATAGTGTTAACCTTTTGGGTGTGACAGTCAAACGACGCCCCACGGGCACCCATCACGGAGATCTGCGCAACGCCCTTGAGCAGGCTGCACTCGCCCTGGTGCAGGAGCGGGGCCCGCACGGCTTCACCCTCGCCGAGGCCTGCCGGCGAGCCGGGGTGAGCGTGTCCGCGCCGTACAAGCACTTCGCCGACCGCGACGCCCTGCTCGCGTCGCTGGCACTGAAGGGCTACCAGGAGCAGCAGCGCCGCTTCCGCGCCGCGCTGTCGACGAGCACCGATCCGGCGGAACAGCTAGCCGCGTTCGCCGCCGCCTACGTGCGATTCGCCGCCGAAGAACGCGCGCTCTTCGACATCACCTTCCTCGCCGGCCTCGACACGACCCGCCACCCGGAGCTGGCCGCGGCGGGTACCGCCCTTCACGACGACCTGATGCCTGTCACCAGCCGCATCACCACTACCCCTGACGAGGCCTTCGATCTGCTCGTCCAGGTCGCCGCGGCAGCACACGGCCTAGCCCTGTTCCAGCAACAGGCGATGCTCCCCTCTCCCTGGAACAACCCTCAATCCGTTGCCGAGCAAGCCGCGCGGGCAGCCCGCGCGCTCGCCGACCAACACGCCCGCCCCTAGCCTTGGAGGACGTCCATGCCCATCACGAACAGCGACTTCGGCCAGGCTCTCGACCGCATCGGACAGGGCAAGCACGTCAGCCTGACCACCTTCCGCAAAAGCGGCCGCCCGGTCTCCACGCCCGTCGGCAGCCTCGTCCACGACGGCACCCTCTACGCCCTCACCGCCCCGGACACCGGCAAGGTCAAGCGCATCCGCAACAACCCCCAAATCACCATCGCCCCGTGCGCCATGAACGGCACCGTCCCGCCCGGCGCTCCCACCGCCACAGGCACCGCCCGGCTCCTCGACGAAACGAGCACCGCCCAGGTCCAGGACCTCATGGAGCGGCGGTTCTGCATGTACCGACTCGTCCGCCTCGTCGACCGGGTCCTGCATCGCGAGCGCCCGCTGATCGCCATCGCCATCACCGGCTGACCACTGGGCAACGTTCCAGCAGCGGCCCCGAGCCCTGATTAGTACTCCAGATAGATCCCGGTCGTTGGCGGGAGGCGTTCGAGGTGGTCATGGGGCGTATCGCGGGCCGGTTCGCCCGGGTCGAACCCCGGCTGCGGGCGGGGCGGTTGGTGCTGGGCCTGCTGTCGGACTTGTCACGCAAGAGCTGCTGGACGATCGCGGAGTGGGCCGGGGAGGTCAGCCCGCATGGCATGCAGCATCTGCTGTGCCGGGCGGCCTGGGATGCCGATGCTGTCCGCGACGACGTGCGCGCATACGTGGTCGAGCACCTCCGCGACGAGGCCGCGGTGCTGGTCGTCGACGAGACCGGCGACGTGGAGAAGGGCACCCGCACCGTGGGGGTCCAGCGCCAGTACACCGGCACGGCCGGACGGATCGCGAACTCCCAGTTCGCCGTCTACCTCGTCTACGCCAGCGCCCGGGACACGCGGCGGTGGACCGGGAGCTGTACGTCCCGCGCTCCTGGACCAGCGACCCGGATCGCTGCCGGGCGGCCGGGCTCGGCGAGGACAGCGACTTCGTGACCACGCCGGAACTGGCCCGCGCGATGATCGAACGGTTCCTGGACTCCGGACACCACGTGGGATGGGTCACCGGCGACGAGGTCTATGGCGGCAACCCGAAACTGCGGGCGGCTCTGGAGGAACGCGGCATCGGCTATGTCCTCGCGGTGGCCTGCTCGGCCGAAGTGACCACCGGCGCGGGCACGTTCCGCGCCGACGCGCTGGTGAAGAAGGTGCCGAAGCGGGCCTGGCAGAAGCTCTCGGCCGGACGCGGCCCGAAGGGACACCGCTTCTACGACTGGGCCGTCATCGATCTCGCCGACCCGATGCCGAGCCACCTCCAGCTGCTCATCCGCCGCAACCGCACCACCAGTGAACTCGCCTACTACCGCTGCTACTCACCCGGTCCCGTGCCGCTGACAGCCTTGGTGCGAGTCGCGGGATCAAGATGGCGGGCGGAGGAAACCTTCCAAAGCGAGAAGGGGCTGGCCGGCCTCGATGAGCACCAGGTCCGCCGCTACCCTTCCTGGAGCCGCTGGGTAACCCTCGCGATGCTCGCCCATGCCTTCCTCGCCGTGGCCGGTGCCGACGAACACGCCCGCCATCCAGGGCCGGCCGACCTGGTCCCGCTGTCCTGCAACGAGATCCAGCGTCTGTTCATCACGGTCGCTGTCCAGCCTCTCCATGACATGGCCCACCGACTCGGCTGGTCCGACTGGCGACGCCGCCATCAGGAACGATCACGCACCAGCCATTACCGGCGACAAGCCGCCCAACGGGCATGAAGATCGCGATCTTGCTTATCGGCGTTTCCGGAGACGAGGAAGGCCACGTGCGAAATAGACGAGACGGCGAGGGCGTTGGGACGACGGTTGCCCTGTCAGGAGCCTTCGTTCCGACAGAGGAGGCGATCGCGCGATGATCCCCTGGTGGGATCACGGCTTCACGGATCAAGGAGTCTCGCTGATGGTCAGTGTGAGTGTGGAGACTGCGGAACAGACAGAGCAGCGGCTACGCCGTGTGATCGCCCAGGCTGACCTCGTCGTGCACGACGGTGTCTGGTGTTTTGAAGAGTCTCCGGCCGACCAGCCGCCCGCGCTCACCGGCGAGACGCTGGCGGTCGTTCGGGACAGAGAGAGTTGGAGCCACCTGGTCCCGCTCACCCAGGAGGGCGACGGCGTCGAACGCTTCGGAATCTTCTCCTTCCATTTCGCCGATCATGTGGACAACAGCGGTTTCGTCGGCTGGCTCGCCACCCTCCTCAAGGTTGAGCTGGGAACCGGCGTATTTGTTGTCTGCGGCAGCAACCGCGCCCGCGGCGGCATCTATGACTACTGGGGCTGTCCCATCCACTTGCTGGATCAGGCCATCGCGGTCGTCAGGACGCTACGAGCCACCTGACCTGCATGGCAGGCGGCGATCCATCCACAAACCGTGAAGATCACGATCTACAGCTGGAGTATTGGGCACTCTCGTTTGGATCACCGGGCGGACCAAAGGAAGATGCCAGCGAGCCCTTTCCAACCTCCTTAAGAGGGTTTGCCCGTTGGCCTGACAGGACGTTGAAGCCCCTGGTAGATGGGTTTCTGCTACGAGAACCGTCTCCACCAGGGGCTTCATGTGCTTGTCTACCCGTCCGGCGTCGACGTCGCCTCCTCGACCTTGCGTCTGCTGTCCGCCCAGCTGCGCACACGGCGCCACGAGCGTGGGACCCGATGGCGGCGTCTGACCCCAGGACGTCAGGCCTTGCTTGCCCTCGCTCACCTGCGGTGCGGGCACACCTACGCCCAGCTTGCGGCCGGGTTCGGCGTAGGCACCACCACCGCCTACCGGTACGTCGTCGAGGCTGTCGAGTTGCTCGCCGACCTCGCGCCCACCTTGGCCGAGGCGGTCCGCGTCGCGACGACGAAGGCGTACGTCATCCTCGACGGCACCCTGCTGCCCATCGACCGGATCGCCGCAGACCGGCCCTTCTTCAGCGGCAAACACAAGAAGCACGGCATGAACGTCCAAGTCCTCACCGATCCATTCGGCCGCCTGCTGTGGGCCTCCGCCGCGTTGCCCGGCGCCGTGCACGACATCAAGGCCGCTCGCACCCACGGAATCATCGATGCCCTGGCCGAGGCCGACCTGCCCTGCTGCGCGGACAAGGGCTACCAAGGCGCCGGCGCCACCGTGCGGGTCCCCTTCCGGGGCAAGCACCGCAACCTGCCCTCCGGGCAACAGGCCGTGAACGTCGCCCACGCCCGCATCCGGGCCGTCGGCGAGCAGGCCATGGCCACTCTCAAGAGCTGGCGCCTCCTTCGCAAACTGCGTTGCAGCACCACCCGAATCACCAGCCTCGTCCAGGCAGTACTCGCACTTCACCTCGCATCATCTTGAGGTTGAAAAGGGTGCACTGCATCGGCATGGCTGCCGACCCTTCGCGCACAGATGGGAATCCGCACCCCTTCCCGGCTCTTCCCGGGCTCCGCCCCTCCCCGCCATGCTCTGTGCAGAGGCAGCGGGGAGGGGACGCGCATGCCAGACGGGGGAGCACCGAGGCGGACGAGATTGCGCCTGGCTCGGCACAGGCCAGGTCCAAGCCGGGTACGGGCCCGAGAGCGAGCCGACGAGCCCGAGGCCGGCGCTCGGTTGGGTTGGCTGAACCTCCTCACCCTCGGCGCGGCCGTCACCATTGTGGCGAGCCTGGGCGGCCTGGTAACGACGGGCATCGGCACGATCTGGAGTGCCCGGGTGTCCGCTGATCAGCTGGCGCAATCCCGCGAGCAGGCAGAGGAGAAGCAGCGGGAGCAGGCTGCGCGCGTGTCCTTCTGGGCGGATGAAGGGCCGAAGGGTGCGAGCCGCCTCCACGTGATGAACAGGTCTCCTGACCCCTTGTCGAACCTGCTCATTGTGTTCCTGGTCTCGCAAGATCCGCCTGGCGACGTGGCGTTCCAGGTGTGGATTCCCGCGCTGACCCCCTGCTCGGTCCTGACCATCGAGGGGAAGTCCCTGAAGTACTACGTGGAGGATGATCCGGCGGAGGGGGACAGCTCTTGGCCGCCCCTGTCGGAGGCTGACGCCAAGGGCATCGACCTCGGGGACTTCGAGGACAGCGTGGGCTTGCTGGACGCAAGCGTCGGGTTCCAGGACCGCAACGGTGTGTACTGGGCGCGCGTCAACGGCGAACTGACCAGGGGTGGTGTCTCCATCGACCGGACGCCAGGCCGTTACGGCCAAGTGGTCGGATGGCCGCAGGTGAAGCCCGCCGACAACTGCGGAGACGACGGGGGGAACTGACACGGCCAGGAGCGCCGACAGCCGGGAACTGATGCTGCACCTCGTCCGAGTCATGATCACTTTGCGTCTGGTCTGCACAAACTGAGGTTGGAAAAGGCTCAGCGACGTAGAGTCCAACCAGGAAGATGGTGTGGTCCCGTCGTACCGGGTGGCGATGCCGCGCCAGCCGCGTCCACACGACAGGCCAACCATTCAGGCAAGCGCTGCCACCACTGAGGCCGTCACGGTGAGGACCGCGACCGGCAGCATGACGAGACACAGCCAACTCAACCGGCTATTGATCCGAAACTCAATCGGTTCTATTCGAGGATGTAGCGGACGTGCGGGCCGCCGAAGTAGCCGCGGACGATATGTGGCTGACGTTGGCGGCGGTGGAAGAACCTGCGGGTCTCGGCGGCGAGTTGGGCCTGGTCGCGGGCCCGGCTGTGCATGGGCAGACTCCGTTTGAGGTCGGCGTTGACCAGCTCGTCGGGATTCAGCTCCGGCGAGTACGACGGCAGGAAGTGCAGCTCGATCCGGTCCGGATGATCGGCCAGCCAAGCGCGGACCTTGCGGGATCGGTGCGCGGAGTGACCGTCCAGGACGAGGTGCACCTTGTGGTCGAAGTGGCCGACGAGCCGGTCCAGGAAGCGGCACATGACGTCGGCGTCGAAGGTCTCGGTGAACACCATGAAGTGCATGCGGCCCTTCGTGCTGATCGCGGACATCGCGTTGACGGAGAACCGGTTGCCCGTGCGGTGCACGACCGGTGTGCGGCCCCGCTCACCCCAGGTGCGGCCGGTGACCTGGTCGGAACGGATGCCGACCTGATCGGCGAAGAGCACCTCCCCGCCCTCGGTCTTCGCCTTCGCGCGGATCGCCGGCCAGGTCTCCTCCCGCCAGACGCGGACCGCTTCCGCGTCCTGCTCGACGGCCCGCTTGTCCGGGCGCTGGAACGACAGGCCCCAGCGGCGCAGGTACTTGCCCACCCCCTGTTCGGTCAGCCGCACCCGGTACAGCTTCGCGATCAGGCCCCCCACTCCCGCGCGCGTCCACAGCTGCCCGGCCAGCCCCAGGTCACAGGGGCGGTGATCCAGAACCGCCTGCCGGATCGCCTGCTGCTCGACCGCGTCGAGAACCTGATGCTCGCCGACCCGGCGTCCACGCGGCTGAGCCACGAGCGCCTCGCGCCCGCCGGCCAGCCACTTCGCCCACCAATTGTCCACCGCCTTGAGCGAGACCCGGAACACCGCCGCGACATCCTCACGGTCCCGGCCCGCCACCAACGCGGCCACCGCTCGCAGTCGAAGGGCCTCCTGAGCCGACGGCGACAACTGCCTTGCGTCCCCCACCAGTTCACTCACGCAGGGATCAACGACCCAGAACATCTACCGTTTCGGATCAATAGTCCCGCATCAGCCAACGATCGCCCTGGCGGTATCCCTGTTCCGGAGCAGGGCGAAGCCCTTCGTGATACGTTTCCTGCCGCCGTGCGCTGCTGCGAATCAAGGAGGTGAGACCCATCAACATTTCGACAGGCCGGGCCTCCCTCCCTCGCATGGCCTAGGGAGTGCCCGCAGAGGCATCCCGAAAGGTTTGAAACGCTATGCGCTTCATTTCTGAGACGTCGTCCGACGGCGTCCGCGAACAGCTCTTTACCCTCGGCGAGATTCCCGGCGTGCTGTGGACGCCGGAAGGTGCCGTCGACGCCCGTCCACTCGTCTTGATGGGACACGGCGGCGGTCAGCACAAGAAGGCCCCCGACATCCTGTCGCGAGCACGCCGCTTTGTGACAGAGCGCGGTTTCGCGGTCGTGGCGGTCGACGTGCCGGCCCATGGCGACCGGCCGAAGGTCGAGGAATACGACCGGATTGCGACCGAGAACCAGGCTCGTCTGGAAGCCGGTGAAGAGCTGGCTCCGCTGATCGCCGGTTTCCAGGCGCTCGTGGCCCGCCAGACCGTGCCGGAGTGGCGGGCGATCCTGGACGCTGTCCAGCAACTCGATCACGTCGGTGCCAGTCCGGTGGGCTATTGGGGGGTCTCGTTGGGATGCGGACTTGGCGTTCCGTTCGTCGCGGCCGAACCCCGGGTCCGCGCCGCGGTGCTGGGCTTGGGTGGGGCGCTGGCCTCGGCCGACGACGCCGCGGCTATCACCGTCCCGGTGGAGTTCTTGGTGCAGTGGGACGACGAGCGGGTGCCGCGAGTCCAGAGCTTGGCGTTGTTCGACGCCTTGGCCTCGGCTGAGAAGACGCTGCATGCCAACCCCGGCAAGCACGGGGAGATCCCGGCATTCGAACTGGACAGCACGCTGAGGTTCTTCGCCCGGCACCTCGGCTAATACCCGCTGCCCGCGGTCCGTGACGCGCCGATCAAGTTCCGTTTCTGATCGGCGCGTTCACGGAAACTGGTCGGCGTGGCCGGCAGAGTTGAGGTTCGACAGATTGACGATGACGAGGGGCGGCGCCTGTTAACGCGCGCAAGTCTGGACGCAACTCCTGGCCTGCACCGCCCATTGCGAGCCGCAGCTCCGACTCGCGGCCTAACGACCGGAATATCCGGCCGCGCGTATTAGAATCCACGGTTAGCATCACTCGATCGACGTCGCTCACTCAATCGATAGGAGGCCTGATGATCGGCGTGCTCGTGACTTTCACGCAGAATGAAAAGTTCGATCGTTCAACTCTCGCAGGGATTGCCAGCGAACTCCGAGGACCGTTCGAAGGCATGGCCGGCCTTCGCTTCAAGAGCTTCATGCTCGACGAAGACGGCGTTCAGGCAAGGAACTTCTACGTGTGGGATGACGAGGAGAAAGGCCGCTCCTTCTTCACGAAGGAGCTCGTCGACAAGGTGACGGGGGTCTATGGTGTCCCGCCCACAATCGAATACCTCGATATCGTGGGGTTCGTCGACAACTCTGGCACCTGATTCTCAAGGAGGCTGTCGCGCAAACCCTTGCTGTCCAGGCCGTTTGGGACCATCTGGGCATGCCACAGAACTTCCTCAGATGCGATCGAGACCAACCGCTGCCGCAGGCTTGCAGCCATCTGACCTGCGCGACTGGCTGCCCGAGGACCACCTCGCCTGGTTCGTGATCGAGGCGATCGAGCAGCTCCGCCTCGAGCCCTTTTACGGCGCCTATCGCTCCGACGGACACAGCCCGGGCTGCCCACGAGCCGAAGACGATGCTCCCCCTGCTCGCTACTCCTACTGCCTCGGCAAGCGAAGCTCACGCGGGATCGAGCGCCGATGCCGCGAGAACGTCGCCTTCAGGGTGATCTGCTCAAACCAGGCCCCCGACGATGCACGATCGCCCGCTCCCGGGTCCGCCACCAGGAAGCCCTCGCTGACCTCTTCGGCCAGGCGCTCGGCCTCTGCGCCGAGACCGGCCTGGTCGAGGTGGCGGTGCTCGCCGTCGACGGCTCGAAGTTCGAGGCCTCAGCCTCCGACCACCGAGTGATGCGCGCCGGGCGCCGCTTCGGCGGCGCTCCGAAGCCGTACGCACCGCCGGCGACACCCGGGGGGCTAGATCAACCTGACCGCCCCGACTCGAACGGACCCCACCCGGACTGGATGATGAGCGCGACTCGACACACGCCATAGCCCACGCCGCCCCCTTGCGCTGGTCCCGGCCCGGAACGCGGTGCAGACAGCCGTCTGCTACACGAGACCCTGATTCAGCTCCTGACTGTACAAGGCAAAGGCGCCGTGCCTGCCTTCGAGATCCGCCGGCCCGCACTGGATACCGCAATAGATCGGTGGGACATCTGGGCGGCCGCCTACCTCATCTGCGGTGGCTGCTCGGACGACCATTTCATGGACTTCAAAGCCGGCCTGATCGCCCTGGGCCGCGCCTGGTACGAGCGCGCTGCTCGCTGCCCCGACGATCTCGCCGAGCATCTCCACGTCCAGCACGCCCTCACGGCCGGCGTCGGAGAGGCTGTGTTCTACGAAGAAATGGGCTACGTGAGCGTGGCCGCCTGGGGACGGATTACTGGCGATGAGGACAGTTTCTATTCCGCCCTCGACGACTACCGCGCAACGATAGGTGAAGACGACAGCCAAGGCCACGACATGAGCGAGCACTTCAAATTCGACGACGCCCAGGCCATGCGCCGTCGGCTCCCCCGCCTGGCCGCCCTCCACCTCGAGGATGCGCAGGAGTGAGCCGACGGGCACAGTGTTCCCCTCACACAGCACGCCGCAGGGCCGCGCGGCGTGTCCCTGGCCAGCGGGGCAGGCGCAGCACGTCGTGCAGGGGGGTGCCCAGCGCCGCCCAATGGTGCAGGCGGTCGCGATCGATCCAGTACACCCGGTGCCGCTCGCCCCAGGCTCTGGCATCGCGGGTGAGGGAGCCGTTGGTGACGACCACGGCGATGTCCGCGCCGTGGACCGGGCCGGCAGTTCCCTTGACCTGGTACATCACCGAGGAACCGACCTTGCCCTGAACATGGGTGTGCTTGGCCTGGACGACGATCCGGCCCCGCTGGCGGTCCTGTCCGATGACGTCGGCGGCCTGGTCTCCCTGCCCGCCCACCCGCCGCGCCGTCCAGCCATCGCGGATAAGGAGATCACAGAGCGCGTACTCGAACTCCTCGTCGTCCATGGCGTCGATCTCGACCAGCGTCAGACGCAGCCGGGCCAGAGCCCGCACCCGACGCGCACACGCCGTACGCCACAGACGCCACCCCGCCCAAGCCGCCGCCAAGGCCGCAGCCGCGGCAAGCCAGGGCCAGCCGCGGACCGCCGCATGCCAGGCGACCGCAACAAGTCTGGCCCGCAGCCAGATGACAGCGCAGGCCACGACCGCGGCCGCGCCCTGCTCCGCACGGGTGCGGGGCACCCGCAGCCCGAGCACGCGCCGGGCGACCATCAGTGCCCGACCCCTGCCGACACCGACGGCTGCGGAGCTGGTGGGGAAGCCGGGGATGCCTCCCCGAAGCCGAACAGCTGACCCCATAACCACACCCCGGCAATCAGCGCGGCAATCATCCAGCCGCTCAGCTTCTTGCCCGGCGCAGACGGGTTGCGCCGAAAATGACTGCGCACGACGTGATATCCCTCAGGCGGCTTTGCCACTGTCTGCCTCCCTGGTTCGTCAGACCGCCGACTGCGGTCTGTGCTACGGGAATCGGTGTAGCAGCACGCACTGACAAACCCGCTCCGACGACCACCCGCCACCGCACCAGACGACAACGATCCAGCCGCCCCGCCACCAACTGAAGCGACGCCGTTCGACTCCCCTCCGGTCCACGCCACTTGACCTGCACACACCCTCTGCGCCACCGCCCGGGCCACGACCGGAGCCGCGCCCCGACACACCCTCACGAAACCCAGGAAGCCGCCGCGAGCCCTTCCCATCCACAGGTGTTGGCGAGAAGAGGCGCGTGTCTCCTCACGAGTCGGTGGTCCAGGCGTGGCCGTAGGTGTCGGGCAGAGTTGGGGGCGGGTTGCCGGAAGCGGTCGCTGCGGCCTGGGCGCGACGGCGCTGTTCCCGGATGAAGTCGCGGCAGATGCGGTCGTCGTGACCGGCCACCCGGTGGCCGGACCGGGTGCCGCAGGTGGCACAGGTGGGTTCGGGGTTGAGGCGCCGGTACACAGACTGGGCCGTCAGAACGGCGACGCCTGTCAGGACGACCACCACGGCGTGAGTCACTGGCATCCGGAACGACGCTCCTTGGTGGGTGGGTTGGCAGGAACAGCGACCCAGCGTTTTGCTGCCCGGCACTGTGAGAGCACGGGCCCGGAGGAAGGCTTCCGCTGACTGGGGTAGACGCCGACCGCTTGCGGGCCGGGCCCGACCCTGACGACGCGGCGGACGTCAGCCCACACCGGTGATGGGATCGCCGAGCACGGCCCCGGTCCCCTGCAAGGGGAGAATGCCGTGAGCGCCGTCGATTCATGAACTCTGGTTGAGCGGTGGCAGTAGGCCATCCCCGGGCCAGAATTCCTGTTCGGCGATGAGGCAGGAGAGGAACGTGTCGATCTCGATCAGGACGGCAGCGCGCTCCTTCGGCCCATAGGTGAGGAAGTCATCGGCTGTGGCGTCGAAGGCGCGCACGTGGCTGTGCGGGCCGGTACAGACGAGGGCGCGCGCGATCTCGGGGAGGCCGAGGCTGAGGGCGTCGCATTCCCCGGCGTGGACGAGCTGTACGAGGTCGGTGGTGACCTTCTCCCAGTCGCCCACTGTCGGCCAGTCGGCGCCGCCGCCCAGTTCATGGCTGAGGGTGGCCAGTGGGATGATCTCGCCGGGCTGGCGTCCCTGGGTGAGGCGGTAATGGATCCGTGTGCCGTCAGGCTGCTGCACCTGCGGGTGGAGCAGGGAGTCGGCCGCGACCACGGTGGTGTTGATCTCCTGGGCGCCGCCGCTGGGGAAGTACGGTTCGTGCGCGAAGAGCAGGTAGACGTCCGTGATGCGTGCTGCCTCGTCAGGCTGGGTCTGAGTCATGGGTCGGCGGGTCCCTTCAACGGTGACGTGTCAGGTGCGGGGAAAGGTGTTGGCTGCGCCACTGGTTCGAAGCCGGGCGGACGTCAGGCCCAACGGGCCTTCGCCACCACGGGGCTGGTCGGCCGTGCCCCAAGCCGAATCGGCACGAGTGCGGTCGACGGTCTGCGCGACTTGGCCGACGCGCTGGACCATCAGTCGTGCCCGGCGATGAGGCGACTGAGGCCGAGTGCATGTCCTGGTTCTGGCGCAGGCCGGCCGTGTCCTTCAGCAGGCACTGACCGGCCCCGGCAAACGGCGCCTGGCCTGGCCTGCTGTCGGGCTTCCGCCCACGCCGGTGGCAGGGGAATCCGTGCCGCTCCAGCTGCTTGAGCCCTTGGCTCGGTAGGAGAGCCGAACGGCACAGAACAGCCGTCGGGGATCTGGGTGAACCGATCCGCCGCCATCGCCCCGCGGCGGACCACCGCCCCAAGAGGGCTCACTGCCTCGTCCCGGAAGCGGGCCGCGTGGGGGCTGGAGGCGCCACCGGATCGGCGACGCTTGGCGATCGCCGGCTCTGGGTGCGCGGGGGCGTGTGATCCATGCCGTCAGCTCATCCACCGGCCCCGACCAGACCGGCGGCCAAGAGCCCCGACCATCGGTCACGATCCGGAAACGGGGCCGTCCAACCGCCGTGGTGGGGGTCATGGTCGGGCCGACCATGCGTGTCCGGCCCCGCGCTCCGGGGTGCACGCCCGACTGGGCAGCGCGGCGCGGGCGTTGCGCACTGCGGCTGTGCAACAACCGGTGGCAGGTCCTGCGCAGCCGGACGGTGCGCCATCACTGCGCAGTGCGGTGCGACGTGTCGGGTCTTCTCGGTGCGCAGGGCCGGTGGCGCGCTGCGCAGATACCGGCCGTGCCCCGGCGCTGCCCGTCTGCGCATCGCTGTGAGGCCTCGCGGCCAGGCAGGCCGCAGTTCACCGAACGGCCGCCGGCCCCGGGGTCCGTGGGTGGACACGATGGCCTCGGTCAGTTCCCGTCTGGACCGTGGTCGGGCCCACCATGACCCCAACCATGGACTTCGTGTCCCCACCGTGACCTTGGTGGGGGTCTGGTGGTCGGTGGTCGGGTCGGGGTCGGAGGGTTGTCTCCAGGTCAGCAACATCCTTTTCTGACCTGGGAGTTTGACTATGTCTCCTGGTAAGCACGCCTCGGGCTCCAAGCGCGAGGCTGCGGCTCCGATGGCGGCCGGCGCCCGGCTGGAGGCAATGCGGCGCCGCGTCCGGGTCTCGCGCCTGGCCATCTGGACGGTCATCGCGGCCGGCCCCGTCGCCCTGGCCATCGCCCTGGCCTCCAGCCGGGACACGGTCCAAGCGGCCACTTCGGCCAAGCCCACCTCCATGCGCACTACGGCGGTGGCCGCCGACCCGGGCGGCTATGCGCAGTTGTTCGTCAGCTCGTGGTTGCGCAGCAGCGCGGATGACGCCTCGACTGCGCAGGCACGTCGTGCGCAGTCGATGGGCCCGGACGTCGCCCTGCCCGACCCCGCGGCCGATGCGCAGCCGACGGCGGAGACCGTGACGGTGGTGCGCAGTGCGCAGCGCGCGGACGGTGCATGGTCGGTGACGGTGGCTGCGCAATACCCGGACGGGCGGGTGCGTTACTACGCCGTACCGGTGGCCGCCGATCCGGCAGGTGCCTCGTTCACGGTGACCGGCGCGCCCAGCGTGGTGGCCGGCCCGTCCCAGGCACAGGTGCCGGCATCGCCCTACGGCGTCGGTGTCCCGGAGGGCGATCTGGCGTCCACGGTCGGGGAGTTCCTGACGGCGTACCTCACCGGCTCCGGGGAGGTGGACCGCTACCTCGCCCCCGGCGTGAGCCTTGCGCCGGTGTCCCCCGCCCCCTATACGGCCGTCTCCGTGCAGCGGGTCTCCGCCGTCGAGGAGGCCGCTGCCGCCGGGCAGGTACCGCAAGACGGCACGCGGGTCCGGGTTCTTGCTCAGGTGGAAGCCCGCGACGCGGACGGCCGGTGGCCGCTTGCCTACGAACTCGCGCTCACGGCCGGCTCCGGGCGCTGGGACATCGCACGCCTTGAAGCCGGTACCGGTCAGGGCGGGGGTGAGCGCTGATGATGGGCGGAGACTCCCTGCTGTTCGCGGGCAAGCTCGACGACCTCGGCGATTCCTGGCTCGCCATGTTCCAGGACTGGGGCGCCAAAGGCCTCCAGGCCGGCCTGATCGTCCTGGTCGTCATCATCATGATGCAGAAGTTCAGCGTGAAGGCCGGTATCGGCGCGCTCCTGCTGATGATCGTCGCGCTCGGCTTGTACGAGTCCCGCCAGGACCTGGCGGACATGTTCGAGGACGAGGTGAAGAACCCGGCCAAGGGTGCACCCGCCGTCCCCGGCATTTTCCAATCCGAACTCCCCGCTTTCGGTGGCCACTTGGGTGTCGGGGGCCGGCTGTGACCGCGGCGGCGCCACGGGTGGGCCGCTTCTACACCGCCGCCCGCCGCCACCCCTGGGTGCTGGGGAAGGTCGCGGACTGGAAGATCCCCCTCGGCCCGTACACCCCCGCCCAGATCGCCCTCGCTGTTGGCGGCGGTTTCCTCCTGGTCAAAACGATCAGCTGGTGGTCGTGGCTGGGGCCGGTCCCCATCGTCGCGTGGGTGCTGGCAATCTGGGCGGTACGCCGACCGAAGATCCGGGGCCGCGCCCCGGGCCAGGCGGCGCTGGGCTGGGTACTGCTCCTCTGGCAGCCGAGGGGAGGGCGGATCGGTGGCCGGGCCGCCCGCGACCGCGCTCCCCGGCCGCTGTTGGGCGGATTCACCATCGAGGACGCGCCCTCGCCGGACTCCGCTGAGGAAGCCCTTGCGACTCGGCAGACTGCCCCTCGGACGCCGCTGCCTGGGCCGGCCGCCGGTGGCTCGCCGGCGTGCCTCCGCGCCACACCAGCTGCTCCCGCCGTGCCCGCGGGGCCGGTGTCGGGTGTGCAGCAGCTCCTCACGCTCGCCCGGCAAGGGGGTACGCGGTGAGGGTTCCGATCCGTCACATCGCCGGGCATCTGGTGTGGTCGGCGCAGGGCAGCGTGTGGGCCCTCTACCGCCTGCACCCCGGCCCGGACCCGCACGGTCGGCGTGAGGAGACCGTCCAGGGCACTCATGTGCCCGCCGCCGTGCGCGACGAGCAGCTCGCCAAGGTCACGCACTTGGTGCGGTCTCTGTCCGGGGCGCCTCGGCTGTTCGGCCTGTGCGCGCAGGTCGACCCGGGTGAGATCGCCCTCCGGATGATCGAGGGCATCGAGCCGGCCGAGCAGACACCTGGTGTTGGCCAGCACCCCTGGGTGGAGAACGTCGAGGCCGCCCTGGATCTCCTGGACGGCCAGGAGATGCACCGCCGCACCCTGTGGCTGGCCATACCCCTCAAGTCCGAGACCGCGGGCTGGCAGGTGTCGGCGTCCCTCAGTGCGGCGTGGGCGGGGATCGCGCCGGTGCTGGGCATGCGCCCGGTGCCGGTGGCACGGCGCGAGGTGGCCGCCTGCCGCGAGCAGGCTGCCCGGGTGGAGGCCGCGCTCGCCGGCGGCATCGCCTTCCGTCCGGCCCGCCCGGCGGAGATCGTGTGGATGGTCCAGCACGCCCTGCACCGCGGCCTCGCGGAACCCCTGCTCGCCGAAGCCGAGACCAGCGAGCTGTATGCGGGGCAGATCCGTGACAGTGTGCTGCGCTCCCCGAGCTACGCCGACCTCGGCCAGGTCCGCCTACAGGAAGGCGGGATCGACCCCGGCCTCGACGACGTCGGCGAGCTCAAGAACGCGGGCCAGCTCCCGCGGTCGGGCCGCACGGCCTGGTGGCGGATCAACACCGGCTCGCCGCTGGCGCGGCGGTGGCTACAGGTCGAGACCGGCGCAGGGGTGGGGTATCAGGCGCAGTTGGCGCTGGCCGAGTGTCCGCCGGCGGTCAGCCAGGACGCCGCCGACCTGTTCGCCCAGCTGGAGGCACTGGACTTTCCCGTCGACTACACCATCGACCTGACCCTGGTGCCCGCGGAGAAGGCCCGCGACCAGGTGCGACGCAAGAAGAACGAGTTGATCGACCAGGCCGACCAGTACGACGCCCGCCCCACCGGCATGCCCGCCTCCCTCACCGAGGCCGCCCGCGACCTCGGCGAGCTGGACGCCCGGCTGTCCCGCACCTCGGTCGAGGTCGAGGTGCAGTCCGTCACCGTCCTCACGGTCTGGGGGCCGACCGCCGCACTCTGCGACGCCCGGGCCCGCGCGCTGGCCGCGCTGCTCGCCGGCGCCGACTACCGGGCCGTGCGCCCGGCGGGCCTACAGCAGGCCCTGTTCACCCTCGGGCTGCCCGGCACCGTACGGCCAGGTGTGGTGCGGGAGTTCACCCAGCACCAGGTCTCCGAGGACTGGGCGCTGAGCGGCGCCTTCACCGCCTCGGAGGTCGGCGACCCCAACGGGATGTTCCTCGGCCTCGACCTGGATGCGGGCACCACCCGCCCCGTCATGATCAACGTGGCGGACGCGCCCAAGGTGGATGCCTCCGCCTCCATGGGCATCGTCGGGGACCTCGGTGCCGGGAAGAGCGTGCTCCAGAAGCTGGTCGCGGAAGCGGTGTGGGCGCGCGGCGGCTGCGCGATCTGCATCGACCGCACACCCGTCCGCGAATGGGCCACCTTCGCCCGCACCGCGGCCGAGGGCCGCGTGCAGATCATCGACGCCGCCCGCGCGGCAGTGTCCATCGACCCGCTGCGCATGTTCGACGGCCCCGAAGGCCGCCACTACGCCCTGTCCTATCTCACCCTCCAGCTCGGCATCGGGCCGATGAGCACCCACGGGGAAGTCCTCCACCACGCCGTCGAACAGGCCGCCGCGGATGAGCAGCCGTCCATGCACCGCGTGCTTCAAGTCCTAAAGGACATGGCCGCGAGCGAGGTGGGCAGGCGGAAGGACGCGGCCTCCACCCTCGCCGGCCTCATCCGCGTCGTCGCCACCAACCCCCTGGCCCGGATGGTCTTCGACCCCACGCTGCCGCCGGTACGGCTCGATGCCTCCAGCACCACCGACATGATCGTCATCACCACCACCGGGCTGAAACTGCCACCCAAGGCGGCGTTCGACAAGCCCGAAGTACTGCAACAGCAGCCGCTGGAGGCGCTGATCGGGCGCGCGGTGCTGTATCTGATCGCCGCGATCGCCCGGCAGACCGCGTTCGAGGACCCCGAGCGGTTCACTCAGGTGGTCCTGGACGAGCTGTACTGGCTCACCTCCTCCGCCGAGGGCACCGCCCTGGTCCACGAAATCCTCCACGACGGCCGCAAGCACGGCGCCGGACTCCTGGCCGGCTCGCACGACGCCCAAGAACTCGGCCCCGATCGCGGCCTGATGGCCTACCGCGCACTCGCCCGCACCACCAACCGCGAACGCGCCCGCCACGGCCTGGAATTCATCGGCCTCGACCCGGACGACCCCGTGCTGGTACGGCTCGTGACCACCGGCCTGTCCCCCGTGGGACAGCGCGGCCGGGAAGGCGAGTTCCTGCTGACCTGCCCGCGGCAGAACACCGGCCGTATCAAGGTCACCATCCCCCGCATCCCACGTATCACCGCCTCCATCACCACCACGCCGGGACGCCGCACGAACACGGGCCCGCCAACCGTGCCTGCCGCCGGAGAGGCCGTGGATGACCGCCCGAGGGAGAACGTCTGATGCCGTCATCCTCCTGGGACCGCACCCGGCTCATCCGCGCGGCCGCGAGCTTCCCCACCGTGCTTGCCGTCATCGCCGGCGTCGTCATCCTCGCCCTTGGGCTGGGCCTGCCGGACTCGGGGTGGCCTCCCACCGGACAAGCCTTCACCACCGGCACCCACGCCCTGGACCACGAGCCCTGTGACCTGATCGCAGGACCAGCCAAGAACCACTGCGCGCAAGCCTCCACGACGAGCACCTCTGCCAACCAACCAAGCTCTGCCGGTGCGGCGTGGAGGCTGCTGCCAGCCGGTGCCGCGGTCACAGGCCTCGTGGTGTGGCGGTACCGGGGCGCAACTGGGAGAAGGCGGGCTTGAGATGCTGCCTCCAGACCGCGCCACACTCCGGTCGGCCGGCGTCCTCGTGCTGCTCACCGGCGTGTTCGTCATGGTCAACAGCCAGGTCGTCTATGCGGCAGGCAGCAACAGCGAGACCGGGGACCTGCTCGCCCCGCTGAACATCACCTCCTCCGAGGGCGTGCCCATCAACGGCTACGAACTCAATGCCGAGGGCGGCTCCATCATCAGCTTCGAAACCCAAGCCCTCGCCTTCGGTCTGTCCGGACTGTTCACCCTGATCCGGCTGCTGGTCGGCCTGGCAGGCTGGGCGATCGAGGTCGCCTTCCGGTTCCCACTGCTGACGATCCTGACCCGGCCGGCGCAGAAGGTCGCCGACACCTACGACTACGTCGTGGTCGACACTCTCGGGCTGAAGGGGCTGCTGCTGGCGTGGGCGTTCGTGTTCGCCGGATTCATGATCGTGCGCGGACGGGTCGGCCGCGGTCTGGGCGAAATCTTCCTCACCCTGCTCATCGGCGCCCTCGCGGCCTCGGCCTTCGTCCGCCCCGACGTTCTCCTCGCCGAGGACGGTCCGCTGGGCCAGTCCCAGCAGGTGGCCGCCGAAGTCGCCCAGCAGAGCGTCAACTCCTACGACTGGGGCGGCGAGCTCGCCGGTCTGGGACCCTGCACCGACCTGGCCGGCAACGCCGAGATCAGATGCCTGGAGCGGGAAGCCGAACAGCCGGTGTCCTCCACCGACATCGCCCGCCCCCTCCAGGACTCGATCAGCAACGCGCTGATCGTCAAGCCGTACATGCTGCTTCAGTACGGACGCATCCTCGACCCGGCGAAGAAGGCCGACCGTGAAGCCTACGCCGTGCACCTGAAGTGGGTCACCGGCGGATATGACGCCGCCAAGTCGAAGGAGGAAGACCGGGAGGGCGCGTGCAGCCTGCTCCACGGTCCGGCCAAGGACTACTGCATGGACGATACCGGCGATGCAGGCGAGCGTGGCGAGTTGCCGTCGCTGACGCCCGGGGGTGAGTTGCTGGACTCCGCCCACGCGGTGGTCAGCGAGGAGGACCAGGAGTTCCAGGCGTTCCTTGACGATCTGAAGGAGGCCGGGGACGTCGGCAAGGCGTGTGCCGCCTACGCCGAGCAGCCCACCTGGTGGCGCATCGGCGGTGCGGCGCTGCTGCTGATCGGCGCGCTGTTCATCTGCGGCATGCTCCTGTCCAGCGCGGTGGTCCTGCTCGGCGCCCAGGGCATCTGCGCCGCGGCCGCGGCGTGCGGCGGTGTTGCGTTCGTCGCGGGCATGCTGCCCGGCCCCGCGCGCCAGTCGGTGTGGAAGTGGCTGTCGCTGTGGGGCATCGCGGTCCTGGCCGTGGTGGGGATCTGCGCGTTCGTGCCGTTCTTCGGGATCGCCGTGGATGCCACCATCACCAACGGCCCCGATCTGATGGTGGAACGGATTCTGCTCATCGACGTCCTCGCCATCGTCGGTGCGGCAGGTCACCGCAGACTGCTGGCCGGAGTCACCTCGTTCGGGCACCGCATGGCGATGCGGATGCGCTACGCCAAAATCGGCGGAACTCATCTGCCCGGCGACACCTCAGAGCTCGGTGCCGCGCTCGCCATGAACTCCCCCGCAGCGATGGGCGGTTACGGCGGCGGTCTGCGCACGTTCACCGGGGGCGGGAGCGGCGGCCGGTACGGGATTCTCGGCACCCGCCAGCGGCTGATGGGCGCGCTGGCCTCGCTCACCGACGGCACGGGCCTGCCGGTGGACACCGGCCGTGTGCTCGCGGACGCAGGCGCGGAAGCCGGGCGCGGACTCGCGCCGCTCACCGCCGCGGCTGCGGTGGGCGGACTGGGCGCACGCCTTGGCGCCAAGGGCGGGCACTGGCTGCTGATCGGGCGCCGACCGGACCGCGAACAGCTGGCCAAGTGGCGCAAGCCCACCGCTGACGGAGACGTCGGCTCGGGCGGCCCGGGTGGCGCTGCGGGCGGCGAGGGTTCTGGCCAGGGGCCGTGGCGGCCCGGTGGCCCGCCTGACCGGTACCGCGATGAGGACGGTCAGATCGTCGACCGCGCCACCGGACAGGTCCTGCACGATCAGCACGCCGACCGCACGCTGCTGTCCACCCGCGCCCACAACCGGCTGGTGCGTTTCCGCGGCTACCGCATCCTGCACCGCGGCGGCCGGGCCGTGTACGGCGCGACGGCCGGCCTGCCCGGAAGCGTGCGCCGGGCCGGGGCGGGAGGATCCCGTTTCTCCCAGGACGTGCGCCAGCAAGTGCGGGTGTGGGGCAACACCCTGAGCGAGGACACCCGCGCCTGGGGCACCACAGGACGCCACGTCGCCCAGACGCTGCGGGAGAACACCGACGACCGCGGCGGACCGGGCCCCTTCACCAAAACCCGTCGCCTCACCAGCAGCCCGGCCACCACCAGCCGCGGAACCGCCTCACCGACCGCCACCACCGGTGCCCATCCCTCCGCACAACCACCCACCCCCCGCACTGGCACCACGTCACGGCCCACCCCCTCCGCTCCCCCGGGCCAGGCGCTGCAGCGCTTGCTGAACGACCCCGCGGAACTGCGGCGCCGAACCATCGACAGCGTGGCGCGTGTCGATCCCGCGCTCGCGCGGGCCATGCAAGGTGAGCCACCCCAGTCGCAGGAAGCACCCGACAGTCCGGATGACGACCAAGGCGAACGGTCGCAGGAGCGGCGGCGGCAGGCGGACGCGCTGCGGCAACTGCGGGCCCAATGGAGGCATGACGACCAGGCCGGTGAGCAGGAGTGAGCGGGCCCAGGCGCCGGATGGCGCTGTGGGGGTGCGTCATGGCCGCGTTGCTGTTCGCCGCGGTGTGCTGCGCCGCACCCGTAGGCAACGCGATCAGCGCATACGTCGCGCTCAAGGCAGGCACGCCCGACGGCGGAGGCATCGTCGAGGGAGGCAGCGCCGCCGACATCCCTGCCCGGATGCTGACCGCCTACAAGAAGGCCGTCCAACAGGTCGAGCGGCACGTCCCGAAGTGCCAGGGGATGCGCTGGCCGATCCTCGCAGGGATCGCCAAGGTCGAGTCCAACCACGCCATCGGACGGACCATCACCGCAGGCGGCGACATCCGCCCCAAGATCTACGGGGTGCTCCTCAACGGCTCCGGCCAGGGAGGCAATACCACCGTCCTCCCCGACACCGACAACGGCCGCTACGACGGCACGGCGAGCGGGGAACGCGCTGTTGGCCCCTTCCAGTTCCTGCCCTCCACCTGGACGTCCGTCGGCCAGGACGCCAGCGGTGACCAAACCGCCGACCCGCACAACGCCGACGACGCCGCCCTCGGCGCCGCTCTCTACCAGTGCGGCCAGGGCCGCGACCTGACACAGCGGGACCAACTCAAGGAGGCCGTCTTCCAGTACAACCACTCTGCGACGTACGTAGCGAATGTGCTGGGCTGGATCGACCACTACACCGCAGCCGCCCAAGACCCCAACCTGACCGACGTCTCGGGCGGGGTCCGCACCGTCATCGAGGCCGCGCTCGCCCAGCGCGGCGTCCCCTACTCGTGGGGCGGCGGCAACGCAAGCGGCCCGTCGTACGGGATCTGCTGCTCCCCCAACGGCAAGAGCGGCACCGGCATCAAAGGCTTCGACTGCTCGGGGCTGACGACCTACGCCTACGCCAAGGCCGGTGTCCGCCTGCCGCGCACGGCGGCCGCGCAGGCCGGGATGGGCCGGCGGATCCCCGCACGCCTCGGCACCGGTGCGCTCAAGCCAGGCGATCTGGTCTTCTACGCATACGCCCCGGGCCGCGATTCCACGATCCATCACGTCGGCATTTACACCGGCCGCGGCCAAATGATCAACGCTGCCCGCCCGGGGACCGTCGTACGGCTGGACTCCGTGAACGCCATGTCGGGCTATGCGGGGGGAGTGCGGCTGCTGTGACGACTCCCCCGCACTCACCGCGCCTGCTGCTGATCACCACGCTGGTTCTGACCATCGCCGGTGTGATGTTGCTGGTGCTGCCGCGCAGCGTGGATCCCTCACCAACGCCCTCCGCACATACAGCGCATGCGGCTTCCACGCCGGTGCTGCCGCCGCACGGCGAGGGTGTGGCCGGGGACCGCGCCATCCAGCAGGCGCTGGAGACAGCGTGGCCTGCGGACCTCACAGCGCACGACGAGTGGCAGTTGGTCTCGGCTGGCCGTGACCTGCTGCGTGCCGACGCCACCGGGACCGGCCGCGATCAGTGGCCCGCCTTCTTCGGTGGCCCAGAGCAGGTCCTCGCGCCGGCCGTCGCCCCTGCCGGCGTCCGCATTCAGGCCGTCATTGCCCGCAAGGACGGCGACGAGAACCGCGCGGTGGTGCATCTGGTGTGGGCGGGTACGGACCGCGGCGGTACCTACGCCGACGGCCGCATCACCGACCTGTACTTCACCCGCACCACCGCCTCGGACAGGAAGGGAGGAGTCAGGTGGATTCCGCGGCCCCGCATGTGACCGGCCAGGCTGGCGAGCCGCTGGTCGGCCGGGCGCTTGGTCTGCTCACTGGCCTGGCTCAAGGTGCCGGCTGGTTCTTCGGTCACTGGTGGCTGCTCTGCGTGGCCATCGCCCTGATGTGGGGTGCGGGTGAGGCGGTGGTGCGTCGCCTTGCCAGGAAGGTCTCGGCCGAGCGGATGGCGCTGGAGCTTGTTCCCGCCCGGCACTTCGATCCGGGTCTGGAGGAGATCTTCCGCCGCGGCGTGCAGTTGGCCCGCGCGTCCACCGCGATGCCGTGGTGGGCGCCGCGCCGGTCCAAGGCGGTGCAGATCCGGTTGCGCGCGGACGGCAGCGCGCCGCTGCGCTACCGCATCGAGGGCCCCGCCGGCGGCGAACGGCTGTTGTCCATCACCCCCTTCGGGCCGGGCGTCACCGTCAGCCGCGGCCGTCCGATCGTCGACAAGCCCCGCGCGCACATGGTGCGGGCCGAGTTCCTCCTGCGGGGCAGCACGATCGCACCGCTGCGTGAGGTGCCGCTGGCCCCGGACCCGCTCCAGCCGCTCGTCGATGCGGTGGCCGATCTGCGCGCCGAGCTCGGGGACCTGGCCGAGATCCGGCTGGATATCCAGCGCGCCCCGAAGTGGGTGCTGCGGGCGCGCCGTGTGCAGCTGCTCAGTGCCGCGCGCCGCGCCGAGCACCGCGAGGCCCAGCGGGCCGCGCGCTGGCTGCGCCGGGACGCCGGCGGGATCGAGGACTCCCTGGGCTGGCAGGTGCAGCAGCTTCTCAGCAGCACGGCACGGGCCAACGGGTCGGGGCGCAGGCTGGTGATGCCGCCGGTGCCGCGCCGGGTGGAGCCGGCCGAGGCGCTGGGCAAGCTCGCCGAGGACGACCATCTGGTGCGGGTGCAGCTGCTGGTGACGTGCGCGTCCCACATCGAAGGCCGCCCACAGGCCCGGCTCGCTCAACTCCAGGCCGCGTTGGATGTGTTCGGCGGGCGCTCCAGGTGGGCGATGCGCGGCTGGCGGCTGGGACCGTGGCGGATCGGCGCCGACCACTGGCCCACCCGGGCCGGTTTCGAGCGCCGCTGGAATCTGGGGCAGTGCCGGCCGCCGCGCGCGAACTGGGTGCGTCTGGAGGAACTCACCGGCCTGCTCAAGCCCCCGACCGTGCATTGCCGGCTGCCGCTGCTCGCATCTGACCTGCCCACCTTCGCCTTCGGCAATCCGCAGGTGTTGTTGCAGGGCCTGTACCGCGGGCCGGACGGACGGCGGCGGCTGGTCGCCACCCATGCGGCAGAGACCCTTTTCGAGTGCGCGGTCGGCAAGGCGGGAGGCGGTAAGACGGAACGCGCGCTGGCGCAGGCGATCGGATGGGCTCACGCCGGCGGCGGGCTGATGTTCGTCGACCCGCACCGCGACTCCTGGCCGCGCGCCGCCCCGTTTCTCGCGCACGAACCGCTGATGCAGCGCATCGCGCTGATCGACCTCAACGCCTCGACACCGGCTGCCCGGCTGAGTTCCTGGAATCCCCTGTCCATGCAGCACGGCCAGGCAGCCCACGAGGTGGTCGAGGCGGTCACCGACGCGTTCGCCTCCGTCATGGGCTGGGACGACGCCACGGCTCCCCGCGCGCTGACGATCTTCACGGCCGCGCTGACCGTCCTGGCCGCCGTCAACCAGTCGGCCTGCCAGGCGGGGCAGCCTGAGAATCAGGCCACCCTATTCCAGGTGCGGGCCCTGCTCACCGACCCCGGCTTCCGGGCCGTCGCGCTCGCCGCCGTCCGGGCACAGTTGGACGAGGAGACCCGTTCCTGGTGGGCGACCGTCTTCCCGGCCCTGCCCGTAGACGCGTTCGGTGTCGTCCTCAACCCGCTCGCCCGGCTCGCCGCGAACCCCGCCACCCGCGCCTTCCTCGGCCAGCCCTGTGGCGTCTACAACAGCCGGGCGGCCATGGACAACCAGCTCATCGTGTGGGTGTGCCCGGCCGGGAACGGGCCTACAGACCGGCTGCTGACCGCCCTCATCGCGCGGGATCTGCTGCGGGCCGTGCGCTCTCGCCGCGACACCCCCGAACAGCAACGACGCCCCTACCGCCTGTACTTCGACGAACTGATCACTCTCACCGGCGCCGCCCCGGAAACCATCGCGGCAATGTTCGAGGACTTCCGTAAGTACCGGGTCCACGTCCACGGCATGACCCAGCTGCTGGGCCGCCTGCCCGCCGCGGTCCGCATGTCCCTCACCCAGAACGCCTCCACGCTCGCCTCCACCGCCGGCTCCCAGGCCGCCATCGCGCCGATCACCGCCGAATGGGGGGACAACCCCAGCCCCGCCGAGGTAGCCGCGCTCGACCGGTTCGAGCACTACATGCTGCTGACCGTCCACGGCCGCCGCATCGGCCCCGTGCAGATCACCGGCCCCCACCTGGACGAGGTGTTCGCCGACCACGCCCGCCCCCATGTCGTCGCGGACCTCGAACGCGCCGCCCGGGACACGGCCCGAGCCCTCCCTCTTGGCCGGCTCACCGCCACCGCCGCCGCCCAGCAGCAACGCGTGAGCGACTTCCTCACCCAACAGGCCCCCGCCCGGTCCGTGCGACCGCACGACCAGCAGAAGGGATACCGATGAGCACCACCGCTTCCCACCCGACACTGTCCGAGGCAACTCCCAGCCCGGTGGAACCCTTGCCGCACCAACTGTTGGCCGCGCTGGCCCTGCACCGGATGGCCACCACACAACAACTCCATGAGCTCCTGCGGCCCGGCGTGGCACGCCAGATCGTCGCTACGCCGCTGAGCAAGCTGCGCCGCGCCGGCCTGGTGGACTGCATTGTGCTGCCGCAGTCCAGCGGGCTGCGGGCCTGGTACCTCACCAGCGAAGGCGCCCGCCTCACCCGCGACTGGCCCGGCCTGCGCGGCCGGCCCCCCTACCCGGTCACCTCGGCGGCAGCCGCCTCACTGAAGACGCCGCACACACTGACCGTGGTCCGCACCCATCTCGCCTTCGTCGCCGACGCCCGCCGCCGGGGCGACGAACACGGCCACCTGGACTGGACGCCCGAGGTCTCCCACCCGATCGGCGACAGCGAGAAGCTCATCGCGGACGCCGTCATGCACTACACCCTCATCGACGACCAGGAGCGCACCAAGCTGCGGGCCTTCATCGAGGTCGACCGCTCCACCATGAGCAGCGAACGCCTCGCTGCCAAACTCATCGACTACGCCCGCCTGTGGTCCTACGAGCCGCAGCACATCGGACGCCGGCACACCCTCAGGCACCAGGCAGGCACCGGCGCGATATGGCTGCGCTGGTACCCCGTCTTCCCCCGCGTGCTGTTCGTCCTCACCGGAGCCTCCCGGTACGTCCTTCACAACCGCATCAAAGACCTTCAGGCCATGGCCGCCCAGCACCCCCTCGTCGCCGCCCTCGCACGCGAAGTGCCGCTGGCGGCAGCCGTGCTGGAAGACCTCGAAGAACACGCGCCCACCGCCGACGTATGGGCACCCCTGGCCGGCGGCCAACCCCGGCCCTGGACCGACCTGTAGGAGCACACCTGTGCTCCAGCGAAGGCCGTCAGCCGGCGAGCCCGCTGTCCGTGAACGGACCTGCCACCTGAGCGGGCCTCACGCCCGCCCGGTGACGGCCCTGGTGAGGTCTGGCCGGGACGAGGCCGCACCACAGCGTTGCCGACACACCGGAAATCTCCCCGAACCCATTGAACTTTGCTTACGCGAAGCATTAGCTTACTGTTCGCATCGCGCATCACCACAGCCAAATCCCTCGCATGACCATCGCTTTGGGAGATCAGAGATGAACTCTGATGCACGATTACTTCGCATCCACAACGACTGTCCGGGCGCGACATGGCCCCCAGGGACCCTCTGCGTCTTTCACCTCGGGGACGCCTGGGTCCTCAGGGCCGCCGTCGACTTCGGCCTGGGCGACCTCGTCCTCGTACGCCACCGGTTCCCCGACCAGCACGTCACCCTCGACGGCGACGTCATCACCGTCTGGCCCCGCCCCCGGGAGGCACCATGACCCCGCGCCTCCTCCCCCCGGACCACCACCGCCCCCGCCCCGGCCATCGTCACGACGAAGGTCACGGCCAGAGCAATGACGGCGGGCGGCGCACCACCCTCAATGCGTGGCGCCGCCGGGGCGGGACCGGCCTGCTGACGCGCCGGGCAGCGGCGGCGCTGGCCGTCGCGGCCTGCCTGGCCCTCGCCGCGGCCAGCTGCATCAGCCGCGACTTACAGGCCGCGGGCACCTCACACGCAGCCGCCTCCGCGGACGCCACCAGTACGCCCGACGCGCAACAGACGAATCAGGCGGCGCCACTGGCACAGATCCAGGGCCAGGACAGCCTCGTCCTCACGATCAGCTCGGCAACCCGCACGTCGAGCGGCATCCTCACCCTGCGCGGCACCCTCAAGAACACCGGGGACGGCACAGCCGTGGTTCCCGCCGCCCTGCGCGGCAACGAACACCACGTCGCCAGGAACGGCCAGTCCCTGGGCGGAGCCACCCTCGTGGACTTCACCGGCCGCAAGCGCTACTACGTGCTGCGCGACACCGAAGGACGGCCCCTGACCACAACCGGGCTGACGTCGCTGAAGTCCGCCGAAAGCGTCGCAGTGTTCATGCAGTTCCCGGCACCGCCCGCCACCACGGCCCAAGTCGACTTCCACCTGCCGCAGTTCGACACCGCCACCCTCCCGATCTCATGAGCGGCGCCATGGCCGCCCCCGCCTCTCACCGGCCGGCCCACTTACGCCGCGCACCGGCCGCCGTCCTGATCAGCGTGGGCCTGTTCCTGGGATCCCAGTGCCCGGCCACGGCCGCACCCAGCCCCGCCACCACCGACACCTCCCCGCCCCTCACCCTCGACCGCAACGACCCCGCCCTCGCCCTCGCCCTCGCCGACGGCGCCACCCTCGCCGCCCCCAAAATCCTCGAACTCGACGTCACCCGCCTGGGCATCCAGCAGCTCATCGAAAACCGGCAGCCCGACCGGCGCAAGGACGAGACTGCTGCGCCCGCGCCGTCCGCGAGCGCGTCGGCCGGACAGAAGCCCGGCCGTGAACCGGACGAGGCCTCCTCCGCGCCGGCCTCCCCATCGCCGACGGCCAGCGCATCCCTGCTTCCCCCGGCTCCCTCACACAAGGCGCGCCCGACCGCCACGTCCTCGCCTGCTGCTGCCCCGGCGGTCGGTGTCCCCCTCCTGCGCACGGTCCTGGGCGCCGGTGCCCTGCTGGCAGCCCTGCTCACCGCACTCCTCGCGCTCCGCCTTCACCGACGTCGCTCACGCAAGACCCGGACGCACCTCCAGGCCTCACCGCTGGTGCAGGCCACCGACGAAACCGGAACAGTCCGCGCGGACATGGCCCGTCTGGACACGGCGCTGCGCACCCTGGCCCACCACCACAGCGCTCAGCACCCCGGCCAGGCACCTCCCGGCATACGGGCGGCACTCCTCACCACCGGCCACGTGCAGATACTCCCCCAGGACAAGAGGCTGGCCCCTCTGCCGCCCTTCACGCAGGGACCAGAACGCTGGTGGGCGCTGCCCAAGGAGGTGATCCTCCTCGACGAGGACGATGCCCGTGCCGTCCCCGCCCCCTACCCCGGCCTGGTCACCCTCGGCACGACCACGGACGGCGGTCTGCTCCTGCTCAACCTGGCGGCCCGCCCTGCCCTCCTGCTGGAGGGGAGCCCCGACCACGTCACCGAGGTGTGCGCCTCCCTCACCCTGGAAGCGGCGCTCAGTCCCTGGGCCGCCGACACAGAGGTCTGGGTCATCGGCTTCGCAGACGACCTCCCCCACGCCCTACCAGGCCACCCCCTCACCCACCTGCCCCACGCCTCACCAGCACTGCGCCATCTCACCGAACGATTTCTCGAGATCCACCAACAACCCCCCGATGCCTGCCGGCGTCCCCTGCTGGTATGCGCGCCCACGCTCGGCTCCGACTCCGCGCAACAGCTCGCCCACCTCATCGCCACGAGCGGCCAAGCGGCCGTGACACTGATCGCACCGGCCCGCACCGCCGCCGCGTACTTCCCCACCGCCGACATTCTGGACGCCACCCTCAGCGGGCGACAGCACCTGCACTCCGCAGACACCGACATCACACTGCAACGCCTGACGCACGCGGACTACCGGCAGATCATCCACACCCTCACCGACGACCCAGCCGCACCCGACCCGCCAGCCGCCGACCCGCACACCAGCGGGCAGGCCAGGCCGCAGCCCACACCTCACCTTGCGCCCCCAGCGCACCCCACCGGCGACGGCCCCACACAGTCCGAACCCCCAGCCGACGAGGGCACCGTCTTCCCGGCCCTACTGGCCGCCACCGGCCAGCCACCCGCCGGCATGCAACCACAAGAAGACCAGCGCAGCGGGTTGTGCGTACACGGACACCACTCACCAGCGCCACAGCTCAGAGTCCTCGGCCCCGTCGACATGGACCGCGTGCCCACCACCGGCCACGGCCCCCGCCAGGCCCAGCTGGCCGCCCTGCTCTACTTCCGCCCCGGCCGCCACGCCGCATCACTGTGCACCGACATGGACCCGATCAGTCCCTGGACCAAACGCACCCTCAACGCCCGCCTCCAAGGCCTGCGCCGCGCGCTCGGCGACGACCCGGACGGCCACGCCTACGTCCCCCGCCGTCACCACGCCGACGACCCCTACCACCTCTCCCCCCACATCGCTTGCGACTGGACCCAGTTCCGCACCCTCACCGACCGCGCCCTCACCCAAGGCCCCGCCGCACTGACCGACCTCGAAGCCGCCCTCGCCCTCGTCCGCGGCCGGCCCTTCGGCACCCACCCCCTGCCCTGGCAAGAACCCCATCAACAGGAAATGACCACCCGGATCATCGCCGTCGCCCACACCATCGCCACCCACCGCACACCCCCCGGCCTCCACCACGACCTCACCAAAGCCCGCCAAGCCATCGCCACCGGACTCGACATCGACAACACCGCCGAGATCCTCTACCGCGACTGGATGCGCGTCGAAGCCGCCGCCGGCAACCGCTCGGGCCTCCATACCGCCCTCACCCGCCTCCAGCACGTCAACGCCACGCTCGACTGCCCCCTGGAGAAGGAGACCGAAGACCTCGTCGACCACCTCCTGCACCACACCCGCGCCGATCCCACACCTCACCGGCCGGCACACGACCGATGACCTCCCACACCACCACGCCACCAGGGCTCCCACCGCCCGGCGGCGCCAGCCGCGCATCAGCCCGGCGGCCCGCCCAGATTCTCTCGCTGCCGTTGAGGAACTCGAACTCTCCAGAGACCACGTAGAAGGCCTCATCCTCTTTGGTGTGGATGTGCGGGACGTTGCCGTGGTCGGGCTCGATGAGGCCGTCCATGAAGGCGAGTGCGCCATCGGTCTGCTCGCCGGTCACCTTGACCGCGAACGTTTCGTGACCGGTGAGCCGTACGACACCTCCGTCCTTGCGCACGACGAAGCCGTGGGCTGATGTCCAGACCGGGTCGTTCTTGTCGGGGAGCGGCAGTTCGAAAGTCATGCTGTGACTCCTACTCGTGTGGTCTCCCGAGCGGTGCTATGGGTTCGGCTCGCTGCATCACGGGTGGCACCCGTTAGGCGCCCCTGGCCGAGGCTGCGTGTCAGACCAAGAGCTGACGGCGCAGCCATGCCACTCGGGCGGCGATGGCGTCCTGCGACATCACGGCATGAGGGACCACGACGTCGAACCCGTGGAACCCACCGGGCCACACGTGCAGTTCGAGGCGGCCGCCCGCCTGCCATATGCGGCTTGCGTAGGCGACGTCCTCGTCCCGGAACGTTTCGGCCGACCCGACGTCGATGAACGTGGACGGCAGGCCAGAGAGGTCTGCCGCACGGGAAGGCGCAGCGTACGGGGCCACGTCCGGTCCTCCGCGCACGCCGTCGCCGAGGAGCGCGTTCCATCCGGTCTCGTTCGAGGAGCTGTCCCAGATACCGACGCCGCGCATCTGCTGGGCAGAGGGCGAGTCATTGCGGTCATCGAGCATCGGCGACAGGAGCAGCTGGGCAAGGATTGCCGGGCCGTAGCGGTCGCGTGCCATCAAGGTGACACCTGCCGCGAGGCCGCCGCCGGCGCTCGCACCGCCGACGACGATGCGTTCAGGGTCGATGTTGAGCTCGTGGGCGTGATCCGATACCCACACCAGGCCCGCGTAGCAATCCTCGACGGGACCCGGGTGGGGTGTCTCGGGTGCGAGCCGGTACTCGACCGAAACCACGGCCATGCCCATCGGCTCGGTCAGGTTCAACATCTCGACCAGACCGAACCGGTTGTCTCCGACGATCATGCCGCCGCCATGGATGTGGTAAAGCGCCGGGGTCGGGGTCGACGCGTGCTTCGGGAGACAGATCAGCAGCGAGATGTCCGGTTCCCCGTCCGGCCCTGGCACCGCCCGCTCCTCCACGCGGTAGGTGCCACCGCGCGAGAGGACTTCGTCGGTCGGGCTCTCCACCCCGGGGACGGGCTGGCGCATCTCAACGATGTTGTCCAAACGGTACGCGTCGGGGGAGCGCAGGCTGGTTAGGATCTCAAGGACGGGAGCGAGCTCCGGGTCGAAGGGCGGGGGCGGTCCGACCGGTTGGGCGGATGACTGGTCCGTGATTTGAGTGGTCATGTGTTCTCCTTGCGGTAGTCGACTGGGTGTCTGCCTGCCCCAGCTCGCAGGTCATCGATAAATGTCACGTGGCCGATGAGGCCCGCCATCTGGTGGGGCAACCTGAGCGCTCGACACGTGAACTGGTAACGTGCAGTCCGTTTCAAGCCGCGCGGCGCCATCTTGGCGACCAGGCAAGCGTCCGAAGCGCGGAGATGGCGTCATCGACGCGCTTCTCGGTGTTTCAGCAGCGTCTGAGAGTTCTCCTTGTGAAGGAGGGGGTTCCGCCGTCGGATCGAGCTGTTCGAGAGTGGCTATTCGGAGCCGGTGCCTTGCTCAGACGGTTCGGACAGTGCCGCCGTCAATAACGTACTCCGCGCCCACAATGGATGAGGCTCGGTCCGAGACAAGGAAGCCGACCAGGTCCGCAACCTCTTCCGTCGTTGCGAACCTTCCGAGTGGAACCCCTCCGAGGGAATCCATCAGGCTCTGCTTCGCCTCCTCGCGGGTCAGTCCGTTGCCCTCGGCGAGCTGGTCGATGAAGCCCTCATACGCTCCGGTCCGAATCCCCCCGGGGCTGACAGCGTTTACTCGCACTCCTCGTGGCGCCATTTCGTTCGCAAGACCCTTGCTGTACGTACGCAACGCACCCTTCGCTGACGCGTACGGCAACGTCGCGTCGTGCAGCGGCATCTGACGCTGGATCGACGTGACGTGGACAACTACTCCTGATCCGGCCTCCACCATTGCCGGCAGCAGCGCTCGATCCAGTCGGACAGCTCCCAAGACGTTCAGGTTGAGTTCCGCCAGCCAATGCTCCTCAGTCGCTGCCGCGAACCCGCCAGGCGGGGTTGACGACCCTCCGACAACGTGCACCAGGATGTCCAGCGCACCTCCCTCAGAGATCTTGGACACCACAACTTCTACACCGCCCACCGTGGAAGTGTCCGCCTCGATGAATCGGTCGGGGCGCTCGTAGCCGCCGGGCATCGTGCGCGCCGTGGTCCACACGTCGGCACCCATCTCTCGCAGTCTCTCTACGACGGCCTTGCCCGAGCCCTTCGAACCGCCCGTGACCAGCGCCCGGCGACCGTCGAGACGATCGCGATCTGAACTAGACATTCTTCTCTCCACTGAAGATCGAGGTGGTGCGGATTCGGTCAGGCTGGGTGGTTGGCGATGACGAGCTCGGCGACGAGGCCGTCCCGCAGCGCGAACCGGTAGTCGAGCTCGGCGACGCCCCCCGGGAAGGTGCCCTCGAGCCGCACGGTCACCACCCAGTGGGCGTCATCGACGCGGTGAGCGCCGATCTGCTCGGTCGTGTACTCGAACTCGGACCCGGCGTCCCGCAGGAACGCGTAGGTCTCCTCTCGGCCGCGGAAGGTCTCGCCCTGGTCGACGATCACCGCATCCTCGGCGAGGAACGACGAGGCGGTGTCGGCGTCGCGGACGATATGGGCGGCGAAGAACTCGCGCACGGTGGCCGGGAGCAGATCGGACGGGAGATCGGTGTGCTGTGTCATGAGCCCACCGTGTGACCTCACGGCGCGGGAGGGTCAAGCCGTGGACTCTCCCCCAGGGGGAGTGTTTAGAGTGACGGGATGTTGACCATCGGGGAGTTCTCGCGGCTGACCCACTTGAGCGTCCGGACCCTGCGCCGGTATCACGAGGCGGCCCTGCTGGAACCTGCCGTGGTGGACGAGACCACCGGTTACCGCTACTACCGCGTCGACCAGATCCCGACCGCGCAGGTCATTCACCGGCTCCGCGAGCTCGACGTCCCCCTGAGCGATGTGCAGCAGATCCTGCGGACCCCCGACCCCGGTGTCCGCGCGGCCCTGGTCACAGACCACCTGCAACGCCTCGAGGACGCACTCGACCGCACCCGGGCCGCGGTCGTGTCGCTGCGCCGCCTGCTCCAGCCCGACCCCGCGCCGATCGACGTCGAGCTGCGTGCAGAGCCCGCCCGGACGGTCGCGGCCGTAGAGGCCGTAGTCGGGCATGGCGACATCGCGACCTGGTACGCAGGCGCGATGGCCGAATTGGAGGCGGCCGTCGGCGCCGCCGTGACCGGACCGCCGGGCGGCAGCTACGACAACGCCCTTTTCGAGCAGGAGCGCGGTCACGCGGTCGTCTACCTGCCGACCGCTGCACCACCTCGCACCGGACGCGTGCACCCCATGACTCTGCCGCCCGCGGAACTGGCCGTCACCACCCACATCGGCGAGCACGACGGCATCGAGGTCACGTACGGCGAACTCGGGACCTGGGTGGTGGAGAACGCGATGTCGGTGGCCGGGCCGGTGCGGGAGGTGTACGTTGTCGGCCCTCGTGACACAAGCGATCCCGCTGCATGGCGCACCGAGATCGGCTGGCCGGTCTTTCGTGTCACCTGAAGCGGTCAGTGCGGTGCGGAGTCTTGGAACGACGGAGCGCACGCCTTAAGCCTCGCCTTTCACGAGTTGGGGCGCCGAGGCTTGATCAAATAAGCAGAGAGCGCTCCTGACCTGCAACGATGGGACTTGTCTAGGGTCCTGTTGGCTGCACGGAAAGGAGCACTCTCCAGGTGAAGAAGCGTATCGGGTCGTACCCGCGTGTCCGCGTTGAGGGCGGCGGCCGGACGGTGGTCTCGCAGGCCGGGGGCGTGCTGCTGGTCGAGACCGTACGCAAGGTCGGCTTGGACACCGCGATATCAGCGGCGCTGACGCCGTGGCGGAAGCCTCGGGCGGTGCACGATCCGGGCAAGATCCTGCTGGACGTGGCCCTGGCGGTCGCGCTGGGCGGGGACTGCCTTGCGGATGTCGCCATGCTGCGGGCCGAGCCGGCCGTGTTCGGTCCGGTGGCCTCCGACCCGACGGTCTCCCGGCTCATCGACACCCTCGCGGCCTCTGGGAAGAAGGCCCTGCGGGTTATTCGTGCCGCGCGGGCTGAAGTACGCCGACGTGTCTGGCGGTTGGCCGACCGGAAGGCGCCTGATGCGGGCGGGACGGTGACCGTGGACCTCGACGGGGTGCTGGTGATCGCACACTCGGAGAAGGAGGACGCCGCGCCCACGTGGAAGCGAACCTACGGCCACCACCCGCTGATGGGATTTGTCGACCACGGACCGGGCGGCACGGGTGAACCGGTCGCGGCCCTGCTCAGACCAGGCAGCGCGGGATCGAACACGGCCACCGACCACATCACCGCCGCTCAACTGGCCTTGGCCCAGCTGCCGAAGAAGTACCGGCGTGGGCGCCGGACGCTGATCCGGACCGACTCTGCGGGCGGCACCCACGACTTCGTCGCCTGGCTCGCTCAGCGGGGGCGGTGGCTGTCCTACTCGGTCGGCATGGTGATCACCGAGGCGGTCCACCAGTATGTGCTGAAGGTTCCGGCATCGGCCTGGACGGCGGCCGTCGAGGCGGACGGCGAGGTTCGCGACGGTGCCTGGGTCGCTGAACTCACCGGTGGCGTTCTGGACGGCTGGCCCAAGGGCATGCGGCTGATCGTCAGGAAGGAACGGCCGCACCCCGGGGCCCAGTTGCGGCTCACGGATGCGGACGGCATGCGGCTGACCTGTTTCGCCACCAATACCTTGGGCCGGCCAATTGCCGAGCTTGAGCTGCGTCACCGGCTGCGGGCCCGGGCCGAGGACCGCATCCGCGCCGCCCGGGCCACTGGCCTGCGAAACCTGCCCCTGCACCGCACGGCCCAGAACCGGATCTGGCTGGAGATCGTGCAGATCGCTCTCGACCTGCTGGCCTGGATGCCGATGCTCGCCCTGACCGGCAAGGCCAGGCTCTGGGAGCCCCGCCGACTACGGTTCCGCCTGTTCACCGCGCCCGGACAGCTCGTGACCACCGGCCGTCGGCGAATCCTCCGCCTGGCCCGGCACTGGTCCTGGACTGGTCACATCACCGCAGCCCTCGACCGGCTCACGCAACTGCCCGACCCGGGCTGACCAGCGGATTCCCCGTCCCTTTGACAGCGCCCCAACACCCGGAGCAGTGGAATCCGGCGCCATCCCGAGGCGACACTCGGGTCTTCGGCGTCCACAGTCTCACCCCACGGCACGAAAACGGTCCACCCACTCCGTCGGCGGACCGCCACGAAACTGCGAGGCTAGTGACAATACCGGTAACTTAGGGGCAATCTGGTTGTTGTTGTGGTGTGCCAAGAGCGGGTCAACTGAAGTCATCTGGTGAGCGGTTGTCGGATCGGGTCGCGGTCGGGGTGCTGACGCAGGCGTTTCCTCAGTCGCTGGTGGATGAGGTGCTGGCGGAGACGGGCCGCGTGCAGCGGCGGAACCGGCTGTTGCCAGCCCGGCTGGTGGTCTACTTCGTGCTGGCGATGTGCCTGTTCTCCGGGCAGAGCTATGAGGAGGTCGCCCGGCTGCTGACCACGGGTTTGCAGGGTGCGCGGCGTTGGCGTGCATCGTGGGTGGTGCCGAGTACGGCGGCGATCTGGAAAGCCAGGTCCCGGCTGGGGGTGGCGCCGATGCGGCAGTTGTTCGCGCGGGTGTGCCGTCCGGTTGCGACACCGGGCACTCAGGGCGCCTTCTACCGCGACTGGCGGCTGACCGCGATCGACGGCACCACATTTGACCTGCCCGACACGAAGGCGAACGTGGAGGCGTTCGGCCGTCCGCCCCGCTCCGGGCGCGGTGAACAGGACGTCGGCTACCCGCAGTTGCGCATGGTCGGCCTGGTGGAGTGCGGCACCCACGCCGTCTTCGACGTCGCGCTCGCAGCTCTTCGCACCGGAGAGCAGACCCTGGCCCGGACGGTCCTGAGATCCCTGCGGCAGGGCATGCTGCTGCTGGCCGACCGCGGCTTTTACGGCGTGGACCTGTGGCGCGAGGCAGCGGCGACCGGGGCGGACCTGCTGTGGCGGGTACGCAAAGACCTCGTGCTGCCGGTGGTCGAGCAGTTGCCGGACGGCTCGTATCTCACCGAGATCTTCGACCGCAGCGACATCCACCACACCCGTCGCGGGGTGCCGGTACGCGCGGTGGAATACACCATTGCCGGACATGAGGGCGTCTACCGGCTCATCACCACGATCCTCGACCCGGACAAGGCCCCGGCCGCCGAACTGGCCGCCCTCTACGCCCAGCGATGGGAGTTCGAGTCCACCCTCGACGAGATCAAGACCCACCTCGGCGGGTCGCACCTGGTACTGCGTTCGCAGCATCCTGACGGAGCTGAGCAGGAACTTTACGGCTTCCTGCTTGTCCACCACGCCATCCGGCACCTGATGCACCAGGCTGCACGACAAGTCGACCAGGACCCCGACCGGATCTCCTTCACCCGCTCACTGCGCGTCGTGCGCCGCCAGGTCACCGACCAGGCGGCCTTTTCCCCCCGGCCGGCTCGCCCGCGCCATCAAGGCCACCCACGCTGAACTCCTCGAACGCCTCCTGCCACGGCGCCGCCGCCGGGCCAACCCCCGCGTCATCAAACGCAAAGTCGCCAGCTGGCCGCTCAAACGCGTTGCCCACCGAGTCGCAGACCGCCCACGTGTTCCGGCCGTCACCATCGTTGGCGCCACCAAACCCAAACGGGTCAAGCGGACACCAAAGCCCTAAGTTACCGGTATTGAGGCTAGTGATCACTGATGCGATGTGGGACCGAATCGAGCCGTTGATGCCGGCCAATCCGGTCCGTGGCCGACGGTGGGCCGACCCAGCGGGCCCAGCCCGGTCGACCGCGCACGTCCGGGCAGTAAGCACCCCTCATGGCGGATTCTCGGGCGGCCGACAGCCCTCAGCCAACGACGCGAGGTCGCCCTGTGGTCCAAATCCATGGCGGTGGGGTAGGCGACCACGTTTCCGCACCTCATGACCGAGATCGTCACGATGCGGGACTAGGGCCAAAGCCGACTTTCAAAATACGGCCTCATGGTTCGACGCTACGTGTTCCTGCAGATCTCCGAGCGCATCCAGCAAGTCGCCGTTCACCTGCTCGGCATAGGGCTTGGTCAGTTGAGTGAGCGGTTCCTTCAAGAAACCGCACAAGGCTGCTTGGCGCCTCTCGAGCGCCCGCGCGGTCCCGAACACCCCGGTTTCCGCCGCCGCCGACCAGAAGTTGAACAGGCCATACCAAACGAAGCAGGCTTGCAGGAAAGGCCTGACCGGCAGTCGGCGACCGGTCCACGGGCTGGGAACCATCGGTTGCATGCTGTACAAGGAGTCGTCGAGCACCCAACTCTCCTGCATTTCATGCATGTACAGAAATCCGTGGATCGACTCATGGACCACACCTTCAGCGACGAGAGCGTGATCCACGGCCGAGAACTGCGGATTCCCCAGTACCGAGCGTCCGACGTACTGGGCACAGGATCCCGAAGAGAAGACTCGCTCCCGGTCATCCCGGAGGAGTACCAGGGCCTTGGTAAATCTTGCGACGAACGCTGACGTCTCGCTGCTCACCGAAGCGATTCCTTCGATAGCTGCCGACAATTTCGCCAGCGTTTCCTCCCTCTCCCGCCCTGCCAACGGAGCTCTTCCCTCGGGCTGGGTGAAGCGGATCCCCTGGACATCGATGCCAAGGGCATAAGGACTGTCGAGATCGAGAGCTGCCACGCCTTCGATGGAGGGCCCCTCGACGACCTGGCCGCCGGGAAGGATCAGGGTGTCCCCCAGAGCCGTCCAGAGCGGCTCCACGACGGGCTGTGCGGCGCTGCCCTCTCGCGCCATCTCTGCGTGCACGGATCGAATGAGGAATTCGGCTGCCGCCGAGGCATCGCGCGCGGGGTCGGGCCACATCAGCAGTCGCGTCGTCTCAGGTGCCAGCAACAGCCTGGTGAGCGACTCCTCGCTCATTCCGGTCAGCTTGGCGACGATTTCCGCTTCGACATCGGGGCGGGTGGACCTTACCTCGGTGAAGAACTGCCCCAGATGCCGCCCCACCAAATCGGAGTAGCCGCGATGGATCTCCTCGCACACTTCACTTGTGCCATACCAGCCAAGTGCCTGATGAAGTCTCTTGAGGGGTGACAAGTCCTTCACCCCGAGATCGATTGTGCGACGGCATCGTTTGATCGAGAAGCGACGGCGTGAAAAGAAACTTCCTTCTGCACGGTGCCGACGATGTGTTCGATCACCGCGAGCAGGGATTCACAGTGCACGCTCGGGTTGGAGAACGCGTCCTTCTTCGACCATCGGTGCGGCATCTCGCCGCCACCACACAGCCCGTAGACAGGGCATCGCAGACAATCGTCCGGCAGAAGTTCCTGGTTCTTCAGCCCCATGCGATAGAGCTCTGTCTCCCGCAGCCTCTCGATCGGGTGCCTGCGGACATCAAGACCCGTGAGCGTCATGCCGTCACCGCAGATCCGAAGCATGTCCAGCGGTTCCAGGCTGCCATCGGTCTCCACGACCACATCGGTCACCGGCTGGGCACCCAAAGCGCTGATCTGCGATTCACCACCCAGGATCAGCTGAAGCAGGGATTCGAACCACCTGATCCGCATGCCTGGATCCGCATGACCGTACCACTCGTCGAACAGATCGATATAGTATCTGCCGAGAAGGTCGGCGTTCCAGGGCGGCCCTTCCTCATGGTGGTAGTCCGGCCAGAGGAAATCCATATTCCGGACACCGATATCGGCCAAGTGACGGAACACCTCCGTCCCAGGGAATCGCGGGTCGGCCACGACCAGGATTCCCCAGGGAGGCGATTCGGCCCCTTGAGCCACCAGAAGGTCGATCGCCTTGCGGACGCGGCTGTAGCTTCCCTTTCCCTGATGGTTCACTCGGTGGCGATCGTTCCAGACGGCTGGCCCATCGAGGCTCACTCCGACCTGGACTCCATGGCTCGCGAACAGCGAGAGCCAGTCCGCATCCATGAGAACGCCGTTGGTCTGCAGGGTGAAGGAGAGCCGCACATCTGTCGGCGCCATTCTCCTGACATCGTCCAGAAATCGCGTCATCCAGGGTTTGCCGACCAGAAGCGGCTCGCCTCCGTGAAGTGCGACTACCGCTTCGGTGATGCCATTCCGGGACGCATACTCGGTGATTTCCCGAATGGCGGCTCGGGCGACATCCAAGGACATGGCCCGGGGGCGGGTCAAATGGGTTGTATCACCCTTGTTGTAGATGTAGCAATAGGTGCAGTCCAGGTTGCATCTCGAGGAGATCTTGAGGATGCAAGAAACAGGAAGAGCGATTCCTGTAGATCGCCGTTCAGGAAGCGAATCCTCTTCACCGGAGGAATGTCGAAACGTGCGATCTCGCATACGAGATGAAATCAAGAACAAACCCCTTGCTGATTCTACTTCAGGTTCCGGACCGACGGATCCCGCGACCACCGAGCGGCGGCGCGGTTTCCTACATGTCCGGAATTTCGTTCCAGCTCCTACTGAAAGTGAGGCGGTTGTACCCGACGGTCACAGGCGGGTGCCCGCCTTCGGTGACCTCAAGCGCCGCGCGAAGGATGGGATTGAGGTTCCCGACGGCGTCCCTGAGAGCGCCGAGATCCTTGATGGGGACTCGCACCTCTGCCTGCTGGGGCTTTTGCGCGCCATTTTCCATGATGAACTCCCGAATTCCGAGGTTGAGCGAATCGATGAGACTCGCGAGTGGTTCCGACGCTAGCCAGCCTGCGGTTTCATGGCCATCAGGACATGCAGGAGTTGCTCCAACGGTGGTTTCGTCCACCCGAGCAGCCGTATCGACATCGACGGGACGCAGGGCCTGACACGCTTCCTGTCGATGGGCTGACAGCGGTCTGGACCCTTAAACTCATGGACAAGCACCTCTGCGCGGCGTCGACGCGCTGTTGTTGGGTCGGCTTGGGGCCCTGGTCGGGGTGATAGACCAGTTCAGGCCCGGAGCTTGCATTCCATACCGGGCCCTAACCAACGTGAAGGGGTTTCAGGTGTCCAACACGGTTGATGTCGACTTCGACGGCGTGTACCAGGGCGTATCCATCAGGGCGATGGTTGGCTCGCCGCGTCTCCAGCGGGTGACGTTGCTCGAGGAAGGGTCCCCCCACCCCATCCAGTGGGTGGGATCGGGAGAGGGCGGCCTACAGATCGGCGGGGTCCAACTGTCGGGCGAAAAGAAGGTCAGTGTCACCGTGGAATCCAGCAATGACAACGGCGAGACCTTCAAGCCGAGCTCCCTCGGCCGCAGTACATGGCGGACGCTGTCGCTCCCGTCCTTCGTGGTGACCACCGTCAAGGCCGAGGACGACGGCGACAGCGACAGCGACTTCGACGACGCCGTCGTCTACTTCAGCTGGCTTTCCAAGTAGGCACGAGGCTGCCGCCGACCTTCTTGGGTGACGTGACGACGGATCGGCAAGGACCGGGTCATAGGATCGAGTGAATCGCCGACGGCCTGTCAACCCTTTCAGGGATCTCCGTGCCAGCCGGGCATCCCGGAGAGACGTCAGGAGACCGGCGGACCGGTCTTGAGTTTGATGTCCGGTCGGGCCGGGAAAGGCCAGTGGTCCCGCCCGGCCTGCTCCACGGCAGAGGCGATGACGGCATCGACGAACGAAGAGAGAGACACCGGGGCAGCTCAACGCCCGGGTTGCGCTGGAGGCCGACGCCGCAGTTGCGCAAGCGATCCAGAAACTCGTTGTTCACGTGGGCGGGGACCTTTTGAGCACGCTCCGACAGGTGAACGTCCGATGGAACCGCAGCGGACGGGGCCCGTGAACCCTTCCGCTCCGACCGCCACCCGTCTTGACGGTCCGTCAGCGAGGCTGCGGGAGGTGCGGCTCAGGAGCAGGAGCGAGTTGCATCGTCCCAGGCGTCGGGGCTGCGGTAGTGATTGCTGTGTCCCGCAGCGAGCACGTGGCGCAGTTCCGCGAGGTGCTGCGTAGTCGTGGGGAGATCCAACTGGTCGAGGAGGGCCAGTGCGCCAGCCGGCTCCAGGTCGCCGTAGACGTCGTGGAAGCTTGCCAAGAGGCCCTTGAAGAGGGCCGGATGCAGGGCGGGGAGCCGCAGGGCGGTGCGGTACGTCGGCTCCTTCACAGGCCAGCGCACCGGGCCCGAGCACTCCAGAACCCGATTGGCCCGGCGGAGCGCGGGTTCCGATCGATTGTTCACCACGTGGTCGATGTCGTTACCGAGTACCTCGGCGAAGGCCGACGCGGAAGTGGTGTGGTCCTCGAACCAGTCCACCCACAGCGAGTAGGTGACGGCCTCGACGTCCCTGTCGGCTTCCAACCGCTGACGGTAGCCGTCCCACAGCACGTCGGCCGGCAGGGGCCCCTCCGCGCTCTCGTCCGCGAACCGAATCTCGCACGTGACCCAGTAATCGTCGAGGAGGTCCAGCAGCCCGAAGGCCAACCGGACCTGATCGGCCACATCCAGATCTTCGGCGAACACATCGCCGGCCCAGGAGTGTGCCACTTCGTTGGCTGTGAGCACCTCACCGGGCTTCTCGTCGCTCACCCACCCCTCGCGCACCTGACTGACGCCCTGCTCAGCCAGCCAACGCCGCGCCGCCTCGACGGCTTGCATCTCCATCAGAGAAGTATGACAAGCCTCGCAAGATCACAACGAGACGGCCGAGCCAACGCGGAAGGCGACCCGTCAGTTGATGACTCACAGGTCAGTCGGCTGATGCAGTCGGATCGCGTCCCATGAGGTGGTGTAGCCGGGCCGCGTTCCGGAACGCGCGGGTGTCTGCCCGGGGCGTACATCCGCTGGGCGTGAGTGCTCCCTGCGCAAGGGCAGGCCATCGCGCAAGTCTCCTTGGTGAACGGGCAGTTCAACCGGAGGAGCACGCGATGGCCTTGTCCCAGTCTGAGCTGATGCGGCTGCTGGAGTCACTACGTCGGGCCGACGGAGTTGAAGCAATCAGGGTGGTGTGCGAGCGCATCCTTCAGGAGCTCATCGAGGCCGAGGCCACCGACGTCATCGGCGCCGCCCCGCACGAGCACTCCGACAAGCGCACGGCCTGGCGCAACGGGCACCGCGAACGCATGCTGACCACGCAGGCCGGCGACCTGGCCCTGAAGATCCCGAAAGTGCGGACCGGCTCGTTCTTCCCCTCGCTGCTGGAGCGTCGGCGGCGGATCGACCGGGCGTTGTTCGCCGTGGTGATGGAGGCATACGTGCACGGCGTCTCGACCCGGTCGGTCGACGACCTGGTCAAAGCACTCGGTGCGGACAGTGGGATCTCCAAGTCCGAGGTCTCTAGGATCTGCGGCGAACTGGACGAGGAACTGACGGCGTTCAAGGAACGGCCGCTGGACCACACCGTCTTCCCCTACGTCTTCCTGGACGCCACCTACTGCAAGGCGCGGGTGAACCACCGGATCGCCTCGCAGGCCGTGGTCATCGCCACCGGCATTTCCGCCACCGGGCACCGCGAGATCCTCGGCCTGATGGTCGGCGACAGCGAGTCGAAGCCGTTCTGGACCAAGTTCCTGCGCTCACTGCGGGCCCGCGGCCTGGAGAACGTCCAGCTGGTCATCTCCGACAGCCACAGTGGACTGGTGGCAGCGATCCGCACCGTTTTCCTCGGCGCGGCCTGGCAAAGGTGCCGCGTTCACTTCGTGCGAGACGTGTTTTCGGTGATCGAGAGGGGCTCGGGAGAGATGGTGGCGGCCACCATCCGCACCATCTTCGCGCAGACCACCGGCGAGCAGGTCCGCACCCATCTGAACGTGGTCGCCGACATGCTCGGACGACAGTTCCCGCAGGTCAAGAAGATGCTGCTGGACGCCGCAACCGATATCACGGCGTTCGCGGACTTCCCGCCGACGCACTGGAAGAAGATCTGGTCCACCAACCCGCTGGAGCGGCTGAACCGGGAGATCAAACGACGAGCCGACGTCGTCCAGGTCTTCCCCAACCCCGCCGCCCTCGACCGGCTCGCCGCCGCAGTCCTGGCCGAACTCCACGACGAGTGGCAAGTCTTCGACCGCCGCTACCTGTCGGAAGCCTCCATGGCCGAGCTCTTCACCACCAAGCCAACCGAAGCCGATTCACAGATCACCCCACAACCGGAACCGAAACAGCTGCCGTGACTACACCACCCCGCGGGACATGACCTGCAGTCGCTGCCGAGCCGGATCGGAGTGCTGACGCCTGCGAGGCGGCGGCCGCGTCGTCGAGCGACTAGTAGGGCTTGGTCAGGTTCGTATGGGTGTGGGTATGTCCCGGTGGCAGGTGGGGCAGGCGCCGGCCCAAAGGGCGAGGAGTGTCTGTAGCTCGCGGACGACTTGGTAGAGGCTCAGGCCGGCGCTGCTTCTTTTGGGGTCCGGGCCAGTCGTTGCAGCGTGCAGAAGGCGTGCGCGACGGAGACGAGGGTGACGTGGTGGTGCCATCCGTTCCAGGTCCGGCCCTCGAAGTGGGCGAGTCCCAGGGCCTGTTTCATCTCCCGGTAGTCGTGCTCGATGCGCCAGCGGAGTTTGGCGAGGCGGACCAGTGTGGTCAGGGGCATGCCGGAGGGCAGGTCGGACAGCCAGTACTGCACCGGCTCGCTCTCGCCGGCCGGCCATTCGGCCAGCAGCCAGCACACAGGCAGTTCCGGGCCGTCGACGTGCTGGCGGACCTCGCGTCCGGCGGGCCGGATCCGCAGCGCCACGAAGCGGGAGTACATCCGCTTGCGGCCGGAGCGGCCGGTGCCGGGCCGGGAGCCCTCCCGCCACTGCACCGGCCGGGCCGCCTTCCGGCCCGCCGCGATGACCAGCTCCTTCACCGGCCGCGGCTTGTCGGGATACTTCGCCACCGGCGGGCGTCCGGACCCGGAGTGCGGTTCGGCCACCGGCACCGCGTCGGCGGGCTGGGCAGACAGCGTGGTGGAGATCCCCACCACGTAGTTCAGGCCGCGTTCCTGCAGTCCGTTCCGGAACGCGGCGGCGTCACCGTATCCGGCGTCCGCGACGGCCAGCGGCACCTCGATGCCCCAGGAGCGGGTCTCGTCGAGCATATCCAGGGCCAGCTGCCACTTCTCCACATGCCCGACATCGTCCGGGATACCGCAGGCTGTGCGGCGGGCGACCTTGTCCGCATCGGCCTTCGGCGAGGCGGGATCCCAGCTCTGGGGCAGGAACAACCGCCAGTTGACCGCCGCCGAGGCGTGGTCGGACGCGAGGTGGAGGGAGACGCCGACCTGGCAATTGGTGACCTTGCCGGCCGTGCCGGTGTACTGCCGCGACACACACGCCGAGGCAGTCCCGTCCTTGAGGAACCCTGTGTCGTCGAAGACGAAGGCGTCGGGCCCGATCCTCTCCTCCATCCGCCAGGCGAGCTGGGCCCGGATGTGTGCCGGGTCCCAGGGACTGGTGGTGATGAAGTTGGCCAGTGCCTGCCGGTTCCCGTCCTCACCCAGGCGGGCGGCCATCGGCTCGACCGATTTACGCTGCCCGTCGGTCAGCAGCCCCCGCAGATAGACCTGCCCCCACCGTCGCTGATCCCTGCGCGCAAACGGCTCGAACACCTCCGCCGCGAACGTCTCCAACTCACCACGCACCAACGCAATCTCGTCCGGAGTCACACACTCTCAACGCCACACCGGCCCAGCAGGACACGCAACACCACAACCGACCTGACCAAGCCCTACTAGTGGATACGGGCGAGGTGTTCATGGGGCAGGACCGCCTTGCCCCAGTCGCCGGCGCCCGAGGACGCGGACAGCACGAGCGTAGGGCCGACGGCTTGGTCGGGGCCGGTGCGCCTCGGTGAGGGGTACGCCGAGGTTGCCCCAGGCGGTGATCTCTCCTCACCGGTCCCGACGAGGCGCCGCACACCGGACAGGCCTGGGTGCCCTGCGCGGTCCGCACCCGCACCACGAGCGCCGCTCGCCCTCATCGGCCACCTCCTCCACAGCCAGCGGGGAAAGACCAGAACACACCGTCTGCACAAGCTCGTTGAACATCCTTCGGGCAAGAGCCACCAAGCTTCACGACTCCCATCCACCACCGATGCGAGACAGGGCCGAAGGTGCTCGGCTGGCCAGGCCCCGGTGCGGACGACGGCGCCCACTGTCCTCGATCGAGTTCGCTCGACTCAGATTCGAACAGGCCTCCAACCCATGCGCCCGGGCGTCGTTGAGCGAGCTAGAGCCGGCCTGTTGCGAGAGTGGGAGCCGGTGCATTGCGGGGTCCGCGCAGGCGGGACCGCGCGCCGAGCGGGCCGGACGGGCATCCGGCGATAGGTTCCGGTGCCATGGCGGAACCTATTTACTACGTTGACCGCTCGTACATCCGCGAGGGCAAAATCGCGGAGGTCAAGAACGGGATGCGCGACCTTGCCACGTTCGTCGAGGCGCGCGAGCCTCAACTGATCGCCTACCACTTCTACATCGATGACTCCGAGTCCACGATGACCGTGGTAGCCGTCCATCCTGATTCGGCGTCGATGGAGTTCCACATGGAGCTCGGCGGACCGAAGTTCCGCGAATTCGGTGCACTCATCCGCATGAGATCAATCGACGTGTACGGCCAGCCGAGCCCGGTGGTCGTGGACCAGCTCCAACAGAAGGCCGAAATGCTTGGCGGAGGCACCGTCACCTTCCACACCCTGGAGGCGGGATTCAGCCGGCTGCATCCGCCCCAGAACACCGGCTAAGGGTCTATTGCGAAAGTGGATCTTGGTCGTGAATGATCACTTTTCGCGGAACGTGGTGATCCGACAAACGACCAGTGGGCCCGGCTTGAGCCGTTGCTGCCGCAGGGCATCAAGTCGGGCCGTCCGCCGGAATGGACTCGGCGCCAGTTGGTAGACGGCATACGGTGGCGGCCCCGGACCGGTTCCGCGTTGCGTGACGTGCCGGAACGGTAAGGGCCGTGGGACCGGGCCTATGACCTGTCCCAGCGCCCGGCAGCGGAACGGGACGTGGGCCCGGATCGTCACCCAGCTCCAGGCGGAGGCAGATGCGATTCAGCGCTCTACACCATCGTCATCGCCCGCCTGCGCTGGGACACCCGCACCCACTCCTACGTGGGGCAACGGGTCACCGAGGGCAAGACACGACGCGAAGCCATTCGATGCCTCAAACGTTACGTCGCCCGCGAGATCCATCAGGCCCTCCTCACATCCAGAAGGCGATCTGTGGCACCAATCCCCGCTCGTTGACATCCCGCCGTCCGCTACGAGGCGACCGTGCTGGTCGCAGTCCTCAGCGAGTGGCTGTGACCGGCACTTTCACAACAGGCCCTGGGTCGCTCCTGTTTGGTTCGCCCATCGAGTTGGGCCCTGGCTGGCTTCTGTAGCCTGCCGTCAGCTGTGTATCGGGGGGGGCTGACGTGGAGAACATCCTGTCCGTGGCCATCGGGGCTTGTCTCGGCCTCATAGGGGCTGTGTTCGGGTCCTGGTTCACTGCGCGCCGGCAGGACCGCATGTGGCTGCGCGAACAGAAGCTGAAAGCCGGGATCGGCTTCAACACCGCCGTGGTCCAGCTTGTCGACTACCTTCGGGAAACACAGCTCAGTGACGACGGCGCCGGGGCCAACGAGTTGGCGGGCCGGATGCAGGAAGCCCGGTCCGCCCTCTACCTACTGTGCGCCGACGACACCGTCGATCTCGCCGACGCTCTCGCGCGTCGGGTCTGGAGTTCCCAGCCCAGTGAGGGCAGGGACGATCGCAGGGCCGAGCACAGGGAGACGGAGGATCTCCTACGCCGCTTCACCCATCAGCTCCGGCAAGAGATCGCCAGGACGTAGTCCCAGTTGGTTCTCCGGTGGGACGATCGGTGCATGCATCGCGGTTTGAGCCGATGCAGGCCGAGGACATGACGCTGTCCCCGAGCGCCCTGCGGGAGGAACCGACGCAGTCCTGAACGGCCAAACAGCCCAGCCAGGGTGACGTGATCGGGTCCACCGAAGCGGCGCAACGCATACCCGATGACTGCGCCTTGTGGGCTGTGCACCAGGGCAGTCGGCCAGGCGAGTTCTGGCGGGGACGACGTGTGTGGGGCGGCTGCCGAGCGGTGACATCGCCACCATTCGCCGCTGCTTGCGTTCTTGCCGAGGACTGGGTGGATCGCGGTAGATCTTGACGCAGTAGTCCGCGCCGCGGCCCTCGATCGAGTAGAGGTCTGCATGGCCGACCACCATTGATGCTTCCTCAGCGCGAGGTACCTGCGCACCATCTGATGCCCACCCCCTGCGGCCGACAGCTGGTCGTTCACGGGATCCTGCCCGTCCCAGCGCAGTGAGCCGGGCCCGACGCCCCTGAGTTCCTTCCAACGCGACAAGCTCTCCCCCACCCGCATTTCGGGATCGCCGCCCCTGGCCCTGCCCCGAGACGGGCCACCGCCCGCCGTGGCCGTCCCGCCACCGTGACTCATTCGGTCGCGTTTCAGCAGGTCAGCGGATGGGGCGTCCCGGGACGATGTCACTTTCGCCTCAGCTGTGGCCGGGCTCATCACCGAACCCGCAGTCTCGATGCGGAGCCGGCCGGGTGCGGTCGGCTCCGCCTGGCGCCCTTCAGTGCCACACGTCCTGCCGACTCGGCGCCGCAAGTGTTGTCGATGGTGGGCGTGTTCACGGCAGGTGCGGGGCCTGGGCCAACAGCACCGAGAGAGCTACCGCACGCCGGCACACCGCTCGTTGAGAGAGGAACCCCATTGGTCACGATCCGGCCCAGACGAGACTGGCTTGAGAAAGCGCAGAGCTTCGAGGTCCTCTCGTCCATGGCCTACAACTACTCCGTTGACCATGGCGTCAGTTACGCCGTGGCTTTGGAGGCGGTGATCGCCCGATTGAGCGTCACCCGGAACCTGACGGGCGGGGAGTGGACGCCCTGGAAGGGCGGGGTGTTCATCCACTATGTCGGCTCCGGCCAGATCAACCCGTCCAGTTGCTCGGACTGCCAGTACGAGATCGCCGAGATCTGGACGAAGCACTACCTCGGGGAGTTCGGCGATCTGGCCTACAACTTCGTGGTCTGCCAGCACGGCAACATCTACAAGGGGCAGGGCTTCCAGCGGGGCGAGGCCAACGGCGGTTACGGCGCGGGCCTGGACCCGGCCGACCCGACTCTGAAGGCACAGCACATCCGGGTGCCCACGTATGGGCAGGTTGGCCGTAATGCCGCGTTCTACTCGATTCTCGGCCTGGTCAGGGGCGGCGACGCACCCAGTTCGGCGCTGCGCGCCTCGATCAAGGACCTCATCCGGTATCTGCGCACCTACGACGACCCGAATCTGCGGGCCGGCAACCTCCTCTACCCGCACCAGCATGGCGACAAAACGGACTGCCCCGGACCGCTGCTGCCGTACACCAAGGACGGGTCGCTGGAGCGCACCCGAGCCCGCGTCATTGCCCGCCATGGCCCGGATGCGGTTCGTCTGCCGAGCCGGGCAACGGCCTACCGGATTCTGGAGGATCTGGAACGGGGTGCAGTTCCTTTGGAGTGAAGGGTTGATGCCCGTTCCCCGAGGCAGTGCCTTGTGGAACAGAGCTACTGGTTGGCGTTGTAGACGACCCAGTTCCTGGACGACCTGTCGAGGATGCACACGAAGAGGCCGGGCTTCGTGAAGCCGGAGAACTCAACCGATTGACCCAATGGTCTGTTGTTCACGGTGAATCCGGGATCGGGTTGGAACTTCCAGGTGCCCGTTGGTGCTCGGCCCGGGGGCTGCGTTTTGGGGCTGAAGGCATGGATCATCATACTCTGCAGCCCGAACTTGTCGGCCGCGCCAGGCGTCGCCTGCAGACTGACGGTCTTGTTGTCGTACTCGCCGGTGAGCACCACTGAGGGAACCGGCATCAGGCCCACCTCATTGAAGACGTTGCCTCCATGCCCGCCGGGGCCGTAGATGTGACCGCTGATGTTGGCGGTGATCGGCAGCCTGAACAATGCCTGCCCTTTGCCTTCGTTCCAAATGAGGCGATGCCAGGTGTTCAAGTCGAGGGAGGGGCCAGTCGAGCTGATGTTGAATTCGAAGCTGCCGCTGTCGGCGCTCGTCGTGACCAGGACCTGGATGGGTATGCCCTCCTCGGTGTACAGGACATCGATGTTTCCGCCGAGACAGGGGAGATTCGGGGGCCTACCGATCACGGCGTTCGCATACCCAGATAGCATTGAGCAGACTCCGTAACTTCCCGGGTAGGTGGCCATGGTCTTGAGCGCGACGGCAACTCGGACGCAATAAACCTGGTCAAATCGCCACCCGCTGGTAACCTCGACGAGCCCGCCTCCGATGATCCACTCGACCGTTTGCCCAGCCAGAGGCGGATTGTTCGTGACCCACGGATAGACCTTCACCTTCTTCGCGGTCGAATCGACCGCCATCACAGCGTGGATGTTCCCACCGATCAGCGCAAAGTCCTCCGCGTTCAAGGCGCCCGGTACCTGGTCGAAGGTGAGCTCTGCACGCTGGTTCGCGCTGTTCTTCTGCGTCGCCTCGTCGAGATTGACGGCGGCTGTGATCATCGAGGTGACCTTGTGGCTCGCGTCGTGCCCGCTCACGCCGCAGTCGTGGCATTTGAGGATGGAGACGACGCCGTTGGCAGCCGGGGCCGCATGCCGGAAGCCGTCGCGTATGGCGTGTTGGCAGCTGACCATGTCGAAGCGGGGGCTCGAACAGCCCTCGCCGATGACGATGGCCTCGCTGTTGGCCCGGTCCTGCCATCGAGATCCATCCGACAAAGGCGGCCCACCCAACTTGCGGCCTCCCCGCACCTCCAAGTGGCCAGTGAAGTTGGTGTTTGTCGAGTTCTTGATCGTTACCACCGGGCCAGTGAACCCTCCGAAGGCTGTAATGCGGCACCAGCCGCATCGGTAGGCCTTTGTTTTAGCCGGTCCCTCGGCGCCGCCGATGACGATGGGCCTCTTCGTGTACCAGTCGCCCGAGATGTCGGCGTCGTCGACTCGGTGGGTGGCGCAGTGCGTGAAGAACTTGTTCAGGGCAGGGCCGCTGTCGAAGGTGTCGTCACCGCTGACAGCGCCGAACTCCTCTGGCCGCATCGACGTCCTCCGCCTCGTATTCCGTCACCGCCTGTACCCCTAGCCTCGATCATTCCCGCGCGCACGCCAGCCTGAGGGGGCCGACTGGAGTGTCCGGTTTCTGAAGATTCGCCCTGAGAGGTGATCGCTGCTGCTCAGGTCGGCGTGTCGCGTGTCGTCGTAGTTCGGCTGGTCGGGTGCGGGGTAGAGCCGTTCGTGTTCGCGGGCGGCGTGGTGGCGCCAGTACGGGTCGAGGTCGCCGTTGGAGACGACAGCACGCAGTCGCAGCACGGCTTCCGCTCCGTGGAGTCCCCAGCGGGCGCCGGTGATGTCGAGGCGGTCGGCGATCAGGTGGCGACAGGCGCCCTCGACCGCGCCGGTGGCGATCGGCCAGCCGTCTTTCAGCGCCGTGTCGTAGCGGAGCTGGTCGAGGTGGCTGGTCAGGTAGCGGTGGCAGGCGTCAACGGCGTCGCGCCGGGCTGCCAACAGATGTTCGCGGTCCGCTTGGGCGGCTATCTCGGTGGCGGTGCGGGCCGCGTGACCTGCGAGAATTGCAGTCAGGTGCTCGGCTGCCCAGGTCTCAGCCTCGGTCGTGCCGGGTTTGTGGAAGGCATGGGCAGCGGCCCAGCAGCCGTGAGAGTCTCTCCCGCTCAGCCCCGAGCCGCTCTGTCATATCAGCCAGCTGCAACTCGACGAGTTGTTCCACCCGCCCCCGGGCCTCGGCCTCCTCGGCCTCGATCGCCTCGAACAACGAACCCAACGACACGACCTCCCCCCTCAGGGAGAAGACATGCCTACCCAAAAGCCAATCAACATTTTCCCAGGTCAGCCCATCCTTCGAGACGAGCCGCATCCGCCCCGGATGCGGGCCTCTCGTCAACGGAGCCAGCTCGGAAGCGGCCAGCGATGGACGCGTGGACCGGTCACCACAAAGGTCACGTCACAGGGTTGGCCGACGAGGGTGAACCGGATGGAGATGCGGTCGCCGTCGCCGTGTAGCCAGGTTCCGACACTGCGTTTGGCATCGACTGCGAGTCGGCCGGTGAGGCGGTGGCCCCCGGACTCGATGACGTAGTCCACGTACGGGTCGGATCTGCATGCTCCTGAACTCTGCACCGACAGGTCGGCGTCGAAGTAGGGGTGATCACGCGCCACCCGGTAGGTGGTCGTACGTGGTTCGTTTCCCGCCGCGTAGGGGAAGCTGTACGGTCCAAAATCTTCCCCTATCCGGCATTCGTACATTTTTGTGCACACGGGTACGGCGCCCGAGATCGCGTCCCGGGCGACTTCCTTGTTGCTGTCGCCGCGGGTGATGACGAATGAGCCGATCATGCACATCACCAGAATTGTCAAGCCGATCCACTTGGCCAGCCGGCTCCACCGGATCGGAATCCTGGGAGCTTCGAACTCTGGCATTTCCTCGGTAACCGGGCCGGATCCGGTGTCGGGCAGCCTGAGATCCAAGGCGACGATTCCGTGGCTTGTACCGACCAGAAGCCGATCGCCCAGGACAGTGACTTTTCGCAGTTCTTGACCGAGTGCCAGGCGGCTTCGTTCCTCGCCGGTGCGGGCGTCGAGCAGTAAAAGAGACTTGTCGCCGACCGCCACCGCGTAAAGCGTCTTGTCGGGCCCGCGAACGAATCTGTCGACATCTTCGGGGACCCTCCAGCATGTCCCCGTCAACGGCGAGGTCAAGGGGCCTTGCGCTGTGAGGCGGTAGGCGACCGTCTCGGCCTCGGGCCCGCGGATGGAGTGGGTCGAGATCGGGCGTGCATGGTAGGTGCGTTCGGCCTCGACCTCGAGAGCCGGGCCAAGTCTGCGCCCCGAATTCAGATTCCAGATCTCTGCTGACGCTGCGCGGAAGTTCCTGTGGCAGACCAGCAACAATATGCGGCCTGCCAGGTCCGTCACCGGCATCAGTGTTTCCACGCTCATGTCGTCCCGGAACCGGATTCTCCGCCATGGGTCCCTGAGTGGCTGGTTGGTTCGAGTGTCCCAGATCTCGACCATTTGGTCGTGCTTCTCGGAGTCGTGGGCGTGCTCATGTGACAGGGCCAGTGTGATCGTGCCGTCGGGCAGGCGCACCGGTGCCTGCGCGGTCACCTTCCGTGATCGCCGCGGACCGATACGCCGTGAATATTCGAGTGCATTGTCCGTGGCGCCCAAGCGGTGCAGCGTGAGTGAGTCCCGGTCGAGTACGGAGAGGAGGAGCGAGTCTGGGCTGACACCGAGAATTGCGCATTGCTCGAAGGATGTGACGTCCCGCCCCAGCGAGGCGCCTCCGCCGGCGAATTCTCCTGTCATCGCGTTCCACAGGCGAGCGGTGTGTACCTGATTGGCGCCTTTTTGCAGCGCGACGAGATACTTCGCTCCGTAGGGCAGGACATCCTTTACTTCGTTGCCCGGCAACGGGTGCCCGAGCGTCGTTCCGTCCGCCACGCGCAGCAGGACATTTTTCCCTTTTTCCTTAGCTGCTACACACTCGGGAACTTCGTGGGACCACGGTGGGAGAGTGACCGTCGAGTCGTTGTTGGCGTAGCGTTGCCACCTGTTCTGCGTATTCACGTCGGCGGCGATTCGAATTTCACCCTCGTTGACCTCGCCGACGAGCACCCGCCCGTCTCCCAATCGTAACTTGGCCTCGGAGCCGAAAGTGGTCGTCCGATACGGCCCCGCCACGCGTCGGTTGTCGGGGCTCCACAGCCACAGACGTCCAGTGCTGTCCTGGACCAGCAGCAACTCACCGCCACGGCACGGGAGTACCGCCACGGCGTGCAACCGATGGGCGAATTGAGGGTCGACCAGATGCTTCGCCAGGTCGGGGAGACCTCTGGTGTGGGGCAAGGCGAAATAGATGGTGCCCAGGGCGGTATGGCACACCGCGGCCGTCCTGCCGTCCGGCGAGGTGACGGTCAGTCCCGCGCCGGTGCGGCCGAACCGCTGCCAATTCCGCACATCCCAGATCTGGACCCCGGCCCGTTCGTCCAGGCGGACGAGCACAGGGCGGCCGTCCGGCAGAGTGAACGAGGCCAGCGAGGTGGCGCCGTACTCGGGGCTCCGGCCGGTCAGCGGGTCGGTGATCGGCTCGGCGCTGGAGACACTGCTCCAGAACTGGACCGCGCCGTCAGTGCCGAGGCTGGCCAGCACGGGGCCGTGATCGGGCAGCTCGACCGAGGTGACACCGCTGATGCCGGTGCCGAGACTGACGCTCAGGGCATCATTCGACACCCGCGCCCAGGCCAGCTGCCAGACTCCATCCGCGCTCTGTCCTGTCGTGGACAGCCCCGTGGCTCGCGTGGTGGCCAGAGCGCGAAGGACGGCGCGGTCGCCAGGCGCCAGGGCGGCCAGTTCCCGCCAGGCGGAGAGGACTCCCACGATCGCAGGCGGCAGGTCTCCGCGCCCGAACGCTTCACGCAGAGCCTGATCCCGCACCGCGGCGGGGTTGAGGCGGTCCAGCACGGCCTCTGCGGCGGCGAGTTCCGCCCACGCACCCGCGACGGAGACATGAGCGGCGAGGTGTCTCGCCAGGTAGGGGGTCAGCGCTCCGAACTGCTCCGGGTGCGCGACCTGCTCCGCGGCCAGCCGCAGCAGGCCACCCGTGACCAGGGCATCCGGTGTGGCCCCGGCAGGGTCACTGGTGTGCGCACCGATGAAGTGTTCTTGAAAGGTGCGGTGCGCGAGGCGGTAGACGGTCTGTCCGTCCTCCGCGTCCAGCATGATTAGTGCGCCTGCCTGATGCAGGACGTCGTCGATGTCGCCCTCCGTCACAGCGTTCTCGGAGACGGGGCCGTGCTCGGCGAGTGCGGTCGCCGCCGTCGCCCACACTCCGCCCGAGCGGGGCAACCCCCTGCCCTGTCCGAGCGCGAGCGCGTGCAGCAGTGCCAGCGGACGGTGGGCGAGCCGGGCTCTGATCGCCGCGAACGTGGACTCGTGGTGCTGCGCAGCGAGTCGGCGCAGCTCGTCGGTGTTCTCCGGGCGCAGCAGTTCGGGGCGGGCGACGATCTCGGCGACCGCGATGCGCGCGGACAGGAAGTTCTGTCCGCCGCTGCGGACGAGCGCGGCGATCTCGTCGACGAGCGCGTCGGAAAGGCCCGGCGTGCCGGCGGTGCGCGCCGCGATCAGTCGGCGGCGTACGTACCGGCCCAGGTCGTTCGGAACGTACTCGACCTTGAGCACCTTCGTGTCGCCGCTGGAGCCCAGGGCGGTGACCAGGTTGCGTCGGGGCTCGCCGCCGAGGCCGGATTCCTCGGTCCTGATGCCGACGACGACGCGACAACCGGGCAGGTCCGCGATACGGCGCAGCACGGAGGAGGCGATGGCGGCGGGTTCACGGGCCTCGTCCAGCGCGTCGGCGAGGACGGTGAACCGTTCTCCTCGGGCGAGGAGTTGGGCGCGCAGGGTCCGCATGGTGAAGTCGCCCTCACGGGGCACACCGGCCGCGTCGCACAGTCGCTTGATCACGTGGGCCACGGACAGGCCCGCCAGGTGTACGACCGCGTCGAAGCAGTCGCAGGGCGGCAGTTCGCGGTCGTCCGGTTCCTCCAGCTGGCCTGCCTCCACGAGAACCTCGCGGAACTCGTCGTCGGCCAGGACGACCTGGTGGCCCAGGAGCGCGGACTTCCCCGAGCCGGCCGGTCCGGTCACCACGAGCATCCCGGTCTCCGTCTCACGCAGCCACCCGGCGATCTCGCAGGTCTCGCTCTGACGACCGGTGAAGAACCACGCCTGCTCGCTGAGGTCCCCGCCCCGGGCCTTGTCGTCGAAGTGGCGCAGCGCCTGAGGCCGGGCAGCGAGAATCTCCCGCAGCCGTTCCACGTCGTCGGCGGTCGCGGTGATGCCGGTGGCGGGCGCGTCGCGCAAGCTTAGGCGGGCGGTGACCTTATAGGGGACCGCGAAGCCGCCTGTGGTGCTGTGCCTCAGCCGGTTGTCGAGACGGCGAACCAGTTCGCTGACCTCGAACTCCGGGCCGTCCATCCGCAGCGAAGTCACCGTCGCGGCGAGGGCTTCGTTGAAGGCGCCCAGATGCGTGGTGCCATCGCTTCCCGCAGCGACCAGAACCAGCTCACCCGGGATGGCATCGGGACGGAGACCGTGCACCGCGGACATGAGGCCGTTCACGAAGGCCGGAGCATCACATGCCTCGATGACGACCATCGCCCAGTTGCCGCGCCGGCCGACACGGTGGGTCCACTCGGCTCTGATCCGCCGCGCCAGGTCCAGGGGTGTTTCCGCATCGGTCCAGGCGCCAGGCGTCTCGGCGTAGGCGAGGGCGGCAGCGTCGCCGTCGGAGTGACCGTGCCCCATCCACAGGAGCGCCGAACTGCGCGGGGCGGGAGGCGACGCCCAGGCACCCAGGCGCGCCGTGGCCTCGGTCCGGGTCACGCGCTCAGGGCGTCCGGACCACGGCACGTGCCGACCACCGAGTTCTGCCAGCAATTCCGCGGCTCGCTCGGCACAGGTGGCCGCGCCCGGGACATCGTCGAAGTGGTCGTACACGCCGATGGGCAGGGTGACCACGTCAAAGGCCGGTTGTGCGGACGTCATTCCTCCCAGAGGCTCAGATCGTCGGCGGGTGCGGCCATCACCAGGCAGCTGACAGGGGAGGCACCGGTCTGTTTCACGTCGATCCGATAGATGCCCGGGGCCGGGATACGGGCTCGGGCGGTGATCTCGTCACCCTGCCGTTGGAAGACCGGGCGTGCGATCTGGGTGTGGCTTTCGGCTGATTGGATGCGGCAGCCGAGGCCGGCGGCATCTCCGCCCCCGATCACCCGCACCGTGAACGGCTGCCCCACGGCCACGAGGTCCGGGGCGTCGACGCCGACGCCCCGCGCCCCCAGCGGTGGACCGAGGTCTCGCTCGGTGAGGACGGCGCGGGCCAGGTCCAGAGTCTCCGGTGCCTTGGCGAGGGCTGAGTGCTGCTGGGAGAGGTAGCCGGGGCGCTCGGTGAACCCGGTCGCGGAGAGGCGGAAGACGGTGCCGTCACCGCTGTGGTCCTCGCTGCCGCCGTCGGCCCCGCGCAGGAAGTTCCTCGGATTCACCTTGCCGGCGTCGATCGTCATGCTCTGGGCGGTCGGCTGGTTGAGCCCCACGACGGCCCGGAGCTGAGGGGGCGGCGAGTCCGACCAGCGGTGCCCCAGGCTTGAGGCCGCCAGGTCGCCATTCCCTCCGAGCGCCGCGGTGTCGGCATCGGTGAGGAGGCGAGGCCCTCCGTGCTCATCGACACAGCGGTAGCGGGGCAGCAGGTCGTAGAGGCCGGGGAGGGTCGCTGCCAGCGTGCGCAGGTGTTTCCTCGGCAAAGGAACCGGCGAACCCCGGCCGAGGTTGAGGATGACGGCAGCCTTGACCGCGCCGAAGTATGGGGTGCCAAGGGTGAGCAGCGTCCGCACTTCGGCCGCCCCGCCGAGGTCTTCGACGAAGTGCCGGGCGAGCAGGCCGCCCATCGAGTGCGCGACGATAATCAGCCGTGCGTCACCGTGCCCCTCGCCGAACCCGCGCCAGGAGCGGAGATGGCATTCGGCGGCATCGGCCAGGAACTGCGCGGTACGACGTACCGGGAGCCGCCAGTCGTAGGCGAACTCCGCGACCGCGCACGGATGAACGCAGGCGTCCTCCAACTTCCGCACCAGGGCCGTGTACGGCTCGGACCCGCGCAGTACCGGTGCGTACGCGGGTGCGCGCAGCAGTCGGCCGGGCCGGACGCGGCCGGTCTTGCCGTCCAGTTCCTCATCGGTCACGGCGAGTTGACGGAGCCCGCGGCCGGTCGTCCACGCGGACAGGTACCAGCGCGGATCGCGTAGCCCCCACAGCAATGCGCCGCTCTCGGTGTCAACCAGCTCACTGCCCATGATTCCCGGCACGACCAGGATCGCGTCCCTGATCTTCCCAGCCCCCGCGTCGTTCACCATGTCCCCCCGCACGCCGCTCCGGCCATTGAAGGGCGCGTTTCGTCCACGGCGCAATGACGAAGACGAACCGTTCTGAGGCACGGAAGCGCGGACCAGCGCACGGGTGCGCGTTGAGAAGCTGTTGAGAAGCCGTTGTCTTTCCGGATGTGATCGTTGAGTTTCCGCTGATCAGGCATGGTGTCGGTGACGCCGAGGGAGGGTTCGGACGTTCAGTTCGTTCTCGGTGGTACGGAGGTGTCGTCGGTGATGGGCTTGTTGAAGAAACGGGAGACCGCTGCCCGAGCGGCGGTGGAGCAGCTTCAGGCGGAAGCGGACCGGGTTCTGGCAGAACTCGCTGTGGCAGAGGGGGTGTTGGAGCGCCGGGTGAACGCGCGGGCTGAGCACGATTCGGTGGACTCGCGCAGTCCCTCGGCCAATGCGATCAGTTCCTTGGTGCCGTCCAGGTGTACGCCCATCAGCACCAGGACGCAGGAGTGCGCCTGCCCGAGCCGGACTTTGGGGTGCACCCCGTCCGCCCACACGTACACGTAGTCGGACTCGGCGAGGTCGCGCTGCTGGAAGGCGGTGTGGTCGTCCTGCCACTGCCTGGTCAGCCGGGTCACGGTCGCCAGCGCCAGACCGGCCGCCGAGCCGAGGAACTGCCCCAGCGCGGGCACGAAGTCCCCCGAGGACAGCCCGTGCGGGTAGAGCAGCGGCAGCACTTCGCTGACTTTGGGCGACTTGCGGCACCACGGCGGCAGGATCTTCGAGAAAAACCGCATCCGCTCGCCGGTGGCCACGTCCACCCGCCTGTCGTTCACGCGCGGGCCGTGAGCTCGACGGGACCGGCGGCGGTGGCCACGCTGCGGGGCCGGTGGCGGCCGTTGCGGACCACCAGGCGGCGCCCTGCCCCGTCCGTCTCAGCGGCCAACTCGGCTATGTACTGGTTGACTTCGGCCTCCAGCCCGGCGGCGAGCATCCGCCGGGCGCCCTCGCGGACGATCTCGTCGATCAGGGAGCCGGACTCGGTGGAGCTGTCGTCGTTCACTACGCTGAGCACGGGCGTGCCTCCCGACCCGCGCTGCGAACTCGGGCCTCTACTCGGTGACTTGTAGATCATTCGGGAAGGTACGCCCTTCGCTTACTCCCCCGAGAGCCGATTTACAAGTCCTGAGCATTGCTCGTCGCGCCGCGAGCAAATGCCATGGGCGGTGAGTCAGAGGCGTAGGACAACGTCCTGAGACGGATTAGGAACCTGCTGGTCAGCGCAATGCTCTATGACACGAACCGCGAGACCCTACAGTGGACGCCGCGCCGCGCGGAGAGGTAGGTCGCGGCGGCGTGGTATGAGGCGTCCACGGAGATGTCCATCGCCGAATTCCCCATGCCGACCACCACGACGCGCTGGTCGGCCAGTTGGGACTCCCTGGTGTAGGTGTGCGAGTGCATGATCTCGCCGCGGAAGTCGTCGGCGCCCGGGTACATCGGCTCGGGCAGCCGCGGATCCCAGTGGTGTCCGTTCGCGACGAGCACCGCGTCGTAGAAGAGGCTCTCGCCGCTGTCCAGAGAGACCTCGAACGTCCCGTCGTCCTGCGGGCGGACCCGCTCGACCCTGGTCCGGAAGCGGATGCGGTCACCGAACCCGAAATGGTCGACGTACGCGGCGAAGTACTCGGCGATCTGGTCGTGCCGCGCGAAGTCGGGCAGGTGCGCGGGCATCGGGAAGTCGCTGAACTCCATGCGCTTCCTGGAGGTGTTGATGTGCAGCGAGTTGTAGGCCGCGGAGACCCCGTTGCTGTTGCCCCAGACCCAGTTGCCGCCGACCTGGTCGGACATCTCGTAACAGTCGACGTCGACGCCGCGCTCGACGAGGATCTTCATGGTGGCGATACCGGCGGATCCCGCGCCGATGACGCAGACGCGATAGTCGTTCACAGAGGCGGATATATCCTCACCTTTCGATGTGACCACCGGTCATATGACCAGTGGTCACACGGTAGGGTCGGCTGTAGCGGCCGTCAATACGCGGACGGCCAGGAACACCGAAGGGGCTGCCGATGCCGACAGGGACATGGGAGCGACTGCCGGCCGAGCGGCGCGCGGCGGTCCTGGCGGCCGCCGAGGCCGAATTCGCCGAGCACGGTTTCAGCGGTGGCAGCCTCAACACGATCTGCCGCGAAGCCGGGGTGTCCAAGGGCAGCCTCTTCCAGTACTTCGACGACAAGGCGGACATGTGCGTCCACCTGGCCGAACTCGCGAGCCTGCGCATACGCGCCGCAGCAGAGGCCGAGGTCGAACAACTCGACTGGAACAAGGACTATTTCGGCGCACTGGACGCGCTGATCGAGTTCTGGGTCCGCTACTTCTACACGCACCCCAGGGAGCGCGCCCTGACCGCGGCGGCCAATCTCGAGCCGGACCCGACCGCACGCGCCCCCGTCCGCGCCGCGGTCAACCAGCACTACCTGGCAGTCCTGGGCCCGCTCCTGGACGTGGGGATCTCTGCGGGCCACTTCGGGGACTCTCCCGACCGGGAGTCCCTGCTGGCCCTGCTTCTGCTCCTGCTCCCCCATCTGGCGCTCGCGCCCCACGTCTCGGGCCTCGACCCGGTCCTCGGCATGAGCGGAGCCGACGCCGACCACGCCGTCGCCTCCGCACAGCGCGTGCTCGCAACCGTGCTGCGCCCCGGGCCGAGGGGGAACTGAACACCCTGGCCCGTCCCGTGCATCAGGCTTTACCCGCGGCGCCACCGCCCGCCAGCTCACGGACCAGGAACTCCTCCTGGAGGGCGAGCGCCTGAGAGAAGTGCGGCTCGACGTGGACGACACCCTCGTCAGAATCCGCGACGCTTTCCGCGCAGCCGGCTTCCCGACGGTCTGCTCGACCGACATCGACGGCTGGCTCAAGACCCACGCGGCCTATATGGCGCCGATCATAGCCATGGGCTGCCTGCCGCCACGCCCCGCACGGCGCCCCGGCCTCAAGTTCAAGGACGCCATGGACCTGGCCGCCGCCGTAGGTGAGGGCTTCGCGGCGGTACGGCACTCGGGCACACGCCTCAGCCCGCTCAACATGCGCACCCTGGACCGCATGCCGCAAGAACTCAGGGCGCTCCTGCTGTGGTCGGCCTTCTGCACACCGATGGCACGTCACTCGCTCGCTTCGCACTCGGGAGCCGCACCCGGCGAAGTCGCCGCGCTCCTGAACGAACTTCAGGCGCTTGGGCGTTCGGTGGGGCTGCCCGTGCACAGCCTCGAACGGCTGGCGACGCGCGTCCCCGAGGCCCTCGGCCGATGACACGCCGACCGGATCAACTGGTGTGCTTGGTGACGAAGTCGTCGATGGCGTTCTCCAGCTGCTGCAGGCCGGGGTCTTCGAGGGGGTAGTGGCCGGCGTTGTCGAGCATGACCGGGCCCACGGGGACCTTGGTGATGTGGGAGATGACGGGAACGCCGGCAGCGACCTGACAGTAGCCCCGTTTTCCCAGCGCCCCGCAGTACTGCCGAGCCGCCCGGCCGACGCCCGCCCACACTTGGCCAGCCAGAACGGCCCTCCAGGGCAGCAGTAGCCCGTGAGGGATCCCACAAGCCCGCCGAGCGGTTGGCGCGCGGACAGCGAGGGGGCTATCGTCACTAAGTAGAACGACCGGTCTTCCTCCCTCGCGAGGAAGGGTCTGTACCGGCCTTCCCGGCCGGGCTGCCTCCAGGCGGGGATCTGTCAGGAGGTCGCCGGTGCACGTCGAAGAGAGATCAAAAGGTTCCGTGAAGCCAATCCGCGCCCCGGCCCAGCCGGGGCATCGCACAGAGCCGCTGCCTCATGCGGCTCCGACGGCATCAGCCTTCCGACCGGATCAGCCGGACCGCGTTCAACAGAGTTTTGTGGGCGGCCGTGGAGTCATCCAGGTAACCGGCCGCCATCGCGCCGTCGTACAGCATCAGCAGCGCACCGGCGGCCGACTCCGGGTCGGCATGGCCGAGCCGGGTGAGCAGTTCCTGGAAGAGGTTGCGGATCCAGTCCCGGTGGGTCGTCACCAGGCGGCGGACCGGGTGGTCGGCGTCCGGGTACTCGGCGGCCGCGTTCATGAACGGCGATCCGCGAAAGCCGCGCTCGCGGGCGTGCTCGGCGATCGCCTCGAAGATCAGGTCGATCGCTTCGGCGGGCGGGTGTGCGGCGGCCAGCGGTTCGGCCACCTGCTTGTAGTAGGCGTCCTTGGTCAGCAGGTAGGCCACGACCAGGTCGTCCTTGGCGGCGAAATGCCGGTAGAAGGTCGCCTTGGTCACCCCGGCCTCGGCGATCAGCCGCTCCACGCCGATCGCGCGCACACCTTCGTAATAGAACAGCCGCGACGCGGCCCGGACCAGGCGTTCGCGAGGAGGCAGGTCTCCTTCGATCGTGCTCTCCTGACGCTTGGCGTTGGTTGGCTTCCGCCCAGTAGTGCTCACTTCCCCATTCTGCCCGTGGCTCGGCCCTTGAGTGGCCCCACCCCTCCTACGGCCTGTCAGGGCCGCACTCCCCTCCCGTACGGCCCGGGCAACGTGGCCGCGCATCGAAAGGTTTGAACGATGACTCGTCGTCTTGAAGGAACCGTCGCCCTAATCACTGGCGCGTCCAGCGGCATCGGCCACGCCACCGCCCTGGAGCTTGCCCGCGAGGGCGCGTCCGTGGCCCTGGTCGGCCGGCGCGAGGACCGGCTCACCGACCTCGCCGCGGAAATCTCCAAGGCCGGCGGCAAGGCCCTGGCCGTGCCCGCCGACATCACCACTGCCGAGGCCGCCGCGGAAGCGGTCGAGCGAACCGTCGAGGGCCTGGGTCGCCTGGACACGCTGGTCAACAACGCCGGTCTCATGCTGCTCGGCCCCACCCCCGGCGCGGACCTGAACGAATGGCAGCGCATGGTCGACATCAACCTGATGGGTCTGATGTACACCAGCCACGCGGCCATCCCGCACCTGGTCAAGGCCGCCGCCGACGGGCCGCGCCGGGTCGCCGACATCGTCAACATCAGCTCGCTGAACGGCCGCAACGCCTACGCCATGATGGCCGTGTACACCGCCACCAAGTTCGGCGTCACCGGCTTCAGCGAGGCGCTGCGCCTGGAACTGGCAAAGCAGCATGTCCGTGTGTCCGTCGTCGAGCCGGGCAGCGTCGACACCGAACTGCGCACCCATAACTCCGAAGTCGTCCAGCAGCTCCTCAACGCCGGACTCGGCGACATCGAACGGCTCCAGAGCGAGGACATCGCCGACACCGTCGGCTACATCGTCACCCGCCCCCGGCACGTGGCCGTCGCCGAGCTGCTCGTACGCCCCACCGAGCAGGCCTGATCCCGGGCCCGAGCCCGGAGTCCATTCCCAGACGAGCAAGGAGGCGCGGTGGCGGTCGACCCTCGTGACACAGCAGCCAACACCATCGTCCGTCTGTGCCTGCTGCTGGCGACCGCCATCACGCTCGGAGGCGGCCTTCAGCAATTGGCGCAGGGAGGCCCGGCGGACGCGGACAACGTGCACCGCTTCATGGCAGGCGCTTACATCGGCTGGGCTCCCCTGTTCTTCTGGGCGGCGGCAACGATCCGCCGTCAGGGAATGCTCGTCTACTTCCTGGCAGTCCCGATCTTCCTCGGGGGCGTCGGTCGGCTGGTCTCCTTCTCCCAGTACGACATTCCCAGCCCAGCCGAATTCCTCCTCGCCTCCGCCCTCCTGGATTTCCTCCTCGCGATCGTCATCGTCGGGGCACATTCCACTGCGCTCAGGGCCAGACGAGCGCCGGCCGCTGCCTGAGGCACCGGCTCCAGCAACGCGGCGAGATCCAGGGGGCCTTGAGGCGGGCGCGAAGTGGCTGCTCCAGGACCGTCTGGCCGAGATCGGCGCGGAGTACCAGGAGGGCGAGCCGAGACCACCGACCGCGAACACAATCGCAAGGAGGACAAACGCATCATGAACGACGCGCTGCTGGAGCAACTCAGCGCCGGCAAGTACATGTTGGTCACCAGCTACCGCAAGAACGGCACCCCGGTCGCCACCCCGGTCTGGGTGGTACGCGACGGAGACACGCTCGGCGTGCAGACCCAGGCCGACTCCTGGAAGGTCAAGCGGATCCGGGCCCGCGGCGACATCCTCGTCGGCCCCTGCGACCTGCGCGGCAACCCCAGTGGCGACCCTGTCCCGGCCACCGCCGAGATCACCGACGCGGCTACCAGCGCACGCTACCGCTCACTCATCGCCCGCAAGTACGGCATCATCGGCCGACTCATGATCCTCAACAGCCGGCTGCGCCGAGGAGCGGACGCGACGCTGGGCATCCGCGTGCGGCTCACCCCCGTAACAGGCTGACTCACCGTCAATTCCCGTATCAAGGCCGCCTGTCGGACGGCGCAGGGCGTTGGGCCTCTCCATCGCGCCCGCCGAGGATCACTACCGTCACGCACAGCTCTCGGCCCGAGTTCCAGTCGAGAGCTGTGCGTGCGATCAAGACCGAGCGGAATGTTCGAGCGCCACCTTGGGCAGCCGCCTGGCGAGCGCGGCGGGCAGCCACCAAGCCCACTTGCCCATCAGCTGCATCAGGGCCGGAACGATCAGGCAGCGGATGACCAGGGCGTCCATCAGGATCGCCACCGCGAGGCCAAGGCCGAACTGCTGAAGCATCCGGTCGGCACTCAACATGAAGGCGCCGAACACCACGATCATGATGGCCCCCGCCGCCGTGATCACCTTTCCGGTGGAGGCCAGTCCTTCGCGTACCGCGACGGAGTGGTCCTTCGTACGCTCCCACTCCTCATGGATCCGCGAGACCAGGAACACCTCGTAGTCCATGGAGAGCCCGAACACGATCGCGAAGATCAGTACGGGGAGGAAGGCTTCGACCGGGCCCGGCTGGACCCCGAACAAACCGTGCTGGAACAAGAGCGTCATGGCGCCGAGCGCGGCGGTGATCGAGAGCAGGTTGAGGAGGGCCGCCTTGACGGGGATCAGGATCGACCGGAAGACCAGCATCAGCAGCAGTGACGAGAGGCCGACCACGACGGCGACGAAGAGTGGCAGCCGGCTGGAGACCGTGTCCGCGAAGTCCTGGGAGGCGGCGGTGGCTCCGCCGACGAGAATCTCAGCGCCGGTGTCGTGCTTCGCCTTCGGGGCCACATCCTCGCGCAGACGGTGCAGGAGGTCGGTGGTGCCTTCGTCCTGCGGTGCCGTCTTCGGGTAGACGATCACGGTGGACAGGGCGCCGTCCTCGGAGGGCATCGCGGGGCTCGCAGCCGCCACGCCCTCGGTCTTGGCCAGCTCCAACTGGACGGCCCTGCCTGCTGCTTCGTCTCCTTGCGTCACGACGACCAGTGGACCGTTGAAGCCCGGGCCGAAACCTTCGGCGAGCAGGTCGTACGCCTGCCTGGAGGTCGTCGTCCTCGGGTCGTTTCCGGCATCGGCGAAGCCGAGGCGCATGCCGAGCGCCGGTGCGGACAGGGCCAGCAGGGCCAGGACGGCGACCAGCAGCGACGGCAGCGGGCGGCGCTGCACGGCTGCGGCCAGCGCCCGCCAACGGCGGCCCTCGGTCCTGCCCTTGGCCGCGGTCCTGGCCGCGTGCTTGAGCACATGGCGCTGGATGCGCCTGCCGAAGAGCGCCAGCAGGGCGGGCAGCAGGACCAGCGAGGCGGCCATAGTGGTCAGCACGGTCAGTGCCAGGGCGAGGGCCACGCCCTGCAGCGAGCCGAGGCCGAGCGCGACCAGGCCGAGGAGGGCAATGATCACGGTGCAGCCGGCGAAGAAGACCGTGCGGCCGGCGGCGTCCAGGGCCTTACGGCCGGCTGCGGCCGGGTCGGCGCCTTGAGTGAGCTCGTGCCGGTAGCGGTAGAAGATCAGCAGGGCGTAGTCGACGCCGACGCCCAGGCCGACGAGCATCGTGATGGGCGGCGTGAAGTCGGCGATGGTGAAGACGTGCGAGGAGAGCACGATCAGGCCGAGGGCGGAGCCGACCGCGAAGAGGGCGGTGAGCAGCGGCACGGCGGCCGCCACCAGTGAGCCGAAGAGCAACCCGAGGATGACCAGGGCGGCCCCGATGCCGGCCAGTTCCGCGGTCGGGCTCCCCTTCTCCTCGGCGCCACGGACCGCCTCGCCGCCGACCTCGACCTGAAGACCGTCCGCCTCGGCGCTCTTGGCGGTGTCGATGATCGCGGTGACGTCCTCCTTCGGCATGGCCTCGGCCTTGGCGTCGAGAGTGACGGTGGCGTAAGCGATCGTGCCGTCCTCGGAGACGGCGGCGGCATCGGCGTACGGGCTGCGCACCTCGGCGACACCGGGCAGCCGTGCGACCTCGGCCAGCATCTTCTCGACGACCGTCTTGGCGGCGTCGATGCCCTGACTGTCCTTCAGGACGATGTCGACGCTGTCCCCGGCCTGGGCGGAGCCGTGCTTGGTGAACAGGTCGGTGGCCGCCTGGGAATCGGTGCCCGGCAGGGAGAAGTCGTTCTTGTAGGCGGAGCCGGCGGCCTGCGATCCCAGCGTGACCGCGACCAGCACGGCCACCCAGATCAGCAGGGCTGCCCAGCGGTGGCGCTGCGCCCAGCCGGCCAGGGATCCGGACCGGCCGCCGCGCGGCCGGTCCGGTGGGCCCGGTTCTGCGGGCGGGGCAAGAGGCGCGGCTGTGCCGCGGGTGGAGGACATGGGTGACTCCTCGGGTTCAGCGTGAGTGGCCGGGCGTGACGAACGCGCCCACCACGGCGCCGCAGAGCGTGGGCAGGCCGATCGCCAGGACGGCGAACACGAAGTCGACCTCCACGGTCAGGGCCCCGGCGGCCGAGACCAGCAGAATTCCGGCGGCGGCCCCGACGAGCGCGGCTGTGGCCCATCCGGGAACGGAGGGTGCGTTCATGGCCCCGATCGTGCCTGCGCGACGGGGGCCGAATCGTCAGTCTCCGGCCGACACCCGTCGTACCCCAGGGGATGTACGCCGCCGCCGCGCGGTACCCCAGGAGTTGCGAGGAGCCCGCGCTCGCCCGGGGGCTGCCTAGTCCGCCAGCCAGCCGGGGCTGACCAGGCCGGACTCGTACGCCAGCACCACGACCTGCGACCTGTCCCGCGCCCCCAGTTTCGACATGATCCGGCTGACGTGCGTCTTCGCTGTCGACGGTGCCAGCACCAGGCGCGCCGCGATCTCGTCGTTCGTGAGCCCCGCCGCCACCAACCGCATGACCTCACGCTCCCGTTCGGTGAGGGCACCGAGCCGGGAATCCGGCTCGGGGCTCTTCACCCGGCCCGCGAACTCGGCGATGAGCCGCCGCGTGATCGACGGGCTGATCAGTGCGTCACCGCGGGCGGCGACCCGCACCGCCTGCAGCAGTTCCTCCGGCTCCGTGTCCTTCACCAGAAAGCCCGTCGCCCCGGCGCGCAGCGCGCCGTACACGTAGTCGTCCAGATCGAAGGTGGTCAGGATGACCACCTTCACCGACGCCAGCCGCTCGTCCCCGGCGATGGCCCGGGAGGCTTCCAGACCGTCCATCCCCGGCATCCGGATGTCCATCAGGACCACGTCCGGCTCGAGCTCACGGCAGGCCGAGATCGCGGACTGCCCGTCGGGGGCCTCGCCCACCACCTCGATGTCGTCCTCGTCCTCGAGGATCGACCGGAACCCGGCCCGCACCAGCCTCTGGTCGTCCGCCAGCAGGACCCTGATCATCGGTCGCTCTCCTCCATCGGCTGTCCTGTGCTCCCGTACGGCAGCCGGGCCCGCACGGCGAATCCGCCCTCCGGCCGTGAACCCGCGGCGAGTTCGCCGCCCAGTGTCCGCGCCCGCTCGGTCATGCCGGCGATCCCGCTGCCGTCACCGGCTCCCGGGCCGGCCGTCGCGCCCCGGCCGTCGTCCTCGACGGTCAGGGCCAGCTCCTCGTCTGCGTAGTGGAGCCGGATGCAGACCCGTTCGGCTCCGCTGTGCTTGGCGGCGTTGGTCAGTGACTCCTGCACGATCCGGTACGCGGCCAGGTCGACCGGGGCGGGCAGCGGGCGTTCCCCGCCGGTGCGTTCGATCCGCACCGTGAGCCCCGCCGGTTTCGCCGAGGCCGCCAGCTCGTCCAGCAGCGCGAGTCCGGGAGCGGGTGCCGTGGGCGCTTCCTCATCGACCTGACGCAGCACCCCCAGGGTGGCCCGAAGCTCCCGCAGGGCCTGCCTGCTGCCCGCTTTGATGGCGCCGAGCGCCTCCTCGGCCTGTACGGGATCCTTCTTCAGCCGATGCAGCGCCGCACTCGCCTGCACGTTGATCATCGAGACGTTGTGCCCGATCACGTCGTGCAGCTCACGGGCGATGCGCAGCCGCTCCTCGGTGGCCCGCAGCCGTGCCTCCTCCTCGGCATAGGCCGCCCGGCCGTGCCGCACCGTGCCGAGAGCCACGACGGCGACCAGCCAGCCCGCGAGCATGAACACCGCCGTGCCGTTGATGTCGCTGTTGCCCGCGAAGGTGCCCGCGGCCATGCCGATGACCATCGCCGCCGTGATGGCGACGGCGGCCTGGAGGCGCCCCTGGGCCGCGATGGCGTACAGAGCCACGATCGGCACCACGACCAGCGGACCGTCAGTTTCGCTCAGCAGGTGGTAGCCCCCCGTGGCCAATGCCGTGAACCAGCCCACCCCCACCGGATACCGGCGCCGGAACAGCAGTGCCGCGCACACCGCGGCGATCAGCAGCCAGGACACAACGAGCGAGGGCGTCGACCCCTCCGCACCGCGCAGCAGCTGCGCCTCGGCGACCGCGACCAACGCGAACGTCCCGAGGGCCAGTGCGGCGTCGGCTCGGGTGCCACTGGGCAGCTCGAAACGGGGCGGGGCGAAAGGGGGCACGCAGTCATTCTGCCCGTCATGCCGATCCACGGAGGCCGGAGCCCACTGTGTCAGATCCGACGATCTGCGACGTTCCGTGGCTGGTGGGCTGTCGTGCGGTAAATGAGTGGCCGCGTTGTTGGGCGGGTGGACAGACTGCGCCGGTGACCGATTCCGCACTGCCTCGGCTGCTTCGCCCTCGCGCCCTGAAGCCCGGAGATCTCGTCGTCATCGCCTCGCTGTCCGGGCCGCTCCATGCCGCTGCCGAGCCCGACCTAGAGCAGGCGGTGGTCGTACTCGAACGGACGGGATTCCGTGTTCGCCGGGCTCGGCTCCTCGAAGCAGGGCGGCACCATTGGTGGAGCGCGGCTCGGCCGGCGGAGATTGCCGAGGAGCTCAACACTCTTCTGCGCGATCCCGAGGTGCGCGCGATCATCGCGCATGACGGCGGCCAGACGGCGCTCGGTTACCTCGACCTGATCGATGTCGAGGCGATCGCCGCCGACCCCAAGCCGATCCTCGGCTACAGCGACATCTCGCTTCTGCACCTGGCGCTCTATGCACGCACGGGCCTGGTCGGGTTCCACGCCGACTGCGCCACGCCCGGTCTCGGCGGGGCATGGCAGACCGCGCCCGCAGCGCGCAGAGCGGAGCTCGAGAAGCTCTACTGGACGCTGCTGACCGGCACGGAGGCGATCGGTGCGCTGCCGGCGACCCCGTCGTGGGAGTGCTGGCGTCCTGGTCGTGCCGAGGGCCGCCTCATCGGCGGAGTGATCAATCGCATCGTGCTTGCGCAGGCGACGCCGTATGCACTTCCGCTCGAGTGGTTCGACGGCGCGGTGCTGTTCTGGGAGGAGACAGGGGGCCTGGCAGCGCATGTATGGAGCTATCTACAGGTACTGCGCCACTCCGGCATCCTCGATCGGATCGCCGGCATGGTCGTGGGCGTCCCGCACGCGATCGACGGACTCGGGACGGGCGCGCCTGACACTTCCCCCACCCTGCGCGAGATAGTCCTCGACGTCCTCGGGGATCGTGACATCCCGGTCCTGGGCAACGTCGAGTTCGGACATGCCGGCCCGAATCTGCCGATGCCGGTCGGCATCCGCGTCTGCCTCGACGCGCAACAGCGGACATTGTCGCTGCTCGAACCGGCGGTACGACCGTAGGAAGCTCGCCATTTTGGCGATCTTCTATTTCCCGGATCCTCTGCGTCTGCTTCCGGATATGCATGGGCGCGGGTTTGACGGCGGCTTTCACCGGTTCCACAGGATGCGGCGATGTGCGTGGTGGTCGGGGAGGTCGCGTGAGGCGGCGGACCATGAGGGTGATGAAGGTCCAGGTGATGCGTGCCTCGCTATGGGAGATGAGCCGCTCGTGGTCGCGGACGTTTCTCCTGACGTCGTCCTCAAGTTCGGCCTGCTCGAACTGGGCCTCGTTCACGTTCTCCCGAGCCTCGGGGTGGCGCATGGCCTTGAACGCCACCTCCGGCCGGCGCAGGAAGTCGGTGGCCACCTGCGCCGCCACCGCCTCGTCATCGCGCGCCAGTTCAGGGATCGCCTCGACCTTCTCCTGCGCGGTGACCGGGACCAGGACCTCTTCGGTCTGCCAGCCCACTGACTTCTTGGCCACCTCCGCACTCCACCGGCGCCGGCCGGTGCGCCGGCGTCCTGCCGTCGGCTGCAAAACCCCGGCCCGGCGTTGCGCCCCCGCCTGTCCACCAGTCACGGAACGTCACAGATCACCGGTTCTGACAGAGCTTCGGATTGACGGCAACCTCCCGCCCATCGACGGCCACTAAGGGGCGACACCGCTCGATCTTCAAGAACGGATGAGCAATGAACAAGCAGCAGGCCCCACAGCACCGCCGACGCCGGCTTCGGCTCGCAGTGGGTACACCGCTGGCCCTGATCGCCGCGGGCGTCATCGCCTACGGCACGGTCTTCGGGGTGTTCGGCGACGACGCCAAGCCCGAGGCGTCCGCGGCGACGGCCCCGGTTCCCGACAGCGCGATGGCGGCCGTGGCCGCGATGCAGCCGGGATGGAACCTGGGCAACACGCTGGACGCCATCCCCGACGAGACGTCGTGGGGCCAGCCCCGCACCACCAAGGCCCTGCTGGACTCGGTCCGCGCCCAGGGCTTCAAGAGCATCCGCATCCCGGTGACTTGGAGCGACCACCAAGGAGCCGCGCCGAACTACACCATCGATCCGGCGTACTTGAGCCGGGTCAAGCAGGCCGTCGACTGGGCGATCGATGAGGGCTTCTACGTGATCCTCGACGTCCATCACGACTCCTGGCAGTGGACCAGCAAGATGTCCACCGACCATGACAAGGTCCTGGCCCGCTTCAACACGACCTGGACCCAGATCGCCGCCGCGTTCCGGAACGAGCCCGCCCAGCTGGTCTTCGAGAGCATCAACGAGCCTCAGTTCGACAACGCCGACAACGCTCGCAAGGCCGAGCTGCTCAACGAGCTGAACACGTACTTCCACAAGGTCGTTCGCGGGTCGGGAGGCAACAACACCAAGCGCCTGCTCATGCTGCCCACCGAGGTCTGCACCCCCGACCAGCGGCTGATGGACAACCTGGCCACCACGATCAAGTCGCTCCACGACCCCCTGCTGATCGCCACCGTGCACTACTACGGCTACTTCCCGTTCAGCGTGAACGTCGCCGGCGCCACCCGCTTCGACGCAACGGCCCGGCAAGACATGGACAAGACGTTCAAGCGGATGCGCGACACCTTCGTCGCCCAAGGCATCCCCGTCATCCTCGGCGAGTACGGCCTGCTCGGCTACGACCACGGTCCCGGCGCCGTGGAACGCGGCGAGATGCTGAAGTACTTCGAGGCGCTCGGCCACGCCGCCCGGAGCAACAAGGTCACCACCGAGCTGTGGGACAACGGCTCCTTCTACGACCGCGGCAAGCTCAAGTGGAAGGATGCGGGGCTCTTCCGCCAGATCAAGTCGAGCTGGACGACGCGATCGGCAACCGCCTCCTCGGACAACGTCTTTGTACCGAAGTCCGGCACCATCAAGGACCGTACGCTCACACTGAACCTGAACGGAACCGCCTTCAAGGCCCTCAAGCAGGGCTCCACCAAGCTGATCAGCGGCAAGGACTACACCCTCTCCGGCAACCGGCTCACCCTGATGGCGGCCACGCTCACCCGGCTCGCCGGCGACCGCTCCTACGGGGTCAAGGCGACGCTCCAGGCCGAGTTCTCCCGAGGCGTGCCCTGGCGGATCCAGGTGATCTCCCACGACGCCCCGGCGCAGTCGAGCACGACGGGAACGGCCGGTTCGTTCCGCATCCCCACCCAGTTCCGGGGTGACGTGCTGGCGACGATGAAGGCCGAGTACGCCGACGGCGGCAACGCCGGTCCGACCGATTGGACTCCGTACCAGCAGTTCAACACCTCCTTCGCGCCGGACTACGCCAAGAAGGAGATCCGTCTCACTCCCGCTTTCCTCGACGCGGTGAAGGACAACGCGCGCGTGAAGCTCACCTTCCACTTCTGGAGCGGTGCGACGGCGACGTATCACGTGACCACGTCGGGAAGCACGGTGACCGGTACGACGTCCTGAGCCGGTCCGGTGCCCGCCCGGGGAGGTTCCCGGGCGGGCTGCCTCGGACAGGACCCTTCTACTGTGGGCACAGCGAGCAAAGCCCGGTCACGAGGAACGCCATGTCCGAAAGCCCCGCCCCGGCACCGTCGCCGGGAACCAGCCGCAGCACCTCGGCGACCATTCCGCCGAACATTCTGCGCTGTCTCACGCCGGTCACCGACGGCTACGGAGTCGACCTCCGGCCCGAGCTGAGCCGAGTCGGGCTGGACGAGGAGATGATGGGCTCGGCGGCGCTGCGGGTCTCCTACCGCCAGGGCAGTGCCGTCATCCGGCGTGCGCTGGAGCTCACCGGCGACCCCCACCTGGGCCTGCGGGTGGGGGCCGCGCAGCACCTGACCTCCTGGGGCCTGCTGGGGTTCGCCCAGATGGCCGCGGAGACGTTGCGGGAGGCCATCGAGACGGGCGTGCGTTTCCAGAACCTGTCCGGGGCGATGGTGGTCTGGTCGGCGGGGCAGGAGGAAGCGGGCTATGTGTTGCGGGCCGAGCTGCCCGATCCCGCCCTCGATCCGGCGGTCGCGGTCTTCCTGGCGGAGGAGGCGTTCGCCAGCGTCGTCGCCCTCACACGGCTCAGTTCCGGGGAGGAGTTCGCCCCGCAGAGCGTGGAGTTCGCCTTTCCCGCGCCGCGCGACATGGGGCCGTTCACCGACCTGTTCCGGTGCCCGGTGCGGTTCGGCGCCGCGGAGAACCGCTTGGTGTTCCCCACGGCATGGGCCGGGCGGCCGATGCCGGGCCGCGACCGAGTCACCTACACCGGCGTCGTGGAACTGCTGGCGGAGCAGGTGGCGTCGAGGCGCGATCAGCAGGATCTGCTGGAGGGGCTGGAGATCTCGATCGCGCAGAGCCTGCCCGACGTTCCGTCCTTCGTCGAGCAGGCCCGACGGCACGCCTCCAGTGAGCGCACGCTGCGCCGTCGGCTGGCCGAGTGCGGCACGACGTATGAGGCGGTCGTCGACGGAGTGCGCCGCGAGCGGGTCGAGCAGCTGCTGCGCCGACCCGCGCTGACGCTGCGGGACATCGCCCGCCAGGCGGGCTTCTCGGATGTGCGGGCAATGCGGCGGGCGGTGCACCGCTGGCACGGAGTGACCCCGGCCCGGCTGCGCGAGGAGGGCACGGACCAGTGACGGGAGTGCCCCCGCGCGTCGGCGGGCCGCCGGGTCAGCGCGTGCGGATCCAGATGGTCTTCGCCCTGGTCCACTGTGCGAAGGCGTCCGTGGACTTCTCCGCCCCACCGAATCCCGACTGCTTCCACCCGCCGAAGGGCGTGGTGATGTCGCCTTCGCTGTAGGCGTTGACGGAGACCACCCCGGCTTCGATGCCCCGCGCGAGCCGGAGCGCGGCGTCGAGGTCGCGGGTCCACACCGAGGCGGCGAGCCCGTATTCGGTGGCATTCGCCATCCGCACCGCCTCGTCCTCCGAGGTGAAGGTCTGGACGGTCACGACAGGGCCGAACAGCTCCTTGGTGAGCACGTCGCTGCCCACCGGGACCCGGCTGATCACGGTCGGCGGGTAGTAGGCGCCGCGCGCGGGCAGACCGTGCGGAAGCCCGCCGGTGTGGATCTGGGCTCCGGCGGAGCGGGCCCCGTCCACCGCCGCCGCGACCCGGTCGAAGGCGGCACGGCTGATGAGCGGCCCCACCTGGGTGCGTGCGTCGGCGGGATCGCCGATGGCGAGGCTCTGCGCGGCCCGGGTGAACCGGTCCAGCACCTCCTCGGCGATGCTGTGGTGGACCAGGACGCGGGAGCCGGCGGTGCAGTTCTGCCCCATGGTCAGGAACGCGGCCTCGACCATGTGGTCGATCAGTTCGTCGCCGTATGCGAGCGCGTCCGGCATCAGAACCTGGGGGCTCTTGCCGCCCATCTCCAAGGAGACCCGCTTGAAGTTGGTCTCCGCCGCGTCGGCCAGGATGCGGCGTCCGGTGGCCGTCGACCCGGTGAACGACAGTGCGCGCACGAGGGGGTTGCGGGCGAGCGCCGTACCGGTGACGGGGCCGTGGCCGGGCAGCACGGTGAGCACACCGTCCGGCAGGCCCGCCTCGGCCGCCAGCGCGGCCAGGTGCAGCGTGGAGCGCGGGGTGGCCTCGGCGGGCTTGAGCAGCAGGGAGTTGCCCGCGGCGAGCGCGGGCCCGAGCTTCCAGGCGGCCATCGCCAACGGGTAGTTCCAGGGCAGGATCGCGGCGGCCACTCCGACCGGTTCACGACTCACCAGGCCCAGGCTGTCGTGACCGGTGGGGGCTACGCGGCCGAAGACCTTGTCGGCCGCCTCCGCGAACCAGCGGATCGACTCGATGGCCCCGGGTACGTCGCCGGTACGGCACTCCGTGATCGGCTTGCCCGCGTCCTCGCAGTCCAGCCGGGCCAGCAACTCGGCGTCGCGCTCCATGAGATCTGCGAGTCTCAGCAGCACAGCGGCCCGCTCCCGTGGGGACCGGCCGGCCCAGACGCCGCTCTCGAAGACCTTGTGCGCCCGCTCGGCGGCCAGCGTCACGTCCTGCTCGCTTGCCGTGGTCACGGTCGTGATCAGCTCGCCCGTCGCGGGGTTGACGACGTCCAGCGTCTCCTCGCGAGCGGTGAGGCGGGTCCCGCTCATGCTTCCTCCACCAGTTCCCACCGGCCGCCGACCTGGCGGGCCAGTCCCCTGCGGCGCAGGTCCTCCAGATAACGGGCCATACCTCGCTCGCCCCGCTTGCGGAACAGCGGGAAGAGCCGGGGCAGCAGGTTCGGGGCCAGCAGCGCGCACCGCACCAGCCGTGACTCGCCGGGCCTGACGTAGGCCTCGAGGCGGGGTTTGTCCAGCAGGCTCACAGCCGCTCTGACGACGTCGGACGGCTGCTGCGGCGCGTCCTGGAACTGCATGGAGTTCCCGCCCTCGACGGCTTCCTGGCGGAGCATCCGGGTGTCGGTCGCCGACGGCAGCACCGAACCCGCCTGGATGCCCTTGCTCCGCAGATCCAGTCCGATGGCGAGCATCGCGCCCCGCAGCCCGAACTTCGAGGCGGTGTAGACGGGGGTCTCGCCCAGCGGGAAGATCCCGCCGAGGGACACGGTGGTGATCACCCGGGGGTCGGCCGAGGCCCGCAGCAGCGGGATGGCGAGCCGGGTGGTGACCAGCGGGGAGACCAGATTGAGGTCGATCTCCCGCTCGATGCTCTCGACGCTGCGCGCGTCGAACCGTTCGGAGCTGGTCATGCCCACGTTGTTCACGAGGACATCGATCCGGCCGTGGGTGGCCGCGACGCCGTCGAGCATCAACTCCACCCCGGCGCGCTCCAGCAGGTCGCAGCCGAGCCCCACATGCCCGCTCCCCGGCAGCTCGCCGGCGGTCCGCCCGGCCCGCGCCTCGTCGATGTCGACCACGACGAGGCGGGCACCGCCCGCGGCGAAGCGGTGGCACAAGGCGCTGCCGATGCCTCCGGCGCCGCCGGTCACCAGGATGACCTTGTCACGGAAGTCGTACGTCATGGCGCCACCGCCTCCTGTCGCGCGGAGGTGGCCCGAGGCGGCAGGCCCGCGGTGCGCCAGCCCATCCCTTCGGCGACCTTGCCGAGGTACTTCACGATGGCCTCGCTGTGGACGTAGCCGGTGTGGCGCGGCGAGTCGACGAACTTCAGTCCGCCGGACAGATCGGGCCGGTCGCCGCGGATCATGCGGGCGAACCGCTCGGCCGTCGGCAGCCCGGCACGCCCGTCCCGGATGAAGGAGGCGATCAACTGGGCCTGCCGGTCGAAGAGTTGGTAGGCACCGGAGTTGGTCTCCACGAAGCCGACACCGAACAGGCCCTCATGCTCGCGGGAGAACGAGGACAGGTAGAGGTCGGGGTGCTGCTCATCGCCGAAGTACCGCTGCGCGACGGGGACTTTGTGGACGTATCCCGTGGCCAGCAGGATCAGATCGAAGTCGTCGCTGGTGCCGTCGGTGAAGTGCACCGTCCTGCCCTCGGTGCGCGCGATGCCCGGCCTGGCCGTGATGTCCCCGTGCTGGAGGTGGTGGATCAGCAGCGAGTTGAGGGCGGGGTGGGTCTCGAACAGCTTGTGGTCGGGCTTTTGCAGACCGAGCCTGCGCGGGTCGCCGTTGAGGAGCCGCAGCAGGCCGCCGAACAGCTTCTGCTGCACCCACATCGGCAGGTGGGGTCCGCCGGCGGCGATGGTGTCCACGGGCCGCCCGAACAGGTGCTTCGGTATGAACCAGTACCCACGGCGCATGCTGATCGCCGCGTGGTCGGCGGACCGCGCCGCGTCGCAGGCGATGTCAAGACCGGAGTTCCCCGCACCCACCACCAGAACCCGCTTGCCCCGCAGTTCGGCGCCGCTGCGGTAGGTGACCGTGTGGCGGACCTCGCCGGTGAAGTCGCCGGGCAGGTCGGGGACATTGGGGTGCCACTGCGCCCCCGTACACACCACGACCTGCCGGTGCGTGCTCGCCCGGCCGTCGGCCCGGGTGACGGTCCAGGTGCCGTCCGGGTTCTTGGCCACGCCGCGGACCTCGGTGCCGAACTCGATCCGGTCCCCCAGCCCGTACGCCTCGGCGAACGACGTCAGGTAGGAAAGGATCTGCCGGTGCGGCGGGTAGTCGGCGAAGTGGTCCGGCATCGGATAGCCGCCGAAGCCGGAAAGGGTCTTGCTGGAGATGAAGTGGGCCGACTCGTACATCGGGCTGCCCGGGTTGTCGATGTCCCACAGCCCGCCCGGCCCGGTGTGCCGCTCGATGTGCGTGTACGGCAGGCCGCGCTCGGCCAGTGCCCTCGCGACCGCCAGGCCCGCGGGTCCGGCACCGATCACACAGGTGTCGTACTGGTTCTCACTCACCAGTCCGCCCCCTTTCTGGGATGTCTCAGATGTTGTCTGCCGGGAACCTATGCACCCGGCGACCAGCGGGAACTGACCCCTGCGGCCACAGAGGGGACCTCAGCGGCCAGCGAGGGGCCGCTGATGCCCGGTGCGAGTTCCTTCTCGGGCGGTGCCGCCGTACCGGCCACCGTCATCCGGAGCAGGGGCAGCGAGGCGACGACGGTGCCGAATGCGAGGACGATGCCGAGCACGTCGGCCCCGGCGGCGTCGAGGACGGCTCCGACGGCCAGGGGTCCGATGCCGGTGCCCAGGGCGCCCGCCCCGCTGAGGGAGGCGACCAGGCGTCCGGTCGGGTCGTTGAGCGCGGCAGCCGCGAGCATCTGCACCAGGACGGCCAGTTGGCAGGCCTGCCAGAGGACGGCCGCGACGGTGAAGACCACGGGGTCGTGGGTGAGGACCAGGACCGCCATCGCGAGGGCCTGCGCCGTGACGAAGACGGCCATGAACTGCATACGCCCGAAGCGACGCGCCGCCACCGGGCCCACCGCTGCGCCGACGAGCGCCACGACGCTGGAGACGGCGAGGACGGCCGACACGGCCGAGTGGGACATCCCGGTGTGCTGACGGCCGAGCACCGAGGCGTACGACCACGCGCCCTGGGTGACGGTCCACAGGAGCGCGGTCCCAAGGAGCAGCACCACGGACGGCTTGGTCGCAATCGTCACTCCCCCGCCAACGGGCCCGGTGTCCGCTGTGGCGGGGCCGTCCGGGAGCCGTCGTACCAGTGGCCGGGCGGCGAGACAGCACAACGCCATGAGCAGGAAACCAGTGCCCTCCCCGAGGTCGTGGTTGGCCGCGGGGACGCCCATGATCAGCAGAGCCGTCACACCGACCACACCGCAGATGGTGACGGCGGACGCCTTGTCGGCGTCGTCCGTGGCGGCGAGCGCCGCCGTGGCCGCCGCGTAGACCGCGCCGAGCCCCGCGCCGAGGACCAGGTTGGCCAGGACCAGGGTCACCGGGTCGACGGCCGCCGCCGCTCCGAGGAAGCCGGCTCCCGAGAGGGCCAGGCCCAGGCGGGTCATCCACACCCGTTTCGGACGAAGTCGTCGACGAAGACGGGCATCACGTTCGCGCCGCCGTTGCCGAGGGTGACTCCGGCGATGAGCGCCACCGCCACCCCGAAGGTCAGGGCGGAGGCGCCGCGCGCGTTCACCGGAGCTCCTCTACGAGGAGTTGGGGACTACCGCCGTTCCTCGGCGCGGCGCCGTGTGTGCAACAGGCGGGGGCGCGCGAGCAGCACGTCACCCCGCCGGGCAGGCCGCCCCGCGGGGTGAGATGGATGCTCGATGACGGTCCGGGCCGTCAGCAGGGGGAGTTGGTCTGGGTCAGCAGGCCCATCCGCCAGGGCAGCGAGTTGTAGTCACCGCCGGCGTTGGGGTCCAGGCCTTGTTGAAGCTCTCCCCTCCCTTCGCAAGCTCAGGAAGAGGATTCCCGTCTACCTTGCGGTGACAGGCTTGACGGTTTTGCCCGCCCTGCGACCGCGCCTTCCGGCGGCCGGGACCTCCACGACGACGTGGCCGATCCGGTACAGGTGCAAGATGTTCCGAGCCGCGTTCCAGTCGGCGTTCGCCGTCCAGCCGCAGTCAGGGTTCTTGCATACGAACAGTTCTTGACTCTCTCGGCTGCCGGGAACGGTGAGTCCGCAGGCGGAGCATCGCTGGGAGGTGTGGGGGGCGGGGACCTTGACGAGCCGGCCGCCGTAGCGGGCGGTCTTGTACGTCAGCATCGTCACGGTCCGCCCCCAGGCCTCTTGGGCGATGGAGCGGTTGAGTCCGGCCTTCGCCCTGGCCCCGTTGCGCAGGAATACTCCTGCGCTTTCGGGGTCGGGCCTGGGCGCGGGGGTTTTGGTCATGCCGAGGATGTTGAGCTGTTCGACCACCAGCACGCCGTAGGTGCGGGCGAGGTAGGTGGTCGTCTTGTGCTGCCAGTCAAGGGCTCGTCGCGTGGCTTTTGCTCGGAGCTGCTTGATCTGGTCGTAGGTGTGCTGCAAGCGGCTGGAGGTCTTCTCCCCCTTCTTGCGGAAGGACTTCTGATGCGCGGCCTGCCGCTCCAGCTTGAGGAGCTTGGCCTTCTCCTTCCCGGTGAGCCACTTGTCGCGGTCGGCAGTGCCGTCCGGCAGCCGCGGCCGACGCCCGTGGTCCTGGTGGTCCTTGTTGGACAGGGCGAGGGGGATGTTCACCCCGGTGTCGATGCCGACTTCCGGCCCCTTGTGCGGTTCGGGCTCGTCTTCCAAGATCTGGACGCGGAAGGCGATGTGCCAGCCGTTCGCTTCCTGCACGAGGCGGGCGCCGGTGATCCGGTTCTCCTTGTCAGCCCGCTTGCCCACCGGGAGGTCTGTGGTCCAGCGGAAGCGGACCCGGCCCACCCTGGGAATGTTGACCATGCCCCACCGGCGGTGCACGCGGACGATGTTCAGGTCCCGGCCCTGCGGGATGTCCACGGACATCGACGAGCGGAAGCGGCCCTTATAGTTCGGCTCGTCGGCCCGGCCTTCCCAGCAGTTCACCCAGGCGCGCAGGTACGTCTTCAAGACGGCCTGCGCGGCCTGTGCGGGGAGGATGGCGAGGTAATCGAGGTCCTTGCGGGCCTGCCGGATCGCCGCATCAGCGACAGACAGCTTCGTGTCGCTCTTCGGCGTCATCTGCCACCAGGAGTGCAGACAGTTCCACAGGGTACGGGCCGCATGCGCCTGGTCATCGATGAGCCGGATCTCGGCAGGGCTCAGCGCCAGCCGGGCGCGATGCCCGAACTGCCGCTTCAGCAAACCGAGTTCACTCACTACGATCACTCTACGCTCTTGGTTCATGGCACCACGCTGGAACCCGAACCCGGACGTACGCACTGGCCGTCATGTGGTCTACAACCTGCACGCGCATTTGGTGTTCGCCACCAACTACCGACGCAAGGCATTCACGGACGAGATGCTGACTCGCTGCGAAGAGATCATGCGAGAGGTCTGCACGGACTTCGAAGCGGACCTCAAGCAGTTCAACGGTGAAGAGGATCACGTACACCTGCTCGTGCACTACCCGCCGAAAGTCCAACTCTCCAAGCTGGTCAACTCCCTCAAGGGCATCTCCGCCCGCTTGCTGCGCAAGGACTACGACGCGCACGTGCGCCGGTACCTGTGGGGCGGGCACGTTTGGTCTGGCTCGTACTTCGCCGGAAGCTGCGGCGGGGCGCCTGTGACCGTCGTACAGCAGTACATCGAGCGGCAGAAACGCCCCGTGGGATGAGCTGAACAGTGCAGACCCGTGCTTCGCTGCGGGTCACACCCATTTTGAGATGGCCTTCACCCCCGGCGTAAACGCCGGAGCGCTGGCCAAGATCAAAGGTAGATCGCTGGTGCGACGTCCGACCGACCGCGCCTACGGGTGCGCGTCCGTGATCGCGATGACCTCGTCGAGGCGGTCCAGGGCGGTCTGCAGGTCGTCGACCTTGGCCTGGATACGGTCGCGCTCGGCGCGCAGCATGGCTCGTTGCTCGGCGTCGGTGTGCCCGGTGTCCCAGCATGGAAGGAGTTCCGCGATCCTTCGGCTGGTCAGACCGGCGGCGAACATCTGCTGGAAGAAGCGCACCAGGGTGACGGTGTCCTGCCGGTAGAGGCGCTGGCCGGACGGGCTGCGCTCCGCAATGAGCAGCCCCTGCTGCTCGTAGTAGCGCACGGCGCGTACCGAGACGCCGGCGCCCCGTGCCACCTCGCCGATGCGGACCAGCCGCTCGGCCGCAGCCTCCGTGACGGTCATGGTGATTCCTCTCGCCCCGGTCCTGACGGCCAGCACTTGCCTCTGACGCTGGCGTCAGGTTTTAGCGTACCGGGCATGGACATCAACAACTCCGTCGCCCTTGTCACGGGAGCCAACCGCGGCCTGGGCCGCGCCTTCGCCCAGCGCCTGCTCGAACGGGGCGCCCACAAGGTCTACGCGACGGCCCGCCGACCGGAGACCGTGGACCTGCCCGGGGTCGAGGCGCTGCCCCTCGACATCGCCGATCCCGCGTCCGTGAGGGCCGCCGCCGAGGCCGCCCCGGACGTCTCGCTACTCATCAACAACGCGGGAATCAATACGGGGACCGACCTGGTCACCGGTTCGCTGGACGCGGTGCGGCACGAGCTGGAGACCAACATGTTCGGCCACCTGGGAATGATCCGGGAGTTCGCGCCGGCGCTCGCCGGGAACGGCGGGGGCGCGATCGTCAACGTCCTCTCCGCCATGTCGTGGTTCGGGGGCAAGGGCGCCAATGCCTACCACCTGACCAAGGCCGCCGCCTGGGCCATGACCAACGGCGTCCGCCTGGAGCTCGCCGAGCAGGGCACGCTCGTCACAGCAGTACACCTCGGCCTGGCCGACACCGACATGGCGGCGGGCTGGCCCGTGGACAAGATCGCTCCGTCGGACCTGGCCGACGCGGCGCTCGACGGTGTCGAGGCGGGCTCCGCCGAGGTCCTCGCCGACCAATGGAGTCGGGACGTCAAGTCCCGGCTGCCGCTGACGCCGGAAGAGTTCAACGCCGCGATGGACCGCGCCCTGGCGGCGCTGATGGCGGCCTGAGGGGCCCTCGAGCCGCGCTGACTTCGGTGTGTTGCTTCTTACCGCCGGTCAATTAAGACTCCGTCCGCAGTTGTGGATCTTCATGTTGTGGCCTCGCGTCGGCGGTAGTGGCAGTCGCGGGCGCGGGCGGGGTGTTCGCGGTGCTCGTCGGCACGGATGACGGCCAGGAAAGCGTGGGCGAGCATCGCGAGGGTCACCCAGCGCAGCCAGGGAGTACGGCGGCGGACCTGGTGCTCGTCCAGTCCGGCGAGGCCCTTGCTGGCCTGGAAGGTCTACTCGACCCTCCAGCGGATTCCGGCGACGCGGACCTGGGCGGGCAGCGGTAATAGGCCGCCTCGCCGGTAGTGCGGTCGCGGCGGATCAACAGCTGGCAGTCCGCGAACGAACTTCCCTACCCGACGCCGGGGTTCAGAACAGGCGAGCCGCCCGGCTATGCGCTCCATCAGCTCCTCGAACTCCTCGTCCCAACGGGCAGGGCCTACGCCGTGGCCTACGGCTACCGTCTGATCTTCTGTCCTCACACCCGATGATCACCGGTGGGCGCACCCGTCGGAACCACCTCAACTTCCAAGATCCACAACTACGGCTGGAGCATTAGGCTGGTTTGCCAAAACAGCAAGATTCCGCGCCAATCCTTGGGCGGCTCGCAAGACTGAGGGCATGCCGACACAAGGAGCCTCGATGAGCACCACCGATGCGGTCGCTTTCTGGGATGGCGTCTACGCGGCCCGAGGGGTGGCCGACGGCCCCCAGCCAAATGCTCGCCTCACCGAGACGGTGGCCGACCTGCCGCCCGGTGACGCGTTGGACCTCGGCTGCGGCAACGGCGGCGACGCGCTGTGGCTCGCCCGCCAGGAGTGGCGGGTCACAGCCGTCGACATCTCGGCGGTGGCGGTGGAGCGGCTCGCTGCCCTCGCCCGCTCACACGGCCTGGGCGAGCGCGTGACGGCGGTGCGGCACGACTTGCAGGAGTCTTTCCCGTCCGGCGAATTCGACCTGATCTGCGCCTTCTACCTGCACACCCCCTTCGACCTGGACCGGTCAGCGGTCCTGCGCTCGGCCGCGCACGCACTGCGCGCGGGCGGGCGACTGCTGGTCGTCGACCACGGCTCGGCCGCGCCGTGGTCGTGGAACCAGGACCCCGACATTCACTATCCGAGCCCGCGGGAAGTCGCCGCAGAGATCGGTCTGGACCCGGACATGTGGACGGTCGAGCGGGCCGACGTCCTTCGTCGCATCGCGACGGGACCGGGCGGGCGCACCGCCGAGGTCACCGACCACATCCTCCTCATCCGCCGGACGACCTGACTCCGCGGCCGGCCCTGCGAAGGCAAGGAGACCCCCATGCCCAACACCACCCGCCGCCGCGACACCCCACCACCCCGGACCGCGAACAGCGAGATCGAGGTCCTGCGCGGATTCCTCGACTACCTCCGGACGTCGATCGCCGCGAAGGTCGACGGCGCCCCCGAACCGCAGGTGCGCACGGCCGGAGTGCCGTCGGGTACGAACCTGCTCGGCCTGCTCAACCACCTGACCTTCGTCGAGCGCGCCATGTTCCTCGGGGACGAAGTCACCAACTGGAAAGCGACGTTCAAGGCCGCGCCGACGGACAGCGTGGCCGATGTCGTGGCCCGCTATCGAGAGGTGGTCCAGCGCGCGAACACCGTGCTCGACACGTGCACCGACCTCGGCGCACCACTCCCCCGACCACAGCAGGACCGCGCCGCTCCCAGCGTCCGCTGGGCACTCACCCACATGATCGAGGAAACCGGCCGTCACGCGGGCCACGCGGACATCCTCCGCGAGCTGATCGACGGCTCGACCGGGCGCTGATCCAACGCCGGTTGGTCAGTCACCGCCGAGCCGTTGCCGCCCAGCCCGCCTCGTAGAAGCTCCAGCGCTCTTGCCGATCTGCGAACAAAGGCGGACACTCCGGACCGTGAACCTCGTGACCCAGGTATTCGCCGTCATCGCGGCCCTGACCCACATCGTCGTCGGAACCCTGGAACGGTTCTTCTACGACCGTCCTGCGGTCCGCATCTTCCTCACGACCTCTGCCGCCGACGCACCCGAAGTCACCCTGTGGCGCTCAGGGGTCGCCGCCTACAACGTCCTCCTCGGCCTCGGCCTCGTCGCTGGGGTCACGGCCCTGCACACCGGCGATGTCACCGTCGGCCGCACCCTGATCATTTATCTCTGCGCGTTCCTGATCGCCTCCGCGATCATCTTCGTCGTCTCTTTCCCGCGCCTGTGGCGCGGCGCCCTGGGCCAAGGCCTGCCGCCCGCGCTGGCGCTGCTCGCGACGCCTCTGTTCTGAACGGAGGCCGTCGTCGCAATCGGGTGGCTCCCGGATACGGGAGACTGTGCACGTGCCCCTTCCCAACTCGCTTGCCACAGCCGAAGAGATACACACTCACCTCGTCGACCAGCTCAACCTCGCGCTCCGCCGGCCCGGGATGTTCGGCGGCGAGATGGCTCTTCGGATCCTGATCGATCACCTGCTGTTCGTTGAACGTCAGCCCGAGGCAATCGATCAGCAGCAGCGAGAGTGGGAAGACCGCGGGCTCTGGACCTCTATCGGCGTGGCCGGGGCCTTCTGCGACCTGATACCGGGACGGAACTACGAGTACGGCATGGCTTCGGTGTACGCCGAGTTCGCGCAGCGGCGTGGCTGGCTCAAGCCGGACGAGGTGCTCGCAGCGGGAGCGTACGACGCCCTCAGAGGTCGTGTGCGGCAGTGGGCCGCGGAGGACCGCACGTGGCCGGACGTGACGGTGGAGTTCGGTGCTCCCTCAGTGCTGTTCGGAGGGAGTAATCCGTTGTACGGGAAGACGCTTGGCTACCTCAGCGAGGATCCGACGCAGCCGATGGTTGTCTTCCATCTGTGGAACGGCACCGCGTCCGAGACCGACTCGTGGCCGCCCGACCACGAGCAACCCCTCCTTCTCGCGGTGCGCTTCGGCGAGGGGCCGTTCCGGCGGTCCTTCACCTTCACGCCGGAGGGAGAGCGGAGGAAGCCGCAGCAGACGTCGCCCGAGTGTGGTTGACCCTCGACCTTGTGAAGGGTTCAGAGTTCAGGGCGTGGAGAACGACATGCGCAGCATTGGCGAGATGGCCCGCGACAGCGGCTTGGGCGTGAGCGCCCTGCGGTTCTACGACCGTGCCGGTGTGCTGGTCCCGGCCTGGGTGGATCCGGTGAGCGGTTATCGGTGGTACGAACCCGAGCAGCTCGACGAGGCCCGGTTGCTGGCCCGCCTGCGCCGGGCCGGGATGCCCCTTGCGGACATCCGGCTGGTGCTGGCCAGTTGGTCCGGCCCGGACACCGATCTGGTCCGTGAACTGCTCAAGGCACACCTGCGCCGCCTGCAACAGGGACTGTCCGATGCCCGCATCGAATTCTCCGCGCTCCGAGCACTACTCGATCATCGGGAGAATGACATGACTTCGCTGCGCACCGCCACCGTCCGACTCTCCGTCGCCGCGCCCGAGTTGGCAGCCGCACTGGACACGGTCCGGTTCGCGGCGAGTACCGATCCGGACCTACCGATGCTCGGCGCGGTCCTGTTCGACATCGAGGGCGAGAGCCTCCACGTCGTGGCCACCGACCGGTATCGCATGGCTGTCGCGCAGGCGGGTGTCGACGGGCACGACGGGAACCGTGTGCAGGTCATCGTCCCCACACCGCTCGTTGACGCGATGCGGGCGCTGTTGGACGGCGTAGGACCCGTGCGGCTCTCCGTCGACGGTGACCGTGTGACGCTGGAGGCTGGGGACAGGCAGGCGGCCGGTCAGTGCCTCAACCACGACTTCCCGGACTACCGGCGTCTCCTCCCCCAGTCCGCGGAGCGCCGCACCGTCGTCGAGGTGGCGGACTTCCGCAAGGCCCTGGAGACCGGTCCTGTCCGTTCCGGAGAGGGGGCAGCGCACGACCTCAGCGTGCTCAGCGTGGAGGATGGCGGCACGGTGGCCCTCTGCGCCGACGGTCAGGACGCCCCGAACCGCGTCGCGGTCAACCGTGAGTTCCTGCTGGACGCACTGGACGCCGGAGCCCGGGACCGACTGATTCTGGAGGTCAGCGCTCCCACCGCACCCATCGCGCTCCGCCGGCCCGACGACGAGGGCACCTTCTCGATCCTGATGCCCGTCCGCCTGGAGGACTGACGGTCCGTCCGTCAGCCCCTGATCCGGCTCGCCCTGACTCATCGGATGCGGCTGCCGGATCAGGGTCTGACGGACTCATTGGCCGACGCCGGTCTCAGTTGCCCACGCCGAGGCCGGACATGAACGCGGACGGGTACCGGTCACCGCGCGCCGCGCCGAGCGGCACCGCCTTCTCGATCTCGGCGAGGTCGTCGGGGGTGAGGTTCAGTTCCATCGCGGGCAGCGCCTCGGCCAGCCGTACGCGAGTACGCGCACCGACCAGCGGCACGATGTCCGCGCCCTGCGCCGCCACCCAGGCGATGGCCAGCTGGGCGACGGTGCACCCCTTCGCCTCGGCGACCCGCCGCAGAGCCTCCACCAAGGCGAGGTTGTGTTCCACGTTCCCGTCCGAGAAGCGCGGGCTGAAGGCGCGACTGTCGCCCGGGCCGCGGCTCCGGTCGGCGGACCAGTGCCCGGAGATCAGGCCACGACCCAGGACGCCGTACGCGGTCAGGCCGATGCCCAGCTCCCGCAGCACCGGCAGGACGTCCGCCTCCACCGCGCGGGAGATCAGCGAGTACTCGATCTGCAGGTCGGCGACCGGGTGCACGGCGTGTGCCCGGCGGATCGTCGGCGCATCGACCTCCGAGAGCCCCAGGTACCGCACATGACCTGCCTCGATCATCTCCTTCACCGCTCCCACCGTCTCCTCGATGGGTACCGCCGGATCCAGCCGGGCAGGACGGTAGATGTCGATGTGGTCGGTGCCCAGCCGCGTCAGCGAGTAGGCGAGGAAGTTCTTCACCGCCTCGGGACGGCAGTCATGCCCACCGAACTGCGCACCGGGCCCACGCAACATGCCGAACTTGACGCTCAGTTGGTAGCGGTCCCGTTCCCGGCCGCGGAGTGCCTCGGCGAGCAGCAACTCGTTGTGGCCCATGGCGTAGAAGTCGCCGGTGTCGATGAGCGTGATGCCGGCCTCCAGCGCGGCATGCACGGTGGCGACACTCTCCGCGCGGTCGGCCGCGCCGTAGACGCCCGACATCCCCATCGCGCCCAAGCCCAGCGCGGAGACGGCCGGGCCGCTGCTGCCCAGGGTTCGTGTCTGCATGACGTTCTCCTTCGTCGTCGGCCTCTGCCCCACTGTGCGTCCGCACCTGTGGTGCCGGGGAGCGGAGCGTTCATCATGGGAGAGCCACTCCCTGGATCGGCTCGCCCTCCGCGAGGGACCATTGGGGTCATGCAGCGTGACCAGCTCGCCGACTTCCTGCGCCGCCGCCGCGAGGCGATCCGCCCGGCCGAGGTCGGCCTCGCCGACGGACCCCGCCGCCGCACCAGCGGCCTGCGCCGGGAAGAGGTGGCCATGCTCGCCGGCGTGTCGGTGGACTATGTCGTACGGCTCGAGCAGAGCCGTAGCAGCCAGCCCTCGCCCCAGCTGCTCGGCGCGCTGGCACGAGCTTTGCGTCTGTCCGACGACGAGCGCGACCACCTGTTCCACCTCGCCGGGCACCGCCCTCCGCCCGCCGAGGGAGTGGCACGCATGGCCCGCGCGGGACTGATCCGCATGCTCGACCTGCTCGGCGACACCCCGGCCCTGGTGCTGTCCGACCTCGGCGAGATCCTCGCCCAGAACCGAACAGCCCTCCTCCTGATGGGTGATCAGACATCCCTCTCCGGTGACCGGCGCTACCTCATCCACCGCTGGTTCACCGAGCCCGCCACCCGCGCCGTCTGTCCGCCCGAGGAACAGGAGCGCCACGCCCGTCAACTCGTGGCCGACCTGCGCGCGGCCGCCGGCCGCCGCTCGGGCGACGCCACGGTCACCGGACTCATCGACCGGCTACAGGCAGCCAGCGCCGACTTCCGTCGCCTGTGGGCCGAGCACGAGGTGGCAGTCCGCCGCGCCGACCGCAAAACCCTCCTCCACCCGCGGGTCGGCCGCCTGTTGATGGACTGCGAGACCCTGGTCACCCCCGACCAAGGACAGCAACTCCTGGTCCTCACACCGGCAGACGCCGACACCCGCGAACGACTCGACCTCCTGCGCGTACTCGGTACCCAGGAATTCCCCACGGAGCACCCCCAGCCGCCCGCGCAGTGAAGCAGCCGGCCACGCCGGTACGGGGTGTCTCAGTGATGGCGAAGAGACGAACACAGGTGTCTTCCGTACTATCGCTACAACACCACTGTGCGGCAGTAACTGCCGCTGCCGACACGAGACCAGGCAGAACAGACACACGCGTTAGATTTCGCATACGCCGCAGGCTCGCTGCTCCGCGTGACCTCGGCTTCGAGCAAGGATGTGAGCACCATGTCCGAAAGCACCGTCGAACCGAGCGAGTTGACGTCGCAGTACAGCGCCCAAGTGGCCGGTGACCTTGAGCGCAACCTCAAGGAGCAGGAGCGTATTGGCGGCGAGATCGAAACGCTGCAAACTCAGCTGGCCGCCTTGCGGCAGGACCACACAGTCCTTGTGAGCATTCAGCAGGCGCTCGGTGCTTCGGCAACTCCCTCCGCCCCCGAGGCCAAGTCCGCCTCCACGGTGCCCGCGCCGCGCACCAAGCGATCGAGCGCGGCCAAGCCCACGAAGGACAAGAAGACCGGCACCGAACCCCGGAAGCGGACCAGCAGGAAGAGCGCCGCTACGGCAGCGGCAGCGTCGTCCGCGTCACCCACACTCGTGGAACTCGTGCGCGAACACCTGGCGGGTCAGGGCGAGCCTCGTTCTGCCGCCGAAGTCACCGCCGAACTCGGGCGGCAGCATCCCGAGCGCAACATCAAGACAACGGTCGTACGCACGACGCTGGAAGGCCTCGTCGCCAAGAGCCAGGCCCAGCGCAGCAAGCAGGGCAACTCCGTCTTCTACACGGGTCCGGACAACGGCCCGGACACCGCTCCTGCCCCGGCCGAGGAAGAAGCCCCGAAGCAGTCCGACTGACCAACCACAAGGGCTGACACACCGGTTGGGCCCTTGAGTTCGCAGCACATCGCCGTGCCCCGCGGGCGTCTCGTTCGCCATGGGGCACGGCAGCTTTGCGTCTGGCGGCATCCCATGTGGCCGATCACCGGCACTTCGTCCTCCCCACATCAATCTTTGTACTGCATGCGTACAAAGATATGGACGCACCAGAAGAAGTCTCCTAACGTGTCCCGCGCGCCACGGCATTCCGCTCCACCCTCCGGCGACACCCCCGCTCCATCCCGCTGCACCCATCACCCGCAGCCCGGCTCCGTACGCCGTACGGTCCGCGAGGAGGACGCATGCGCACACAGCCCCCGCGAAGACGCGCTTTCCGCCGCACCCTGACCACCGCGCTCATCTGCTGCACCGCGGCCCTGAGCCTGACCACTGGCCCGGCGAACGCGGATCCGCAGCCGACCGCCTCCGAACTGCCCCCGCAGGAACCGGGAGTTACGCTGCGCGTCTTCGACGTGCAGATCCCGTTGGACGAGCTCTGCACGCTCAAGCCCGGCCAGACCCCGAACATCGACAAGCTGGAACCGGACATCGACTTCTCCACCGCCGAGGACTTCGGTTTCGAATCCAACTTCGTGAGCCAGGTCACCGCCAACATCAACGTGCCGCAGGACGGCACGTACACCTTCCGGCTCACCAGCGACGACGGCTCACAGCTGCTGATCGACGACCAACTCGTCATCGACCACGACGGGTTGCACGGCGCGGAGCCCAAGGACGGGACGGTCGAGTTGACCGCCGGCTACCACTCGCTGCGCATCGACCACTTCGAGCGCGGCGGCGGGCAACAGGTCACCCTGGCCTGGCAGCCGCCCGGTGCCTCCGAGTTCGCCCTGGTGCCCAACTCGGTGCTCAGCACGGAGGCGGACGTGGTGCGGGTGACGGCGCCCGGACGCAAGGAGTGCGAGGGCGCCTTCGACAGCCCGGGCGACGGCCTGCCGCTGACCGGGGTCCACCCCGACTACGACTTGACTGATCTGCGCCCCGCGGGCTTCGAACCGCAGATCACCGCGATGGACTGGCTGCCCGACAACCGACTCGCGGTGACCACTTGGGGCGGCTCGCAGGCCACGGCGGGCGAGGTGTACCTGCTCGACCATGTCACCGGCGCCACCGGCCCCGACAAGGTGACCACGAAGAAGATCGCCTCCGGGCTCAAGGAGCCGATGGGCATCAAGTACGTCGACGGAAAGCTCTACGTCTCGCAGAAGCACGAGCTGACCGAACTGACGGACACCAACGGCGACGACGTCATCGACGACACGCGCACCGTGGCCACTTGGCCGTACGGCGGCAACTTCCACGAGTTCGCGTTCGGCCTGCTCTACCGGGACGGGTTCTTCTATCTGAACCTCTCCGTCGCCATCAACTACGGCGGCGCCACCACCGATCCGCAGCCCGCGGCCAACCGCGGCACGACCATCAAGGTCAACCGCAAGACCGGCAAGGTCTCCTACATCGCGGGCGGTCTGCGCACCCCCAACGGCATCGGCTTCGGCCCCCAGGGCGACCTCTTCGTCACCGACAACCAGGGCGGCTGGCTGCCGGCCTCCAAACTGGTACGCATCAAGCAGGACCGCTTCTTCAACCACTACACCAACCCCGACGGCCCGTTCGACGCGAACCCCGTCACCCAGCCGGTCTTGTGGCTCCCGCAGAACGAGATCGCCAACTCCCCCAGCACCCCGATCTACGTCACCAAGGGGCGCTACGCGGGCCAGATGCTCTTCGGAGACGTCACCTACGGCGGGCTCCAGCGGGCCTACCTGGAGAAGGTCAAGGGCGAGTACCAGGGCGCCGTCTTCCGCCACACCCAGGGCCTGGAGGCCGGCGTGACCCGCATCAGCCGCGGACCGGACGGCGCCATCTACGCCGGCGGCCTCGGCGCGGGCGGCAACTGGGGCCAGGAGGGCAAGCTGACGTACGGCCTGCAAAAACTCACGTCCAACGGCGGCAACGCCTTTGACATCCTGTCCATGCGGGCCGTCGACGGCGGCTTCGAGCTGACGTACACACAGCCCTTGTCGCAGGAAACCGCCGACAAGCTGGCGGACCGCTACCGGGTCAAGCAGTGGCGCTACGTGCCCACCCCGGCCTACGGCGGCCCCAAGGTGGACGAGGAGACCCTCACCGTCCGCTCGGCATCCCTGTCCCGGGACGGCAAGAAGGTGCGGCTCAGCATCGCCGGCCTCAAGCCCGGCCACGTCGTCCACGTCCGCTCCCCGCGCCCCTTCAGCTCCGCCTCGGGCGAATCGCTGTGGAGCACGGAAGCCTGGTACACGCTGAACAACCTCACCAGCGCTCACCCACGGACGACGCTGTACGAAGCCGAAGAGGCCGCCCTCAGCGGCGGCGCCGGAACCAACACCGACCACGGCGGCTTCTCGGGCGCGTCGTTCGTCGACCGCTACGGCGCGCAGGGCGCGACGACCACGTTCACCGTCGACGTCCCCGAGGACGGCTCGTACGACGTGGGCCTGCGCTACTCCAACGGGCCCAACCCGTTCAGCGGGACCAAGGCGATCAGCGTCGCCGTCAACGGCGCGAAGGTGGGACAGACCCGGCTGCTCAGCACCGGCGACTGGGAGACCTGGTCGACACAGGCGGAGAAGCTCACTCTGCGGGCCGGGACCAACACCATCGCCTACCGCAACGACCCCGGCGACGACGGGCACGTCAACCTGGACCTGATCACGGTGCACAAGTCCGGTGAGCGGGTGACTCTGTTCGACGGTGAGGACCGGTCGCTGTGGCAGCACACCTCGGGCCGGGCGGCTCAGTGGCCGCTGCTGGCGGACGGCGGCATGGAGGTGTGCTGCGGCGATCTGCGTACCAAGACCGCCTACCGCGACTTCCGCCTGCACGTGGAGTTCCGGCTGCCGAACCTGCCACCGGACGTGACCGGCCAGGACCGCGCCAACAGCGGTGTCTATCTCCAGGACCGCTACGAGATCCAGATCCTGGACTCGTACGGCGACACGGACCTGGCGAACAACGAGGCCGCGTCGATCTACAGCCGCAAGGCGGCGGACGTCAACGCGGCGCTGGCGCCGGAGACTTGGCAGTCGTACGACATCGTCTTCCATGCCGCCCGCTACAACGACGCCGGTGACAAGACCGCCGACGCCCGGGTGACGATGATGTGGAACGGCAAGACGGTCCACGACGACGTCGCCATCACCTCCCCCACCGGCGGCGGCGCACCGGAGACGGCAATGGCGGGCGCGATCCGCCTCCAGGATCACGGCAACAAGGTCCGCTACCGCAACATCTGGATCGAGCCGCTGGACTGAACGGACACGCTGCCCCCGGGAGTTGCACATCCCGGGGGCAGCGCCGTGTTCAGGACGCCGGGACCTCGTCGACGAAGGTCGTCCCGGCGTTGCGCAGGGAGGTGATCTTCGCGGAGACCTGAGCCGGGGTGAGGACCTGGTCCTTGACGTGCAGGACGTAGTCGACCTGCTGGTCATAGGCGCGCGGGGTGGTCGACGTCTGGCCGTTGAGGTCGATCAGCCACTGGTTGAAGTTGATGGACATGGGCCGCTCGGGCAGGTAGGCGGCGTCATGTGTGCCGAAGTGCTGGCCGTCGATGTAGTAGGTGATCCGGCTGTTGTCGATGGTCACGACGAGGTCGTGCCAGCCGGCGTAGCTGGTCCTGCTCTCGCTGTGCTGGTTGACCGCCTGCCACGGGTCCGGGTTGTAGGTCTCCCAGGAGGTCGTGTACAGGATGTTCGCCGGCTCGCCCCAGCCGCCGTTGGGCAGATACTCGAAGTCGTACTCGGCGTAGTCGTCGGCCATCGGGGCCTTGAGGTCGTTGATGGTGAAGAAGGTCTGGACGATGTGGTCGCCGTCGGGGCCGTACTTGGGGGCGTCGGAGAACTTGACCCGGGCCGCGTAGGTGCCGTTCTTGAACTTCGTCGCCTTGGTGAGGACTTCGGTGTGGGTGGTGCTGGAGCCGGTGCCTGCGCTGGAGGTCTCCAGGTTCATCACCGTGTTGCCGCTCTGGTTGGCGAAGGTGACCTTGGAGGGGTCCCAGGTGGCGCCGGGGACGCCGGGGCCACCGGAGTTGGAGCGGACGCTCCAGCCGTGGCTGGACAGGGCCGGGTCGGTGTGCGAGGTGTAGGAGAAGTCGTCGAACAGGGTCTGGCCGCTGTCGCCGGGCGGGTCGGTCGGCGGGTCGGTCGGCTCGTTCCCTGCGGGGGCGGTGCCCCACACGTTGGCGCCGGACAGCTGCGCGGTGACCTTGCTCCAGTCGGCGTAGGCGGTCTGGGTGCCGTTGAAGGAGTAGTCGTCGCTCTGCGTCAGGGTCTGCCAGCTGGACTGGTAGAAGCGCAGTTGCATGTCGCCGGTGTCGGCGCCGGGGGCGAGGGAGCCGGCCGCGGAGGTGAAGCCGATCTCCAGGTAGCGGTCGGCCGTGGCGGTGGGGTTGGCGAGCGTGCCGAAGGTGCCGGTGATCGCCGAGCAGCCCTTGACCGCCCATGAGCAGGCGAAGCGGTACGAGGCGCTCGGGGAGTCGGCCTTGAAGTAGTAGCGGATCTTGACCTGGCTCAGCTGGACGGTGGTGGTGCCGGTGTTGCGCACCTTGAACCACGGCTCGGACTGGTCGGCGGTGGCACCACTGGCGCTGGTGCGGTACTGGACGGCCAGGCCGTCGCCCGACGCCGCGGACGCGGTGACGGTGGTGAGGGGGACGGCCGCCAGGGCCAAGCTGCCGACGACGGCGGTCAGGGCGAGGGCCGCGCGGCTGCCGCGGCGGTTGGCACGGGTACTCATCCGACAGTTTCCTTTCGTTCGCTCCCGCCATCCGCGGGAGGGATCGTGGGGGGTGTGCGGGTGGAGCTGGGACGGCTTCACACGGGGGCGTGTGCCGTCCGGTCCCGGAGGGTGTCGTGCGGTACGCCGAGCGCGGTCAGTCGCGCGCGGTGCCCGTCCAGCCGGGTCCGGAAGTCCGGCCAGTCGTCTGTGGAGGTGGAGCCCCACGCCCGCTCGGCGAGGGCGCACAGGCGGGGGTAGGTGAGGTACTCAATGTGTTCGGGTGTCGGCACGAACTCGGTCCACAGCTGCCCCTGGGTGCCCAGGACCTTCCCGGCGAGCAGTGGCTCGTCGGAGGGCGGCACGAGGTCCACGCCGTACACGGTTCGCAGGTCGACGGCGTGGCCCGGCTGGGCGGGAGGTTCCCCGGGGCCGAGATCGCGTGCGTAGTCGAAGTAGGTGGAGCGGTGGTCGGCGTGGATGACGTCGTGTCCTTTGCGGGCGGCCGCCCAGGCGTGCCGCGGTGTGCGCCAGCTCATCACCGTGCAGCTCGGGGGCAGTGTGCTGCCGTCCTCGGCCCAGGCGATGGGGCGGCGGCCCGCCCGCACGACGTGGCCGGCCATCTTGGCCAGGAACCAGCCGTGCAGCTCCCGCGGGCCGGACAGCCCTTCCTGCGCGGCGCGGGCGATCGCGGCCGGGCTGGCCTCCCATTCCTCGGTGGGGACTTCGTCGCCCCCGATGTGGATGTACGGGGAGGGGAAGACGTCCATCACCTCGTCCAGAACAGTGCGGAAGAATTCGAGGACGTGGTCGCCGACGCCGAGCACGTTCGTGCACACGCCCCAGTGGGTCCACACGTCGAGCGGCATGTCCGGGCGGTTGCCCAGTTCGGGGTAGGCGGCGAGCGCGGACCGTACGTGGCCCGGCACACCGACCTCCGGCACCACCGTCACTCCTCGTGCGGCCGCGTAGGCGATGAGTCCGGTCAGTTCTGCGCGGGTGTACGAGCCGCCGTGCGGACGGCCGTCGAAGTGGTTGCTGCCTGCGGGGCCGACCATCGACTGGGTCCGTCGGCTGCCGATCTCGGTGAGCCTGGGGTAGGCGGCCACCGGCATCCGCCAGCCCTGGTCGTCGGTGAGGTGCAGGTGCAGCATGTTCAGCTTGTGCAGGGCGAGGAGGTCGACGAAGCGGCGCAGGTAGGACACCGGCTGGAAGTGGCGGGCGACGTCGAGCAGCATGCCGCGCCAGGGGTGGGTGGGCACATCCGTGATCTCCGCCCCGATCAGCTCAATGGCCTCCGACGGCGCCGACAGGGCTTCGTAGGGCAGAAGTTGACGGATCGTCTGGACGCCGCGCAGCAGCCCGGTCGGGTGGGCGGCGCGCAGCAGCACTTGGTGGGCGGAGACGGTCAGGCCGTACCCCTCCTCGCCCAGTCCCGGGAGCGCGGGGTCGAGGGCGAGGACGACGGTGCCGTCCTCGGCGTGCTCCAGGCGCAGTCCCGATGCGGGCACGAGATAGGAGCGCAGGAGGTCGGCCGCCGGTTCGGCGCCAGGGGTGACGCGCAGTCGTGTGGTGTCGTCGAGCCGGAATCGGCCGGGGCGTGCGGAGAGCTTGCTGGGGCGGGGAACAAGCGCGAGATCAGGGCGTGGGCGTACGGGATGGGACAGGTCCACGGGGCTTTGCCTCCGGTGTTCGGTGGGGGGCCTGCTAGCCCTTGACTCCTCCGGCTGTCAGGCCCGAGGTCACATGGCGCTGGAGTGCGAGGAAGACGATCAGCGCGGGCAGGGCGAAGAGGGTGGAGGCGGCCATGGTGGCGCCCCAGTCCGTGCCGAAGGTGGTCTGGAAGGAGGAGAGCCAGACCGGCAGTGTGCGGCTGTCCTGCTGCTTGATGATGAGGAAGTTGGCGTAGGTGAACTCGTTCCAGGCGGTGATGAATCCGAAGAGCGAGGTGGCCATCAGTCCCGGGGCGAGCAGCGGGAACGCGATCCGGCGGAAGGCGCCCACCCGGGTGCAGCCGTCGACCTGCGCCGCCTCCTCCAGTTCGGGCGGGATGCCGGCGATGAAGCCTCTCAGGACCACCACCGTGAACGGCAGGGTGATCATGAAGTAGATGAGGGTGAGCGTCGGCAGCCGGTCGAGCATGTTGGTGTCGCGGGAGATGATGTAGATCGGGATGATCAGTGATTCCCACGGCGCCATCTGGGCGATGAACACCGCCAGCATGAACTGGCGGCGGCCGCGCCAGCGCAGCCGGGCCACGGCGTAGGCGGCGCCTAGCGCGACGACCAGCGCGAGGAGGACGGCGCTGAGGGTGACCAGGATGCTGTTGCGCCAGAACAAGGCGAAGCTGTCGGCCTGGACCGCTGTGCGGAAGTGCTCGAAGGTCCATTCCCTGGGGATCAGGCGGGGTTCGTAGGACTGGATGTCCCGGGACGGCTTGAAGGCGGTCGCGACCATCCAGTACACGGGAAAGAGGCAGAGGACCACGGTCAGGGTGGCCGCGGCGTTGAGCGGAAGCCGGCGTAGTGCGCGCCGTGGGGCGGCGGTCCTGCGGGTCGTGGTCACAGGTGCTCCCCTTCCTGGCGGAACAGTTGGCGGAAGTAGAGGACGAGGACGCCGCTCATGAGCAGGACGGTGACCATGGAGGCGGCCGATCCGAGGTCGTAGCGCTGGTTGGCAAGGGCGGTCTGCACGGCGTAGACCGGCAGGATCGTCGTCGCGTCACCGGGGCCGCCCCGGGTCATCACCCAGATCTGGACGAACGCCTTGAAGGTCCAGATGACTTCGAGTGAGAGAACGAGCATGAAGATCGGTCTCACCAGAGGAAACGTCACGGAGCGGAAGATCCGCATGGCGCCGGCGCCGTCGAGGCGCGCGGATTCGTAGAGCTCTTCGGGCACGGTGGTGAGGGCCGAGTAGACGGTGATGGCGGCGAACGGCACCGACTGCCACACGATGAGGACGACGAGGATCGTGAACGCGGCGCTGCCGTTGGCGAACCAGGTGTAGCCCTCGTAGGCGGTGAAGCCGAGGTTCGTGAGCGTTTCGTTGACGATGCCGAACTCCGAGTGGAACAGCCACTGGAAGACGGTGGTGGCGGCCACGACGGGCACCGCCCACACCAGGACCAGCGAGCTGAGGACCACGGCCCTGCCGAAGGGGCCCAGCCGTTCGATCATCAGGGCGACCAGTGTCGAGAGGATCATGATGGCGGCGACGTTGACGGCCATGAACAGGAACGTGCGGCGGACGACCTCCCAGAACCTCGGGTCGGTCAGCAGGGTCTGGTAGTTGCGCAGCCCCACGAACTCGGCGTCGCCTTTGATGAGTTCGCGCAGCCGGAAGTCCTGCAAGGAGATGAGCAGGGCCCGGCCGAAGGGATAGACCAGGAGGTAGAGCATGCCCAGGACTGCCGGTGCGATCAGCAGGTAGGGGCCGAGAGTGCGGCTGCGGGACGGTCGGCTGTAGGACTTGGCGAGCATCAGTCAGGAACCGCTGTTGAGCGTGGTGGTGATGGACTGGGACGCCTTGGCTGCCTCGGACTTGGCGTTCCGGCCGGTGAGTACGGCCGTCATGTAGTCCTTGATGGGGTTCTTGGCCTCGACCGCGGCCCACTGGGGCGTGTTGGGCGTGGCGTGCCCCTGCGCGGCGCCGACTGCCATGACCGCGGCACCGGGGTCGGAGGCGACGGCGTCGGCCAGGGTGGTCTTGTTCGGGACGTAGCTCATCGCGAGTGCGAGCTTCTGCTGCCAGGCGTCACCGGTGAGTTCCTTGATGAAGGTGTACGCCTCGTCCTGGTGCGCGGCGACGGCGGGCACGACCAGGTCGGAGCCGCCGGTGAAGACGGCGCCCGGGGTGTCGGCGGTCTTGCCGGGGATGGGGAAGAAGCCCAGCTTGCCCTTGAGTTCGGGGTTGCTCTGCGCGATGACGTTGGCTCCGCCGGGGGTGGCGATGACCTGGGCGATCTGCCCCTTGGCCACGACCTCGGCCTGCAACGGACGCGATTCGTCGGAGTCCTTGGGCCCCTTGCCGAGCGCCTGGAGTTGTCCGTAGAACTCCATGGCTCTCAGCGCTTCGGGACTGTCCAGTCCTCCGGCCCAATCCTCGCCCTCCTGGACGGCGAGGTCCCCGCCCTCGTCCCAGACGAATCCGGCGAGGGTGAACCAGTTCTGCCCTGGCAGGTAAATTCCCTGCACGCCGCCCTTGTTGAGCTTCTCGGTGGCGGCGAGCCACTGGTCACGTGTCTTGATCTTCGAGGCGTCGATGCCCGCCTTCTCGAACAGGTCGGTGCGGTAGATGACGACCCGGTTGGCGGCGTAGTACGGAATGCCGTACTGCTTGCCCTCCCAGGCGCCCGGTTCGGCGAGGCCCTTGAGCCAGGCGTCGCCGCCGAGGTCGGCGACCTTGTCGGTGAAGTCGGTCAGTCCGCCGCTCTGGGCGTACTGGGCGACCTGGGTGTTGCCGACCTCGATGACATCGGGGGCGTCGTTGCTGGCCAGGGCGGCGGTGACCTTCTCACCGATGCCCTCCCACTCCTGGATCTGGATCTTGACGTCGATCTCCGGGTGAGCCTTCTCGAAACCGGCCTCGAACTCCTCCTGGAAGGCCGCGGAGACGCTGTCGCGCATCAACCAGACGTCGAGGGCGGTCGGCCCGCCGTCACTCTGGTCTCCGTCGGAGGAGGAACAGGCGACGAGTCCGGCGCTCAGCAGCATGACGCCGAGGAGGGAAAGGGGGCGGTGCTTCACGGTTCACCTCTGGGGAGCCTGAGAACGAAAGGGAAACCCCGACCTGACCACTTGCCTGCCGGGTGTTTACCAGTGGGTGGCGGGTTGAAGGTGGCATAGACCAATTGAACCGTCAACCCCCTCCGCAGACCGGCGTTTTACCGAGAAGGCGAACCGAGAGGGCCGAACAGCCCCGGACCTGCCCAGATGACAGGTAAGATGACCAGTGGGCCAGCTATAGTTGACCAGCGAACTTCCCGACGACGAACGAGAGCCCCGTATGGAGATCGACGCGGCAGCCTCCGGCGCGATGCTCAAGCGTGAGCGAGTCCGTGACGCGATCCTCGAACTCATCGAGGCGCGACGCCCCGGAGACGCCATCCCCTCCGAGCGCGCCCTCTGCTCCGAACTCGGCGTCTCACGCCCCACGCTGCGGGCGGCGGTCGACGAACTGGTCGTCGCGGGGCTGCTGGTCCGTGAGCACGGCCGGGGCATGTTCGTGGCCGCGGAGAAGATCACCCAGGAGCTGGTCTCCGAGCGGAACGCGTTCAGCCTTCCGCAGGCCGGCGGCGTGTGGACCAGCACACTCCTGGAGTTCAGCACCCAGGCGGCCGGCGCCCGCATCAGCCGCAAACTCCGCATCTCCCCCGCCGCGCAGATCCTCTACGTCGCCCGCCTCCGTCTCGTGGACGGCATCCCCATGGCCATCGAGCACCTGCATGTGCGAGCCGATCTGGCCCCCGGCCTGACCAGCGACGAACTCCAGCAGGGCGACCTCTACGAGCATCTGCACGACCGGCACGGCGTCCAGGTCAGGGAAGCAGTGCAGTCCATCGAGCCCACAGTCGTCACCCGAGCCGAGGCCGAACTGCTCCAGGTGCCGGAGCTGTCCCCCGCGCTGCTGTTCGAGCGGCTCACCACGGACAGCCACGGCCGCGCGGTGGAGTACGTCCATTCCCTCTACCGAGGCGACCGCTACCGCATCGTCTCGCGCCTCACCCTCAGCGCCGGCGATGAGCAGCCCGCGGCCGAGGAGGGCCATCACCCGGGCATCCCCCCGGGCGACTTCACCAGCGGCGACCCGGTCACCCTCTCCACGCGGGGTGTGGTCCAGCAGAACAACTGAGGGTGGCGAGTTGCTAGCCCGTTCGCATGAAAGTAGGGCCGCCCTCGCACAACTCGGCATGCCGCACGTAGCTGCGGGGATCACCCCGTCAGCAAGTGCGAAGTGATCGACGAGTGGGAGCCCGGGCGTGAGTGAAGTCGTCTTCGTCGCAGATTTCACATCTGATCGCCAGTGGGTCGCCGGGCGTTCCTGGGCCTATCCGGACGGAGGCCCCACCAACCCGGGCGACGACAAGCTCGACCACCTCACCCAGGACCCCACCTACTTCCACAACGGCACCTTCCGCGCCACACGCCGCCCCGACGGCCTATGGGACACCGGCCTGCTCACCACCGAGGAGAGCCCAGAGGCGTTCATGGTCCGAACCGGCGACCGCTTGGAAACCAGAGTCCGGTTGCCGGTCGAGCTGGGTGCCTGGCCGGCGATCTGGACCTGGCGCGACGGCGGCAACGAGGTCGACGTCTTCGAGTACCACCCGGACAACCCAGACCTACTGGAGCTCACCAACCACGTCCGCCACAGCGGCAGTTACATCCGCGACAGCGCGGTCCGCCCCGGAGGCGTGATCACTCTGAACGTGACATTCGGCAAGCGGAGCGTGATCTGGCTCCTGAACGGCCGAGAGGTCTTCGCCGACGCACGCGGCGTCGGTACGGACTGGCACGCCTTCCTCATCGTCAACCTGTCGGTCTGCGCGGGGCGCTATCACCCGAGGCCCGAGGACACCGTCGACGAGTTGTCATACGGAGTGGAGAGCCTGGTCGTGCACCGCGGCTGAGATGCGGAACAGCACACTCGGACGCAGCGGTCCTTCCGGTGCGGTGGGGTCGTCGAAGTCATCGGCCGGATCCCTGGTCATGCCGATCCGGCGCATCACCGCCTGGGATCGGACGTTGGCAGCCGTTGTCACGGCGAGGATCTCGGGCAGCTCAAGCGTGTCGAAGCCGTAAGCCAGGACGGTCAGCGCGGCCTCCGTCGCGTAGCCCTGACCCCAGGCAGATCGGGCGAGCCTCCAGCCGATCTCCACTCCCGCGAACGGCATGCCCTCATCCACCTGATCCAGGCCCGCAAAACCGATGAACTCGCCCGTGGCTCGTACCTCGACGGCCCACCACCCATAGCCTCGCCGGTCGAACTCGGCCCGGAACCGCGCCACGGAGGCATCGCTCTGTTCACGGGTCATCAGCTCGCCCAAGTGCTCGCGCACCTCAGGATCGGCGTTCATCGCCGCCCATGGTTCATGGTCGGTGTCACGCCATCGACGCAGGACAAGGCGATCGGTACGCAGTTCAGTCACGCTGCCCAGCCAACGTGAGCGCTTGCTCCGAGGCAATCCTATTTCCTCGGTGATCAGTTCACTGTCACGGACCAGGCTCCACGCGAGAGGGTGAGGGTGCCCTCCGGGTCGATCCGGACCCGCGCCCCGTAGACCGGCAAGCTGCCCTCGCGGTTGAGACGGTTCTGAACGCGCTCCAGTTCTCGCCACAGCCGCCGGGGGCCGCCCTGGTGCACGGTCGGTGAGTCCAGGAAGCCGACCGCCGTGGCGCGGGCCCAGGAGCCGTCGGCGTGCAGCATCCACACCGTGCGCGTATCGCCCTCCACCTCCAGGCGGTAGTCGATCTCCGGGACGGTCAGCGCCAGCATGGACGACACGTCCCATGCGTCCGGCGGGTACAGCAGCGGATAGCGGCTCGTCGTCACCTCCTCGCCGTCTGCCCCCTGCACCTTCTCCCACAGCTCGTCAGTGGGCCGGGGCGCGTAGTCCTCGCCGTGCCGCGTACGCATGAAGCCCGCCCGGTACTGGGAGGTCTGGCCGACCGCGCCGCCGTCCTTCGTCTTGTCGGCGACGACGATCAGTCCCGTTCCTGCGATCGTGGTCACCAGCCGACCACCGGGCTTCAGCGCGGTAAGCCACGAGGGCGGGATGGGCCGCACTGACACTGTGGACACGATCCGGTCGTACTCCCCCGGAAGCGGGCCGGTGATGTCGCAGACGGCCATGTGCGGGCGCAGGCCGATGGACTCAAGCCGGGCACCTGCCGTCCCCACCAGGTGCGCGTCCACGTCCACGCTGGTGACGTTCTCCGCCCCGATCCGTCGGCAGGCGAGCGCGGTCCCGTAGCCGGTCCCGGTAGTCACCAAGACGCGGGAGTCGTCGGCGAGCACCGCGTGCCGGTACATGTCCACGACCAGGACAGGGAGAGTGGAGGACGAGGTGGGCAGGCCCTCCGGCACGGTGCCGGACTCGGTGTGATCGGCGTGCAGCGGACCGATGCGGGTCACCAACGTCTCGTTGGTGTAAGCCGCTTGCATCCACGCCTGCGGGTCGTCCTCGCCGACCCGCAGACGCCACCGGCCGCCTTTGCTTTCCCACCAGCGGGGCACGAACACGTGCCGCGGGGTGCTGGCCAAGGGCTCGTACCAGCGGGATTCGGGCCGGACGGTATCTGCCGCCAGGCGCCGCGCGTGCGTCTCCCAATCCATGGGATGAGTCTCCTAATACGCCGGGTCACACGCTTCGGTGTTGGCCGGATCGCAGTCGTTGGAGTCGGCCGGGGTGCAGGCTCCCTTGGCTGCGCCAGGCGAGGGCATGCACGAGTCCTCGTCCGGTGTGCAACCGGCCCGGGTACGGGGCGGGATGGCGGCGGCGACCTCGGCCCACTTCGGGGAGGCGAATACGGCCGCCAAGCCCTGAGCTTTAACGTCGCCGGCAGGAAGGAAGCGCCCCAGCACGCAGGGGGTGGACCTGGCCGTCCGGCATGACCGCAGCACGGCCCCGGGTGCAGTTGCCGCACAGTTCCGACGTGGACGGCAGGACCTTGGCGCCGTTACCCACACCTCGGACCCGGTCCGTGTTGATGACCGTCACCCCGAGCGCTGCGAGCTCGGCGCGCGCCTGGTCGACGCGCTGGCCGTCGAGAACGTCGACGATGCCGACCTGTACGTGGATGCCGCGCCGCAGCGCCTCGACGATGTTCGCGCGGGTTGCCGCGTGGCTGCCCTTGCGGCCGGTGACGGCGTCGTGTCCGTCGTCGGTGTCGGCGTAGTACGAGGTGGCCAGAGAGACGCCCGGCCGCTCGAACAGCGCCCAGTGCTCCAGCCGGACCCGGTACAGGTTGCTGTACACCTGGACACCCAAGCCCAGATTCAGGGCGTGTTCCACCAGCTCGGTGAAGTTGGGGTGCAGCGTCGGCTCGCCGCCGATGAACTGAACCTTGGTCACGCCGACGCGCGCGGCTTCGTCGATGACCTGCTTCCAGTCCTCGGCGGTCATCGTCCCGTGGCCCTTGGTCGGGCCGGCCTCGGCGTAGCAGTGCGAGGAACACGTCAGCTGGCAGCGGCTGGTGATCTCCAATTCGAGGAAGGTCACGCCGCCCAGCGCGGTGTTGGCCGGGGGTTCGAGTAATGCGGTCATGTGTAGCTGCCTCCTGGTTGTTGTGGCGGCTCGCAGCCCCTCCGGCCGCAGCCTTGAGGAGCAGCGGCCGGAGGGGAGTTCGTGGGGTGCGGCCCTTTCCCGAGACGGCCGCCATGGGCCCCTTTTATGCCGGGGAGGCGGTGCCGGTCCGGCGGACGGCGTGGGCGCAGCCGTCATGGATGCGGCTGGAGACGGTCGAGCCTCCGGATGGGCTGCCCTGGTCGTACGGCTGTGTCGCTGCGCCCGGCCTGATGAGCTGGTCGCAGGCGGGGCACACGCTGTAGCCGGAGAGCGTCATGTGGTGGTCGCACAGGGCCATCACCGACCGGCCGAGCTGGCGCACGTACGCGGCGGCATCGGACGGTCCCGGCCCGGGACCGGCGTCCAGCTTGCCGCGGGCCTCACGGACACAGGCAAGCGCGACATAGCGCGGGATGTCGTCGTCAGGCAGGTGCGCCGCGGCCCGCTCGACCTCCGAGATGAGCAACTGCATGCCGTGGCGCAGCGACCGGGTCAGCACCTCCAGCGCGGCCCGGTCGGTGGGGGTCACCTCGGGCGGCAGCACCTCGGCCACCCGCGCACGCATCGCGGCGATGTCCACCGGCGGGGCATCGGGGGCGGCAGGCGGCTCGGGCGCGGTCACGACTCGGCCTCACAGTCCGCATCGGTCAGGCAGCCGGCCACCAGGACGAACGTCAGCACATCCGAGGCCCTGCACAGCCAGCCCGGCCGGGTGACGGGCACCGCCCAGTACGAGCCCGAGGAGTGCTCCTTCGGCTCGGTCAGATCGGTGCGCGGCACTCCGAGGTAGGTGCCCTCACCGAGACAGGCCGCGGCCGGCGCTCGCCAGAGGCGGGCCGTGCCGGGCGGCACGAGGGCGTAGTACCGGCGCCCCGCGGGGTCGTGGATGACCGGCCGGCCGTTGAAAATCCAGCCGAGCCAGCCACTCACCATGGACGGGTCACTGACCTCGGCCACACCATGGACGAGATGCTCAGGCAGGCGGACCGCGTCGAAGAGCTTCCCCAGCGGGATCAGGGCAAGTCGGGACTCACTGTCCAACTCCTGGTACACCGCTTCAGGCGAGGAGTGCGCGGAGGCAATCCACGCTTCAACTCCGCCTGACGGAGGCGGGCTCGATGGTGTTAACGCCCCATTCGGGGCCGTACTGTTCGTCATGTCGACGCTCCCTCGATGGTTTGAGCGTTGACCACTCCCGGGGCCGTTCGCGCGGTCGCCGGGGCTGATCTGTCATGCATCGAGGTTCGTCCCTGGCGCGCAACTCAGGGATGACCATCGGGGGTTACCGAGGCGGTAATACACTCGTTCCTGATTCGGAACGGCGCGACGAAGCGCATACGATCACACCGGAAGTTGGCCCTGATGGATGCCACCACCCCCGGCCTGCTCGCACCTGACGTCCTCGAACGAGACGATTTACGCCGAGCCCTGGCAGAGCACGACTTCTCCGCGGCTTTCTCGCTCATCAAGAAGTGGGGCGGCCTGTCGCAGAACCGCATCGGTGCGGCCTGCCAGCTCACACCGGGCAAGGTCTCCATGATCATCAGCGGGCAGCAGCAGGTCACCAGCTTCGACGTGGTCTGCCGCATCGCTGACGGGCTGCGCATTCCCGGGCGCATGGTCGGTCTCGCCGACCGGCCATGGGAGGCCGGACAGGGCGACGCAGCCGACGACCCACCCACGCCGACAGCACGGAACGACCCCGGCTCGACCACCTGGCAGCCGTCCGCGACCGTGCACCTGGCCGCTGACCTCTCCCGGAGCGACCTCGTGATGGACCGCCGCACAGCCACGCGCGCACTCGCAGCCGCCACCACCGGCGCTGCTTTCCTCGACAGCCTCGACGCCTGGCTCGCTCCTGCCCCACGAGTCGAGCACCGCCGGAGCCACGGACGCCTCGGCAGACGCGATGTCGAGGAACTGGAAGCCTGCGCACGTGCCTTCCGCACCTACAAGATCGGCGGAGGCCTGCGCCGCAAGGCCGTCATCGGCCAGCTCAACGAGGTGGCCGCCCACCTCGACGAGAACCAGGCCGCGGACATCGAGCGGACACTCCTCCGTGTCCTGGCCCAACTGTCTGCCACCGCTGCAAGCATGGCGTGGGACGCTGGCAGTCAGCGCAGAGCCCAGGATTACTACCGGCTCGCGCTCCGCGCCGCGCACGCAGGAGACGACCCCCTGTTCGGTGCGAACACTCTTGCTGCGATGGCGCGGCAGATGCTCTACCTCGACCGGCCCGGCGACGCTCTCGAACTGGTGCACCTCGCCCAGCACGGCATCAGGCGGCAGGTCACGCCTCGCGTGGGCGCCATGCTTGCTACGCGGGAGGCGTGGGCTTACGCGGCGATGGGCCGCACCAGCGCCTTCCGTCGCACTACCGAGGAAGCCGCCGACCACCTTGCCGACGCAGGGCAGGACGAGCCGTACTGGATCAGCTACTTCGGCGACGCCGAACTGAACGGCGTCACGGGCGGTCGTCTCCTGGATCTGGCCCGGCACGAGCCCCGCCCGTACGCGGCCCAGGCCGCTGACGCAATCCGGCGGGCACTTGCCGTCCGCGGGCCGGAAGCCGGACGCAGCTACACCCTCGACATCATCGGCCTCGCAGAGTGCCACTTCCTCACCGGCGACCTCACCGGCGCCGTCACGCACACCAGGCAGGCGGTCCAAGCCGCGTCCACGAGCCGCTCTCGGCGCGTCCGCGAGCAACTCGCCAAGCTGTACCCGCATACGGTCGGCCACACAGCCAAGCCCGTCGTCGAAGCACGCACAATGATCCGCAACCTGCTATCCGAAGGAGTCCCTTCTTGACCACTCTCGCCGTCACCGGGCACATGGACCTGACCGAAGACAGCGTGCCCCTCGTACGCGACGCGCTACGCGAAGCTCTCAAGTCCTATGCGGCCGATGGAAGTCTGGTGGGTGTCTCGTGCATCGCGAAGGGATCCGACTCCCTCTTCGCCGAAGCCGTCCTGGAACTGGGCGGCCGCCTCGTCGTCGTGCTGCCCTCTAAGGACTACCGGCAGACCAAGGTAAAGCCCGACCACGCAGAGACCTTCGACCGCCTCATGAAATCCGCAGCCGAAGTCGTGGTGCTGGAACACGAGACGGCGAACCGGTCGGCCTACACGGACGCCAACCGGACGCTGCTGAAGCGCGCCGAGCGACTGATCGCTGTCTGGAACGGTTCGCCCCCGAACCCCAAGGGCGGCGGCACCGCCGACACCGTCCTGGAGGCACGCGACGCCGGCCTCCCCGTCGACGTCGTCTGGCCTGCTGGAGCTTCACGTCGCGGCTGATACGGATCACGTCACGCCTCCTGGCGGGCCCGTCATCCGGCGATCATGGCCTCCCGCGCCGGACTGACCGATCGAAGAGGGCCTGAGTCGAAACACCCCGCCGTCTACGTCCACGTCGGCGGCTGCCACATGGCCGGGAAGCGCAACCGAGGCGCTACGCGGGAGCAGGCGCTGCGGGCGCTCGCGGAACGGGGGGATCCGTGCCCGCGCTGCAACCCGGATTTCCCGCCTGGTATTCGTCGACTGACCTGGGTGGATGCGGCTCCGGGCCGTCCGGATCAGCCTCGATCCATGCCCGGACCACGTCCAGTGGCACTACGAAGCAACACGCAGACGCCACCTCGCTGATCAAGTCAGGCGCCACGGCGTCTCCCACGGAGCACCGGCGGCGCCTTGGTAGCAGAGAGCCGACTCTGACATGGGCCGCTTGGCGACAATCCGTTGAAGGCTGGCACCAAGGCCACTGGGGACGGGGGCGGGCAGGTCATAGCGTCGGCTGCGTTCCCGGCGCCGGCCGGGTGAGTCGCTGGTCAAGGAGTTCTTCATGCATGCCCAGATCGTCCTGTTCGACGGCTTCGATCCGCTCGATGTCATCGCGCCCTTCGAGGTACTGCACGCCGGCGGGGCCGCCTGTGGCGCGGTGAGCGTGGAACTCGTGTCCGCCGAGGGCCCGCGGGAGGTGGTCAGCGGCACTGGCGGGCTGGCGTTGCGAGCGACCGCCGCCCTCGATCCCGCCCGCGCGGGGCTGGTCCTGGTCCCGGGAGCGTCCGGCCGTATCGGTGAGCCCGGCGGGACACCCGACCACGATGCCGAAGCCCCGGCCGGGGAACGGTCGCACGACGACTCCATCCCCGTACTGCTGGGCCGCACGCTGACCACCGAACTGCCCGTGCTGCTCAAAGCAGCCATGGACGACCCTGGCGTGATCGTCGCCGCCGTGTGCGGAGGCTCGCTCATCCTGGCCATGGCCGGCCTCCTGGAGGGACGCCACGCCGTCACCCACCACCTCGGTCAGGACCTCCTCCACGCCACCGGCGCCCACGCCGTCAGCGCCCGCGTCGTGGATGACGGGGACCTCATCACCGCAGGAGGCGTCACCTCCGGACTCGACCTCGGGCTGTACCTCCTCGAACGCGAAGTGGGCCCGCAGATCGCCCACGCCGTCGAGAACCTCTTCGCCCACGAACGCCGCGGCACCGTCTGGCGCGCCCAAGGCCCCGTCTCCGTCGGCTTCTGAAACTCCCCGCACCGTCAGTAAGGAAAGACAAGCATGAACGTGGAAGGCACGTGGGATCTTGTGATCGCCACGCCCCTGGGCAAGATCAAGGCAGTGCTCGAACTCCGGCAGGACAACGGCACGTTGACCGGCACCGCCCGCGGAGCGGGTGAGGAAGTACCCCTCACCAACCTCACAGCCGACGGCAATCGCCTCACCTGGAACCAGGCCATCACCAAACCCATGCGGCTGAACCTGACCTTCGACATGACAGTCGACAAGGACACCCTCACAGGACACTCCAGAGCCGGACGTCTCCCCGCCTCGAAAGTCACAGGCCGACGCCGGACCAACCACCCCTGACCGACACATCAGATCACCTTCGAGCCCACCGCGAGCCCCCTTGCGGACCGTCGGATCCAGCAGAGCCGGTCCGAGTTCCGGAGGGATTCATGCCCCAAGTGACCCAGTCCGCAAGGTCGGCCGAGCGGCCCGACAACGATGTGGTGATTCTCGGATCCGGGCTCGCCGGGACCGCTCTGGCCGCAGTTCTGGCACGGGGCGGCGCGAGCGTCCTCCTCATCGACGCCGACAGCCACCCGCGCTTCGCCCTCGGGGAGTCGACAACCCCGTACACGTCGATGCTGATGCGGCTCATGAGCGAGCGCTACGACGTGCCGGAGTTGAAGCACCTCACCACGTTCGAGAGCGTGCAAGGGAAGGTCGCCACGACCTCGGGCATCAAGAAGAACTTCGGCTTCCTGTACCACCGCGAGGGTGAGCGCCAGCGCATGGAGGAATGCCACCAGTCGCTGCTCCCGCGGGCCGGCCACTTCGAGAGCCACTACTTCCGCCAGGACATCGACGCCTGGATGCTCAACGTGGCCGTGAAGTACGGCGCCAGGATCCGCCAGCGGACGAGGATCGTGGACGTCGAATTCGACGCGCAGGGCTGCTCGCTCACCGACGAACGCGGCGCCACCCACCGCGCCCGCTACATCGTGGACACGAGCGGCGTCGGCTCCCCGCTGGCGTCGAAACTCGGGCTGCGCGACGACGCACCGGTCATGCGCCACCACTCGCGCTCCCTGTTCACGCACATGATGAACGTGACGGCGTACGACGACCTGCTGCCGCGCACCGCCCACGGCCACCCGACGAAGTGGAGCCAGGGCACGCTGCACCACGTCTTCGAGGGCGGCTGGGTGTGGGTGGTCCCGTTCAACAATCATGCCCGTACCACCAATCCACTGGTCAGCGTCGGGCTCAACCTCGACCCGCGGATCCACCCCAAGGTCGGCTGCACGCCGGAGGAGGAGTTCCGCTCCTTCATCAGCCGATTCCCGGACATCCGCAGCCAGTTCACGGACGCCGTCGCCATCCGCCCCTGGGTCCGCACGAGCGGCCGGCAGCAGTACTCCTCCTCGAAGACCGTCGGCGACCGCTGGTGCCTCGCCTCGGACGCCGCCGGCTTCGTGGACCCGTTGTTCTCGCGCCATCTCAGCGATTCCTTCGAGGTCGTCAACGCCCTTGCGTGGCCGCTGCTGGAGGCGCTCAAGGAGGACGACTTCTCGGCCGAGCGCTTCACGTACGTCGAGCAGCTCCAGCTGGGGCTGCTCCGGAACAACGACGACCTGGCCGCCGACGCCTACACGTCGTTCGCCGACTTCCGCCTGTGGGACAGCTGGTTGCGCGTCCGCTCGCTCGGCCAGCTCCTCGCCACGTTCGAGATCGGCAGCGCATACGGGCGCTTTCGGAACTCGCACGACGTCGCCGACCTGGCCCGGCTGGAGGGGCTGGCGCCTGATGGCGGGACACCCGACTACCCGGCGGTGCGGGAGCTGCTCGCCCACGTCAGCGAGCAGGTGCGGTCCGTGAAGGAGTGCCGCCGGCCCAGCGACACCGCGGCCGACAACATCCTCACCGCCCTGCGCAAGGCGGACTTCGTGCCGCCCGCCTTCGGCCTCACCGACCCCTCGAACCGCTGGTTCGACACCGGCCCACGCAAGACCGCCGACACCAAGCGGTGGGCGCGCAACAGCGCACCCCCGGAGATCGGCCGACTCGTGGTCGAGGGCCTCCCGCTGCTCAGCAACAAGCGCCTGTAGAGAACGAATTCAGCCTGGGCGAGCACCTCACACACCCCCTTGCGTCCTCCGCCGGCGCCGCGGCCCTCCCCGCCGTCTCATCCTCGAGGAGCACACACACCATGAGCCCTCAGACCAAACGGTTCGACGTTGCCATCATCGGCGCCGGCATGGGTGGCTCCATGCTCGGTGCGGCGCTGGCCCGCAGCGGCCTCCAGGTGCTGCTGATCGACGCGGGCACGCACCCGCGGTTCGCCGTGGGCGAGGCCACGATCCCGTACACCAACGTGTCCCAGCGGATCATCGCCGCCCGCTACAACGTGCCCGAGCTGACGACACTGTGCACCCTGAAGGACTGCGCCAGGATCATCGGCCCGACGTTCGGCACCAAGACCCACTTCGGCTTCCTCCGCCACGAAGTGGGCAAGCTGCAGAACCCGCGCGAGACCAACGAGTTCCACACCCCCGGGCTGCTGCACGAAGCACATCACCTCTACCGGCAGGACGTCGACGCCTTCGTCTTCCACCTCGCGGTCAAGTGCGGCTGCACACCGATCCAGGACTTCCGGGTCGCCGACATCGACTTCGAGGACTCGGGCGTCACCCTGCACGGCGAGCAGGGCGAGGAGTTCCGCGCCCGCTACGTCGTCGACGCCAGCGGCTACCGCTCGCCGATCGCGAAGAAGTTCGGCCTGCGCGACGAGATCCCGGTGTTCAAGCACCAGTCGCGATCCATGTTCACCCACGTGTACGGCATCACCCACACCGACGACCTGTGGGACCGCAAGCCGGAGCACACCCCGCCCGTGCCGTGGTACGAGGGCACCGTCCACCACACCTTCCACCGCGGATGGGCCTGGGTCATCGGCTTCGACAACACGCCGCTGTCCCGCAACCCGCTGTGCTCCATCGGCCTCACCGTCGACCCGCGGGTCTACCCCAAGAACCCGAACCACTCCATCGAGGAGGACTTCGCCGACATCACCTCCCGCTTCCCGGACATCGAGCGGCAGTACGCCGGTGTCACCCCGGTCCGCGAGTGGGTCAGCGCGGACCGGCTTCAGTACTCCTCCAAGCGCACCGTGGGCGACCGCTGGGCGCTGCTGGGGCACGCCGCCGGCTTCATCGACCCGCTGTTCTCCTACGGCCTCGCCAACACCGGCGACGCGGTGAACCGACTCGCCTGGCGCCTGATCCGGGCCTGCCAGGACGGTGACTTCTCCGCGGAGCGCTTCTCCGACTACGACGAGTGGCAGCGCGCCCGCTTCCACTACAACGACGAGATCGTCAACGGCGGGTACACCGCCTTCGACCACTTCGAGTTCTGGAAGGCCGTCTTCCGGGTCTGGGTATGGGGCAACAACTTCGGCACCTTCCGCGCCCGCGCCGGTCTGACGAAGTATCAGAAGGACGGCAACGACCAGCACTTCAAGGACCTGGAGAAGGGCCAGTACCTCGGCTACGACTGGCCCGACCACGAAGGCTACAAGCACCTCTTCGACACCATGGTGGCCCAAGTCGACGCGCACCAGGCAGGCAAGATCACCGCGCACGAGGCGGCCGAGACACTGTGGGAGGTCCTGGAGGGCGCGAACTACATGCCCAAGCCCTTCGGGTTCCAGAAGCGCTCAGTGCATTTCATGAGCCCCAAACCGCCCGTCATCGCCAAGACGGCGGTATGGCTCGCCCGGCACGGCGACCCGACTGTGCGGAAGATGCTCCTCAAGAGCGGCGGCCAGGCACTGCGGCTCCGCATCACCGGCCGGAAGATCTTCTGAGCGAACCGAGTCAGGCAGGGAGGCCGACGAGTCCGGCACTGTCATTCCACAACGCCTGGGCGAGGTCGTCCCTGCGCGCCAACCGGCAGCGGTACGACTGAGCAGACGCGACGGCCATCCCAGCACCGGCGCGCCCAGCAGCGACCAGGCAATGCGCAACGGCAGCGACAGTTCCTTGGCCAGTCCGGTCCCGAAGACCTGCCCTGGATCGTAGGCGAGCCACGACGATCGCCCCTCCGCCAAAGAGCGCAGCGGCAGGCGGAGTAACAGATGGTGCGCAAGGTGGTTGACGGCGAACGTCGTCTCGAAGCCGTCGACCGTCCGTCCGGTGGCGTCGGCGCTACCGAAGTGCAACGGGGTCCCACCACCAGTGGAAACCCGCTGCACTTGGGGCGTCAGCGTGTGCTCAGCAACTCACGCTCCAGGTGTGGGAGTCGCCGTTGTCGTTGGCCGCACCGTTGTAGTTGACCTCCTGGCCCGGGGTGAGGCAGATCGTCATGTGGCCGCCCTGGTGGGCGCGGGAGTAGACCTTGACGTGGTCCTTGATGCCCGGTCCGGAGATGCCGTGGTTGGCCCAGGAGGAGTCCTCGTCGGCGATCCAGCTCTCCCACCAGCCGTCGTCACCGGACCAGTTGGCGCGCTGGCCCTGATAGTCGGCGTTCTCCCAGGCGCAGAACTCGCCGGAGGGGCAGTCCGCCGCGCCCGCCGGGCCGGCTGCGGCGAGCGCGCCGGTGAACAGGAGGAACGCTGCCGCCACGGCGGTGAACAACTTGCTGTGCATCATGAGGGGGTGTGCCCTTTCTGGTGGGGGGTGGGTTGCGTGGCCAGCAGACCGGCCGCGCGGTGCACTGCGCGGTCGCGCAGTTGGTCGTAGGTGGTGATCTCTCTGCGGTGCGCGGCACGGACCTCGGCAAGCCGGGCGGGTTCCAGCCGGGCCCGCAGTGCGGCCAGGCCACTGGCCCGTACGCAGCGGGTGTCCTTGTCGGAGCAGGCGGCTCGGCGGGCAAGCGCGGCACGGTATCCGGGGTCCTCGCTGAGCCTGGCCTGGGCTTGGGGGCGCAGATTGTTGACGATGACCTCGGCGCGGAACCAGCGGGCCTGGTCGCCGTAGAGGAAGCGCTGCGCTTGGGCGAGACAGCCGTCGGTGTGCGTGCGGACGGTGTACCCGGTGGCCAGAGTGACCGACAATTCGGCCCGCCCAGATCCGAAGAGCGCCTCCTCCTGCGGGGGCGGAGCGGCGGCGCCACGGGCGGTCATGCACCGGTCCACCAAGACCTGCTGGGCAGCCTTGATGAGCTCGCTGCGACCGCGCTCCGAGGAGGGCAGCGACGGCCGGGACGCCGGTGTCGTCGCGCAGCCCTCGGCGACCAACAGCAGCAACACAGCAGCGGCTACGGCCCAGCCCACCGCCTCGGAGCGAGCAGTAGTGATCTTCACGCCAGTTCAAACGATCAACGTCGGCCGACGGCACGGCAGTAGCGGAGCGTTTTCGGAGTCGCAGATGAGCGACAGAGGTCTGGCATGATCGCGCGGTGAGTGATGCGAGGCTGCCGGCCGCCGATGCCGTTGAGTCACATGTCCGGGCGTTCTTCGAGGGGCATTCCGTGGAGGTCGTTCACTACGACCTCGGCCCGCAGCGACGTGAGACGGTACCCGACCTGCGCGTTCTCGTCGTCGGGCCTGGTCCCCGCGGCGACAGTTGGGCGTATGTGACCGCCGGGTGCTGGGCGGCCATGGAGACGGACGGACGTGGACTTGAGTTCGTCATGACCGCCCAGGTCAGCGACCAGCGCTTCATCGACCTCATGGCGATGATCGCCTACTACCACTGCGGAGGGCACCGACTCGACCTGGAACACAGCATGCCGATCGGCGAGCCGTGGGTGCCGGGGTCGACCTGCGACCACCTGCTGATCAGCCTGCCCTACCTCCACGGACCCGACCTCGAACACTGTCCACTGCCCGAAGGACACGCCCGCATCCTGTGGGCTCTGCCGGTGACGACCGCCGAGATCGAGTTCCGCCGGAGCCACGGCCACGAGGCACTGGAGCAGCTCTTCGACACGGCGGGGATCATTCCCACCGATCCCTTCAGGGCCTCCGTCGTCTGACCTCGTCTCGCGACTCCCGCTTGATACATTCCGATATAGGCATATGATGGCTGGCATGGCACGAGCAGCGACGACGTCGGATGCGTTCAACGCGATCGCCGAGCCGCAGCGCCGGGACATCCTGGCGCTGCTGCGGGCGGGTGAGCGGCCGGTGACCCACCTGGCGCGGGAGCTGGGGATGAGCCAGCCGCAGGCGTCCAAGCACCTCCGGGTGCTCCGGGAGGTGGGGCTGGTGCGGGTCCGTGAGGCTGGTAAGCAGCGGCTCTACGAACTGGACGCCCGCGGGCTACGGCCGATCCACGAATGGGTCGGCGGATTCGAGCGGTTCTGGAACGAGAGTTTCGACCGGCTGGACACCTACGTGCAGGAACTCAAAGAGACACGGCAGGAGGACTGACCGATGGCAGGGGCAAGGCAAGAAGCGCGGGCGGAGTCGGCGACGGCCGACCGGGAGATCGTGATCTCCCGGGTCATCGACGCCCCGCGGGAGCTGGTGTTCGAGGCGTTCACCGAGGTCCGGCATCTGTCGCGGTGGTGGGGTCCGGAGGGGTTCACCACCACCACGCGGTCCTTCGAGTTCCGCGAGGGCGGAGAGTGGGTCTTCGTGCTGCACGGGCCTGATGGAACCGACTACTCCGAGTGGATTCGCTGGGTGCGGATCGCCCCGCCGGAGCGGATCGAGCTGCTGCACGGCGAGTCCCGCGACGACCCGAACGCCTTCGAATCGGTCCTGGCCTTCACGCCGGACGGCGCGGCGACCCGGATCGTGATGCGCACGGTGTTCCCCACCAAGGAACAGCGCGACGAGGCGGTCGAGAAGTACCACGCGGTCGAGGGCGGTCAGCAGACGCTGAGCAACCTGGCGGCCTACGTCACCGACCTCGCGCGAGAGGGGGCGGAGGGCTGATGGCCGGGAAGGTGTTCTTCAGTGTGTCGATGTCGCTGGACGGCTTCGTCGCGCCCGAGCCCGTGCCCGTCGAGGACGAGCTCTTCGCGCCCGAGAAGCAGGACGACCCGGACGTTCAGCGCTGGATGGCTCAGTGGTCGGAGCTTCAGCAGTGGTTGTTCCCGCTGCGCTTCATGCGGGAGAACCTGAAGTTGGGCGAGGGCGGCGAGGAGGGCCGAGACAACGACATCGCGCGGGAGACGTTCGAGCGCACCGGCGCGAGCGTCATGGGCAAGCGCATGTTCGACCTCGGCGAGCCGTCATGGCCGGAGGAGGCGCCGTTCCACACCCCGGTCTTCGTCGTGACGCACACCAAGCGGGACCCGTGGGAGCGGACCGGCGGCACCACGTTCCACTTCGTCAACGACGGCATCGAGGCCGCCCTCGACCAGGCCCGCGAGGCCGCCGGCGACCGCGACGTCCGTATCGCCGGTGGCGGCGCGACGATCCTTGAGTACCTGAACGCCGGCCTGGTCGACGAGTTCTCGATCGCGCTGTCACCAGTGCTGCTCGGCGCCGGCACCCGCCTCTTCGACGGCGTGGACGCGTCCAAGGTCGCGCTGGAGCCGGTCCGTTCGGAGCCGTCGCCGCGGGTGACGCACCTGACCTACGCCGTGCACAAACGGTAGCCGCGCCACCTCACGGAGTACGGCGACGGGTGTACTCCGCGATCCGTGAGGTGGTCGACATCGCGTCAAAGGCTCAGGGCATCATCTCGTACGCGCCCGACAGCGCCTCCACGCGCTGCCAGACGCGCTCCGAGCGCTCCCCGTCGACGACCGGACGCCGCACCGCGCCGAGCGCCCAGAGTTGCTGCGCCTCGGTCGCGGAGTCCTTGCCGTGGAGTTCGACGGCGTGCGCGGAGAAGTCGCGTACGAGGACGGCGAACAGCTCGTCGAGCACGTCCTCGTCGAGGCCCGCGAGGGCTGCCTGCTCCAGGACCAACTGCCCGTGGACGACGAGCGCGAAGAGCTGCCCGACGGCGAGGAGCAGGTCGAGGTCGCGGCTCTGCTCCTCGTCGGGAGCGGCGGTGCGGACGAACTCGCAGAGCGCGTCGGCCTGTTCGCGGAACCGGGCGGCGTTGGACAGGTGGGCGTACGCGTCGAAGGCCGGACGCCAGTCGTGGAACCGCACCGAGCCGAGGCCGCGGGCCGGGCCCTGTCGGAAGAGGAAGTCGTCGTCGGCCGCGTCGAGTCGGGTCGGGACGGGCTCGTAGGCGACCGGGTCGAGGAGGTGGTTGCGCATGAACTTGAGGATCAGCGCCAGGTTGACGTGGACGGTGCCCTCCAGCTTCGGCAGACCGCGGATCTCGACGGCGGCCTGGGCGAAGTAGTTGTCCTTCTCGAAGCCCTTGGCGGCGATGACGTCCCACATCAGGTCGATGACCTTCTCGCCCTCGGTGGTCACCTTCATCTTCGTCATCGGGTTGAAGAGGAGGTAGCGGCGGTCCTCGGGGCTCGCGGTGCGGAAGTAGTCCACGGCGCGGTCGCTGAACAGCTTCATGCCGACGAGCCGGACGTACGCGTCGGTCAACTCGCGCCGCACGTGCGGGAAAGCGGTGACAGGGCGGCCGTAGAGGATGCGGTTCTGCGCGTGGGTGACGGCCTCGTACATCGCGTGCTCGCAGATGCCGATCGAGGCGGTGCACAGGTTGAACTTGCCGACGTTGACGGTGTTGAGGGCGGCGTCGAACGCGGCGCGACCCGTGTGCAGGACGTCCTCCGGAGCGACCGGGTAGTCCTCCAGGCGGAACTCGCTGACGTACTTCGAGGAGTCGACGACGTTCTTGACCAGGTGGTACGACGGGTGGCGGCTGTCGGCGGCGAAGAAGACGTAGCCGTCGGGGCCCTCCACGTCGGTGCGGCGGCCGAAGACGGAGACGAGCCCGGCCTTGTTGCCGTTGCCGATGTAGTACTTGGAGCCGGTGGCCCGGAAGCCACCGGTGCCGTCGGGCTCCAGGAGCATGTCGGTCGAGTAGATGTCGGCGCCGTGGGTCTTCTCGGACAGACCGAAGGCGAACACCTCACCCTGGGAGAGCAGTTCGGCGGCGCGGGCACGGGCGGCGGGGTTGTCGCTCTGCCAGACGGGGCCGAGGCCGAGAATCGTGACCTGCCAGGCGTACCAATAGTCCAGGCCGTAGAAGCCGAGGATCTCGTTGAGGGCGGCGATGCGGGCGGTGTCCCAGCGCTTGTCGCCCTCGCCCTCTCCGGCGGCGGAGGCCGGGGTGAGGAAGGTCGCGAAGAGGCCCTCCTTTGCGGCGAAGGCCAGGAAGTCGCCGAGCCAGGCGCGGGTCCGGTAGTCCTCGATCAGCCGGCGCTTGCCCCGCTCCTCGAACCAGTCGACGGTGGCGCGCAGCAGCCTGCGGGTCTCCGGGTCGAAGTGCGCGGGGTCGTAGGTCCGCGGGTTGAAGAGCAGCGCGTCGGCCATGGGTGCCGCCTTTCGGCTGGGAGGGGTGAGGGTGGGTCCGGGTCCGGGTGCGGATCCCGGGGGCTGGCTCGGCCGCCGGTCTGTGATCAGCGATCCGTGATCAGTGATCAGCGATCGGTGCCGAAGCGGGCGAGTGTGGCGAGGACGTCGTCGAGCCAGGCGATCATCATGCGTTCGTACGCGATGCCGCCGCGCAGCACGACGTGCTGGAGTTCCCGTTCGGCGTCGAGCGGACCGTCGTCCGCGGATGGCTGCCCGAAGTCACGGGTCTCGCCCGCGAGGTAGTGGGCAAGGCGGTCCGTGTGCGCTTGCCGATGCCGCTCGACCTCGCTGATGAGGCCGGACGGATCGTCGAAGGCGGCGCCACGGACTTTCACCGCCAAGTCGTGCCGCACGCTCTCGGGTTCGGTCGGTTCGTGGAGCCACACGGAGAGCGCGGCCCGTCCGGGCCCGGCGACGGAGTACTCCTTCTTGTCCGGGCGCCCGTACTGCACCACGTCCCGGACGTCGATCCAGCCGTCGCTCTCCATGCGCTTGAGCACGCGGTAGATCTGCTGGTGGGTGGCGGTCCAGAAGTACCCGATGGACCGCTCGAACCGCCGGGCCAGCTCGTAGCCGGAGCCCGGCTTCTCCAGCAGGGAAACGAGGATCGCGTGCTCGAGCGCCATGCCCACGATCTTCCTATGCACCTCGTTGCATAGCAACGCCGGCGGAGTGAGACACGGCTCACCCGGTGGGGGTCGCGCGGATCATTACGCATGCCACGAAGAGGCCCGCCACCGTCGGATGGCGGTCCTCTTGGTCGGGCAGCCTCCTCAGCCGACCTTGTCGAGCAGGAGCTTCGCGGCCACGGCCGCGCCGTCGGTGCGGATCGCGTCGGCCGCAGCGGCCGCCCGGGCTCGGGTCTCGGGCGCGAGGGCGACACCGAGAGCGGCCGACAGGGACTCGAAGGTCGGGTTCGGGCCGTCGTGTGCCGCGCGATGCCGAGGTCGGCCACGCGGCCGGCCCAGCACGGCTGGTCCGCCATCTGGGTACGACGACCTGGGGCGCACCGGCGAGGGCGGCGGCGGTCGTGGTGCCCGCGCCACCGTGGTGGACGACGGCGGCAGCGACACATGGGAACGGGGCGTGGTGGTTGGCCTCGCCGACGGCTCAGCCGTCGTCCTGGTCGTCGGCCACGGCCAGATCGACCCAGCCGCGGGACGGGAGCACACGGCGGCCCTGCGCCCGGACCGCCTCGACGTCCGCCGGCTCCAGCCACGGACTCGGGAGCGGGTCGGCGGCCGGCCAGGGCGGGCATCCCTTACGTGTTCGTCGCCGACTTCCCCGCCTACCTGCCCTCGCCGCACCACCCGCCGTTCGAGCAGCCGGGTCGCCCGTTCCCGCCCGGCGTGACCGACAACCGAACGCTGTGGGACCTGGACGTTGAGGGTGTTCGGCCGCCGTCCCGGCGCCGGCCGCGGCCGGGAGCAGACCGGTCGCCAGGACTACGTCGCATCCCTCGGCCGCCGTGACGACCGCCTTCTACGTCGTGGCGGTCATCGCGGCCGCGGGCGGGCAGCCCTTCGGCGGGAGCCTGCGCCTTACCGGTGAGCACCCCCTTCACGAACGGCCGCACCGGCTCAGCTCCGCGAAATCCGGAGGCGTGCACATGTATCCATTCCCGGGTGGCCGTGACCTGCTGATCTTTGGTGTCTGACGGCACGGTAGATTGCTGGTCGTGTCGATGCGACCGTCGTACGAGGAGCTTGCCGCGCCGGTCGCCGTGCAGGCCCGCGTGATCGATGAGCTGCGGGCGGAGAACGCCGAGCTGCGAGCGAGGGTTGCCGAGCCCACATCCTGAGGGACCTTCAGGGTGTCATCGACAACGCCCCGGACGCCGAGCGCGCCGCCTGGGCCCAAGCCGCCCAGCGGGTACTGCGCGAAGCCGGGCGGGCGGTGGAGCAGGCCCGCGCCGACGGTGACACCAGCCTGCCGCCCGGCGAGCAGGAACGCATCGCAGCCGAGTTCGGCCAGACCGACGCTGTGGCATCTCCATCAACCCGCACCCACCGGGCACCAAGAAGAGCAAGGCCGCCAGCTCGCGGAGCGGCTACGCGACAAGAGCCACCAAGTCCTCTGCTTCACCTGGGACTTCACCCCAGGGCTGACCTGGACCAACAACGCATTCGAGCAAGCACTACGAGACATCAAGGTCAAGATGAAAGTCAGCGGCTGCTGGCGCGGACTACCCGGCGCCCGCCGCTACCTACGCATCCGCTCCTACCTGACCACCGCCCGCGCCCACGGGCACTCAGCCATGCGCGCCATCCGCGACGCCCTCACCGGTAACCCCTGGCTCCCACCACTCACAGCTTGAGCGCACGGTTGCCGGGGGTTGACACTTCTACGACCAGGTTGCGCGTGGCGTACAAGCCGCTCAGCAGTGTGACTGCCACCATGGCGACGGCAGCCGTATCGGCCCTCCTCCGGTGCGGCAGCAGCCACTGTCCATGGAATTCATGTCCCGCAACGGAAAGGCGGTCGCGTCGTGTACATGATGCGCGAGGTGTTCAGAGCCGAACGAGGGAAAGCGCCGGAGATCGTGGCGGCGTTCAAGACCCTCACCGCAGCGTTTGAAGAAGCCGGGTATACGAACCGGCGCATCTACGTCGACTACGCCGGCCCCATGGACACGGTCGTCTGCCAATGGGAATTCGACAGCCTCGACCAGTACTTCACCATGGAGCGAGGGTTCTTCGTGAGTCCGGATGAGAACGTGCAGTCGCTGATCAAAACGTTCAACAGCTACGCGGCAACCGGCGACAAGGAGATCTACGAGGTCATCCAGTAGCGGATCACCGAGGAAGGCCCCGACACTTTCAGCCGGGGCCACCCACCCGTGAATGGACACGTGCACATCCGCACCTCCACGCCGACAGCACACGCATTCACCGACTCTCCTAATCGCGGGATTCCGCAAACCAGAGAACCAAATGGGAATGCCACCAGAGGGTAGCATTCCCTCATTCATAAATCTTCCAATTACTTACGTATTTGCAAGCGCGCAACGAGAGCGCCACTCCACCCATGCGGAGTACAGGTTCTTCACTTCCTGCACCAGCAGGACCGCCTCACGCACCATAAGGAACTGCCATCCGACAGGCAGGGCCCAGAACAGCGCAAAAATGGTCACCGACCTCCACGCAAGGGCAAGTGCAGGCCAAGCAAAGTGGCGGGCAAATGCGAGGAGTTGACGCGTCTTCGTCTCGGCCGTACGGACAGGCATACGTATTTTCTTCTTTCCGTGAAAATGGACATAGATTTTCCCTTCCTTGGGAAGCTTGAGATTTCTCTCGAATACCTCATGAAGGCGAGAAGGCACACGAAAGCCCCCGCATGCGGGGGCTTCGACAGGTTTACGCTTCTCGCCTGAAAAACGAGAAGAAAATACCATTCCGACCATGGGTACGTCAAGGAACTCCGGCCCGACCGGGAGGCATTTTCGGCGCTCCCGCGACGACCTGCTAATTCTCCCAGAAAGAGCCCGAGATAAAAGTGCGGCAAGATCGGGATGCGTGCCTTGGCAGGCGATGACCGGGCCGCCGGAACCCCCGTCGCCACACGGTTCAGACGTCCCTCCGGCCGAGCATCACCCAGACACCGGCCACGATCACGCCGACGATGACGGCGAGCAGCACCATCCGCGTCCGTGCCGCACTCCACGGCGATTCCAGGGGTCTCCTGTGCCGTGCGGGGACCGAGGGCATGTCGTCTTCCATCTCCGGTTCCATAGCGGGGTCAACGAGCCGGACACGAGAGAAGAAACGATTTACCTGTCAGCCCAACCAAGACCAGGAGTGTGGCGTAGGTCACATAAAATGCTCGCCTGAAGCTGCGTAATGCGAAGCCCCATGCGTGCTCTTACGGCTCAACAGCCTCACCCGCGGCTGCCGCCGAACACACAATGGAGCCCCCGCCATGTACGTCACCCTGGAAGTTTCGACCGGCGCCCAACTGCTCACCCCGGGCGGTTCACGCCCCATCCCCGTGACCCTTCGCTACACGTCCTCCGATCCGCTGGCCGTCCATCTCGGCTTCCCGTCCCACGTCACCCTCGACGGCAAGGCAGCGACCTGGGCGTTCGCCCGCGAGCTGCTGACCGAGGGGCTGGTCAGGGCGACCGGGGCCGGGAGTGTGTGCGTCAGGCCGGAGGGTTCGTTCCACACCGTCGTGGAACTCTCCGCGCCGCAGGGGATGGCCAGATTGCGCTTCGCGACCGAGGTCCTGCGCCGCTTCCTGACCCGCGCGCACTCGGTCGTCGCACCGGGCGAGGAGGCCGTGGACGTCGAGTTGGATCACGACCTGATGGCGCTGTTCGGGGACCGCACCTGATGCGCGATGCGGCCGGCCCCGTGTCACAGCCCGAACAGTCGCGCCGCGTTGTCGTGGCACACCGCGCGCAGCCAGTCGCGGCCCAGGTCCAGGCGCTCCAGGGCGTGGAGTTGGTGCAGGTAGGGGTAGGGGATGTTGGGGAAGTCGGAGCCGAGCAGGATGCGGTCGCCCAGTTCGGCGAGGCGCGGCCGGTCCTGGCGCGGGAACGGCATGAAGCCTTCCGTGAAGTCCGTGAACGCCATCGTCGTGTCGAGGTGCACCTCGTCGTACCGCTCGGCCAGGTCGAGGGATTCCGCGTACTCGGGCATGCCCATGTGCGCGACGATCAGCCGCAGTTCCGGGTGGCGAGCCAGCACCCTGGCGATGGGCTCGGAGCCGGTGTGCTTGCCGGGCGCGGGCCCGGAGCCGCAGTGCACCACCACGGGGATACCGGCGTCGGCGAGCAACCCCCATGCCTGCTGGAGACGTTCATCGGCCGGGTCGTACGCTCCGACCTGTACGTGCGCCTTGAACACGCGCGCCCCTGCTTCGACGGCCTCGCGGACGTACGTCTCGACGTCCGGCTCGGGGTAGAGCGTGGCGGTGTGCAGGCAGTCGGGCGTGCGACGGGCGAAGTCGGCCGCCCATTCGTTCAGCCACCTGGCCATGCCGGGCTTGTGGGGGTAGAGCATCGAGGTGAAGGCCCGTACCCCGAACGCCCGCAGCAGTTCCGTCCGTTCCGCCTCCTGCCTGCGGTAGGCGATCGGCCACTCCAGCCCGCCGACCAGGGGCCCGGCGGTATCGAAGTAGTTCCAGACCTTGTGCAGGACGCTCTCGGGCATGAAGTGGGTGTGGACGTCGATCAGTCCGGGAAGGTCGAGTCCAGTCCAGAAGCGGCGTACTTCCTCGGCCTCCTCGCCGAAGTCGCCCAAGTCGCCGAAGTCCCCGTGGGGGAAACTCACCTGGCACCACTCCTCTCGTCGGTGTGCGTCACTGCACGCGCGGGCCCGAGCAGGTTGATCTTGCCATCGAGGGTCAGGACCGCACAGCCCTACAGCAGCAGCGGAGGGCACGACGTCTACGCCGCCGTGAACCGTTCGGCTGCCTCCCAGAGTTCGCGCTCGCGCTGTGGGTCGTAGGACTCCTGCGACGAGCGGTCCGCGCGGTTGCGGTCGACGTAGGAGCCGGTCGGTGCCTGGATGGTGCCTGGATGGTGCCGAGGACGACGTCGACGAGGCTGCGGCCCGCTGTGCTGCGGCTGGTGGCGAACGGGGTGAGGGGCAGGGCCGCGAGGTGTACCGCATCGCGAACGGGGAGGGAGCCACGGCCCCGCACACGGCTGACCGCAAGACGATCCGGCATCTTCGCGCCACGGGTGCCCGCGCAGCCACCGGAGCGAGTATCGGCATCGATGTCAGTGGTGGGCCGTACTCTCCCGGATATGGCCCGTTCCGTGAGGCGGGGGAAGCAGTGGGAGAGGCAATGAAGGCATTGGTGCGCAGGCCTGTCGATGGCGAAGTACACGTTCACTACGGCCAGATCTACGTCGAGAGCGATCCCGACGACTTCGGCGTGGAGCTCGGGGACGCGTTCGCCGGGCAGCGGGCCGGGCTGTGCGGAGCGGCGGTCCCCGGTGCCCTGTTCCTGCTGACGGGGCTGCACACGGGCCACGTCGGATTCACCGTCGAGGTACACGACCAGGCGCCCCCGCTGGATCCGGCCTGGGAGGAGGTCGTGGAGGCGTCCTTCCGCCCCGTCTCGCAGGACTCCTCACTCGTGCAGTGGGCCGGCGAGGACTCCTGGCAGCTCGGTCTGGAGGAGATCGATTACCGCGTGCGGTATTGCGCCAAGGGCATGGACGCGGCCAACGAGCTCGACACCCGGCTCGACAAGGAGCCCCAACAGGACTGCTATCTCCTACAGTTCTGGCCCGCTGCGGCGGAGCCGGACCGCATCGTGAAGCAGACCTCCAAGATCGCCGCCTACTGGCACGACTACGCCCGCAAGCAGCCTGCCCCGCCCTCCCCCGCCGCACTTGCCGAGGCCGAACGTCAGGCTCGTCTGGCGCAGGAGCAGAAGGAGAGTGAGCGTCAACTCGCCTACGAACGATGGGAGTGGGGCGGGCAACTGCCCAGCGAGACCCTGCGCAACATCCGTGGCAATGTGCGCGGGCTCCTCCCCTACGATCCGGCGCTCGTCCACGCCCTCGACGCCGCCGGTCCCGACACCCAGCGCGCGGTTGCCGTGCTGGCGGCACGGCTCGCCTGCGAGGCCGCCGGTCTCGCGGACCTCGACTGGGTCGCCGAAGCACTCGCCGCACTGACCGAAGGACGGGGGCTGCCGTCGCCCTTCGACAACTGGGAACGGATGTGGGACACCATGGCCTCCGATCCACGCGTCCCGGGTCGAACCGTGGGCGAGGCCGTGCCACCCAAGCGGCCCCCGTTCCAGCCACCGGGCCACGACGGTTCCCACACAAGCAGCGTGGTCATGTCCAACGCCGTGGTCAGTGGCGTCAGCACCAGGCCGTCCCTGGCGCCGGATCCGTCCGCAGAGGCCGCTTCGTCGAAGCTCCTCGCGGTCACCATCGGCACGCCACCCATGTCCCGCGCCATATCCCAGCCGCACATGGCCCTACCCGCCGTACCTGCCGCCGCCGAGGCCGATCCCCTCCAGGCGGCCCTCGACGCAGTGTTCGCAGCAGTGGTCACTTACGGCGAGGACTACCCGGCCCTCCTCCAACACATCTGGAACGCCTGCCGGACACACCCCTAAGGGCTGGTGCGAGTGCGGCAGCCGACCGCCTCGGGGCCGGTTCGGTCATACGGTGGTTCTGGTGACGAAGTCCGCGATGGCGTTCTCCATCTGCTGTAGCCCGGGGTCTTCGAGCGGGTAGTGGCCGGCGTTGTCGAGCATGACCGTGTCGACGGGGACCTTGGTGACGCGGGAGAGGACGGGCTCGCTGAGGTGGTGCGGGGTCCAGCGGTCTTCGGCGGGCTGGGTCAGCAGGACGGGGCAGGCGTCCTGCGGCCCCACGGCGGGCGTGTAGTTGGCGTAGCTGTCCAAGAAGCGGACACTCACCCAGTTCGCGGCCGAGGTGCGGTCCTTCATCAGGACCTTCATCGCGGCCGGGTCGTTGGCGAGCGCGGACATCTTGGACGCCAGGCTCATGGGGTACTTCAGCGAGACGGCCGGTGTCTTGGCGAGCAGGCCCATGAGGGGGACGCCGGCTCGGGCGGTGAGCTTGTCGTGGGAGGTCTCGTCGCGGACCTGCTGGTTGCGCTGGTCCAGGAAGGTCATCCCGACGATGCCGCACAAAGTGCCGCGGGGGCCTTGGCGGCCACGTGGTAGGTGAGCATGCCGCCCGCGCTCAACCCGTAGAGGACGATGGGGCGGTCGTCACGGCACTGCTCGTGAACGAGGAAGTCGACGACGAGGTCGACCCAGTCGTCGTATGAGGGGGTCGTCCCGGGCTTCACCTGGGTGAGGCCGTAGCCGAGGTTGTCCAGGGCGACGGTCTCGAAGCCGCGGGCTGCGAGCGGGGCGCCGAGGATGACGGACATCTGGCGGCCGTTGGTGACCGAGCGCCTTCGCGCCGATCTGGACGTCATCGAGGCCGACGTCACCTCGACAGCCGCCCTCACCCGCATCTTCGACCGCACCGACGTCGTCGTCTCCACCGTGGGACCGTTCGCGCAGCTCGGCCTGCCCACGGTCACCGCCGCCGCCCAGGCCGGAGCCCACTACCTCGACTCCACCGGAGAGCCGCCCTTCATCAGGCAAGCCTTCACCCTGGACGCCGTCGCCGCCACGCGAGGCGCGAGCATCGTCCCGGCGTTCGGCTATGACTACGTGCCGGGCAACCTCGCCGGGGCCCTGGCCCTCACCGAGGCAGGCGAGCGGGCGCGCCGGGTCGAGATCGGCTACTTCCTCACCCGCTCCGGCCACGGCGACGAACGGCGCTACCGCAGCACCCTGCGCGACGCCTACACCCTCACCACCGGCGGCACGCGCGCCTCGCTCGTCGGCGCCGCCGTCGAGGACGCCTTCGCCTACCGACGCCCGCGCACCGGCGGCCCCGCCCACCTCGCCGACGAACACACGGGCGCTCGCCTGCTGTCGTTCCGCTACGCGGGCATCACCCGAAGAGCACTGACCGTCGGCGGCTCCGAACACCTCGGCCTGCCGGAAGTCCTCCCCCACCTCGACAGCGTCGGCGTGGGCCTGGGCTGGTTCGGCCGCGCCACTGGCCTCGTACAGACGACCACCCACCTCGCCGCACCCCTGCTGCACACCTCAGCGGTCCGCAGCTCGGTCACCAAGCTCTCCCACCGTCTTCCCGGGTCCACGCGCGAACCCGACGCCAACGGCCGAGCCCTCGTCATTGCCGTCGCCCGCGACGCAGCCGGCCACGCCCTGGCCACGACCGCGCTCACCGGACCCGACCCCTACGAGATGACCGGCTCCCTCCTCGCCTGGGGCGCAAGCCACGCCGCCGCCCCCGGTACCACGCTCACCCCCGGCGCCCACGGCCCCGTCGCAGCCTTCGGACTTCAGACACCCCCCTCGGCGCCGCACAGGCCGGACTTCGCCAGACCGAGCAGACGGCGACGCCGAAGTAGCTGAGCCGGCCGGCCACCGGACGTACACCACCTTGGATACGACGCCCCGTCACTCGCTGCTGTCGGAGCCGGGATCGAACGTCGGGTCGAGGCCGTACCGTGCGATCCCGAACTGCTGGAAATCGGGATCGGCGAGGATGCGGTAGATCGGCGTCGATCAGCCAGAAGTAGCCGTCGGCCCACTCGGTGGAGCCCCAGGGGACCAGCCCCTTGCCGCCCGGCGCGTAGATCGCATGGGGATCGACTGCGGAGACGCTCCCGAACGTGCTGTCCTGGTCGACGGCCAGCCAGGACCGCCATTGCGTCATGAGGTCGAAACCGGGATCCTCGTCGCACCCCACAAAGGACACGGAGTCGCTGAAGACGCCGCCGCCGAACGCCTCGCAGAGCTCCTTGTAGTCCGCCAGCAGCGGAACCCCCAACTCGCCCTCAACAACAGCCCAGTCGACGGACAGTCCGAGCGGCTCCCACCCGGTCAGTTCGATCACTCGCTCAACCCACATGCAGCAACTTTCTCGCATGCGGGCGGGGTGGCGCGTGTCCGGACCTGAGCGGACAATTTCTCTTGAGTGGACCCCCCTGTCCTGCGGAGGTGCCATGACGGATCCGCGCACGATCCTGTGGCAGGCGCGCCAGGGTGCCGCGCCGGCGGACTGGCGTGTCTTCACCAAGAGGCGGGGCAAGCTGTCCGGCTTCTTCCGCGGGACGTCCGACGATCCCGACCCGCTGCTGGTCATCACGCCGGACGGCGCCGTCGAGTACATCAGTGAACGCAAACCGCTCACGATCGTCGCCTTCCGGGAGCTGGCCGGCATGAAGCTGCGCGTCGCCAGTTCCGACTCGTCGGCGATCGTCTCCACCTGGCTCGATCTGCGCTACCTCGACGGCCGCAAGACGAAGTGGCGGTCGGCCGGATTCTCCAACAACCTGGAGGCGATCCAAGGCCTCATCGAGGCCTACGGCGCCCACAAGGCCCTGCGCGGGTACGCATGAGCCTTCAGTGGGTCAGGACTGGCCCGCGCGGGACAGGGCGTTGGTGATCAGGCGTGTGGCGAAGTCGCGGTCGCCGGTGAGTTGGTTGATCTGTTCCGCGAGCAGGTAGGTGATCGCTTCCAGGGCCGGCATCTCGTCCGCGGTCCAGTCTCCGTACTGCTTGCGCCACAGACTGGGGCTCAGGTCCGTCCCTGCCGCGATGACCAGGCCCGCCATCGTGGGGATGGCCTCCGGGCGGATACTTCTGGGCATCATCCGCATGCTCGCCACGAGGTGGGGCATCACGTGCTCGATCACGTCCTTGCCGTGGTCCGCGTAGGCCAGCCGCAGCCATTTCATGTACATGAAAATGAGCGTGCACGCGCCGTCCAGCAGGTCCTGCACTCCCTTGGCATCCAGGGACGCGGTGAACTGGTCCATCAACCGCTGCTGTTCGGGGTCGGTCCCGGTACGGCCGTCGTAGATGGCCTTGAGCCGGGAGTCCCTCAGCATGAGCGCTGCACCCACATCGCCGACGGCGGCATGCTGGGGGTCGCAGGGCGATGTCACAGGTTCCTCCCCTACCTGACCGCGGCGGGCGGGCGCGGTGCGTGTTCCGTACGGTAGACCGGCGGCAGCGGGCAGTCCGGCGAGACCGGTGGCATTGCACCCTCACCGGTGGAAAGGGCGGCATCGGCCTGCTACGCCCGCGATCGAGCCCTACCCTTCGCCTCCGTGGCGGGTGGGACGGTAGATGAGTTCCAGGGTACGGCCGTCCAGTGTGCGGTGCTCGATGAGGTCCAGGTCGAAGTCGGCGGCACCCTGGAAGATCGCGTCCAGGCCGGTCTGGCCGGTGATGACGGGGAAGAGGGTCACCTGAAGGCGATCCACCAGGCCGGCGGCCATCAGTGCCCGGTTCATCGACAGGCTGCCGTGTGAGCGCAGCGGCACGTCCGACTCCTCCTTGAGCCGGGCGACGACATCGACGGCGTCACCGCTCGCGATCGTCGCGTTCGGCCAGTCGAGGGGGCCTTCCAGTGTCGTCGACACCACCGTTGTGGGCAGATTCCTCATCCGGGTGACCCAGGGGTCACGTACGTCGGAGTCCTCGGTGCTCTCCGCCACCATCCGCGCGAACGCGCGGTACGTGTTGGCCCCGAACACCATCCGCTGCTCAGCGTCGTACAAGGCGAGGCGGTGGTCGAGCAGTTCGGGGCCCTGCTTGCCCCAGTAGCCCGTCCAGTCGCCGCCGGCGGCGCCGTACCCGTCGAGGCTGGAAAAGACGTCGAAGGTGTAGGTCGCGGTCATGTTCTTCTCCTCGGAGTGGTTGATCAGCGGGGGAACAGCTGGGCGGGCTTCAGTGACCTCCACATCTATAGACCCCGTACGCTCCGAGCACTCATCGCTCCGCCTGCCAAAAGAGGTGCGTTCGCCGTTGATACGGCGAACGCACCTTGACCGGCGCGGGAAGTAGCCGCTCAGGGTGCTGATGAGCAGCGCGGCAAAGTGTGGGTGCCCGGAGAAAGGTCGCCTCGTCAATTACCTTTGGTCGCATGTGGTTTGGGGGGCACGGGGGGAAGGAGCGCGGTGCAGCCGCGCCGTTGGACGGCCCCGGGTCCAGTGAGCGCCTGTTGAACGTGACCGTCGAGCGGTACGGCGTATGGCTCCGGTCCACCGTGATCTGCCTGTGCGGCGCGCTGGGCCTCGTGTGGGCGGATGCCACGGAGGTCGTCCCGACGGCTTCGTTGCTGGTGCCCGCTGTCCTCGCCTGCGGGGTGCGCCTGTGGTCGCTGCGCCGTCCGCTCCCGTTCGCCCTGCTGTGGGCGTCGGACGCGGCCGTGCTGCTGCTGGCCGGGCTGTCTCAGCCGGTGCTCGGGGGTGAGGGCGCGGATGTGATGGTGGAGGCGATCGTCGGCATCAGCGTCATCACGTTCCAGTACGAGTGGGCGACGCGCCCGGTGACCGGGGCCTTGCTGGCCGCACTGGGGGCTGTGGCGTGCGCGCTGGGCGACATCCGCTCCTCGCCCGGACAGAGCTTGGAGTCGTTGCCCCTGGCGCGCATCCTGGTCGAGGTATTCCTGTCCAGGGCCGCGTACGTCATCGTGCGAGGGCGAGCCAGGGCGGCCGACCGAGCGGCCGCGGCCTGGGCGGCCTCGCGCCGTGAGGCCGAAGTCGCCGCCGCGCGCCGGGCGACCGAGCGCGAACACCTGGCGACCCTGCACGACACGGCGTGCGCCACCCTGCTGATGGTCTCCCAGGGCGCCCGGGACTGGTCGTGGCTCGCTCCGCGTGCCAGACGGGATCTGGACGCGCTGTCCGCCGTTCCCGGGTTCGAGACGGGCAGCGTCGACCTCGCGGCGCTCCTGAGCTGCGTGCCCGAGGGTGAGGGACCGGCCAGGGTGCTGCTCAAGACAGTCATCGACGGCCCGCTCGCGATTCCGTCCGGCCCCGGGCTCGCCATCTTCAACGGCGTCCGGGAGGGCGTCAGCAATGTGGCTCGCCATGCCGGGGTGGGGGAAGCGGAACTCAGGGCATGGTCGGAGAAGGACGGCACGATCGTCGTCGAGCTGTCCGACGCGGGACGCGGCTTCGACCCCGACTCCGTTCCGGCGAGGCGTCGGGGCATCGCCGGTTCCGTCATCGGCCGGATGCACGCGGTGGGCGGATCGGCTCGCGTCACCTCGCATCCGGGCACCGGGACCCGTGTGCAGTGGCGTTGGCACGAGCGCGCCGGGGAGTCGGGGGGCGACGAAGTACAGGTCGCACACGCACCGGACCGCGCACCGGCACAGCACTCGGCCGTCGTCCGCCTCATCCGCGGGCAGGTGCTCCACGGGGCCCAGTTGGCCGTGCTGCTCATCAGCCTGACGTCACAGTTCACCATCTCGCTACATCAGCTCACCACCTACCGGGACGTGTACCGCCCTGCGTGGGCCCAGACAGCGGCCTTCGTCTGCCTCGCCACCGTCGCGGCAACCGGGGCCGCCTATCTGCTGCGTGGTCGGCAGATCCCGCCAACCGTGCGCTGGTGCGGCCTGGCCTGGGTACTGGCCGCTTCGGCGACGTGCGCGTTCACGCTCCCGCCGGAACGGCTGACCGGTCCGACCGACTGGGCGTTCGGGCTGATCGGCTGGCATGCGCTGTACCTGCTGGCCGACCTGCGGGTCAGGGTGTTCGCGGCGTTCCTCTGCGTGCATGTGGGGCTCACCGCGGCCGTGGTGTTCCTGTCGGCGTCACCGACCGGGGTGCAGTTGGCCCTCCTCGGTATCGCCACCGTGTCCACCTGCGGTTTCCAGCTCTCCGTCAGTGCGCTGACCCGTCTCTTCCACGATGCGGTACCCGCCGCGGAGACCGCCGCCGCGCGGGAGGAGGAACTGCGCACCCGGGAGCGCATCCACGAGCACATCCAGCGTGATCACAAGGAGCGCTGTCGTGCCCTGACGGCGACGACCGTGCCGCTGCTCGTGGGCCTCGGCCACGGAGTGCTCAGCCCGCGGGACACGGAGGTCAGACTGCGGTGCGGGGTGGAAGCGGCCCGTATGCGCCGGCTGTTCGCCGAGGGCGACGCCGTCTCCGACCCGCTGGTCAACGAACTGCGGGCCTGCGTCGAGGTCGCCGAACAGCACGGAGTGGCGGTGAGCCTGGCCGTGCGAGGCCGGCCCAGCGAGGTGCCGGTGGAGGTACGCAGGGAGCTGATCGACCCGGTGGCGGTGGTGCTCGCCCGTACCCGCTCCACCGCGCGGGTGACCGTCGTATGGACCCCCCGCGCGGTACGGGTGAGCGTGGTCGGAGTGGACTGCGCCGACGGCGGCAGTGGTGGTGATGGTGGCGACACCGAAACGACGGCCTCGTCGTACGGCCATGCCTCGGACTCGAACGTGACCGTGGTCAGGACTGTGCGCGGCGAGAGTGTGTGGGCCGAGGCCGGCTGGAGCAAACCGGCGGCCCAGGAAGTTGACCCGGCTTGATGAACGATGGAGTTGTCCCGGCATGAGCAACGATTCACCCGTCAGCGTGGTCGTCATTGACGATCATCCCGCCATCCTCGCGGGCGTGGAGATGTGGTACGCCGCATCACCACGGCCCATCGCCGTGATAGCGGCCAGCGGCTCCATAGGAGACGCCTGGACCACTCCGGGCAGCACCGCCGATGTCATCGTCCTGGACCTGCAACTGGGCGACAGCGGCCCCGCCTTCGCCGCCCTGCGCAGACTTGTCGACGCCGGACGGCAGGTGGTCGTCTACACGATGCGGGATGACGAGAAGACCGCACTCACCTGCCTGGACCTGGGAGCCGCGACCTTCCTGACCAAGGGCGAGGGCCGCGAACACCTGGTCGAGGCGACGCTGGCGGCCGCCGACAACCGGCCCTACATGCCGCCCGCACTGGCCGGCGCCCTGGGAACCAACGCCCGCGCCGATCGCCCCCAGCTCTCCGCCCGCGAGGAGAACGTCCTCATCGAATGGTTCCAGTCGGAATCGAAGGAACTGGTCGCCCAGCGACTCAACATCTCCGTACGGACCGTCAATTCCTATCTGGACCGGGTGCGCATCAAGTACGCGAACCTCGGCCGCCCCGCACGGACCAAGGCGAGCCTGGTCGCCCGCGCCGTCCAGGACGGGCTGATCGACGTGGACGACCTCTGATCCCTGAGGGTACCGAGAGCCCCTGCGTGCCCCAGGCAGCCGACGGTGCGTCACCCGGCGGACCGTCCCAAGTGGCGGGCGCCTGATTCCGCGCTGACCGTGGATCACGTCGAGGCGGGACCAGATCGAGTTGATGCCACGTCAGCCACCCGCCCCTCGGCAGAAAGGGATCTCAGATGCGTTCTGCACGCGCGCTGCTCGCCACCGCGGGGGCCACGGCCGTACTCCTCCTCGGCGCCCCCGGCGGTTACGCCGCCGATGGCGACCGGGACCACGAGGACAACTCGTTCAGCAAGGAGCACGACGGCGGCCGGGACTTCGGCCACGACAGCGAGGACTCCTGGGGCGGCAAGAAGCACGACAAGGAGGACGACTGGAGCGGCAAGCACGAGGACGACTCCTGGAAGGACGGGCGCGACCACGACTCCTGGAAGGGCGACCACCACAAGCCCAAGGGCGGCATGCACACCGGAGGCGGCGGACTCGCCACGCCCACGGTGACCGCGGGCGGTCTCGCGGTCCTTGCGGTCGCCGGCACCGGCCTGTACGCGGCGCGTCGCCGCAAGGCCACCGGCAGCGCGGCCTGACCATGCCCGACGCCATAGCCACCGCGGCCGCCACGCGTGCGCCGCGTGGCGGCCCAGTGGTCCCCGAATGACTGTCCCGATGCGTTCCGCTGCTGTGCCCAGGTGAGGTGAACTCCCCCATGACCGCTCGTCCCTCCCCCGGCGCCGACACCGATCCGGCCCCGGCGAAGCCGAGACTCCGTGGCCGCGTGCTGATGCTGACAGCCGTCGCCCTCGCGGTGCTGGCCATGTTTGTCTTCGGCGACGACGAGCCGTCCACGACCGCGAGCCCGCCGCCTCCCGCGCGGACCGCCGTATCGACACCACCCGCAGGTCACGCGGCCGGCCAGCCCGCGTCCAAGCACCTGCCCCCGTCCAAGCCCGTACGGCTGCTCATCCCGAAGATCTCCGTCGACGCCCCCTTCACCGACCTCACCATCGGCAAGACGGGACAGCTCAATCCCCCACCCGCCGACAACACCAACCTCGTCGGCTGGTTCGCCAAAGGACCCACCCCCGGGGAGCCGGGAACCTCCGTCATCGCCGGACACGTCGACACCGCCACCGCACCCGCCGTCTTCGCCGAACTCTCCGAGCTCAAAAAGGGAGACGTCTTCCAGGTCAAGCGCGCGGACGGACGAAAGGCGTCCTTCGTCGTCGACAGCGCCGAGACCTTCGCCAAGGACGACTTCCCCGACGAGCGGGTCTACGGCGACACACGTTCGGCCCAGGTCCGCCTCATCACCTGCGCGGGCGACTACGACCGCACCGCCAAGGACTACACCGACAACCTCGTCGTCTTCGCCCACCTCAAGTAGGGGCTGGGCGCTCCGCTTCAGCGCTGCTTGAATGCTCCGGTGATCGAACTGGTGGTTGGCCTCGCAGCAGGCGGGCTCGTGACGTGGCTGTTTCGCCGGAGAGTGAAGCAGCGCGCGGAGAGCGCAGCTCAGGGACATGCGATCAAAGTTCCCTGCATGCTCAGGCATCCCGCGCTGGAAGGCCGCTGGCTCCGGGGGAAGATGCTGATCGGCCCCTCCACGATGGTCTGGGAGCCCGGCACCAGGGCCGGGGCGGCGCTATCGCTTCCGGAGGGGCTGCGGCAGGTCAGCCTGCGTTCGCCTTCGCTGCGGGAAGCAATGATGAAGGTCAACGGTGGGTCCAGGATCGTGGAGTGCACCTCCTCCGCGGGTGCTGTCCTCATTGCCGTGATGCCGAATGAAGTGGAACTCGTGTGCACCGCCCTGAGCAGGGACGCAGCCAAGTAGGTGAAGCGCTGCGTCCCTGCGGTCATGCGGGGCTCAGCGCTTGAGCGTGAAGGTGAAGTCGCCCGAGAGCTTGCCGCTCAGTCGGACTGCCGAGACGAGGCTGCCCTCCACGATCAGCCGCTCGACCTCGGCCCGGGACAGACCGCAGCCGTCAGCGATCAGCCGCACCGGCCGGACCGGGATCCGTGCGGCGAAGCGGACCGAGACGTCGATCACCTCACGGTCCAGGTGATCCGATCCGCCGGTGTCGAGGCGCCAGGCACCTGCCCAGTCGAGGGCTATGCGATTACGGCGCTGCACGACCGGATCCTGAAGCAGTTCAGCAGTCAGGCCGAGGTCGTTGTCGTGCAGCCGGTCCAGCAACTCAGGTCGCACCGAGCGCACGTTCGCCCGCTCCAGAACCGTGAGCTTCGCCGTTTCCCCGCACCCGGTGCAGAGCACGAGGAGCCAGGCGTCGATGAGCTTGTGGTTGGCGTTGACGCGGAATTTTCCGCTCGCCCGGAAGCGGTCGGACGCGCACGCGTGGCAGCGGCGCAGGACGAGTGGCAGGCAGGTGGGCGCGACCACCCAGGTATTGAGCACAGAAGTACACCGGTTTCAGTGAGAAGTCCGCAGCAAGAAGAGGCGCGGCGCACATGCGCGACGCGCGACAGATCAGCTCTCGGGAGGTCTCACAGGGTGTACAACGGCCCGTCCTTGACTGGACAACTTGGTGAGGCAGCACGGTACGGGCGCAGGCCAGCACCGTTCCACTGATTTTCCGGGCGCACTCAGTGCGAGGCTCGACCGGTGAGAGGGTGTGGCATGGAGATTGCCAACCGCACGCTGACGGTGGACGTGGTCGCCGCACTGAAGTACTGGCCTGAGATCATCTGGGGAGGTCAGGAGAACCCTACGGACCCGGTGGATCTCACTGTTCTGCCCCCTTTCTTCAACGAGGTGCTGAAGGACCTTCCCTGGTGGAACCGCGACTGGAAGGTCAGCCACGTCGAGCCGGCTCGTCCTCTGGAGATCGAGAGCGATCACCACGGTCACCCTTCGAGGTTCACCGAGGTGTCAGTGCCGGGCACGGTCGGATCCGGCGGTGGTGAGAGCCTGCCGTTCGTCGCGAAGATCGGGTTCGCCGGTGACCAACTGATCCGATTTCAGGCCAAGATCGGCGACGTGGTCCTGGGGCCAGCCGTCGCCCCCGCCGGGCGGCTGGAGCCGCATCCGTTCGCAAGGGTGCTCACCGGGTTGATGGACCTGCGCGGGATTCCGGTCAAGGTGATGGCCAGGGAAACGGCACGATCGATGTCCACCATCCACATGCTTCGCAGCGGAAGGCTCAACCCGGATCCGCTTCTCGCCCAGGAGATCGCCAAGGCGCTGGGCATGTCCGAAGCGGACGTCAGAGTCATCGCCGGACTCGAAAACGCAGGTGCAGCACCCGGTCGCCCTGGATGACCACATGGGGATCCTCCAGCAGATGCTGCCCGTCGATGCTGCCGAAGTAGCGCTTGCCCGACCCGAACACCACCGGCACCACGTCCATGGCCACCTCGTCCACCAGGCCCGCCGCGAGGATCTGGCCGCCCACGTCACCGGCGCACACGGCGACGGTCCGCTCACCGGCGAGCTCCTGGGCCTTGTCGATCGCGGCCGCCACGCTGTCGACGAAGTGGTACGACGCCTCGGGGTGCCAGCCCTCGGGCTTGGGTCGGTGGGACACCACGACCACGTGGTCACCCGCGGGTGGGTGGCCTTCCCAGCCGTTCATCAGGTCGAAGAAGTGGCGGCCCATCACGATCGTGCCGATCGACTCCCACATCTGCCGGACGTACCCCGCCGACGCACGTGAGACCTTGAAGCCGCTTCCGGCTCCGGAATGGTCGTACTGCTGATCGCCGCCTTCGGTGATGGACGTGTCCCCGCTGAAGTACCACTCGTGGAGCGACCCGACGTCGTCGTTCTTGTCGGCGATGAAGCCGTCCACCGACACCACGTTGTGCATGATCACTGTGCCCACGGGCTCTCCTCGGCTCGCCCTGCCGCTATCTCCCTCCGATCCTGACGCCTCCGAGGGCAACCGGCATGTAAGAAATCAATCGGCGGGCATCGGACCGGCGTCCGGCGGGAACCCCTGCTCGGCGGGGAAGCGGCGCCGCAGGGTCAGGTACTCCGTCGGGGTGTGGCCGGTGAAGTCCTTGAACTCCCTGCTGAAATGGGCATGGTCGAAGTAGCCCGCCGCCTGAGCGAGTTCCGACCAGTCGACCGGACGCGAGGCGTCCACGGACAGGATCAGCCGCGAGAAGCGGTAGATCCGCGCCACCCGTTTCGGGGTGACCCCGACATGCGACTTGAACTGCGTGGCCAGGTGATTGCCACTCACCCCGACGGCACCGGCCAGCGCACCGACCGGGAGCGCGCCGTGGGAGGTCTCCAACCGCCGGCCGGTGTGCCGGACCAGATCGAGACCGCGCGGCGGCTCCTCGGCAAGCCGCGATCGCAGCTCCTGCTCCAGCACGCACAGTGTCTCGGCGGGCGAGGCGATGTCGCCGACCTGGTTCTGGATCCGGTCCACGGACCGTTGCCAGACGGCGTCGACCGGCACCCACCGGTCCCGCAGCTCACTGGCCGGCATGCCGATGAAAGCTGACATCCCCCAGGGCTTGAAGTGGACCCCGACCAGCCGCACCCATGTGGGGTGCTCGACGAGAAAGCGCCTGGTCCAGACGCCCATGAACCACCCGTCGGTGAGCACCGCCGACGGCACCGCAGGGTCGGAATCCCACAGGCGGACGGGTCCGCCCAGGTTGACGAACAGGTGCGCCGACGGCATCGGCGGGATGTTCATCCGGCGATGGCGCGGCACCCCGGTCAGGCAGTAGATGTCGTCGATGAACCGGTCCAGCGGCGGGCCGGGCACCCGGCCGACGTATTCCATGGACCCAGTGTGGCCGCCCGAGCGTTCGGCTCGCCTGTCACTGGCCGCTCTGTGGGCTGTAGGGCTGGAGGAGCTGGTCGACGGGTGCGTAGTCGTCAGTGAGGAGTTGGGTGTCGCCGAGCCAGGAGGTGAGGTCGTCGCCGGTGGCGATCTTCCAGCCGGTCTTGCGGGTGTCCAGCGAGTCCTGGGTCGCGGAGAGGTCGACGGGGCGGTTGGAGGCGAGCACGACCAGGTTGCCGCCCTTGGGGGTGGCGGTCGGGGCGAGGCCGATGTCGGTGGGTTCGCCGAGGAGGGCGACGTGCTCGAAAGTCTCGCTGAGGGTGGCTACTTCGGCGCGGGCGAAGGCCAGTTCACCGTGATCGATGAGGTTGGCGACGTACAGGCCGTCCTCGTTGAGCACCCGCCGTATGTCCGTCATCGCTTCCCTCGTGGTGAGGTGCCACGGCACGCTGACGCCCCCGAAGGCGTCGCCGACGACGAGGTCGCGGCTGTCGGTGTCCAGTCGTCGCAGGCCGAGCCTGCCGTCCTCGGTGCGTACGTCGATGTCGGCTTGTGCTGTCAGCCCGAGTCGGTCGCGGTTGATGCGTACGACGCCGCTGTCGATCTCGGAGACCAGGCTGGTTGTCCCGGGCCGCGTGGCCGCGAGGTAGCGGGGGAACGTGAGCCCGCCGCCGCCCAAGTGGTAGGCGGCAAGCGGCTCGCCGTCGGGAAACGCCGCGTCTACGACCGATGCGATGGCGCGCACGTAGGCGAACTTCAGGAAGGTCGGGTCGTCGATGTCGACGTAGGAGTGCCGCACGCCGTCCAGGAGGAGGGTGCGGCCGCTCTCCCGGTCGGGGTCCGTGACAACTCTTGCGCAGTGGTATCTGGTCTCGGTGTCGCAGCCACCGGGGGCGACCGTGGTGGCGAGGCCGCCTGCGACGATCACGAGGGTCAGGGCCGGGATGCCGATCCAGCCGCGGGTTCGCCACTCGACCAGCGCCGAGCCGGCCACCAGCAGGACCCCGAGACCGATCAGGATGCTGCTGACCGGGAACCGCGCCACCAGCACGAAGCCGGTGAGGACGGTGCCGACGATGGCGCCGAGGGTGCTGACTCCGGACAGCCGGCCGACCACCGTTCCGGTCTCGGCGAGGCTGGTCAGACGCAACTTGGTCACGATCGGCGTCACCGCGGACAGCAGCGCGCCCGGTACGAGGATGGTCAGCGCCGCGATGAGGAAGAGCAGCGCCGGCGCCCACTCCGCCGTGCTGCGCAGTACGACGGGGGTCAGGGCCACGACCGCTCCGGACAGCCCCAGCGAGGGGCCGAGAAGCCGGCGTGGACTGACCTGGTCGGCGATGCGCCCGCCCATCCAGGAACCGGCGGCGATCGCGGTGAGGGCGATGCCGATCACCATGGTGCTGGTCTCCAGGGTGAGACCGAGGTAGGGAGCCAGCAGTCGTAAGGAGACGATCTCGACCACGAGGACCGCGGCGGAGGCGGCGAACACGAGCGCGACAGCCGTACGGGAACCCAGGCCGTTTTCGCGAGGCCTGTCCCCGGCAACGGGCGACGAAGACAATCCGGTCACACACGGCATCTTTCCATGCGGCCCATCCGCACACGGGAGTTGCGTGACCGGGGTGTGCAGTCAGTTGACGCGGGACGGCCTGGCGAGGGTGAGAGCCGTCCAACGTCGCAGTTCCTCTTCGTGGTTGCCGGTCTCCGTGGCCTGCGCGACGGCCGCGGTGTCCTCGGGTGAGGGCGGCTCGCCGTTGCGGAAGAGGAGAGTCAGCGGCCAGGCGGGGGTGCTGGGCCGATCCCCGTCGAAGGCGTGCCAGACCCAGGCCCCGTCGAACCGCCAAGCCCTGCCGTCCTGGTCACCGATCTCGTCCCCAACGTGAAGGAAGGCATAGGGGCGGAAGAGCAACTCGATACTGATGGGTTCGCCGCCCACCGGATCGAGCGCGTACCCCTGGTCCTCGAGGTCGGGATCGTGGGACTCGCCCTGCTTGAGAGCTTCGAGGTAGCAAGCGGGGCGCGGCAGCAGGCCAGTGACCATGGGTGGGTCGAAGTGGTGGACGGACGTGACGTGCACGATGGTTGGCTCCATTCCCACCTGGCAGGTGTCGCCCGGTTTCAGGGTGATCTCCGCCGGCCTGGTGCGGAAGTAGGAGCGGTCCCACTCGTACGAGTCGGGTGTGGGCAGCGCGTGGTCCCCGTTCCAACCAAAGCCCTGCGCCTGCGGATCCACCTCGTTCCACGGCCAGCGTACGGCGACGTAGGAGCCGCAGACCGAGGTCACCGTCGTCTCGGTGAAGGGACATTCCAGCCTCAGCACATCGCCGGGCCTGAACTCGTCGCCGCCGCTGTCACCCATCGCGCCCTCCTCCAAATCCTCCTGCGCATCCGGAGCGATCATCACAGACGGCGACGGCTCCGGATCGTGGTGGGCACGCCTTGTCCGGCCGCCGGCGCACGCATACGCTCGGAGCATGATCTGTCGTGTGTGGCGGGGCTGGACCACGAACGAGAACGCCGATGCCTACGAGCGCATCGTCCGGGGGCAGGTCATTCCCGGGATCGAGGCGCGGCACATCCCGGGCTTTGTGTCGATCGACCTGGTCCGGCGTGAGCGGGAGAGCGACGTCGAGTTCATGACCCTGATGTGGTTCGACACGCTCGACTCCGTGCGGGCGTTCATGGGCGAGGACTACGAGACGGCGCATGTACCGGCGGCCGCGCAGGCAGTGCTCTCGGACTTTGACAAGCAGTCAGTGCACTACGAGGTGCTCGATCGTCGTGAGCAGCCCAAGTAAGCCCGAGTAGGCGCCTCGGATCGCTCAATCCCCGCTGTCTGCGGCGAGAACGGAAGGCGCGCTCGGCAGCCGGTGGCGGACGAAGAGCGTGGTGGGAACGGCGACGATCACCAGGGCGATGCCGCCCACCAGCAGACCCCGGTGGACCGCGTCCGTGAACGCTTGCGGCACTGCCTCCGCGACCGTCCGGGCGAGGGACGGGGGCAGCCCGGTTCCGCCGCCTCCCTGCGACGCCCCGGCCACGATCCGCTCGGCGTCCGAGCCCGTGGTCCCGGCGTCGACGAGGCGGTCGCGCAGGTTGTCGGGGAAGCGGGTGGTGACGATGGTGCCCAGCACACTGGGGCCCAGGACGTTACCGAGCTGGCGGGCCATGTTGATGGCCGAGGCGGCCATGCCGGCCTGGAGCGGGGGAACGCTGCTGACCGCTGCCGCGGACGAGGGGGCGACCAGCAGTCCGCCGCCGATACCGGCCAGGAGCAGGCCGGGCCACATGGCGCCGTATCCGTCGAACGGGCCCACCGAGAGGAGGGCGAGCGCACCGGCGCCCATGACCAAGAGGCCCGCGGTGAGGACCGCGGCGAATCCGAAGCGGCGCACCAGACGCGGCGCGAGCGCGCTGACGGCGACGAAGGTGACGAACAGGGCCAGCATCCGTATGCCGACCTCAAGGGTGCTGTTCTGGCGGACGCGTTGCATGTAGAGCACGCTCAGCAGTGCCACGCCGACGAATCCGAACATGGCCGCCGCGGCCACGCCCATGACCGCGCTGAACGAGGCGCTGCGGAAGAGGCGCAGGTCGAGCATCGGGTCCTCGTGGCGCAGTTCCACCCACACGAAGAGGCCTGCCGAGAGGGCGAAGACCACGTACGCCGTGACGATCGGAGCGTCGGTGTAGCCGCTCGCGCCGCCCTGGATGATCGCGTAGGTCGCCGAGGCGAGGGCCACCGTGCCCAGCAGTACGCCCGCGGGGTCCAGCCTGCGTGAGGGGTGCTTGCTCTCGTGCACGAACACGGGCGCCAGTGCGGCCGCGAGGGCGCCGCCGATGAGGAGGTTGGTGAGTTGAAGTGCTCTCCCTCGTAAACGACTCCGTTGGGAAATCGACGAAGCGGGCTCCTGGGGTCGGTTATGCCGCGAGGGTGAGTCGTGCGAGGTGGGGGACGCGGGTGGTGCCGAGTGGGGTGTCGTTCAGCCAGGCGTCGACGCGGGTGAGGTTGAGGGCGGTGGCGGAGAGGATGTTCGCGAGGTGGGTTTTGCTCTGGCCTCGGTAGGGGGTGCGTCGCAGGTGGGTGCGGCGGACGGCCTGGGAAATGGTGCCCTCCACCCCGGCTCGCACGTCGTAGCGTTCTTTCCATGCCTCGGTCTGCTGCTCAGCGCGTCGTTCTTCGAGGATCTGCTGCTGCTCGCGGGGCAGCAGGGTCAGGCTGCGGCCCCATTTGCCGTTGGCTGCCTTGGTGCACCTCGGTCTCAGCGGGCAAGGATCGCAGTCGGCGAGCGCGAAGTGCACCCGGACGAGCGGGGTCCCGCTGGCCTTGCGCTGCTGGGACCAGCTGACGCTGGAGGCTCCCTGGGGGCAGGTGACCTTCCGAGCGTCCCAGTCCGTGGTGAAGGCGGCCTGGGTCAGGTGTGGTGCCTGCGGGTCACGTTCGTTGTGGTGGGTATCTGCGCCGACGGGTCCGACCAGGTCGATGCCGTGGTCCTCACGTGCGGCCAGGATGTGGGCGGCGGTGACGTATCCGGCGTCCACCACATGCTCGCGCGGCCCAAGCCCGCGTCCGGCCAGGCGCTGGTGGATTGTTGTGGTGACCTCGGTGTCGTTGACGGTGGCGTTGGTGGTCTCCACGTTCGTGATCAGGTGCGGTGTGGTTGGCTCGCAGGTCTCGCTCAGGTGGACCTTGTATCCGCACCAGCCCGCCCCGCGCTTGATGCCGTAGTGGGCGTCGGTGTCATACGGCGAGGACAGCCTGTCTCTGGCCGGCGGGAGGTCCTTGCCCTCCCGCCAGCGCACCCCCTGCCCGTCCCGGTGATACTGCTCTGCCCAGGCCCGGCGCAGGACACGGACTGCGGGGACCTCACCCAGCCAGGCCAGAGCGGTCGGCCCATCAATGGCGTCCAGGAGAGCGAACCCGTCCCGGCCGACCCGCTCGGCCCATTCCCGGCGGACGTTCTCCCCCTTCGGGAAACGGTAGTTGTCGACCTTGTTCCCATATCGCTCCACCCACGCGGAGCTGATCAACGGCGCCAGCCAGTCCGGGGCTGCCGCGGCCAGCGCCTCCAGCGCCGCCCGAAGCGTCTCGCCGACGAACTCCATCCGGTTCAGCGTGCGCACCGCGGCCAGCACATGAGTGGAGTCGGTCCGCTGCCGACCGCCGGCCCTCAGCAGCGCGGCCTGTGAGAGCCGGGCCAGCATCGCCTCCAGGACCCGCTCTTCCAGCCCGTGCATGATCAGACGGGAGCGGAAATCCCCCAGGACGGTGAAGTCGAACCCCGGATCATCCAGCTCCAGCCCCAGCAAAAACTTCCAGTCCATTCTGGCCCGCACCTGGTCAGCGGCCTGCCGGTCGGACAGACCCTCGGCATACTGCAGCACCGACACCAGAGCCAGAGCTCCCGGCGAGATCGCGGGCCGGCCTCGGTCGGGGAAGGCGGCGGCGAAATCTTCATCCGTGAACAGCACACCGAGCGCCTCACGAATCCGGATGGCCAAGGTCCCCTTCGGGAACGAGGCCCGCACCACCCGAGCCGTCAGCTCAGGCACCCCGTCATCCGACCGCGACTCCAACGACATCCCGCCCCCATCCCGCCAACGACCATAGCCATCAACAAGACGAACGACACGGCCCCGCCCGAATCACGACTTTCCCAACGGAGTCGTAAACGAGGGAGATTCCTGCCTACCTTGCGGTGGCGGGCTTGACGCCACGGGGACGCCTGACGACTGCCCTCCCGGCAGCCGGGATGAGCGCGTGGCCCATCCGGTACAGGTGCAGGATGTTCCGGGCCGCGTTCCAGTCAGCGTTGCCGGACCATCCGCAGTCGGGGTTTTTGCACACGAACGGGGCCTGGTCCTCCCGGCTGCCCGGTGTGGTGGAACCACAGGCCGAGCAGCGCAGGGAGGTGCCGGGGGCGGGGACCTTGTGCAGGGTGCCGCCGTGGCGGGCGGTCTTGTACGTCAGCATCGTCACGGTGCGGCCCCATGCCTCCTGGCTGATGGAGCGGTTCAGGCCGGACTTCTGCGCGACGTTCCTGCCGGGTTCCTCGATGGTGCCCCTGGCGGACTTGACCATGTTCTTGATGTTGAGCTGTTCGACCACGACGGTGCCGTACCGCCTGGCAATGTTGGTGGTGGTCTTGTGCTGCCAGTCAACGGCGCGGCGCGTGGCTGTTGCGCGGAGCTGCTTGATCTGGTCGTAGGTGTGCCGCAGGCGGCGGGAGGTATTCTCCCCGCGCCCCCGGTGCTGCTTGCGCTGGGCGGCGCGTTGTTCCAGGCCAAGCAGTTTGGCCTTCTCCTGCGGGTTCAGCCACTTGTCCCGGTCGGCCCTCCCGTCGGGGAGGCGGGGCGGGCGTCCGTGGTCCTGGTGGTCTCCGTCGGAGAGGGCGAGGGGCAGGCTCACCCCGGCATCAATGCCGACCTCGGTTCCTTGGTGAGGCTCGGGCCTGGCTTCGAGGGTCTGGACGCGGAAGGCGATGTGCCAGCCGAGTGCGTCCTTGGCCAGTCGCGCCCCGGTGATCCGGTCTTCCTTGTCGGCATGCTTGCCCACGGGGAGGTCCTTGGTCCAGCGGAACCGGACCCGTCCGATCTTGGGGATGTTGGCCATTCCCCAGCGGCGGTGCACGCGGGTGATGTTCAGGTCCCGGCCCTGCGGGATGTCCACGGACATCACCGTGCGGATGCGGGCCTTGAAGTTCGGCGCGTCGGCGCGGCCGTCCCAGCAGTTCTTCCATGCCTGGAAGTACGTCTTCAGTACCGCTTGCGCGGCCTGGGCGGGGAGGACGGCGAGCCAGTCGATCTCACCTCGGGCCTGGCGGATCGCCGTGTCCGCTGTGGCCAGGGAACGCTTGTCCTTGGGCTGCATCGTCCACCAGTCGTGCAGCAGGTTCCACAGGGTGCGGGCCGCGTGCGCCTGCTCGTCCATGAGCCGGATCTGCGCAGGGGTCAGCGTGAGTCGGGCACGATGCCCGAACTTTCGCTTCTCTCCTGCACGTTCCGTGGTCACTCGATCACGATACCATTGGCTTATGTCACCACGGTGGAATCCGAATCCCGATGTACGCACTGGTCGTCACGTCGTCTACAACCTGCATGTCCACTTGGTGTTTGTCACCAAGTACCGACGCAAGGCCATGACGGACGCCATGCTGACCAGGTGCGAGGAGATCATGCGGGATGTCTGCCAGGACTTCGAGGCCGAGCTGAAGCAGTTCAACGGCGAAGAGGACCACGTGCACCTCCTGGTGCACTATCCGCCGAAGGTCCAGCTCTCCAGGCTGGTCAACTCCCTCAAGGGCGTCTCCTCCCGCTACCTGCGCAAGGAGTACGACGCGCACGTCCGCCGGTACCTGTGGGGCGGACATTTCTGGTCCGGCTCGTACTTCGCCGGAAGCTGCGGCGGGGCACCGCTGACCGTCGTACGCCACTACATCGAGAACCAGCAGCGCCCCGTGTGACCTGGCTGAGGCCAACAGCGCAGATCCGTGCCCAAAGCCCAGGTCAGAGCAGTATCGAGATGCACCTCACCTCCCCCGTGACCGGGGGAGCACTGCGCAAGATCAAAGGTAGACGGAGTGCCAGGTGAAGTGCTCCAGCAGTACGCCGGCGATGAGCGGTCCGGCGGCGAGTCCCAGCCCCGAGCAGGCCGCCCAGGCGCTGATCGCCGTCGTACGTTCGTGCGGATCGGTGAACGTGGTGCTCACGATGTGGACAACTCGCCCACGAGCTCAGCCGTGCGCGTGTCGTCGGGGTGCCGGGCGGCATCCATGCGCAGCGTCCCGACGAACACGGACGCGACGTGTTCCCAGCTGTCCGCGAAGAGCGACCGGGCGGCCTCGTCGAGCATGATCCACCGTACGGTGTTCCGCTCCCTCGTGGGCATCGCGTCGAAGTCGGCGAGCAGGAGCCGGGCCATGCGGTTGGCCGTCAGGATGTCGGTGCGGCGGCCCAGCACGAATGCCGGTGTGTCGCCGAGGCGGGCGATCAGGGCGTGGATTCCGGGGCGTACCTTCTGCACAGCCCTTCAGGTGCGACGGCGGGTGGAGGCCGCCGGTCGGCGTGCGACCGCGTGCAGGTAGACGCGCTCCGCGTCATCCAGCTCCAAGGCGTTCGCCAGCGCGTCGAGCACCGACTCCGACGGGGTGATCGGCCGGCCCTGCTCCAGCCGCGTGTAGTAGTCCACGCTGACGCCCGCCAGTGCCGCCAGCTCCTCCCGGCGCAGTCCGGGCACCCGGCGCGTGGACGCGTCGTGGATGCCGAGCCGTTCGGGGTCGACCGCCGCGCGCCTGGCGCGCAGGAAGTCGCTGAGCCCTTCGTTCCGCTCCATGTCCCCATGGTCGCGCTCATCGCCGGACGCTCAAAGGTCCTGGGTGGCCCTGCGCGTCCCAGGATCGACATGGCCTGCTCCGCGGCCCGCAACGGGGTCTGCGGGAGGTTGGCTGAGGTCGAGACGAGACGCCACCCGGCTGTCTCGGCGAAACCGTCCGTGCATCGTCCGCACGGCTCAGCCCAGGAGTATTCGCCATGCCCTCCACCTGGCTCATCACCGGTGCGACCTCCGGCTTCGGCCGCCTCGTCACCGAACGCGCTCTCGCCACCGACGCCCATATCATCGCCGTCGGCCGGCGCCGGGACCGGCTCGTCGAGCTGGTACGGCAGGCCCCGACGGGGCAGCTCACCACGGTGGAACTGGACCTGACGGCCCCGGACGCGGAGGCCGTCCTCGCAGATGTCGTACGGGCGGCGGGCGGTCTGGACGTGCTGATCAACAACGCGGGATACGGCCTGTTCGGGTCCGTCGAGCAGATCGGTGCCGACGAGGCACGCGCCGTCTTCGACACCAATGTGCTCGCCAACCTCACCGTCCTGCGCGCCGCGCTCCCCGCGCTGCGCGCCTCCCAGGGTCGCGTGGTGCAGACCTCCTCGTTGATCGGCCAGTTCGCGTGGCCGTCCTCCGGCCTGTACGCCGCGTCCAAGGGCGCCGTGGAACTCATCAGCGAGGCCCTGTCCCACGAACTGGCGCCCACCGGCGTCAAGGTCACCATCCTCGAACCCGGCACCTTCGCCACCGAGTTCGCCGCCAACCTCAAGGTGATCCTCCCGAGCGACGCCTACGCGTCCACCGTGGGCAAGTTCCTCCATGACTTCTCCCAGCTGCCGCCCGAGGCTTTCGGCGACCCCAACACGGTGGCCGACGCGATCATGACGGTCACGGCCCTGCCGAATCCCCCACTGCGCCTGGCTGTCGGCGCCGACGCGGTCGAGCACATCCGCGCCTCGCTCCGGTCACGGCTGGCGGAGTTGGACCGCTGGGAGTCACTGTCGCTCGCACCCGCGCAGCAGACGGTCTGATGCATGGGCGTGGAACGTCCGCGGTCCCGTGCGTTCCACGCCCGTCTGCCCGGTCCGCCGCACCGCCCCGGTAGCCTCGTAGGCCGAAAGCGGGTCGGGCGGTGTCACCCCGGCCCAACTCGTCCAGCTCACGAGATCAGGGAGCCGTGTGCCGCCGTTCGTCTACCGGATCACCAAGTACGACCCCGCGGATCGCGACGAGCACGGCCACTACATCGGTGCCGAGGAGTCGACGAGCGACCACGGGCCGGTGGAGTCGGCCTACTTGCAGGCTGTCGCGGCCTTCGCGGCGGCTGCGGGCATCGACCGCCTCGCCGTTCGCGAGCCGCAGATCACCGGCATCCCCCACTTCGGTCTGGAGCCCGCCTTGGAGGGCCACGGCCTGGACGGCCTCTTCCCGCCCGATCTCAGCGGATTCCACGACGGCGCGGAGATTCCCCTCTCCACCGCTCTGGAGCTGGTGCGGGCCATGCTCCGCGACCACGGTGTGTGGTGCCGTCTGGAAGTCGAGGACCGGTTCGCCGTGCACGTCGGGTGGGACCAGTACGTCTACGTCAGGAGCGACGAGCCCTGCGAGAGCGCCCTTGCACGCACCCGTGCACTCGGGCTCTTCCCGGAACGGCTGGAAGCATCGCCCTACGAACCGGACTTGGATGAGCCCGGCGTACAGCGACCCGCCGACGAGGACTTCTGGGCCCGCTTGCACTGGTCCGTCGTGACGGGCGAGGCAGCCATCTTGGAGGAGGGGTACGTCGACAACGGCTCCCGCTGGCACCGCCTCACGGAGCGCACCCTCGACGCGGTACGCGCCGGGCTCACCCCGCGAGCCATGTTGACGGTCTGGCCGGATCTGTCCGCCGACGTGGAGGCCGTTCTCGCCGCGCTCCCTGACGAAGGCTTGGTCGAACTCGTCTGGGAGGACGGGGACGGGGTGATCACCAGCACGATCGCCGACGAAACCGAGTACGCCGCACTGGCCGCCCAGGTGGCGGGCGCTCGGGCCGCTGCCGCCCTGCCCCTGGATGTCGACTCACGTCACCCTCTGTTCACCGCTGTGCTGCCCGACGGTGACGGCGTCCTACGGGCCCGGTGGAGGACCGAGCAGACGCCCGGCGACCGGCGTTGGGCCTTTCTCAAAACCCTCCGGCGAGGGCAGATCGTCACCGGCACGGTCGAGGAGATCGCCCACTTCGGCGTCACGTTCGTGGACATCGGCGGTTTCTCGGCGATGATCAACATTCCGGAGCTGTCCTGGAGGCACATCAACCACCCTTCCGACGTCGTGACCGTCGGACAGGAGATCTCGGCCGAGATCCTCGACGTCGACATGATGAGAGAGCGTGTGCCGCTGTCGTTGAAGGCACTGCACCCGGATCCGATGCAGCAGTTCACCGAGCGGATCGGCCACGTCGTGACCGGCGTCGTGACCAAACTCGCCCCGATCGGCGCCTTCGTTCGTATCGAAGACCGAACCGACGGCTTCGAAGGGCTCGTCCGCAACGCCGAGTTGTCCGAGGAGGCCGTTGCCGACCCCGAGGACGTGGTCCAGGTCGGCGACCCCCTCGTCGTGAAGATTCTCGACGTCGATCCCACCCGACGACGCATCACACTCTCCCACCGGCAGGCTCTCGCACACGGCCGGTGAGGGGCGGCGGACACGCCACTATGCGCCGGGGTCGCGGAGGCCGACTGCGTCGTGGCGCCAGAACGGCTCTGCGTAGACCAGTGTCCCTGTCATCCATGGCTCGTACTCCGGGAGTCTCAGGGCCTGGAAGGCGCCGTCCGGAATGCGCAGGGATGGCTTTCGGAAGCCCTGGGCGTCGCCGGGCGCGAAGCCGAAGCGGGAGTAGTAGCGCGGATCGCCTTCCAGGAAGACCAGGGGGACGGCCCGCTCAGCGAGGCTCTTCAGCCCGTGTCGGACCAGGGCCGAGCCGATACCGCGCTGGTGACGCTCGGGTATGACGGCCAACGGGCTGAGCACATGCACCTCGACCAGTCGCCGAGGGGCATCGAGCAGACTGCGGGTGAACATGACGTGCCCGACGATCTGTCCGTCGAGCTCAGCGACCAGTGAGAGACCGTCCGCGGGCGTGATCGTGCCCCGCAGGGCATCGACCAGGTCGGCCACGACAAGGCCGTGGTCACCGAACGCGCGCAGGTGGATGTCCCGCACAGACTCTCTGTCGCCCGGAAGTTCTTCGCGAAGTTCCATGACCGGAGAGTAGGGATCTGTCCCAGTCACCCGCACACGGTTTTGCAGCCCAGGGACGCGCGGTGAGCGACACTACGGATCGCGACCAGCGTCCCTTCAAGATATGAGCAGGCGCAGGCCGAGATCTGCCACGTCGAGGTCCGCGAGGTCGCCGTTGCGGTCGGCCCACCGGCCGGAGTCGAGGTCGTCGCTGAGGCTTCGCACCGCCCGCTGCTCGGCCTCCGGCCCGACCCTCGTCCACACCGACATCGCACGGCGCACATGATCCTCCAGGTACGCCCCCGGTCGGCGCCAGTACGCCTCGAACAGACCGTCAGCGCAGTCCCAGGGGACGGGTACCGGCTCAGCGCGCGCGCCGATTGCGTCGGCCATCCCACCGAGCGAGGGAAATCCTTCGAGGACGGCGGCGAACTCGGGCAGGTAGTCGCGGGTGAGCCAGAACCGGTCCTGCCATCCGGGCTCATCGGTGTCGAACGTGAGCACCACCACGCGGCGGGCCACGCGCCTCATCTCGCGCAGCCCCGTTATCGGGTCCCCCCAGTGGTGAACGGTGGAGACGGCCATCGCGACGTCGAAGGAGTGGTCCTCGAACGGCAGGCTCTCCGCGGCGGCGGCCACGCACGGCGCCGAGCCGGCAGGCCGCTGTCCCCGCATGACCGCCGAGGGCTCCACCGCGGTCACATCGCGATCGGCAGGCTCGTAGGAGCCGGTGCCGGCCCCGACGTTCAGCACCGTCTGCGCGTCCCCGAGCGCGTCCAGGATCTGCGCGGCGATCCGCGGCTCGGTGCGCCGTGTCGCGGTGTATGCGCCGCCGATCGCGTCGTACAACCGTGCACCGAGCATCTCCAGTTGCTCCTCCGGTGTCACCTTCCGTCCCTTCGCCCGTGCCTGAAGCTCTCTGTCGATGGCCGCCACCATCGCGTCAGCACGATCACGCCGCTCCAGCACCAGGCCGCGCAGTCGGCGCAGGTGCGCGACCGCGTCGGTGGACGAGTCGCCGACCAGTTCCGCAATCTCCCGGAGACCGAAGCCCAGACGCCGGTAGGCCAGCACCTCCCTGAGCCGCTCCACGTCGTCCGCCGAGTAGGCCCGGTACCCGGCCGCGGTCCGCGCCGACGGACGCACCAGCCCGATCTCGTCATAGTGATGCAGCGTGCGCACGCTCACGTCGGCCAGCTCGGCCACGCGTCCCACGGTCCAGTGATCCTCCACGGCATCGACTATGCAGCCTGACGTCACGTGAGGGTCAAGTCATCTTGTACGTCACGGTCCCCCGCTGATGAAACGGCCTCGTCGAGCGGCCTCAGTAGATCTCCCAGTCCAGCTCGTCCTCGTCCACCGCGAGAGGTGCATAGCCGTCCAGCGGTTCGCCGGTCTCCAAGGACGTGGCCGTTGACTCCAGGAGGGCCGGGAGGGATGCCCACATCGGGTGCGGTGAGAAGGAGCATCCCGTTTCGTGATCGGCGTTGCCGATCCTTCCGCGGCGGCGGGACGGGCGCTGGTCGATGACGAGGTAGTCCCCTGCGCCGTCGAAAGCGAACGGGATCCACTGGGCATGCCACCACGGTCCGTGGTCCGCTTCCGGGTCGCGTTCCTTCGCCCTGGGCAGCTCGTCTGCGTAGATCTTCATGCGCAACTGCCATGACTTGGCGATGTCCTGCGCGGAGAGCAGGGACCAGAAGGGCGGCAGCAGGTCGTAGTGGCCCATGCCGTTATGCCGCAACAGCGACTCCACCAGGGGTTCGGGAAGCGGCTGTCCGACGACTTGTTCGGCCGCGGCGATCGCCGAACGCTCTGCCGGGGGTTCAAGAGCGCGCATCGTGCGCGGCGCGTATTGCGCGAGCCATGACTCGATACGGTTCCACGACTCGGATATCGATGACGTCATCCAGGGATGATGCCAATCGGGGCGCCGTCAGGCCGCCCGCTGCGGAGCTGGTGGTGGATCGGAGCGAGGCCGCCCGCCCTCGCCCTCCCGCTTCCATGGTTTATCAAGACCATTGACAAACCCATACCGCCCGACTTACCTGTTCCGTACATGCCAAACACCTGTCCACTCGCCAAGAGAGAGTGATCATGGTGCACAGACTCCTGCGGCTGCTTTGCCTGCCGGTGCTCATCGCGGGACTGCTCGCCGGCGGGGCCACCGCCCCCGCCTCCGCCTTACCCACCGACGCCGCCTTCGACGAAGCCGCCGGGGCGCTGGCCGTCGACCGCGCGGCGTATCTGTCCAGGCATGACATCGTCTACAACCGGCCCAACACGGATCCCTTGCACGGTCTGACCGTGGGCAACGGCCGTACCGGCGCGATGGTCTGGCAGCAGAACGGCCTGACCATGCAGACCTCCGGCGTCGATCTGTCCGAGCAGTCGGCGTACGCCGCCGGACTGGTGAATCTCCGGACCAGTCCGGCCATGGACAGCGGCTACTCCACCTACCAGCAGCGGCTGTCGCTGTACGACGGCACGCTGGTGACCAAGTACGACAACAACCGCACCGTCACGGTCATGGGGTCGCCCGACTCCGAGGTGATGGGCATCCATGTGGACGACAGCCGCAGCGGTGTCTCCAGTGTCTCCCTGGACCTCAGCATGTGGGATCCGGCGACGGTCACCAACACCGCCGACGTCCCCGACCTCACCACCTGGAAGACCGTCTCCACCTTCGCCGACGCCAACACGGCCGGGCTCAGCCGGGGCCAGGCGGACCCGCACGGCTTCGGTTACACGCTGGCCGCCACCGTCGAGGGCGCGGCCTTCTCCACCCGGGTCGTCGACTCGCGCACGGTACGGCTGACCATCACCCCGACCTCCGGCTACACCGTCTGGTTCACCGCCGCGAGCCGCGTCAACGCCCCGAACCGTGACTCGGTCGCCCAGGCCCGCACCCAGCTCGGCCAGGTCAAGTCCACTGGATACGCGAGCACGTTGAGCAAGTACAAGGACTTCTGGCACGCGTTCTGGGCCAAGTCGTTCGTGCAGTACTCGGGCCTGGGCGGGGACGCCGACTATCTGGAGAACGTCTACTACCTGTCCACCTACATGATCGCGGCGGGCGGTTACGGCAGCTACCCGGCGCACTTCATCAACGGGGTCTTCCGCGCCACCCAGGACAACACGAAATGGAGCAACGCCTATTGGTACTGGAACCAGCGCGACGTCTACCTGTCGTTCCTGGCCTCCAACCACACCGACCTGATCGACCGGCACAACAACCTCTACCACCGCAACTACGCCGCGCTGAAGTCGTACACCCAGAGCCGCTACGGCGTGGACGGGCTGTGGGTGCCGGAGACCATGGGCTGGGACGGCAACGCCCGTGGCACGGTGGGCAGCGACTACACCAAGAACATCCTGTCCACCGGCTACGAGGCCGCGTACAGCATGTACATGCGCTATCGCTACACCCATGACTCCGCCTATCTGCGGGACGTGGCCTACCCGTTCATGCGGGAGACGGCGAAGTTCTACTCGGCGATGCTCACCCGCGACCCGGCCACCGGCCAGTACCACATGGCCAACTCCCACTCGCACGAGACCTATTGGAACGTCCAGGACGCGATCACCGACCTCGCGGCCGTCCGCAGCATGTTCCCCCTCGCCATCCAGGCGAGCGAGGAGCTCGGGGTCGACGCCGGACTGCGCTCGACCTGGCGGACGGTGCTCGACAACCTCACGCCGTACGTGGTGCAGAACGGCGCCTGGCAGCCGCATCAGCCACCCCTCTCCCAGACCCGCAACAACGAGAACGTCTCGGCCGAACTGATCTGGCCGTACGAGGTCACCGGAATCGGTCAGCCTGATCATCAGACGGCCGTCAACACCTGGAACCAACGGCCCTTCCCCTACGGCAACGTGTGGTCCAACGACGCCGTGCAGGCGGCCCGGCTCGGCCTCGGTGACCAGGCCTATCAGGGCATGAAGACGATGCTCCAGAAGTACCAGAACCACCCCAACGGCATGACCAACAACACCAACGGGGTCTTCGAGTACTTGGGTGTGCATCTGACGGCGCTCAATGAGTCGTTGATGCAGAGCTACAACGGGAAGATCCGCGTCTTCCCCGGGGTGCCGGGTGACTCGTCCTTCATCGGCAAGTTCACGCTGCTGGCCAAGGACGGCTTTCAGATCAGCTCCGAACGAGAGGCCGGGGAGATCAAGTACGTAGGCGTGAAGAGCCTGCACGGCAAGCAGGCCACCGTGGTCAATCCGTGGAGCGGGCAGCAGACTCGGGTCCGCCGGGCGGCGGACGGGGCGGTCGTCGCCAGCGGCTCCGGCGCCGAGCTGTCCTTCGCCACCGCCGCGGGCAGTGTGTACGTCGTCGAGCGCACCGCCACGCCGCTGAGCTCGTACGCCAGAACTCAGCTGACCGGCACCGCCAACCAGGGCGCCAAGTCCCTGAGCGGCACCGCCTCCACGCTGGGACTGCCGGCCGGGCCCGCTCCCTCCGGCGCGATCAGCCTGCGTGCCGTGGCCAATGACAAGTACGTGGCCGCCGACAACGCCGGGGCGGGCCCGCTCATCGCCAAGAACCTGGCCGTGGGCTCCTGGGAGACCTTCGACCGGGTGGACCTCGGCGGTGGGAACATCGCTCTGAAGTCGCGGGTCAACAGCAAGTTCGTCGCGGCCGAGGACGCGGGCGCCGCGCCTCTGATCGCCAACCGCGACGTGATCGGGCCGTGGGAGACGTTCCAGCTGATCCAGAACCCGGATGGCACGGTCAGTCTGAAGGCCCAGGCGAACGGCAGATACGTCTGCGCGGAGAACGCGGGCGCCGCACCTCTGATCGCCAACCGGGACGCGATCGGACCGTGGGAGAAGTTCCACCTGGCACCGGCATCGCTTCAGCTCCCGAGCTCGGTGGTCACGCCGGATCGCCGCCTCGGGCGAAGTCTGCCGCGGTGATGCCGTCGGGATGTCCGGACGGCCACTCCACCAACTCGATCCGGTAGCCGTCCGGGTCCGTGAGCCATGAGGTCTTCGGGCCGCGCGGGCCGCCCGGATACTGAAGGGGTTCGGGCCTCAGGCCGGCTTCGGTCAGCCTCTCCAGGGTGGACGCCAGCGCTTCCACCTGGATCGCGAGGTGGTCGAAACCGCTGCCCACGTCGACTGGTCCGTCGCCGGGGCGATGGACCAGTTCGAGCGAGGCCGCCGGTTCGCCGGGGAACGCGAGGAGTACGAGGCTAGCCCCGTCGCCGACCTCGACCCTGCCCAGTTCGGCGTAGCCCAGCGCGGTGTAGAAACCGAGCGAGCGGTCCAGGTCGGTCACGCGGTAGGAGACGAAGAGGGTCTTCACGCGGACTCCTCGGGTCGGCGCACCCGGTAGCGGAGATGCGTCACGTCTCGATCTTCGAGCCGTCGGACGAGGTCGAGTTCGATGTGATCGCTGCCCAGGTGGTCGAACAGCCGTCGACCGGTCCCGAGGAGCACCGGGATCAGGTGGATCTCCATCTCGTCCAGCTGTCCGGCTCGGAGCAGTGCCTGGGCCGCCCCCGCTCCATGGACCATGACCGGCCGGTCTCCCGCGGCTGCGCGAGCTTGACGGGCGCAGTCCTCGACATCGGTGACGAAGCGTGCGTGGCCGGGTGGCACGTCCCCGTCGTCGACCTGGTGGGTGAGTACGAAGATCGGCACGCCGTCGTGGTGATCGCCCTGCCAGCGCCCGGCGAGTTCGAAGGTCCGGCGGCCGGAGATCACCGCGCCGGTTGCCAGCGCTTCGCGGTAGACCTGACCGCTCGGTCCGTCGGACTCCCGGTCGTCGAGCCAGTTGAAGAGCCGTCCACCGTCGCGTCCGAGCTCCTGCCCCGGCCGATCGTCCGGGCCGGCGATACAGCCGTCGAGGGACATCGACATGTACAGCCGAATCGGATTGCTCATCATGTTCATCCTGGGCCTCCGTCTCTCCTCCATGAAAGAAGACTTCAGGCAACCGACGAACTCATCGACCCGACCCGCCGACCTGCTGCCGGGCTCATGGGAGGCGCTACCGCGTGGTGAAGGCGCCTCCGTTGACGTGGATGGTCTGTCCGGTGATGTGCCGGGCGCCCGGGGAAGCGAGGAAGCAGGCGGTCTGGGCGATGTCGTCGACCGTCCCCGGTCGCTTGTCGTGTGTCTCCTCCACCAACGCACGGTGGCGTTCGTCGCTCATCTGACCGCGGAAGAAGTTGGTGCCCGCGATGTACCCCGCGGAGATGACGTTGCAGGTTGCGCCTCTGGGAGCAAGTTCGGCGGACAGTGAGGCGTTCCATGCGGCCAGCGCGGCCTTGGCTGCGCCGTACGAGCCGCCACGGCGCTCGGCGCCGATCGATCCGATGCTGATGACGGAGCTGTCGCCGGTGAGCCTGTCCTGGATCGCGGCCGTGGTCAGTACCGCGCTGAGCAGGTTCTGCGCCAGACTGGCGTGCCACTGGGCGAGCAGCGCCTCCAGCGGCGCTCGGTCGGGTGACGCGGTCTCGGGCAGGCCGCCGGCGGCGTTGACCAGGACGTCCAGTTCCCCGAGGCGGGCGGCGAGCGATGCGACCTGCCCTGGGTCGGTCGCGTCACAGACGACGCCATGCACCCCCAGCTCCTTGGCGGTCACCTCGACGGAGTCGGCGTGACGTCCGGTGATGAAGACCTCTGCCCGGTCGGCGGCGAACTGCTGGGCGATGGCACGGCCGATGCCGCTGGTTCCTCCGGTGACGACCACAGTGCGAGGCATGGTTCCTCCTACCCACGGCTATATTTAGACCTAAACATAGCCGGATCGGCAAGGGAACACAGCGTGGTCGAAGATGTCGCAGCACAGGAAGCGGTACCCGCTCATTCCGCCACCGAGATCGCCGCCGCCTGGCGACGGGAGCGACCGGGCACCCCGACGGAATCCATCGAGATCGTCACCCCCATCTGGTGGCTGGCCAAGCTCTTCACCGACGACCGCGGCCGGGCTCTGCGAGAGGCGGGCATCGACGCGGCCACCCTCGACCTGCTCTCCGTCATCCGACGCTCCGGCCCGCCCTACACCCTCAGCACCCGCGAGATCGCCCGGCGGACGCTGGTCACCGCCGGAGCGATCTCGCAACGCGTCGCCCGAGCCGAACGCGACGGTCTCGTCGTACGAACACCGGCGGGCACCGGCCGCCGAACCGTCCTGGTGGAACTCACGGCCGAAGGCCATGCGCTCATCGAGCGATCGGTGGATGCCGTGCTCGGCCGGGAAGCCGCGCTCGTCAGCTGCCTGTCGGACCCCGAACGCACCGCGCTCATCGCCCTGTTGGACAAGCTGTTGGCCGATGTCCGACGACGCAGTCTCACGTAGCTCAGCCGCCCACCCAGGTGAACCTCCCCACCCACAAGGCCGTTCGGTCCAGGTAGGCCGTCTCCGCGTCCGTTCCGGTACGGCCGTAGGCGCCGTTGTACGTCTCGTAGCCGTGGCCGGACGGTGGTGTGCTGTCGGCGGGCTCGATCACGCTGCCCTCGTGCCATTCGTTGAAGGACGTCACCGACACCCATGTCGGCGAGCCGCCGATCTGCGGGTCCAGGGCGTTGCTCCACTGCCTGTCGTACGCCGCTCCGTTGTCGCGGGCCAGCGTCGGGGTGGTGTTGCCGGGCACGGCGCGGTCGTCGTTGTAGCCGGGGGCCACCGACGGGGCCCAGATCAGGCCGTGTGCCTTCGCGTAGTCCCCGGCCTGCTTCCAGCCCGGCGCGGTGGCTCCGGCGATGCCGTCGTAGGTGTACATCCCGGAGAAGTGGGCGATCTTGGTGGTGTCCGTGGTCTGCGCCAGGACGATGCTGTTGCCCGTGACCTGGTCCAGCGGCGACCAGTCGGTGATCCGCAGGCTTTCGAAGACGTAGAAGGCGTTCTTGTTGCCGTGCGCGGCGTCCCGGTAGAAGGCGGGATGCGAACCGTAGGTGGTGTTCAGGTAGTTGATGTCGGCGACCGTCGAGGCCGCCGTGCGGTTCGCGTAAGGCTCCAGGTGCCACGCCACCTTCACACCCTGCGCCGCCGCGGCGTCGAGTACCCCGCGCACCAGTCGGTCCTCGTAGGAGTCACGCCCCCACCAGCTGTAGACGATCACGCCCGCTCCTGACCGCTTCACCCACTCCATGTGGCGGGCCACCGCGGTCGTGAAGTCACCGGAGTCGTAGGGGCCCAGGGCGGGGTAGAGGTTCGCGCCGATGTCCTCGGGCGGTGTGCGGCCGCCCTGTTGCCAGTGGCGCCAACTGCCCAGCACGGCGGGGCTGCCGTACCAGGGGTAGTAGAAGAGGTGGACGTCGGAGGCGAGTGCCCGTGGTGTGGTGCCGTAGGCCACCGTGAAGGTGTCCACGTCGAACAGGGCGCCCGCGCCGCCCCGGAACGTCAGATACAGCGGGCCCGTCCCGGCGTTCACGTCGGTGGAGACCGTCGTGAAGGTCTCCCAGCCGCCCGTGACCGGCACGGTGACCGAGCCCAGGACCGGTCCCGTGGCGGAGCCCGAACGGATGTCGATCGCGCCGCCCGCGCCGGCCGAGGAGACACGGGCGCTGAAGCGCGCCGCCCCGGCGGTCGGCACCGTGGCGTAGCCCGCCCAGTCACCGTTGTCGATGTAGCCCAGGGTCTGCCCGCCGCTCGCCGGGGCATGGCCCGCGATCTGTACACCCGATCCGGAGGAGTACGCCTCGCCCTCCACGGTCCGGGTCGTGCTGCTCGACGTCGAGCAGTTCGCGGGCGCCACTCCGGAGGCGTAGCGCAACCCGCCCAGCAGCAGGGCGCGGAAGGCCGGGTCCGCGTACGACTCGGCGGTGTGGCCGAGTCCGGTGTAGAAGGAGCGGCCTGAGCCTTGGGCGTGGCACCAGGTGATGGGGTGGTCGCCCATCTCCCCGCCGGAGTACGAGCTTTCGTCGAGGCTCTGGAGCACGTGCACCGAAGAGCGGGGGTTGGCCTGGTAGTTGTACCACTCGTCCGTGCGGGTCCAGCTCTCGCCGAGGTGGGCGGTCGCCGGGTGGCCGCGGTCCTCGGTGAGGAGCCTGGCCTGCTGAATGGCGGGGTGGCTCTTGAAGCGGGCGCCGACGAGGTCGCCGTAGTAGCCCCAGCCGTACTCCGTGTCGGCGGCGGCGTGGACGCCGACGAAGCCGCGGCCCGCGTCGATGTGCGCCTGGAGCGCGTTCTGTTGGACGTCGTTGAGTACGTCGCCCGTCGTGTTGAGGAAGACGACCGCCTCGTAGCCGGTCAGGTTGGCCGGGGTGAACGCGGCGGGGTCCTCGGTGGCGGTGACCGAGAAGTCGTTCGCCGAGCCGAGGGACCGCAGTGCGTCGATGCCGGCCGGGATGGAGTCGTGCCGGAAGCCGGTGGTGCGGGAGAAGACGAGCACGTCGTACGCGGCATCGGCCTTTTCGGGCTGCGCGATGGCGCCCGAGGGCAGCAGTGCGGCGGCGAGCGCCAGCACGGCGGCGGCCGCGGTGCGGCGTAGGGATCTGAACATGTCCTGGCTCCTTTCTGGGCGGCCGGTCAGCGGCTCAGCGTGAAGGTGTCGACGTCGAAGAGGGATCCGCTGCCCCCGGTGAACGTCAGATACAGCGGCCCGGAACCGGCGTTCAGCCGGGTCCCGACCGTCGTGAACGTCTCCCAGCCGCCCGTCGTCGGCACGGCGACCGAGCCGAGGACCGGGCCGGTCGCCGAACCGGAGCGGATCGTCAGGGTGCCGCCGGGGCCGGCCGACGACACCTCGGCGCTGAAGCTCACGGCTCCCTCGGTGGGGACGTCGGCGTAGCCCGCCCAGTCGCCGTTGTCGATGTAGCCGAGGGTCTGGCCGCCGCTGGCCGGTGGGTGGGCGGCGGGCTGCACGCCGGAGCCGGAGGTGTACGCCTCGCCTTCGACGGTCCGGTTCATGGGCGTGGCGGAGGTGAGCGTGAAGGCGTCGACGTCGAAGAGGTTGCCCTGGCCGGTCGGGCCGCGGAACACCAGGTACAGCTCGGTCGTGCCCGACGGTGCGCCGCTGAGCTGGGCGGTGACGTCGGTGAACGTCTCCCAGCCGCCGGTCACGGGCACGGTGGCCCGGCCCAGCAGGGTGCCTGTCGGGGTGCCCGCGCGTACCTCGATGGTGCCGCCCGCGCCGCCGGAGGCCACGCGCGCGGTGATCCCGGTCGCCTTGGCGAGGGCGTACGGCTTGAAGGCGATCCAGTCGCCGTCATCGGTGAATCCGACGGTCCGGCCGCCCTCGGCGGGGGCGTGGGAGGCGAGTTGGATGCCGGACTGGGTGGTGAAGTGCTCGGCCTGGCGGTGGCGTGGCTGGAGGATGTGCTTGCTGTGGCCGGTCAGGCCGCCCGCGTCGGTGTAGGTGGCGTCCAGGACGCCGTAGAGGTTGGCGGCCGCGTCGTGTTCGCCGTCCGGCGGGATGGTGATCGATCCGGTGCAGCCGTTGGTGCTGGTGATCTGGTGTTCGTGGCTGTCGTGGCCGAGGAGATAGGTGAGCGTGACCTTGGCGCAGTCCACCTGGCCGTCCTCGGGGTCGATCGCCTCGATGGTGAACGGCAGGGTGTCGCCGAAGGCGAAGAGGGCGCCGTCGTCAGGGGTGCGCAGGGTCACGGTCGGCGCGGTGTTGCCGACGGTCACGACGAGGCTCGCGGTGCCGGTGAGCCCTTGCGGGTCGCGGACGGTGAGCGTGGGCCGGTAGGTGCCGTTGGCCGGGTACGTGTGGGAGGGGTTGGCGGCCGTGGAAGTCGTGCCATCGCCGAAGTCCCAGGAGTAGGTGAGCGCGCCGCCCTCCGGGTCGGAGCTGCCGGCGGAGGAGAACCGGACGGCCAGCGGGGCCGGTCCGGAGGTCTTGTCGGCCGCCGCCTGGGCCACCGGGTTGCGGTTTGCGCCGCCCACGTACTCGATGCGGTAGAGGGCCTGGTTGCCGCCGCCGGTGCCGTAGTCGAGCACGTACAGCGCCCCGTCCGGGCCGAAGTCGCTGTCCATGACCTGGGTGCCGGTCCAGGGGAAGTCCTCGATGGTGCCCGGGGATCCGTCGGCGTTCACGGTGACCGCCTTGATCCACTTACGGCCGTACTCGGTGGCGAAGTAGCGGCCGTCCAGGGACTGTGGGAACTTGACCGGGGAGTTGAGGCCCGCGTCGTAGCGGTAGACCTCGCCGCCCATGGGTGACTCGGAGCCGCCGCCGAACTCCGGCGGGGAGCTGGCGTCACCGCCGTAACGGATCCAACTGGGCTTCGCGGCGGGCAGCTTGGCGAGTCCGGTGTTGCGGAAGGAGTTGTTCGCCGGGCCACCGCCGCAGTCGTACTTGGCGCCCGACGGGCCGCTGGGGAAGGTGTACTCGTTGTAGGTCTCGGTGGTGGTGTTGGTTCCCGTGCAGTACGGCCAGCCGTAGTTGCCCGGGCCGGTGATGCGGTCGAACTCGACCTGGCCGCTGGGGCCGCGGCTGCTGGACGTGGTGCCCGCGTCCGGGCCGTAGTCGCCGAGGTAGACCGTGCCGGTGGGTTTGTCGACGGACATCCGGAACGGGTTGCGGAAGCCCATCGCGTAGATCTCGGGGCGGGTGTTCGCGGTGCCGGGCGCGAAGAGGTTGCCGGACGGAACGGTGTAGCCGCCGGCCGCGGTGGGCTTGATCCGCAGGAGCTTGCCGCGCAGGTCGTTGGTGTTGGCGGAGGAGCGCTGGGCGTCGAACTGGGGGTTTCTGTCGGTGCGTTCGTCGATCGGGGCGTAGCCGCTGGATTCGAAGGGGTTGGTGTCGTCCCCGGTGGTCAGGTAGAGGTTGCCGTCCTTGTCGAAGTCGATGTCACCGCCGACGTGACAGCACTGTCCGCGGTCGTTGGCGACCTCCAGGGTGACCTTCTCGCCGGCCAGGTCGAGGGTGCCGTCGGTCCTGAGCGTGAAGCGGGAGAGGTTGAGATGGCCCGTCCAGCGCTCGAAGTCGGCGGCGCTGCCGGTCGTCGGGGCGTCACCCGCGGGTGTGCTGAGCTTGGGCGAGTAGTACACCCACACGTACCGGTTGGTGGCGAAGCCGGGGTCGGCGGCGATGCCCTGGAGCCCTTCCTCGTCATGGGTGTAGACGTCGAGCTTTCCCGCCACCTTGGTGTTCCCGGCGGCGTCGGTGAGACGGATCGTGCCGTCCCGGGCGGTGTGCAGTACGGAGCGGTCCGGGAGCACCGTCAGCGACATCGGCTCGCCCAGCTCGTCGGGGCCGGTGGCGAGTTGGACCTGCTGGTAGTCGCCGGGCGGGATCGCCGCGGCGCCCGGTTCCGGGGCCGGGGCGGCCGTGGCCGGTCCGGTGGCGGCGGTGGCACCGCCGAGCAGCAAGGCGAGCGCGCAGGCGTAGGGGCGTACGACGTGCAGCAGGGCGTGCAGGCGTGGGGGCATGGAGCTTCCTCCTGACGCGGGTGTGGGAGGTCAGGTGCAGGGCTCAGCAAATCGACATGGCCATGTCAATTGATTGCGAGGCGGAGTTCGCTTCTTGCAATCTGTCGACGCCTTCTTGATTTGTCAAGTGCGCGTCAAAACTCCGTTACCGTCGGCCGCCCGGACAGCAACAGGTTCTGCGGTTGCGCCGACAGGGCCTGGTCCAGCACGAGGGAAGCCGCTCCGATCGCGGCCACGTTCTCGCCGAGCGTCGTGGTCAGCACCGCCGTCGCATGCGTCGCCTTGACGAACGGCGACCTCGCGACCATCGGCTCGATCGTGAGCAGCAGCCGCTCCCCCAGCAGGTGCCACGCCGGACCGCCGAAGACGACGGTGTCGACATCCAGCAGGGTGGCCGCCGCACAGACGCCCCGGCCGATACGGACGGCCAGGCGGTCGATGATGCCCGCCGCCTGCGACTCCCCCGCGGCGGCGAGCGACGCCAGCTCTTCCAGACCGGGCTGCGCATCAGCCGGGTCCAGCACCGTGAACTCGGCGCCGAGCACGCCCAGCGCGATGCCCTCGTCGACGAGCGCGCGGATCGAGCAGGCGGCGCCCAGGCCGCCGACCTCGCCCGCGTTGCCCGATACGCCGCGCAGCACGGTGTCGTCGACCACGAGGCCCATTCCCGAGCCGGTGCCGAGGTAGAAGAAGAGCAGGTTGCGGCTGTCGGCGCCGGCGCCCGCCCAGCGTTCCGCCACCACCGCCGCGGTGACGTCCTTGTCGAGGAGCGCGGAGAAGCCCGTCGCCTCGCTCAGCCGGTCGCGCAGCGGGTAGCGGCCCCAGCCGGGCATCTCGGGCGGGTCCACGACCCAGCCCGCCGCCGCGTCGATCGGGCCCGGCGCGGCGATGCCCAGCCCCAGGACCCTGGTGTCGTCGATGCCCGACTCCGCGACCAGAGCGGACACCGAGTCGGCCATGTCGACGGCGATCTCATCCGTGTCGCCGCCGCTCGGGGTCCGGCGGCTGCGCTCGCCGACGACCCTGCCGAGCAGGTCGACCAGGACGCAGGTGATGACCGCCGGGTCGAGGTGGATGCCTACGGCGTAGCGGGCGGTCGGAACGATCTCCAGGAGCGTCCGGGGCTTTCCGCTGCCGGTGTTCAGCTTGCCGGACTCCCGCACTGTGCCCTGGTCCAGCAGCCGGCGGGTGATGTTCGTGACGGTCTGCGCGGACAGGCCGGTGGCCTGGGCGAGCTCCACCCGGCTCAGTCCCGCGGAGTGGCGGCGGATGGCATCCAGGATCACGGACTCGTTGAAGTCGCCCATCCGCGGCAGGTTGGTGCCGCGCCGGATCGACGGCCTGGCGCTTCGCTCGGGCTTACTGGTCAACGCGCCTCCCCTGATCTCGCCCAACGGGTCGGATGGCAGCGCGAGTTGAGCCGGATACCGGCGAACGTACGAACCGGCGCACAGATTTGTCAATACGTTGGATAAACACGCGCGACCCGACACAGTCGCCCACCTGCCCGGCCCCCTTAATTGCCTTTCGTGCCCTGCCGAGCGAGGGCTACTGTTCGCGCAGCCAGAGACCCAAGAGGAGCCCAGACATGCCCGGTCGTCCGAGCACGCGTTGACGGTTTGAGGCCGCGAGCGGCCCGTCATCGCGTGCTGCCCTTGATGCGCGGCACAGCGAGCCTTCCCTTCTGCCTGCCCTGATACGGCCGGCGCGTCTGACGTGCGCCGGTCGGCAGGTCTCGTCTCCGCTCATCCGAGGTCCCTGTGCCGTCGTCGTCCTCCGCCGCGTCCGATTCCGTTCGTCCTGCTCCGTCAAGCCTGTGGCGGGACAGCGACTTCCGCCGTATCTGGGTGGGCCAGACGGCCTCCCAACTGGGCGAACACACAACCCTGGTGGTACTTCCGCTCTTCGCCGTTCTCACGCTCAATGCCGACGCCGGCCAGTTGGGGGCCCTGCGCGCGGTGGGGCAGGCGCCGATCCTGCTGCTGTCGCTCTTCGTCGGGGCGTGGGTGGACAGGTGCCGGACCCGCACGGTGATGGTGCTGACGGATGCCGGACGGGCCCTGGCCCTGGGCGCGCTCGCGGTGGCCGGCCTCCTCAGCGGGCTCGGCCTTTCGGCGCTGTATGCCGTTGCCTTCGTCGTCGGGGCTCTGTCCGTGTTCTTCGACATGGCATATCAGGCGTCCTTGGTGCGGCTGGTGAATCGCAATCAGCTGGTGCAGGGCAACAGTGCGCTCGAGGGCAGTCGGTCCGCCGCGCAGATCGGCGGTCCCGCCCTCGGCGGCACGTTGGTGTCCGTGCTGTCGGCGCCTATCGCGGTCGCCTCCAGCGCGCTGCTGTTCACGCTGTCGTTCCTGTCGATCAGGGGGATGGGCCGCCGCGAAGCCCTCCCGGAGAACCCACAGGACTCGCAACGCCCACCGCGGATCTGGCGACGAATCCATGAGGGCCTCCGCTTCGTCGCCCGCGACACCTCGCTGCGCACCGTGTGCCTCGCCTCAGCCGCCTTCAACCTCTCCTTCGCCGCCGTGATGACGGTCTATCTGCTGTTCCTGCCACGGGATTTACATCTGTCGGGCACCGCCGTAGGGCTGGCGCTGGCGGCGACGGGGCCGGGCGCGCTCCTTGGCTCCCTGCTGGCCGCCCGTCTGCCGAGCCGCTTCGGATACGGCGCGGTGCTCGTGTCCGCAGCAGCTCTCGGCGACGCTGTGTTCCTGTGCGTGCCCGCACTGCACGGCTCCTCCGCGTTGACGGTGCCCGCGCTGATCGGGGTCAACTTCGTCTTCGGCACCTTCAGCCAGCTGGTGAACGTCACCGTCATGGCTGTGCGCCAGGCCGTGACTCCGGACGGGATGCAAGGCCGCGTAGCCGCGACGATCAACTTCGTCGGCATGGGCCTGACCCCGCTCGGCTCACTGCTCGGCGGCGTCCTCGCGGAGTCGTGGGGGACGCGTACGAGTCTCCTCGTCACGGCAGCGGGCATGGTGCTGTCGCCGACCCTGATGGCGCTGTCTCCACTGGCCCGGTTGGGACGGACTCTTCCGGCCACTCCGGAGACGTCCCCTTGAGAGTGGGGTGCCGCCCTCTGCCCCTCTGGTGAATTGCCCGCGAAATTGGCTACGTTGCCGCCACACCCGACGACGGCCAAAGGGAGCGCCGGCCAATGAGTAAGCAGCAGATGACCTTTCGCGCCATCGAAGTCGGTGACGGCAGCGACGGGCGTCGGGCTGCGCATACTCAGGCCCTGTGGTCGACCGCGGAACGCTGGATGACCGAGGAGAGCCGGACGCCGGAGGGTGCGGCGCGTGCTCGGCGGATGTTCGAGTCGCACATGCCGGAGTTGGTCCCGGTACTCGACCGGCTTGCCGGGCAGTTGGACCGGCCCGGGGGTGAAACCTTTCTCACCCTCGCGACCATCAAGCCGTTCTTCTCGGGCTGCACCCAGATCGGCGGCAGCGGCACTCTGCTGCGCAACTACGACTTCGATCCCGCCGATTGCGAAGGCACCGTCGTGTCCTCGCACTTTCTCCGGCCGGTGATCGGAATGCAGGATGCCGGCTGGGGGCTGCTGGACGGGATGAACGAGGCCGGGCTCGCGGTCTCGCTCACCTTCGGCGGGCGGTTCGTGCACGGGCCGGGCTTCGCGATTCTCATCGTGCTGCGCTATCTGCTGGAGACGTGCGAGACCGTTGACCAGGCGATCGGCAAACTGCGGACGATACCGATCGGCATCCCGCAGAACGTCACCCTCGTCGACCGCGAGCGGGCCTCAACAGTGTTCGTGGGACCCGATATCCCGCTGTCCGAAACGCCGGACGCCTGCGCCGCCAACCATCAGCACCTTCCGGTGCCGGACGAGCAGGAGCGGTTCTCCCGGACCCAGGAGCGGCTCAGCGCCATTCGCGCCGCGGGGACGGACGTAGCGGCCATGCTCAAGCCGCCGCTGTATCAATCCGCGTACGACGAGGGGTTGGGGACGGTTTACACCGCCCTGTACGAGTCCGCCGAGGGCCGCGTGACCTACCACTGGCCTGATGAGTCCTGGGAACAGTCGTTCGCCGACTTCTCTCCGGGGTCCCGCACCGTGAGCATCGGCCAGGAGACGACTGACAGTTCAGTTGCCCACCGTGGACTCGCGGATGACGACCGAGGTCGGCAGCACGGCGGCTGACTGGGCCAACTGCTCACCCGTCAACAGCGCGAGAAGCATCCGCGCCGCGGTCTCGCCCATCGTTCGCATCGGTTGCCGGACCGTGGTGAGCGAGGGATGCATCAGGGCGGCCATCGGAATGTCGTCGAAGCCGATGACGGCTACGTCGTCGGGTACGCGCAGGCCGGCCGCGCGCAGGGCTGCCAGTGCCCCGACGGCCGCGAGGTCGTTGTGGGCGAACACGGCGTCGAAGTCGCGTCCTTCGCCGAGCAGACGGTGAATGGTCTCGCGCCCGTCGGCCTCGGTGAAGTCGCTTTCGACGACGAGCGAGGGGTCCAGGGGACAGCCGCCTTCGGCGTATGCGCGTTCAAAGCCGTCGAGCCGGTCGCGTACGCAGCCGAAGCGCAGTGGCCCGGTGAGAACGAGAGGCCGGCGCCGCCCCACAGCCAGCAGATGGCGTGCCGCTGCGGCGCCACCCTCGCCGTTCGCCGCGGTGACGTGGGGGAATTCGGGATTCCGGCCGCGATCGTCGATCAGTACCACCGGTAGCCCTTTGCGGTGCAGCGCCTCCAGCATCGCCAGGGTGTTCTCGGGCTCCACCGCCAGCAGCCCGTCGAAGGCGCGGGCGGAGACCTGGCTGGTGAACCGCTCGACCGAGTCGGCACCCCGGTTGCAGGTGAACAGCAGCAGCCCGAACCCGGCGGCCTCAACGGTGTCGACGACTCCCTGGAGGACCTCCCCCATCCAGGGCCAGGTCAGCGAGGGCACCAACATCCCGACAGTGCGGCTGCTCCCCCGGGCCAGACCCACCGCGCCGGAGCTGGGGACGTAGCCGAGCCGGTCGATGACCTCCCGGACGTGCGCCCGAGTTGAATGATCCACCTCGTCACGCGTGTTGAGCACGCGGGAGACGGTCGTCTTGCTCACCCCGGCGATCCGAGCCACGTCCGCGATGGTGACCCGCATGGCACCCCTTCCCCCCGCGCATTTCTGCGACGCCAGACGTCAACAGCCTATGCCGAGGTCCCGCCGAGGAGCGTCCGGTCCTCCCCGCGGGAACGGCTCCCGGCCACGCGCGGCGTTCGCGCGATGGCGTCACTTGTTGAAGGCATCCGGGCTCAGGAATGTACCAATCGCTACGAGAAGTATTGACGACGACATGACATCCGGCGTTCACTCGCGCCAATCCCGGAACCGGTTCCGGAACCGGTTCCGAGGGTCAGCCCCCACCACTTCCTCAGGAGGAGTGCTGTGTTGAGGACCTTTCCTCGCCCGCCCACAGACCGCCCCCGTCGGCGTCGCGCCTGGTCGACCGCCCTGGCGGCGTTATGCCTGTTGCTCGCCACCCTCTACAGCGGCGCGGCCACATCCGACAGCGAGTCGCAGGCCACCGAGCTCAATGCCGCTCCCCAGGCCGCCGAGGTGGTCCGTGTAGCGGAATTCCTCGCCGAGTGCCCGTACAGCCACCGGCTTCCCGACGATCCGATCGTCTTCCCCGGTCTGCCCGGGGCCTCTCACATGCACAGCTTCTTCGGCAGCCGGGCGACGGACGCGCACACCGATGTCACCGAGCTGCTGGGCTCGTCGTCCACTTGCAGTCCCGCGGTGGACACGTCGTCGTACTGGGTGCCGACGATGTACCGCAACGATCAGCCCGTGGAACCCACCGGCACCACCTTCTACTACCTGGGTGAAGGGGTACGGGACGACATCATCCAGCGCATCCGGCCGTTCCCGCAGGGACTGCGCATCGTGGCCGGCAACGCCAAGGCGACGGGCGTCAACGATCCCACCTCGGTGGCTCGTTGGTCGTGCCTGCACCACGGCGAGGTCAATCCCTCGAAGGACTTCGTGACCTGCCCGGCAGGCTCGATGCTGGAGTCCTACCTGGACTTCCCGCAGTGCTGGAACGGCACGGACCTGGACGCCCCCGACCACAAGAGCCACATGTCCTACCCGGTCAACGGCGCCTGCCCGGCCAGCCATCCGGTGCCGGTACCGAAACTCCGCCAGGTCCTGCGCTACCCCGTCTCGGGGAGCACCCAGGGGCTGCGGCTGGCATCCGGACCCGGTTACACGATGCACGGCGACTTCTTCAACGCCTGGCCCGAGAACGAACTCGCCCGCAGGGTCACCAACTGCATCAACGTCATCGTCAAGTGCGGAGCGGACGGCAATCCCTCCTGATCGGTGACGCATAGCCGACCGATCACTCATCAGATCGCCCCGACACGGCAGTCGAGTCAAGGAGCAGCGATGACAGACTTCGTGGCCGCCGGACCGAAGAAGGTCCTTCTCGCCGCTCTCCTGTGCGCGCTCGCCGTGTCGGGGTGCGCGGGTTCTCCGCGACCGGCCCTTCCAAGCGAAGGGAGTCAGGTGAGCACCAGCGCCCCGCACAGCGGCCTGACCGCCGCTGACATCGGCTGGTTGCAACTCATGATCGCCTTGGACGACCAGGCGCGGCACATCCTTCAGCTGACACCGGAGCGGAGCGACGATACCGGCCTGAAGGCCTGGGCGGCCGACGTCGCCGAGCATCATCGCACCGAACTCGCCACCCTGCGCGCCCTGCTGACCGAGGGAGGCGTACCGGACGACAACCCGCACGAGGGCCACGACATGCCCGGCATGGTCAACGCCCAGGAGTTGCGGGCCCTTGAGGCCGCCCAAGGCCCTGACTTCGACCGTCTGTTGAGATCCGCTCTGCTCGAACACCTCGCCCAGACGCGCACGTTGGCGGCGAGCATACGGAAGGCGGATGCCGGCCCGGAGGTGAAGGAGGCGGCCCTCGCCACGGGCACGTCCGCGGCTGACGCCCAGCGACACCTGAAGTCCATTTGACCACCCTATGTAGCGCTTCAAGTACTCATAGCAATATCAGTCAGCGTGTCTGAACACCGTGTATGGTTACTTCCATGGCGCCTCGCCCCAGTGCGGCTCGACGAGCGCCACCAGCCAGGAAGCAACCACCCCTTCTGAAGGCAGGAACACAGGCCATGACGCTGACCACCACTCCGTTCGGGATGCGCGCCACCGCCGCGGAGGTGCTTGACGGGGTCGATCTGCGCGGACGCCGGATGATCGTCACCGGAGGCGCCTCGGGGCTCGGCGTCGAGACGGTCCGCGCACTCGCCGGCGCCGGAGCGCAGGTGACCATAGCCACGAGGAACCCCGAGGCCGCCAAGCCGCTGCTCGACGAGTTCCCGGAAACGCGGGGCGTCGCGCTGGACCTCGCCGACCTGGATTCCGTCCGTGCCTTCTGCGACGCGTGGAGCGGGCCGCTCGACGGCATCATCGCCAACGCGGGCGTGATGATGCTCCCGACCCGGCAGGTCAACGCGCAGGGCTGGGAGATGCAGCTCGCCACCAACTACCTCGGTCACTTCGGCCTGGTCCTAGGCCTGCACTCCGCCCTCAAGGACGCCGAGGACCCGCGCGTCGTCGTGGTCAGCTCCGGTGCACAGTTGCGCGCGGGTTTCGACTTCGACGACCCGCAGTTCGCACGGCACCCCTACGACCCGTTCGTCGCCTACGCGCAGTCGAAGACCGCCGATGTACTGCTGGCCGTCGGAATCAGCCGCCGTTGGGCCGAGGACGGCATCGCCGCCAACGCCTGCGCGCCGGGCTGGATCCACACCAACCTGGCCCGTCACCTCGACAAGGCCACCCTCCAGGCCCTCGGCGCCATGGACTCGGACGGCAACCTCATCACGCCGGACTACTACAAGACCCCGGCACAGGGTGCCTCCACGGCGGTGCTGCTGGCGGCGTCGCCGCTCCTCAAGGGCGTGACCGGGCGATACTTCGAGGACAACCAGGAGTCCGAGGTCGTGGACGGCGGCCCCGAAGTGATGGCCGGCGTGGCGAAGTGGTCGGTGGACCCCGCGGCCGCCGATCGACTGTGGGACTACGCTCTGCCCGTGGTGCGCTGATCGACTGCGCTCCTCGCGGCGCCGTGCGGCGAACAAGGACGAAGACACACCAGAAGGTTCCCGATGCGACCAGTGACCCGACGCCAGGCCGACCACCATGCGGCACGCTCGGCCGCGACCGTGGCCCAGGTCATGTCCGCCCTTCAGCAGCTCCTCGATGCGGGCGAGGCCTTCTCCGAGATCAGCGTCCAGCGGATCCTGGAGGAGGCCAAGGTCTCCCGAGCCACGTTCTACGCGCACTTCCAGAGCAAGACCGACGTCCTGGTGCGGCTCACCAATGAGCTACGGGAATCCCTGCTGGCCCTCGCCCAGGAGTGGGAGCCCTCCGCAGGCCCCGACCGGCTCGCCCAGTTCTTCGAGGACGTGGTCCGGATCCACCGCGCACACCAGAGCGTGATCACCGCGGTCCGCGAGGCGGCGGCCTACGACTCCACGGTGGACGACTTCTACACCGCCGACCTCGAAGGCTTCGACGAGAACGCCCTCCAGTCCCTGCTCTCCGACCAAGCCGCGGGCCTGACCCCGACCGACCTCGACGCGGTCGCGGCCAGCCGCATCATCGTCTGGGGCGGCGCCCAGGCGATCGCCCACCACATCCGCGTCGACGACGGCAGCGGCGACAAGGCCTTCGCCCGCGAACTCGCCCAGATCTGGTGGCACGGCGCCTATCGCCGCCCGAGCGGCGCCTGAGGGCGGGGACGCCCACGGACGGGGCGTTGGGGAACGAACCCACAGGTCACCTCAGCTGTCCGGCTCACACCCCATCCGGAGGTCACGCCCGTCCACCGCCCCACGCAACGGCAAATCCCCCGCGGACCGCCCCGCCAGCACCTGCCACTCCCCCGGCTCCACGCGCCAACCCCCGCCTGCCTCGCACCAGTGCTGAAAGGCGCGCAGCGGCACAGCCACCGGCACGGTGAGCACGTCACCGGGATCCGCCTCGACGGAGGCATACCCCGCGAGCCAACGATGCGGCCGGTCCAGTCGTGAATCGGGGCGGGCCAAGTACACCTGGACCACCTCGCGGCCCCTGCGGCGGCCCGTGTTGCGGATCCGGACGCGGACGGTGCAAGCAGGAGGGGTGGGTTCCTGGACGGTGGCACCACCAGGCTCCGCGGCGCACACCGTCAGGTCCTCGTACGCCCATGTCGTGTAGCCCAGTCCGTGCCCGAACCAGTACGCGGGTTCGCGGCCGGTCCGCAGCCACGCCCGGTAGCCGATGTGGAGCCCTTCGGCGTAGTCGAGCACCCCGTTCTCGGGCCGGGTCCGGCTGACCGGAACCTCGCCGAGCGTGGCGCCCCAGGTGGTGGGCAGGCGCCCGCCGGGCTCGGCCTTGCCGAACAGTACGTCGGCGATTCCGGTTCCGCCCTCCTGTCCCGGGAACCAGGTCAGCAGGACTGCCCCGGCCGCCGCCCGCCAGGGCAGTTCCACGGGGCTGCCGGTGTTCACGACGACCACCGTGCGCGCATTCGCCGCGCACACCGCGGGCACCAGGTCGTCCTGGCGGCCCGGCAGCGCCAGCGTCGTACGGTCGTAGCCCTCGGACTCGCTGTGCTCCGTGGTGCCCACGACCACGACCACCGCATCCGCCCGGCGTGCCGCTTCGACTGCGGCGGCGATGGCGGCGTCCGGGTCGGGGGCGGGCGGGGCGGCGGTGAGCAGGGTGGCCCGGCCGGTGCCGGGGGCGAGTTCGCGCCGGGCCACGATGTGCGTGTCCTGTCCGGCCGGGAGCTCTGTCCGACCGTACTGGCAGGGTGGGTTGACGTGGCGGACGGCCGGGTCGTCGGTCAGGGGCGGGAACACGCCGTCCACGAGGTCGCGGCCGTTCACCGTGAGTGTCATACGGCCGAACCCGCCGACACCGAAGCACCACGGGCCGCCGGTCCCGGTCGACAGCAGGGCGCTGATCTCGACTGTGTGCGCGCCCGGCGGCAGCGGCGGTTCCAACTGGCGGCCGGACAAGCGATGTTCCGTGTGGAGTTCGCGGCCTTCCGCATCAAGCACACGGAGCAGCACCCCGGGGGCACCGTTGCGCGGGTTACGGCAGCGGGTCGCGTCCAGCGGTGCCGGCGGGGCGTCGAGGTCCGGGCCCGGTATGTGGACGACCTGCGCCCTGCCGTCCAGTTCGCGGCGGATGCCGTCCAGCGGCGTCACCACGCCGGACGGGAAGACCCCCGCGCTGCCGCCACCCTGGGTGCGCGGCTGGGTGGCGTGCGCGCCGATCACCGCGACCGTACCCAACTCGGCGCGGTCCAGCGGGAGTACGCCATGGTTGTGCAGCAGCACCGACCCGGCGGCGACCGCTCGGCGCAGCAATCGGTGGGCGTCGGAGGCAGCCAGTGGCTCGGGCGAGTTCCGTCGCGGCGGCTCGCCCAGCGCTCCCATCCGGTCGGCGAGTCGTAGCAGTCGGCGGACCTTGTCGTCGACGGCCTCGGCGGGCACCGACCCGTCCTGTACCACGTGCAATAGGGCGTCCGCCCACGGACTGTCGGGTCCTGGCATCGCCAGGTCGAGGGCGGCGCGGGCGCTGGCTGCCGTGGTTCGCACCGCGCCCCAGTCGGAGACGACCACGCCGTCGAAGCCCCACTCGCTCTTCAACGGGTCGGCCAGCAGCGGACTCTGCGTCATCGTGGTGCCGTTGACGCCGTTGTACCCGGTCATCACGGCCCGCACCCCGGCCGCCACCGCCGCCTCGAAGGGCGCCAGATACACCTCGCGCAGCGCCCGTTCGCCGACCTGGATGTCGGCGGTCAGCCGCTCGGTCTCGGAGTCGTTGGCCACGTAGTGCTTGGCGGTGGCCGCGACGCCGTGCCGCTGGATGCCGCGGATCAGGGCGGCCCCCGTGCGGCCGGTGAGCTGCGGGTCCTCGGCGAAGCATTCGAAGTGACGGCCGCCCAGCGGGGAGCGGTGCAGGTTGAGCGTCGGCGCGAGAACGATGTCCACGCCCTTGCGCCGCGCCTCCACGGCGAGGAGTTCACCGAGCCGCTCGACCAGCGTCTCGTCCCACATCGCGCCCAGCGCGGAGGCCGAGGGCAGCAGCAGGGAGGTGTCGCGCTCGTCCCAGGCCTCGCCCCGGACGCCGGCCGGACCGTCGGAGGTCGTCATCTCGGCCAGGCCGATGACCGGTTCGGCGTGCGTGCGCCAGGTGGTGGCGCCGGTGAGCAGTCGCACCTTCTGCCGCAGATCCAGCTTGTCGGCCAGCCGTGTGAGTTCTTCCTCGGTCATCCCACCCCCTGTGGCCGCCCTCCCAAGATGGGAGAGCGCTCTCCGAATGGTGCGCAAGGGTGAAGCCTTCTGTCAACGCCGGTGACCTGCAAGCCCCTCAAGACCTCGTGAACATCAACAGCCACTACAAGACAAGGACTTGACGCCCAATGCATTGACAGGCCCATACCTACGCGCCAGGCTCCGGGAGAGCGCTCTCCCATAGCTCTCCCCATCGGCACGGGACGCCGATCCCCTCCTTCGTTCAGGAGAGAACGTGTTCAGACCCCACACCCATGTCCTCACGCGCACCCGCGCCGGGACCCTGCTCCTCACCCTCCTAGCGCTGCTGGCCTCGTCGTTGACCGTTCTGGCGGCCCCGACCGCCCACGCCGCCGACACCCTGCTGTCCCAGGGCAGGACCGCCACCGCCTCCTCCGTCGAAGGGGCCGCCTTCCCCGCTTCCGCCGCCGTGGACGGCAACCTCAACGGCACCAGGTGGGCCAGCGAATGGCGCGATCCGCAGTGGATCCAGGTCGACCTGGGCGACCGCAAGAGCCTCAGCCGCGTGGTGCTGACCTGGGAGGCGGCCTACGGCAAGGCGTACGAGATCCAGGCGTCCGACAACGGCACCGACTGGCGGACCCTGACCTCGGTCACCGACGGAAACGGCGGCACCGACGAGCTGACCGTCTCCGGCTCGGGCCGGTACGTGCGGATGTACGGCACCGCCCGGCCCGGCTCCTACGGCTACTCGCTGTGGGAGTTCCAGGTCTACGGCGCCGCGGGCGATGATCCGCCGTCCGCCGGCGGAGCGGTCAAGGTGACCGGCACACCAGGGAATTGGCAGCTGACCGTGGACGGCCGCCCCTACACCGTCAAGGGTCTCACCTGGGGTCCCTCCGTCGCGGACGCGGCGAAGTACCTGCCGGACGTCAAGTCCATGGGTGCCAACACCATCCGCACCTGGGGCACCGACGGCTCCACCAAGCCGCTGCTCGACGAGGCCGCGGCCAACGGCATCCGCGTCATCAACGGCTTCTGGCTGCAACCGGGCGGTGGTCCCGGCAGCGGCGGCTGCGTCAACTACGTGACGGACGACGCCTACAAGAGCGCGATGCTGACTGAGTTCGCCAAGTGGGTGGAGACGTACCGGAGTCACCCGGCCACGCTGCTGTGGAACGTCGGCAACGAGTCCGTGCTCGGCCTCCAGAACTGCTACAGCGGCGAGGAGTTGGAGCGCCAGCGCAACGCGTACACGACGTTCGTCAACGACGTCGCCAAGCGGATCCACTCGATCGACCCCGACCACCCGGTGACCTCCACCGACGCGTGGACCGGCGCCTGGCCGTACTACAAGCGCAACGCACCCGACCTCGACCTGTACGCGGTGAACGCCTACGGCGACCTCTGCGGTGTCCGTCAGGACTGGGAGGAGGGCGGTTACACCAAGCCCTACATCATCACCGAGGGCGGTCCGGCCGGTGAGTGGGAGGTGCCGGACGACGCCAACGGCGTGCCGGACGAGCCCACCGACGTGCAGAAGCGCGACGGTTACACCAAGGCGTGGAACTGCATCACCGGCCATCAGGGCGTCGCGCTCGGCGCCACGCTCTTCCACTACGGCACCGAACACGACTTCGGCGGCATCTGGTTCAACCTGCGGCCCGACGGGCTGAAGCGGCTGTCGTACTACGCCGTCAAGCAGGCGTACGCGGGCTCCACCGCGGGCGACAACACCCCGCCGGTGATCAGCAACATGGCGGTGTCCCCGGCCGGGTCCGCGCCCGCCGGGCAGGAGTTCACCGTGCGTGCCGACGTCCGCGACCCGGACAACGACACGCTCACGCACAAGATCTTCCTCAGCGCCAACTACGCGGGCAACGACAAGCGCCTCGTCGAAGCCCAGTGGCGCTCCACCGGCAACGGCACCTTCGCCGTCACCGCGCCGCAGAAGCTGGGTGTCTGGAAGGTCTACCTCCAGTCCGAGGACGGACACGGAAACGCCGGCATCGAGACCAAATCGGTCAAGGTCGTTCCGCCGCCCGTCGACGGTCCCAACCTCGCCCTGAACCGCCCCGTCACAGCCTCGTCGTACCAGCAGGAGTACGGCGACTGCCCCTGTACGCCCGCCAAGGCGGCCGACGGGAACATGGGCACCCGTTGGGCCAGCGACTGGAGCGACCCGCAGTGGATCGCCGTCGACCTGGGCGCACCCACCACGGTCAGCAAGGTCCAGCTGGTGTGGGACCCCGCCTACGGCAAGGCCTACGAGGTGCAGGTGTCCGACGACGGCGGCAACTGGCGCACGGTGCACGCCACCACGAGCGGCGACGGGGACGTGGACGGCATCGAGTTCGCCGCGACGACGGCCCGGCATGTGCGGCTGCATCTGACCCAGCGCGGCACCGGCTGGGGCTACTCCCTGTACGAGTTCGGCATCTACCGCTGACAGGAGTCCTCATGAGACGACGTTCCAAGCCCCTCCCCGCCCTGCTCGTCGCCACCGCTCTGGTCACCGCCCTGCTCGGGGTGGGCTCGACCGCGCTGGCCGACGGGCCCGACACGACTTCGGCCACCGCCCCGGCCTCCGCTCACGCGGGCCACGCCATGGCCGTGTCCGCGGTGCCGTCCGCTGACGACCCGGACGGTGACGGATACATCCCGGCGAACCCACCGGTCACCGGCGTCACCCCATCGGACAAGGAGCCACCACCGCGCTACTTCCACGAGTTCCAGGCCAACTGCGACGTCACCCACACCGCGCCCGACGACCCGATCGTCTACCCGAACCAGCCCGGCAGTTCCCACGACCACACGTTCATGGGCAACACCTCGACCGACGCGGGGAGCACGACCGCGTCCCTGTACGGCGGAGTCACGACCTGCAAGGCGCCGGGCGACTCGTCGGCGTACTGGATGCCGTCGCTATACAACGGTGATCGCAAGGTGCTGCCGACCGGGCCTCAGGTCATCTACTACAAGGCGGGCGTCACCGACTACACCAGCGTGCGGCCGTTCCCCAAGGGGCTGCGGTTCGTGGTGGGCAGCCCGATGCAGAGCGCCGAGGAGTTCCGCAACCACCGCGGATGGGTGGAGGGCTGGGAGTGCGGCGACAGCTATCGCAACGTCGACTTCCCGCAAAACTGTCCTACGGGCACCCAGCTCAACATCCGTATGCAGTCACCGAGTTGCTGGGACGGCCGGTACCTGGACACGCCGGACCACAAGAGCCACATGGCCTACCCGGTCGTGAAACCCGGCACGAACAACAACGTCTGCCCGACCAGCCACCCGGTGGCGCTGCCCATGGTCGAGTTCAAGATGGCGTTCCCGGTGGACGGTGACATGTCGCAGGTCCGGCTGGCGAGCGGACGCGGCTACTCGTTCCACTACGACTTCTTCAACGCCTGGCACGAGCCGACCCTGGCGGCTCTGGTCGATCACTGTGTCGTGGGCGGCTTGCAGTGCAACGCCCGCGGCTACGACGAGACACATCCCGAGGAGGGCGCGGCGCTGGGCCCCGACTACCGGCTGCCCTGACCGGCGCGACTTCCCTTGACCGCCCGGTTCGTTGCGCCTCCATGCCCCCGCTGCGCAACGGGCCGGGCATCCGCTGTCGCCCCTTACGCCGACGCGCGGACCACCAGCTCCGGTTCGAAGATGACCGAGGTGGGCTCGGTGCGGGCTCCCTCGATGTGCTCCTGGAGGAGCTGCGCCATCGTGCCCGCCATCTCCTCCATCGGCTGGCGGACGGTGGTCAGCGTCGGCCGACAGGCCAGGGCCGCGCTGGAGTCGTCGAATCCGACCACGGCGACGTCCTCCGGCACCCGTCTGCCGCCCTCCCGCAGTACCTCGCAGGCGCCCTGTGCCATCAGGTCGTTGGCCACGAACACCCCGTCGATCTGCGGGTGTTCGGCCAGCAGCCGGGCCATCGCCGCGGCGCCGCTGTCGTAGGTGAAGCCGCCCTCGGCGATCGGGATGTACGGGTGACCGCGCCGCGCCAGCGCGTCCCGGAACCCGGCGAGCCTGTCCTGCCCGGCGGGTACGTCCAGCGGTCCGGTGACCGTCGCCAGCCGTCGGCAGCCGCGGGCGAGCAGATGTTCCGCGGCAAGTCGGCCACCGTCGGCGTGGGCCAGGTCCACGTAGCTGACCGGGACGGGGCGCGCCGGACGCGCGAACAGCACGCAGGGCAGGGCCGCTTCGGCGAGCAGCTCGGGCAGTGGGTCCTCGGCGTGTGTGGAGACGACCAGTGCGCCGTCCGCGCTGCCCTGCCGCAGGTAGGTCACCACTTCGGTGCGGGTCGCCTCGGAGTCGGCGAACATCAGCACCGGGTGCATCGAGCGGGGGCGCAGAAAGTCGATCACTCCCCCGGCGACCCGGCCGAAGAAGGGGTCCGCCAGCATCCGGGCGGCGAACGAGCCCTTCTCGCCCTCGGGTTCGCCCGCACCCGAGACCACGAGCGCGATCGTCTCGGCACGCCGGGTCACCAGGGAACGCGCGGCCCTGTTCGGTGAGTACCCGGTACGTGCGACCGCGTCGCGCACCGCGCTCTGGATGCCGGGATCGACGTTCCGCACCCCGTTGATGACCCGGGAAACGGTCGCACGCGAGACGCCCGCCTCCCGAGCGACGTCCTCCAGGGTGGGCAGCCGCCTGATCATGCCCGCACCTTACCCGCTGAGCAGGGCTTGGGGGAGCGCTCTCCCGTTACGGGAGCCCACCCGCTCGTCATCTTCCGGGGCTGCCGCCCCGCGTCAGCTGGACGACCCCTTGCCCTGGTAGCGCTGGGCGAGCCGGGCCAGGGCGACCGCGCCGAGCAGGAGACCGAAGTCGCGCAGCGCGATGTCGTAGTAGTCGGGGATGGTCAGCAGGTTGACGATGATGCCGGCCAGCCAGCCGGCGACCAGCCAGCCCCCGAAGCGCGGGGCGACGGCTACGACGAGGCCCGCGACGATCTCGATCACGCCGACGGCGTACATGGCCTGCTGGGCGCTGCCGGGGACCACGTCGTTGATCCAGGGCGCGAGGTAGCCGGGCCAGTCGACGAGGAGGTTGGCGAACTTGTCGAGACCGAACAGGATCGGCGCCACGGTGAATCCCACGCGCAGGATGAGAAACGCCTGGTAGCCGGGATCGGCGAGCGCGCCTCGCCCGTGGCCGGTGGTGGCTGGGGTGGTGGTTGCGGACGACATGGCGCTCTCCTTCTATAGGCAACCTTCATTAGCAATAGAAGCCCGGAAATCCTCTTTAGTCAATGGCCGTGGGTTTTACACTGGTGATCGTGGACCGCCCGAAGGAAACACCACCCCGTCCCGACGTCTCCGCCGTCGCCGCACTCGACGAGCCGACCCGCAGGAGGCTCTACGACCACGTCGTACGCCGGACGAGCCCGGTCAGCCGCGACGAAGCCGCGGAGGCCCTCGGCCTCGCCCGGAAGACCGCGGCCTTCCACCTCGACCGCCTGGCCGAGGAAGAACTGCTGGACGTCGTCTACGAGCGGCGCAGCGGGCGCACCGGCCCCGGCGCGGGCCGACCCGCCAAGCTCTACCGGCGCTCCGCCCGGGAGGTCGCCGTCAGCCTCCCGGAACGCCACTACGAGCTGGCCGGACGGCTGCTCGCCCAGGCGCTGGAGGAATCGGAGGCCACCGGCGAACCGGTCCGTACGGTCCTGCACCGAAAGGCCCACGAGCTCGGCACACAGATCGCCGGAGCGGACCGGACGGACCTGTTCACGGTGCTCGACGAACACGGCTTCGAGCCCCGCCCCGAAGATGACGCCATCGTCCTGGGCAACTGCCCCTTCCACGCGCTCGCCCGCTCGCACACCGAGACGGTGTGCGGCATGAACCTCCACTTGCTGACCGGCGTGCTGGAAGGGCTCGACGAAGGCACCCTCCAGGCACGTCTCGCCCCGAGCCCCGGCCGCTGCTGCGTCCGCCTGGAACCGGCTGCCTGAAGCCTCAGCCCTCCGGAACCGTTCCGCCCGACGCCGTGTCCTCCTTCGCAGGGGGAAGGTTCCACGCAGCGCGACCATATGCGACAGGGGGATCGCCATGGGTCTCGTACGTTTAGGACCGCGTTCCAGGGGCTGGGCCGTCGGCGGGATCATCGGTCTGGCCATGCTCTACGTCATCGGGGTGTTCGCCTTCGGCGGCGCGGGATGGGTCATCGCCCCGTTCGACGGTTCGGAGGACGAGCGCGAGACCACCGTTGAACCGGCCGAATTCAGCCGGACCACGTACGAGGAGTTCGCCGATCTGTGCGAAGCCGTGCGGAACGCCGAAGGAACGATCGAGGCGCTCCGGGAGGAGCGCGAATCCGCCTCGACGGTCCGCGCGACACAGATCGACCAGTCGATCACCGCGCTCAAGGCAACGCGGATCGAGTCGGTCAACGACTACAACTCCAAGGCCGCCCGGGAAGAGCCCGCGCCCTTCCGGGACCAGGACCTGCCCTATCGGCTGGACGCCACCGCCAAGCACACGACCTGCGCCCACTGATTCCCCACCGCACGCCGGGAGGAAGGCAGTTCCGCATGAAATCACTCGCACGCACGGCCCTGGCCACCGTCTTCGCGCTCGTCGTGGGCTTCGCCCTGACGTCCTGCACCGACGACTCCAGCCAGGACAAGGAGAACAAGGCCAAGCAGGAGAACTACGACCACCTCGTCGCGCAGCAGCCGGCGGGCCGGATGGAGTACTCGCCGACGCGCGAGGCGATCAACCAGTGGATCAAGACGTGGGGCAAGCGCGGCAAGCTCTCCTACGTCTACATCCAGAACGCCCGCGGCGAGTACGGGTACTTCATCATGAAGGGCCTGCCCGTGCCCCGCTGCAAGATGCTCACCCCGACGGACAAGGTGGAGTCCAGCTCCAACGGCGTCGCGGTCCTTCCGCAGCCCGGTATGGACGGCACGTACTCATCGGGCTCCACCTGCAACGCGTACTACGGCTTCGACGCCACGACCGGCGCCTACATGGAGTTCACGGTCGGTACGAACCAGTCGTTCTTCCTGTTCGACAAGCCCATGACGATGCCGGAGTACGCGAGCGCCAAGCAGTTGGGGCCGACCTCGGTGAAGGACGTCAAGAGCCGGTCGTGACCGAGGCCGCATTCCTCAAGCCGTAGGACGAGGGGGCAGCGGCTACGAACACGGCCTTCCCCGGCGCTCCACGTAGACCCAGGCGCGGGTGCCCGACCGCAGGGTCACGCCGATGCGGGTGTAGTCGTCGACCTCGTAGGCATCGGCTGCGCGCAGTTCGGCGTCGCTGATCGTGAAGACGTGGCCCTCGACCGTGTCCGCCGGGTCCGACGAGGCCAGGACCAGTGGATGGCGGTCGGTCCCGCGAACTGGGACAGCTGCACTTCGGGCTGTTGCAGGGTGCCGTAGGAGAAGAGGTGGTGGACGGTCTCAGGGGTTGCGGTCGGATCACTCACGGGTTCTCCCTCAGGGAGCGTTGTGGGACGGAGTGCCGGCGCACTCCGTCGCGAGTCGGAGGCTCTCGGCGACGGCATGCGGGATGTCCTCGACCGGGAACAGCGTGTGCTGGACGGTCCGTTCGGCGTCGACGATCAGGATCAGGCGTTTGTGGCGGAGTCGGCCCGCGCCGCGGAACATCGGGAGCCTTAGGGACGCGGCCAGTTGGTGGGTGGCGTCGGAGAGGAGGGGGTAGGGCAGGTTCTCGGCCTGGGCGAAGTTCTGTTGTTCGTGGACCAGTTGGGTGCTGATGCCTCGTACGGCCACGCCCGCTCGCCGGAACTCGGGCCAGGCGTCGCGGAAGAGGCGGTTCTCCAGGGTGCAGCCCGCCGCTCCGGGGATCGGGCCCCATTCGACTCCCGTGCCGGGGTAGGTGAACAGGACGGTCGCGGCGCTGTCCGGTTCGACGAGGGGCAGGTCGAGAGCGGACGGGAGACGGGTGCCGACCAAGGCGTGCACGCGGGCGTGCTCCGCGCTGTCGGCGTCGGCTGTCGCGGTGAGGCTTCCGTCGCCCAGGACCCACCGGTCGCCCCAGTCCTGCATGGCGACGAGCAGCGGCAGCAGTGCCGTACCGGAGTCGGTGAGCAGGTATTCGTAGCGCACCGGGCGCCGCTGATAGAGGCTGCGGTTCAGCACCCCGCTCGCGACGAGGCGGCCGAGCCGCTCGCTCAGGACCTTGCGGGACAGGCCGATCTCCGCGGCCAATGCGTCGAACCGGACGTGTCCGCGGGCGACTTCGCGCAGCACGAGCACGTTCCACCAGTCCCCCAGCACCATGGCGGCCTGGGCGATGCCGCAGTTCTCGTCGGCGTTGTGCATCCTCATGCGCCCATAGTAAGTTCCTTTTCGGGACTCACTTTGTTTCCTGTTGGAACTTATCTGATCCGAGTGGAACCTATCGCCCGCCGCCGCGCGGGCCCAGCGTGAGGAGCTGCACCGTGACCGCCATCAGCCGGGTCGTCGCACGGGAGATCATCGACAGCCGGGGCAATCCCACCGTCGAGGTAGACGTGGAACTCAAGGACGGATCACTCGGCCGCGCGGCCGTCCCCTCGGGCGCCTCCACCGGAGCCCGCGAGGCGGTGGAACTCCGTGACGGCGACCCGACTCGCTACCACGGCAAGGGAGTTCGACGAGCGGTCGACGCGGTGAACGAGACCATCGCGGACGCCGTGATCGGACTGGACGCCGAGGACCAGGCCACCGTCGACCGCACGATGATCGAGCTGGACGGCAGCGACACCAAGTCGCAACTCGGCGCCAACGCCCTGCTCGGCGTCTCCCTCGCCACCGCCAAGGCCGCTGCGGCCGCCCACCGGCTGCCGCTGTACCGCTACGTCGGCGGCGTCGACGCCCGGCTGCTGCCGGTGCCGATGATGAACATCGTCAACGGCGGCGCCCACGCCGACAATCCGCTGGACTTCCAGGAGTTCATGATCGCCCCCATCGGGGCGGCCTCCTTCGCCGAGGCGGTCCGCATGGGTTCGGAGGTCTTCCACACCCTGCGCAGCAACCTGGTCGCCGCCGGCCACAGCGTCAACGTCGGTGACGAGGGCGGCTTCGCGCCCGACCTGCGCACCGCGGACGAGGCTCTGGACTTCGTCGTACGCGCCATCGAACAGACCGGCTACAAGCCCGGCACCGACATCACTCTCGTCATGGACCCGGCCACTTCCGAGTTCTTCCGCGACGGCGTCTACGACTACGCGGGCGAGGGCGTCCGCCGTACTCCCGCCGAACACGCCGACTACCTGGCCACGTTGGTCGACCGCTACCCCGTCGCCTCCATCGAGGACCCGATGGCCGAGGACGACCACGAGGGCTGGCGCGACCTGACCACCCGCCTCGGCGAGCGCTGCCAGCTCACCGGTGACGACGTCTTCTGCACCAACGAGACGCTGCTGAGCGCCGGGATCCGGGACGGCATCGCCAACTCGATCCTGGTGAAGGTCAATCAGATCGGGACCCTCACCGAGACGCTGGCCACGGTGGCCACCGCGCACCGCGCCGGGTACACGGTCGTGATGTCCCACCGCTCCGGTGAGACCGAGGACACCACCATCGCCGACCTCGCCGTCGCCACCGGCTGCGGCCAGATCAAGACCGGCTCGCTGTCCCGCTCCGACCGCACCGCCAAGTACAACCAGCTCGTCCGCATCGAGGAGCAGCTCGGCGCACAGGCCCGGTACGCGGGCCGGGAAGCGCTGGGGCTGCGCCGCTGACCAGGCCGGATGTAACCCCGGGCGCTCCGCCTCCCTGTCTCACATGACGCCGCCATGGTGTGTGCGGGGGGTGTAACTCCGCACACTCCTGACGTGTGACAGGTCGGAAATTCGATCTTCCTACGGTGATGACCGTGGGCCGGTGCCGGAACGGGCGCCCCGGCCCGGGAAGCACCAGCGCGACGGGGTGGAGTATCGGTGGCATCTGGCTCGAAGGACGGCGGCGTACGTACGGTCTGCTCGTACTGCGGGGTGGGCTGCGGCATCGTGCTCGACATCACCCGGGACGACGTCGACGGCCGCCGCCGCGTGGCCAAGGCATCCGGCGACAAGGAGCACCCCGCCAATTTCGGGCGCCTGTGCACCAAGGGGTCGACGAGTGCGGACATGATGGCCGCGCCCGGACGGCTCGGGAGGGCCCTCGTGCGTGCCGAGCGCGGGGCGGAGCCGGCCGAGACGGACGTGGACGAGGCCGTCGCCTCGGTCGCGGCCCGTCTGCGGACGATCCTGGACGAGCACGGGCCGGACGCGCTGTCCTTCTACGTCTCCGGGCAGATGTCACTGGAGGCGCAGTACCTGGCGAACAAGCTGGCCAAGGGCTTCGTCCGCACCAACCAGATCGAGTCGAACTCCCGGCTGTGCATGGCGTCGGCAGGCTCCGGCTACAAGCTGTCCCTGGGTGCAGACGGCCCGCCCGGCTCCTACCAGGACTTCGACCACGCGGACGCGTTCCTCGTCATCGGCGCCAACATGGCCGACTGCCACCCGATCCTCTTCCTGCGCATGATGGACCGGGTCAAGGCGGCCGGCGCCAAGCTGATCGTCGTCGACCCGCGCCGCAACGCCACCGCCGACAAGGCCGACCTCTTCCTCCAGATCAGGCCCGGCACCGATCTCGCCCTGCTGAACGGCCTGTTGCACCTGCTGCACGCCAACGGGCACACCGACCCCGAGTTCATCGCGGAGTTCACCGACGGCTGGGAGGAGATGCCCGCCTTCCTCGCGGACTACCCGCCCGAGAAGGTCGCGGAGATCACCGGCATCCCGGAGGCGGACATCCGCCGGGCCGCCCATTGGATCGGCGAGGCAGGCGCGTGGATGAGCTGCTGGACCATGGGCCTGAACCAGTCCACGCACGGCACCTGGAACACCAACGCCCTGGTCAATCTGCACCTCGCCACGGGCGCCCTGTGCCGTCCGGGCTCCGGCCCCTTCTCGCTGACCGGCCAGCCCAACGCGATGGGCGGCCGCGAGATGGGCTACATGGGCCCCGGTCTGCCCGGCCAGCGCTCCGTCCTGGTCGACGCCGAGCGCGCGTTCGTCGAGAATCTGTGGAACATCCCCGAGGGCTCCCTGCGCACCGAGGTCGGGCGCGGCACCGTCGAGATGTTCGAGCAGATGGCGGCGGGCGACATCAAGGCGTGCTGGATCATCTGCACCAATCCGGTCGCCTCCGTCGCCAACCGCAAGAACGTCATTGCCGGTCTGGAGGCCGCCGAACTCGTCATCACCCAGGACGTGTTCGCCGAGACCGAGACCAACGCCTACGCAGATGTCGTCCTGCCCGCGTCCCTGTGGGCGGAGTCCGACGGCATCATGATCAACTCCGAGCGGAACGTCACCCTCGCGCAGGGTGTCGTGGACGCACCCGGACAGGCGCTCCCCGACTGGCAGTTGATCGCCAAGGTGGCCTGCGCGATGGGCTTCGCCGAGTCCTTCACGTACGCCTCCGCCGAGGAGGTCTTCGAGGAGCTCAAGCAGGCGTGGAACCCCAAGACCGGCTGGGACCTGCGCGGGGTGACCTACGACCGGCTGCGCACGACGCCCGTCCAGTGGCCGGCGCCGACCGCCGACGGCCCGGACCGCAACCCGATCCGCTATCTCAACGACGGCGTCAGCCAGGCCCTCCTGGAGCGCGAGGACGGCACCCGCCCCCGTCTGGTCTTCCCGACCGCGAGCGGACGGGCCCAGTTCTTCGCCCGCCCGCACCTGCCGGCCGCCGAACTCCCGGACGCCGACTACCCCTTCGTCCTCACCACGGGCCGCCTCCAGCACCAGTGGCACACGATGACCAAGACCGGCAAGGTCGCCAAGCTCAACAGGCTCAACCCCGGCCCGTTCGTGGAGGTCCACCCCGACGACGCCCGAGCGCTGGGCGTGAGCGAGGGCGACCAACTCGAAGTCGCCTCCCGTCGCGGGCGGGCCGTACTGCCCGCCGTGGTCACCGACCGGGTCCGGCCCGGCACCTGCTTCGCGCCCTTCCACTGGAACGACCTGTTCGGCGAATACCTCAGCATCAACGCCGTCACCAACGACGCCGTCGACCCGATCTCCTTCCAGCCCGAGTTGAAGGTCTGCGCCGTCGCCCTCGCCAGGACGGCCGCCCCAGTCCCGGCGGCCCGCCCGGAGACCACAGCCGCGACTCCCGCACCGGTACCGGCCGCACCGGCGGACTCGCCCGTCCACGCGCTCGCCACGCTCTTCGGTATCAGTGACTTCGCCCCCAGACCCCTGGCCGAGCCGGAGCGCCACTATCTCTCCGGCTATCTCTCGGCCCTCGCCGTCGCTCCACCCGACGGACGGGTCCCCGTCCTGCCTCCGGGCGCGCCCTTCACCCAGGAGAACGCTCTCTGGGTCGACGGTGTGCTGGCCGGCATGTTCTCCCGCGCCGACGCACCCGCCACCGCAGCCCCGGCCGCCGTACCCACCCGCCGCCTGCTCATCCTCTACGCCTCCCAGACAGGCAACGCCGAGGAGTTCGCCGCCACCGCCGCCGGCCGGCTCACCGAGTCCGGCCGGGCCGCCCAGCTGCTCCCCATGGCGGAGGTGTCCCCGCAACACCTCACGGCGGACACCGACGTCCTCATCGTCACCAGCACCTTCGGAGACGGCGACGCACCCGACAACGGCGCCGACTTCTGGCAGTCGCTCTGCGCCCCGGACGCGGCACGGCTGGAGGGAATCCGCTACGCGGTCCTCGCCTTCGGCGACTCCAGCTACGACGACTTCTGCGGCCACGGCCGCCGCCTCGACGAACGCCTCGACGCGCTCGGGGCCACCCGGCTGCTCCCCCGCACCGACTGCGAGCCCGACTTCGAGGACGACGCCGAGGACTGGCTCGGCCAGGTCGTCACCGCTCTGGACACAGCCGACCGCCTGCACCCCGCAACGCCGACAGCGCCCGCCGCCGCACCCGCGCCGACCAAGGCATCCCCCTTCGCCACCCTCCTCGTCGGCAACAGGCTGTTGAGCCTGCCCGGATCCGAGAAGGAGGTCCGACAGTTCGCCTTCGACACCCGCGACGGCGAACTCGCCTACGACGCGGGCGATGCCCTCGGTGTCTGGCCGACCAACGGCGCCCCGCTCGTCGCCGAATGGCTGGCCCTCACCGGCCTCGACCCCGACGAGGCGGTCGACCTCGGCGACGGCACGCTCCTTCCCCTCGAAGAAGCCCTGCGCACGCGCCTGGACATCGCCCGGATCTCCACCGACCTGCTGAAGTTCCTGACGGACCGCACCGGCAACCACGACCTGAAGCGCCTGTTGCGGCCCGACAACAAGGACGCCCTCGCGCAATGGAGTTGGGGCCGCCAGGCTGCCGACGTGATCGCCGAGTTCCCCGTCCGGGCCTCGGTACAGGAGTGGGCGGCTGTTTTCAAGCGTCTCCAGCCCCGCTTGTACTCCATATCCTCCAGCCCGCTCGCCCACCCCGGCGAGGTCCGCCTCACGGTCTCCGTCGTCCGCTACAGCAACGCCCTCGGCCGGGACCGCATGGGAGTGTGCTCGACGTACCTGTCCGACCACGCGGACGACGGCCCGGTCCAGGTCTTCGTCCAGCGCTCCCCGCACTTCCGCCCGCCCGCCGACTCCGCCACGCCCATGATCATGGTCGGGCCCGGCACCGGTGTGGCCCCCTTCATCGGCTTCCTCCAGGACCGCGAGGCCCGCGGCCACACCGGCCCCAACTGGCTCTTCTTCGGCGAACAACGCCAGTCCACGGACTTCTACTACCGGCAGGAGCTGGCGGCGTACCAGGCGTCGGGCCACCTCAACCGCCTCGACCTCGCCTTCTCCCGCGACCAGCGCAACAAGGTCTACGTCCAGGACCGGATGCGCGAACACGGCCCCCGTCTGTGGCAGTGGCTCCAGGACGGCGCCCACTTCTACGTCTGCGGCGACGCCGCCCGCATGGCCATGGACGTCGACCAGGCCCTCAAGGACATCGCGACCACCCACGGCGGCCTGAGCCCCGACGAAGCCGCCGCCTACGTCAGGCGCCTGGCGGCGGACAAACGCTATGTCCGTGACGTCTACTGACGCGACGACCGGCCCTCACGGGGAGGTCACCTCCACGGACAGGTCGTTGTCGACCGTGTAATAAGGACGCACAGTGAGGCCCCCGACCGTGGCGGCCGGGTACACGAAGATCTCCTTGCGATCCGCCACGTCGTCCAGCAGACGGCCGATCCGGATGAACGGGGTCCCCTCGGCGGGTCGGGGCCGCACGCTGACGTCCCAGACGCGGCTGCCCTCTGCGGTCAACTCGTCGAGGTCCGCGGTGAAGGAGAATCGCCGCCCATCGCCGTCGACCTGCGGCTGCCGGGTCCGTACCGGGCCGTTGGAACCCCGCGCGCGCAGTCGTACGACGGCTCCCGCCGACAAGGTGTCGCCGTGGAGGCGCGCCTTGACCGTCATCGTCCGGTCGGTCACCTCGATGCCCTCGACCTCGGCATGGGCGGTGCGCAACCAGGTCCGTATCGCGAGATAGCCGTCCTTCGTGGTGTACGGAACGCGCACCGCCACCGGCGACAGCCGGTCACGGGTCTGTCCGTCGACCAGGGCTCGCAGGTCCCGCATGCCGGGGCGGAGGCGGATGCGTGGCGATCCCGGTTCGGGCAGCAGATACACGTCCCACCGTCCTTCGGGGAGAGCCGGTTGCGGCTCCAGGACCGCGCGTCCGCCGCCGTCGTCGTCCGCCGCTTCGACGGGGAGGACGTGGGAGGTCTGTTCGGGCTGTCCCTTCTTGGGGCGCAACCGCACCAGCAACTGGGCCGATTCGCGATCCTGCTCCTCAAGTGCGGGGACATGGAAGGTGATTCGGCCGTCGGTGTCGGCCGTGCAGTGGGCGCGCGGTTGCGTGTCCGGTGTCGTCGCGACTGGTGTTTGGTTCATCGCTGCCCCCTCCGTACGGCGCGCAGTGCATTGCCGGCCGCGGCGTGGGCGGCGTCGCGCGCTGCGAAGCCCTGGCTGATCAGGGCTCGATGTATTCGGTCGCGTTCCGGTGCGACCGGCCGCCCGGCCCTTCGCGCCGCCGTCGCCTCGTCGATCAGACGCTCGGCCTGCTCCACGACGGGGACCGGGGCGAAGCGTCGCGCGTTCTCCATGGCCGTACGGCCCATGCTCCGGCGCCGCTCGTCGTCGCCGACGAGTTCCAGCAGAGCCGCGCCCAGCGCCTCCCGGTCGCCGACCGGCACCAGGCGGCCGTCGACGCCGTCCTTGATGATCTCGCCGGGTCCGTACGGGCAATCGGTGCTCACCACCGGGAGTCCGCAGCGCATCGCCTCGACGATGGTCATGCCGAACGGCTCGAAGTTGGACGCGGCCGCGCCGATCGATCCCTTGACCCACTCCGCTTCCATGGGGGCGGCCGCGCCCATCAGAAAGACGTTGTCGTACAGGCCCAGACTCTCGATGAGCTGACGCAGCCGGGCTTGTTCCTCCCCCTTGCCGTAGATGCGCAGCTGCCAGTCAGGGTGTTGGGTGGCGACTTGGGCGAATGCCTCGATGAGGAGGTCGTAACGTTTCACCGGAACCAGCCGCCCGGCGGCGACCACCACCTTCGCGCGGCCGTCGGCGGCCGGCAGCAGCGGGTCGGGGACACTGTTGGGCAGCGCTTCCACCCGGACGCCGGGCAGGCGCATCTTGCGCCGGTAGGCGGCGGCGTCCGCCTCCGTGACCGTGGTGAGCACGTCGAGTCGCCGGTAGGCCCGGCGCAGTGCGGTGCGCAGCGCTGGTGAATGATTGTCGAGGGTGAGGTGTTCCTGCCCGATGCGGACGACATTCTCCGGGGCCTGAAACGCCAGGTGCACATTGAGCCCGGGGCGGGTGCCGATGACCACATCGGCGTCGGTTGTCTTCAGCCACTCGCCGATGCGCTGATCGGTCAACTCGCTGTACTGCTGGTAACGGTACTCGGCGGCGGGAAAAATGCTCGCGGGTCTCAGATGAAGCGGATGTTCCTTTTCCGTTCGCAGGTCCACCAGTGGTCGGAGGGAAACTCTCGGGTCCAGGGTGAAATTCGGGTGCTCCCGATGCCGTAACGCCGAGACGATCTCCACGTCGTGCCGCGTGGCCAGCGCCTGGGCCAGATTGAAGGTCGTGGTGATCGTGCCTCCGATGCCGTAGGCGTTGTGAATCAGGAAAGAGATCTTCATGGCGGACTAGACCTCCCCAAACCCTTGCCCGTTGCCTGCCGTTATCGCTTTGTTCTCTTTCCGGTCGATGTCACGGTCCGGGTACGCCTCGGCGATACTTCTGGCCCCGCAACCGCCGTGGCCGAAAATGTGTCTCTGAGCGCAAGGCAAGGTCGGGGGGACGAGATGAGCACATGGGAAGTGCCCGGATACACCGAGTCACTCGAACTCGGCGCGGGAGCGAGCGGGCGGGTCGTCCTGGCCGTGCACAAGGAGACCGGTGTCCCGGTCGCGGTGAAGTACCTCAGCGAGTCACTGCGCACCAGGCCGAGCTTCGTGTACGACTTCCGGGCGGAGGCCCGGCTGCTCGGCGGACTGGAGAGCCCGTACGTCACCGGCCTGTACGAGTACGTGGAGAGCCCGCAGGGTGCCGCCATCGTGATGGAGTTGGTGGACGGCGTCTCGCTGCGCACCCTGCTGAGCCGTCAGGGACCGCTCGACCCCGAAGCCGCCCTCGTCATCCTGAAGGGGTCGCTGCTCGGCCTCGCCGACGCCCATCGCGTGGGTGTCGTCCACCGCGACTACAAGCCGGAGAACGTCCTGGTCGTGCCGGACGGCTCGTCCAAGCTCGTCGACTTCGGCATCGCGGTGGACTCGGGCGCGACCGCCGGTGTGGCGGGGACCCCGTCGTACATGTCCCCGGAGCAGTGGACCGGCGCCCCCGCTTCACCGGCCACCGATGTGTACGCGGCCACGGCCACCTTCTTCGAGTGCCTCACGGGGCACAAGCCGTACACGGGCGACAACTTCGCGGAACTGGCGTTGCAGCACGTCGAGGCGCCGGTCCCGGCCGACGAGGCGCCCGAAGCCGTGCGCGCGCTCATCCGCCGGGGTCTGGCCAAGGATCCGGCGCAACGGCCCGCGCAGGCGGCGGAGTTCGTCACGGAGCTGGAGGCCGTCGCGGGCACCGCCTACGGGCAGGACTGGGAGGAACGGGGCCGGGGCCGGCTGGCCGCACTCGTGGCGCTGCTGCCCCTGCTGCTGCCGTCGGCACGCAGCACCCCTCGTACCACCACGGACGCCGCACGCACCGTACTGCCTCAAGGTCCCGGCCCCGTCCCGGCACGATCCTGGCTGCCCGGCCGCCCCGGAGTGCTGATCTCGGTCGCGGCCGTCGTGCTCGGAGTGCTCCTGACCTACGGAATCCCGTTGAACGCGGGCCCCGCGGCGCAGGAAGCGGCACAGGCCCTGGCCACGACCAGCGCCGAGCCCGCCGCGGAAGCGGCCGGGACCACGGCGCCGACCTCGTCGCCCTCCGCGTCCCCGACGTCCAGCGCATCGGAGAGCCCCTCGTCGTCGCCCGGGGAGGACCCCAGCGGATCGGCGACTCCCGGTGGCGCGGAGCCCTCCGCCCCGGCCGGGGGTGAGGAGACGACGACGCCTCCCGACGGCACGGGGAGCACGGCGACGCCGACGACCGCCGCTCCCCCGTCGCCGGTCGCGCCCGCCGTCAAGGCCGTCACGGTGTCGGGGTTCAGCCAGACAGGTCCCACGACCGCCACCGCGACCCTCGACATCACCACGGACGGCACCGGGCCGATCTCCCTCACCGTCTCGTGGTACACGAGCAACGTCAGTGGGCAGCTCGGCTCCGCCGACGGTGCGCCGCAGACCTTCACGCGCAGTGGGGCGACCACGTACTCGATCGCCGTCGACCACACCTTCCAGAACACCGGCTGCTATTGGTCGGTTTACGCCACCACCAGCCCGGCCGCGGCCGGCGGTGACGCCTCTCGACAGCTTCTGACCAGGCAGTGTGACATTCGATGACCGCTCAGAATGAGGACGGACCCAGCTCCGCCTCCGACGAGGCCGAGTACAGCGCCACCGTGCTGGCCAGCCACTGGATCCAGAGACCGCCGGCCGACGACACGCTCGTCGACCCGACCCCGGCACCGGCACAGTCGCCGACCTGGCCCGACCGGGTCGAAGGCACCGTCCTGCGTTTCGGTCCGGGCGTCACCGCCGCCGTCGCGCATAGGACGCACGGGACGCACGGGACGCTCCCCGCGGTGCCGACGCCCCCGACACCCCCGCGTCGGCGATGGCGCCGACACGCGCTGCCCGCCGTGGTGCTGATCTGCGTCCTCGCGTTCCTCGCCTGGCAGCGGCTCGGCCCGTCCGTCGAGGTCGCAACGGTGTCGGTCACGGCCCAGCCGAGGGTTCTGGAGTGCGACGAGACGGCGGACATCGTCGGCGTGGTCAGCACCAACGGCCGTCCCGGCACGCTCTCCTACCGCTGGACCAGAAGCGACGGCACGGCTTCCGGCGTCCTGCGTGAAGTGGTCGTGCGCGGGCAGAAGGAGGCACGCCTGCACCTGAGGTGGACCTTCGAGGGCAAGGGTCAGCGCACGGCTCGGGCCGAGCTTCAGCTTCTCTCGCCGGCCCGCGAAACGGTCACCGCCCGGTTCGCCTACGACTGCTCCTGACGGTTCATCGGGCCCGCAGCGGTCCTGCCTGCGGCAAATGCGGAAGGTCACAGTACCGACACGCCCTGTACCGGCCGACCGCAAGCGGCGCAATGATGCCCCTCCGCAACTGCACTCGAGGGGTACCATGCGCATCCGCACTGCCGCTGTCGCCACCTTCGCGCTCGCCTGCGCGCTCAGCGCCTGTTCCAGCAGCACCGACCAGGCCGACTCCAAGCCGGAGACCACCGCGAGCGAGGTCTCTCAGGAGGACAAGGACGCCGCTGCTGCCGCCGCCGGAATCCCGCCGGAGCCGACCGGCGCCGACCGCCAGGACCTTCTCGACACCCTGGAAGCCGCAGCCCCCGACGTCGTGCGGTACGAGGACGAGGCGATCGACGCGGCCCGCAATCAGTGCTCGGCGATCAACGGTGGTGCGGGCATGCTCGACTACCTCGCCTCGCAGCGGTTCACGTACAAGGATGTGACGACGACGGAAGAGCAGGCCGCGCAGATCAACGACGCGCTCAAGTCCTCGGGCTTCTGCAAGCTCTGACACGGCGTACGAGGGCAGCACATCGGCCCGACAGGGCCGGCCGGGGGGATGCTTCCAGCCACCCCCGCAGCGGGCGCTAGGCTTCGGCCGGCACGGACATGACGGGGGCGGAACGCATGAAATCCGAGGAGACACCGCGGTGGGGCTCGGCCCTGGACGCGGTCGTGGTGTACGCGCAGGGCGCGATGTGCAGCCGTAGGGCGAGCGGCTCCGTGCCGCCGCAGGGACGGGTACGGGTCACGGGCCTGCCGCGCTCGATCGACCCGGGCTCCCTGCGCGCCCGCGTGGTCGGCGACAGCGGTGTCCGGGTCACCGAGGTGCGGACGGAGGTGGACGCCGAGCCGTCCGGTGCCGAGTCCTCCGACGCGTTGCGGGAGGAGGTGGAGCGGCTGCGCGACGCCCTTGGCGCGGTGAATGGCCGCCGCGACCGGCTGCTCGCCCGTATCAAGGAGGTCGAGGACCTGCGCCCGGTTCCGCCGCCGCGCAAGCGGGACGACCCGCACCGCCGTACTCCCGCCGAAGCGTGGCTGTCGCTCGCCGACTTCGTGGACGAACGGCTGACGGCCCTGCACGGCCGCCTCGCCGAGCTGGAGGCGGAGGTGCGCCGCGTCGAGCACGAACTCGACGTCGCGGCCGACCGTTTGGCCCGGGGCACCACCGACAAGCCCGCCGCCCATGTCGAGACCACGGTCTGCGCGGTGTTGACCCTCGACGGATCGGGCGAGGTGGAGCTGGAGCTGGAGTACGGGGTTCCGGGCGCCGTCTGGGTACCGGCGTACCGGCTGGCCTACCGGCAGAGCGCGGACTCCGGCAGCCTGGTGCTGCGTGCCTCGGTCGCGCAGCGCACCGGCGAGGACTGGACCGGGGTGCGCATCGCGCTCGCCACCGCCGATCTGCGGCGCCGCACCGACCTGCCGAAGCTGCGCTCGCTGCGGATCGGCCGCCGTCAGCCCGTGGCCGCGCCGTCCGGCTGGCGGGAGCCCCCGGCAGGTCTGTCCGATCTGTTCACCGGGTACGACTCGGCGGGCCCGCGGCCACAACCGCGATCCGGCGCCGTACCAGGCTCCGCCGGGGGCGCGCCCCCGGCCGTCGTCGGCAGCGCCCCCGTCTCACCTCCCCCGCCCGCACCCTCGTACGGCGGAGCGCCCCCGCGCCCCGCCGAACCGGGCGGAGCCCCCGCGCCGGCGGCGCTCGACCGTTCCATGCCGGCCTTCGGGGCGGCGGCACCGCAGGCACCCGCCCGCGCCCGGACCGGCCGCGCGCCGGCCGCCGCTCCCGCCGCCATGCCACCGGCCCCCGGCGGCCCGATGGCCCCACCGCCGCCCGCACCGGTGACAGGTCCGCCGCGACCCTCCGGCGACGAGCTCGACTACGCCGCACTCCACCTCAGCGGCCCCGACGAGCCCGCGAGCCGCAGGGGCCGCCTGTTCCCCGACGCGCCGTTCGATCCGGTGGCGGCCGAACACCGCCGCCGCGCCGAGGCAGTGGCCTCGCTGCCGCTTCCCGGGCACGCGGTGCGGCCCCGTGCGTCGGCGGGGTCCTTCGACCATCGCTACGACGCCGTCGCCCGCGCGGACATCCCCTCGGACGGCACCTGGCACACCGTCACCATCAGCGAGATCCCGGTCGGTCTGCGCACCGAGTACCTGTGCGTGCCGTCCGTGGAGCAGCGGGTGTACGGGACGCTGGTCTTGTCCAACGCCACCGACCAGGCGCTGTTGGCCGGTCCGGTGGAGGTCACCGTCGACGACGACTTCCTGCTGACCGCCGCGCTGCCCACGCTCGCGCCCGGCGGCGTCCGCCGGATGGGGCTCGGGCCGGCGGAGGGCGTCCAGGTCACCCGGCGTACGCACCTCAACGAGTCGACGGCGGGCCTGCGCAACAACGTCACCGTGCTGGACCACCGCGTACAGGTGGACCTGGCCAACCGGCTCGCCCGGCCCGTCTCCGTCGAGGTCCGGGAACAGGTGCCGGTCACCTCCGATCCGGACGTGCGGATCGACGAACGGGCGGCCGACTGGACGGTTCCGGACGACGGTGCGGGACCCGATCACCACGCCCCGGGCACCCGAGTGTGGCGCGTCGAGCTGCCGCCCGGCGGCACCGCCGCCCTGCACGGCGGCTACGAAATCCGAATCCCGGCCGCGAAGGCCCTGGTCGGCGGCAACCGCAGGAGCTGACACACACCATGTCCACGGATCCGGAACTGATCCCCGCCCCCGTCACCGCCGTCACCTGCCTGGAGGACCGCGCCCAGGTCGAACGCACCCTCACCCTGGATCTGCGGGCGGGCGTGCAGCGACTGCGCCTCGGACCGGTGAGCGCGCTGGCGGTCGACCGTACGCTGCACGCCGAGCTGACCGCCGACCATGAGGCGAGCGTTCTCGACGCCCGCATCGTGCGCGCCTGGACGCCGCGCGGGCCGCTGCCCACCGCCGACGACTCGGCGCTGCGCCTGCGCGTCCACGCCCTGGAGCAGGAGCGGTTCACTCTGGAACAGCGGACCGACCGGCTGCGCACCCGCCTCGACGTGCTGGGAAAGCTCGCCACGGACCTGCTGCGTGAGATCGGCGAGGGAGCCGGTACGGGTGAGACGGACACGGCTCGCTGGACCGCGGAACTCGACCGCGTGGACGACGAACGCGACGCGTACAGCGAGGAGTTGCGCGCCACGCAGGCCCGGCTGACGGTGCTGACCACCGAACTCCGGGAGACCGAGCACGCCGTCGACCTGTCCGAGCAGCAACCCGCCGAGCTGCTCGGCCATGTCGAGCTGGCCGTACGGTCCGACGTCGCGGGGAAGGCGCGGCTCCGGCTGACCCACCTCGTCCCCTGCGCGCTGTGGCGCCCCGCCTATCGGGCCGTGCTCGACGGGGGCACGGTGACGCTGGAGACGGACGCCATGGTGTGGCAGCGCACCGGCGAGGACTGGTCCGACGTGGCGCTGACGCTGTCCACGGCCCGCTCGGCCGCGGCCAACGAGCCGCCGCGCCTCGTCGAGGACCGGCTGACGCTGACCGACCGCTCCCCCGCCGAACGGCGCACGGTCGAGGTGGAGTTGCGCGAGCAGGAGATCTCCGACCTCGGCCCGGCCCCCGTGCTCGGCCTGCCCGGAGTGGACGACGGCGGGGAAACCAGGGTGCTGCGCTCGCCCGCGCCCGTCTCCGTCCCCGCCGACGGACGCGCCCACCGGGTGCCGCTCTCGTCCGTGGCCACACCCGCGAGCAGCGAGTACGCCTGCTCCCCCGAGCTGTCCCCGCTGGTGACCCAGGTGGTGCGGTTCGACAACTCCTCCGGGCACGCGCTGCTCGCCGGCCCCGTGGACCTGGTGCGCGGCAGCGGGTTCAGCGGCCGGGGCACACTGGAGTTCACCGCTCCCGGCGGGCCCGTCGAGCTCGCGTTCGGCAGCCACGACGACTACCGCGTGCTGCGGTACGCCGAGGAATCCCGCGACACCACCACCATGACCCAGCGGACCACGGTGACCCACTCGGTACGCCTGCACCTGTCCCGCTTCTCCGCTCCCGGGGCACAGGGCGATCAGACGGTCGTGCTGCGGGAACGGATCCCGGTCTCCGAGGTCTCGGCAGTGGACGTACGCCTGCGCAAGGAGGACTGTTCCCCCCTCCCCGACACGGTGGACGACGAGGGCATCGCCCGCTGGGACATCGCCCTGCCGCCCGGCGGCCGTCGCACGGTGATCCTCGTGTACGACATCTCCGCGAGCGGCAAGGTCACTGGTGTGTGAGGACGACTCTGGGGCGCCGGTCTCCGTGGTGATGGAGCGCATGGACGGATCGGCCGCGGTGCGCGCCGAGGACGCGTTCAGACGGATCTACGCGGAGGCGTTCGCCGAGGCTCCGTACCACGAGACCGAGGACGACATCGCCGCCGCCTTCCGCCGCTTCCGCGCACTGGCTCAAAGGCCCGCTTTCCGCGCGGTGTTGGCCCGCTCCGAGTACGGCGAGCCGATCGGCATGGCGTACGGCTTCCCCCTCGGCTCCGACACGGTGTGGTGGGACGAGCTGACCGAACCCGTGCCCGACGACATGCGGCGCGAGGACGGGCACCGCACCTTCGGGCTCATCGAACTCGCCGTGCGCGGGGCGTGGCGCGGGGAGGGTGTGGCGCGGCGTCTGCACCGGACGCTGCTCGACGGCGTCGTAGCAGAGCGGGTGTTGCTGAACGTCCACCCGGAGGGCAAGGCAGCGGCGGCCGCTTATCGCGCGTGGGGGTACCGCAAAATCGGGGAGGCGAGGGTGCCGGGCGAGGAGGCGGGCGTGTATGACGTGATGCTGCTCGATCTGGGAGCCCGTTTTCGGACCTCGGTAGGGTCGATGATGCCCCAACCCGCCCGCTAGCAGGGACACATGCCCAATCTGCTGAGTTCAGCCCGCCGCGCTGTCCACCGTCGGAAAGGAGATGTTGCAGGCACCGGACGTGTGAGCCGGCTCCCTCTGGGGCTGCGGGCAGCGGCGGCAGTGCTGGGCCTGACATTGCTGGCGGCAGGTTGCAGCAGCGGCCCGGACCTGTCGGACCGGTCGATCAAGCCGAGGGGTGATGGGGGCGCGTGGCAGATCGACTACCGCAGCCCAGTGTCGGATTCCGGCCTCAATGGCCTGGTCGCCGTCTCTGCCGAGGAAGCGTGGGCAGTCGGACGCACGGGCAAGTCCAACCATGAGCGCGGCAGTCTGCTGCACTACACCGCCGGTAACTGGAGCTCTGTGCCGCTGCCCGTCGAGCTCCGAGGCGAGCCCGAGCTGAGAGTCGCGGCGTCGGGTCCGCAGGACGTATGGATCTACCGTCGGGAGCCCACGTCGGTTCCGCAGACCGAAGTGGAGGCGCGCAGGCAGCGTTCGTCGCCCGCGCAGGGCGCTGAGCAGCCGGACGGCCGGCGTCCCAGCCCGGCGATGCGCTGGGACGGCAAGCGCTGGCACCGGATGGCCGCCCCCTTCCCGATCGCCACTCTGCGGGTGTTGTCCCCGCGCAACGCCTGGGCTGTCGACTGCGAGGGCGACCTGTGGCACTGGGACGGCCGCCACTGGCAGCGAACCAGGCTGCCGATCTGGGTCCGTGATCTCGACGCCTCGTCCCCGGACAATGTCTGGGCCGTGGGCATGCGCGTACCTGCTACTCCCCCGTACCAGTTCGCGGCGATGCACTACGACGGACACAGCTGGCAGCAGACGCGGCTGCCCGAGCACCGCTTCACCCAGAACGGCATGCTGCCCGGGGAGACCAGCACACTCGGCTACGTCCGTGTCCTCGCCGCCGACGACGTCTGGGCGCTCGGGGCACACACCTGGGATCCGGAGGACGAGGCACCGACCGATCCGCCCTTCGAACGCTTCCTCCTGCACTGGGACGGCCACCGTTGGAAGAGCGTCGCCTACCCACCCAGAACCGCGTACGACGACGTGCTACAGCCGGTGGCGCCCGACGGCTCCGGGGGCCTGGTACTGGGCACCTGGCTGCGCCGCACCGCCACCGGCCGGTACCTGGGCATTGACGCCCCACTAGCCTCGCGCTTTCATAAAGCGGGCTGTCCGGCAGGTGGTCAACTCAGCAGAAAGTGCCCCTGACCAGCAAGAATGAGGATTGTCGAGGTCCTTGTTCCCGCTGAAACCAGAGGCACTTTCCAGGTGAAGCAGCCTATAGGTTCCTATCCTCCTGTGCGTGTCCAGGGCGACGGCCGCCAGGTCGTCTCCCTGGCCGGATCCGTCCTGCTGGTCGAAACGGTCCGCAAGACCGGTCTCGACCGGGCGTTATCCGCAGTGCTCGCTCCGTGGCGAAAGCCTCGGGCCGTCCACGACCCGGGCAAGATCCTCCTGGACCTTGCGCTGGCGGTCGCACTCGGCGGGGACTGTCTCGCCGACATCGCGACGCTGCGGGCCGAGCCGTCCGTGTTCGGGCCGGTCGCCTCCGACCCGACGGTCTCCCGCCTGATCGGCACCCTCGCCACCGCGGGCGAGAAGGCACTGACCGCCATCCGCAATGCCCGCTCCGAAATCCGTGGCCGGGTCTGGGAGTTGTCCGCCGACCGGGCTCCGGACGCCTGCGGGGAAGTGACCGTGGACCTGGACGGAGTTCTGGTCGTCGCACACTCCGACAAGCAGGACGCCGCCCCGACCTGGAAGAAGACCTACGGCCACCACCCCCTGATGGGGTTCGTCGACCACGGGCCAGGCGGCACCGGCGAACCCGTCGCCGCTCTGCTCAGGCCGGGCAACGCGGGCTCGAACACCGCCGCCGACCACATCACCACGGCGCAACTCGCCCTCGCTCAGCTGCCCAAGAAGTACCGGCGTGGGCGGCAGACCTTGATCCGCTGCGATTCCGCGGGCGGCACCCACGAGTTCGTCGCCTGGCTCGCCCGGCGCGGCCGCTGGCTGTCCTACTCGGTCGGCATGGTCATCACCGAGGCCGTCCACCAGCACGTCCTCAAGATCCCGGCATCGGCCTGGACCTCGGCCATCGAGTCGGACGGTGAGGTCCGCGACGGGGCCTGGGTCGCGGAACTCACCGGTGACATCCTCATCGGGTGGCCGAAGGGCCTGCGGCTGATCGTCCGCAAGGAACGACCCCATCCCGGCGCCCAGTTGAGGATCACAGATGCCGACGGCATGCGGCTCACCTGCTTCGCCACCAACACCGCCGACCGTCCCATTGCCGAACTCGAACTCCGCCACCGGCTGCGGGCCCGGGCCGAGGACCGCATCCGGGCCGCCCGCGCGACGGGCCTGCGCAACCTGCCCCTGCACGACACCGCGCAGAACAAGATCTGGCTGGAGATCGTCCAGATTGCTCTCGACCTGCTGGCCTGGATGCCCTTGCTCGCCCTGACCTGCAAGGCCCGTCTCTGGGAACCTCGCCGCCTGCGGTTCCGCCTGTTCTCCGCGGCTGGCCAGCTCGTCACCACCGGCCGGCGCCGCATCCTCCGCCTCGCCCGCCACTGGCCCTGGACCAGCGAGATCACAGACGCCCTCGCACGGCTCGCACTCCTGCCGAACCCCGACTGACCAGAAGCCCCTACCCCTGCGAGCAGCATCACCCCCACCCGGAGCAGTGGAACCCGGCGCCCACCCGACGCGAGACTCGGGCCGCCGACCTGCCCGGCATCAGCCGCCGAAAGCGAAACGGTCCACCGACTCCGTCGGCGGACCGTCAAGAAAGATCGAGGCTAGGAGTCGAGGGCTGGACCGACACAACGGTGAAGCCTTTGAAGCGCCAATGGCTTTCGCTGTCGGACCTGGCGGTGGTGCCTGGCACGCACACGTTGTTCGGGGTCGGTGCCCTTAACTCGCACAGCGGTAGCCGGGCAGTCATCGTCCGATACCAGAGCTGATCGACAACATCGGCTACGGCTAGACATGCGGACCCGTACTCCCGGCCTGGCTGGTCGGTCCACGGACCGCATCAAGTACAGCTTGTCCCTGGTTGTCGACGAACTTGGTGAACAGTTGCTGGGAGTAGCCGAAGATGATTGCCCAGGCGATGATCTGAGCGGTGGAATCGAGCGCGCTGAGCCCTGGGACGAAACCGCCGCGCATGAGCAGCAGTCCAAGCCCTGCGGTCAGGGCCCCGGTCGGCAGTTTCAACAGGGCCAGTACGACCGGCACGTTGTACGGCAGCGCCGTCCCCCTGATCCGTCTCAGCGCTGCCGCGGAGGCGATGGCGGCGGACAGGACGCCCACGATTTCGATGATGAGATAGTCCTGAGCGCGCGCGGTGGAAGCAATCTCCTCCGCGGTGGGCGGGCCTTTGAAGTCCTGACTGAATGACGGACAGACCACCTTGTACTTTCCTCCGCTGATCTCCGGGGTGAAGCAGAGCGGAATAGCGGTCTCCCAGATGCATGACATCACCGCGACGCCAATCGCGGCGAGAAACAAGCCCGCCGTCACTGACATCACGATCCCCACGAAGCTGCGGACACGAAGCGTTTCCTTGCGGAGCAGTCGCCGCGCGTGGCTAACGGTCTCCGCGAGGAAGGCGCGTTCCCCCAGGCGCAATCCATCACGATTCTGACCGTCGTGGTGGAGTCTGCGCGCGATCTCTGTCGCGTGAATGCGCCGTGGGTCCCTGGGGGTGAAGTGCTCGTCGATCAGCGCCAGCATGTCGGGGAGCATCGCCTTGATGTCCTCGCTGGAAGCCATCCAGACCATGAGATTCATGGCGGAATCGACGTGGGACTGCGCGACGCCCAGATGCGCGGCCCGTCGCATGCGGGGATGGGAGTCGTGTCCAAGTGCGGAATTGGCCTGTTCGAGTTCGTGCTGCGCCTTGGCGGCGTAGGAGTCCGCCACGATTGCACGCTCCTCGTCCACCGAGGCCCGAACGGCCGCCGCGTGAAGGATCGCCTCCAGCTCGGTGATCCTCGCCCGCAGCGCCTCCTTCTGCTCCCACGGCCCCATCTCTCCCCGCGAGGCACGGATGGGCGTCCTCGTGTCGTACCACCTCCGCACCCTGGCCGCCCAGGGCTCCCTGCCGGGTCCGCCGCCCGCCGTGTCGCTCATCAAAGCCTCCCTCGTCGGCGTCACCACTCGACGTCGTGGATCGACATCGGAGTGATGGGCCAGCAGCAGGGTTCGACCATTCGGTTCGCCGAATTCACCGAAGAAACGATCCTCGCGCCGATTGGCGATGCGCCGGACCGGTCTGCCCATCGGCGGTACCCTCGCGAAATGCGACCCCTTCGGTATTCCATCAACGTCACCCTCGACGGGTGCTGCGACCACCGTGAAATCACCCCGGACGAAGAAATGCACCACCATGCGGCCGAAAGCATTGGCCAGGCCGATGCCCTCCTCTTCGGCCGAGTGACATACGAAATGATGGAAGAAGCGTGGCGGCCACCGGCCCCGGCAGGAGCGCGGCCCGAGTGGATGGAGCCCTTCGCCAGGACGATCAACGCAGCGAAGAAATACGTCGTGTCGAGCACCCTGGAGCAGGTCGGCTGGAACTCGGAGCTCCTGCGCGGCGATCTGGGCGAGGCCGTGCAGCAGCTCAAGCAGGAGCCGGGTCAGGGCCTGTTCGTGGGTGGCGTGCAGCTCCCCATGGCGTTGGCGGAGCTGGGGTTGATCGACGAGTACGAGTTCGTGGTGCATCCCAGGCTGGTGGGCCACGGGCGGACGTTGTTCGCGGGGCTGTCGCAGCGGGTCGATCTGGAGCTCGTGAATCGGCTGGAGTTCGGCTCGGGGGCGGTGGCGATGCAGTACGAACCGAGAAGGTAACCATCGGGGTTGGGGGTTCAAGCCGACTGTGGGCACGCAGTCAGCAGCTCATACGATCAGGGCATGGCAATGCAGAAGCAGGACGCCCCACCAAGGCCACTCATGGTCGGCGACGTCGTGACCGCCCATTCACGGGAACTCGGGGAATGGACAGCCGCGCAGATAGTCCGACTCGACCCCGATTCACAGACGGCGGCCGTACTTGAGCTGGACTGGTCCGGCCCTGAGCCATCGTCCATGGCCAACCTCGGCGACATCACCCCGCTCAGGCTCACTCACCACTCATGGAACGGGTCGCTGTCTTTCTGCAACCAGGGGTGGGTCCTGCCGCGCAGCCACAAGGTGGTCGGAACGATGCCCCTCCTCCATGACAAGCCGTCGAACTCCTGGGCCTACGGATGGCACTTGGGCGATCAGCTCGCCCGGCAACGACGGTGGGACAGCGGCGTCCGTGAAGACCCGGTCGCGGCTTGGAAGGCAGAGTACACCGGAGAGGCGGTCAATGAATTCCTCAGCCGACCGACAGAGCCACGATCAGAGGTAACACAGCTGACAATCCGGGATGTTGACACCCTGGACTGCGCTCAGCTCGTCACGCGATTCCCCGAGGTGACCTCGCTCCAACTGTACGGACGCCTCGGCCTCCTCTCCGCCGCGGGCGAGCTGAACCGGCTGACGTCGCTCCAGAGAATCGGCATCGCCGACCTCTTCGGCATGACCGGAGAAGACCGCCTGCGCCCGCAGTCCGTGCCGGAACTGGAATCCGTGGACCTCTACAACATCCCTGCCGCCTACGCCTCGGCCATGCGCGGCGCCTGGAGACCGGAGATCCCGGAAGGCGTCTATATATCCATCCTCCGAGGCCGCAAGCCCGAATGGGTCGAGGAGAACCGGAACAACCCGTTGCGCGACTGGGACGGCCGCGAACACATCAGTCCCGCCACCTACAAGAGGGCGCTCACGCAGTACAAGGCGACGCGGAAGGCCGTCCTTGAGGTGTTCGCCGTAGAAGCCGCAGGGGTCTGGTCGTCACGCCTGGAGGAGATCGGGCATGCCTACGGCGAGGCGTTCAATCGCCTTGACTATCGGTCGGGCTTCATCGAGACCGTCGAGCGCGAAGAGCTCTTCGACGCCCTTGAGCACATCATGAATGAGGCCGAGACACTCCACGGCCCTGACGCCAAGGCCACCCGCGACAGCCTCATCTCAGGAGCGGACTCCGCCCGAGACTGGTAGCGAGGCCCCGGACGTCCCACCAGGCCGCGTGATCACCGGATCAGGGCGACGACTGCCGTCTCTATGGGGTCGATGTCCGGCTCACCCGCATCCGAGGTGTCGACTTCTACGACGGCATCGACTCCACCCGGCGGCGCAAAGATGGACGGCTTCATCTCGCCTCGCTGGAACTGGGCGGAGAGCTGTCGCTCGACGGCCCCGCCTCCAGCCGCGCGGACCCGGAGCCGCTCGCCAATGACCGACTCGCGCGCGACGACGTGAACGGCGAGCATTCTGGCGTCAGATGAGTGCAGGGCATCAAGCAGGCGAGACGACAACACCGAGGTCTCCACCACGAAGCTCACCCCCGAAGAGGCAAGCAGACGGGCCGTGTTGACCATCGCTTCCTCGGCACGGAGGCTGACAGGACCACCGGCGACATGGAAGTCCGGAGCGAACTGGACACCGCCGTCCCCGGCGACAGAAGCGGCAGACAGCCCTAGCCCCCGCTTGATCTCGTCCCTGGTCAGGAACAGCACACCGAGACGACGCGCCGTCGCACACGCCACAGTGGTCTTTCCGGCCCCCGGAGACCCGCATACGGCGACCACTACTGGTCGTTGCAACCCCGGCATCCGCCGATCCTGCCGGATCTTGATCTTGTTGTCTACGACGCAGCGGGAAGCTCAACGGTGATGCGGAGCCCGCCTGCGGAGCGCGGGGTGAGCGTGAGGGTTCCGTCGTGGGCGTGGGTGATGGTTTGGACGATGGCCAGGCCCAGGCCGATGCCCGCGTGGTCGGTGTGGGTGCGCTCGGTGCCGCGTTGGAAGGGTTCGGTGAGGGTCGAGGCGAGTTGGGGGGTGACTCGCTCGCCGGTGTTCTCCACCGTCAGGACCACCGTGTCGGGGCGGACGGCGGTGCTCACCCACACGGTGCCCTGTTCAGGGAGGTTGTGGATGATCGCGTTGTGTACGAGGTTCGTGGTCAGTTGGAGGAGCAGCGTCGGGGAGCCGGTCGTGAGGGTGACGTCGCCGCTCGATTCGATCGTGACGCCGTTCTTTTCCGCTACGGGGAGGAGTGTTTCGGTGGCTTCTTCCGCCATGAGGGACAGGTCGACGCGTTCTTGGGCGAAGGATCGCTGCTCGGCGCGGCTGATCAGGAGCAGGGCCTCGGTGAGCTCGATCGCTCGGGTGTTGACGTCGTTGAGGCGGTCGATGAGTTCTTCGGTGTCGTGGTTCGGGTCGGTGCGGGCCACGTCGAGGAGTGCCTTCGAGATCGCCAGCGGGGTGCGCAGCTCGTGGGAGGCGTTGGCCGCGAATCTCCGCTGCTCGGCGACGTGCGCTTCGAGCCGGGCAAGCATCGTGTCAAAGGCGTCGGCCAGTTCGTGGAACTCGTCCTTGCGGCCCGGCAGCCGGATGCGGTGCGAGAGCGATCCGTTCGCTGCCGTGCGTGTGGCGCTGGTGATGCGGGTCAGCGGGGCGAGCATCCGGCCTGCGAGGAACCATCCTCCCAGAAGGCCGAACAGCAGCAGGAACGCCAGCACGGCGGCCGCCGCTGGGGCGAAGTTGCGCAGGAGGAGCTGGCGGTTGGGATTCTCGTAGAGGAGTCGGCGGTTCCAGTCGTCCGGGACGGGTTCCAGGAGGAACAGCCATACGGCCGCCAGCAGCAAGGTCCCCGCGAGCATGAGGAAGCCGGCGTAGCTGAGGGTGAGTTTGAGGCGGATGCTCATTCCGGGTGCTCTATCCACCGTCGCCTCCCTCGATGCGGTAGCCGACACCCGGCACCGTGGCGATCAGCCATGGCTCGCCGAGCCGTTTGCGCAGTGCCGAGACGGTGATGCGTACGGCGTTGGTGAACGGGTCGGCGTTCTCGTCCCACGCGCGTGCCAGGAGTTCCTCGGCACTGACGACACCGCCCTCGGCGGCGACGAGGACTTCGAGCACGGCGAACTGTTTCCTGGTCAGCGCGACGTAGCGGCCGTCCCGGTAGACCTCTCTGCGGAACGGGTCCAGCCGTAGACCCGCGATCTCGCGCACGGGAGGTCTGTGGTGGGCGCGTCTGCGGTCGAGTGCTCTGAGTCTGAGTGCGAGTTCCTGGAGTGCGAAGGGTTTGGTCAGGTAGTCGTCGGCGCCCAGTTCAAAGCCGGAGGCCTTGTCGTCGAGACGGTCCGCCGCGGTGAGCATGAGGATCGGCATGCCACTGCCGGAGGCGACGATGCGCTTGGCGACCTCGTCACCGGAAGGGCCGGGGATGTCGCGGTCGAGGACGGCGATGTCGTAGGCATTGATGCTCAGTAGTTCCAGTGCCGTGTCGCCGTCACCTGCGATGTCGGCCGCGATCGCTTCCAGGCGCAGGCCGTCGCGGATGGCTTCGGCCAGGTAGGGCTCGTCCTCGACGATCAGCACACGCATGTCGTCAAGGCTACGAGTCGGCACATATCGTCGGCGTATCGAAAACCGCATACGTGTCGGCAACAGCATGCTGCCTTGACTTGGCCGTATGACTCGACCTCCACCGTTAGCACGGACGCGCCGCAGGATTCGCTGGGTCCTCGGTGTCGGCCTGGTTGCCGTCCTCGCAGCGATCATCGTGGTCCTCACCCACCACGTGCCCACGTCCTCGTCCTTCTCCGCCGTATCGCCCCAGAGACCCTCTTCGGCCGCCTCGCCGAACGGCTCGCGCGGTGAGCTCCGTGGGGTCCCCGGCGAGGCCGAGGGTGTCGTCCCCGACGGTGTGACGGTCTTCGACGAGGCGATTCCGGCTGTGGTCAACCTCGATCCGGCTCTGCTCGACGCTCTCCGTCAGGCTGCGGCAGGTGCCGCGGACGACGCCGGGGTCGTGTTCTACGTCAACAGCGGCTGGCGTTCGCCGGAGTACCAGAATCATCTTCTTCAGCAGGCGATCGCCGAGTACGGGTCCGAAGACGAGGCCGCCCGATGGGTGGCCACCGCGGAGACATCCCCGCACGTGTCGGGGGACGCGGTCGACCTCGGCCGCTCCGACGCGACGGCGTGGTTGTCCGAACACGGCGCCGCGTACGGACTGTGCCGGATCTACGGCAACGAACCCTGGCACTTCGAGCTGCGCACCGACGCGATCGATCATGGTTGCCCGCCTCTGTACGACGACCCCACCCAGGACCCGAGGATGCAGCAGTGACCGGCAGTGAACGAGGACAGACGATGGCGCACGCGGAGACGGAGCAGCCCGGGACGGGCGGGCCGGAACCGGGATCGAGTGGCTGGCGCGCGGGCCTTCGCCGGGCCATCCGCAGCGGTACCCGGCCGGAGCCGTGGAAGCGGAGCCCGGTGCTCACGGCGCTGGCGCTGTTGCTGGGCCTGCTCATGTTGCTGCATGCGTGGATCACGGACCGCGGGGGCCTCGGCAGTCTCGTGGAGACCTTCCTGCCGTGGTTCGGCCTGTTCGTCCCGTTGCTGCTGGCCGGGGCGCTGTGGCGCCGCTCCGCCTCCGCGGTGGCCGCGCTGCTGTTGCCGGTCGTGGTGTGGGGGAACCTGTTCGGCGGGCTGCTCATCGACAAGTCCCGGCCGGGCAGCGACCTGACCGTGGTCAGCCACAACGTCGGCGACGGCAACCCCGACCCGGTTGGCACCGCCCGCGACCTGGCCGCCTCGGGGGCGGACGTACTGGCCTTGGAGGAGATCACTCCGCAGGCGAAGCCTCTGTACGAGAAGGGGCTGGCGAAGGCGTATCGGTACCACACGGTGCAGGGCACGGTCGGGCTGTGGAGCAAGCTGCCGCTGTCGGACATCGAGCCGGTCGACATCCAGCAGGACGTCGGACCGCTGGGCGATGCCAAGCCGGTCGACGTCAAGATGGCCTACAACCGGGCACTGCGCGCCACGGTGGCCACGGATCAGGGGCCGCTGACGGTGTATGTGGCCCACCTGGGGTCCGTGCGGGTGATGCCCAGAACCGGCTTCTGGACGGACAGCCGGGACCGCAACGCGACGGCGCTCGCCGAGGCCCTCGCCGCCGAGCGCAGCGAGCGGGTGGTGCTGCTCGGTGACCTGAACGGCACCATGGACGACGGCGCGTTCGACGGCATCACATCGCTGCTGGACTCGGTCCAGGCGGAGGCCGGGGACGGCTTCGGGTTCAGTTGGCCGGCGAGGTTCCCGGTGGCGCGGATCGACCAGATCCTGGTGCGCGGTGTGGAGCCGAGGAGCTCGTGGGTGCTGCCGTCCACCGGCAGCGACCACCTGCCCGTGGCGGCCGGAATCAGCTGGTGAACGCAGCGCACCCGCGGGGTGCTAGCCGTCGATGTCGAGCGCCGTGCCGTACAGTCGGTCCACCTTCAGCCGGATGACCACCCGGCGCTCGGCCACGAGCTGCTCCAGGAATGCGGCTTCGTCCTCGGGCCTCGCGCCTTGCGGGATCATGCCGAGCAGTTCCCGCCCGATCTCGTCGCCGGGCACCGTCGTGGGCTCGGAGACCTCGGCCTCGCCTTCGGCCACGGCGAACGACCATACGTTGCCGCCCTGCACATGCAGTGCCGCACGCGGATTGCGTCGCAGGTGCCCGACCTTGACCCGGTCGGCCGTCGTCGAGAACCGCGCCGTGCGGGATTCGGGGTCCCAGGTGTACATCATGGTGGTCAGGTGGGGGTGGCCACTGCGCTTGACACTGGCGAGCGTGCCGAACTGCCGGCCGCCGAGCAGGTCGGAGAGGGCTTCGTCGGACAGTGAGCGAGGCGCTGCTGGTTTGGTCATGTGTTGATCAACGGCCTTGGTGGTACGGCAATTCCCTCTCGGGTGCGGTCCAACTGGCCAGGACCTGGAGGGCCTGGGCGGTTTCGGAGCCCGGTTCGACGTTGTAGACGCACAGGGTCTGTTCCGCGTCGCCGGGTGCCTGGAAGGACTCGTAGGAGAAGTGCAGGTCGGCGACGAGGGGGTGGTGGTAGTGCTTGGCGCCGTGGGTGCGGCGCAGCACCTTGTGGTCGTTCCACCACGTGGTGAACTCGGGGCACTTGAGGGTGAGTTCGCCGACGAGGTCGGCTAGTTGCCGGTCATTGGGATAGCGGCCCGCCTCGAAGCGGAGGATGGCCACCGTCTCCGCGGCGATCCGTTCCCAGTCCCCCACGCGCTCTCGGGCCACAGGGTCCAGCAGGTAATAGCGGGCGAGGTTGCGGTGGGTGGCGGGCAGGGCGTCGAAGTCGGTCAGGACGGCTCTGGCGAGCTGGTTCGAGGCCAGCACGTCGGTGCGTCGGCCCAGGACGAAGGCGGGTACGTGGTTCAGGGTCTCCAGCATCAGGTGCAGGCCCGGCCGGACCCGCTGGGCCCTGGCCGGGGCGCGGCGTGCGGGCCGGGCGCCGGAGGCCAGCAGGTCGGTGAGGTGTTCGCGTTCGGTCTCGTCCAGCCGCAGCACGCGGGCTACGGCGTCCACGACCTCGGTGGAGGGATTACGGGCCCGTCCCTGTTCCAGGCGCGTGTAGTACTCGGTGCTGACGCCTGCGAGGCGGGCGACCTCGTCCCGGCGCAGGCCGGGTACCCGGCGCACTCGCCCGTCGGAGGGCAGTCCGGCCCGCTCGGGGCTGACCTTCGCGCGTCGTGAGCGCAGGAAGCCGGAGATTTCCCTGGTGCGGTCCATGGCTCCAGTGTGCGGATTTCAGTGACTGCGTGTCGCCCCGAAGGTGGTCCTGCCAGTACCTGTTCCGGCAGGGCCACATTTGGCGTCCTGGAGGGCACCCCCCGGTGGTGTTCTGGGTGTGCGGCCGGAACGGACCGTCCCGCGAAACTCCACTTCTTCGGAAGGCATTCAGCATGTCCACGAACACCACGTCCCCGACCCAACCTCTGCCCCTCGCCGGTCGTGTCGCGGTCGTCACCGGCGCCTCCAGCGGCATCGGTGAGGCGTCCGCCGAGCACCTGGCGTCGCTCGGTGCCCGTGTCGTCGTACTGGCGCGGCGGGCCGAACTCGGGGGCGCCGACCTGCTGCTGAACAACGCCGGAGTCATGCTGCCCGCTCCGATCGAGGAGCTGGCCGCGGATCAGTGGAAGCAGCAGATCGATCTGAACATCACCGGTCTGATGAACGCGATCGGCGCGTTCACCCCGCAGTTGGTCGCGGCCGCCGCCGAGCGCGGTGTGGCCGACCTGATCAACACCTCCTCGATCGCGGCGCAGAACATCTTCCCCAACTTCGCCGTCTACTCGGGTACGAAGGCGTACGTCACCCACCTGTCCCGGCATCTGCGGGCCGAGCTGGGCGCGAAGAAGGTGCGGGTCTCGGCGCTCGAACCCGGCATTGTCGGCACCGAGCTTCAGGGCCATGTCACGGACCAGGGCGCCCTGGACTGGCTGGCCGGCTCCAAGGAGACGATGGAGTGGCTCACGGCGCAGGACATCGCAAAGACCGTCGGCTTCATCGCCACACTCCCGCCTCGGGTGAACCTCCAGCAGGTCACGATCATGCCCACCGGCCAGGCCGCCTGACCGGGGTGCGCGGTGGGGCCCGCCTTCGTCCTCATGTTTAAGGGGCGAGTTCCGGTTCACTGGGGAAGCTGTATCACTTCAGGTGGGAGGCAGCCATGCTCCTCATAGGCATCATCCTGCTCGTCATCGGCTTCGTCACGGGCATCTCGGTCCTCTGGACGATCGGGCTCATCCTGACCGTCATCGGCGCGGTCATGTGGATCATGGGTTCCATGGGCCATGCGGTCGCCGGCCGTCGGCACTACTGGTGATGAGCCGACCAGCACCTGGGCCGACTCCTTTCGGATCACTGTCACGGGCGGTGCGCTAGGTTTCCCGGCATGACCGAAGTCGGACCCGACACCTGGCCACCTGCCCCGTTACGGACCGCACGGCTCGTACTCCGTGCGTCACAGTCCCAGGATCGCGCGGCGTTCATCGAGTTGTTCACCTCGCCGGAGGTGGGGACCTACGTCGGTGGCGCTCGGCCGCGTGATGAGTTGGAGCGCGCGATGCCCGAGGTGCCGGGGCGGCGGCCCCGCCTGTTCGTGGTCGAACTCGACGGGACGATGATCGGCATGATCACGCTCGATCGGCGCGACGCCGAGCGTCCGGGGCACGTCCGGCCGGATGGTGGGGCGGCCGAGCTCGGCTACCTGTTCCTGCCGCAGGCGTGGGGACACGGGTACGCCGCCGAGGCGTGCGCCGCGGCACTCGACTGGTTCGCCGGCGTGCTCCCCGGCGAGCCGGTGGTGCTCACCACCCAGACCGCCAACGACCGTGCGATGCGCCTCGCGGCAAAACTCGGGTTCACCGAGGTCGAGCGGTTCGAGGAGTTCGGCGCCGAGCAGTGGTTCGGGGTGTGGTCGTAGGCCGGCGTCCCCTCTGGCGGGGCGTCAATTCCATGGTTCCTGGTGGGGGTTCTCGCCCAGCACCCGCGCGGCGGCCTCGCAGAGGTCTTGGCCGTAGAGCTGGTTGCTGCCGTACGGGGAGCCCCAGAGTTCGGTCGCGGCTTGGGCCACGGCGCGCCAGCTGAAGTCTTCGTCGACTCGCCATGCGCGGATCTGGACGGCCATCTCCGTCGTGATCGTCGCGGGGTCCACAAGGTTGTATGCCATGCCGCCGACCCTAGGAGCCTCGTCGGCGCGGCGGCCATCTGATGACGCCCGCGACTTTGTCCTGATCACGGAAAAAGCGAAGAGTTCCGGCGCGAAAGGGGTTACGCGTCAGGACCAAGCCCGCTAACTTCCTTGAAATGAACGGGTCATGCACATGAGGCCCGGTTAGACGGCGCGACGGCGCGCGCCGGTTCTCCCCTCGGCAGGGCCGATCATGTCCTGCTGTCATCCCCACACCTCGGGAGACAACTGTGCGCACGAGACTGCTCAGACCCCGATTCCTCCGTCCGTTGGCGCTGTCGGTGGTGTGTGCCGTCGGCTGCTTCGCGCCCGGAACGGCCACAGCCGCGCCACCCGATCCGGCCGACCGCGTGAGCGCGGCAGCCGCGGAGTTCCAGCAGATCACGCTCGCCAAGGGCGTGGCCGAGATGGGCGAGCCCATGACGCTCGCCGTGCTCCCGAACCGTTCGGTCCTGCATACGTCACGCGACGGCACCGTCCGGCTCACCGATGCCGCCGGGAACACCGGCGTGGCCGGAAAACTCGACGTCTACAGCCACGACGAGGAGGGTCTGCAAGGCATCGCGGTGGACCCGGCGTTCACCTCCAACCGCTTCATCTACCTGTACTACGCCCCCAAGTTGAGCACGCCGAACGGTGACGCCCCTTCCGACGGGACCGCCTCCGACTTCGCGCCGTTCGACGGCGTCAACCGGCTCTCCCGGTTCCTGCTGAGGGCCGATGGCACCCTCGACGTCGCCGGCGAGCAGAAGATCCTCGACGTCCCCGCCTCGCGCGGCATCTGCTGTCACGTCGGCGGCGACATCGACTTCGACGCGGCGGGCAATCTGTATCTGTCGACCGGCGACGACACCAACCCCTTCGCCTCGGACGGCTTCACCCCGATCGACGAACGGGCCTCCCGCAACCCGGCCTTCGACGCCCAGCGTTCCGCGGGCAACACCAACGACCTGCGCGGCAAGGTGCTGCGTATCAAGGTGAACGCGGACGGGTCGTACTCCATCCCGAGCGGCAACCTCTTCGCGCCCGGCACCGCCAGAACGCGCCCCGAGATCTACGCGATGGGCTTCCGCAACCCCTTCCGGATGAGCGTGGACAAGGCCACGGGCATCGTCTACCTCGGTGACTACGGCCCCGACTCCGGAACCGCGTTGCCGGGGCGAGGGCCGGAGGGCCAGGTCGAGTTCAACCGCATTACGCAGGCGGGCAATTACGGCTGGCCGTACTGCACCGGCAAGGCCGACGCGTACACCGACTTCGACTTCGCCACGGGCGCTTCGGGCGCCAAGTTCGACTGCTCCGCGCCCAGGAACACCTCACCGCGCAACACCGGTCTCACCGACCTGCCCCCGGCGCAACCGGCCTGGATCCCCTACAACGGCACCTCCGTACCGGAGTTCGGCGGGGGATCGGAATCCCCGATGGGCGGGCCCGTCTACCGCTACGACGCCTCCTCCACCTCCGAGGTCAAGTTCCCCGAGGAGTACGACGGGGACTATTTCGCGGGCGAGTTCGGCCGCCGCTGGATCAAGCGCATCGAGGCGGCCGGCGACGGCACCGTGCAGTCCATCAACCCCTTCCCCTGGACCGGTACCCAGGTGATGGACACGGCCTTCGGCCCGGACGGCGCCCTGTACGTCCTGGACTACGGCACCGGCTACTTCAACGGCGACGAGAACTCCGCCCTGTACCGCATAGAGCATGTCACCGACGGCCTCGCCCCGATCGCGCAGGCCAAGGCGAACGTCACCTCCGGAAAGGCACCGCTGGCGGTCTCCTTCTCCTCGGCCGGCAGCTCGGACCCGGACGGCGGCGCCCTCAGCCATGCGTGGACCTTCGGGGACGGTGCGACGTCCACCGCCGCCGACCCCTCGCACACCTACACGGCCAACGGCCAGTACACGGCCACGCTGAAGGTCACGGATCCGACCGGCAAGACCGCGACCGCGTCCGTGCACATCACCGTCGGCAACACCGCGCCCACCGTGCGGATCGACCTGCCCGCGGACGGCAGCATCCACGACTTCGGGGACGCGATCCCCTTCCAGGTGACGGTGACCGACCCGGAGGACGGCACCATCGACTGCGCCAGGGTGAAGGTCTCCTTCATCGTCGGCCACGACAGCCACGGCCACCCGCAGACCTCGGCCACCGGCTGCTCCGGCACCCTCCAGACCCTGGCGGACGGCGAACACGACCCCAACGCCAACATCTTCGGCGTCCTCGATGCCGAGTACACCGACAAGGGCGCGAGCGGCCAGCCCGCGCTGACCACCCACGACCAGCACATCGTCCAGCCCTCCCACCGGCAGGCCGAGCACTACGGCGGCTCCGCCGGGGTCCAGGTCGTCAACCACGGCCCCGCCCACGGCGGCAGGACCGTCGGCTACATCGACAACGGCGACTGGATCTCCTTCACGCCGTACGCCCTCGGCAACGCCACCGCGTTCACCGCCCGGGTGTCCTCGGCGGGTGCGGGCGGCACCATCGAGGTGCGCGCCGGGTCCGCGACCGGCGCCCTGCTCGGTACGGCGACCGTGCCGGTGACCGGCGGCTGGGAGACCTTCCAGGACGTGACCACTCCCCTGGCCGACCTGCCCAGCGGCTCCACCCAGCTGTACCTCGTCTTCAAAGGCGGCGCCGGAGCGCTGTTCGACGTCGACGAGTTCTCCTTCACCACGACCGGCGGCGGTACCCGCTCGGGTGCGGTCAAGGGCGTGGGCAGCAAGTGCCTGGACGTCGACGGCGCCAACACCGCCGACGGCACGCAGATCCAGCTGTGGACCTGCAACGGCACCGGCGCCCAGAAGTGGTCCGCGCAGCCCGACGGCACCGTACGCAACCCGCAGTCCGGCAAGTGCCTCACCGCATCCGGCGACACGTGGAACGACGGCACGCCCGTGCAGCTGTGGACCTGCCAGACCGGCGCCAACCAGAAATGGACCCTTCCGTAGAAAGGAGGCGACTGACATGCGTACGCAACTCAAATCGGTGCTCGGCCTGTTCACCGGCCTCGTGCTCTGTCTGACACCGCAGGCGACCGCCCTGCCCGGCCCCGGGTCGGACTCGGCCGCGCCCTCCGCGGCCGTCGCGGCGGCGGACCCGGCGTACAAGGTTCTCGTGTTCTCCCGGACCGCGGGGTTCCGGCACTCCTCGATCGACGACGGCATCGCGGCACTGCGAGCGCTCGGCACGGAGAACAACTTCACCGTGGACGCCACCGAGGATCCCCAGGTCTTCACCACCGGCAATCTCGGCCAGTACAAGGCGGTCGTCTTCCTCTCCACCACCGGTGACGTGCTGGGCGACGCCCAACAGACCGCCTTCGAGCAGTACATCCAGGGCGGCGGCGGATACGTCGGCATCCACGCGGCGGCCGACACCGAGTACGACTGGCCCTTCTACGAGGGCCTGGCCGGCGCCCTGTTCCAGTCCCACCCGGCCATCCAGTCCGCCACCGTCGAGGTCGAGGACCGGGCCCACGACGCCACCGCCCACCTCGGCCCCACCTGGCAACGCACGGACGAGTGGTACAACTACCGCACCAACCCCCGCACCACCGCCCACGTCCTCGCCTCCCTCGACGAATCCAGCTACACGGGCGGGACCATGTCCGGCGACCACCCGATCGCCTGGTGCAAGGACTACCAGGGCGGCCGGGCCTTCTACACCGGAGGCGGCCACACGGACGAGTCGTACGGCGAACCCGCGTTCCGGCGCCATCTCCTCGGCGGCATCCGCTGGGCCGCCGGCATGACCGAGGCCGACTGCCGCCCCGAGACCGGCTACACCGCCCTGTTCGACGGCTCCTCCACCACCGGCTGGAGCCAGGCGGGCCCCGGCGGCTTCACCCTCGCCGACGGAAGCCTCACCTCCCACGGCGGACTGGGCATGCTCTGGTACTCCGCCGAGGAGTTCACCGGCGACTACTCCCTCAAGCTCGACTGGAAGGCCGCCGGTGACGACAACTCCGGTGTCTTCATCGGGTTTCCCGCCTCGGACGACCCGTGGTCGGCGGTGAACAACGGCTACGAGATCCAGATCGACGCCACCGACACGGCCGACCGCACCACGGGCGCCGTGTACGGGTTCAAGTCCGCCGACATCGCGGCACGCGACGCCGCATTGAACCCGCCGGGTGAGTGGAACACGTACGAACTCCGCGTCACCGGCGAGCGGTTGGAGATCTTCCTCAACGGCCGCAAGGTCAACGACTTCACCAACACCGACCCCGTTCGCAGCCTCCAGCAGGGCCATATCGGCATCCAGAACCACGGCGACGGCGACGACGTCTCGTTCCGCAACATCCGGATCGACGGGGCGGGCGGCACCACACCGCCCGGTCCTCGCTCGGGTGCCGTGAAGGGCGTGGGCGGCAAGTGTCTGGACGTCGACGGCAGCAACACCGCCGACGGCACGAAGGTCCAGCTGTGGACCTGCAACGGCACCGGCGCGCAGAACTGGACCCTGGCCACCAATGGCACCGTCCAGGCGCTGGGCAAGTGCCTCGACGTCTCCGGTGGCGGGACCGCGGACGGCACGAGGATCCAACTCTGGACCTGCAACGGCACGGGCGCCCAGACCTGGGCACCCCAGTCCGACGGCACGGTCCGCAACCCGCAGTCGGGCAAGTGCCTCGACGCGTCCGGCGGTACGTGGAACGACGGGACGCCCGTGCATCTGTGGACGTGCCACACCGGGCCCAACCAGAAGTGGGTCCTGCCATGACCGGTTGAGTATGTATGGGCCGCGGTCAGCGCAAGGGGTCAATCACCGTGCCGGGGTTGAGGATTCCCTTCGGGTCGAGGACCTGCTTGCCGGCTCGCAGGGCGGCGGCGAAGAGGTCGGGGCGCTGGCGGTCGTACCAGGGCCGGTGGTCGCGGCCGACCGCGTGATGGTGGGTGATGGTGGCGCCGCTCGCGATCAGGGCTTCGGAGACGGCCTGTTTGATCTCGTCCCACTGCTCCACCGTCCTGCCCCACTGGCCCGCTGCGTAGACACCGAAGTACGGGGCGGGCCCGTCCGGGTAGACGTGGGTGAACCGGCAGGTCACCACGCCTTCCGCGCCGACCTGGCGCAGGGCGTCGCGGGCCGCTTCGTCGACGGCTGCGCGCAGCGCGGCGAAGCGGTCCCAGGTGCAGGCCGTCTCGAAGGTCTCCACGATCATGCTCTGGGCGGCGAGGGCGTCGCGCTGGTAGGGCATGCGCAGGAAGGAGGAGCGCCAGGTGTCGGCGGCTTCGGTGCGCGCGGCCTGGTCGGCGCTGTCGGTGTGGCGAGCCGGTTCGGGCAGGGTGCCGCCGTGGTCGCGGCACAGTTCCAGCGCGCGTTCCATCCACGCGTCGACGGGGTGGTCGGCCGATTCGAAGCCGAGTACCAGGACGGCGGTCGGGGAACCGGCGTTGATGAACGCTTCCACGGGGTCGAGGAGGCGGCAGTTGGCGGGGTTCAGACCGGACTGGGCCAGCGCGCGCACCGCCTGGACGCCCGCGTCGTAGTCGGCGAAGGCGACCGAGGCGCCGGCCCGCCGGCGGGGTCGGTCCTGGAGGCGGACCCAGGCCCTGGTGATGACGCCGAGCGAGCCCTCGGAGCCCAGGAACATGCGGTCCGGGGACGGTCCGGCACCCGAGGCGGGGAGTCGGCGGGTCTCCACGACCCCGGAGGGGGTGATGACGCGCAGCGATTCGGTGAGGTCGTCGATGTGGGTGAGGTGCGTGGCGAAGTGGCCACCGGCCCGGGTGGCGAGCCAGCCACCGAGCGTCGAGAACTCGAAGGACTGGGGAAAGAACCGAAGGGTGTATCCCTTGGGCCGGAGTTGCCGCTCCAGGTGCGGTCCGAAGACTCCGGCCTCGACGAATGCGGCCCGACTGGTGGCGTCGACGTCGAGCACCCGGTCCATGGAGGTGAGATCCAGACTGACGACACCGGCGTAGTCGTCACCCACCCGGGGTTCGACGCCTCCCACGACCGAGGACCCGCCGCCGAAAGGAACGACCGCGATGTCGGCGTCACTGCACCAGTCCAGCACGCGGACGACGTCGTCCTCCGAGGCGGGACGCACGACGAGGTCAGGCACGTGCGGCAACTGCCCCAGCAGCGCCCGTACGACATCGCGGAAGGCCTGCCCGTGGCTGTGCGCGAGCCGGTCCCGTACATCCTCGGAGACGAGGGCCGCGAGAGCCGACGGCGCCTGGATCCTGCTCGGGCGCACGCCGAAGGAGTCGACGGAGGGTGCCTCGTGCACCGTCAGGTCGGCTCCCGGCAACAACTCCGCGGTACGGCGGGTGAGTTCAGCGCGCTCCTGGCCTGTCACCGCGTCTTCTTCGTTTCCCCATCCCCACCACGACCGCGTCTTGCCGCTCACGTCCGCACCGCCGATCTGAACGCTGGGTAACTTACCGGGCGGTCACTTTCGCATAGGATGGCACCATGAGCAAGCAGGCCAACGCCACACGCACCGTGGGCACCAAGGGCATGCCCCGCAAGGACCGGGAGCGGCTGATCCTGGACGCGGCGGCGGAGGAGTTCGGCCGCAGGGGCTACGCGAGCGGTTCGACGAGGGACGTCGCGGCGCGGGCGGGCATCTCCAAACCCATGATCTACGAGTACTTCGGCTCCAAGGACGGCCTGTACCTGTCCTGCCTGGACCGCGCAGGCACCCGCCTCATCGCAGCCGTCGAGTCCGCGCAGAACGGCCCGGCCGACCTCACCCGCGCCGCGCGCACCCTCCAGGCCATCTTCACCGCACTTGAGTCGCACATCCACGACTGGGAACTCGTCTACGACTCCACCGTGCCGTCCGACACCGACCTCCACACGGCGGCCACCGCCTACCGACGGGAACTCAACCGACTGGGCGCGGTGGGAGTCGCCGCATACCTCACCGGCTCCCCCGCCACCGAACCCCTCGACGCCGACTTCGCCACGCACCTCTGGTACGGCACCGTGAGCGCGGCGGTGGCCTGGTGGCGACACCACCCTGAACAGACCGCCGCGGAAATGAACGCACGATTCGAGCGGGTCTTCACGGCACTGGGCCCATCGAGGCCGGGTGAGCACTGATGGTGACAGCAGGGTTTGCGGCGCAGGGGCGGAGGCAAGTCACGGTGCAGTGGATCAGGACATCCTGGACGAAGGAGTCTCGGGGCGGAGAGTCCGCTGCCCGGAGGAACGCGGCGCCGTTGGGCTTCTCCTTGCCTCAAGTCCCTTCCGGGTTCGCCCACTTCGTGGAGATGTCCGAGTGGGATGGGTTCGAGCCGCGTGCGGGCCAGAGAGACCTGGACAAGGTCGGTGTCAGCCTGCGAGAAGAAGGGGATCGACTCCGGGTGCAGGCTCGTGTGGAGCCGCTGTTCGGGTTGCCTCCTCGACGACGAAGGCCCCCGGCGGTTCGACTGCTACCGGGCCAGTGGGTTCGATGGCAGCTGAACTACCGGTTCTCCAGTGCCGCGGGCATCCGCGACTGGTCGTATTGGCTCGACACGTTCAATATCGCCTACGGGCCTATTGACCAGGATGTCTTCCTGTCGGAGCCGAGCGTGCTCATCGATGAGTGCGGCCCTGTCCGCTAGGGCGCACGGGAAGGTCCAGCCGCGCGATATCCGCTTGAACCCGCCCTCCCTTGATCGCATACAGTCAGCCGGGGTCAAGGGGAGGGCAACTCACACGTGAAGCACAGCATCACCAACCGGGTCACCGCCGCGCTGCTTTGCGCCGCCACCAGTGTCGTCATCACCGGCTGCGGCCCGGACGGCAAGGGGACCGGGGCGTCGGGGAATGGGCACCCCTTCGACTCCATGACACCGGAGCAGATCGACGGCCAGGCCCGGGCGGCGCTCAAGGGCGCGTCGAGCATGCGCTGGACCGGCGAGTTCAACAGCGACGGTCGGCACGTCGAAGTCGATGTGGCCGCGGACGACCACGGTTCCTGCAACGGCACGTTCGGCCTGGACTTCCCCATGCACATCATCAAGAAGGGCTCACTCGTCTACGTCAAGGCCGAGGAGGAGTACTGGCGGACCTCCTTCAGCCGCGGGATGACGCCCGAGCAGACCGAGGAGATGGTGGCGCAGTTCAAGGGCCGCTGGATCAAGCCGCCCAAGTTGATGTCGCAGACCTTGGGGAGCATGTGCGACATCTTCCACACCCAGGTCGAGGATCTGAGCCTTGCGTCGGACGGAAACCCCACCCGCGAGGCCGACACCACCGTGCACGGTCGGCCCGTCGCCGTGCTCACCGACAGCACGACGACCGGGACCACAACCGTGTACGTCGCCAAGAAGGGCAAGCCCTACCCCCTGAGGATCACGGTCACCGGCGGCGACGAACCCCTGGACGTCACCCTCACCGACCAAGGCAAGCCCGTCGACACCACCCCACCTCCGCCCGACGAGATCCTCGACCCCACTACGCTGAGCCCGTGAGGACCGACCGACGCGTCCGCCGCCTCGTCACGGCCGACGCCACCTGGTACTGGTCCGTACGACAGCGGGTTGAACCGGACTACGCCGACTGCCGCGTGACGCTCTCCCTCTTCACGGACGCACCCACGAAGGGCACCGGGCGCCGCGTCTCCTTCGTCTTCGCGCCGACCCCCACCGGAGTCATCTCCAACTGCTACTTCGAGTCGGGCACCGTGATACGGCTCCCGGACCGGCACTGGCTCAACCTTTACGAGCCGGGTACAGTCCGGCGCCTCCTGGACGCCGCAGCCCCCGCGCTGGAGCGCCAACCAGCGGAAAAGGCCCTCGAATTGGACGGCTGGCGGTACTTCGAAGACGCGTCCCTCCGCCAGTGATGGAGTGGGATCGAATCCTTGCCGAATGGTGCCGGCCCGGGCCGCATAGGTGCCTGACGCGTGTCGCCCTGGGCCACTACTGGTCAACATCCGAGGCGGCCACGAGTGGCGCGGTCGGCGGGTGGGGTTACGCGGTGCGCTGGTGGCCGAGGGTCGGCAGAGCCAGGAGGAGGCCCAGGACGAGCAACGCAGCGACGACGAGCAGGATGCCGCCGAAGCCGAGCCCGGTGAGAGCGCCGGTGAGCTGCGGGCCCAAGCTGGCGCCGATGAACATGCTGCATCCGTAGAGGGCGACCGCCGCGCCGCGTGCGTGTGGCGCGTTGGCGTTGACGGTCTCGACGACGGCGGGTGCCGCTGCCGCGACGGCGGCCACGAACAGCAGCAGGGCGACGGCCAGCGGCACGGTGTGGCCGCCGAGGAAGGAGCCGGCGGCGACGGTGAGGGCGGCCAGGGCGAAGGCGAGGACCGCGCGCAGGGGCGCGACCAGCCGCTGGAGCACGGGGGCGAGCAGGGGGACGGCGACCAGGGCGGGCAGTGCGCTCGCCCGCAGGGCGAGGATCGCGGAGGAGTTACCGGCGATACTCGGCGGTCCGGCGATGGCCACTGCCGTGTAGAGGGCGACGAAGGCGGACATCAGGGCGACGGTGGACAGGTACAGGGCGACCAGCCGAGGCCGGCGCAGCAGCCGTGGCATCGCCGCGAATGCCTGCAGCAGTCCACCGCCGGTGCCGTGGCGCGGGGTGGGCCGCAGTACTCGGCGCACCGGAATCAGGCTCAGGGCCATCAGGGCGGCACTGATCCAGAAGACCGCGCGCCAGCCGAGCCCGGCCGCGACGGCCTGGGCCCCGATCTGCATGACGACGGCGGCAGCGAGCATGCCGCTGGTGATGCAGGTGAGGGCGGTGCCGCGGCGCTGCGGTGCGATGTGGTGGACGACGTAGGAGAGCGCGGAGGGTGCGAAGCTCGCGGCGGTCAGTCCCTGAAGACTGCGCAGGGCGATGGCCGTGGGGAGGTTGGGGGCGGCGCTGACCGCGGCGGTGGATACCGTGGCGGCCACGAGTCCTGCGGTGATCACGGCGCGTGGTCCGTAGCGGTCGGAGAGCGGACCGGAGAGGAGGAATCCGGCGGCGTAGGCGAAGCCGAACGCGGTCGCCGTCCATGTGGCCTGCCCGGGTGTGGTGCCGAGCGCGGTGGCCATGGGGTGCAGCAGCGCCAGGACGGTGTACATCTGGCCGACCATCAGGACGCCGAGCGCGGTCAGCAGGACGGTGGTCGGGGCGGCCGGGGCCCAGCCCGGCAGTTGGGCGGACGGGCTGCTCTCGGCCGTGTGTCTGGGGGTTGTGGTGGGGTGGGACATGGGGCTCCCGAAGGGGGCGTCTGGTGGCGGCCCCGTGTGTTTGCGCGCGACGCGATCGGCCGATGGCACCGCAGGGGGCGACGGGTTCCCCCGGCCGGCGTGCGGCCGGCCGGGGGACGATGAAGGGGGATGCTCAGGCAGTCGGGGTGTTCAGCACGTACTCGCGCGAGGCGTTGACCTCGGTTCGCAGGGCGGACAGGTCGACGTCGAGCACGTGGCCGTTCCACTTGCGGGGCTCGCCGTTGATGAGCACGGCGCTGATGTTGCGGGCGTCGGAGCCCAGCACGACGGTGCCGATCGGGTCGTTGAGCGGCATGTTGTTGATGTCCTCGGCCTGGATGACCAGCAGGTCGGCCTTCTTGCCCGGGGTGAGCGAGCCGGTGACGGCGGCCAGGCCGTTGGTGTGGGCGCCCTGGAGGGTGGCGAAGTCCAGGACGTCGTGGCTGGTGATGCGCTGGGGCTGCTGGTCGGTGCCGTAGACGGCGTTGACGGCGCGCATCCGCTGGATGGCGTGCAGGGCCCGCATCTGCGTGAACATGTCGCTGGCCAGGGCGACTTCGACGTCGATGCTCAGGCCGGGGCGGATGCCGACGGACAGGGCCTCGTCGACGGCGGGGATCGCCGTCTCCAGGCCGATCTGGGCCTCGGAGGTGGGGGCGAGCGCCACGGTGGTGCCGGTCTCCCCCATCGCCTTCCATGCCTCGGGGGTCAGTCCGGTGGAGTGGATGAGGGTGACGTCGGGGCCGAGGATGCCCTCCTTGGCCCAGCGCAGGATCGCCTCGGAGGAGGACGTGCCGAAGACGGCGTCCACGCTCACTCCGATGCCCAGGTCCTTGGCGACGCGGGCAAGCTCGGGACCGTAGGCGAGCGCCGGTCCGGCGATCTCGTCGGTGGCGAGCGTCGCCAGGCGCAGGGTCAGCAGCTGGTCGTCGCTGCTGAAGTACTGCTCCTTGACGCGGGCCAGGTCGCCGGGCCACTGGCGGTCCCACTCGCCGAAGTGCGGGCCCATGGAGGCGTGCACGCCGCGGATGCCGGTGTCGACGAGGGCCTCGATGGCGGCGTCGGAGTGCTCGCGGGTGCGGGAGTTGTGGGAGAAGTCCAGCATGGTCGTGATGCCGCTGTCGATCGCGGTGAGGGCGGCCAGCTTGGTGCCGATGTACATGTCCTCGGGCCGGTAGACCGTGGCGTAGCCGGCCAGAGTGGACATGACGTAGCCGCCGAGGTCGTCGACGTCCGGCATGATCCGGCGCAGCTGAGCCTCCCAGGCGTGCCGGTGGGTGTCGACGAAGCCGGGGCTGAGGATGGTGCCGCTGGCGTCGACGACCACGGCGTCACCCGCGTCGAGGTCACGGCCCACGGCGGTGATGGTGTCGCCCTCGACGAGGAGGTCGCCGCGGTCGATGACGCCGAGTTCGGGGTCCATGGTGACGATGGTCGCGCCGGTGAACAGGATGCGCCGCTGATCGGCGGGGCGGCGCCGGAGCTCTTCGAGTACGGCTGCGTCGGTGGTGTCGTTGACGTTCATGAGAGGTCTTCTTTCCGTTCGGCGGACAGGCCGGAAGAAGGGCCCGTCCGCGGGAGGGGCTGGGAGGGGTGGGTCGCCGGGGGCGGACGAGGCTGCTCGACTACCATCCTCGGTCCCGCCCGTTATGGGAAACAGGTCCCGGTTTCCCCAGGTGTAGCGCACCCAGGATCGGGACTGCGGGGGCGCCGATGGGCGCAGAGGTCAGCCCAGCTTCATGACGTAGCCCGCGTGGTGCAGTTCGTCGCCCTGGAACTCTCCGTAGGCCCAGAAACCGAGGTCGTCGAGGTAGTCGATGCGGTCGCCGTCGATCCAGTACCGGCCCTGGTAGGCGTGCGGGCGCCCGCCCCGGGTCTCGTCGTAGCGGCCGTCGGCGATGAGCTCCTGGTGCAGGAAGTCCTTCCGGTCGATCCAGACGCCGACCCGTGGGCTGCCGGTCAGGTCCGGTGCGGCCGGGATGCCCGTCTCGGGGGCGGTGGCCCGGCCGGGGGCGTCGGTGCCCGCCCACAGGACGGGCCGGCCGGCCGCGACCAGCGCGCGGACCTGCTCCGGCCGGGACAGGAGGGTGGCTACCGCGCTCGGCACGTCGGCGGCGAGTTCGTCGGGCACCACCAGGAAGTCGGTGGTGTTGCCCGGGGTCAGCGTCGCGACGTACTCGGAGCGCCGGCCACGGCCGCCAGCCAGCGCCACGGTGTCCACGACGGCGGGGACGATGGTCATGCCCGTGCAGTCGACGACGATGGCGTTGTCGTCGCCCGCCGCGGTGATGATGCCCGGGCCGACGCCCACGAGCAGAGAGCCGACGAACAGGAGGTCGGCACCGGTCATGGTCCCGATGAGCGGGTCCATCGTCACGATCCGGGCGTTGGTGAACAGGACGGGACGGCCACCGTCGTTCGAGACGATCTCGTCGAGGGCCTTCGGGTTCCAGCTCGCGGTGTCGGTGTCGGTGGTGGTCATGGTGCTCCCTGAGGGAAGTTCGGCTCATCGGTCTGCCCGACGCACGAGGCGAGCGCCGGTGCAGGTGGGGGCGGATGCTCGGCAGTTGCGGCAGCCGCGTGACCATCAGGTTCGTCGCGCGGCGGAATCGGAACCAGGCCGCCGTAACCCCAGGTGCGCGGCACCCACACTGGGCCCCGCTGATCGCAACGGGGCCCGTGTGGCCTCGGACGGGCCCCGTTGAGGGGGAACGGTGAGTCGGAGCCGGCACCCAGTCGTGGTGATGGATGTCACAGCCACCAGCGGGAGAGAGCGGTCACGGCCCTCGCACGTTCCGGGTCCGTCGCATCCGGGAGACGCGCCTGTCTCGGCACCCTGATTTCGCCGCGCCGTTCCGCTCGGGGTGGGTGCGCCGCCCCCAGGAAGCCCGCACCTGGGGAGACGGCGGCCTGGTTGCCCTCGGCCGCCGGGCCGACCATGGAGCCATGACCAGCAACGACACGCCCCGCGACCCTCACCCGTACGTCGGGATGTGGGTGACCGCGGACGGATTCATCCGCCAGGAACTGCTGCCCAACGGCCGCTACGACGAGGCCCGCGGAAAGCGCCAGAGCGCCTATACCGGCCGCTACACCGTCACCGGCAACCACATCGACTACGTCGACGACACCGGCTTCACCGCCACCGGCGACGTCCGCGACGGCGTTCTCTTCCACGAGCACCTGGTGCTCTACCGCGTGGGCGACGAGCGTGGCCGGGACGGAGGCATCCGGTCGGGCGGCTGACAGCTCTCAAGGAGCATGAAGGGTCCGTCAGCTTGCTGACGGACCCTTCAAGCAAGATCGGTCACCGACAGGGCCCCCTCGGCTGGGCCGTCCCCACCACTCCTGCCGATGGGCGGTGTCATGCGGTGTCATCAGTTCGCGCAGGTAGCGGGGGCGATTCCCCGCGGTTGGCGCGGGACCGGAGGTCGGCGAAGGCAGCCGCAGTGGCACTGGCCGGCTCGGCCTGGTAGACGACCAGCTGCTGGTGCGGGGCATCGTTGACGGTGAAGGCCGAGAACTGGATCTCCAGAGCGCCGGCCTCGGGGTGTGCGAGGTACTTCGCCTGCTGGGTCTTGCCTTTCACCTCGTGCCGTGCCCACAGTTCGGCGAATTCGGGGCTCTTCGCGCAGAGCGTTTCGACGACTTCGGTGATCCGCTGGGATTCGGGGTCGTATCCGTAGGCCGCGCGCAGTTCGGCCACGCAGGAGTTCGCGGCCTTGTCCCAGTCCTGGTAGAAGGTGCGCCCGGCCGGGTCCAGGAAGATCATGCGGGCCAGGTTGTCGAACCGCTGAAAGCCGCTGTGCAGGGCCGCGGCAAGCGCGTTGTGCGCCAGGATGTCCAGGGCCGGTCCCAGGATGAAGGCGGGGGTGTCGGGCCAGCTGTCGATCAGCTGGAGAAGCTGGGGACTGATCCTTTCGTGACCGGCGGGAATGCCGCGGTGCTCCTGGGGCGCCCGGGTGAGTCTGCGCAGGTGGTCGTGTGCCTCGTCGTCGAGGTGGAGGGCTGCTGCGATCGCGTCGATCACCTGGGGTGACGGACTGGTCTCCCGGCCCTGTTCCAGGCGCATGTAATAGTCGGAGCTCACGCCGGCCAGCATGGCGACCTCCTCGCGGCGCAGCCCCGGCACCCGCCTGCGCCCGTACTCCGGCAGGCCCACGTCCTGCGGCTTGAGGGCTTCGCGCCGTGCTCTGAGGAAGTCTCCCATGGGAGTGCTGCCGCTCATGACCCCAACCTAGTGGGTGGGAATGCCGGCCGCCGGTGGACGGAACGTCCGAGCGTCCGGCCATGCCCCACCCGCGGAGTCGGCCGTTCACAGGATTCAGGCCGCAGGGCCCGGTTCGAGGTGCCTGGCGTGATCGGTACCTCACCGCGCAGACCCGGCATCCCCCGCAAGGCCATCGGTACTCCTGCTTCGGCCGGGGCGAGCCGGCCGAAGCACAAACGGAGCGACTCTCCCGGCTCCACTGTCTGAGTCATGGCGACATCCTCCTTCGCATCCACCCGTGGGTGGGGTGCGGTGGGCGTAGCCCTGGCACACCCAGGAAACGCGGGGACGGGCTGGGTCCTCTCACAGCCGCGAGCACGTCTTCAGTCGGAGACGGCGCCCGTCGCCGTGTCCTGTACGGGCACGGGGCCGGCGCTGAGCGAGCCGAGCAGAGCGAGGGCGTCGGCGGAGGTGGTGCCCGGTTCGGCTTGGTAGACGACGAGCTGCTGAGTGGGGGCACTGTTGACGGTGAAGGACTCGTAGTGCAATTCCAGGTCGCCGACCTCGGCGTGGTGGAAGAGCTTGGCCTCGCGGGTCTTGCCACGCACGTCGTGGCGCGCCCACAGGACGCGGAAGTCGGCGCTTTTCACGGACAGTTCGCCTACGAGCTGGCTCAGCCGCGGATCCTCGGGGTCGACACCGGCCGCCCGCCGCAGTGTGGCCACGGTCGACTCGGCAGCCCGGTCCCAGTCGCGGTAGAAGTGCGGCGCGGCCGGGTCCAGGAACGTCATGCGCAGCAGGTTGTCGGAGTGGGTGAAGCCGGCGTAGAGGGCGCCCGCGAGCCGGTTGCGGGCCAGGATGTCCAAGGCGGGACCCAGGAGGAGGGCGGGCGTGTCGCTCCACGTGTCGAGGAGTCGCCGAAGGTGCGGGGCGACGCGTTCGACGCGCGGCGCACGGCGCGTACGCCGGGTGGTCGGGCCGGCCACGCGGTACAGGTGGGCCACCGCTTCGTCGTCCAGTCGCAGAGCTCGCGCGACGGACTCGAGTATCTGCTGCGACGGGTGCCGTTCGCGGCCCTGTTCCAGGCGCGTGTAGTAGTCGGTGCTCAGCCCGGCGAGCGTGGCGACCTCTTCACGGCGCAGACCGGGCACCCTGCGACGACCGGAGGTAGGAATTCCCACGTCTTCGGGGCGCAGCCGGGCACGCTGTGCGCGGAGGAAACCTCCCAGCGCGTTCGCGCCGGCGGGGTCCTTGTCTGTGTCCATATGTCGAGGCTAGGGCTCCGCACTGCCTTGTCGTGGGGGCGAAGGGGGGCGCGCTTCACCCAGGAACAGGGCACCCTCCCAACCGCGACCCACTGGAGCAGGTGCTCTTGAGGCACGCGGTTGGGCACTGGCCCCGGCCCGACCCCCGACACGCATGCCAAGGTGCTCCACGTGCCGAAGGTCGGCTTGAGGTAGGTGCGGATGATGCCTTCGGTCCGCTCCTACGTCGTCTCGTCGAGCTCCGCGACACCGAGCCTGCGGTCGGGCAGGAAAGCCATGGTCACCTCGCGCTGCGGGTGACGCTGCTCGTCGACCTGGTGGAGGAGCTTCGTGCGTGCCTTCTCGGCCTCGACCTCCATCTCGGCCTGCCCGTGGAGGTACAGAAGCTGCTTCGTGAGAGGGGCACGCCCGGCGTACACCCGCACCTCGAGGCCAACCCCGTTGGGACGGATGCCACCGCGCTGACGTCATCTGGTCTTCGTGGTCGCCATGGCCCGGAACCTGTTCAAGGCTTACTTCGCCGCTCTACAGCACCCGTGCTACTCCTCCGGGTCCCACGCGCGGAGCAGGTCGAACAAACCTGCGTCTCCCTCGATCCGTAGGGAGTCCGCCGGGATACGGTCGTACACGAAGAGAACCAGCTCACTGGCCGTGCCGCGAACGGAGACGCCAGCCGCGTTCGGGCCCTCGTCGGCAGCGGCGACAGACGTCGTGCCGGGCGCGGAGATACGGGTAGAGCGTGCGCCGCCGCCGTCGACCGTGAGGCGCCAGGAGTGGCCCTCGATGGCGTGGAAGTCGAAGGCAGTGGGCTTGTGCGGCCAGGCACTCGTCGTTGCGACGCAGGTGAACAGGAACTCCTCGACACCGTCGAGTGCCACCTCATCCGGCAGCGGCTCCGGGGCACCCACAGTGACCTGGGCGTCGTAGGTGTGCACCGCCATCTGCTGGAGCTGGTGCCGGGCGACGGCGCCACAGGTCTGCGGCGACTGGGACGCACCCCACCACGTCCAGCAACCGCGATCCGGGCCGGCCTTCCGCAATGCGTCCAGCAGTTGCTCCGTGGACTCCGCCAACCAGGCCAGCAGCGCCTCGCGCTCCCGAGGCGCAGCCGGGGCGCCCTCCGCTGCGGACTTGGCCGGAGCAGGCCCTGCGGCGACGGTGGCGGCCCAGGCGCGGCGCCCCTCGCCGATGTGCTCCGCCAGATCGAACAGCGTCCACTCGGGGCAGGTCGGCACCTGTACGTCGAGGCTGGGCGCGGAGGCGACCGCGGCGCGGAAGGCAGTCGACCGTTCGTCGATCAGGCGCAGCAGAACGGGGAGCGTAAGGGTCGTTGTCACATGGACTCTCTATCACCGTGTTCCGACAATCGGACAGTGATTTTCACCGCCGAGGCGGCGAGCGCGCGGCACGGGCCGGGCGCCCTCAGATGACGCCGCGTCCGCCTGGTTTCGATGCGGCCCTCATACAGCCACTGCCATGCTTGTTCTGATGCTGCGGCATCGAGAGCTGGGCTGATGGTGAGCAGTGCGACGGCTATCCACCGGTCTGCCTGCACCGCCGAGTACGCGTCGAAGGAAGCGTGGAGTGCCAGCCGTTGGTCCCTGTCGGGGTTCTGCGTCCAGCACTCGCACCAGTAGCCGTTGGGGAGGTCGTTCACGTGGTGCCTCCCCGCGGGTAGGCGATAAGCACGTAGCGGGTGTTCTCGTCGTGCAGCGTGAGTTGGTGGGCCGTACCCGTGGCCAGATAGGTCAGGGCGCGCTCGTGCTCTGCCTCGTCGGTCAGCCAGTAGCGCCCTGGCTGGGCGTATGCGGCGTCGAGCTGGTCTGCGACGTGGCTCGTGCGTTCGCGTAGCCAGCGCAGTGCGAGGCGGGGGCTGGCTGCACCGTGGATGGCGCTTGTCGGTGCAGGGGTAGGCGGCGGCCCAGCAGCGGTAGGCACCCCAGTTGTCTTCCGTCGATAAGAGGTCCGCGGTCGTCGCTGTCAGCACGGGCTGTCTCCTGGGCGGATATCCCTGATAACTCCGCAGTGACGGTGTGGCCGGTGGCACGCGTGTGGCACGGCTTCGAGCACGGCGAAGGGCCAGCCGGGGAGGAAACTCCTCCTGAGCTGGCCCTTTGTTTTGTGCCCCGGCAGGATTCGAACCCTGCGACACCCGCTTCAGGAGTTCGATCACCGTGCCATGCGGGGTGATGAAACGGCGTGGCACGGCTTGTCGTTGGTCCGGCTGTGGTCGCTTCGGTGTGGAAGCGTTCGCGGCCGTTGATGTCAAGTGTGGATGTCAGACGGGACGGGGAACAATGCTCACCGCTCGGTAGTCGTACCCGTCCTGCTTGAAACCGGGTGCTTCCCAGGTGAGATCGACCTGTTGCCCTGGAGACAGCGTGCGAAAGCCCGGCGCCTGAATGTCGCTGTAGTGGCCGAAGCACCCTCCGGGGGTCTCGGGCGAGTCGAGAACACCCCAACCCTCCTCGTCGTTCCACTCGCGCACGGTCGCAGTTACGACTGCGGCGACCTTAGGGGTCCCTCTGCGGCGACTCATCGGCCTCTCACCTCATCTAAGTCTTCGAGTCTGGCGAGCTGCTGACCATACACATACGCACCCGACTCATCGCCGTACGCATGCTGAGAGGCGGTGACTTCGTCAGTGCCTACGCGCCGCCACGCCATCGCCGATGACCTCCGGAACCAGATCCTGACGGGACGGCTCAAGCCCGGCGAACGCCTTCCCGCTGGGGCCCAGCTAAGGGCTGTCCCGTAAATGATCTCCGAGTCGTCTCGGGCATGGTTGATCGTGGTGAAGCCCGTAGATCTATCCGGCGAGGGCGAGGTTGTGCATCCGGGCGATGCCGAGCATGGCGTGGTGGACGCCGTCGCCTTTGAGGCGGCAGTCCCGGAGGATCTTCCAGGTCTTCATGCGGGCGAAGACGTGCTCGACGCGGGCGCGGACCTGCTTGTGGGACTTGTTGTGGTCTTCTTTCCAGTCCGCGAGTTCGGTCTGGCCGCGCTCCCGGCGGTGCGGGATGACGAGTCCGGTGCCCGGGTAGCCGCCGTCGGCGATGGTGAGGGTCTTTACGACGGCGGCCTTGGCGCCGGATTCCTCCCATGCCTTGCAGTCGTTGCGGTTCCCGGTGAGCGGCCGGCCGACCACGACGACGCGTCGGGTGTCGGCGTCGATGACGACTTGGTGGTTGGTGGAGTATCGGTAGTTCTTCGACCTCTCGGCCACACTGTGGTCCCGAGTGGGGATCAGGGTGCCGTCCACGATCAGCACGGTGTCCTTGGCGAACCGCTTGCAGGGCTGGAGCGCGAGCATCGGCCCGAGGTGGTCGATGATGCGGTCCACCGCCGACTTGGACACCCCGAACAACGGGGCGAGCTGCCGCATCGTAAGGTTCGTGCGCCAGTACGCCGCGACCAGCAGGGCCCGGTCCTCCAGCAGAAGACTCCACCGCCGGCCTTTGCGGATCGCGTCCGCACCCTCGCGTCGCAGCACCGTCACCAGCTTGCCGAACTGCCGAGGGCTGAGCCCGGTGAACGGGGCTATCCAGGACGACTCAGACGCCGTGATCACTGCTGCCATGCGGAGATCATCCCGCACGGCGGGAACGCCTACGTGGACTGCAACTCGCGAACTCGGGCACGGAAGATGCGCCAGCGCCGCTCGTTGTCATGCACCAGCGTTGCCGACTCCGTCATCAGATCAGCTGCCCGGTCCAGCAGCTCGGAAGCCGAATACAGGTAGGCGGGGGCCGTCCGCTCGCCCCCCAGATCGACCCGCAGCGCCGCCGGAGCGAAGTCGATGCAGGCCAGCAGGTCAAGAGCGCGCCGCAACAGCCGTGCGACCAGGGCCTGGAGGCCCGCCGACTGCCAGTCGTTGGCGATGATCCGGTGCCGCTCCCCGAGCAGGTCGACCAGCGCGGGATAGGCAGCCAGGCCCCCCGCGATCTCCCACGCTTGCTCCATCGCACCGGCCAGCCAGGCACCCGTCTGCTCGACGTCATCCGCCAGCAGCCCGACCTCACGTTTCAGCCGCTGTAGTTCGACCGGCTCGCCCTCCCCTTCCATGAAGAGGATCCCCGACGCCGCGGCAAGCCCGGGGGCATTAAGGTCCTCCGTGCCGGCGAACGCGGCCGCCGACGTCTGCTCACCCACGCCCACCACGCTCCACCGGTCGGCCAGCGTCTTCAGCGCCCGAGACCGCGCCTGCAGCTCGCCGGCCTGCCGCAACGGAGCCTGCGAGTAGTACTCCTCATGCTCGCGATGGAACCGCGCGAGATTGTCGATCAACTGCAACAGCGACTCAGGAGGGCTGAGCTGCGCCTCGTCCTCGGCCATGTCAGCAGTGTGCACCAGGTCCCACGCGCACAGACGTCCAGCCACGCCCGTACGCGTCGGATGCGAGCCGCGCGGCCCTCACAGATCTTTACGGGACAGACCTTAGCTGACGACAGATCAGTCCTTGCTGAGCACATTCGACGGCACTACAACAACGCCTGCGCTATCGAAATGGAGGGCTCTGGAGCTGCCCATGCGGCCCATCTCAGCGGACAGTTGGACGTCCTTGTCGTCAGGGGCATCAGTGATCTCGCCAACGCTGAGAAGCACAAAGCCGATGTGTCTGGCTCACAGTCTCACGCCGCTGAACGGGCGGCCATCGCAGCAGTCACGGTCCTGCGCAAGCAGCAGCCCGCTAGCTCACAAGCAAGGCCACTCCAGCCCTTCATCAGTTTGAAGGCCTCTCGGACTCCCACGGCCGTACCCGATGCATTGAGGCATGGCGCACAGGCTGTCACAGCACTTGCATATCCGGGAGTTGGCGATCGGTATCTGGGAACGGTAGTGAAGACCACGACCTTTGGAGCCTTTGTCTCCATGCTGCCGGGTATAGATGGCCTGCTACACATCTCCCAGATTCGCAAGCTGGTCGGCGGTAAGCCGGTCCGCGACGTTGAAGATGTTCTTAGCATGGGCACAACAATTTGGGTTGAGGTCGCTGAGATCGACAGCCGCGGCAAGATCTCCCTGCAACCAGTCATCAACCCCTAAGAACGGCTACACAATGAGTCGGGATGGTGGAAGCCCGACTGTTGTCACGGAGGCAACCCTCGGGTGCCCTTGCGGACCGCGCCTTTGAACTCCGCGGTCAACAGGTTCTTCGCGCCTCTGAAATCGGCGCCGGTCAGGTCCGCGTCGGTGAAGTCCGCGTCGCGGAGATCGACCCCCCTCAAGTCCGCTCCGCGCAGGATGGCGTGAGGCAGGCTGGCACGGACGAGACTGGCCCGCTGCAGACGGGCATCCTCCAATACGGCGCTTGTCAGGTCCGTCTCGTCGAAGTGCGCCCTCGCCGCCTGGATCCGCCTCAGGTCGGCGCGCGCGAGGTGCGACTGATTCAGGTTGGCATCAGTCAGGTCGGTGTCCGTCAACTCAGCCTGGTTCAGGGTTGCTTCCTGCAGAGATGTGCGCGCCATGATCGCCCCGGCCAGATGGGCAAGTTCCAAGTCCGCGCTGCGCAGGTCTGCGTCGCTGAAGTCGGCCTCACGGAAATTGATACCGATCACGCGTTGGCGGGCCCGGTCCCACATCCCCATGTAGCTCAGGTTGCGGAGGCGGACGTTGCGCAGGTTGAAGTCGCCGCGGCCGTCACGCGTGGGATCCCGGTTGGCCAGTACCGTCATGGCCGCCTGGACGTCCGCGGCAGGGCGGGCATCGGCTGAGCCGCCCGCCTGCCCGTGAGTGTGCTCACGGACGTAGGCCGTCAGCAGGGTGACGACGGTGGGGTGGTCGTGCGGCGAATCTCGCATGAGGCGCTCCAGGCCGTAGATGCCGCCGAGGCGGACGTCCACGGCCGACGAGGAGAGGTTGCCGATTGCTGCATTGAACCGGCCGGTGACCTGCCCACGCTCGGCGATCCGCAACTGTTCGCCGGACTGCTGGACCGAAACCCAGGTGAACAGCAAGGCGGCAAGCGCTGCGATCCCGGGTAGCGATGCCGCCGCCAGCGCCGCCCACTGCAGGCGGCTTCCTTCCGTATGGTCGCCCGTGCGAGGACGTCCTGCCCGCCTTTGGCTTCCGTGACGTGCGCCGCGGTGAGAGATTCGGCGCAGCTGCGCCAGGTTGCTCAGCCTGGTCATACGGGCCATGGAACCCCGAAACCAGGGAGGATCGGCGTTCTGGCAGCGCGGCGGACGACAGCTTCGGGCGAACGGCCGAATTCTCACCCGGATCCGCTAACACAGTGAGCGGATCTGGCGCAGGGTGATGAGGCAGCAGGCGAGGTTGAGGAAGGCTACGTGGATATCAGCCCCGCGTTCCCAGCGCACATGCAGGCGCCGGAAGCCATGCGAACGTGCGCTCTGCGACCCAGCGATATCGGCCCAGTCCACTGCCATGGGGTGTGCCCCGGCGGGCCACGACAGGGAGAATCCTGCGCGCGCGGATCCGCTCGCGGTACCTGTCGTGGTCGTAGCCGCGGTCGGCGAGCAGCGCGTCCGGCTTGCGGCGGGGCCGGCCGCGTCGGCCCCGGACGGGTGGGATGGCATCGAGCAGGGGCATGAGCTGGGTGACGTCGTTGCGGTTGCCGCCGGTGAGGACGACCGCGAGCGGGGTGCCGTGGCCGTCGGTGATCAGGTGGTGCTTGGAGCCAGCCTGTCCCCGATCTACCGGCGACGGGCCCGTCTGGAGCCCTCTTTTAGCGCCCTGACGTGGGAGGAGTCGACCACGCAGCGGGACCAGTCCAGGCGGGCGGCGGCGTTCACCTCGTCTAGCAGCACCTCGTGAAGCCTTTGCCAGACTCCGGCCTCGCTCCAGTTCCTCAGCCGTCTCCAGCAGGTCATGCCCGAGCCAAAGCCGAGCTCCCGCGGGAGATGTTCCCACTGGGTGCCGGTGTACAGCACGAAGAGGATCCCGCACAACACCTGCCGGTCCGGGACTGGTTTGCGGCCCGGGTATCGGAACCGTCGCTCCTTCTTCGGCAGCAGCGGCTCGATCCGCTCCCACAGGTCATCCGACACCATCCACGGTGAAGCCCCCATGGCCTCGCCAACGCTCAGCCCACCGGCCGGACACGACCACCAGGACCGATCCACCTCATTGTGTTAGGAGTTCCGCCCGAACGGTCCACTGCACAGGTATGACGAGTGGTCACCGCCTTCGAACAGACAGGAGCCACGCTCGCCCGTCTCGCAGCCCGCGGCGCCCTCACCCGCGGCCTGCGAGCCGTCATCGCCCACCACGTGATCTTCCACGCCAACCGCGCCAGTCTCCTCCAGGACGACCAGAGCGCCCTGTCCCACATCGCACGAGAGGTAGTCATGGGAACGAGTGACCACACCGCGTCGCCCACCGAGGCAACGGCCGACATCGATAGCGTCAGCGCGGTGAACACCGACACGATCACCACCCCCACGGCGGACGCCGAGCGCCTCCGCAACGCCCTGGTCGACCAACTCCGCGCGGACTGACACGCCCGCACGCCCGCCGTCGAGACCGCGTTGCGGACCGTGCCCCGCCACGTGTTCGTGCCCGATGCGTCACTCGAAGACGCCTACGCCAACGCACCCGTACACATCAAGTACGACACCGACGGCACGTCCATCTCCTGCGCCTCCCAGCCCGGCGTCGTCGCCCTCATGCTGGACCAACTCGAAGCCCAGCCCGGCGAGCACATCCTCGAACTCGGCGCCGGCACCGGCTACAACGCCGGTCTCCTCGCCCACCTGGTCGGTGAGAGCGGACACGTGACCACCCTCGACGTCGACGACGACCTCGTGGAGGGCGCCCATGCGCACCTCTCCGCCGCCGGGATCACCAACGTCGAGGCCGTGACCCGCGACGGGGCCCTCGGCTACGCCGAAGCAGCGCCGTATGACCGGATCATCGCCACTGTGGGCGCGCACGGTGTGTCGAACGCTTGGCTGCAGCAGCTCGCCCCCGGCGGCCGGCTCCTCGTCCCCCAGCGCCTCAAGGGCACCGTCTCCCGCTCCATCGCCTACGAGCAGCGTGACGGCCGATGGGTGTCCCTCGGCAGCGAGATGAACACCTTCATGCCGCTTCGGCGGGGCATCGCCGACGATGAGCGCCGAGTGACCCCTCTGAGTGCGGACGGCACCGTACGGCTCCAGGCCCCCGCCGGGCTCAGCATCGACGCCGATGCCCTCGCGGGTGTACTTGACCAGCCCCGCACCGAGGAGTGGACCGGCATGACAGTCCACGCCATGGAGTCGCCGGAGTGGATGGAACTGTTCGTCACCTGTTCCCTCCCCTCTGGCCTGATCCGGATGCTGTTCCCCCAGAGCGCCAAGGGCACCCTGCTCACCGAGGACCCCTACCCCTCGTCGACCGCGGTCGTCGACAAGGGCGCCGTCACCTACCTCGCCCGGCGCCTGTCAAAGGAGAACACCCCCGAGGGCGACAAGCTCTGGGAGTTCGGCGTCATCGGCCACGGCCCCGGCAGCGACGAGCTGGCCGCCAAGGTCGCCGACGCCATCCGCATCTGGGACAGGGAGTACCGAGGCCGTGAGGCCACGTTCGAGATCCAGCCCCTTGACGCCCCCGCCATCGAGCAGCGCCCCGGTCTCTTCGCGCTCGACACCCCGCTGAACCGCATCGTCGTCGACTGGCGATGACGCCCCACCCCTAGCGGACGGTGCCCGCCGGCACACGGCCGGCGGGCACCGCCGCCTCAGCAGTCCTCACTCTCGACCTGGGGGATCCATGGACCCGCACGGCCTCACAGCCCAGCGCTTCCCGCTCGTCGCCCGATTCCGCCCCGCCTGCCTGCCCCTACCTGAACGCGTGCGCGCACTCGTCGACCTGGCCGACATCGCAGTGAAGAAGGCCGACCAGGGTCTCGCATCGGCCGTCTACAACCAGGCCGCGCTCATAGCCTCCGACCTCGGCCTCCCCGACCTCGCCCGCGAGATGTGCCACCAGCACGCCGCCGCCCACCTCCACGCCTGCCCCCCTGCCCGGCATGAGCGCGATCCGAGGACTGGAACCGGTCGTCAATCTCGCTCGCCTCCAGATCCGCGCCGGCCACGCCGATCAGGGCCGTCAGCGACACCCTCGACCTGTACAAGGTCGTCGAGACGGGCACAGCCGCCCGGTTCGAGGGCGTCAACGTACCTGCGGACCTCACCGCGACCGGCAAAGACCGCCAGGAGGTCCGCGCGTGGCTGTGGCGCGTCCTCCTCGCCGACGGCACGCGCGCCCTCACCACTCAGGGGCGATGGGTCGAGGCGCTGGTGCACAACGAAGCCCACCATGGCATCGGACAGCGGATGCTCGACGGTCGGCAGGTCGCCGTACTCGCCACCCTCGTTGCGAACGACACGGCAGGGGCTGCTGGTCTCCTCGCCGACACGCTGCCCGGCGACCCATGGGAACAAGCCGTCACGGCATGCCTGACCGTTCTGTGCCGCCGCGACGCCGGGCAGCCGATCGACGGCCACCTGGCCGACCTGGTGACGGCCTACTCCAGACGGAAGGCCGAACCCGGGATGACCGTCTTCGACACCCGCCTCGGACTCACTGTCCTGGACACGCTCGGTTCCGCCGATTCGTCCGCCGCGCACCGCATCGTAGAGGATCTCCACCGCAGGACGACGGACGCCGAGGACGGCTACGCAGCCCGCGAGAGCTTGGCTCACCCTCTGTTCACCGAGATTGCCACGGACCGGCAAGTGCAGGACTGCCGCGCGCTGGTGCGCGCCTGCGCCCTCGGTACAGGCATCCTCCCGGACGAGCTGCGAAGAGAACTGACAGCGGCTCTGCGCGCCAGCGACAGCGTGATCCGGGGAAGCTTCACACTTTCCTCCGATCCCGGAAGAACGCAACCCTTGCGGGCCTGAAGGTGCCTATCAGCGCTGTCGGCGCTGCTGTGGCCGGCGAGGTCCGCAGACGACGGAAGGAACTGCGGTGGAGCGAAGCGGTGCACGGATACTCACCGACATCCGCCGGGTCTCACACGGTGCCCCGGCCCCGGCAGGGAAAGCCGGAACCGGGGCGCTGGGCTTCAGCCGCGCAGCGTCGTCTCCGGGCTGTTGTACGCCTGCGCCGTCAGCACCGGACGTCGGGACGAACACGCCTGCGACGGCCAGGACAGGCGGACGGTGCGGGACTCTCCGGGCAGCAGCCACAGGTAGTTGTCGCTGTACAGCGTCGGCAGCACCCGGCGGCCGTGGGCTTCCTCCAGCAGGGACAGACGGACCATGGCGGCCACCGCAGTTCCGCGGTTGTGGATCGTCGCCGTCAGCCCGTGCCGGTCCCCGGAGCGCGACACCTCGGTGATGTCGCCGGTCAGCTTCACCTGCCTGGCCTTGTTCAGGTCGCGCAGGGACGAGGGGTCGCGGTAACGCCAGTACGTGTTCCGTGACACCTCCCGGCCCGTGGCGTCCGTGAGGGTGAGCCGCAGCAGGTGCAGATCCGGAAGGCCGTTCGTCCACTGCGCGGTGAAGGCCTTCGCGGTGTCCGCCCGGGCTACGTCCACCCGTACGCGCCTGGTCGAGCCGAGCTGCCGGCCGGTCAGGTCGAACAGCCGGGCGGTGACGGTTGCTCCCCGCAGGTCGGTCGAGGTGTGGTTGACCGCGATGACCTGCCAGTTCACCGGGTCGGCCTGGACATGCAGGGACTCGCAGGCCGAACGGGCGCCGTAGTAGGTGCCGTTGACGTCGAAGTCGTAGTCGTAGGTCTGCCAGACCGTGCTGTGCCAGGCCGGGTGGGACATCCACAGCATCAGGCCGGAGGCGTTGTCCCACAGGTGGGCGTTCCACGCCTCGAACATGGCGCGGGTGTTCTCGTAGTTGACGAACTGCGCCTTGCGGGCGAAGTCGTCCAGGTCTCCCGATTCACCGAGGCGTGCCTCGATGGCTGCCTTGTAGTTCTGCGGCGCCTGGTTCCCGCGTTCGCTCCAGTCGTGGTGGTACCAGGCCCCCTTGATGGGCCACTCCGGCTCGTCACCGGTCATGTTGCGGGTGCTCGCCGCGGTGGAGACGACGGGCATGCCGATCTCGGTGTGGAAACCGAAGTCCTTGCTGCCGTAGGTCATGGGGTCGAAGTACTTCTCCGGCTCCACCCAGCCGTAGGGCCCGCCGCCGGTGACGATTCCGCCGGCCGAGTTGTTCTGGTAGAGCAGGCCGGGCACCTGCTCCTGCACGGCGTCGCGCATGCCCTTGTCGATGGCGGCCGGGGGGTTGCCCTCGTTGGCGCCGCACCAGATCACCACGCTCGGGTGGATGCGGTAGCGCAGCACGGTGTCGCGGGCGAGCGAGATGAACGCCTCGCGGTCCGGCGGGTCCATGCCCCACGCGTTGGGGAAGTCGTTCCACACCAGGATGCCGTGCCGATCGCAGGCGGCGAAGAACTCCTCCCGGTCGCTGCTGCCGACCCAGTTGCGGATCATGGTGAAGTTCATGTCGCGGTGCATGCGCACGGCCGCGTCCATGCGTTCCGCCGGCATCCGGCGCAGCAGTTCGTCCCAGCCCCAGTTGCCGCCACGGGCCAGCACCCGCACACCGTTGACGCTGATCTTCAGCGGGTCGGGGGTGTTGGACACGGACTTGACGTCGGTCCAGTCCGAGCCGTCCGCCGAGACCTGGATGACGTACGTCTTCGGGTACGCGTTCTCCCAGACGACGGCGATGCGGTCGAACGTACGGGAGGAGCCGAGGTCGACCTGGATCCACTGGTGGTCCTCGTAGGCGGAGGACCAGCGGGAGTTCGGGTCGCCGTCGGTGGCGTGGGAGGCGGGGTGGTCGGACTCCTCGGTGGAGGCGGTGGCCTGCCGGCGCAGGGCGAGATCGGTACCGGGATCCGTGCGGTCGATGACGCTGAGGGTCCACAGGGAGTTGCCCCAACTGGTGTTGCGCAGGCCGCAGTTGAGGCGGACGAAGCGTGCTGTACGCGCCTCGAAGTCCTGGATCTGGAGGCTGGCGTTGCCGTTGTTGAACGGCAGCGGTACCGCTCCGTTGTCCACGGACTTCACGTCGGTCCAGTCCGAGCCGTCGGCCGAGACCTGGACCACGAACGACTTCGCGTACGCCTGCTCCCAGGTGAGGTCGACCCGGTCGAAGGACTGGGTGGAGCCGAGGTCGACGCGTATCCACTGGTCGTCCTCGTAGGCGGAGGACCAGCGGGTGCCGGCGTCGCCGTCGGTGACGTTGGCCGCGCCGTGGTCGTCCTGGTCGGTGCTGGAGGCCTCGGCGGTGGCGTGCAGGGCGAGGTCGAGGCCGGGGCGGGTGCTGTCGCCGACGGAGAGGGTCCACAGGGAGCTGCCCCAGGACGTGGCCCGGGTCAGGCAGCGGATGCGGACGTGCCGGGCCTGCTGCCGGTCGAAGGTCACGGTCTGCGTGTAGGCGTCGCCGGAGGCGGTGAACGGCAGCGGTGTGTCGTACTCGTAGCCGAACTGGCGGATACCGAAGCGGGTGACGCGCCGGTCGCTCTCCTGGCCGCCGACCGTCGCCGTGAGCGTGAGGTCGTGGAGGTGGGGCTCGCCCAGGCCGTTGGGCCACCACAGCTTGGGATCGCGCAGCTTCAACTCGCTGAAGGCGCTGGGCGCGAAGACGACCTCGACGCTCTCACCGGCCTTCACCGTGACGCTCTTGGACACCCGCACACCGTCGAAGGCCGCGGTGACCGTCGCCTCGCGGTCGGCGGTGTCCGCGTTGCGGACCGGTACGACGACCGTCACCTCGGCGACGGACACGTCCGGCAGTTCGGGCAGGACGGTGTCCACGCGCGGGTCGCCGATGACGACGTGCCCGGTCGATCTGAGCCGTACGTGGTTCCAGATCCCGGCCGCGCGGTCGCGTACGGCGGGCATCCAGTCCCAGCCCGAAGAGGCGAGGTACGTCGGGGAGTTGAGGTTCATCTGCTGGGCGCCTGCGTCGACCCACGCCTCGCCCTCGGGGCCCTTGTCCCCGGGGCTGCCGGGCACCGGCATCGGCGTGATCCGCACGGCGAGCGCGTTCTCGGCAGCCGGGTCGATGAGCCCGGTGACGTCGAAGGCGGCGCGGGCGTACGGATAGGTCAGGTCGCCGGCCTGCTTGCCGTTGAGCCATACGTCGGCCTTGTGGTTGATGCCGTCGAACTCCAGCCAGATGCGCCGGCCGGAGCCGGTGCGCAGGCCGCGGGGCAGGGCGAAGTCCCGCTTGTACCACCACGAGTGGCGGGACAGGGCCTCCGGGATGTGCAGGTTGTTCAGGCCCGCCACCGGGTCGGGCAGTTTGCCCTGGTCCACGAGGGAGCCGAGGACCGTGCCGGGAACGGTCGCGGGGAGCCAGTCACTTGTGTCCACGGAGGTCTTCGACAGGGCCGCGCCGTCGGCGCCCGCCCAGTCGTCCATGGTGAGCCGCCAGCCCGACTCCACGGGTACGGTCCCGTCGTCGGCGACCGTCAGCTTCGGCGCCCTGCCGGGGTGGGATCCCCAGTCGGTCCAGCCGGTGGCCGAGGGGCGTTCGGCCTCGGCGTTGCCGTACACCTCGAAGCCGTTGAGGCCGAGGGGCAGCGGGCTGGAGCGCTTCTGGGACGTCATCCGCACCCAGCGGGCCCGGCTCGGGTGCGGGAGTTGGATGTTCACGACGCCGCCGGTGCCCGCCGCGGTGCGATACACCGGGGTCCAGGACTTGTTGTCGAGCGAGGTCTCCACGGCGAAGACCAGCGAGTAGCTCGACTGGATCTCCTTGCCGGTGGTGCCGCTGTGCACGTTGCCGGTGGTGGGAGGCGTGTACACCGGATCGGAGGCGTCGGCCTCGAAGGTCAGCCGGATGTGGGTGACCTCGCAGGGCGCCTGGAGGTCCACGGCGATCCACTGCGGGTCGCCTCCCTCGGCGCGCCATCCGCTGCCCTTGACGCCCGGGGAGGCGAGGCGGTCGACGACGAACGAGCCGGGCGTGGCGGCGTAGGCGGTGGAGGAGACCGCGACGGGCCGGTAGAGGGCCAACTCGCCGCCCGTGGTGGCGGGTGCGCCGGTGGGGGCGGCAGCAGCGTTCGACACGGGCAGCACGGAGCTGAGGCCGAACCCGGCCAGCAGGGTCGTACCCGTGGTGACAACGGTCCGTCGCGACGGGAGGCGCGACGGACCCGACTGATCTGTCATGTGTGTGACGTCCCATCAAAAAGCACAAGCCGAACCGGCTCCGCGCCCCCGCGCCGAACCGAAATGACAACGTTGCCAAGTCCCGATGACAACGTTGCCAAAGGCTCTGCCGTTCAGGGATTTCTGTCAACCCCTGATGCGCGAGTGCCGCGCTCGACACCGGCCGCCACCTCTTGTGACCCACGTCACACCATCTTCCTGTCAGGAATCGAAGCGCTGCCCCGCTCAACTCACGTGGAACGAGCGAACCGACAGGAGCACCTCATGAAGCACCGCATCGTCGTCCTGGGCGCCGGGTATGCCGGGTCATTCGTGGCCGGGAACCTGGCCCGTCGGCTGTCCCCGGCGGACACCGAGATCACCGTGGTCAACGCCGAGTCGGAGTTCGTCGAGCGGCTACGGCTGCACCAGTTGGCGGCGGGCCGGAAGATCGAGGTCCAGAAGCTCACGAAGGTCTTCGCGGGCACGGGCATACGACTGCGCGTGGCCCGGGTGACCGCCGTCGACCCCGAGCGCCAGGTCGTCGCCGTGGCCGACGCGGACGGCGGCGGCGAACTCGGCTACGACACGCTGGTCTACGCGCTCGGCAGCCACGTCGCCGACCAAGGCGTCCCCGGGGTGGCCGAGCACGCCTTCAATGTCGCCGGACGACCCTCCGCGTTGCGTCTGCGAAGGCGGCTGGACAGCCTCGAAGGCGCCACGAAGGGAGGCGAGGGCCGCACCGTGCTCGTCGTCGGCGACGGACTGACCGGCATCGAGACCGCCACCGAGATCGCCGAGTCCCGGCCCGGCCTGTCGGTGACACTGATCGCCCGCGGCGAGCTGGGCGCCCGGCTCTCCCCCGGAGCCCGCGCCCACCTGCGCCGAGCCTGTGACCGGCTGGGCGTCACCGTCCTGGAGCACACCTGCGTCGAGGCCGTCGAAACGACCCGGGTGCTCTGCGCCGACGGCTCCGTCCTGGCCTCCGACGCGACCGTGTGGGCGGCCGGGTTCACGGTCGGTCCCATCGCCGCCGCCGGCGGTCTTGAGGTCACCGAGAGCGGTCGGATCGCCGTCGACCGCACCATGCGATCCGTCTCGCACCCGAACGTCTACGCCGCCGGCGACAGCGCCCATGCCATCGGTGACAACGGCCGCCCGCTGCCGATGTCCTGCGCCTCGGCCGGGTACACGAGCGCACAGGTCATCGCCGCGATCATCGGCAACCTCACCGGCCGCAAGGTCCCCCACACCAAACTGGACTACACGGCCAACCACATCAGCCTCGGACGGCGGGACGCCATCTTTCAGACCGTCGACGACGAAGCGCGCGCGAAGCCGAAGTATGTGGGCGGCCGCAAGGCCGCCCGGATCAAGTCCGCCATCCTCAGGACCTCGCTGTGGGCCACCTCGCACCCGACCTTCGGCCTGCCCAAGCGCAAGCGCCGCCTGACCGCCGCGCCCAGCACATCCGCCGAGCGGCCGGGTTGCGTCGCCGCCTAGGGTGATCCACGTGGACAACACCGTCACTGACCGCTTCGACACCAGCCGGTTCGAGGCCAGCCGCAACCGGCTGGCCTCCCTGGCCTACCGGCTGCTGGGCTCCGCCACGGACGCCGAGGACGCCGTACAGGATGCGTTCTTGCATTGGCAAAGTGCAGATCGGCAGCAGATCAAGGTGCCGGAAGCATGGCTGACCAAGGTCGTCACCAACCTGTGCCTGGACCGGCTCCGCTCGGCGCAGGCACGCCGCGAACGCAGCGCCGGTGCCTGGCTGCCCGAACCGCTCCTGGACGGCGACCCGATGCTCGGCCCGGCCGACACCTTCGAGCAGCGCGAATCGGTCTCGCTGGCCGTGCTGACGCTCATGGAGCGGCTGTCACCCGTCGAACGAGCCGTCTACGTCCTGCGCGAGGCGTTCTCCTACAGCCACGCCGAGATCGCCGAGATCCTCGACATCTCCGAGTCCGCGAGCCAGCAGCACCTCCACCGCGCCCGCCGCCGGATCACGGCCGCGCGCAGCGGCGGCGACGAGGTCGACCGGGCGTCGGCTCGCCGGATCGTCGAGGAGTTCCTCGCCGCGGCCTCCTCCGGCCGCACCGAACGGCTGGTGGCGCTGCTCACCGACGACGCGACCGCGATCTCCGACGGCGCCGGACTGACCGAGAAGCTGTCCCGGTTCGACACCCCGCAACGCGTCGCCGCCGTCGCACGGGCCGGATTCAAACCCACCCCCGCGAAGCGCCGACTGGCCGGCGGCACGCCCGCCATCCACTTCGCGGTCGTCAACGGCACTCCCGCCATCCTCACCGTGGTCGGCGACCAGGTCGTCGGCTCCGTGACGTTCGACCTCGCGGGCGGAAAGATCGCAACCGTGCGCGGAATCGCCGCCCCCGCCCGACTGACCCGACTCACCGAAGCCTGGCGGCGACACGAACCGGAGACACCGCTCGTGGCCGAGTGGTGATCCCTGGCGCCCATCGGCGAGAGCGTGGCTACGATCATGGGCCATGGATTGGCTGGAGCGCGCCGCAAGTCTGAGGCAGTGGAGCCGAAATGGTGAACGAGCCCCGCACAAGCCGTTGTTGCTGCTGTACGCGCTGGGCCGCTTCCAGGCGGACGCCGAGGGCGAGTTGCGCTACAGCGCGGTGGAGGCCGACCTGAAGCAACTGCTGGCGGAGTACGGCCCCACGCGCGGGACCACCCCGGCCTACCCCTTCCACCACCTGGCCAACGACGAGGTGTGGGAGGTACGCACGGACCGCGGCGCGGGCAGCCCGGGCCCCAGGGTCGGCGAACTGCGCTCCAGCGGCGCCACCGGGCGACTGGCCCCGGACCTGCGCACGGCGCTCGTCCGGGAACCGTCGCTGCTGGCGCGGATGGCCAGAGTGCTGCTGGACCTGCACTTCCCGCCGTCCCTGCACCCGGACCTGTGCGAGGCGGTCGGACTGGAGCTGGACCTGGCGGAGACGGACGCCCTGACCGCACCGGAGCGACGGCAACGGGACCGCCGTATGCGGGAGTTGGTCCTGACGGCCTACGAGTACCAGTGCGCCTTCTGCGGCTACGACGGCATGATCGACACCGTACCCGTCGCACTGGAGGCCGCGCACGTGCGCTGGTGGGCCTACGACGGCCCCCGACGACGTCGACAACGGACTGTGCCTGTGCTCCTTGCACCTCAAGCTCTTCGACAAGGGCGTTCTCGGCATAGGCGACGGCCATCGCGTCCTGGTCTCCCAGCGCTTCGTCGGCCGGAACCCAGCCGCCCGCGAGCACGTGACCGCACTCGCGGGCCGCCCCCTCATCGGCCCCCAGCCGGGCATCCGTCCCGTCGCGGCGCCCCACCGCGCGTGGCACTTCAGCCAGGTCTTCAAGGGCGCGGCGCGCCCCAACGCCGCCTGATCGCCGTCGACTTCGGATCGCTTTCCGAGGCTTTCAGCGTACGTCGACGTAGTCACCGGTGGCTTTGGCCGGGCCGGTGGTCGTGGTTCCGGTGAAGTTCCAGCGCCAGTAGCCGTCCTTGACGGCCTTCACCTTGGCGTGCAGGTTGCCGGTGCTGTTCGTTGTCACTGTGGCGACGGTGGTGTAGGTGTCGCTGCCCTCCGGGCGGAACTGCAACTTGACGGCCTGGCCGGTGTATCCCGCGTACCGGTAAGTGTCCCAGTTGGCCCGGACGAGCTTGCCGGTGACGGTGATGGAGGCGCCCTTGGCCACCGGTTCCGGTGCGGCGTTGACGGTGAGCCGTGCGGCACGCTTGAGGCCGAACGTGGCCACGCCGGGGGCGAAGACGGATTCGCCGTCGTGGGTGTCGACGAGGGCGTCGACCTTCCAGGTACCGGCGTTGGCGTTGGCCAGGTCCACGGGATCGTCGCTGCCCGGGGCGGGGTGGGCGTTGACGGTGAACCCCGTGGTGCAGGCCGTCGGGGTCTCGCAGAACGCGTCGGTGGTGTAGAAGCCGCCGTGCGGCCCCTTCAGATCCACATCGACGAACGACAGGCCGGAGTCGTCCGCTCCGGTGACGGTGACCGGGAACGCGACGTCGTGCGTGATCCCCACGATGACGTCACGTCCGGCATTGACACTGGCGCCGCTGACCACCGGCTCGCTGGGCGTGGCCTCGGCCGAGGTGCCGACCCCGGCCAGTACGACCACGACGGCAGCGACGACGGCACTGCGTCCGGCAACGCCGGAACCACGGCTGTGTCTGTCGTCCGATGGTGCGGTGCAGCGGCTCATTGGACCCTCCCAGGGATGACGGCCGAGTGGCACTCCCTACGACAGCCGAACCGGCACAATCGTTGCCCTGATACGGTCACGGGATGCCCCAGAGTCTGCCCGCCGACGTAGCCGACGTGCTGGCGCTCGTGCTGAGCGGGGACGATCCGGTTCGTGTGGCGCTGCGTAAGCAGGTTCCGCACCTCGGGGTACGAGCGCGCTGCACATGCGGATGCGGTACCGCCTACTTCGACCTCGGCGCCGACGAAGCAGAGCCCGCGCCCACCGCCCCCGGCATCGTCGTGGCGGCCGAGGCCCAGCTCGTCTCCGAGACCGGCGAATGCCCTGGCGAGGTCCTCGTCTTCACGCGGGACGGCTACTTGTCGTGGCTGGAAGTCTGTTCCTGGAGCGACGACATCGAGGTGACGCTGTCCGCCGCAGGTCACTGGCTCCAGCCACGCTCTGGTCACTGCGGGTACATGCCAATAAGCTGAGCGGCCTTCGCGTTCTGGGGAGGTCGCGTGAACCATCTCCGTGCGTTCGTTGTCTGCCTTGTGCTCGCCTGTGCCGCGGCGGTCTCTCCGGCCGCCGCCGTGTCGTCGGGTGGGGCCGGTACGGCGAGTTGGTCGGCGTTGCCCGTGCCGCCGGCGGCGGTCTCGCCGGTGACCGTGTCCGATCTTTCCGCTCGTGGGCCGGGAGAAGCCTGGGCGAGTGGCTATGAGCATGCGGCTGATGGGCTGCGGCCCATGCTGTACCGGTGGGACGGCACCGACTGGAGTCGGGAGACCGGCTTTCCCGGCGCCGACGAGTTGGGCTGGCTGGGCAAGGTGCAGTTCGTCGGCGAGGAAGTTTGGATCTTCCACAACCGCGTCGGGGCGGGAGAGATTCTGCGCCGGTCGGCGAACGGATGGAGTTCCGTCCCGCTGCCGCAGAACCTGTGGACCTACCAGGACTTCACCGCCGTACCTGGAGCCGCGTGGGTCGTCGGTGAGGACGACACCGGGCTGAAAGTGCTCCACTACGACGGCTCGACCTGGACAGCGCAGACCGTTCCCGACGGAGTGCACTACCTCATGGGGATCACCGCGCGTACCGCCACCGACGTCTGGGCGTGGGGGGACACCAGCACCGGAACCACCATCCTGCGCTGGGACGGCACTGCCATCCTGCGCTGGGACGGCACTGCGTGGCGGGACGCGAACGTGGTGCTGCCGGCGAACAGCAACGTGCACACGGTTCTGGTCGAACCCTCCGGCCGGGCGACGATCGGCGGCAGCCAGTACGCCGACGGCGTGGCCCGGACCTATCTGATGACGTTCAACGGGCACGCCTGGCACACCACTTACCCGCCGCTGGGCGACACCTACACCGAGGCCATCGTGCGCGGCCCGGACGGCGCGCTGTGGCTGCCCGTGCGCAGCGACCGGGCCTTCCAGTCGAAGTACGCGCGGGTGGACGGCCGCCGCACCACCTTCTCCTACGGCCCGGAGCGCACGAACGCGATCGACGTCAAACCGCGTGTTCTGGCCACGGCCGGGTCCTGGCTGCTGTCCTTCGGGACCGTCGAGATCTACGGCTCCAAACCGAACCTGATGAGCGAGCGGCTGGGAGGCTGACCATGGCACGCCGGCTTCTCGTCGCGGTCCTCGCCGCCGCCATGACCCTTGTGGGCCTCTTGAGTTCGGCCGCGGCGGAGGACCAGTCCTGGCAGCACGTCCCGGTCCCGGCAGGTGTACGTCCCCAGGCCGCCCTCAACGAGGCCGTGGCCGTGGGGCCGACCCGGGCGTGGGCGGTGGGTGCCGATGCCGTCGGGCGCGAGGCGCCGGGCTTCCCGTTGATGCTGCGCTGGGACGGAACCTCCTGGCAGCGCCAGAGCCTGCCCGGGGCCGGCTGGCAGGGCGAGTTGCTGTCCGTCGCCGCGAGCTCACCGACGGCCCTCTGGGCGGTCGGCCGCGACACGGCGGGCGGTGCCCGACTGCTGCGTTCCGACGGCATCGCCTGGTCCGAGAGCCGACCGCCGCGCGGTGTCGTGCTGACCAAGGTCGCCTCCGGCGGAGGTGAGACCTGGCTGATCGGTTCGCGGGACGGCGTACAGGCGCTGCTGCGCTGGGACGGGCGCGGCTGGCGGGATCTTCCGGTGCCGCCGGGAGCCGTGTACGGCCTGCACATCCTGTCGGCCGATGATGTCTGGGCCGCGGGCGCCACCAACACCGGTGCGGCCGTGTCGCATTGGAACGGGGAGGCGTGGCAGCAGACGATCGTGGACGGCTTCCCGCGCTCGGCCGTGGGCAGTGTGCTGGCCGTCTCCCCCACCGAGGTGTGGGCGGGTGGCACGGCCGGGTTCGTCGGTGGCCCTCCCGGCCGGCCGATCCCGCCCCTGCTGGTCCGCTTCGACGGGCAGGCGTGGAACCGGGTGTCCGTGCCCGCCGACTTCGGTTCGGTCACCGGACTCGTGCCCGCCGCCTCCGGCGAGCTGGCCTGGGTCTCGATGGCCCGCTCGCAGAAGTGGGGCCCACCAGGCAGCACTCCCCCGCTCGTCCCGGGACCGGACTTCCTCGCCTGGAACGGGCAGACCTTCGCCGAGTACAGCGAACCGGCCGTGCCCGGGGAAGGTGACTCCCGCACGCTGAATCCGACGCCGGTACCGGGCACGGCATCGGTGTGGTCGGTCGGCCGGGCCGACGGCCCCGAGAACACCTTCGCGCCACGGATCCTGCGGTTCGGCTGACTTCGTGGGTGGGGCAATCCCAGGGCCACCACCCGGCTGCGACACTGTTCGTGCAGCTCAACCCGGAGGAGGCCCCGATGACGAACCGAGCCCGCCCGCGCGTGCACCTGCTCACCGGCGGCCCCGCCTGGGAAGTACGCAGGGCCATGCCCGAGCAGCCCGGCTTCTCCAAGCGGCAGAAGGAGGCTCGCAAGCCCCTCCTCCAGGCCATGAGTCAGCTGAGCGAGGCCGTGAAGCGGCGGAACTGGCGCGCCGCCCGCGCCGCCCGAGCGGCCGCCTGGGACGAGGTCGACAAGCTCATCCCGGATCTGACGCGGGAGGAGCGGAAGATGCTGTGGAAGTACAAACAGCAGATAGCCGCGGGCGAATCCCGCGATCGGCTCCGCTCGAGCCGACCTGACCGCAGCCAGAACTGAGTGGATGCTCCCTGAGCGGCTATGCCCGAGGTGTGCCGTCCCAACGCCACTTGGTCAGGCGGGGATGGCCGGGCAGTTCGGCGCGTCCTGTGGCCCACAGCAGGGTGGGCCAGGGGTCCGTGGACTCAGGCGCGTTGGGAAACAGGCGGGTGAGTACCCGCGAGCACAGGTCGGCGGGCGGATTCCAGTCGAGCCCGAGCCCTTCGGCCAGGTCGTGCGTGTGCACCAGGGTCTCCACGATCCCCATCGCGGCGAAGCCCTCGGCGTCCGAGGCGCCGAAGACATGGTGGGCGCGCACCTGCGGGGGCGTCGTACGCACCATCGCGACAAGCAGCGCGCCAGTCGCTTCCAGCACCTGCAACAGCCCGACGGGCCCGGCCTCACGGTCGGCGTGAATCGCGTTCGCGGGGCCGCCGGGGCGCCGCCTCTCCCACGCGAACGGCACGTCGCCACCCTCGGCCAGTGTTCTGGGGCCCAGTTGCGCGGCGTAGGAGAAGAGGTCGTCGCTGAGATGCTCGACGGTCTCCCAGCAATCCCACTCCAGCGAGCCCGCCTTTACGTCCCACGCGGCCGGGGGCGCCTTGCGAAGGACTTCCAGAGCGAGTCGCACGGCAAGGTCGAGGTCGTCCGCGGTGACAGGGGACGAGGAGGAGGCGGTCTCGGATGATCGGGACATGGCAGAACCGTATCCGTCGCTCACCGAGCCCAGCGAACCCAATTTCCCTGTGTCCGGTCCTCTTGGCTTCCCGCTGGTACTCCCGAGCCTCGAAGCACAAGGCAGGCGGGTCGACCTCGTCCTCGTCGGAGTTGCGCCGGCCGTACCAGAGCACGTCGGCCAGGATGGCCCTGTCGTCGATCAGCGCTGGGACCGGGCGTCGCCCGAATTCCTCTGAAGGCGTTCGAGGAACAGGTGGAAGTCCTCGGCCCGGGCTCCGGTGAGTGGGGAACCGTGGGCGAAGGCGATCGTGCGCAGGTCTGGCGGAAGTGCGGTGAGAGCGGCGGGGCGTAGGGCGGGGGCGGCGGCCAGGGCCGCGGGGCCGAGGGTGAGGCTGCCGCGGTGGAAGACGGCGTCGCCCAACAGGGCGGTGTGGGTGGGTTCGTGGAGCAGGGCGATGTGGCCGGGCGTGTGACCGGGGGTGTGGATGACGCGCAGTCCGTCGGAGTCGTCGATGGGGTCCCCGTCCGTCACGGTCGCGTCGGCTGTGAACGGGGTCCAGCGGAGCTTGGGGAGACGGTCGAGGAGACGGCCCACGCTGCCGGACCGGCCCTCCCGGGGCACACGGCCGGCTTTAAGCCACGGATGGTCCGCGGGGTGGATGAGAATCTGCGCGCCGGTGAGGTCGCGCAGCTCGGCGGCGCCTTGGACGTGGTCGGGGTGGGCGTGGGTGAGGACGACCCGGCGGATGTCGGAGAGTTTGCGGCCGAGGTCTGCCACGGCGGTGAGCAGGGTGGCGGGGGCCGACGCCCAGCCGACGTCGACGAGGGTGAAGCCGTCGTCACCCGCGATGAGGAAGGCGTTGTCCCGCCGGGTGGTGGCGATCTGGGTGATGCCTGGAGCGATGTCGCGGTGCATGTCAGGTCCGTGGGTGTGCGGGCGGGGGCCGATACCCGGCCCCCGCCGTCGGGCTCAGGTCGGGACGGGTACGTAGCCTTCGCGGGCGAGTTTGGGGAGGATGCCGCCCGCGGCGAGGATCTCCAGGACAAGCGGGGGCAGGGCTCCGCCCTGGAGGCGGGCGCCGGAGGCGTCGTTCTCGACCCAGCCTTCAGCGACGTCCAGGTGCATGAGGTCGCCGTCCCGGAAGGCCTCGGCGACTCCGGGAACGGTGAGCGCGGGGAGTCCGTGGTTGATGCAGTTGCGCAGGAAGAGTGAGTTGAACTCCTCCGCGACGAGTGCGGCAACGCCGAGTTCCCGGAAGAGCGCGGCCACCGGGCGCGAGGAGCCCAGGCCGAAGTTGCGTCCGGCCACCACGATGTCTCCCGGCTGTACCTCGTCGGTCCAGCCGGGTCGCAGCTCGTAGAAGATGTGCCGAGCGGCTTCGGGTACCGGCAGTTTCATGGCGAAGGCCGGGTACATGGCGTCCGTCGTGACGGAGTCGCCGACGACCCAGACGTGGCCGGTGAGGTGGGTGTCCATCAGTTCCTCGCTCCTCGCGGGTCGGTGACGTGTCCGGCCAGGGCGGAGGCGGCGACCGTGGCGGGCGAGGCCATGTAGATCTCCGCTTCGGGACTGCCCATGCGGCCGGTGAAGTTGCGGGTGGAGGAGGTCAGACAGACCTCTCCAGGGGCGAGCAGGCCCATGTGGTAGCCGAAGCAGGCGCCGCAGGTGGAGTTGGTGACGACGGCTCCGGCGTCGGTCAGGTCCTGGAGGTATCCGGCCTTCAGCGCGTCCGCGTAGACCCGCTGGGAGGCGGGGGTGACCAGGAGACGGACCCCGGGCGCGACCTTGTGGCCGCGTACGATCTCGGCCGCGATCCGCAGATCTTCCAACTGGCCGTTGGCACAGGAGCCGATGAAGCACTGGTTGACCGGGCGCCGCTCGATCGCGGAGACCGGCAGAGCGTTGTGGCTGACCGTGCCGGGGCGGGCGACGTAGGGCTCGAGCCGGGACAGGTCGACGGTGCGCACTGCCGCATAGGTCGCGTCGGGGTCCGGGGCGGCGGCCTGGTAGGTGCCTTCGGGGGCGCCGTGGGCGGCGAGGAAGTCACGGGCGAGATCGTCGATCGGGAAGGTGGAGAAGTCCGCGGATATCTCGGCGCCTTGGGTGGCGATGGTGCGCCGGTCGTTCATCGGGACGGACGCCAGGCCGGGTCCGCCGTATTCGAGGTTGCTGTTGGTGGCGTCGCCGTAGGTGCCGGCGATGTGCAGGAAGATGTCCTTGCCGGAGACGTGGGCGGGCTTGGTGCCGGTGAATTCGTAGCGGATGGTGGGCGCGATCTGGAACCAGGTCCTGCCGGTGCACAGGATCGAGTAGACCTCTGCCGGTCCGAGGCCGCGGGCCGCGGTGTTGTAGGCGCCGCCCGCGCAGGTGTGGGAGTCGGTGCAGGCGAGGATCTCGCCCGGGCGGGCCAGGCCGTTCTCGGCGATGACCTGGTGGCAGATGCCGTGCCGGCCGACGTCGTAGAACTTCTCGATGCCGAAGTCGCGGGCGAAGGCCCGTGCGTGGGTGCCGCCGAGGGCGTCGTGCACGGAAGGCGCCGGTACGGCGTGGTCCATGATGACGGCGACCTTGTGAGGGTCGTTGATCTTCATGGGCTGGACCCAGCTCGTGGCGAACTGGAGGTCGATCATGACGGTCATGTCGACGTCGCAGACCACGGTGTCGCCCGGCCCGACCTGGTCCAGGCCCGCTTTGCGGGCGAGGATCTTCTCGATCATGGTCATGCCCATCAGGCACCGTCCTTGGTGTTGTCGCGGTAGCGCTCACCGACCGCGGACCACTCGCGCAGGCCGACGAGCTCGAACAGGCCCTGGGGCCCGGCGGTGACGTCGGGCATCGTGCCGCCGAGGCGGCCGAGGGCGTCCAGGCCGTGCAGGACGTAGGGGGCGAGGAGGGCGCCGGGGTGGATGGCGATCCGGTAGCCGAGGGCGGCGAGCTTGTCGGGGGCGGTGTCGGGGGTGAGCCCGCCCTGAACCATGTTGATGAGCAGCGGCGCCTGGACCGAGCGGGCGATCCGCTCGATCTCGTCGAGGTTCTCGGGTGCTTCGACGAAGATGACGTCCGCGCCGACCTCGGCATAGTGGTTGGCCCGGTCGATGGCTTCGTCGATACCGAGCGGTGCGCGGGCGTCGGTGCGGGCGATGACCAGCAGGTCGGGGTCGGTGCGGGCGTCGAGTGCCGCGGTCAGCTTGACGGTGAACTCGTCGGCGCTGATGAGTTCCTTGTCGGGCAGGTGCCCGCATTTCTTGGGGAAGGCCTGGTCTTCCAGTTGGATGGCGGCGACGCCGGCCTTCTCGTAGGCGCGCAGGGTGCGGACGACGTTCATGGGTGCGCCGTAGCCGGTGTCCGCGTCGGCTATGAGGGGGACGTCACCGAGCGCTTCGACGACGACGCGGGCCCGTTCGGTCATCTCGGTCTGGGTCAGGAGTCCGATGTCGGGCAGGCCGTAGCCGGCCACGGCGACGCCCGCGCCGGTGAGGTATCCGGCCTTGAAGCCGGTGCGGGCGACGAGTGCGGCGGACAGCCCGTCGAAGACGCCGGGCGCGGTGATGAGTTCGCCGTCGGCGAGGAGGGCGCGAAGCCTGGATCCTGCGGTGGTGGTCATGGTGCTTCCCTGGGGGGTCAGTCGAGGGCGCCGCGCACGGGGGCGGCGAGGAGGTCGACGAGGTCGGTGATGCTGTCCTGGGCTTCGAGGTCCAGCACGAGCCGCTCGATCTCGGCCGAGCGTGCGGGGTCGATCACGCGGGCGGTCAGTGCCCGGTACTTGTCGCGGATCTCGGCGTTGGTCAGGGGGTCGTCGGGCCCCCCGTGCGGCTGGTTCAGCGATCGTGCGACGGTCGTGCCGCCCCGCACGGTCAGCGTGACGCGGGTGTTGTAGCCGGGCTCGGGCCAGGCGGGGTCCTTGGTGTCGTTGTCGAGGTGGACCTCGGTACGGGCGATCAGCTTCCAGGTGTCGTCGGCGTCGATGCGCGCGTCGTGGAACTGTTCGGGCCGGACGTGGCCGTCGAGGAGGGCCACGGCGACGGCGTAGCCGATGTTCATCTGGGCGCCGATGGTCGTCAGCGGTCGTTCGGGAACCCACCAGCCGTGGTGGTAGATGGCTTCGGGGATGTCGATCCGGATGCGCTCGACGCTGTCGGCCGACAGGTGGTGCTCGGCCGCGAGCGCGAGGGCCGCGTCGATGGCGGGGTGGAGCCCGCCCATGGCCGCGTGGATCTTGACGGTGATCTTCTCGGTGTTCCACACCACGCCCAGGTCCTTGGTGATCTGGGCGGCGTCGGGGTGGTGGCCTTCGCCGAAGGTGGCGAGGAAACCGCCGTAGGGGCGCTCGAAGACCCTCTTGATGCCGGTGTAGCCGGCCTCGGCCAGGCCCGCGGCGTAGTAGCCGTTGCGGGAGGCGAAGCCGTGGTGCATACGTTTGGACATCGCTTCGTACTGGGCTGCCATCAGTCCCGCGGACTGTGTTCCGGCGAGACCCAGGGCGTCCTCGAAACCGGCCGCGTCCAGGCCCCGCAGAGCTGCGGCGGCGGCAGCTGCGGCGTGAGTGCCGAACACGGAGCCGGAATGCCAGCCGCGCGCGAGCATCTCGGGCCCGTTGAGGGCGAAGCCGACCCGGGGGCCTACTTCGAATCCGAGGACGGCGGCCCGCAGGAAGTCGGCTCCGGAGACGGCTGCGGTGTGCGAGGCCGTGGACAGCAGGGCGGGCAGCACGAGCGAGGCGCTGTGCAGCGGGGCCCGGGGGAAGTAGTCGTCGAGCTCGAAGCCCTGGATGAACGTGCCGTTGAGGACGGCGGCCGCCGGGGCGCTGGTGGTGCGGCCCCAACCGATCACGGGGGTCTCGCCCGCCCCCTCCATCGCGAGGACCGCCTCTGCGGCCGTGCGTGACCAGGGGAGCTGGGCTCCGATCAGTGCGCAGCCGAGGCCGTCGAGCACGAGGTGTGCGGCTCGCTCCCGGACCTGGGCGGGGATCCGGTCCAGCGTGGTGTCCGCCAGCCACGTCGCGAGCCGGCCGGTGGGGCCGTCGGGAGCGGTGGGGGGACGGTCTGTCGTGGGTGTCGGTGCGGGCACCGAGCTCACCTCCATCAGTGGGCACCCGGGGCGGGTGCCGGATGTACCTGGGTCCTCCAGGGATCCACATTAGAATTTATAACATCTAGTTCTGTCGAATGCCTGGCCTAACATGTCGCCGTGGCCCTCAAACGAACATCCCTCCCCCGCACCGCCGAGGCCGTGGCTCTGGCCGAGCTTCGCGACGCGATCGTCCGCGGGGACCTGCCGCCGGGCACCCCGATCCGGCAGACGACCGCCGCCCAGGAACTGGGGCTGAGCGTGATCCCCGTACGGGAAGCGCTGAAGACCCTGGCCGGCGAGGGGATCGTGCGGTATGTGCCGCAGCGCGGTTACACGGTGACCGAGCTGACGCCGCAGAGCGTGGACGGGATCTTCCGCATCCGGGAGCTTCTGGAGACAGAAGCCGAGGCCAACGCCTCAGAACGGCTGCGGCCCGAGGATGTCGTCACCATGCGCGCCGCCCTGGAGGCGCAGCGTGCCGCGGTCAGGGGCGCCGACGCCCAGGCCGCGATCGCGACCAACAAGCAGTTCCACTTCGCTCTCCTCGATCGCTGTGACAACGAATGGCTGCTGAAGTTCATCCGGCAGCTGTGGGAAGCGCTCGAACCGCACCGCGCGCTGGCCTACCGCCGGGCTGCCGCCGCGGGTGACGCGGCCCGGGGCGAGGCCGTCCTCCGCGAGCACGAGGGGATCGTCACCGCCTTCGAGGCGGGCGACGTCCCGCTGGCTCTGCGTCTGCTCGCGGAGCACCGCACCGAGGGACGCGCCGACTTCCACCGGCTGCTGTCGGTGGACGGGGCGGCCGGATGATCCGCCGCTAGATGCCCTCGAGCGCGACCGCGTTGGTCCTCGGTCCGAGTGCGGCGACCGCCAGGCTCATCAGCGCGATGAGGCTCGCGCAGCCCACATAGACCGCGCCCGCACCCAGATGCTCAAGGACGGGCAGGGTGCAGAACGGCAGGATCGCGGCCACCAGACGGGAGAGCGAGTACGTCCGGCCCAGCGCGGTGTTGCGCACGGCGGTGGGGAAGAGTTCGGCGCCGTAGGCCCGCGAGACGGTGGCGTTGATGACGCTCATCAGGGTGGTGAGCAGTCCGGCCGGGATGATCACCCAGACGGAATCGCCCAGCCCGAACACCGTGCCCGCGACCGCGACCAGGAGCGATGAAGCGATGACCAGGGTCCTGCGCTGGATCCGCTCGGCCAGGTGCATCAGGACGTAGCAGCCGAGCGGGTAGCCGATCGCCGTCATGGCCAGGTACGTCAGCGAATCGACGACGGTGAAGCCTTTGTGCAGCAATACCAGCGGGGCGATCGAGGCGAAGCCGTAGAAGCCGACGGGCCCCAGCGTCTCCATCAGGCACACCAGGAAGGTGCGCTTTCGCAGGGCGGAACCCCAGAGCTTCGGGCGCTCGCCGCCTTCCTGGTTCCCGAGCCCCAGAGCCGGGGCGGCCGGGAAGACGGCGGTGACCGGCAGGCCCGCGGTCTCCTCGATCCGTTCCACTGCGGCCAGGGCCTCGGTCGGCCTGTGCGCGGCGAGCCATCGGGGCGATTCGGGCAGGTTGCGGCGCAGCAGGTAGACGCAGAGGGCGCCCGCCCCGGCCAGCACCATCAGCCAGCGCCAACTGGAGACGCTGGCCAGGGAGTGCGGAAGCCTGGCGGCGAGCACTCCGGCCACGGGTACCGCCAGCATGCCGAGCGCGTAGGCCGTCGCGAGCATCCGCCCTCGTCGGGCGGCGGGCATGAGTTCGGTGAGATAGGTGTCGACCAGGGCGAGTTCGGCGCCGAGGCCGATTCCGAGGAGGAAACGCAGCACGATCAGCTGGGTCGGCCCCTGGGCGCAGGCGGCCGCGACGGAGAGAACCGCGTAGGCGACGAGGTTGATCTGGAACATCCGGCGCCGTCCGATGCGGTCGGCCAGCCCGGACAGCGCGACCGCTCCGAGCAGTTCACCCGCGAAAGTGGCGCTGATCAGCAGGGACTTGTCAGTTGTGGTCACGACCCAGGCGGCCGGCAGCAGGGGGACGAGGAGGCTGCTGAGGGCGACCTCGAAGAAGTTGAAGAAGGAGCCGAGACCGACGACGGCGAGCACACGGCGATGCCATCGGGTGACGGGCAGTCCGTCGAGGCGCTTCGCCACGACGGCTTGCACGTGCTGCGGGTCGGGGGCGCCTGCGATGCCTGGGCCGTTGATGACGGACGGCGGAGGGCCCGATATGTCTGCCATTGTTACATCCGGTTTCATTATCTGTAACCTGGGTTTCATTTTGGGGGCCCGAGGGTGACAGGGGTGTCCGCCCTCGTCAAGGGGCGGGAATGAGGACTGACGATTGCTTGCGGACGGGACCGACGCTGATCTAGCGTTTTAGATAGTGAATGAGGTCCACGAAACTATGAGACCGCGAGGGGTGCTGCCATGACCGAGACCCAGGGCGGGAACACCGCGAGAAGAGCTCTGCGGCTGATCGAGGCCGTGGCCGCGTCCCGGTCGCCGGTCGGGCTGCAAGAGCTCGCCGACACCATGGGGCTGAGCAAGCCGACGGCCTACCGCTTGCTGCGGGTTCTTCAGGAGGAGTCCTACCTCACGCGCGCGGAATCCGGCGGTTACCGCATCGGGACACAGCTCATGGCCCTCGCGGCCCAAGTCATGCCACGCGCCGACGTGTTCGTCGAGGCCCGGCCGACGCTCCAGGCGCTCGCCGGGCTGTCCGGCGAGACCGCGACCCTGCACCTGCGCGCGGGCGACGAGGCGATTTTGGTCCTAGGCGTGGAGAGCAGCCACGACCTGCGCAGAGCCGCACGACTGGGCTCCGCCACACCTCTGCACCGCGGGTGCAGCGGCCAGGCCATCCTCGCCCACCTGCCCGCCCGCGAGGCTTCCGCACTCCTCAAGCGGGCGTCGGAGCACGCGGACACCTCCGAGATCGACCGCGAACTCGGCGCCGTGCGGGCACAGGGGTACGCCCTGTCCGAGGGCGCCAACCATCCCGGGCTGACCGGCATCGCCGCGCCAGTACTGACACCTGCGGGGCAACCGGCCGCCTCGGTGGCCGTATCGGGGCCGTCGGCCCGCTGGACGGCGGAGCGGGCGCGGGAGTTCGCAGACATACTGGCCGAACACTGCAACCGGCTGTCCGGTCTCTTCGCCCCCTCCCTCGCCCAGTGAGCCGTTGACCGACGCCGAATATCGCGTGCCATGGCGTCGGCGGAAGTGCAGACTCGCCTCATGGGCAACCCGCGCACCTTCCAGGACGAGATCACTCGCTGGGCGGCCGGCGGTTCCAGCGGGCCGCTGAGGGAGCTGGCCGTAGGGCTGGAGGTGCGGACGGTGGTGCTGCTGGAAGGCCTCAGTGACGTCGCGGCGCTCCAGGCGCTGACGGCCCGGCAGGGCAGGGATCTGGCCGCCGAGGGCGTGTACGTGGTCTCGATGGGAGGGGCCATGAACGTCGGCCGCTACGCCGGGGTCCTCGGGCGGACGGGCCTCGGGCTGGAGTTGGCGGGGCTGTGCGACGAGCGCGAACGGCCCTACTTCGACCGCGCCTTCGACCGGGCGAGCGCACCGCTCCGGAACGTCTTCGTCTGCGTGGCGGACCTGGAGGACGAGTTCATCCGCGCGCTGGGCGAGGCAAGAGTCGAGGAGATCATCCAGGCGGAGGGCGAAGCGCGCGCCTGGCAGACCTTCGCGCGTCAGCCCGCCCAGCACGGCCGTTCACGGCAACAGCAGTTGCGGCGCTTCCTCGGGACGAAGAAGGGCCGCAAGATCCGTTACGGGACCTTGCTCGTCGAAGCCGTGGACCTCGACGAGGTGCCCGCTCCCCTGGACGACCTGCTCAGGAGCCTGTGACCACTCGCCGTGCCGCACTGCCGTACGGCCAACTGGCGTGCCGGAAAAGCTTGGTGAGGTCTCTTTACGTCGGCTTCATACAGCGGTAACTTCCAGCCTCGCAAGCGCTTGCAGCAATTTTCTGACGGTTCTTGCGCCAGTGTGTGCGGGTCACCTCCTTCTGGCGCGGTGTGCTGACGAGGGAGTCTCATGAAACGCAGTCACGCCCGGCGGCTGAGACGGCCGCTGACGGCGATGCTCATAACGGGCTCGCTGCTGAGCCTGGTGCAAGCCGTGCCGCAAGCAGCCGCAACGGATGTGGAACCGGTCGCGGACTCGGCGGCGAACACGGCGACGGTGTTCTATTACACGAAGACCAGGAACTGGTCCCAGTACAACCTGCATTACGCCCCGGACGGCGGCTCCTGGACCACGGTCCCGGGCGTCGCGATGGAGGCGGCCTGTACGGACTGGGTCAAGAAGACGGTGGACCTGGGATCGGCGAGCGGTCTCCAGGCCACCTTCAACAACGGCAGCGGCACCTGGGACAACAACGGCGGCGTCAACTACGCCCTGGGCACGGGGAACATCACTGTCAAGGACGGGGTCGTCGCCCATTCCGACCCCTGTGCCGACACCGGGACTCCGTCCGACAACACGGCCACCGTCTACTACTCGACCGAGGCGCTCGGCTGGTCGACGGCGAACATCCACTACCAGCCCGCGGGCGGCAGTTGGACCACCGTCCCCGGCATCGGCATGCAGGCCGCCTGTCCCGGGTGGTGGAAGCAGACCCTCGCCCTGGGCTCGGCGACCTCCCTGAAGGCCGCGTTCAACAACGGCAACGGCACCTGGGACAACAACAACGGCGCCGACTACACGATCGCCACCGGCACCAGCACGGTCAAGAACCGCACCGTCGTCCACGACACCGCCGACCCCTGCGCCGCCGAGGAACCAGACACCGAAGCCCCCACCGCACCCACCGAGGTCAGCGCGAGCGCCGACGGGGTCTCGGTCGTCCTGACCTGGGAGCCGTCGACCGACAACAAGGGTGTCGCCAAGTACCAGGTCACCCGGACGGGCGGAAGCAACGGCACGACCGTCACGGACACCGGCTCGACCGTCTTCACCGACACCAACCTGGAGGGGAAGACCGAGTACACGTACACGGTCAAGGCCGTGGACGCGGCCGGCAACGTCTCCGCCGCCTCGACTCCCGCCCAGGTCACGACCGGTGAGAAGCCCGACGCTCCGGCGGCCGGTACCCCGCTGGGCACCGACCCGCGCAAGGACCCCATCTACTTCGTCCTCACCGCCCGCTTCAACGACGGTGACAGTTCCAACAACCGCGGCGGCAGCCAGCATGTGAAGTCGGGCAACGCGGCCAACAACGACCCCATGTTCCGCGGCGACTTCAAGGGCCTGGTCCAGAAGCTCGACTACATCAAGGCCCTCGGCTTCTCCGCCGTGTGGATCACCCCGGTCGTCCTCAACCGCTCCGATTACGACTACCACGGCTATCACGGCTACGACTTCTACAAGGTCGACCCCCGCCTGGAGTCCGCCGGCGCCTCCTACCAGGACCTGATCAACGCGGCCCATGCCAAGGGCATGAAGATCTACCAGGACGTCGTCTACAACCACTCCTCCCGCTGGGGCGCCAAGGGGCTGTTCACACCGACCGTGTACGGCGTCCGTGACTCGGAGTGGAGCTGGTACTACGACGAGAAGAACGACGGCTTCGAGTACGACGGCCTGACCGTCGAGACCAAGAGCGGCAAGTCGTACTACAACGGCGACCTGTGGTCGACGGCCGAGCCGACCGGCAACACCTGCCTCAACTGGGGCAAGCCGACCGGCGGCAAGAGCGCCGAGGGCTACACGCTGTACAACTGCCAGTGGCCGAGCCCCACTTCCGGCATGTTCCCGAGCGCGCTCTACCACCGGTGATGGATCGGCAACTGGGAGGGCGAGGACTCCCGTTCGTGCTGGCTGCACGAGGACCTTGCCGACTTCAACACCGAGAACGCGGCCGTGCAGAACTACCTGATCGGCGCCTACGACAAGTACATCGACATGGGCGTCGACGGCTTCCGGGTCGACACGGCCGTACACATCCCGCGCACCACCTGGAACCGGCGCTTCCTGCCCGCCATCCAGGAGCGCGTCACCCAGAGGTTCGGCGCCGAGGCGGCCAGGAACTTCTTCGTCTTCGGCGAGGTCGCCGCCTTCGTCAACGACAAGTGGAACCGCGGCTCGGTCAACCACTCCGCGCAGTTCTACACCTGGAAGGAGCGCAAGGAGTACGACGCCGACGACGCCAAGGCCGCGCTGGAGATGTACGACTACGAGCAGCAGTTGGGCACCGGCAACCAGCCCACCTCCACCAACGCCTTCCTCCAGGGGAACAGTTACCACACCCCGGACCACTCGAAGTTCTCCGGCATGAACGTCATCGACATGCGGATGCACATGAACTTCGGTGACGCGCACAACGCCTTCTCCAACGGCAAGGACTCGGACGACAGTTACAACGACGCCACCTTCAACGTCGTCTACGTCGACAGCCACGACTACGGCCCCAACAAGTCCAGCGAGCGCTACACCGGCGGCACGGACGCGTGGGCGGAGAACATGTCCCTGATGTGGACGTTCCGCGGCATCCCCACGCTCTACTACGGCTCCGAGATCGAGTTCCAGGCCGGCAAGAAGATCGACTGCGGGCCCGGTTGCCCGCTCGCGACCACCGGGCGCGCCTACTACGGCGACCACCTCGCGGGTGACGTGACGGCGGCCGACTTCTCGAAGGTGGCGTCCGCCGACGGCGCCGTCGCGACAACGCTGGACAAGCCACTGGTCAAGCATGTGCAGCGGCTGAACCAGATCCGCCGGGCGATCCCCGCCCTCCAGATGGGCCAGTACTCCACCGAGGGCATCTCCGGCGGCATGGCCTTCAAGCGCCGCTACACCAGCGGCTCGACGGACAGCTTCGCGCTGGTCGCGGTCACCGACGGGGCCACCTTCACCGGCATCCCGGACGGCCGTTACGTGGACGCCGTCACCGGCGACGTCCGCCAGGTCACCGGCGGCACCCTCACCGTCGCCGCACCCGGAAAGGGCAATCTACGGGTGTACGTGCTCAACGGCTCCGGCCGGATCGGCACCGAGGGCCCCTATCTGAAGTAGGTCGACATCTGAAACAGGTCGACGGAAGCCGTGAGGCGCCCACACACTCCGGGTGCCTCACGGTTGCAATGTGCCAACTGCGTTCCAGACCCGTCGAGTTGGCGTTCGACCCAGATGTGATGCGGAAGACTTCCTCCCATGCGGATGACCGAGTGGAGACCGGTTGTGGCGATGGTGGGGACCCTGTTGCTCGCCGGGTGCACGAGTGGGGCGGACGAGGATTCCGCCGAGGAGAAGCCAACAGGTCCGGCGCGGAGCGCGAACGGGGCGGACGGATCAAAAGAGGCCAGTCCGTCGTCCTCCGAAGCCTCGGCGGCCGAGGACGAGCCGTACACCATGCTCGAAGAGCACGCGCCCCGGACCCGGGCCGAGGCCATCGCGTTCGTGCAAGGGCTCAGCACACCGCCGGACCATTTCGGTGCCGGGTTCCGCAAGGCGCAGCCGTACGAGAGTGATCCCGACGAATGGGCCGTGCTCGACGAGGAGTGCGTGTGGCAGCGGCAGTCGCTGCCCAGCACGGCGCTGGCCAGTCTCACCCGAAAGTTTGAACTTCCGGGCGGCGAGGGCAAGGGGCCGGTGCAGGTCTCCCTGACGATCACCGTGCACGAGGACACCACGGCCGCCCGCCGGGACATGGCCGTGTCCTTGGAGGAGGCGCTGCGCTGCCCGGACCAGCAGCTGAACGCCACCGAGCGGGTGATCGGGCTGTACTCGCGAGCGGATCCGTTCTCCGAGGCGCGCAACGGCGTCACCGACGACGATCTCGTCGAGAGCGGGCAGTTCCGCCACGACGGCACGAAGGACGCGCTGCCCTTCGACTGGTTCAAGTACCGGCTCGGTCCGGTCACCGTGGCCGCGACGGACCGGATCGGGGCGGGCCACAGCAAGGAGGAGGCGAGTGCGATCGCCTCGGACGTGGCGCAGGGAGTCGTGTACACGGCCGCCGAGATCGACAGCATCGGCGGCAACCGGGCACCGGACGGCGCCGGCGGCAAGGACAGTACCGGCGACGACCAGGCGGAGGGCACGCGATGAGTGAGCCGCTGAGCCCCACCGACCCCTCCCGTATCGCCGGATTCCGGCTGCTGCGGCGGCTCGGCGCGGGCGGCATGGGCGTGGTCTACCTCGGGCGCGACGACGAAGGCACCCTCGCCGCGGTCAAGGTGATCCGCGGTGAGAGCACGGATGACCAGGACTTCCGCGCACGGTTCGGGCGCGAGGCCGATCTGGCGAGGCGAGTGAGCAGCCGCTGGGTGGTGCCCGTGCTCGCCGCGGACGCGGAAGCCGACGAGCCCTGGCTGGCGACCGCGTTCGTCCCCGGCCCCTCCCTCGTCGAGGCAGTGGCGGAACACGGCCCGCTGCCCGCCGCCACGGCACGCTCGCTCGGGCGGCGGCTGGCCGAGGCCCTCGCGGATCTGCACGCGGCCGGGCTCGTCCACCGGGACGTCAAGCCCGCCAACGTGCTCCTCGCCCTGGACGGACCCCGGCTGATCGACTTCGGGGTGGCGCGGTCCGAGGACGATACGGCGCTGACGGCTTCCGGCATGGTCGTCGGCAGCCCCGGCTTCCTCTCCCCCGAACAGGCACGCGGACAGACGGCCACCGCGGCGAGCGACATCTTCTCGCTCGGCGGCGTCCTCGCCTACGCCCTGACCGGCCGCCCGCCCTTCGGCAGCGGAGCACCCGAGGCCCTGCTGTACCGCACCGTCCACGACGAACCCGACCTCGACGGCATCGACGACGACTCCCGGACCCTCGTGGCCCGCTGTCTCGCCAAGGAGCCGGAAGACCGGCCCACCGCCGAAGAGTTGCGGGATCTGCTGGCCGAGGACGAGCCGGACGGCACCCTTCGACTCCCCGACCCGGTCGCGCGCATGATCGCCGCGCGGTCCGCCGAGGGCCTCGCGCTGCCCGAGATCGAGCCGACGCACCTCGACGAGTCCGCCACGGCACCCACTCAGGACACGCCCCCGGAGGATCAGCGCCCGAACAGGCGCCGACTGCTGCTGGCCGGTGGGGCGTTGCTGCTCGCGGCGTCGGGCGGGACCGCCGCGGCGCTGCTCGCGACCCGCGACAAGGACAAGGAGCCCGGCCCGTCCCGGCCCGTGTACGTCCTGGGCGTGCATGCCACCGAGGACACGGCGCTCGTCAGCCGGGTCAGCGAACGCGCCGCCCGGCTCGCCGTCGCCCAGCACAACGCCGTCCGCAATCGCGCGTACGACCTGAAGGTACGGGTCCTTCGGGACCGGGGCGACGCGGCCAGCGCCCAGGGCGTGGCGAGCCGGTTCACCGCGGACCGGGACGTGGTGGCCGTCCTCGGGCCCGTCGCCGAACTCCCGATGCGGTCGGCGGCGAAGATCTACGGCCAGGCCGGGTTGACGCATGTGTCGAGCACGACGGGCCAGCAGGACTACTTCGTGACCTCACCCAAGGCGTCCTTCCAGACCGGCGTGGCGCACATCGGGATCGGTGGCTGGATCGCGCTGCACGCCCTGCTCACCAACCAGTTGGTGCGTATCGGTGTGGTCCTGGACCGCTCCGGTGGCACCACCATCCAGGACCAGACGGGTCTGCTCGTGCAGCAGTGGCGGAGCCAGGGTGTCGAGGTGGTGCCCAAGGTCGTGGCCGAGGAGACCGGCGACGGTCCCGACGCGGTGCGCGCGCTGCTCGCCAGTGAGGTGGGCGCCTTCGCCTACCTCGGCCCGATGGACGCCACCGTCGCCGCGGCCCGCCAGCTGGCCGCGGCCGGCTTCGACGGCCCGCGCTGGATGCAGGGTCTGCTTTATGGCACGGACTTCCCCGAGCGCGCGGGAGCCGCGGGTGAGGGCTGGTACGTCGTCAACGCCGTGGCCGATCCGTCCGCCCTCACCACCAAGGCGGCCCAGGAGTTCACCGCCGCCTGGCGCAAGAGCTACGGCGCCGCCCCGGAACCCTATGCCATGGAGGCGTACGACTCGGTTCGTCTGCTGCTCGGCGAGTTCGCGCGCACGGTGCCCGCGCGGGCGGGTGCCCGGCCGAAGCGGGCCGCGCTCAGCGAACGGCTGGCGAAGGTCAAGTACCAGGGCATCGACCGGACTTACACCTTCGGCGCATACAACAACTTCCCCCTCTCCGAGGAGGGCTGGCTGGGCAATACGTATGTGCACGAAGTGCACAACGGGCGCTTCCGGCAAGTCGGTTCGCTGGCCGATCTCCGGAACGCGGGGAATGCTGAAGGCTGAGTCGGGGTCGTCGCTTCAGCCAGTCAGATGGGGGGTGTGCCGTGGATCGGCTGCTGCCGTCCGATCCGTCGGTGATCGGCGAGTACCGGCTGGCGGCCCGGCTCGGCGCGGGCGGGATGGGCGTGGTGTACCTGGCGCGCTCCCCGCTCGGCACCTGGTGCGCCCTGAAGTCGATCCGCGCCGAGCATGCCGATGACCCCGGGTTCCGGGCCCGTTTCCGGCGCGAGACGGAACTCGCGGCTCGGCTCGGCGGCCGCTGGACCGTGCCCGTCCTCGCGGCCGACGCCGAGGCCCGCTCCCCGTGGCTGGCCACGGCCTATGTGCCGGGACCCTCCCTCGCCGAGGCCATCGTCCGGCACGGGCCCTGGCCGACGGCTCAACTGCGCTGCCTGGGTGCCGCGTTGGCCGAGGCACTGGAGGAGGTCCACGGGTGCGGTCTGGTGCACCGGGATGTGAAGCCCGCCAACATCCTGCTGGCCGCCGACGGTCCCCGTCTGATCGACTTCGGCATCGCCCGCGCGGTCGGGGTGACCGCCCTGACCACCGACGGGTCGGTCATCGGCTCCCCCGGCTATCTCTCGCCCGAGCAGGCGCGCGGTCGCACGGTCGGTCCGCCGAGCGACGTCTTCTCGCTGGGCTGCGTCCTGGCTCACGCCGCCACCGGCCGCCCCGTCTTCGGCACCGGCGGCGCGGCCGGCGTCCTGTACCGCACGGTGCACGAGGAACCCGACCTGGACGGCGTACCCGAGGCGCTCGCCGGGATCGTACGGCGGTGTCTGTCGAAGCAGCCGGAGCAGCGGCCGCAGGTCGGCGAACTCCAGGAGTTCCTGGGCCCGTTCGACGAGCGGAACTGGCTGCCGGAGGGGCTGCCCGCGCTGGTGGCGGCGCGTGCGGCGCGGGTGTTGGACCTGCCGGTGCCGCAGGGCACGGTCACCGACGGGGCCCGGGTGGCCGATGTGGCGGATGCCCTGACGCAGACCGCCGAGCCGGCGCCGAGCGCTCCGACGACCCGCCGCCGGGTGCTGGCCGCCGGTGGCGCGGTCCTCGGTGTCGGCACGATCGGTGTGGGCAGTTGGTGGCGCTGGGGCCGCTCCGACCCGAACGGCACCACCGGTTCCGGGAACCTGCCCCGGCACGTGATCGGGCTCCTCGGTGACCGGTCCGACTCGGTGTTCACGGCGCATGAGCGCGGCGCCCGGCTGGCGGTGAGCGAGCACAACGCCGTCGCGGGACGCGCCTTCGACCTGGTCCTGCGCACCGCCGACGACGGCGGCACCGCGAAGACAGCCACCGCGGCGGCCGGGACACTGGCTGCCAACCCGGGCCTGGTCGTGGTGATCGGCGCCGGTACCAACACGACCGCCCCCGCGGTGATGGTGGCTTGTATGCAGGCCGGGGTGGCCCACTTGGTCACCCGGGCCGACAGCAGCGAACTCAACAACGTCAACGTCACCACCACGCTGCTGCTCCGGTCCACGAAGACCGCGGGGCCTCCGGCGATCCTGCAGTATCTGAACCGGGTGGTGAAACCCGCGCGCACCGCGGTGGTCCACGATCTGACCGACGAAGACGCGACCCTCCCCACGGTCCGCATCGTCACCGTGCACAGGAAGCTCAGCGGCGACTCCCGGCTCGAGGACGTCGCCCCGGGCCAGGGCTTCGACAGGACGGCCCGACGGATCGCCGACCGCGGCGACGACGCGGTCTTCTTCGCGGGCATACGTCCCGACCGCGCCGCCGCCTGTGCGCGCGCCCTGCGCCGAGCGGGGTACCGCGGACCGTGCGTGGCGGACGAGCACGTGCTCGGCGCCCGGTTCCTCGCGGCCGGAGACGGCTGGATGATCGGCACGGGGTACACGGACCCCGTCGCCGACCCCCGTATCAAGGCGTTCACCGCCTCCCACCGCGCCCGCTTCGGCGCCGCCCCCGCGCCCTGGGCGGCCGAGGCGTACGACGCCGTCCGCTTCATCGCGTACGGTCTGACCGCCGCGGGCGACGAGGTCCGGACCATCCTCCGCTCCGAACTCCTGCGCCGCCCCTGGCAGGGCATCACCCGCAGGGCCAGCTATGACCTCGACGACCAGTTCTTCGAAACGGGCGAGGACTCGGGTGAGTTCCTGTACCGGGTGACCGACCGTGCCCTGCGGTTCGTGAGCCGCGCGGACGACATCGGCGGGGCCGCCACGAACTAGCGAGTGCCGAGCGCCGGTTGACGGCGCGAGAGGTCTGGACAGCTTCCTGAGGCCGTGTTGTCATACCGCTGTCGCAGGATTTCCAACGTTGAAAAGGTCGTGCCGGCCACCCCCACCCGGTCGCGGCCTCTGCACGAGGAAAGGTTCCATGACACGACACCGCACCCGCCCGAGAGCCAGAATGTGGGCGCTGCTCGCCGCAGCCGCCCTCACCCTCCCCCCGATGGGGCTGATGCCCACCGCGACCGCCGCGGAGCAGCCCAGCACCGCAACCGCACCCTCCGCCGCTGAGGCCGCCGTCCAGACGCACGGCCTGAAGGGCGAGTACTTCAGCATGTCCGCGCCCGGCGCACGCGACTTCGCGGAGCTGGGCGGCACCCTCCTCGACCCTCAGATCAACTTCTCCGGACTGACCAGCACCTTCGAGGAGTTGACCGGCCGGACGGAACACACCACCGCGCGCTGGACGGGACAGCTCACGGCGCCCGCCACCGGCGACTACACCTTCCACGCCATCGGCGACAACGGCTTCCGCCTGTACATCGACGGCGAGCCCGTCATCGACCACTGGGTCGGCGACTGGGACCGGGAGCAGACCAGCGCCGCCGTACGGCTGACGGCCGGTGAGCCGCACGACTTCCGCCTGGAGATGTTCCAGGACACCGGCGGAGCCAACATGTTCCTGCGCTGGTCGACACCGACACTTCCCAAGCAGCTCGTGCCGATGTCGGCGTTCACCCCGCCGGCCGACTTCGAGGTGTACCCGGTCGAACCGACCGTCGCCGCGGACGGCAAGCGGCTGCGCCTGCGCTTCGACGGCCGCGTCGGCAACCTCCAGGCGGTCAAGGACCATCTGAAGATCGAGGCCGATACGACCGCGATGCCCATCGGATCGGTCGCCCCCTACCCCGGGGACACCTCGTCCCTCCTCGTCGCCCTCTCCGAGCCGATCCAGAAGAACCAGCTCGTCAGGGTCTCCTACGACGGAGCGGGCGGCCTCACGGTCGGCGGCGAGAGCGTGCCCAAGGTCATCCGGTACGCCGAGAACGCCTCCACTCACCGCCTCACCACCCAGTGGGGAGACGCACTCGACAAGCAGCATCCGCTGCCGGAGTACCCGCGCCCGCAGCAGGTGCGCGCCAACTGGAAGAACCTCAACGGCCCTTGGCAGTTCAGCGCCGCCGAGGCGGGCGAGCAACCGGTCTTCGGCAAGAGCCTCGACGAGAAGATCATCGTGCCGTTCCCCGTCGAGTCCCAACTCTCGGGCCTCGAACGGCACGAGGACCACATGTTCTACCGCAGGCTCGTCGAGGTCCCGGCGAGCTGGAAGGTGGGCAAGAGCGACCGGGCCAACCGGCTCAAGCTCAACTTCGGTGCCGTGGACTACCGGGCCACTGTCTATGTCAACGGCACGAAGGTCGCCGAACACACCGGCGGCTACAACGCCTTCAGCGCGGACATCACCGACGCGCTCAAGGGCACAGGTCCGCAGGAGATCGTGGTCGCGGTGACCGACACCGGCGGTGCCAACCAGCCCATGGGCAAGCAGTCCACGAACCCGGGCGGCATCTTCTACACCCAGACCTCCGGCATCTGGCAGACCGTGTGGATGGAGCCCGTCGCCGCCGCCTCGATCGACGACATCGTTGCCACGCCCGACATCGACACCGGCACGCTCGCCGTGAAGGTCGGCTCCGACGACGCCTCCCCCACCGCCCGTGTCGAGGCCGTGGCCCGCGACGCCCGCGGCAACATCGTCGGCCGGGTCAGCGGAGCGGCCGACAAGCAACTCACCCTGCCCGTGGCCAAGCAGCACCTGTGGACGCCGGACGACCCCTACCTCTACGACCTCGACGTGAAGCTCACCGACGGCGGGACCACCGACCGGGTCGGCAGCTACTTCGGCATGCGCGAGGTCGGCATCGAGAAGGTCGGCGGCTTCAACAAGCTCGTCCTCAACGGCAAGCCGGTCTTCTCCCTCGCCACCCTGGACCAGGGCTTCTGGCCCGACGGTCTGTACACCGCGCCCAGCGACGAAGCCCTCGCCTTCGACCTCAAGGCCCACAAGAAGCTCGGCTTCAACGCCGTCCGCAAGCACATCAAGGTGGAACCGGCCCGCTGGTTCTACCACGCCGACAAACTGGGCCTGCTGGTCTGGCAGGACTTCGTCTCCGGCAACATCACCGACGAGACCGGCCAGAAGGCCTTCGTCGACCAGGGCAAGGAGATGATGCGGCAGCACCACAACTCGCCGTCCGTCATCGGCTGGATCGTCTTCAACGAGGGCTGGGGCGAGTGGAACCGCGAGGAGACCGGCCGGATCACCGAGTCGGTGCAGACCCAGGACCCGTCCCGCGTCGTCAACGCGCACAGCGGAGTCAACTGCTGCAACTCCAAGGGTGATTCGGGCAAGGGCGACATCATCGACCACCACGACTACAACAACACCGACCCCGCCTTCCCCGACGAGACACGGGCCGCCATGGACGGCGAGCACGGCGGCTTCACTCTGCGCACCCCGGGCCATATGTGGCCGGGCGCCCCGACCGTGATCTACAGCGGTGTCACCACGAAGGAGGAGCTGACCCGCAAGTACGTGGAGAACACGGAGCAGTTCTATCTCGCCCAGGCCGGCGCCGAGCTGTCCGGATCGGTGTACACCCAGATCACCGACCTGGAGAACGAACTCAACGGCCTCTACACGTACGACCGTCGCGACATCAAGGTCGACCCGGTCCGCGTACGGGACATCAACCGCAAGGTGATCGCCGCCGGAGCCGCCGCGGGCACCCAGAAGCCGCTCACGGGCGGCGGGCACTGGAAGCTCGATGACGGCGCGGGCACGACCGCGAAGGACGAGGGCCCCAACGACCAACCCCTCACCCTTCGCGAGGGCTCTTCCTGGATCCCCGGAGTCCACGGCACCGCGCTGAAGTTCGACGGCCAGAAGCAGTACGCCGAGACCGCCGGACCGGTGATCGACACCGCGGGCAGCTACTCGGTGGCCGCCTGGGTCCGCCTGGACCAGCTCCCGGGCAACTACGCCACCGCGGTCAGCCAGGACTCCCGCGCCACCGCCAACTCCTTCTACCTCCAGTACGGACACGGCGCCTTCGCCTTCAGCACCCCCGGCGAGCGTCGCGCCCAGGTGCCGACCACCGTCGAGACCGGCCGCTGGTACCACCTCGTCGGCGTCCGGGACGCCACGAGCAACCAGATCCGGCTCTACGTCGACGGCGAGCTCGCAGCAACCACCACCGGCGGCCCCGCCTACCCGAGCACCGGCTCCCTGACCGTGGGCCGGGCGCATTGGGACGGCTCGAACGTCGACTTCTGGAACGGCGCCGTCGACGAGGTCCACGCCTTCGACAAGGCGCTCACCTCTGAGGAGGTGGGCGGCCTCTACGGCGACGAGAAGCCCTGACCCTTCGTCTCGTACGGAACGGCCCCGGTGGCGGGAGGTCAACTCCCGCCACCGGGGCCGCATTTGTCACCAGGAAGGTTCGGGCTCACGGAGCCCAGGGCGCCTCCACCGACCAGGTCGTGTCCTCGGTGAACAGGGCGGGGTTGTCGTAGGTGTGCGTACCGCCGGGGGTCGTCAGCCACAACTCGGCGTTGTAGTGGCGCAGATACTGCTCGGGGAAGTTGTACGCGGACAGCCGGATGCCGCCGTTCGCGCCGCGGACCGCGCAGAAGGTGGCATCGGCGCGGAACAGGTCGGTGTTGCCGGACTCCTTGTAGACGCGGTAGTCGCGGTGGCGCAGATACTCGCCGGGGTAGTTCCGCGATTCGAAGCTTTGACTTGCTCTCCGTCCTGAAGGACTCCGTTGGGAAAGTCGTGATTCGGGCGGGGCCGTGTCGTTCGTCTTGTTGATGGCTATGGTCGTTGGCGGGATGGGGGCGGGATGTCGTTGGAGTCGCGGTCGGATGACGGGGTGCCTGAGCTGACGGCTCGGGTGGTGCGGGCCTCGTTCCCGAAGGGGACCTTGGCCATCCGGATTCGTGAGGCGCTCGGTGTGCTGTTCACGGATGAAGATTTCGCCGCCGCCTTCCCCGACCGAGGCCGGCCCGCGATCTCGCCGGGAGCTCTGGCTCTGGTGTCGGTGCTGCAGTATGCCGAGGGTCTGTCCGACCGGCAGGCCGCTGACCAGGTGCGGGCCAGAATGGACTGGAAGTTTTTGCTGGGGCTGGAGCTGGATGATCCGGGGTTCGACTTCACCGTCCTGGGGGATTTCCGCTCCCGTCTGATCATGCACGGGCTGGAAGAGCGGGTCCTGGAGGCGATGCTGGCCCGGCTCTCACAGGCCGCGCTGCTGAGGGCCGGCGGTCGGCAGCGGACCGACTCCACTCATGTGCTGGCCGCGGTGCGCACGCTGAACCGGATGGAGTTCGTCGGCGAGACGCTTCGGGCGGCGCTGGAGGCGCTGGCCGCGGCAGCCCCGGACTGGCTGGCGCCGTTGATCAGCTCCGCGTGGGTGGAGCGATATGGGAACAAGGTCGACAACTACCGTTTCCCGAAGGGGGAGAACGTCCGCCGGGAATGGGCCGAGCGGGTCGGCCGGGACGGGTTCGCTCTCCTGGACGCCATTGATGGGCCGACCGCTCTGGCCTGGCTGGGTGAGGTCCCCGCAGTCCGTGTCCTGCGCCGGGCCTGGGCAGAGCAGTATCACCGGGACGGGCAGGGGGTGCGCTGGCGGGAGGGCAAGGACCTCCCGCCGGCCAGAGACAGGCTGTCCTCGCCGTATGACACCGACGCCCACTACGGCATCAAGCGCGGGGCGGGCTGGTGCGGATACAAGGTCCACCTGAGCGAGACCTGCGAGCCAACCACACCGCACCTGATCACGAACGTGGAGACCACCAACGCCACCGTCAACGACACCGAGGTCACCACAACAATCCACCAGCGCCTGGCCGGACGCGGGCTTGGGCCGCGCGAGCATGTGGTGGACGCCGGATACGTCACCGCCGCCCACATCCTGGCCGCACGTGAGGACCACGGCATCGACCTGGTCGGACCCGTCGGCGCAGATACCCACCACAACGAACGTGACCCGCAGGCACCACACCTGACCCAGGCCGCCTTCACCACGGACTGGGACGCTCGGAAGGTCACCTGCCCCCAGGGAGCCTCCAGCGTCAGCTGGTCCCAGCAGCGCAAGGCCAGCGGGACCCCGCTCGTCCGGGTGCACTTCGCGCTCGCCGACTGCGATCCTTGCCCGCTGAGACCGAGGTGCACCAAGGCAGCCAACGGCAAATGGGGCCGCAGCCTGACCCTGCTGCCCCGCGAGCAGCAGCAGATCCTCGAAGAACGACGCGCTGAGCAGCAGACCGAGGCATGGAAAGAACGCTACGACGTGCGAGCCGGGGTGGAGGGCACCATTTCCCAGGCCGTCCGCCGCACCCACCTGCGACGCACCCCCTACCGAGGCCAGAGCAAAACCCACCTCGCGAACATCCTCTCCGCCACCGCCCTCAACCTCACCCGCGTCGACGCCTGGCTGAACGACACCCCACTCGGCACCACCCGCGTCCCCCACCTCGCACGACTCACCCTCGCGGCATAACCGACCCCAGGAGCCCGCTTCGTCGATTTCCCAACGGAGTCCTGAAGGAGGGAGATTCTGGCCTGCTCGCTCGGTGCTGTGCCGCTACGCGGCACCGGCATCGCGCGGGCTTCCAAGGCTTCCTGCTTCATCGTGCTGTGCCAGAACAGGTTCTGGTCTTACCTGCACTCCACAGGCCGTCACCGCCAGTCCGGCGGCCGATCTCACATTCATTGCGGCATTGTGGTCCCGGTCGTGGACCGTGCCGCAGGCCGCGCAGGTCCGCTCCCGCACATGCAGGGGCTTGGGACCGTCACGGCGACCGCAGGCGGAACACACCTGACTGGTGGGCTCGAACCGGCCGACCTGGACCAGGGTCCGTGCATACCGCTTCGCCTTGTACTCCAGCATGCTGACGAACTGGGCCCAGCCCGCATCATGCACCGACCTGGCCAGCCTGATGCGCGCCAGTCCCGCCACCGACAGGTCCTCCACGGCGATCCCTTGGTTCTCGGAGATCAGCCTCGTGGAGAGCTGGTGGTGGAACTCACGGCGTGCATCAGCGACCTTGGCGTGGGCGCGGGCGACCTTCACGCGGGCTTTCTCGCGGTTCTTCGATCCCTTCTGTTTGCGGGACAGCTCCCGCTGGGCCTTCTTCAGTTTCTTCTCCGCGCGCCGCAGGAAGCGCGGAGAGTCGATCTTCGTGCCGTCGGAGAGGACCGCGAAGTGGGTCAGGCCGAGATCGATGCCGATGGTGCGGTCGGTTCCGGGCATCCGTGCGGCGTCGGCTGCCGGGTCGGTGTCGATGACGAAGGAGGCGAAGTACCGTCCTGCCGCGTCCTTGATCACGGTGACGGACGAGGGCGTGGCGGGCAGGGTGCGGGACCACTTCACCTTCACCGCACCGATCTTCGGCAGGTTCAGCCGGCCGCCGTCGGTGATGTTCCAGCGGGCGTTGGCAGTGAACCGGATCGACTGCCGGGCATCCTTGCGGGACTTGTACCGCGGCGCACCCGCCTTCGGCCCCTTGCGTGTGCCTTTGAGTGAGGCGAAGAAGTTGCGGTAGGCCGTCTCGGCGTCGCGCAGGGACTGCTGGAGCACGACTGCGGACACCTCACCCAGCCAGGACCGCTCGCTCGTCCGTTTGGCCTCGGTGATCAGGGCGCGGGACAGCTCCCCGGCCCTGGGGAACGGCCGCCCGGCCCTGCGGGCGTCCTCCCGGGCACGCACCGCGTCGTTGAACACGACGCGGGCGCACCCGAACGCCCTTGCCAGCGCTGAGCGTTGACCGGGCTCCGGGTACAACCTGAAGGCGAACCGAAGCTGCATGCGAAGATCGTACGAACGAACCACACCCGCCGTAATCGGGAACACTCGTTCCCCGCCTCCCCCTCGCCGGTGACCGCACTGTCCGGCTCCGCCGGAACGACACCGCGACGCTCCGCGCCGCAGGCACGACATGCGCTTCACCACCGGGCTGAACCCGATGCACTGCGAATGAATCCCGGTAGCAGGTGTTGTTGGCCAGGCCGGGGACGATCTTCCAAGTCGCGTCGTTCTTCACCAGGGCGTCGCTGCCGCTGCCGACGACCTCCGTGAAGACCGCGCCGTCCCTGTGCCGCACATACCGGTCGGTATAGCCGGGCGTCGTCACGCGCAGGGACCGGTACTGGCCGGTGGGCAGGGTGACCGGGGTGGTCGAGCCCTGGGAGGCGTCGATCAGCGCGCGGTTGGCGGCCCGGACCCTGGCCTCGTCGACCTTCACGACTTGGCGGTCATAGGTGAGCAGGCCGTTGGCCTCGTTCTCCACGTCGGTGATCTCGGTGTAGACGGACGCGGACAGGCCGCGGAGCATGCGCACCTCGCGGATGGCGTCCAGGAGGCCGACGAACCGGTTGTTCAGGTGGGCGAGGTCCGGCTGGTCCTCAGCGCTGAAGCCGCCGCCGGGATATCACTCATGGCCCGGGACCTTGTACCCCAGTCCGTCGAACTCGCCGGGCACGGCGGCTCGGGTGGGACTGGGCACGGTGGTGCCGGGGCCGACGTAGACATGGTGGTCGAGGAGGTCTCCGTTGCCGCCATCGACCGCGCCGCAGCAATTGATACCGCTCATGTTGTCGACGAGCCGGGAGGGGTCGTAGGCCTTGACCTCGTTCGCGATGCGGGCCTGGTCGTACTGGCACCAGCCCTCGTTCTGGTTTGACACACACCACCAGGGAGGACGAGCTGCGGTGCTGGTCGATCACGCGGTCGTACGCGGCCTCCCACTGGACGCGGGCCGCGCTGTCGGGGGTGCGCAGGTCCATGGACGGCATGTCCTGCCAGACCAGCAGGCCGAGCCGGTCGGCCCAGTAGAACCAGCGTTGCGGCTCCACCTTGATGTGCTTGCGGACCAGTTCTGTGTGATCTTGCGCTGGATGCCGGAGAGCGCGGACTCCGCGACGAACGGGACCCGGATCTGCTCGGTGAACGAGGCGGGCTGACCGGCGTCGGCCGGGGTGACCGCGAAGTCCCAGATGCCGTTGAGGTTGGCCCAGTCGGGGCGGGTGAGTTGCGGGCGCGGATACTCCGGCAGGGGGTGGTCGGTGGGGACCTGGTTCGTCCACGGTGTGGTCATCGGCGAGGGCTTCGGGGTCCACGCCTGCGGGGCGGCGGCCGCGGTTCCGGTGGCCGTCAGTGCCGTACCGGCCAGGGCGAGGACGGCCAGTGCGGTGGTCGCCCGTCGCACCGGCCGTCTCAGCCAGGCCAACGGGCCATGGCGTGCGGGTACTCGACGCATCGTCACTCCTGGGGTTGGGGTGTGGGGAGACGTGCGCGTCAGAGGCTTGTCACATCAGTTGGCGTCTGCGGCCCAGCCAGGTCTGGGCGATGACGACGACGGCCAGGAAGGCGCCGCTGACGACCTGTTGATAGGAGGAGTCGAGGGAGCCGATCTGGTTGATGACGTTCTGGATCACCTTCAGGAGCAGGACGCCGACCAGTGAGCCGCTGACGTAGCCGAGCCCGCCGGTCAGGAGGGTGCCGCCGATGACGACGGCGGAGATGGCCTCCAGTTCCATGCCGTTGCCCAGGATGGTCACGCCGGACGCCAGCCAGGCCGCGTTCAGCGCCCCGGCCAGTCCGGCGAGCAGTCCCGACAGGGCGTAGACGAGGATCTTGGTGCGGGCCACGGGGGCACCCATGAGGGCGGCCGCGTCCTCGTTGCCGCCGACGGCGTAGACATGCTGGCCGAACCGGGTCCGGCGCAGGACGACGGCGCCCGCGACGAACAGGCCCAGCGTGATCCACACCGGGTTGCCGAGGCCGAGGGTGGTGCCCTGGCCCAGTTCGGCGAGGAACGAGCCCTTGCCGATGAGGTAGGTGTCGGCGCCCTCGTCGGTCAGCGCCAGCATCAGCCCGCGTGCGCCCAGCATGGCGGCGAGGGTGACGATGAAGGGAGCGAGCCGTGAGCGGGCGACGAGGAGTCCGTTGACGACGCCGATCAGTCCGCAGACGGCGAGCGGCAGCAGCAGTGCCACCAGGGTGCCGTGGCGCGATCCCCAGGCGGCCAGGACGCCGCCGAGGGCGAAGAGGGAGCCGACGGACAGGTCGATGCCGCCGGTGATGATCACGAAGGTCATGCCGAGGGCGACGATCGCCAGGAAGGCCGAACTCGTCGCCATGTTGGAGAAGTTGTCGCCGGTGGCGAAGGAGTCGAAGGAGAACGACGCCACCAGGGAGACGATCACCAGCACGGCCAGCGCGCCGTGCTGCTGGAGCAGTGCGCTGAGCCGCTCGGAGCGGGCGGGGCCCACCGGTTCGGCTTCCTTCGTGGGCCCGGCGGTCACGGGTGCTTCCGTTCTGGTGGCGGTCATCGCTTCCCCCGTCCCCGAGCCGCGTAGACCGCGGCGACGATCACCATGGCCTGCGCGATCTGCGTCCAGGACGGCGGCAGGTCGTGCTTGATGAGCGTGGCGGTCAGGAGCTGGATGAGGACCGCTCCGGCCACGGTTCCGGCGATGTTCACGCGGCCGCCGGTCAGCGGGGTGCCGCCGACCACCACCGCCGTGATCGCGGAGAGTTCCATCAGGTTGCCCAGCGAGGTGGGATCGCTGGCCTGGAGTCGCGCGGTGGCGAGCACGCCCGCGACCGCCGCGAGCAGCGCGCTCACCACGTACACGATGATCAGGACGCGGCGTACGGGCAGACCGGCGAGCTGGGCCGCGGGGCGGCTGTCGCCGATGGCCAGCAATTGCCGCCCGAAGGTGGTGCGGCGGACCACGAACGCCACCAGCACGGCCAGCGCCGTGGCGATCAGGATCAGATACGGAACGCCAAGGACGTCGCCGGAGCCCAACGAGGCCAGGGAGGGGTTGCGCAGGTCCTTCAGCTGCGGAAGCAGCACCAGCGCCAGGCCCCGGCCGCCGACCATCAACGCCAGCGTGGCGACGATGGGTTGCACGCCGATGAAGGCCACCAGCGCTCCGTTGGCCAGCCCGACGCCGGCCGCGAACAGGGCGACCGCGAGCAGCGCGGGCAGGAGGCCGTACCCGAGGTAGAGGGCGGTGACGGAGGCCGACAGGGCCATCACGGCGCCGACGGAGAGGTCGACACCCTCGGTACCGATGACCAGGGCCATGCCCAGGGCGACGATGATGACCGGGGCGACCTGGACGGCCTGGGTGCGGAAGTTCTCCGCGGACAGGAAGTGCGGAGTGATGAGGACGTTGACGACGAGCAGCACCGCCACGCCGGCGTAGACGCCGTACGTCTGAAGCCACTGGAGGATGCGGTCCTTGTCCAACGGGGTGGTGCGCAGGGCGACTTCAGCCATCGGCGGTCGCCTCTTCCCGTACGTCGTTCCCGGCGATGGCCCGCATCAGCCTCTCCTCGGTGACGTCGTCGCCGCTCAGCTCGCCGACGACAACGCCGTCCTTCAGTACGACCACGCGGTCGGACCCTTCGATCAGTTCCTCCAGGTCGGAGGAGATGAGCAGGACGCCCAGGCCGTCGGCGGCCAGTTCGTCGACGAGTTTCTGTACCTCGGCCTTGGCTCCGACGTCGATGCCGCGGGTGGGTTCGTCGAGCAGGAGCACCTTGGGATGCATGGCGAGCCAGCGGGCCAGCAGCACCTTCTGCTGGTTGCCGCCGGAGAGTTCGCCGACCTTCTGCCGCGGTGAGGACGCCTTGATCCGGAGCCGTTCGATGAAGGTGTCGACGATCGCGTCGACCCGTGCCTCCGAGACCAGGCCGAAGCGGGACAGCCGCGGCAGCACGGCGAGGGCGATGTTCTCCCGCACCGAAAGCCCCGGGACGATGCCCTCGCTCTTGCGGTCCTCGGGCAGCAGGCTGATGCCCGCCCGGATGGCGGCCGGTGTGGAGCCCGCGCGCAGCGGCACACCGGCCACGGTGACCCTGCCCGAACCCAGCGGCAGGGCACCGGCGATGGCCTTCGCCGTCTCGGTGCGTCCGGAGCCGAGCAGCCCGCCGAGACCGACGACCTCACCGGGACGGATGCTCACCGAGACCCCGTGCAGCTGGTGCGGAACCGTCAACTCGTCCGCGCGCAGGACCGGTTCGGCATCCGCCGCACCATGGTCGCCGGTGAACTTGGTCAGGCCCTCCTCGCGGACCTCGCCCAGATCCCGGCCGAGCATGGTCGACACGAGCGAGAGCCGGTCGAGTCTGGCCAGCGGGCCGTGGTGGACCCGCTTCCCGTCGCGCAGCACAGTGACGGTGTCGCACACGGCGTACAGCTCGTCCAGGCGGTGGCTGACGTAGACGACCGCGATGCCCGCGTCGCGCAGCCGCCGGATCACCGTGAACAGGGTCTCCACCTCGCGGGGTTCGAGGGAGGAGGTCGGCTCGTCCATGATGACGATCCGCGCGTCGGTGGCGACGGCCCGGGCCAGGGCGACCATCTGCTGGGCACCGACTCCCAGGCTGCGCAGGGGCCTTCGGACATCGACCCGCACTCCGTAGGTGCGCAGCGTCTCCTCGGCCTCCCGGTTCATCCGGGCGATGTCCAGTACACCGAGCCGGTTGCGCGGCTCACGGCCCAGGAAGAGGTTGCGGGCCACGCTGAGCAGCGGGATGAGGTTGACCTCCTGGTAGATGGTGGAGATCCCGGCCTTCTGCGCCTCCAGCGGGGTGGCGAAGGAGACCTCGCGGCCCTGGAAGACGATCTGTCCGGCGTCGGGCCGGTACACGCCGGTGAGGAGTTTGATGAGGGTCGACTTCCCGGCGCCGTTCTCGCCGATCAGGGCGTGGACCTCACCGGCGTGCAGGGTGAGGTCCACGTCGTCCAGGGCCCGGACGCCGGGGAAGGTCTTGCTCAGTCCGCGGACGGTGAGAACTTCTGCGGGCACGTCAGTACGCCTTGCCGAGGTCACTCTTCGCGTTGTCCGCGCCGTAGGCACCGTCCTCGATAACGATGTCCTGGGCGACTTCCTCACCCTGGGTGAAGGTGTCGAGGGTCTGGAAGGCCAGCGGGCCGAAGCGCGGGTTGGACTCGATGACCCCGCTGATCCAGCCGTCCACGATGCCCTGGACGGCGTTGCGGGTGCCGTCGACCGTGACGATCTTGACGTCGCCGGCCTTCTTCCCGGCGCCCTTGAGCGCGGCGACGGCACCGAGGCCCATCTCGTCGTTCTCGGCGTAGATGCCCTTGATCCCGGGCTTGGACTGGATGAGCTGCTCGGTGACCTGCTGGCCCTTTTCGCGGGCGAAGTCGCCGGTCTGCTCGAAGACGACCTTCAGCTCCGGGGCCTTCTCGGCGATCCGGTCCTTGAAGCCCTTGGTGCGCTCGGTGGTCACGTTGTTGCCCGCCGCGCCGAGCAGGATCGCCACCTCTCCCTTGCCGCCGGTCGCCTCGATCATCTGGTCGGCGGCGCGCTTGCCCTGCTCGACGAAGTCGGAGGCGATGAAGGAGACATAGTCCTTGCACGCCGTGGCGTTGATCTTGCGGTCGATCGTCACGATGGGGACCTTCTTGGCGGCCGCCGCCTGGAGGACCGGGTCCCAGCCGTCGGAGTTCAGCGGGGCGATGACCAGCAGGTCGGCACCCTTGGCCAGCAGGTCCTGGACATCGCTGATCTGCTTGGAGAACTGCGACTGGGCATTGGCCGTCAGCAGTTTGACCCCGCGCTTGCTCGCCTCGTCCTTGATGGACTGCGTCTCGGCGATACGGAACGGGTTGGCTTCCTTCTCGGACTGGGAGAAGCCGACGGTGGCGTTCTTGAGATCGAGCTTCTCAGCGCCGTACGCCTCGATGGTGCAGGTCTTGCCGCCCGGCGCGGGCGAGGCGACCTTCTGTTCGGCGCCTGCGGCGGCCGCGGAGGAGGTGCCGCTCGACGCGTCGTCCTCCGACTTCGCGCAGGAGGTGGCGGTCAAGGCCACCACGGCGGCCAGGGAGACGGCCACAGGACGGGCGAGGGGGCGACGACGGTGAGTGGTGCGCTGCATGGGTGACCCCGATCCGGGCGACGCTGAAAGGGAGTTGGGGAGGCGGTGAACGGGCAGAGTTGCTCTTCTCTCCAGGCGGGAAAGGTTGTTCGGCCCGCCGCACAGAGGTTTTTACATCGTTGGAAGGATGCTGTAAACCCCCTGTGCACGAGGCGAACTTGGGACGCCGTCGGCAAGACGGCAGCATCAATTGCTCTGCGGGCGACGCGAATCAGCGAGTGCACATCGCAAACGCCGATGAAAAGAGGGGTGGTTCGGAACGCGGCGCCGAACGGATCAGCCCCGACCGTCCGAGACCTGCGCCCCCCGGCCGAGCGTGCTCTCCCGCTGCACAAGCCGGTAGTCGGCCCACACTCGGCGCGGTTCGGGCGCTTCACCGCCGCCGAGCCGCGCCAGCACCGACTCGACCGCGAGCCGGCCGATGGCTTCCTTGTCCGGCGACACGGAAGTGAGCGTCACCGCACCGAAACGCCCCTCGACGACGTCGTCGAAGCCGACGATCGCGATGTCCTCGGGCACCCGCAGCCCGCGTTCGTGCAGCACACGCATCGCGCCGATGGCCATCGGGTCGTTGTAGGCGAAGACGGCGTCGGGGCGCCGCCCGGATTCCAGGATGCGCGCCATGGCGGCCGCGCCGTCCGCATGCCCCCACCCGTCGGTGGCGGCGACCAGCCCGTCGTCGGCCGGGAGTCCGGCGCCGGTCAGCTCCTCGCGCCAGCCCCGTACCCGCAGTTGCGCGGGCTCACTGCGACCGCGGCGATCACCGATGAACGCGACTTCCCGCCGCCCCAGTTCGATGAGATGCCGCACCGCCGTGCGGGCCGCGGCCACGTTGTCGATCGCGATGTGGTCGTACGGCAGGGCGTAGTCCCGTTCGCCGAGCAGCACGAGCGGGACCTTCTCCGCCCGGTCGCGCAGATCCTCGGTCTCCAGCTCGATGGGGCTGAGGATGAGTCCGTCGATGACCCGGGCCCGGAAGCCCTGGCTGACCAGGATCTCCTGCTCGCGCCGGCCGCCGGTGTGGTCCAGCAGCACGATGTAGTCATGCGCGGCGGCGGCGTCGATGACGGTGGCCGCGAGTTCGGCGAAGTACGGATTGCCCAGTTCGGGCAGGGCGAGCGCGATGATGCCCGTGCGTCCCTTGCGCAGGTGCCGGGCGGCGAGGTTGGGCCGGTAGCCGAGCGCGTCGATGGACGCCTGAACGCGCTCGCGCATGGCTGGTGTGACGTGCTGATAGTTGTTCACCACGTTGGAGACGGTCTTGATGGAGACCCCAGCGTGCGCGGCGACATCCTTGAGGCTGACCCGCACGGCAATCCCTTCACGTCAATTTTACAACGTTATACAGGCGCGGTCGGCGGGCTGACAAGGTGAGGGGGTGGACGGTGCGCGTCCCTGTCGGGGCCCTGCGTCAGGAGAGATCCGGCGACCGTACACCCGAGGGCGAGGCTCGGAAGTACTCGGCCACCGCGGTATTGACGGCGGTCACCACCGCCACGACGCCCGCAGCGACGGGGTGCCCCACCGCGTACAGGGCAGCGGCCCCGCCCCCGAGCACCAGCGCCTTCACCACCAGCACGAGCGCAAGCCGCGGCCGCCAACGGGCCCGGGGCGCGGCGAACAGTCCCCACACCAGGATGGCCAGCGAGGGTGTGCCCACACCGAGCAGGATGCGGGGCACACCCTCATGGCCCGCGCTGAATCCCCACCAGCCGAGAAAGCCCAGCGCGGCGATTTCCAACAGGAACGCCAAGGCTTCGTTCGCGATGTCCCAGGGCCGGGCATCGAGCCCCGCCGCACCGCCACCGGCCCCCGCCATCCGCCACTCCCGACCGAAGATCTCCAGCATGCCGGAGACAGCCTGACCACACCTGGCCGGAAAGGGAAGTCGGTGGATAGGGTCGCGGTCGTGACCAGGAAGCCCTCGCACTCCGTCCCCGGCCCTCTCGCGGCGGCAGCCGCGGCCGAGTTCCTGAACGCGCAGGAGATCACGACCACGGACTGCCGGGGCTGCGGCGCCGAGGTGTCGGGGGTCAACGGGCGGTACGCCTGCGGGGTCTGCGGGTGGACGAACCACTGGTCCGAAGGGCACAACCAACTGCCGGGCGCCCATGAGGACCCGGACGCGGTGGCGTGATCCCGAGCCGGCCCTCCCCTTCCTCGGACGTCTGCGCGCCGCCTCCCTGACGCACCAGGTCTGGTAGGTGTGGGAGTAGAGGCGCTTTCCGAGCCACGTGCAGGCGTCGACGTCCGGGCGGGTGGTCGGGGTGCAGGGGCCCGTCTCTCAGGTCGCGGAGGGCGGTATCGGGAACAGCAGGCAGCTGCTCGTGGCGTGGGCGAGCAGGCGCTCGTCCGCGTCGACCAGCTTGGCCTCGGCCAGCGCGGTCGTCCGGCCCCGGTTGACGATCGTGCCGATGGCCCGGACCTTGCCGGTGTCCGCGGTGATGCGCTTGAGGAACTTCACGTTCAGGTCGAGCGAGGTGTACCCCATGCCCGGCGGGAGCGTGGACTGTACGGCGCAGCCGGCCGCCGAGTCGAGCAGGGTGGCGTAGACACCGCCGTGCACACTGCCGATGGGGTTGTAGTGCTCCTCCCCCGGCGTCATCGAGAACACCGCCCTGCCCTCTTCCACCTCGTCCAGCGTGAAGTCGAGGGTGGCCGAGACAGGCGGCGCGGGCAGCCGACCCGCCTGCATCTCCCGCAGGAAGTCCATACCGGAGGCGAGTCCCACGGCGGCGGCACTGGTCGCGGGGTCCTCCCACTCGTAGGTGCGTGTACGTCCCATGCTTCGGCGTCCTCTCGGCTGACTTCGTCGGTTGAAGCTAGCCCGGCGCTCACCTGACTGTCAAAGGAATAGTCAGCCCGTAGCATGGAGGCATGGAGTGGCTTGAGGTCAGCACCGAGAACTGTCCCGTCCAGTGCACGCTCGATCTGGTCGGCGAGAAGTGGACGCTGCTGATCATTCGGGACGCCGCCAACGGCGTACGCCGGTTCGATGACTTCCGGCGCCACATCGGCCTGTCCGAGGCGGTCCTCAGCGACCGCCTGCGCAAACTCACCGCGGCCGGAATCCTCAGGACCGTCGCCTACCGCGAGCCGGGCAGCCGCTCCCGCAACGAGTACCGCCTGACCCGCAAGGGATGGGACCTGTGGCCCGTACTCGTCGCCCTCCGCCAGTGGGGCGAGGCCTACGCACCGGATCCCGAAGGCTCGGTACTGGACATGCGTCACGCCGCCTGCGAGGCCCCGGTCCGCGTCGTCGTCGAATGCGCGGAGGAGCATGTCGCCCTGTCCCCCAAGGAAGTCTCCGCCCGACCGGGCCCCGGCGCCCGCCGTCGGACGTAGTCCCACTTCATGCGTGGCGGGCTCTCGAACGGCGGGACAAGCCACACCGGGAGGGCGGGAACTGTCGTGGCCTTGCCGCGCGTTCCAGGTTCATGACGACGAACCGCCAGCAGCCCGAGGTGCTCCGCTACACCGCCTTCTCCGGCTCTCCCGACGGTGGGAACCCGGCCGGTGTCGTGCTGGACGCCACCGGTCTCGATGACGACGACATGCTGGCGATCGCCGCTGAACTCGGATACTCGGAGTCCGCTTTCCTGACCGCGCCGCCGGAGGACATAGGCGGGGAGCAGGGGCGGGCGTACCGCGTGCGCTACTTCAGTCCCAAGGCCGAGGTGCCGTTCTGCGGGCATGCCACCGTCGCGACCGCCATCGCGCTCGCCGAGCGGATAGGGCCCGGGGAGCTGGTCTTCGCGACGCGCGCCGGGACCGTGCCGGTGCAGGTGGATGAGGAGCTCGGGACGGTCAGGGCCACACTCACCAGTGTCGAACCGCATGTCGAGGAGATCGACGATACCGACCTCAGCGAGGCGCTCGCCGCGCTCGACTGGCCCGCCGCCGATCTCGACCCGGCCTTCCCGCCCCGCATATCGTTCGCCGGTGCCCGGCATCTCGTGCTGGCGGCGGCCTCCCGTGCGCGCCTGGCGGATCTCGCGTACGACTTCGCGCGCCTCGAAGCGCTGATGCACCGACTGGACCTCACCACGGTCCAGTTGGTGTGGCGGGAGTCGGCCACCGTCTTCCACGTCCGCGATCCGTTCCCCGTCGGCGGCGTCGTCGAGGACCCGGCGACCGGCGCCGCGGCCGCGGCGTTCGGCGCGTACGCCCGTGAACTCGGCCTGGTGCCCGAGGACTCCGTCCTCACCCTGCATCAGGGCGAGGACCTGGGGCGCCCCGGTGAGCTCACGGTGACGCTGCGCGCGGGTGACCCGAGGGTGCGGGTCGGCGGCACGGGGGTTCGTATCAGCTGAGGGGAGGCGGCCCGTCCGGTACGGCGTGCAGGATCCTGAAGCGGTCGGGCGCTTCCGGGTCCCGGTCCACGACTTGGACGGGCGGCCAAGTCCATTGCCACACGCCGATTCCGGGCGTGCGCGAGAACCGGATCGGGCCACGAGTGCCGTCCACGGCGACGCGCGGCCAGGATGCGGCGATGCGGGCTCGGTCGGTGCCGTGCGAACGGAGCAGCTGGGCGAGGACAGCGACCGTGTCGTATCCCTCGAAGGCGACGAAGGAGGGGGGTTCGGCCAGGCGCTCGCGCAGGGTCGTCGCCACTCGTGTGCCCAGCGGCGTGAGGCGTTCGGGCAGGTAGCGCAGGAACGGGATCGCGGTGCCCTCCTCGCTCAGCAGGGCCGCCCATTCGGCGAACTCCGGCTGCCCGGCCGGAGCGCCGATCAGGATGTCGGTGAGGCGCGGGTCGCGGCGGACGGACTTCACGATCGGCACCGCCGGATCCGGGTGGCCGGCCAGAAGAAGGAGAGCTGTCGCGCCGTGGGTGACGAGTGCGTCGCACACGGCGTCGGGGGCCAGCGTGGTCATGTCGAGTTCGATGACCGTACCGCCGCGCGGAGCGAGGTGGTCGCCCAGGATGCGGGTCCCGGATGCCCAGTAGACGCTCGGCTGCGTGGCTACGGCGATGCGGCGATGACCGGCGCCGAGGAGGAAGTCCGCGTAGATCCGCCAGCCGTGGGACTGCGCCGGGGGCAGCCGCGCGACCCAATCGGTCGGCTGCTCGGTGAGCCCGTCGAGCACGGCTGACGAGCACAGGAACGGCAGTCCGAGGGCGTCGGCCCTGGCGGCGGCAGCTCGGGCGACGACGCTGTGGTACTCCCCCGCCAGAGCGGCCACGCCCAGGCCGGCCAGCTCGTCCACGGCCGCCGCGGCCTTCTCCGGATCGGCCGCGGTGTCCCGGACCACCAGCTCAAGTGGGCTTCCGTCGATCCCGCCCGCGTCGTTGACTTCGCGGACGGCCAGTTCGAGTCCGGCGAGCAGGTGGTGGCCTGCCTCGACCCAGCCGGGGCGAGTGAGCGGAACGAGGGCGCCGATCCGGGGGTGCACCTTGGTGATCACACCGGACATTGCATCCATCGCCGCCGCCGGGAGGCAACCGATTATCGGCACCTCCTCGCGGCGGCACAGACTGAAGGCGGCGGGCCAGGGTCTGTCGTTTGGATCAGGCCGGCTGCAAGAAACAGTGCAGGCCGACCGACCAGAGCCCGCAACGCCGGACTGATCCAAACGACAGGCCCTACGGGCAGGACTCGCCGAACTTGACCGCGGTGAGCGTGACCGGCTGGCCGTTCAGTGCCACACCGGCGGCCGGCTTCTGAGTGCACACCTGCCAGTTCGACTCGACCAGGATCCAACGGTCCTCCGGCGTCGCGTCCTCGACCGTGAGCGACGTGCCGGAGTCGAGCGCACTGCGGGCGGCGTTCACCGACTTGCCCTTGAAGTCGGGCATCTTCCCGTCCTTCGCGGACGGCGGCTTCTGGTCCTTCGCCGGGCAGTCCTCCTCCAACTTGACCGCACCGAAGTCGAGTTCGGTGTCGGTCGACGCCGACGTCCCGGCCTTCGTGTTCTGGCTGCACACCTTCCAATTACGGTCGAACGCCTGCATACGGTCGCGTCCGAGCGCATCGTGGGAGTCCAGCGAGTAGAAGCCGAGTTCCTGGGCCTTGTCCTGCGCGGACTGGAGGCCCATCCCGACGAAGTCGGGCACGGTCGCCTTCTCGCCGTCGTCGGACGCGGGCTTGGCGTCCTGGGTCTCCTTGGTCTCCTTGGCCGCCGCGGATTTGGCGGGCTTGCCGACGGCCGTTTCCGTCACGGTGACGGTGGGCCGCGGTGCGGCGCTGCCGGCGCCGGTCTTCTCCTGGCCGCTGCCGTCCTCGGATCCGACGCCGACTCCGACGAAGAAGAGGAGGAGCGCGGCCGGGATCGCGACCCGCTTGCGAGCCCACTTGGGCCGAGCGTCCGACGACCCGGCGAACGGCGGCTGGGCAGGCGGCTGGTTGTACGACATTCATCCCTCACTGGTGCTGCGGTGTCAGCTGACCGTAAAGGGGCGCGAGCGAGCGATGACACGATGGGGTGGATCAGTGACGCAACCGTGATGGAAGTGTGAACTTCGCAGGTCAGAGCCGCTCTCGGCGCCAGAAGCGGATAGCGCCCCTTCGCGCTTCCACCCACCGACCGAGCTGGGCCCAATTCCCGCCGCGTGAAAGGTAATTGGCCGCGAAGCGGGTATCCACATCACAGGTGGCATCGGGGAAGCATGGGGGGCTGACACTGTGGCGCGCCTGTCGTGGTCGTCCGGTCCCGTCCAGTCACGTCGCGCGCAGCGCCGCGAGGCCGTACGCCTGCTGCGGGCCGGCGGGCTCTACGGGCCCAGGTTCCGCGAAGTGTTCCCGGCACTGGTGCTGGTGGTGGCGATGGTGTGCGCCGTGGTCGCGCTGCTCGCGTGGGGATACCGCGCCGTGGGGATCGCGGTGCCGATCACCGGTGTCGTAGTGGTCGTCGGCGCGGCCGTCCTCTGGGTGCGCCACCAGCGACCGGGAGCCCGCCGACGCATCGGGTACTACACCCCGGACGACCTTCTCGAACTCGACACCCAGGGCCTGGCGCTGGCCGTGGCGCGGATGCTGCGCCGGGACGGCTGGCGGGTACGGCTGATACCCGCGCCCGACCGGCCGCGCGTGCGGGCCCACAACACCGACGGGTGCCACGTCGACGTGGCCTTCCGGCCGGTGGCCGAACCCCTCCCCGACGAGGAACCAGCACATCGCCGCACACACCGCGGGAAGCCCGACGAGGAAGTCCTCCGCGTGGTCGTCCACCGGGGTACGTTCGCGGCCCGCGACGTCCAGTGGGCGCGGCGGGACGGCAGGACCCGGCTGCTCGACGGCCCTGCGCTGCGGCGTTGGGGAGCGGGCGAGGAGCTGGGTGTGCTGCTGGCCGAAGAGGTGTGACGGCACCATCTGCCCCGCTGTGCGGGGCGGTACCCGTCGGCCGACTGCCGTGGGGCAGGATGAGCACCATGAGCGTAGTCAAGATCAACGTACTGACCGTTCCCGCAGAGCAGCGCGAGACCCTGGAGAAGCGCTTCGCCTCCCGCGCGCACGCCGTGGAGAACTCCGACGGCTTCGAGTGGTTCGAACTCCTCCGTCCCGTCGAAGGCACCGACAACTACCTCGTCTACACCCGCTGGCGCGACGAGGAGTCCTTCCAGGCGTGGATGGAGGGCCCGATGAAGTCGGCCCACCAGGGCGGCGGCTCGGAAGGCGGCGACCGCCCCCGCCCTGCGGCCAGCGGCTCCACCCTGTGGTCCTTCGACGTGGTCCAGCAGGCCGGCCCCAAGGGCGAGTGACGCCAACGGTCCTGACGTCACCTGGCGCGACGTGGACCACGCCAGGTGACGCGGCCGACGCCCTCCGACCGCCCCGGGTTCTGTGCCGTCAGTCGAATGCCACAACCAGGCGAACACCGTCGTCACCGAAGCGGCCGGCCAGAGCCTTCATCACGGCGAAGACATGCGGCCAGTGAGTCCCCGAACCCAGCACAGCTCCCGCGGTCAGTGGTTCGTAGGCGCAGACCAGATCGTCGGTGGTCCACTCAACGCGTCCTGAGCCGCTGTGCGAGTCCACCGGTGGCACGCCCACCAAAGCCAGGACCTCCGGCGGCCACTGCTGGGATACGAGCCGGCTGTACCGCGTCGACGGCAGCGACTTCTTGTGCCAGGTGACTCGGCCGACGAAGTGTTCAGCCCCGATCGCGGAATCGATGGAGGCGAGCTCCCCCCAACTCACCCAGCTCGCGCTGTCCATCTCGCCCTGGGCAACCCAGGGGCCCAGCTGCGAGCGCATGCCGCTCGACAGGTCAGCGGGAAGACCACGACCGGGTGCAAGGGGCGCGAAGCCCGCGTAGTTGCGCACGCCGAAGAGAAGACCGAAGGCCGTGTAGTCGGTCTCGTCGTACAGCGGCCACAGATCGATGGCGGTCACCCATGTCTCACCGTCGTAGTCCTCGGTGCCTGCATAAGGGTGACGGAACTCGATCCCGCCGTAGATGTCCGTGCCCATGGTGGCGCACCATAACGGGCCGGCCGCGACCGCAGAAACTCAGTGGCCGCCTGAACCAGCGGCGCCCCAAGCTGTCCACCATGAACGAACCGCAGCGCGAGATCCGTGCGGCCCATACGGAGTCCACGATCACCGTCTACCAGGCGTACGCCCCGGAGATCGGCCTGGCCGCCGTCCGCGAGGGCCGCTTCCCCGCCGCGTGGAAGCGGGACCGCATGACGTGGATCAAGCCGTCGTTCCTGTGGATGATGTACCGCTGCGGCTGGGGCACGAAGGCGGGGCAGGAGACCGTTCTCGCCGTCGAGATCAGCCGTGACGGTTTCGAGTGGGCGTTGCGACACGCGTGTCTGTCCAGCTACGTCCGTGGGGTGCATCCCGACCAGGCCACCTGGCAGCGGCAGTTGAAGCGGGCGCCCACCCGCGTGCAGTGGGACCCCGAGCGGGACCTGCACCTACGGCCGTTGCCGTACCGGTCCCTCCAGCTCGGCCTCTCCGGTGAGGCCGTACGGCGCTACGCGGACGAGTGGACGGTCGCCATCCGTGACGTGACTCCGCTCGCCCATGCAGTGCACGCCCAGGTCAAGGCTGGTCAGCTGGATGCCGCCACCCGAATGCTGCCCAAGGAACAGCCGTACGCGGATGGCGCGGAGCTTCTCTCTCACCTAGGAGGCTGACGGCACGGCCGGGCTCGCCGCTCCTCAGGTGCTCGGCCTGAAGCCACCTGGTCGCGCCCTCAACATCCCGGCACAATGAGCGCTGTCCCGTTTCCAGCAGGTGACTCCGGCAGCGCGTCGCCCGGCACACCGGCCAACCATCCGACGGTTCCTCGGGAGTTGTGGGCGATGAGCGTACGTCGTACCAGCCTGGGACGTTTCCGGTCCGCCGCCTGCGTGCTGAGTCTGGTCGTCGGGGCTGTTCTCGGGTTGTCCGGGACGGGTTCGGCCGTCGGGCCCGTGGCAGGACCGGCGCGTGCCGCTTCCGCGGTGGAGGCCCTCGGGATCGCCGGGACGGCCTGGGGCGTGGATCAGCGCACGGGGACGCTGCGGGTTGATGTCGACTCGTCCGTGTCAGCGGGCGATCTCGCTCGGCTGCGGCAGGTCGCCGAGCGTTCGGACGTGCGCGTCGTTCTTCAGCGGGAGGAAGGGCGGCTGCGCACCCTCGTGTCCGGTGGTGACGGTGTCTTCGCCGCCGGGTTGCGCTGCTCGGCAGGGGTCAACGTGCGCAGTGGGACCACCTACTACTTCGTCACCGCCGGGCATTGCACCGATGCCGCATCCACCTGGTACACCACTTCCGCCCAGACCACCTCGATCGGGCCCACGACCAGCAGTAGCTTCCCGGGCAATGACTTCGGTGTCGTCCGGTACGCCAACGCCGCCGTGCCGCACCCGGGAACGATCGGGACCGTTGACATCACCGGCACCGCTACCGCATATGTCGGCCAGAGCGTTTGCCGCCGCGGCTCGACCACCGGTGTGCGCTGCGGTGTGGTCACGGGGTTGAACGCGACCGTCAACTACGGTGGCGGCAGCATCGTCTACGGGCTCATCCGGACCAACATCTGCGCCGAGCCCGGCGACAGCGGCGGGCCGCTCTACGCGGGCGACAAGATCATTGGCATCCTCTCGGGCGGCTCCGGCAACTGCACCACCGGGGGCACCACTTACTACCAGCCCATCCAGGAAGTCCTCAGCAGCCAAGGCCTGTCCGTCTACTGACCCATCGCCGTCGCGAACTCCCGTGGGAACAACGCCTCGACGTGGGCACTGACGTACCTACACAAACCGAGATTGACCAGCCTCCGCCCCGAAGATCGGGGACCATGCGGGCATGCACTCGGACGGTTGGCAACTCACCGAAGACATCGACGACTTCCTCTCCCGGGGCGGGGACTTCCTGCGTTCACGGCCCGCGCTGCACACCATGCCGCTGACCGTGATCGAGAAGCTCCGGACCGAAGGGACGGCCGAATTCGGCGGCGGGGCAACGCTCTTCGGGCGGCTGGAGGAGAGGGGTGAGGTCCGCGGCATCTTCTACCGGCTACCGTCCCGTGGCCTGAGCCCCACTCCGCTCTCCCCCGAGGGCGCCGACCGCCTCGCCGCCCACCTCGCCGGGCTCGGTCACCCCCTTCCCTACGTCAGCGCGGAGCACGGCACCGCCACCGCATTCGCCCAGGCCTGGCAGCGGTACACGGGCGCTACGGCGAAGCTCACCACGCGGATCCGTCTGTACCGTCTCGGCACGCTCACCCCGCCGCAGCCGACCCCGGAGGGCCGGGGGCGGGCCGCGGGCGAGCGGGATCTCGATCAAGTCGTGCGGTGGTGCGGTGAGTTCGTCGACACCGTCGGCGAGGTCCCCGCCGTGGATGCCCGCTCCTGGGCCGGATCGCGCTTCGCCGACCGGCACTTCACCTTCTGGGAGACCCCGGACGGCACGCCCGCCTCCATGGCGGCCGTGACCACCATGGTCGCCGGGATGGTCCGGGTGGACCCCGTCTACACCCCGGCCCACCTCAGGGGACGCGGCTACGCGGGTGCCGTGACGGTCGAGGTGAGCCGGGCCGCGCTCACCGCGGGAGCCACGGACGTCGTGCTCTTCGCGGACCCCGACAACCCCACCAGCAATGCCCTCTACCAGCGGATCGGGTACGTCCCGATCGCCGAGTGGGCCGTGTACGACTTCCGCTAGCTCTGCCGGACGTCCTTGACGAACACGAGGGCGTCGGGGTCGGTCAGATGGCCGGGGTCGAGAGGGGCGTAGCCGAACCAGGGGGACTCTCGGGGAGTGGGGCGTGCGGCGCCGAGGGCGGTGGCCAGTCGGCGGGGCGCTACTACGCAGCTGTCCTCGGGGAGTTCGTACAGGAGGCCCTCGATGGAGTCCGCGGGCGGGGTGTCCACTCCCTGGTGCCGGATGGTGCCGACGGCGGTGGCCGCGAAGGCATAGTCCTGGCCGAGTTGGGCGTGCACGAGGGCGCCCGCGCTCCACCACTCCAGCAGTTTTCCGGCCATCCGCATGCTGCTCTTCCTTCGCTGGAGGTGGGCGTTGTGGGCGTGGGCGAGCACCGGGCCGCGTTCGGTGAGGGCCAGGAGGTTCTGCGCCATCATCTGACCGCGCGTGGCTAGGAGTTGAGTCATTCGGGCCGGTGAGGTGTCGGCCATCCCGTGGTGGTAGCGCAGCAGGCCGATGGCGGTACGGCCGTAGAGGCGCGCTCGGTCCCAGTCGCCCCGTGAGGTCGTGTTGATGAGGTGGGGTGTCTGTGTGTCGAGCAGAGCCACCAAGTCGTCGGCGAGCAGGCGTAGTTGGCGGGCCTCGGGTGACTGGCCCACCGACTGGGTGGGGTCCGTCATCGCGGCCTGCTTGGTCCAACGGGCGTCCGGGCCCAGCAGGTCGTCGAGTGTCTGCGGCGTGCCCGGGAGGAGGTCCGCGTCCACATGGAGTGAGAGGTATCCGAGGAGTGCGGTGAGGGCCTGGCGGGGGCTCTCGGCCTCGGCCATCTCCAGCGGGCCGTCGAATCCGGCGAAGTGGAGGCGGTCGGATGCCGGCCTGCCCTCGTTGTAGGCGTGCATCCAGGAGACGAGGTCGCGGTTGGCGGCCGAGGCGCCCCAGCCGTGGCTGAAGCCGTGCCGCATGGTCTCGTCGAGCGTTCCGGTGCCCGAGGTGACGTAGTCGTCGACCAGTAGGCCCCTCATGCAGTCGCTCTCGATCGCGATGGTGCGGTAGCCCTCCTGTTCGACGAGCCGGCGGAAGAGGTCGTTGCGGACGGCGAGCAGAGCGTCCTCGCCGTGGGTGGGCTCGCCCAGGGCGAGCAGTCGGGGGCGGGCCGGGAGCAGTCTCATGACGGTGGCCGCCTCGACGGCATGGGCGGTTTCCTTGATGTCGGTCGCCATGCCTTCAACGGTATCGTTGAACCTCCGGTTGAAACTTTCCGCGATATCGTCCGGTGAATGGGGCGAATGGATGGACACAACCTTCAAAGCGGTGAGCGACTGAGGCCCGTTGATCTGGCGCGCGAGCACGGTCTGTCGACGCAGGCGGTCCGCAATTACGAGGAGGCGGGGATCCTTCCGGCCGCCGGTCGCACGCCCAGCGGCTACCGCACCTACACCCCGCTGCACGCGGCTGCCCTGCGTACGTTCCTCGCCCTGGTTCCGGGCCACGGCCATCAGACGGCCACGTCGATCATGCGGGCCGTCAACGAGGGCACGGACGACGAGGCGTTCCGGCAGATCGACGCCGGCCACGCCGAACTCCTCGCCGACCGCCGGACGCTCCAGGCCGTGGAGAACGCGCTGCGGGACCTGGAACCCACCACGTCGGTCGAGACCGGCGCCCTGTTCATCGGCACGCTGGCCCACGAACTCGGCATCCGGCCCGCGACGCTGCGCAAATGGGAGCGGGCCGGGCTGGTGCGCCCCCGCCGCGACCCGCGGACCGGGTACCGGGTCTACGACGAGGCCGACGTACGGGATGCCCGGCTGGCTCACCAGCTCCGGCGCGGCGGATACCTGCTGGAGCAGATCGCGCCGCTGATCACCCAGGTGCGGGCGGCCGGGGGCCTGGAGCCGCTGGAGGCGGCGCTGGAGGACTGGCGCGGGCGGCTGTCCGCCCGGGGCCGGGCGATGCTGCGCGGGGCCGCGGAGCTGGAGACGTATCTGCGCCGGCGTGGCTGAGACCGTCGTAGGGTGAGCCCCGCACGTGAAGGACAGGAGGCTGAGGTGGCCGGGACAACCGTGACCGAGACGACGGTCGCCGAGGTGATGGCCGAGCTGGCCGAGCTCGAGGACCCCAGGATTCACGCCGTGAACGAGAAGCACGGTGACGATCACGGGGTGAACCTCACCAAGCTGCGCGCGGTGGCCAAGCGGCTCAAGACACAGCAGGACCTCGCCTGTCGGCTCTGGGAGACCGGGGACTCCGCCGCGCGGCTGCTGGCCCTGCTGATCTGTCGGCCGAAGGCGTTCGAGCGTGATCAGTTGGACGGCATGCTGCGCGAGGCTCGTTCGCCCAAGGTGCAGGACTGGCTGGTCAACTACGTCGTGAAGAAGAGCCCGCACTGCGAGGAGCTGCGCCTGGCCTGGTTCACCGATCCCGACCCGGTGGTGGCCGGTGCGAGCTGGGCGCTGACCGGCGATCGCGTGGCGAAGAAGCCCGAGGGGCTCGATCTTCCGGGGCTGCTCGACCTCGTCGAGGCGGACATGCGCAGCGCCCCGGATCGTGTCCAGTGGTCGATGAACTACTGCCTTGCCCAGATCGGCATCGGGCACGCCGAGCTGCGGGCGCGCGCCCTTGCCATCGGTGAGCGCCTCGGCGTGTTCGAGGACTACCCGACCTCCCCGGGCTGCACCTCTCCCTACGCACCGGCCTGGATCAACGAGATGGTGCGCCGGAAGGACGAGAAGTAAGGGCCTCGTCGCGCGCGAAGGCCAGGATGTGCGGGACCGCCTCGCTCAGCGTCGTGAAGTGGCGGTGCACTCCCTCCACCGGGGCCGGCGTGTTCACGCCCCACACCGTCATGCCCGCCCTCAGCCCGGACCGCACCCCGGACGGGGCGTCCTCGACGACCAGACAGGATGCCGGGTCGGCGCCCAGGAGTGCGGCCGCCTGGAGGTAGGGGACGGGTGAGGGCTTGCCCTCCGCCACGGCGGCCGCGTCCACGATCACGTCCGGTACCGGCAGACCGGTCCGCGCGAAGCGGCCGCGTACCCGGTGCTCGTAGTTCGAGGTCACCAGGGCCCAGGAGCCCGGGGGCAGGTCGTGCAGGAGGTCGGACGCGCCGCCGAAGGCCTGGTAGTCGCCGGTCCGGACGTCGTCGTCCTCCAGCTCGTGCAGCGCGGCCAGGCACGCGTGCGGATCCTCGTCGGGTGCGACCTGTGCGAACGTCTCCATCGGCCGCGTCCGCAGAGCCACCTGGTAGACCTCGTCCGCGTCCAGGCCGTACCGCTGCGCCCAGGTCGCCCAGACGCGGCGCTGGTTGTGCACCGCGTCCATCAGCGTGCCGTCGACGTCGAAGAGGACATACGTCGTACGGGCCGACGACGCGGGTTCACTGGTCATGTGCTGATCATGTCAGGCGGCGGACAGTCGGTTTCCGGCGGTGTGGCTCTGTCAGGATCACGGCGGGCCAGGTCGAGCAGGATCAGGGCGCACAGGGTGGCGCCGACGGCGACTCCCGCGAGGACCGCGCCGAGCGGGAGGTGTTCGAAGAGGACGCCTGCCGCGGCGTAGGCGACGGGGCTGGCGATGAAGACGGCGGCGCCGAAGACCGGGAGGACGTGGGGGCGCAGATGTTCCGGTGGGCGCAGGGTGAGGAGGGCTACGGCGGGTGCGGTGACCGCGGGGAGGAACATGCAGGCCGCCGCGACCGTCAGGGCGGTGGTGGCGGCGGGTTGGTCCCAGGGCAGCAGCCACAGGACGAGGGCGGCGCCCGCGCCGCCATAGGCCGCGAAGCGGGTCGGTGTGACGCGGCGGGCGAGACGGGCGACGATCACGGTGCCGATGGCGGTGCCGCCGCCCCATGCGGCCAGCAGCAGGCCCGCTATTTCCGGGGCCGCGTCGTAGCGGGCCCTGGCCATGATGGGCAGGGCCAGCAGGACTACGGGCATGAGTGTGCCGTAGCCGAGGGCTGCCAGTGCCATGGTGCGGAGCACCGGGTCGCGGAAGAGGTAGCGCGCGCCCTCGGTCATTCTGTTCGCCGACAGGGGCTCGGGTTTTCGCTCGCGGCGGGGCAGGCCGGTCAGGAGGGCTGCCGAGAGGGCGAAGGTGGCCGCGTCGATCCAGAGGACGTGCAGCGCGCCGACCTTGGCCATCAGCAGACCGGCTGCGGCGGGGCCGACGAAGCGGGCCGATGAGGTGGCCGTCTCGAACAGGGCGTTGCCCGCGGTGACGGCGCCCTCGTCGGAGCCGATGGCCTCGGCCAGCAGCATGCGCTGGGCGGACAGGTAGGCGGATGCCACGCAGCCGATCAGGGCGACGATCACCAGCAGCGCCCAGAACGGGAGCAGGCCCGCGAGATACAGCGTGGGCACCGCCGCCACCAGCACGGTGTCGGCGATGTCGCCGATGATGGTGACGCGACGGGCGCCCCACCGGGCCACCAGCAGCCCGGCGGGCATGCCCAGCAGGGGCACCGGCAGGATCTGGATGACGAACACCAGCCCCATCCGGGCCGGTGAACCGGTCGTCATCAGCACGAACCACGGCAGCGCCAGCGTCGTCATCTGGGTGCCGACCGAGGAGACGAACTCCGCGGCGATGACCCTGCGGAACTGCCAGCTCCGCAGGGGTGGTCGAGGCGCCGGCGCGGTCTTCACAAGGTCACCAGGCCACCGGCAGCTCGTGTACGCCGTAGACGGTCATGTTGGAGCGCATCGGGATCTCGTCCGGCGTCGCCGCGAGGCGCAACTCGGGGAAGCGGCGCAGGAGTTCGGTGTAGCCGATGCGGAGTTCCAGGCGGGCCAGCTGCTGGCCGAGGCACTGGTGGATGCCGTGGCTGAAGGTGAGGTGGCTGAGGGTGCCCTGGGTGACGTCGAGGCGGTCGGGGTCGGTGAACTGCTCCGGGTCGCGGTTGGCGGTGGGGAGGTGGATCAGGACCGTGTCCCCCTTGTGCAGGGTCACTCCGCCGATCTCGACGTCCTCGGTGGGGCTGCGCTGCACGCCCACGTGGACGACGGTGAGGTAGCGGAGCAGTTCCTCGACCGCGCCCTCGATCAGCGACTCGTCGGCGCGCAACAGGGCCATCTGGTCGGGGTTGTTGAGCAGTGCGTAGGTGCCGAGCGAGAGCATGTTGGCGGTGGTCTCGTGTCCGGCGACCAGCAGCAGCAAGGTGGCGCCGATCGCCTCCGGGAGGCTCATGTCCTCGCCGTTGACCAGCACGCTCAGGACGTCGTCGGCGGGCTCGGCCTGCTTGCGCATGAGGAGTTCGCCGGTGAGGCCGACGAGGTCCATCAGCGCCGCCTGCGTCTCCTCCGTGGACAGGTCCAGGCGCAGCAGCTTCGCCGAGTTGCCCTCGAACCGCTCCCGGTCCTCGAACGGCACGCCGAGCAGCTCGCAGATCACCTGCGAGGACACCGGCACCGAGTAGTCCGCGACCAGGTCGGCGGGCGCGCCCTTGCGCAGCATCGCCTCGGCGTACTGCGCGGTGATCTCCTCGATGCGCGGGGTGAGCGCGCGCATCCGGCGCAGGGTGAACTGGCCGGCCAGGAGCTTGCGGAACTTGGTGTGCTCCGGCGGGTCCATGTGCTCGAACAGGCCCGGGATGCCCTCCCCCATGTCCTGCGCGCGGTCGGAGGGGAACGCCAGGTGCTTGTGCGTGGCGGCCGAGCTGAACCGCTTGTCGGAGAGGATCTCCCGGCCGTACTGGTAACTGGTGACGAGCCAGCCCTCGTGGCCGTCGGGGAAGGCCATCCGGCAGATCGGGCCCTCGGCGCGCAGCACCTGGGGCGGGTCGAACGGGCGCTCCCGGAGCGTGGGCAGGCCGTTGGTGATGGGGCAGGTCTTCTCCGTCATGTCTTCCTTCATTTCGCGGTCGGCTTCCTTCGTTTCGCGGTCGGTGGGGCGGGTCGCGTGCGGGATCAGGCCCGGAGGCGGGCGCGCAGTTGGGAGACCGTCAGTTCGGGGTGGCGGGCCACGAGTTCCAGCGCCTTCGGCCACTGGCGCACCAGCGCGCCCATGACGGCCGGTGCGATGCGGTCCGGCGAGTACACCCACAGGCCGCGCAGTTCGCCCTCGACCTCGCGGGCCACCAGGTAGAGGTCGAGGTTGTGCGGCTCGATGGAGAGGACCAGGCCGGGCAGCGGACTCTCGTCGCCGAACTCCACGTCCAGCGGCTCCACCTGGAGTCCTTCCAGGGCCAGTTCGTCGCTGGGTACGCCGAGGAGGTTGAGCATCACGCGCAGGGGCGTCTGGTTGCCGTCGCCGATGACGCCGTCGTGGACGAGGGCGCGCAGCGGCACGTTCTGGTGCGAGTACGCGTCGAGTTCGCCGCGCAGCACCCGCTGGATCAGTTCGCCCACGGTCGGGTCGTCCGCCAGCCGGGTGCGGTTGAGGACGACGTTGATGAACGGTCCGACCATCGACTTGCTCTCCGGGCGTTCACGGCCGGCCAGGGGGTGGCTCACCGCGATGTCGGTCGCGCCCGAGTAGCTGTGCAGCAGCACATGGAACGCCGACATCAGCATCATGAACAGCGTGACGCCCTCGCGGCGGGCGGCGTCCCGCACCGCCCCCATGGCCTCCGCGTCGATCACCACACTGTGGCTGTAGCCCTCGACGAAGTCGTCCAACTGGTGGGCGGGCGCCTCGAAGTCGAGGGTGCGGGCGGCGCCGTCCAGCTCGCCGCGCCAGTGCGCGACATGCTCGTCCAGCGCGCCCGAGGTCAGCAGACCTTGCTCCCACGCCGCGTAGTCCAGGTGCTGCACCATCACGTCGGGGAGCCTCGGCTGCCGAGCCGTGGAGTGGGCCGCGTACAGCTCGGCGAGCTCGCCCGCGATGACCAGGAAGCCCCAGTGGTCGACGAGGATGTGGTGGGCCACGAGGACCAACGCGTGTTCGTCGTCGGAGAGTTGGACGAGCACGCCGCGCACCAGGTTGCCGTCCTCGATGCGGTACGGCACCTGGGTCTGCGCGGTGAGCAGTTCGCGCAGCCTCTCCTGCTGGGCCTCCTGCCCGCGCAGGTCGACCGTGTCGAGCGGCCAGGCGGGCTTGCCGTCGGCGAACTGCACGGTGGCCGAGCCCTGTTGGACATAGCGGGTGCGCAGGATGTCGTGCCGGGCCACGAGGTCGTCCAGGGCGCGGCGCAGGGCCGGGGCGTCGAGTGCGCCGCGCAGGCGCCAGGCGGTGATCACGGCGTGGTGGGCGTGGTTGGGGCCCACCGGCTGGAGCAGGAACTCCAGTTGGCCGAAGGACAGTCCGGTGCCGTTGCCGCGATCGGCCTTGGGGATCGGCGCGTGCAGCAGGTCGGCGGCGTCCGCGGCCGCGGCGCGCTCACTGTCAGAAAGGTCCAGTTCGACGGCTCCGGACTCCACTGCGTGGGCGCAGCGGCCGATGGCACGCAACGCCTCGAACCAGGCGTCCGCCAGCTCGCGTACCTCGTCCTCGGTGAGCAGCGAGGGCGCCCAGCTCCAGTTGGCGACCAGCTGGGGGCCGTCCGGGCCGTCCTGGGTGACGGCGTTGACTTCGAGCGGGTACGGCAGGGGCCGGGCGGCGGTGGCGCCGGGGACGGTGTCGTCCCGCAGCGGGAACCACGGCTTCTCCTCGTCGGTGACCGGGACCCGGCCGAGGTAGTTGAACAGTGCCTGGGGTGTGGGCAGTTCGGCGAGGAGGGGTGCGCTGTCGGGGTCGAGGTGGCGCAGCAGGCCGTAGCCGAGGCCGCGCTCCGGGAGTGCCCTCAGATGGGCGCGGGTGCGGATGACGGCGCCTGCCAGGCCGGGGCCCGCCTCGGTGACCTCGTCCCAGGTGAGGGCGCCGCCGTCGAGGCGGACCGGGTGGACGCCGGTGAACCAGCCCACGGTGCGGGACAGGTCGGCTCCGTCGGCCAGGTGCTCGTGGCGGCCGTGGCTCTCCACGTCCAGGACCACCGGGGCGCTGTCGGTGCCGAGGCGGCGGGCGCGCCAGTGGTCGACGGCGAGTCCGAAGGCAGCGAGCAGGACGTCCTGGATGCCGCTCCGGAGCACCGTGGGCGCCCGGCCGACCAGGGGCGCGGTGTCCTCGGTGGGAAGGGTCAGCGTCAGCCGCCCTTCGGCCCCGGCGATGTCGCGGTCCGCGTCCGGTTCACCGGAGACCAGCGGTGCCGCGTCGCGCAGGACGCCCTGCCACAGCGGCAGTTCGGCGCGGTGCCGGGCGATGCTCTCCTCGGAGGTCAGCCGGGCCGCCCAGCCGCGCAGCGAGGTCACCACCGGCGCGAGGACCGGTTCACGCCCCGCGCTCACGGCGTCCCAGGCGGCGGCGAGGTCGGCGAGCAGGATGCGCCAGGACACGCCGTCCACCGCGAAGTGGTGCACGGCGAGCAGCAGTCGGCCCGCGCGTCCCGCGCCCGCGTCGAACCACACCGGCTGGAGCATCGCGCCCTCGGCGGGGTCGAGCCGCTGTTTGGCCGCGGCCGTCTCCTCGGCGATGAGGTCCCGCGCCGCCCCGTCCGTCAGTGCGCCGATGTCCACGCGGCGCAGAAGGTCCGCGACCCGCACCGAGCCGGGCTCGTCGGCGTGCAGTGACCACTGCCCCTCGGGTCCGGTCACCAGCCGTATGCGCAGCGCGTCGTGCCGGTCGACCACCGCCTGGAGCGCCGCGGTGAGCCGCTCCTCGTCCACGTCGGACGGCAGGCCCACGGTCGCCGACAGATCGAAACCGACCACCGAGCCGCCGAGTTGCCGCTGCCGTTCCACGACGGGCAGCAACGGGATCTCACCGGTGCCGATGTCGGCGACGCCCGCCCCGGTGTCCTCGTCGGCCGGGCGCGCCGCCTGGGCGATGCCCGCCACGGTCTGCTGGGTGAACACGTCCCGGACGGTGAACACGAGCCCTGCCGTGCGGGCCTGGGCGACCAGCTGGGTGGCCTGGATGCTGTCGCCGCCCATGTCGAAGAAGCCGGTGTCCGGGCCGACTTCGGGCACCTGGAGGATCTCGGCGAACACCGTGCACAGGATCCGCTCGGCAGGTGTCGCCGGCTCGCGCGAACCACTGTCCGTGCCCAAGTCGGGCGCGGGCAGGGCGCGGCGGTCGATCTTGCCGTTGGCGGTCATGGGGAACGCGTCGAGCAGGACGACCGCGACCGGCACCATGTACTGCGGCAGCCGCTCGGCGATGTACGCCCGCAGTTCGGCGGGTTCGGCGTGCGCGCCGTCGGCGAGGACGGCGTACCCGACGAGGTCCTTGCCGCCGGAGGGCTTCTCCCGCACGAGTACGGAGGCGTCGGTGACGGCCGGATGCGAGCCGAGGGTCTTCTGGATCTCGCCGGGCTCGATGCGGAAGCCGCGGATCTTGACCTGGTCGTCGGTGCGGCCGAGGTACTCGATCCGTCCGTCGGCGCGGCGCCGGACCAGGTCGCCGGTGCGGTACATCCGCTCCCCGGGTGTGCCGTACGGGCAGGCCACGAACCGCTGTGCGGTCAGGGCGGGTTGCCCGAGGTAGCCGCGGGCCACGCCCCAGCCGGAGAGGTACAGCTCGCCGGGGACGCCGACGGGCACCGGGCGCAGCCGCTCGTCGAGGACGTAGGCACGGGTGTCGTCCATGGGCAGGCCGATGGGCAGGCTGCCGTCGGTGACCTCGCTGATGTCCTGGAGAAGGGCGAACGTCGTCGTCTCCGTCGGCCCGTAGATGTTGTAGAACACGGTGTCCGGGCAGGCGGCCATGGCCTTGGCGAAGACGTCGGGCGCGTGGCTCTCGCCGCCCGACAGCACCTCGCGCAGCCCGGCCAGTGCCGTCGGGTCACGCTCGACGAGCAGGTTGAACAGGGCGGTGGTGAAGAACGCGGCGGTGACGTCGTGCTCGTGCAGGGTGCGCACGAGAACGTCCGGGTCGAGTTCTCCGGCCGGCGCCACGACCACTTCACCGCCGGTGAGCAGCGGTGCCCACAGCTCGTAGGTGGAGGCGTCGAAGGCGATCGGGGAGTGCATGAGCACGCGCGCGTGGTGCCCGCCTTGCCACTGGCGGTCGGCGGCGAGGCTCGCCACGTTCCCGTGGGTGATCGCGACGCCCTTGGGCCGTCCGGTGGAGCCGGAGGTGTACATGACGTAGGCCATGCGGTCGGGCCCACGCTCGGGCGCGTCCAGGGCCGTGACGTCCGTACCGTCGTGAGCGGCCACGTCCAGGACGTGCGTCGCTCCGACGCCGGGGTCCTCCGTCCCGTCCACGAGCAGGACGCTCGCCTTCGTGTCCGCGACGATCATGCGCATGCGGGAGACGGGATAGCGGGCGTCAAGCGGCACATACGCGCCGCCCGCCTTGATCACGGCGAGGATCGCGACGGGCAGCCGCAGCGAGCGGTCCATCAGCAGGCACACCGCGTCCTCGCTGCCGTCGGCACCCACGCCGAGCGCGCGCAGCCGTACGGCGAGCCGGTCCGCGGCCGCGTCGAGTTCGGCGTAGGTCAGCCGTTCCTCGCCGTGGCTGACGGCGACGGCGCCCGGGGTACGGGCCGCCTGCGCCGCGAACAGCTCGGACAGACCGGCCGTGGGCGCCTCGCCGACCTCGCCGTTCCACTCCTCCAACAGACGGTGCCGTTCGGCCGGGGTGAGCAGGTCGAGGTCGCCGACGGGCCGGTCCGGGTCGCCGACCATCGCCAGCAGCACCTGACGCAGTCGGCGGGCCATGGTGCGCACGGTCTCCGGGTCGAAGACATCGGCGTTGTACTCGATGCCGCCCTCGATACCGGCCGGCGCGCCGTCGCCCGCGAGGCGTTCGTGCAGCAGGAACACCAGGTCCATGCGGGCCGTGCCGGTGCCCCGCACCAGGGGCGTGGTCTCGATCCCGGGCAGGTCCAGGGTCTCGTCGGTGCCGGTCTGCCAGGACAGCATGACCTGGACGAGGGGGTGATGGGCCACCGACCGGGTCGGCCGGAGGCTGTCCACGAGGGCCTCGAAGGGGATGTCCTGATGGGCAAGCGCGTCCAACGTGTTCTCCCGCACCGCGGCAAGCAGTTCGCGGAAGGTCTGACCGTCCGACAACCGCGTACGCAGGACGAGGGTGTTGGCGAAGAAGCCGATGAGGTTCTCGGTGGCCTGGTCGTCGCGGCCCGCGCTCGCCACGCCGATGGGGATGTCCGCGCCGGCGCCGAGGCGGCCGAGGAGCACCGCGAGGGCCGCGTCGAGGACCATGAAGAGGCTGACGTCGCAGTCGCGTGCCAGGCGGGCCAGGCCCAGGTGGAGGTCCGCCTCCCAGCGGAAGGTGAGGGTGTCGCCGTCGTGGGACGCCTCGGCGGGGTGGGGCCGGTCGACGGGGAGGGCGAGCCGCTCCGGCAGGTCGTCCAACGCGTCGCGCCAGTGGTCCAGTTGACGCGACCAGACACTGGCCGGGTCGTCCTGCGCGCCGAGGTACCCCTGCTGCCACAGGGTGTAGTCGGCGTACTGCACGGGCAGCGGCGCCCATGCCGGTGCCCGGTCCTCCAGGCGGGCCCGGTAGGCGGTCGCCAGGTCGTGCCGCAGCGGTGCCAGGGACCAGCCGTCGGCCGCGATGTGATGGACGACGACGGCCAGCACATGCGTGTCGGCGCCGAGCGTGAACAGCTCGGCGTGCAGCGGGGGTTCGGACCTCAGGTCGAAGGCGTGCCGGACTGCGGCGCCCACGGCGGCGTCGAGGCCCGCCTCGTCCACGTCGGTGACCGGGAGCGCGGGGCACGCCTGACCCGGGTCGAGGATGTGCTGGTACGCCGTCGCGCCGGTGTCCGGGAAGACGGTGCGCAGCGCCTCGTGGCGGCTGACGACGTCGGCGAGCGCGGCGCGCAGGCAGTCGACGTCCAGCGCACCGGTCAGCCGCAGCACCAAGGGGAGGTTGTACGTGGGTGAGGGGCCCTCCATCTGGTGCAGGAACCACAGCCGTCGCTGGGCGAAGGACAGCGGCAGCGGGTCGGGGCGGGTCTGCGGAGTCAGGGCGGGCCGCTCGTCGCCGCCGCCCTGCCGCAGCAGTTCGGCGAGACCGGCCACGGTCTGCCGCTCGAAGAGGGCCCGCACCGGCACCTCGGTGCCGAGCGCGGCGCGGATCCGCGCCGTCAGCCGGGTGGCGAGCAGCGAGTGCCCGCCCAGGGCGAAGAAGCTGTCGTCGATGCCCACCCTGGACACGTTCAGCACCTGGGCGAACAGCTCGCACAGGGTCTTCTCCTCGGCGTCGCGGGGCGCGACGTACGCCGTGGCCGCGCGGGTCCCCTGGCCCGGCTCGGGGGCAGGCAGTGCGCCTCGGTCGGTCTTTCCGCCCGGGGTGCGGGGCAGCGCGTCGAGGAACACGAACGCGGACGGCACCATGTAGTCGGGGAGCTTGTCGGAGAGCGCGGCCCGCAGTCGGCGGCGCAGGTCGTCGGTGGTGCCCGCCTCCGGGTCCGGTACCGCGTAGGCGACCAGGCGCCGGTCGCCCGGCTGGTCCTCGCGCACCACGACGACCGAGTCGCGGATGTACTCCTGCCACATCAGCACCGACTCGATCTCGCCGAGTTCGATCCGGTAACCGCGCAGTTTGACCTGGTGGTCGAGGCGGCCGAGGTAGTCGACGGTCCCGTCCACCCGGCGCCGTACCAGGTCGCCGGTGCGATAGAGCCGGTCGGCGAGGTCCGACTCGAAGGGGTTGGCGATGAACTGCTTCGCCGTCAGGTCCGGCCGGTCGAGGTAGCCCCGGGCCAGTCCGGCGCCGCCGATGCACAGTTCACCGGGGACGCCGGGCGGCACCGGACGGCCCTCGGGGTCGAGGATGTGCACCTCGGTGTTGGCGATCGGCCGGCCGATGGTGATGGTGTCGTCGGTGATCCGGGTGCCCAGCGAGTAGATGGTGGTCTCGCTGGGGCCGTACATGTTCCACAGGTCCACGCCCTTGGCCAGCAGTCGGCGCGCCAGGTCGGGCGGCAGGGCCTCGCCGCAGATCAGGCCGCGCAGTCCGGGGCGGCCGGGCCAGCCCGCGTCGAGCAGCATCCGCCAGGTGGACGGGGTCGCCTGCATCATGGTCGCGCCGGTGGCGGCCATCTCGTCGGCCAACAGCTTGCCGTCGGTGGCCACTTCGCGGGTGGCGAGCACCACGCGGGCGCCCTCGACGAGCGGCAGCAGCAGCTCCAGGGTGGCGATGTCGAAGGAGAGCGTGGTGACGGCGAGCAGACTGTCGCCGGCGTCGATGCCGGGCCACTGCTTCATCGCCCAGAACAGGTTGCGCAGGGCGCGGTGCGGCAGTTGGACGCCCTTGGGGCGGCCGGTGGAGCCCGAGGTGTAGATGATGTACGCGAGGTCCTCGGGTGCCACCGGCTCGTCGAGGGCCACGGCGGACTCGGCGGCGATCTCCTCGCGGAGTTCGTCCACGCACAGCGCCGTCGCCCGGGACGCGGGCAGGTTCGGCGCCACCGAACTCTGGGTGATCATCACGGGCAGCCCGGAGTCCTCGATCATGAACGCCATGCGGTCCTCGGGCAGTTTCGGGTCGACGGGCACATAGGCGCCGCCAGCCTTCAGCACCGCCAGTACCGCGACGACCATGTCGAGCGAGCGCTCCAGGCAGACCCCGACCGGCACGTCCCGCCCGACGCCGAGCAGCTTCAGCCTGCGGGCGAGCTGGTTCGCGGAGGCGTCGAGGTGGGCGTAAGTGAGCGTCTCCCCCTGGCAGTACACCGCTTCCGCGTCCGGGCGCAGGGCCGCCTGCTGCTCGACGCGCCGGTGGGTGAGCAGCTCGTCGGGCCACTCGGCGCGGGTGTCCTCCCGCTCCCGGTGCTGTGCCTCCTCCTCGGCCTCGGTCATCAACGGGACGTCCAGGACGGACTGTTCGGGGTCGGCGAGGAGGTTGTCCAGGAGCACCTTCAGGTGGCCGCTCATACGGTCGACGGTGGCCGCGTCGAACAGCTCGGTGTTGTACTCGAACCAGCCGCTCAGCTCCTCGCCCCGCTCGAACACCTGGAGTTCGAGGTCGAAGCGCGCGGTGGAGCTCGCCACCTCCAGCAGCTCGAAGCGCAGCCCGGCGACGTCGAACTCGGGCACCGGGATGTTCTGGAACACGAACGACACCTGGAAGACCGGCGAGCGCGACAGGTCCCGTTCCGGAGACAGCTCTTCCACCAGCCGCTCGAAGGGAACGTCCTGATGGGCGAAGGCGTCGAGGGCCGACTGGCGCACCCGGCCGAGCAGTTCGGTGAAGGTGGGGTTGCCGGAGACGTCGTTGCGGATCGCGAGGGTGTTGACGAAGTACCCGATGAGCGGCTCGACCTGGGACTGTCCCCGGTTGGCCACCGGCACGCCGACGACGACGTCCTCCTGCCTGCTGTAGCGGTGCAGCAGGACGACGTAGGCGGCGAGCAGCGTCATGAACGGGGTGACACCGCTGCGGCGGCTCAGTTCGCGCACGCCGTTCATCACCGGGGCCGGGAGGTGGAAGGGCCGCGAGCCGCCGGCGCTGGTCAGCACGGCGGGTCGGGGCCGGTCGGTGGGCAGTTCGAGGACGGGCGTGGCGCCCTCCAGTGTCGTGCGCCAGTGCTCCAGCTCGGCCGCGAAACCGTCGCCCGCCAGCTTCTTGCGCTGCCAGGCCGCGTAGTCGGCGTACTGGACGGGCAGTGGGGGCAGTTCGGCCGGGGTGCCGGTGAGGTGGCCCTGGTAGAGCGCGATCAGCTCGCCGAAGAGCACGGACGTCGACCACAGGTCGGCGACGATGTGGTGCATGGTGAGCAGCAGGACGTGCTCGTCGTCGGCCAGGCGCAGGAACTTCATCCGCATCAGCGGGCCGGTGCCGAGGTCGAAGGGCCGGGCGAACTCCTGCCGGGCCAACTCCACGATGCCCGGCTCCCCTTCGGATCCGCGCAGGTGCCCGCACTCCACGACGGTCAGCTCCAGCTCGCCCGAGTCGTGGACGACCTGCACGGGCTCGCCGTCGACCTCGTCGAAGGTGGTGCGCAGGGACTCGTGCCTGCGGACGATCTCGGCGAGGCTGCGGCGCCACAGCTCCACGTCGAGCGGTCCGTGCACGCGCGCCGCCGCCGGGATGTTGTAGGCGGCGCCGCCCGGGTCGAGCTGCTCCAGGAACCACATGCGCTGCTGGGGGAACGACGCGGCGAAGCGCCGCCTGCGCGCCGGGGCCCGCCCCTCGCCCGCCCGCCGCAGTCGCTCCGCCAGCAACACGCGCTTCTGCTCCGGTGTGAGGCCGGTCAGGTCGATGTCGGTCATGCGTCGTTCTCCTGCTCGTCGGTCTCGGCGGCGGACGCCGCGCCGGTTGCTCGGGTTGGTCCCTGACTGGGGGCGGGGTCAGCCCATGCCGCCGTCGATCCGGAAAGTGCCTCCGGTGATGTATCCGGCGCGGTCCGACACCAGGAAGGAGACGAGGTCGGCGACCTCCTCCGGGCGGCCGAACCGGCCGAGCGCGATGCGCCGCGCGAATTCGTCCCGCACGTTCTCGGGCAGGGCGAGCACCGGATCGGTGGTGATGAACCCGGGTGCCACCACGTTCGCGCGGATCCCGTAACGGCCCACCTCACGCGCCAGTGAGCGGGTGAAGCCGATGATCCCCGCCTTGGAGGCGGCGTAGTTGGTCTGGCCGGGGTTGCCGTGCAGTCCGGCTACGGAGGACAGGGCGACGATCACGCCCCGGCGGCGCCTGACCATGCCTTCGATGGCGGAGCGGCAGACGTGATAGACGCCGTCGAGATTGGTGCGCAGTACGTCGTGCCAGTCGTCGTCCTCCATCACGGTCAGCGGGTTGTCCCGCAGCACCGCGGCCGAGGCCACGACCGCGTCGAGCGGGCCGAGCGTGTTCTCGGCCTCCTCGACCAGTTCGTCCACGGCTGCCGGGTCGGAGACGTCGGCGCGGCGGACGCAGGTGCGCCGGCCGAGTCCGCCGATCTCCTTCTCCAGCTCGCGGGCGGCGTCGTCGCGGGAGGCGTAGCACAGCGCGATGTCGAAGCCATCCTTGGCCAGTCGTACGGCGATGGCCCGCCCGATGCCGCGGGAGGCACCGGTGACCAGGGCGACCGGGGCGCTCATGAGTGCCCTCCCTCGGCGGCCAGGAGGGCCCGGAGCTGGGCGTCGACTTCCTCGTCGGAGAGGTCGTCCAGCGATTCCGGTTCGGCGCGATCGTATTCAGTGCGGTCGATGACCTCGATGGTGTCCTCGGGTGCCGGTGCGCCAGGACCGGCGGTCAGCAGGGTGACCGTGTGGGCGACGGTGGGGCGCTCGAAGAACGCCCGCAGGTCAAGGTCCACACCGAGCAGGTCCTTGATCCGGGCGCCGATGCGGACCGCGGCCAGCGAGTGCCCGCCGAGGGCGAAGAAGTCGTCGTCGACGCCGACCTGTTCGAGGCCGAGGATGTCGCGCCAGACACCGGCGACGGTCTCTTCCCGCTCGGTGCGCGGTGCGACGTAAGGCGTGTCCAGGTCGGGACGCGGGTGGGCACCTCCGGGCGGCGCGAACTGCTCCATCTCCCGGGCCAGCAGCTCAGGGGTCAGCGAGCGGGCCAGCTCACGCAGCTCCGTCACGTCGCGGTGGCAGACCAGCAGGTGACCGGGCCGGTCCGAAGCGGCGAGGAGACGGCCGAAGGCCTCCTGGCCCTGACGCTCGCTGATGCCCTCACCGAGAACGCGCACCACACCGCCGGAGGTGTCGGGCTCGTCGGCCGCCGATGTCCGGATGATCTGCTCGCGCAGCCCTTCCAGGTCGTTGATCCGCTTGATGGTGAAGTCCGTGATCTCGACCAGTACCCGGCCCTGCGGATCGAGGACCTCGAAGTCGCAGGTCATGGTCTCGCCGCTGGCGTCGGTCGTTTCCTTGAGCCGGGCGTGGCAGTGCACGGTCGAGGTCAGGCCGTGGTGGACGCGCAGGCGGCGGTAGCTGAAGGGCAGGTAGTAGGTGTCGGTGGCGTACACCCGGGCGGTGCCGCCGACGGCGTCGAGCAGCGCGGGGTGCAGCTGATGGTCGTCGAGGTCCGCCGCGTACTCCGGGCCCAGCTGGAGAGTGGCCAACAGCTGCCCCGGCCCGACCTCGATGCGGCGCATGCAGTCCCAGCGGGGGCCGAACGAGAACTCGATCGGGCCGCCGCGCTGGAACCGGTCGAGCCGCAGGCCCTCGGTGATGGTCTCGGGGGTGTCCAGGACGTGGGTGACACCGCAATCGGCCCTGAGCACGGCCAGATCGCGCACGATTCCGGACTCGGCCTCGGCGAAGTCGAGGGACCCCAGAGCGTGGTCCGTCCACACCCCCGCCCCGCTCCGGCTGCGCACCGAGAACCGCCACCGGCCGTCGCTCTCCTCGACGGTGGTGAAGACCTCACGTGTCTGCCCGTCGGGGACGACGACGGGCGTGAGGTACTGCACGTCCGCGATCTCGATCACGCGTCCCTCGGCCTGCTCGGCGCCGGCGGCCCGGACGAGTTCCAGGTAGGCGGTGCCGGGCACGAGCCCGTGGCCCATGATCCGGTGGTCGTCGACGATCCAGTGGTCGGCGGTGCTGAACGTGGTGGAGTACGTCCGTGACCGCGGGCCCGTGTGGACCAGGCGCTGGAGCAGGGGGTGCCCGGTCGGGGTGCCGCCCGCGCCAAGTCGGTCCGAAAGGCCGGCGGCCATGCCGGTCTCGCGCCAGGTGTCCCAGCCCACGGCGGTGACCGGGGTGTCGCTCACCTGCCGCTTCCACTGGGCGAACGCGTCCAGGAAGGCGTTGGCGGCGGCGTAGTCGCTCTGGCCGGGGCCGCCGAACAGGGCGGTGACGGAGGAGCAGAGGAGCATGAAGTCCAGCCGGTCGTCGCGGCAGACGCGGTCCAGCACCAGCGTGCCGAGCGTCTTGGCGGCGAGGACGTCGTCGGCCTCGGCACGGGACTTGGTGAGGATCATGCCCTGCGACGGCCGTCCCGCCGCGTGCACGACGCCATGCAGGGCGCCCGCCAAGTCCCTTACGCGCTGCGCCGCTTCGGCGGTCTGTGCCTCGTCGGTGGCGTCGGCCCGCAGTACGACGACCCGGGCGCCCTGCTCGGCCAGGAGCCGCAGCCGCCGGATGCGGACGCTGACCGGGTCCCGCTGGTCGTGTTCGGCGAGCCAGGTGTCCCAGGCGTCCTCGCCGGGGAACTCCGAGCGGCCGAGGAGGCCGAGCACGGGCCGGTTCACGGTGCGGGCGATGTGTTCGGCCATCGCCAGGCCGAGACCGCCCAGGCCACCGGTGATCAGGTATCCGCCGCCGTCGCGCAGGCCGGTGCGGTCGGCGTCGCCCAGCGGCACCTGGTCGAAGGCGCGACGCCACCAGTGCCGTCCACGCAGAGCGAGTTCGGGCTCGTCGGCCGGTGCGGCGAGCAGAGCCCGGACCAGGCGGTCGTCGGAGGCCACGCCGGTGATATCGAGAACACGGCAGGTGATGCCGGGGATCTCCTGCGGGATGACCGTGCACGGACCCAGCAGGGTGGCGTTCTCCGGATGCAGCGCTTCGTCGCCGGTCACGGCGAACACACCGCGGCACAGGACGTCCAGCCGCACCGGCGGCGTGGGGCGTACTTCGGCGAGGGCCTGTGCGAGGGCGAGCAGGCTGTCGAAGCCCAACCGCCGTGCCTGGTCGAGCTGTTGCTCGGTCGGTGGGCCGTCGTCCGGGTCGGTTTCCGTGCTCCACAGATGCACCAGCCGAACCGAGCCCGCCTCCGTGACGGCCGGGGACCGCAGGAGTTCGGCGAGTTGCTCACGGTCTGCCGGACCGACCTCGGCCTTGACGGGGACGACCCGCTCGCCCTCGGTCGTCAGCCGTGCCGCTAGGGCACGCCCCAGGGGCAGCTCGGCCCCGAGCAGCACCCAGACGGCTCCGGCCCCGCCGCTCTGCGCTTCTGATGTGAAGGGCATGCGGGTCCAGCCTGGGGCGGCGAACCAGTCGGCCACCGAGGTCTCCTGACGGACCGGTGTCCGCCGCCCCGGCTCGGGCTCCACCCAGAAGCGCCGCCGCTGGAAGGCGTACCCGGGCAGGCGCACCGGGCGGCGGTGCTCCTCCGTGTGGAAGGCCGCCCAGTCCACGTCCACCCCGGCGTTCCACAGCGTGCCCAGGTTGGTGAGCAGGTGGGTGACCTCGTCGGTTCGGTCGCCGGGGTGCGGGAGCGAGCCGGTGACGGTCCGGCCGGTGGTCCAAGCGCTGTGGGCACGGGCGAAGTTGGCCAGGGTCTGGCCGGGGCCGACCTCCAGGGGCACCAGCGCCGGGTCGGCGAGCAGGACGTCGAGGGCGTCACGGAAGCGGACGGGCCGGCGCAGGTGGGTGCCCCAGTACTCGGGGCTGGTGGCCTGCTCGTCGGTGATCCAGGTGCCGGTGACGTTGGAGAGGAAGGGGATCCGGGGGGCGTTGAGGGTGACCGCCCGTACCTCGTCGGTGAAGGGCGCGACGGCGTCGGTCATGTCTTGCGAGTGGAAGGCGTGCGAGGTGTGCAGTCTCCGGCAGGTGACGGAGGCCGCTTTCAGCCGTGCCTCCAGGGCGTCGATCGCCTGTTCGCCGCCCGACACCACGGTCAGGGCGGTGGAGTTGACGGCTGCGATCGACAGCCCCTCCCCCAGCCACGCGGTCGTCTCGTCCTCGGGCAGGAACACCGACAGCATGGCGCCCTCCGGCATCGCCTGCGCCAGCCGTCCGCGGGCGGCGACCAGACGCACCGCGTCCGGCAGGGAGAACACCCCGGCGACGGTGGCGGCGACGAACTCACCGATGCTGTGCCCCGCCATGGCCCGGGGTGTCACACCCCAGAAGTCCCAGAGCCGGGCAAGGGCGTACTCGACACAGAAGAGGCCGGCCTGGGCGAACTCGGTACGGGTGAGCCGCTCCGAGCCGTCCGGCGCGAAGACCAGGGCACGCGGGTCCTGGCCCAGGTGCTCGGTGAACAACTCGGCGCACCGGTCGAACTCCGCGGCGAACACCGCTTCCTGGTCGTACAGTTCGCGCCCCATGCCGACGTACTGCGCCCCCTGGCCGGGGAACAGGAAGGCGACCGGGGCACGCTCACCGGCCACCACCCCGGACCCGATGGAGCGCAGTGCCGCCACGACGTCCTTCGCCCCGACTCCCACCGCGGTGGCACGGTGCCCGAAGGGCCGCCTGCGGCACGCCAGGGTGTACGCCGCGTCGTCGAGGTCGGTGTCCGGGTGGCGTTCGAGGTGGTCGGCCAGGCGGCGCGCGTTGTCGCTCAGCGCCTGCGGAGTCTTCCCGGACAGCGCGAGCACCCGCACCGGACGGCCGGGCCCCGAGGGCGCGGCAGGGTCGGGCGCCTCCTCCAGGACGACGTGCACATTGGTGCCGCCGATCCCGAAGGAGCTGACACCCGCCCGACGCGGCCCGTCCGCGCGCGGCCACGGCCGTAGCTCGGTGTTGACGTAGAACGGGCTGGAGTCCAGGGCGAGTTCGGGGTTCGGCGTCTGGCAGTGCAGGGTCGGCGGGATGGCCCGGTGCTTGAGGGCGAGGACGGCCTTGATCAGGCTGGTGACTCCGGCCGCGGCATCGAGGTGGCCGACGTTGCTCTTCACCGAGCCGATGGCGCAGTAGCCCCGCTCGTCGGTTCCGTCGCGGAACGCCCGGGTGAGGGCGGCGAGTTCGATGGGGTCGCCGAGCGGGGTGCCGGTGCCGTGGGTCTCGACGTAGCCGACGGTCGCCGGGTCCACGTCGGCCAGGGCCAGCGCCTCGGCGATCACCTCGGCCTGGCCGTCGACGGAGGGCGCGGTGTAACCGGCCTTCAGGGAGCCGTCGTTGTTGACGGCACTGGCCAGGATGACGGCGTCGACGGTGTCCCCGCCTTCGCGTGCCTCGGCGAGCCGGCGCAGCACCACCACTCCGGCGCCGTTGCCGGGAACGGTGCCGGAGGCCTCGGCGTCGAAGGCGCGGCAGTGCCCGTCGGAGGAGAGGATGCCGCCGGTCTCGTACTGATAGCCGCCGCGCAGAGGCGAGGACACCGCGACCCCGCCGGCGAGGGCGATGTCGCACTCGCCGTTCAGCAGGCTCTGGCAGGCCAGGTGCACGGCGGTCAGCGAGGTGGAGCAAGCGGTCTGGACAGTGACGCCGGGGCCCTTGAGGCCGAGCTTGTACGAGGTCCGGGTCGCCAGGAAGTCCTTGTCGCCGGCGAGCAGGACCTGGTACATGCCGACCGCGTCCAGGACGGGCTGGTTGTTCATCAGGTTGAGCACCAGGTACGAGTTGAAGCCCGCCCCGGCGAAGACACCGATGCGGCCCTCGAAGCGCTGGGGGTCGACTCCGGCCGACTCCAGGGCCTGCCAGGCGCACTCGAGGAAGACCCGGTGCTGCGGGTCCATGATCTCCGCCTCGCGGGGGCTGTAGCCGAAGAAGCCCTCGTCGAACAGGTCGGCGTCCGCGAGGAACCCCTTGGCCCGGATGTAGTCGTCCCGCTCCAGCAGGGCGGGGTCCACACCGGTCAACTCGTCGTCGGTGAAGGCGGTGATGCCTTCCCGGCCCTCTTCGAGGTGGGACCAGAACGTCTCGATGTCCGGGGAGCCCGGGAAGCGGCCCGCCATGCCGATGACGGCCACCCGCTCGAGGTCGCGTTCCTGGTCGTGCTGAGGCTCTGACACGTGGTCACCTGTCTTCGCGGGAAAGAGCCCGGCGTTCGGCCGCTCGCTGCCGCCGGTTACGGGACTGACGACGGTTCTCGGCGCGCTCGCGGGCGCCGGGCGCGGGGCTGTCACCCGCTGTCGGAGCCCGGCCGAGGTACTCGGCGAGCGATCCGACCGTGGGGTGCTGGAAGAGCTCGACCATGGTGAGCTCGTGGCCGAGCGAGGCGGCGAGGGCCGTGCGGAACTCCGCGAGCAGCAGTGAGTGCCCGCCGAGGTCGAAGAAGTTGTCGTGGGTGCCCACGCGTTCCACGCCCAGCAGGCCCCGCCACAGCTCGGCGAGGGCCTGCTCCCGCTCGTCGCGCGGTGCGACGAAGCGGGCCTGAAGGTCGGGCCGGGTGGACGCGGGCTCCGGAAGGGCCTTGCGGTCGGCCTTTCCGCTGGGGGTCAGCGGGAGCCGCTCCAGCACGGTGAAGGAGGCAGGGACCATGTACTCCGGCAGCCGCAGCCGTAGATGAGCGGCCAGGTCACGGGCGGCCGGGGCGGTGTCGGCGGCGGGGGTCACGTATGCGGCGAGCCGGACGTCGCCCGGCGCGTGCTCCCGGGCTACCACCACGGCTTCCCGGACCGAGTCGTGGGTCGTCAACACGGCTTCGATCTCGCCGAGTTCGATGCGCAGACCGCGGAGCTTGATCTGGTGGTCGAGGCGGCCGAGGAACTCCAGGGCGCCGTCGGCCCGGTGCCGCACCAGGTCGCCGGTGCGATAGAGGCGCTCGCCGGGCAGGAAGGGGTCGTCGATGAACCGTTCGGCGGTCAGCTCGGGGCGGCCCAGGTAGCCGCGGGCCAGGCCCCGGCCGCCGATGTGGAGTTCGCCGGGGATACCGACGGGCACGGGGCGCATCCGCCAGTCGAGGACGTAGAGGCGGGTGTTGGTGATGGGGTGGCCGATCGGGACGGGCCGCTGGTCGGTGGCGTCAAAATGGCAGTGCCAGGAGGTGACGTCGATGGCGGCCTCGGTGGGGCCGTAGAGGTTGTGCAGTTCGGCCTCGGAGCGGGCGAGGAACCGGTCGTGCAGGTCGCGGGTCAGTTCCTCGCCGCTACAGATGACCCGGCGCAGGCTGGTGCACTTCTCGACGGGTTCGGTGAGGAAGACCTGGAGCATGGAGGGGACGAAGTGCAGGGTGGTGATGTCCTCGTCCTCGATGATCCGGGCCAGGTAACCGCTGTCCCCGTGGCCGCCGGGGCGGGCGACGACGAGGGCGGCGCCGGTCATCAGCGGCCAGAAGAACTCCCACACCGAGACGTCGAAGGAGAAGGGCGTCTTCTGCAACACCCGGTCGGAGTCGTCCAGTTGGTGGGTGTCCTGCATCCACAGCAGCCGGTTGCGCAGGGCGGCGTGGACGTTCATGACGCCCTTGGGGCGGCCGGTGGAGCCCGAGGTGAAGATGACGTACGCCAGGTCCTCGCCGTCCACGGCGACCCCGGGGTCGTGGTCGGGCTGCGCGGCCAGTTGGGTGGCGAGGCCGTCCACGTCGAGCACCGGGCAGTCGAGCGGGGGCAGCCGGTCGAGCGCCGGGCCGTGGGTGAGCACTACCGGCGGCCGGGCGTCCTCGGCAATCGCGGCCAGCCGCGCGGACGGCAGATCGAGGTCCAGCGGCGTGTAGGCGCCGCCCGCCTTGAGCACGGCCAGCAGGCACACCACCAGCTCCAGCGAGCGCTCCACGGCGACGCCGACGACGACGTTGGGACCGACGCCATGGCCGCGCAGCAGATGCGCGAGCCGGTTGGCGCGGCGGTTGAGCTCGTCGTAGGTCAGGGACCGGCCGTCGTACCGCACCGCTACCGCATCCGGGTGAGTGCGGGCCCGCTCCTCGAAGCTCTGGTGGACCCAGCCGGTCGCTCCCCAGTCGTGCTCCGTGGCGTTCAACTCGCTGAGGACCAACTGTCGCTCGGCGTCGTCGAGCAGTTCGAAGTCGTCCACCGGGGTGTCGGGGCGGGCCGCGGCCTGTTCGGCGAGGCGGCGGAAGTGGGCGGCCAGGCGCTCGACGGTCGCCTCGTCGAACAGATCCCGGTCGTACTCGAACCAGCCGGTGAGACCCCCGTCGGTGTCGAACGCCTGGAGTTCGAGGTCGAAGCGGGCGCCCTCGCTGTTCACCGGCAGCCGGGTCACCCTGGCACCGCCCAGCGGCCGGGGCGGTACGGGCTCGCGGCCGTAGCTGAAGCTGACCTGGGCGAGCGGGGGGCGGCTGAGGTCGCGGGGCTGCTTGAGTCCCGCCACCACGAGTTCGAAGGGGACGCCCTGGTGGGCGTAGGCGCCGAGGCAGGCGTCGCGGACCCGGGTCAGGACGGTGGTGAAGGTGGGGTTGGCGCCGATGTCGGTCCTGATCGCCATGGTGTTGACGAAGTAGCCGATGAGCGGCTCGACTTCGGCTCGATCGCGCTGTGCTACGGGCACGGCGACGACCAGGTCGTCCTGGCCGCTGTGGCGGTGCAGGAGGATCTGGAGCACGGCGAGCAGGGCCATGTACGGGGTGGCGCCGTGCCGGCCGGCCAGCGCGCCCAGCTCCCGCATCAGGGCGGGCGTCAGCTCGACCGGGACGAAGCTGCCGTTGAAGCCCTGCACGGCGGGGCGGGGCCGGTCGGTGGGCAGGTCGAGCGCGGAGGGTGCGCCGTCGAGGTGCCGCAGCCAGTACGCCAGGTCCTCCTCCCAGGCGCCGTCGGCCAGTTGCTGGTGCTGCCAGTCGGCGAAGTCGCCGTACTGGATCTCCAGCTCGGGCAGCGGGGAGGGCCGGCCGGCCGCGAACGCCTCGTAGAGCTCGGTCAGTTCGGACAGGAACACCGCGGTGGACCAGCGGTCGGAGATCAGGTGGTGCATGGCGGACACGAGCACCGCCTCGTCGGCGCCGGTGCGCAGCAGCCGTACCCGCAGCAGCGGTCCGGAGGCGATGTCGAGCGGCTCGGTGAGGGCTTCGTCGAGGTGACGCTGCCGGTCGGCGGCGGTGAAGCGGTCGCCGCTCAGGTCGGTCTCCTGGAAGTCCACGGCCGGTTCGGGGTGCACGACCTGGACCGGGGTGCCGTTGTCGGTGCGGAAGGTGGTGCGCAGCGCCTCGTGGCGTCGCACGATCTCAGTGACGGCGGCCCGCAGGACATCGGCGTCCAGGTGCCCTTCGACGCGGACGGCGCCGGGCACGATGTAGCCGGGGTTGTGCGGCCGTAGCTGTTCCAGGAACCAGGTGCCGCGTTGCAGGACGGACAGCGGGAAGGTGTCCTCGGCCGCCTCGCGCCGGGCCATCAGTTCGTCGAACCGGGCCCGCTGTTCCGGGGAGAGGGCGGCCAGCCGTGCGTCGAGATCGTCGGTCACGGCCGGCCCTCTCCCTGCGTGGCCGGCGGTTCCTCGCCGGCCACGGCATCGCCCAGCTGCGCCAGTACGTCGGCGGCGGCGCTGTCGTCGGCGCGTCGACGACGGCGGATCGGCGCGGTTCGCGCGCTCGGGGCGCTCGCGGTGCCCTCTGCGGGCCCGGCGTCGTCGCCGGAGGCGAGCCGTTCGAGTACGCCTTCCGCGACGGAGCGGATGGTGGCGCCGCCGAGGAAGTCGGTGATCGGCAGCGTGACCTGGAGCCGGTTCTGGATGTCGTTGCGCAGTTCGACGGCCATCAGCGAGTCCAGCCCGAGACCGGTCAGCGGCTCGTCCACACCGGCGGAGGCGGACGCCGAGCCGAGGACGTTCTGCACGCCGAGGACGAACTGTGCGGTGAGCGTGGGCAGCCGCTCCGCCTCGGCCAGGTTCAGCAGTTCCTCGGCGGTGGGGATGGGGCTGTTGCGGCGCCTGCCGCGGCGGCGGGCCGGGGCAGCCGTGGGCTCCTGCCGGGGGGCTTCGGCGTCGGCGGGGGCCTCGGTGGGGGCGTCGGTGCGGTGCCAGGGCCGAGGCGGTTCCCAGCACTCGGTGGGGTCGAAGGGGTAGGTGGGCAGCGCGGTCCTGGCCCGGGTGTAGTCGCGGTCGAAGCCGGCCCAGTCGATCCCGGCGCCGCGCGCGTAGAGGGCCGCGACCGTCGGGAGCAGGACCTCCCAGTCGTCGGTCTTCGGGCGCAGGCTGGGCAGCAGGAGGTCGTCGTGGTCGGGCGGCAGGGCGTCGCTGACCAGTCCGAGCAGCGTGGGCGCGGGACCGACCTCCAGGAAGGCCCGGTATCCCAGATCGTGCAGGGTCCGCACGCCGTCGGAGAAACGCACGGTGTGCCGCACGTGACGGCACCAGTGCTCGGCGTCCGGGGCCTGGTCCCAGGGCCACAGGTCGCCGGTGACGTTGGAGACCAGCGGGATGGCCGGGGCCCTGAAGGCGATCTTCTGGGCGGCCCTGCGCAGGGGGTCAAGCACCGGGTCCATGAGCGGCGAGTGGCCCGCGGAGGCGATGTGCAGCGGCTTGGCGGTGATGCCGCGCGCCGTGAACTCGGCGCATATCTCCTCGACCAGGTCCCGCTCCCCGGAGATGGTCGTGTTGGCCGGGCCGTTGACGGCGGCGATCGAGATCCGGTCGAGGTCGTCCGCGATCCGCGCCGCCACCTCGGCCTCCGGCGCGAACACCGCCGCCATCGTGCCCGGCTTGCAGAACTGCTCGATGATGCGGGCCCGTTCGACGGTGAACGCCAGGCCGTCCTCCAGGGACATGGCGCCCGCCACACAGGCGGCCACGCACTCGCCGAAGCTGTGGCCGATGACGGCGGCCGGTTCCACCCCCCAGGACCGCCACAGCTGCGCCATCGCGTACTCCACGGCGAACGTGGCCGGTTGGGCGTAGGCGGTGTCGTTGATCCGGTCGTCCGCCGGGTCGTCCGGGAACAGCACGGACAGCAACGGCCGTTCCAGCTGCGGCCGGAGGATCTCGGCGCAGGCGTCGAGGGTCCGGCGGAAGGTGGGCTGGGTCTCGTAGAGGCGGCGTGTCATGCCGGCGCGCTGGGCGCCCTGGCCGGTGAAGAGGAAGGCGACCTCGGTGTCCTCGGCCTCGTCGTGGGCCAGTCCGGGACCGTCCTCGCCGCGCAGGAAGGCGTCCAGCCGGTCGGCGACCTCCTCGCGGGTCGCGCCGACGGTGGCGAGCCGGTGCCGGAAGTGCGAGCGGCCGGTGCCGGCGGAGTGGCACAGGTCGGCGAGCGGGGCGTCGTCCGTCGCGCGGAGCCGGTCCCGGTAGCGGCGCGCGAGGCTCTCCAGGGCGGTCTCGGTCCTCGCGGACAAGGGGAGGACCGACGCGGGGCGGAGCTCGTCGCGGGCAACCGCGGGGGCGCTCCTGGCCTGCTCCAGGATCAGATGCGCGTTGGTGCCGCTGAGCCCGAAGCTGCTCACGGCGGCGAAGCGCGGCGAGTCGTCCGGCTCGGGCCAGTCGGTGACCCGGGTGGGCACCGTGAACGTCGTGCCCTCGAAGGAGATGTTCGAGTTCAGGCGGGTGAAGTGGAGGTTGGGCGGGATCGTGCCGTGGGCCAGGCACAGGGCGGCCTTGATCAGTCCGGCGGCACCGGCCGCGGCCTCCAGGTGACCGAAGTTGGTCTTCACGGCGCCGAGGTACACCGGCGGGCCGTCGGGCCGCCCGTAGACGTCGGCGAGCGACTCGGCCTCGATGGGGTCACCGAGCCGGGTGCCGGTGCCGTGCGTCTCGATCAGGCCCACCTGGTGCGGTGCGACGCCGCCGGCGGCGAGGGCGGCCCGGTACACCTCGCGCTGGGCGGCGCCGTTGGGGGCGGTGATGCCGGAGCTGCGGCCGTCCTGGCCGACCGCTCCCCCGCGGACCATGGCGAGCACGCGGTCACCGTCGCGCAGCGCGTCGGAGAGCCGTTTGAGGACGACGACCCCGCACCCCTCGCCCCGTACATAGCCGTCCGCGTCGTCGGAGAAGGTGCTCGCGCAGCCCTTACGGGACACCGAGCCGAACGCCGACTGGGAGATCAGCAGCACCGGGGACAGCACCACGTTGACGCCGCCGGCCAGCGCCGTGTCGCACTCCCCCGTGCGCAGGCTCTGGCAGGCCTGGTGCACCGCGACCAGGGACGAGGAACAGGCGGTGTCGAGGGCCACGTTGGGGCCGCGCAGATCGAGGAGGTAGGCGATACGCCCGGGGATGAAGCTGAGTGCGGCGCCGGAACTGGTGTAGGCGGTGACGTCCTCGGGGTAGCGGATCCGGGATGCCACATGGTCGGAGCTGGCCACGCCCATGAACACACCGGTCCGGCTGCCCGCCAGGCCGGAAGGGGCCTGCCCCGCGTTCTCCAGCGCCTCCCAGGCCACTTCCAGTGTCAGCCGCTGATGCGGGTCCATGGCCAGAGCCTCGCGCCGGGAGATCCCGAAGAAGTCGTGGTCGAACCGGTCGATACGGTCCAGGAATCCGCCGCTGCGGGTGTTGATCACACCCGTCCTGCCGCGTTCCTCGTCGTAGAAGGCCTCGTTGTCCCACCGGTCCGCCGGGATGTCGCGGACGGCGTCGACCCCGTCGGTGAGCAACTGCCAGTAGGTGTCGGGGTCGTTGACGCCGCCGGGGAACCGGCAGCCCACGCCCACGATGGCGATCGGCTCGCTGCCCGCGCGCTCGTACTCCTCGATCCGGCGCTGGAGCCGCTCCATGGTCAGATAGGCGCGCCTGAGGGTATCGGCCGAAGTGCCGCCCTGTCCCGGTCCCGTCATCGCAGACCCCCTTCGTCGATCTGGTTCGTCTTGGCCAGCAGCAGCGCTTCGAGCTCGGCGGCCGACATCGTGTCGAGGTCCGGCGACCCGTCGTCGCCGGCGGGTTCCGGGGCGGCGGGTACGGGCGGGGGCGCGGCCGGGACGACCGACTCCAGGTCGATCTCCAGCTCGATCTCCATGCGCTCGGCGAGGAAGGGCACGAGCTTGTCGATTGCCGGGAAGCGCCAGGTGACGGTGGTCGGCAGGGACACCCCGAGGGAGGTTTCCAAGCCCATGCGCAGTTCCAGGGCGAGCAGCGAGTCGAAGCCCATGGCGGTGAACGGGGCGCTGGTGTCGACGGTCGCCGGTTCGGCGCCCACGACGCGTGCGGCCAAGGCGCGGCAGTGGTCGATGAGCACCGCCCTGCGGCGGCGCCCGGGTTCGACGGCGAGCATCCGGCGTCGTACGTCGTCCTGCCCGCGCGGTCCGGCTTCGGCGCGCCCGGAATCGTCCGCGAGGGTGCCCAGCAGGCCACCGCCGGTGTGGCCGCTCAGCCCGTCGCGGTCCACCGGCAGCACGCAGAGCTGGGTCGCGGAACCGCGCAACAGCAGGTCCAAGGTGGCGATGCCCTGCTCGGGGCTGATGCTCCGCACACCGCGGGCCGACAGGGCGGCGCCGCGGTCGGGCCGGGCCGCCAGACCGATCTCGGCCCAGGGGCCCCAGTCGATGCTCAGCGCGGGCAGGCCGAGCGACCTGCGGTGGTGGGCGAGGGCGTCGACGAAGGCGCTCGCGGCGGCGTAGTTGCCCTGGCCGGGAGAGCCGAGGACCGCCGCCGCGGAGGAGTACAGGACGAAGAAGTCCAGGTCGCGCCCGGCCGTGGCGCGGTGCAGATGCCAGGCGGCGACGGACTTGGGCGCGGCGACGGCACGGAACCGGTCCGGGTCGAGTCCGGTCAGCAGCCCGTCGTCGAGGACGCCGGCGGCGTGTACGACGCCGGCCAGCGGCGGCATGTCGGCGTCGATCCGGGCCAGCACGTCCGCCACGTCGTCGTGCCGGGACAGATCGGCGCGGAGGGTGCTCACCTCCGCCGAGCCGCGCAGTTCGGTGACGGCCCGCTCGGCCTCGGTCGACGGCGCACTGCGACCGACCAGCACCAGGTGCCGAGCGCCTTGAGCCACCAGATAGCGCGCGGTCTCCAGCCCGAGAGCGCCCAGACCACCGGTGATCAGATAGCTCGCGTCAGGCCGGACGGGGGCCGACTCCGGTCCCTTGGCGATCAGTTGACGCTTCTCGGGCCGGAGCACCAGCTTGCCGATGTGCTGGGCCCTGGCCATCGTGGCGAACGCGGAGGCTGCCTCGCCGTACGCATGGACGGTCACCGGCAGCGCGGTGAACTCCCCTCGCTGGAAGCCCTGTCCGACCTCGTCGAGGAGTTCGGCGATCAGACCGTCCCGCTCACGGATGGTCTGCTCCAGGTCTACGGCGAAGAAGGCCCGGTTGTCCTTGAAGAAGCCCAGGCCGATGTGGCTGTCGTCGAAGATGTCGCGCTTGCCGATCTCCACGAACCGCCCGCCGGGGGCGAGCAGTCGCATGCTGCGGATCAGCGCCTCACCGGTCGTCGAGTTGAGGACCACATCGACGCCCCGTCCGTCGGTGGCACTCGTGATCTCGTCGGCGAAGGCCAGGGAGCGGGAGTCCATCACGTGTTCCACACCCAGCGAGCGCAACAGGTCCCGCTTCTCCTCGCTGCCCGCGGTGGCGAAGACCTGGGCCCCGCACCGCTGGGCCACCTGGAGGGCGGCGAGGCCGACTCCCCCGGTCGCGGAGTGGATGAGCACCGTCTCGCCCTTGCGAAGGCGGGCCAGTTGCTCCAGGGCGTGGACGGCGGTGAGGAACGCGATGGGCACGGCGGCGGCCTGTTCGGGGGTGAGCCCCTGAGGCTGCCGGGTGACCAGCGCGCCGCTGACGGTGGTGAAGGCCGCCATGCCGTGCGCGCCGACCGCCATCACCGCGTCGCCCACCCGGACCTGGGTCACTCCCTCGCCCACCGCGCTGACCCGGCCCGCGCACTCGGCGCCCAGCGGCACGATGCCCTCGGCGCCCGGGTAGGTGTTCATGGCCTTGAGCACATCGCTGAAGTTCAGCCCGGCCGCGGCCACTTCGATCTCCACCTGGCCGGGGCCGGGCGGAGTCCGGTGCCAATGGGTGGGTCGCAGGCTCGACAGCATGCCCGGACGCGCCGCCAGGATGCGGTGGTTGCCGTCGCGGGCGGGGTCGAAGGGCCAGCGTGGTACCTGCTCCCCAGCCACACTGCCGCCCGTCCAGGGCCGCAGCGCCGGAGTGCGGCGGGTTCCGGCACGCAGGGCGACCTGGTCGTCGTCGCCGGGGCGCAGCAGCTCGTCCACGATCCGCTCGGCCTCGCCCTGGGGGCGGGCCGGATCCAAGTCGACGATGACCGGGCGCAGTTCCCCGTGCTCCAGCTTCGCGACCCGGGCCAGGCCCCACAACGCGGCCTGGGCGACGGCGGTCCGGTCACCCTCCTCTGCCTGCTGTGCGCCTCGGGTGAGGAGCACCAGGCGGGGCGCTGAATCCAGCGGGGCGAGTTGCTGTACAAGACGCAGAGCGGGGACGCAGGCGGCGTCATGCGCGGCGAGGAGCTGCTCGGGGGTGGCGTCCTCGGTGAGGTCGAGGTCCAGGGCCCGGGCGTCCACGATCCCGTCCAGGCCGTCCCCGAAGTCGGCCAGCAGGGCGGCGAGATGCTCCGGGCTGTCGGGGTCGATCTCGTAACGGCCGGGTTCCGTCACGCGGTAGGCGGGCCCGGCGGTGACGGTCGCACAGGTGCCGCCGCGTGCGGCGAGCGCGGCGGCGATTCCGGCGCCCACGCCACCCCGGTCCGCGAACAGCAGCCACCGCCCGGCCCGGCCCTCACCGACGGCTTCGGCCTCGTCCCAGGCGACGCCGTACAGGTCCCGGCTCGCCGGATCCCGGGCGTCCGTCCCGTTCACGCGGCGCAGAGCGACCCCGGTCAACTCCCCGACGACAGCGCCCGAGTCGTCGTACAGCACGACGCCGGCGCCGGTGATCTCGTCGGCGTCCGCCTCCGGCGCGGCGACCGAGGCATGGGCCCACCGAGGCACGGCACGCTCGGCGAAGAGGGTGAACCCGCCCACGCGCACCGGCAGATACGTGGCGCTCCCCGGTATGTCGCCCAGGGCCGCGCCCAACGCCTGCAAGGCGCTGTCCAGGACTGCCGGATGGACGAGATGGGCGCCCAGGTCGTCGGTCAGGTCCGCCCGGTCGCGCAGCCGGGCGAGGGCCTCGCCGGATCCCCGCCACAGTTCGCCCACGCCCTGGAAGGCCGGGCCGTAGAACAGCCCCGACCGGCGCATGGCCGCGTAGTGGTCCCCGGCCTCGACGACGGTGGCGCAGCGGGCCCGCACCTCGGAGAGCGGGTCGGCGCCGGACCGGTCGGAGGCGCGGTGGTAGGAGCCGTGCGCGGCCTGGGCCCAGTCGTCGTCCTCGCCGCCGCGCGTGAACAGGCGCAGTGAGCCGGTCTCCGCGGTCCCGGGCAGGAGCACCAGTTGCACGGTGTCCGCCTCGGAGCGGTCCGGCATCGCGGTCAGCCGGGTCAGATGCAGATCGGTCACGGTCGCGTCCGCGCCCAGCCGGGTACGGGCCGCGGCCAGCGCCGCGTCCAGGACCAGGCTCGCGGGCAGCACTGCCGCCCCGGCGACCTGATGGTCCGTCAAGTAGCCGAAGCCCGCCAGGTCCACGGGCGCGGACCAGTGGTCGGCGTGCGGCGCGACCGCCGAGCGCACATGCGAGCGCAGCACGGGATGACCGTCCCCCACGGGACGCCGTACAGCCGTCTCCTCGCCGAACCAACACCGGGTGCGCTGCCACGGGTAGGTCGGCAGGTCCGTCACCGGGCCGGGTGCGCCGTACACGCGCTGCCACTCGACCTGGAAGCCCGCGCTGTACAGCCGCCCGAGCGCGGTCAGTACGGCGGCCCGGCCCGGTTCGTCGCGGCGCAGGGAGGGCACGGCGACCGTGTCCTCGTACGAGGAGAGCCGTTCCGCCATGGCGTCGATGAGCATCGGGTGCGGGGAGAGCTCGATGAACATGTCGTGCCCGGACTCGGCGAGCGCGGTGACGGCGCCGTCGAAGAGGACCGGCCGGGTGAGGTTGGAGGCCCAGTACTCCGCGTCCAAGGACTCGCCGGAGACCGGTTCGCCGGTGACGGTGGAGAGCATCGGTACGGCCGCGGCACGCGGTGTCAATCCGGGGAGCAGCCGCCACAGTTCGCTCGCGACGGGTTCCATCAGGGGACAGTGCGAGGCGAAGTCGACGGACTCCAGCAGGCGGCAGTACACGCCCTCGGCCTCCAGGGCGCGGGCCAGCTCCGTCAGCGCGGCGGCCTCGCCGGACAGGACGCTCGAGGAGGGGCTGTTGGCCGCCGCCACCCACACCGGTCCCGGCCTGCGATCGGTGAGCAACTGCCGTACCTCGTCCGCCGGGAGGCCCACGACGGCCATCCGGCCCTTGCCCGAGGCGGCGTGCAGCACGGTGCCGCGGTGCAGCGCGACGACGAGGGCGTCCTCCAGGGAGAGCGCGCCCGAGAGGTGGGCCGCGCTGATCTCGCCGACGCTGTGCCCGACGACGGCGGCGGGCTCCACGCCCCAGGACCGCCACAGCGCGGCCAGCGCGATCTGGACGGCGACGAGGGCGGGTTGGCCGACCGCGGTGTCCGCCAGCCGGGAGCTGTTCTGGTCGGCGGCGAGCTGCTCCAGCAGGGAGAAGTCGGTGTGGCGGCGCAGCAGGGCGTCGGCCCGTTCGATGACGGCCCGGAACACGGGCTCGCCCGCGAGCAGGTCCGCGGCCACCGGCCACCAACGGGGGCCCTGCCCGGCACAGACGAACACCGGCCGGGGCCGCCGCCCCACGCGCCGGACTCCGGCACTGAGCCCCGTGACCTGCTCGCCGCGGGCGAACGCGGCCAGACCGGCCCGGAGTTCGTCCACGGTGGTGCCGGTGCAGGCCAGCCGGTGCTCGTGGTGGGTGCGGCGCAGCGCGGCCGCCGAGGCGAGGGCGCCAGGCGTGAGGTCGGGATCAGCGAGCCGTGCCTCGTATCGGGCGGCCAGCCCGCGCAGGGCCTGCTCGGTGCGGGCCGACACGGGCAGCAGCACGGCTCCTTCGGGAGCCGGCCGAGGGACGGCCGGCGGGGCCGCTTCGAGCACCAGGTGGGCGTTGGTGCCGCCGAACCCGAACGAGCTGACGCCCGCGAGAGCCGGGCCGTCGTCGCCGGGCCAGGGCTTCAGAGCGTCCGCCACCCGCAGCGGCAACCGGTCGAAGGGGATGTGCGGATTGGGCTCCCGGTAGTGCACGGTCGGCGGCACGGCCCGGTGGTGCAGCACCAGGGCGGTCTTGATCAGCCCGCCGATACCGGCCGCCGCCTCCATGTGCCCGAGGTTCGACTTCACCGAGCCGATCAGGCACGGCTGTTGAGGGTCACGTCCCTCGCCGAGCACCGCGCCGAGCGCCTTGGCCTCGATCGGGTCACCGAGGCTGGTGCCGGTGCCGTGCGCCTCGACGTAGCGCACATCCGCCGGGCGCACCCCGGCCCTGGTGTACGCGGCGCGCAGCACCGCCTCCTGCGCCTGCGGGTTGGGAGCCATCAGGCCGTTGCTGGCGCCGTCGGAGTTGACCGCGCCGCCCCGGATCACCGCGTACACCCGGTCCCCGTCCGCCAACGCCCGGCTGAGCGGCTTGAGCACGACGACTCCGGCGCCCTCGGAGCGCACATAGCCGTCGGCGGCGGCGTCGAAGGGCTTGCACCGCCCGTCGGCGGACATCGCGCCCGCCTTGCTGAAGTTGATGGCCTGCGCCGGTGACAGCACCAGGTTCACCCCGCCCGCCAGCGCCAGTTCGCAGTCGCCCCGCTCCAGGCTCGCGACGGCCTGGAGGACCGCGACCAGCGAGGAGGAGCACGCGGTGTCCACGGCGATACTGGGGCCGCGCAGGTCCAGCAGGTACGACAGCCGGTTGGCGGCGATGCTGAGCGCGCTGCCGGTGCCGGTGTAGGCGTCGATCGCGTCCAGGTCGCGCAGCTGGTGCATGGCGTAGTCGAAGGTGGAGACGCCGACGAAGACGCCGGCCTGCGATCCGGCCAGCCGGTCGGCGGGCAGCCCCGCGTCCTCCAGGGCCTCGTGGGCGACCTCGGCGAGCAGCCGCTGCTGCGGGTCCATCCGTACGGCTTCCTGGCGGGCGATGCCGAAGAAGCCCGGGTCGAACCGGTCGACGCCGTCGAGGAATCCGCCCCAGCGGCTGTTGGTGCGGCCGGGTGTCTTGGGGTCCTCGGCGGTGAAGTCCTCGGTGTTCCACCGTTCCGCGGGCACCTCGGTGATCGCGTCGCGTCCCTCGCGCAGCAACTGCCAGAAGCCGTCGGGGCTGTCGGCGCCGCCGGGGAAGCGGCAGCCGATGCCGACCACGGCAATGGGGTCGGCGTCAGCGGGCGCCGAGGGAAGGGCCTGCGGAGTCGTGGGTGTGGCCTGGGTTCCGGCCAGATGCCGGGCGAGCTTTTCCACCGTGGGGTGTTCCCACACCACGGTCGCCTCCACCGGCCGGCCGAGGCGGCGTTCGAGATCACCGGCCATCGTGACCATCTGCACCGACTGGAGACCGTACGCGGCGAACGGCACGGTCGGGTCGATGGCTGCCGGACGGCTGCCGATGGCATCGGCCAGCACTTCTCTCAGCCAGCCCTCGATCTCAGGGGCGGCGTCGGGACCCGCAGGACCGGTGGGTTCGGCGGAAGCACCGGGCACGACCCCGTCCCGGTCCTGCCGCCACACGGCCACCGTCTTCAACTCGCCCCGCATGAAGCCGTCCAGGCAAGCGGAGCGCTGGAGTTTCCCGCTGGTGGTCTTCGGTACGGACCCGGCCCGCACCAGGGCCACGGCGTACACCTGGAGCCCGTGTTCCCGGGCGAGTTCCTCGCGGATCGCGACGATGATCCGCTGGTGCTCGGCGGGGTCCTTGCTGCCGCGGTACTCCTGGATGACGATCAGGCGTTCCTCGCCGTCGAGGTCGCGGGAGCCCGCCACTCCGCAGCCCTCACGCAGTCCGCGGTCCAGCGACTCCACGGTGCGTTCGATGTCCTGCGGGTAGTGGTTGCGGCCCGCGATGATGATGACGTCCTTGGCCCGGCCGGTGACGTAGACCTCCGGGCCGTCGACGAAGCCGACGTCGCCGGTGCGCAGGAAGGGCCCCTCACCCGTGTCGGCGAGGTGGGCGCGGAAGATGTCCTCGGTCTCTTCGGCGCGGTGCCAGTACCCGTGGGCGACGCTCGGCCCTGCCACCCAGATCTCGCCCACGGAGCCGTCGGGCAGCGCGGTGCGGGTGCGCGGGTCGACGATCGCCACCCGCTGGTCGGACATCGAGGTGCCGCACCCGACCACAGTCCGGGACGGTCCGCCCGGCGCCGCGTCCTCGGCCCTGCCCGCGGCCAGCGCGTCCGGCGCCAGGTCCCGCCACACCGCGGTGGCGTTCACATCACAGGTGGAGACCATCAAGGTGCCCTCTGCCAGCCCGTAGGAGGGCTGGTGCGCGGTGGCGCGGAAGCCGCAGTCGGCGAAGGCGGCGGTGAAGCGCTCCATGGTCTCCCGCCGCACCGGCTCGGCGCCGTTCGCCGCGGAGCGCCACCGGCTCAGGTCGAGGGTCTCGCGCTCCTTCTCCGTCACCTTCGCCACTGTGAGGTCGTAGGCGAAGTTGGGGGCGGCGCTGGCCGTCGCGCCGGTGTCCGAGATCGCCTTCAGCCAGCGGTAGGGCCGCTTCAGGAAGGAGTACGGCGCCATGAAGGTGACGGGGAGTCCCGCGTACGGCGGGGTCAGCAGGCTGAAGATCAGGCCCATGTCGTGGAAGGGCGGCAGCCAGCTGACGACGTGCTGGTCGGTGGCGTCGCGGTCGAAGACCCGGTCGAACGCGGCGTCGATGTTGTGCAGCAGGTTGCCGTGGCTGACCATCACGCCCTTGGGGCGGCTGGTGGAGCCGGAGGTGTACTGGAGGAAGGCGATGTCGTCCCGGCGGGTCCCGGGGTGCCGCCAGCCGTCGGCGGCCGCGGTGTCGAGGTCGTCGACCGCGAGCCAGGTGATGGACCGCAGCGCCGGCGCGTGCTCCTGGAAGGTGTCGGCCAGGGCGACCGTCTTCGCCGGGGCGAGGATGACCACCGGCTCGGCGTCCTCGATGACGCCGACTAGGCGCGGCAGGGTCCGCTTGAGGAAGGCCGGGTCCGGCGGATAGGCGGGGACGGCGATGATCCCGGCGTAGAGACAGGCGAAGAAGGACACCATGTAGTCCAGCCCGGACGGGCACAGGATCAGTGCGCGCTCGCCGGCCGAGTACCGCTCTCTGAGCACCGCGGCGATGGTGCGTGCCCGCAGGTCGACCTCGGCGTCGGTCATGGACTGCGGCTCGCCCTCGCCGTCCACGAGGAACCGGAAGGTCCGGGCCTGCGGATGGTCGGCGAAGGTCGCCCGGAAATGGTCGACAAGCGATTCGGAATCGCGGCCCGGCATGGGACGTTCCTCTCACGTTGGGCAGCTCGAATAAACCATCGCGGGACGCCGCAGAAATCCGTCGTACACCCGGAATTACCCGGAGAATTACCTTCGGGTGGCGGCTGCTCGGGCGGTCGATGAATGAGAAGTTGCCGGGACGGAATCTAATTCCAGCATGAATTCCCCGTTCGGAAAATCAGCATCCAGGAGCCCGGTCAGCCCGTCAAGGAACGTCCTCGAAAGTCACTTGAGTCGGGGTACAGCGGAAAGGAACGGGGGTGTTCAACTGACCGGATCGGACAGTTGAACACCCATTGGCGCATGCTCGGATGAGACGCTCTGTACTCGAACTTCGGTCGAGTGCAGTATGAATGGCATTTCTCCGGGACCGAAGGGGGACCCCGAAACATGCAGAACATCGTCGAAGCGATCCAGGCCGGTGAGCCGGACGCATTCGCGGCACTTCCGGTGCCCGAGCACTACCGGGGGATCACCCTGCACGCCGACGAGGTGGCGATGTTCGAGGGGCTCAGCGGGCGCGACAAGGACCCGCGCAAGTCCCTGCACCTCGACGAGGTCGCCACGCCCGAACCCGCCGCCGGCGAGGTGCTGATCGCGGTGATGGCGAGCGGCATCAACCACAACACCGTGTGGTCGTCGATCTTCGAGCCGCTGCCGACCTTCCAGTTCCTCGCCCGGTACGGCAGGACGTCACCGCAGGCGGCCCGGCACGATCTGCCGTACCACGTGCTCGGTTCCGATCTGGCCGGGGTGGTGCTGCGCCGCGGTGAGGGCGTCACGGCATGGAAGCCGGGCGACGAGGTGGTCGCGCACTGTCTGTCGGTCGAACTGGACCATCCCGACGGGCACGCGGACACCATGCTCGACCCGGAGCAGCGGATCTGGGGTTTCGAGACCAACTTCGGCGGGCTGGCCGAACTGGCGCTGGTCAAGGCGAACCAGCTGATGCCGAAACCGCGCCACCTCAGCTGGGAGGAGTCGGCGGCCTCCGGACTGGTCAACTCCACCGCCTACCGGCAGTTGGTCTCCGCCAACGGGGCACGGATGAAGCAAGGCGACAACGTGCTGATCTGGGGAGCGTCCGGCGGCCTCGGCTCGTACGCCACCCAACTCGCGCTGAACGGCGGGGCCACACCGGTGTGTGTGGTGTCCAGCCCGCAGAAGGCGGAGGTGTGCCGGCGGATGGGCGCGGAACTGGTGATCGACCGGTCCGCCGAGGGCTACCGCTTCTGGAAGGACGAGCACACCCAGGACCAGCGGGAGTGGCGGCGATTCGGGGCTCGCATCCGGGAGTTGACCGGCGGCGAGGACCCGGACATCGTCTTCGAGCACCCCGGGCGGGAGACCTTCGGGGCCAGCGTGTACGTCGCCCGCCGCGGCGGCACGATCGTCAGCTGCGCGTCCACCAGCGGCTATGAGCACAGCTTCGACAACCGCTATCTCTGGATGCACCTCAAGCGGATCATCGGCACCCACTTCGCCAACTACCGGGAGGCGTGGGAGGCGAACCGGCTCATCGCCAAGGGGCGGGTCCACCCCACCCTCTCCCAGGTCGTTCCGCTGGAGCAGACCGCACAGGCCGTGTACGACGTCCATCACAACCGGCATCAGGGCAAGGTCGGCGTACTGTGCCTCGCCCCCCGCCCGGGCCTCGGGGTACGGGATCCCGAGTTCCGGGCGAGGCACGAGGAGGCGATCGACCGGTTCCGCACGGAACCCGCGACCGTCTAGACGCGCTCCGCTTCCTGGTGGGGTGCCGAACGCTCAGGCGCCGGAGGAGACTTGCCGTACGTGCTGCTCCCCCGCAGCGCCGGTGCCGGCCGAGCCGCGGCCCTCGATGTCGATGGCGAACTCCATCCACCGGGAAGCGCACATCCGGGCCATCTGCGCCACGTCGGCGGCGCGGTGGGCCGGGATGCCGTCGATGAGGTCCTGGCGCTGTTCCGTGGTGAGGAGGTGGGCGCGCAGCAGCTGGAGCAGGGTGCGGCCGATCAGGGACATCCGCAGCGAGGGGTCCCTGCGCATGCTGGACAGCACGCCTTCCCACACCGGTGGCTCGGTCGCCGGTCCGGAGGCGTCGGACCGGTCACCGGCGTCCTCGGCGGTGTCGTCGGCGGCGAGGGCGGTCGGCCGGAGCTTCGGCGTCACCGGGTCCTGTCCCAGCCGTATGCGTCTGCGGACGTCCCGTGCGGTGGCCACCGCGATGCCCGCCCGGCTCGCGATCTCCCGCAGCGAGGCGTCCGGGGTCTCGGCGATGACCTTGCTGGCGGCGAGTCTCCCGGCGGCCCCGTCGACCGGCCGTTTCCGGCCGTCCCTGCCGATGCGCAGGGTGAGTTGAGGGGTGCTGTCGGCGCGCGTGCGGAGCGAGCCCACCACCCCGGGGGAGAGTCCGGTGACGGCGGCGATGCGCCGGTCGGACCAGGCCGGGTGGCTCTCCATGATGCGCACCGCCGCCGCGACCCGGTCCTGCCGGGACAGCGGCATCCCGTGTTCGGCGTTGAGTTGGACGGCGAGCACGAAGGCGTCCTCCGCGCTGCCCTCCACGAACCGGACCTCGATGAGGTCGTCGCCGCGCAGTACGGCCGCGCGCAGCCGGTGCATGCCGTCGACGACCCGCATGGTGGGTCGGTGGACGACGATGGGCGGCAGGTCGGCCTCCGACTCGGCCAGGGTCCGCGCGTGCTCCTCGATCTCCCCCGCGAGCCGAGGAGAGTCGGCCGCCGTTAAGGATGTGACGGGAATTAACTTCGACTTCTGGGTGATGTCAGTTTCGTCGATGGTCAACTTCGGCTGTTCACCTGGCCGTGCGTCGGACACGCGGCGCTCCCTCCATAGCTCTTCAGGACGGCGTCGTGTTGAGCGTCCCGCCAAGAATCCGGCGAGTTCCTGTGGCGCTTGTTCAGGCCGGGCTTGCGCGGGGCGAGGGCCCGGTCCTGTATGGGGGGGTCCACCGGAGAAGACGGCACTCGCGAACGCGCCAGGGAAGCGCGGTGGCGCGGAATGCCGGCCTTGACCTGTGTGGCCGGGTCGTGCGATCAGCTCAGCTGCTGGTGAGGGGCCTGCGGGTGGCACAACGGGAGTCGGGGCGGGGTTCCGAACGTCCGCGCTCGTCCACGGATTTCTCCCTTGGAGGACCGGCATCGACAGAATTTGACGGCTTAATATCGGTCGTTCCCGAGGCGGGTGTCAAGGAGTGCAGCAGCACCCCCGATACTGGATCTACGCGCGTTACGCTCGGACGGTGACCGCCAGAACACCGTCCACGGCCAGGGTTGCCGGACCACCACTCAGAAGTGGCCAGATCGGGGCGGTCGGTCCAACAACGCACCCCCTCACGGGGGTTCGGAACCGGCGGTAACACAACGGCCCTTGACCTGACGGGCCCATTCTTGGAATGTGGGGTCTGCGCGCATGCGGCAATTTGAGCCATAAATCAATTGATTCGTGCACGGATGGATTCCGTGCACCGTCCAGGTCCGCAACCGAACGGTAACTTCCCGGTCTTTTCCGTCTGGAGCGAGGACGAGCATGCGTATCAAGGCCGACCCCGAGGTATGCATCGGCTCGGGCATGTGCGCGCTGACCGTGCCCGATCTGTTCGACCAGTCCGATGACGACGGCACCGTGGTGGTGCTGCGCCCCGAACCGCCGGCCGAGCGGATCGCGGCGGTCCGTGGTGCGGTGGGGCGCTGTCCTTCCCGCGCCCTGCAATTGCTCGACGTCTGACCATCGCCCACCGCGCACCGCCGCGCCGGGAAGGAGCACCCGAAGTGAACAACCCGTGGTTCGGCCGCTGGACGCCCAGAGAGCAAGCCGCTTTCCGGCTGTTCTGCCTTCCGTACGCGGGCGGTGCCGCCTCGGCGTACCGCGAGTGGCACGCACTCGCGCCCGAGCACATCCAGATCTGCCCGCTGGAACTCCCCGGCCGGGGCAGCCGCTTCAGCGACCCACCGGTCAGCAGACTCCGCCCGCTGGTGGACGGCCTGACAGGCGCGATCGCCCCGTTCCTCGACCGACCGTTCGCCATCTTCGGCCACAGCATGGGCGGGCTGTTGGCGTTCGAGCTGACAAGGGCCCTACGCCGCCGCGGCCGCCCGCTCCCAGCCCACCTGTTCGTCTCGGGCCGCTCGGCCCCCGACGCACCCCCCGAGTTCCCACCCTTGGACGGCGCACCGGACGAGCGCGTAATGGAGCGCCTGCGCGAACTGGGCGGCACGCCTCAAGAAGTCCTGGAAGACCCCGAGTTGATGGCCCTGATGCTCCCCACCCTACGCGCCGACTTCTCCGTCCTGGAAAGCTACGACTACCAGGACGAGCCCCCGCTCCCGGTCCCCCTGACGGTCTTCGGCGGCACAGCCGACACTCTGGTCACCCCGGCCAGACTGCCCGGGTGGCGCCGCCAGACCTCGTCCGGCTCCCGCCTGCGCATGCTGACCGGCGGTCACTTCTTCCTGCACGCGTCAGTACCCGAACTCCTGACGGAGATCGCCCGCGACCTGCCGACACCACATCCCGAAACAGCCGCGTCGTAGCGACGGCTACGCGAGCAGCACGACTCGATCCGCCGCTACGTCAAACCCGAGCACCGGGTGCCCGTGGCACCCCTCCGGATCCATCAGCACCGGCTTTCCCAGCCGCCGCCCGATCGCGCGCAGAAAGCCGCACAGCACATCCAGTCGCTCCTGCCCCTGCAACTCCCGCAGGTCGACATCGAAGTCGATCTCCTCGTCCCAGTAGAACCGGAAGATCGCGAGCACCTCGGCGACCGGCCACACCCGCAGAGACGGGCACTCGGCATCCGGCGGGCGGGACAGCACGGTCTCCGCCGGCGGCAGCGGCAGCCGCGTCTCACCCTCGAAGTACTCGTGCGTCCAGCCCTGCGCCTGGACAAGATCGAGGACCGCCTGCCAGTCCTCCACCGTGGTCCCGGGGACACTCAGGTCCGGCAGCGACCCCGTCGAATGCGGGTCGAAGAAGGCGCTCACGTCGTCCCACAGAAGATCGGCCACACGGCCATGCTGCCACGCCTGATCAGGACGCCGTGACTCACACGTGCGTGTGACACCACACGGACTGCCTCAGTCGGAATTGACGACGCCCCTGAGCTGGGCGGGAACCCCGGTGCACTCCCTGCGGGCAGCAACGGCCGAACGGCCCACCCCCTCGAATTCGCTCCACAGAAATCACCACGTATGCCCATACTCTCGTCCTACTTCATCCGAGAAAGATCCGCCTACCGAGCTCAACCGGTGAGCGCCCCCTCATCGAACTGTCGTCCATTGTTCAGCGCGAGAGAGCCGTGAGGCCATTTCGCTTCTCATTCCTGGAGAAACAGATGCGCGTTGCCGTGACCGGCGGCGGTGGTTTCCTTGGGTCGCACCTGTGCGAGGCGCTCTTGCGGCGCGGTGACTCTGTGGTGTGCCTCGACAATTTCTCGACGGGGGATCCCGAGAACATCGCCCATCTCCTGTCCGACCCCGCCTTCGAGTTCCACCACGCAGACGTCAGTGTGTCCGTGGAGATCCGCGGCCGCGTCGATGCCGTCGCCCATCTGGCGTCCCCCGCTTCCCCGCCGGACTACCTGCGTCAGCCGCTGGAGACCCTGGCCGTCGGCAGCCGAGGCACCGAGAACGCCCTGCGCCTGGCCCTGCGCCACAACTCCCGCTTCATCCTCGCGTCGACCAGTGAGATCTACGGCGATCCGCTGGTCCACCCGCAGGAGGAGGCCTACTGGGGCAATGTCAACTCCATCGGGCCCCGCAGCGTGTACGACGAGGCGAAACGCTACGCCGAAGCAGTGTCCGCCGCATACCGCCGCACGCACGGCCTCTCTGTCGGCATCGCCCGGATCTTCAACACCTACGGCCCACGGATGCGACCGCACGACGGTCGTGTCGTGTCCAGTTTCATCACCCAGGCACTGACCGGCGAACCGCTCACCATCTACGGTGACGGCACACAGACCCGCAGCTTCTGCTACGTCGACGACCTCGTCCGCGGTCTCGTGGCGCTCCTCGACTCGTCCGAGATGGGGCCCTTCAACCTTGGCAACCCCGTGGAGCGCACCGTCTCCGAACTCGCCGAGATCGTACGGGCGATGACCGGTTCCGCCTCCGCGGTGAAGTACCACCCCCTGCCCGTCGACGACCCCGGCCGCCGCCGCCCGGTGATCACCCGCGCCCGTGAGGTGCTGGGCTGGCAGCCGGAGATCGACATCACCGAAGGCCTGCGCAGGACCGTCGCCTACTTCAGCGCCCGGCCGGACCGCCTCGGCGCTTCGGCCGCCGCGATCCGCGGCGGCCAGGACGACACGGTCCCGCTGTCCGCACCGGCGATCACCGCAGGCACCACCCCTCAGGCGATCCCCGGCCCGGCAACCGCCGTGACCGACCTTGCACCCAGCGCCGTATCCGTACCGCCGTCCGTTTCCGACAGCTGAGTCGCGCCAGGGCCGCACCGGTGCGCACACCCCGATGCGGCCAGCTGTCCCCTCCCCGCCCCCACACACAACGGCCTGCTGTCACGCCGCCCGGAGAAATCGCTGTCATGACGTCCTTGGAGCAGGGTCCCGCCCAGGGGACCCAGACCGTCCCGAGTCCGCCGCATCCCACACTCGATCCGGACGCACCCACGGAATGGGGCGAGCTGGGCGAACAGATCCGGCGCCTTTCCGGCGGTGCCGTGGCGTCGATCGGCCCGGACGGCCCGGTCCTCGCGAGACCGACGCGTGGGCACACGGTCCGCTCCTCCGGCTTCGTGCCGGCGTTCTCACGCCTCGATCGCCTCGTAGTCGCGCTGTTGTCCCTCGGCTGGAGCGTCTGCCTCGTCTGGTTCTGGATCTGGTGGCTCCAGCCGTCCCACCGCATCGGCTGGCTGGGGCTCGTCATCAACAGCGCGCTGCTCCTGTACCTGACCTACCTTCCGATCCACTTCCTCGTGGCGCTGATCCGGATGCGGCGCTTCGATCCGGCCGTCGAGGTGGCGGCACTGCGCACCGCCTTCGTGGTCACCCGCGCTCCGTCCGAGGGCTGGGACATCGCCCGGACCACGCTGGAAGCGATGCTCGGCCAGAACTTCCCGCACCCCTACGACGTCTGGCTGTGCGACGAGGACCCCTCCGAGGAGATCATCCACTGGTGCCGAACCCACGGCGTACAGGTCTCCTGCCGACGTGGCCGCACCGACTACCACCGGGCCGACTGGCCTCGCCGCACCCGGTGCAAGGAGGGCAACCTCGCCTTCTTCTACGACCACTGGGGGTACGCCCACTACGACGTGGTCGCCCAGCTCGACTGCGATCACGTTCCCAGCCCCGGGTACCTCGCCGAAGTCGTCCGTCCCTTCGCCGATCCGGGCATCGGCTACGTCGCGGCTCCCAGTATCTGCGACTCCAACGCCGACGAGTCCTGGGCTGCCCGCGGCCGGCTGCAACGTGAGGCGATGTTCCACGGACCTGTGCAACTGGGGCACTCCGCCGGGCTCGCCCCCGTGTGCATCGGTTCGCACTACGCCGTACGCACGCAGGCGCTGCGGGACATCGGTGGCCTCGGCCCCGAACTGGCAGAGGACTTCTCCACCACCTTCCTGCTCAACTCGGCCGGCTGGCAGGGTGCCTTCGCGATCGACGCCGAAGCGCACGGCGAGGGTCCGCTCACCTTCAGCGCGATGATCACGCAGGAGTTCCAGTGGTCCCGCAGTCTCGCCGTCATGCTGCTCGGGATGCTGCCGCGCCACCTGAGCCGGATGCCGCTCAAGCTGCGCCTGCGCTTCTCCGCCGCGGTGATGTACTACCCGCTGCTGGCGATGGCGACCGTCATGGGCATCCTCCTGCCGCCGATCGCCGCCGTCACGGGTGCTCCCTGGATCGACGTCAACTACCTGGAGTTCCTGGCGCACTTCTGGAGCATGTCCGTCTGGCTGATCCTGCTGACGCTGCTGTGCCGCCGCCGCGGTCTGCTGCGACCCAAGGACTCCCCGATCCTCAGCTGGGAGATCTGGCTCTTCGGGCTCTCCCGCTGGCCCTACGTCGCCTGGGGCGTACTGGCCGCCGTCATGCAGAAGGTGCGCCCCCGCCAGATCACCTTCAAGGTCACCCCGAAGAAGCGGGACGGACTGGAGCCGCTGCCGCTGCGCACGGTCGCTCCGTACCTGCTGATCACACTCTTCCTGTCATGCTCCGCGCTCGTCGGCCAGTTCACCGGCCCCGCCGTCGGCTACGTCTTCCTGTGTCTCCTCGGTGCCGTCTCCTACTCCATCGCGACGCTCGCGATCGCCGCGCTGCACGTGAAGGAGACCAAGCGGGCAACGGGCGCCTCGGCCTTTCGGGCTCTGGGCACGGCGGTCCTTCCCCTCGTCACGGGCCTGTTGTCGCTGCTTCCGCTGGCCGCGGCAGTCGCCGTCTTCCCTACCTATCTCACCGGCTTCTACGCCTGGTGACGGCCCCCGTGGCCGATCAAGAAACGAGGTTCCACGTGTCCCAGACGGTCCTGGTCACCGGGGGTGCCGGCTTCATCGGCAGTCACACCTGTGTCGAACTCCTCCGCTCCGGCCACGAGGTTGTCGTACTCGACGACCACTCCAACAGCTCCCCCGTGGCACTTGAACGCGTCGAGAAGATCGCAGGCCGTCGGCTGTCCGCGACCCATGTCGCGGATGTCCGGGACCGGCGGTCCCTGGACTCGGTCTTCTCACGCCATCCGATCGACTCCGTGATCCACTTCGCCGCGAAGAAGGCCGTCGGCGAGTCGGTCCGGATCCCGCTGGCGTACTACGACATCAACGTCGGCGGCACCACGGCACTGGTGTCGGCGATGCACGACCACGGCGTGCACCGGCTGGTGTTCTCCTCGTCCTGCTCGATCTACGGCGACGCGACATCCGTCCCACTCACTGAAGAGTCCCCGGCCGCTCCCACCAACCCCTACGCCACCACCAAGTGGACCTGCGAGCAGATCCTCGCGGACCAGTGCCTGCACGTGCCCGAACTGCGGGTGCTGGCGCTCCGGTACTTCAACCCGGCGGGCGCACATCCCACCGGTCTGCTCGGGGAAGACCCGCGCGGCGTACCCGACAACATCATGCCGTTCCTCACCCAGATCGCCGTGGGGCGCCGCGACGAGCTCAGCGTCTTCGGCGACGACTATCCGACGCCGGACGGCACGGGGGTCCGCGACTACCTCCACGTCGTCGACGTCGCCGAGGGGCACCGCGTCGCCCTCGACCACATCGACGACGTGCCCGGCATGCGGGTGTTCAACCTCGGCACCGGGCATGGCGCGTCCGTCCTCGACCTCGTGCGCGTCTTCGAGGAGGTCTGCGGGAGGCAGATCCCGTACCGCATCACCGAGCGCCGCCCCGGCGACGTCGCGGAACTCGTCGCCGATCCGGCGAAGGCCACCGCGAGCTGGGGGTGGACCGCACAGCGCGACCTGGCCGCGATGTGCCGCGACGCCTGGAACTTCCAGCAGCACAATCCGTACGGCTACGCACCCTGACACGTCCCGTACGCCATCCCACCGCCCCTCTCCGAAAGACAGGAGAACAACGCATGCGGTTGACCGTCATCGGTACGGGATACCTCGGAGCTGTGCACGCCGTGTGCATGGCCGACATCGGGCACGACGTCCTCGGTGTGGACGTCGACGCCGAGAAGATCAAGGCCCTCGCCGAAGGCCGGGCCCCGTTCTACGAACCGGGTTTCGACGATCTGCTGACCCGGGCGCTGGCCTCGGGACGCCTGCGCTTCACCACCAACCTGCGCGATGCGGCGGCGCACGGCGAGGTCCACTTCCTGTGCGTGGGGACCCCGCAGCGAAAAGACGGCGGGGCAGCGGACCTTCACCATGTGGACGCCGTCGTGGACGGGCTTGCGCCGCACCTGACCGCGCGGTGTCTGGTGGTCGGCAAGTCCACGGTGCCGGTGGGCACGACCTCACGCCTGACCGACCGCATCGCCGGGCTCGTGCCGACGGGAGTGCGGGCTGAGGTGGCATGGAACCCCGAGTTCCTGCGTGAGGGTTTCGCGATCGAGGACACACTGCGTCCGGACCGGCTCGTCGTGGGTGTGACCAGTCCAAACGCGGACGCCACGCTGCGCAGCCTGTACGCCCCGATCCTGGCAGCGGGCGTGCCCTACATCAGCACCGACCCGAACACCGCCGAACTCGTGAAGGTCGCGGCCAACTCCTTCCTCGCCACGAAGATCTCCTTCATCAACGCGATGGCGGAGGTCTGCGACGCCGCGGGCGCGGATGTCGTCACCCTCGCCGAAGCCATCGGCCACGACACCCGGATCGGCAGGCGCTTCCTCAGAGCGGGCCTGGGGTTCGGTGGCGGCTGCCTGCCCAAGGACATCCGGGCGTTCGCCGCACGCGCCCACGAGTTGGGCGTCGGTCCGGCGGTGGCGTTTCTCCTGCAAGTGGACGAAATCAACCAACGGCAGCGGACCCGGACCGTCGCACTCGCGCGTCGGATGGTCGGCGGCACGCTGACCGGACGCCGGGTCGCCGTCCTGGGCGCCACCTTCAAGCCGAACTCCGACGACGTGCGCGACTCCCCGGCGCTGGCCGTCGCTTCGTCGCTGCATCAGGAGGGTGCCGACGTCCGCGTGCACGACCCCGTGGGTGCCAAAAACGCACGGCTGGCCCACCCGCAACTGCACTGCGGCTCAGATCTTCTGGCTGCCTGTCAGGGCGCTGACATCGTGCTGCACCTGACCGAGTGGGATCAGTATGGCGAGGTGGATCCAGCCGAGCTGGCCCGGGTGGTCGACGAGCCACTCCTCATCGATGCGCGCAACGCCCTCCCGCACGACGAGTGGCGGGCCGCTGGCTGGACCGTCAGGGCGCTGGGGCGGCCCACGCCGTCGGACCGGCTGCCGAGCGCCCACGCCGTAGAACTTCTGCGGACCACGATCACGTCTCAGACCGGCCAGACGCACCGCACCCCCGCGGGCAGGCCGTAGCTCCTCCCTCGGAAACACCTCTGCCCTGCTCTCACGATCCTCGACCGTGAGAGCAGGGCAGAATCATGGTCTGCTCAGCGAGCGGTGCCGGACTGCGCGGCTCCGGCCGACAGCACCTTGGGGAGAGTCTTGCCGAAGTAGTCGGCGCCGCCGAGCCCGGAGCCCAGAGCCTGCGGGCCTACGCCGACCGGCGCCCGGACCTCACAGCGGGGCACCAGGTTCCCGGCGTGAGCCCGGGCAGCAATGGGGACCTCCAGACCGGTCAGGCACGGGTCGTCACTGGTGCCGGTGGGTTCGCCTGCGAGGAATTCCTGCTGGGAGGAGGCACGCCAGTCGTCCAGCGACGCGAAGCGCTGCGCACCCCACTCCAACGCCCAAGGGCCCGTGCTGTAGTAGTTGTTGCCCTGCAGCTGGATGGTGCCCGGGGCGTACGCCGACTCCGTCGCAACAACAGGGCCGCCGTCGGTGGCGAGGATGTTGTTCAGGACGCGCACGCCCCGCATACCATCGCGCAGCCGCAGTGCTGGGGGCCTGCTCCCCGCCGACTCGGCGGAGGCCAGGTCCGCCGAACGCATCACCACCGTGTTGTGGTAGATCTCCAGATTCTTCATGCGGGTGCCATAGGCGACGATGCCGCCGTACTCGGGCAGCTTCCGGGCGTCGTCCCAGCTCATGTTGAAGCGAACGATGTTGTCCCGGTGAGCTCCGGTCGCCTGCCCGGAGTAGACGAGGAAGCCGGGTCCGTCGTTGCCGTACGCGAGGTTGTACTGCATGACGGAGGAGGACACGTTGTTGTCAAGGCCGAAACCGCCGCCGTCCACTCGTGATCCGGTGCGATTGCGGTACGACTTGTTCTTCTCCAGCACCACTCCGGTGGAGTCGTACACCCAGATGCCCTCGGGACCCTCCTCGGCGTCGGTGGCCGACTTCGATCCGTTGTCATGGGCCACCGAGTGCGTCAGTCTGGCGTTCTGGACGCTGCCGAGCGTGATGCCACTGCCTGTGTTGCGCTCGACGCTCCTGGGGTCGCCGGCGTTGGCGTACGCCTTGACCCGCTCGATGCGCAGCCCCTTGTGCGCGTAGGCAGGGCGGCTGGCCTTGAACTCGGGGCCGTAGAAGGCCAGCCCGCTCTCGAGGTTGTGGTGCACCGCCACATCGGAGATCCGTACGTCGTCGAAGCCCGCGACCGCGCCCTCGTCGGCCCCGAGGCTGATGCCGTTCTGGAAGCCCCTGACCTCCACGTTCGAGATCCTGACGTGCTCGAGCCTGCGACTGCCCGGAAGCGCTGTGCGGACGGCGATCCCGACCCCTTTTCGCAGCGCCTTGCGGTCACCGATTAGCGAGAGGTTCCTGATCTCCACGCCGGCGGTGTCGCGTACGGTGATGGCAGACCGGCCGCGCGGCGCGACGGTGGCCCGGCCGACGCCGTACGTTCCGATGACCACCGGGTTCCTGGAGCTGCCCGCTTCGTCCTCGTCCAGCGTGATACTGCCGCGGAACCGTTCGCCGCCCTTGAGCCGGAGCCGATCCCCTGGCTGGAAGCGCACGCTGTTCGCGTGATCGAGGGTCCGCCACGGATTCTCCGGTGACATACCGTCGTTGTCGTCGTCGCCGTCGGGACTCACGTAGAACGTGAACGGACCGCCCGAGGCCGGGCGCGCGGGCCGGTAGACCCCCGGCACCTCACAACCCGTCAGCAGCAGAAGCACTACCGCCGAGACTCCTGCGGCGGTTTTCGTCACCCGGCTCCGCATCACCGCGTTCAAGCGCACCCCTTAAGGACGTACCCCGTACCCAGAGGGCACATGGAGTGACAGAGTCTCAGAAAAAGGGCGAATCGCAGACGAAGGCGCGGCACGGGTGCCGCGCCGCTTTGTCGTCCTAGTGCCAGTTGCTGATCTGCACATCGTGGGGCGCGGGATCACCCTTGCCCGTCTCGGCAAGCTTCTTCAGGCTCATGAGGAACGTCGCCCACTTGGTGGAGCAGTGGTACATGAACTCCACGGGTTCCTTCCAGCCCTCGTGCCGGAACAGAATGATCGTGAAGGCATCCTCCTGCTTCAGGTCGAAGGAGATCCGCGTACCGATCCATTCCTCAGGGCCGTCGACGACCTCCCAGAGCACGCGCTCGGCCGGCTTGGCCTCCAGCACCTTCATGTCGAAACCGCCGGGCTCGAAGCGGAACTTGATCACTCCCCCGACGTCGCTGTCACCGTCCGTGTCCTCGGTCCACCAGCCCGCCAGTCCGTCAATGGTCGTCAGGGCGGCATAGACGTCGTCGGGTGACGAGACGACTCCGACCCTGTGCAGGATGTCCACCATGTCGCTGCCTCATTCTTCGTTCGGGCGCCCGTGTCGGGCGCGGCCAATTGGAGGGTTCAGTCCTTCTGGGCGCGCTGGATCGCCTCGGCGATGCGCTTGATGCGCTGCAACCGGGCGTCCCATGCGGTCCCGACGGCCGTCAACTGGGCGACCGCTCGGGCGAGTTGCGCCTGGTCCACCTCATAGCGGCGCTCGCGCCCGGCCGGCGTCACATGCACCAGCCCGACCCGGTGGAGGACGCCGAGGTGTTTGGCCACGGCCTGCCGCGTCACCGGGAGCTGACCGCTCAGGGTGGTCGGCGTGCCGCCGCCGTCGGCAAGCAGGACGTCCAGCATCCGGCGCCGAGTGGGGTCCCCCACCGCCGACCACAGCTCGTCGTCAACGGTGACGTTCACCGCGTCGACACCACCCGGGCGACGTACGCGACGAGGCGAGGCAGGAAGTAGTCCCACCCGGTGACGTGCTCGCGGTACTGCTCCTCGAGTACGGCCGCCTCCCAGCCCTTCTCCCGGAATCCCGTCTCGGAGAAGCGCAGCAGGGTGCCCGCACCGGAGGGCACCAGCTCGAACGTCACCAGGAGCGAGTTGTCCGGCGCGGCGGTCAGGCCCTCGTCGTACACCCACCGGAAGGAGAAGCGGCGCGGCGGATCGGCCTCGATCACGGTGAGCGGTACCACCGTCGCCTCCGCCGAGTCCTTGTCACCGAACGTGATGACCCCGGTGCCACCGGGTACCGGTGCCAGCTCCGCCTCGTCCGGCCACCACTCCCGCAGATGCTCGGGCTTGCTCACGACCTCGTACACCACCTCGGGCGTGGCGTCGATGTGGATCTCCCGCTCGATGCTGCCGTACTCCATGGGGCTCTCCCAGCCATTGGCAACCTTTGGTTGCGTATAACGGTAGACCCTCGCCCTCTTATGCGCAACCGAAGGTTGCGCATACTCGTCCCCTATGCGGCCCGAACCCTCTCCCGCCCCGCCTCCGCGCCCACCGCGCTGACCCGGTACGTCGTCTTCCCCGGGTCGCTCACCGGCGCCCCCAGCGTGATCCGTCCCGCCGAGCGGAGCTCCTCGCACACGTCCGTCGGCAAGGCGACGTGGCAGCCTCCGACGCCGCCACCCGACCCGGCCGCGCGCCAGTAGCCGTAGCGGAGTCGTCCGCCCGCCATCGCGGTGACGAACACGGGGGTGCGCGGGTCTGACACGATGCGCAGCACGTCGGCCGCGGGCGCGGCGAGGGGGGCCATGGCCCGTCGGGGGCGGGTCAGGTGTGTCTCGGCAAGGGTGCCCGGCTCGTCAAACAAGGGCTGGTGCGGCATCGGCGCGGCCTTTCCGGCGGAGGACGGACACCGCTCACCCCTGAGGGCCGGTGTTGATCTTGCTGCGCCGCATTCTGGACCACACCACTGACATCAGCGCCTGACGACCGGCCCCGCCGCTTCACATCTGCGCCACGTAGCGTTCGGAAACGGCCAGGGCCGCCGCCATGATGCTCAGTTGAGGATTCACCTCCGGGCAACTCGGCAGCACCGAGCCGTCGGCGATCAGGACGCCGTGAACGCCGCGCAGGCGGCCGTCGGGGTCTGTGGGTGAACTCCCCGGATCCGAACCGGCGGCCGCCGTGCCCGTGGGGTGGAAGGCGGACACATGGAGTTGGCGTGCCGACACGCTGCTCAGCACAGCCTTCAGCTCGTGCGGGGTGCTTGCGCGCGGCGCCTGGGGGACGCCGGTCAGGACTTCCTCGGCTCCCGCGGCGAACAGCAGGTCGCCCATGGCCTGCTGGGCTCTCAGGAGGCGGGCCGCGTCTCGGGGCGACAGGTCGTAGCGGAGCAGAGTGCGCTCTCGGCCCAGGACCCGTCCCGAGGGCTGATCGGCGATCATGGCGCCGAAGGTGGCCAGGTGCTCCGTCGTATCCAGTTCTCGGCGCAGGGGCCGACCGACCCCCGGCAGTACGAAGGACGTCATCCCAGGCGGCGCTGCGGTGGCCTCGATCAGGATGCCGTCGCTGTGCAGTTGCTCCACGCCGACGCTCTGAAGCACGGCCGCGCCGTCCGTGACCGGCTGACCGAACCGGCCCGCGACGCTCACGGCCGGGTGCACGCTCAGGTTTCGGCCCACCCCCGGGTGCCTGCCCAGACCCGAGCGGCGTAGCAGCTGCGGCGTCTGGAGGGCGCCGGCAGCGACCACGACCACCGGGCTGAGGATCTCCAGTTCGCTGCCGTCCTGGCGGCTCACCACCACTCCGGAGGCGCGCGGGCCACCCGGCCGGTCGGGGTCGACGAGGATCCGCCGGACCCGAGCGCCCGTCACGATCCGGGCACCGGACGCGCAGGCGTCGGGCAGGACGGAGAGCTGCACGCTCTGCTTGGCACCCGTGGGACAGCCGACCACACACTGACACGAGCCCCTGCACCCGGGCGCGTTGCGTCGCAGCGGCCCCGCGGCCCAGCCGAGTTCCTCCGCACCGGCCAGGGCGAGCCGCCCGTTGGTGCCGATCACGTCCAGCGGCTGCCGTGCCACACGCAAGGTGCGCTCCACCTCGTCCAGGCACACGTCGAAACCCTCGGCCACGGCGAAGCCGTACCGGCTCAGCCAACGCGACACGACATGGGCCGGAGTGCGATAACACGTACCGGAGTTCACGACCGTCGTGCCGCCGACCGCCCGGCCGACCGGCAGCACCAGCGGCGGATTCCCGAGGGCGATCGTCGCACCGCCGTCGCGGTAGAGATCGGTGAAACGGTCCAGAGGCGCCCGCCGCCCGAAGGACGCGGTCGAGTGATGCTCCCCTTCCTCCAGCACCACCACGCGCATACCCGCACGGGCCAGTGTCCGCGCGGCCATGGCACCGCCCGCACCCGAACCGACCACGACCGCATCGGCAGTCGACCGTGTCGGCCAGTCGCGCGCAGGCGTCAGCTCCAGCGGCGGATCGATCGGGGCGGGCCGCGACGGCGACGGCGTCGGCGCCCGGTGCAGCGCTCGTTCGGTGCCGGCCGCCAGCAGCACCGGCACCTTGACCGCGTCCAGAAGCGGCAACAGGGCGCGGCGGGAAGCGAGTTCCGACACCACGCGCTCCCGTTCCGGACCGCCCAGCGCGGCCAGGCGCGCACCCGTGCGGGCCACGGCGTAGGTGTCGATCGCCCAGGCCGCACCACGTACCCCGGCACGGGCGGAAGCAGGCAGGGCAGCGAGCAGGGTCTCAAGGCGCCCCGGTACCGCCGCCGTCCACTCGGCGGTGCCGTCGTCCGCGAGCAGTGCCGCGACCAGGGCCGAGGCGGGAGTCACCTTCACCGGTCACCGACCTCCGCATGGGCGGTGCCCGACAGCCGCCATACGGCATCCTGCCGCCACCTGCCCCACCAGCGCTCCACGGTCACCACGGCGTCCGCGGTCTCACTGTTACGGCACACCGCGGCGGATCCGTCGGGGTCCGTGTAATCCAGGGCCAGTGTCCGCTCGGGCGGTTGCGTCACCGTCACCCGGATCCGGCGCCTGCCCACGCGCCCGGCCACCCGCCATTCGGGCAGCCCCAACTCCGCCCGGAACCGGCCGAGCCCCGCCCAGCCCACGGCGGCCCGTTCGGAACGGCGGGGCCAGGTACGCCCGTTGTGCAGCAGGCGCAGGAACACCAGGGGAGGCAGCCGGTCCAGGCCCCGTCGCATGGACACCGCCGCGATGATCTCCAGAACGTCACCGTCGCCCAGGTCCGCGTGCAGCCACGCCCAACGCCGAGCGTTGCCATGGCCGTAGATCCGGGCACTCGCGCCGACTGCTCCCTCCAGCCGCAGTTCGCCCGTGCCGTGGTGGACCGTTCCGTCGTAGCGGCAGCGGGCGGCGGGCAGCATCTGGCTGGCCGGAAGCCAGGGGCGCCGCCACGACCAGCGGGGGAAGGTGTGGAGCGGCGGGCCTTGCGGAGTCTCGGTGAGTTCCCAGGTGAAGGGGCCTGCCGTGCCTGCCAGTCGGCCGGGTCGGACGAGGATGCCCTTGGTGTCGTACGCCTCGTCGTGCCCCGTCCATGACAGAGGGCCGAAGCGGGCGTGTTCGGCGGGGCCGTCCTTGGGGAACACGGCCACCCAGCCGTGTGCGTAGGCGCCGGAGCCGTCGGTGGGTGCCACGACTTCGTGGTGCAGCCACACTCCGGTGCCGGTCGCGGGATCGGTCAGGGTCGTGTACCAGACCTCGGTCCGGCCCGGCTTACCGTCCCAGCGTGGTGCGAGATCCCCGGCGGCTTCGGCCGTGCGCGGGAAACGGAAGCTCGTCAGGAACGGGACCAGGCCGGTGGTGACGGGGAAGCGCAGTCGTCCCTCGCCCACCCGCTCACCGTCCTCGTACAGGCTGAACGGCAGTACGGTCATCGAGGTGAGCGGCCGTGCGGGCGAGACGGACTTCCAGCCGTCCAGCACCAGGCGGCGGCCCTCCAGCGTGAAGGTGACGCGGTAGCGGATCCTTCGGCGGGCGAGCGGTGAGATCTCCAACTCGCCCTCGGCTTCCGGGTCGTCGGCCCGGCCCGCTATGCGGACCCGCCCCGTCACGTGGGCCTGCGTGGTGCGGTGGGGCAGCAGCACCGTTTCCGTCCGGGCCACGAGGTCGAGCCGCATCGGGCGGTCGCGGTCCTCGTCGGCCAGGTGCACCCGGCCCAGCATCGTCTCCTTGAACGTCGTTGTCCGGGCGGGCATCAGGCACCGTCCCGGCGTCGACGGGCGCGTGCCAGGTCGTCGAGCATGATGCGTTCCGTCGCCGACAGATAGGCGCCGGCCGCGGCGCGGGCCGCCGGCGCGTCGCTCGCTGCGACGGCTTCCACCACCGGTGCCAGTCGGTCATGGGCGGCCCGCGCATCGACGAAGGGCCCCACCAGGGCGGCACGCACCGGCAGATAGGCATTGAACAGGGTGTTGGTCAGCAGCACGTACACGCGGTTGCCGGTCGCGCGGGCCAGTGCCCGGTGCACCTCGGCATCCGCCAGCTGCGCCTCCTCGCCGCCCTCCGCGTCCCCGATCGCCGCCACCAGCCGCCTCAGTTCGGCAACTTGGGCGGCGGTAGCTCGGGCTGCGGCACGCTCCGCGATCAACTCGCCGATACTGCACCGCACTTCGAAGATCTCGCCGATCCAGTCCGGGCTGTGCCCCACGAGCATCGGTAGCAGATCCGCCCCGCCGAGGCGGAGGAAGTCCCGGACGCGGGTCCCCACGCCGTGCTTGGTCTCCAGCAGCCCTGAATGCACGAGCCTGCCGAACGCATGCTTGAGCGTGGTGCGGTTGACCCCGAACTCGTCGGCCAGCTCGCGCTCGGGAGGCAGATAACTCCCGGCCGGATGCCGACCGGCCAGGATGTCCTCCCGCAGCCGCTTCTCCAGTACGTCGACCGTGCTCTCCCGCGGCAGTACGCCCATACCGACTCCCAGCAACCCAGTGGTCCAGTGGCTCAGCCACTCAACCACTGCGTTGACGAAGCGTCAACAAGGCACTCCCGCCCGACTTCCGTGATACACCGGCAGAATCAGCGCACCACGATCCGAGGGGGAACCCGCCATGCAGGAATCGACCGGCTCAACACCGTTACCGCGCGGCACGAAGGTGCTGTCCATCGGGCTGCATCCGAGTGCGCTCGACTACAGCCGGACGCCGGAGGGGATCGACGAGGCCGTGCTGACCGCCCGGATCGCGGAGGCCAATGCGGCTTTGCTCGATGCCGGGTTCGATGCCTTCCTGCTGCTGATCGACGCCTCTGCGGACCGTGCCGAGGCGACCGTTCGGGAGCGGCTCAAGGAGCACACGTTCGGCCTGGCGATGATCGGTGGCGGCATCCGGATGCTGCCGGAGCACACGCTGCTGTTCGAGCGCCTGATCAACGTCCTGACCGAGGCGGCGCCCGGGATCCGGCTGTGCTTCAACACCACGCCGGAGGACACGGTCGAGGCACTGCGGCGGTGGATTCGAGCCTAGGCGATCACGAAGGGTCGTCGTCCGTCGTGCTGTCGCCGTCCCCGTCCGCGCGTAATGCGGTCGTCAGCGCGGCGGCCATCGCCGCGATCTCGTCGGGGGCGCTGGCCGCCGTGACCGTGACGGTCACTTCGCCGACGGACAGCACGACGGAGGAGCCGGTCTGTCCGGGCGACGAGCACCACTTGCGCACCACGTCGATGGCCGAGGGCAGGGCGATCAGGCTGGTGACGACGAGGGTCAGTACGTCTATGGCCGTGCCGAGTTCGCCGGGCCTCGGCCGCGCGCCGGTCAGAGGCTGCCACCTGACCCTGCCGACGGTCGGCATGATCGGGTCGCGCACGAGGAACGCCCGTAGCGCGTCCGGGACTTTCCCGCCATCGGGGTCCGTCAACAGCACGGTGTTGCCCAAGTGGCCCTCCTACTGCGTCGAAGTGATGGTCGGGCTCGAAGTGACGACCTGATACGCCCTGTTCCGCATCAAGGGGATCCTCGAGCCTTCGTTGCGGATCTGCCGGGCGGGCACCGGCAGCCCGTTCGCCAGGCACTGCGCCCGCACCGTCTCGAAGAGCGCGTCGGCGTCGACGACGGGCCCCGCGCCCGGGATCCCGGACCGCAGCGCGGCGAGAATCTGCCCGGTGAAGTCGGTGTACCGCGCGCCGTCGGGGGCGGTGGAGGGTTCTGTGGCGCCCGAGGATGCCATGACGTAGGTGCCTCGAATGGCGGCCGACGAGGCGTCGACCGGTCCGGACAGCAGGTCGAGGGCGGAGCCGCTGTAGCAACTGTCCAGAATCACCAGCCGGGTGGACAGACCGCAGTCGGCGATCTGATCGCGCAGGCTGTCGAAGCTCCAGTACGAGTACGTCTGGTGCTCCCGGGAGTCCGCCATCGACAGCAGCAGCCTGCCGTGGGACGGATGCGCGCGGCCGTGCCCGGCGTAGTAGAAGAGAAAGGCGCCGGACGCCGGGTCCACCTGCTCCATCACGTCCTCGATGGCCGCGTGGATCTGTCTGGGGTCCTTCGGGTCCATCAGCACACGACAGTTCTCGACCGGGATGCCGAACTCATCCGATATCAGCAGACGCTGCATGTCGGCGAGATTGTTGTGAATCGCGGGAACATCCGGAAGGTACGCGTAGGCGCCGATCCCGACGAGGACTGCTCCGCCGACCGTCCAACAGGCGGAGGGCGTGGGGCGTGCCGGCGCCTCCCCTGAAGGTTCGGGCGGCGGCGTGACGGCCACCTCGAAATACCCCGCCTTCCGGGCCTCGGCTACCTCCAAGCCCAGTGATACCCGCGCTTCGCGCTGCCAGCGGTTCACCGCCGCAGCGTCCTTCACCCGCCCCTCCTCCACCAGTCGCTCGGCGACCAGGTCCAGGAAGACCAGGCTGGGCGGATGTTCATAGGTCGGAGCGCTGTCTCCGGCCAGGCTGAGGAAGACGTGCCACCCCGTGACGCACCACGGGGGCAGCTCTTGCCTCCTCTGGGTGCTCGCGCGCTGCGCCATCGGCAACAAGTCGGACACCAAGGAGGCGAGTACGGGCCGCAACGGCGCGATCTCCACGTCACCGAAGAGGTCGCATGCCTCCCACTCATCCACCAACAGCCACAGTTCGCCGACCGCCACCGACTGCTGCTCCACGTACTCCAGCGATCGCGCCATGCACGCGAGTCCCTCGCCGACCTCCGCGCACTGCTTAACCACCTGGATCAGCCACACCCGCAGCGGGCCACCGTCGAAGGGCTCCACGAAGGTGCGCAGTTCGTCGGAGAGCATCTCCCGCCACAGTTCTCGGCCTCCCAGTGACCGAACAGTCGGCGATTCCTGAAGGACATCCACCATCGCCACGACCAGACTGTTGAGTCTGCGACTGCGCTCGCTCACCCCGACACCCCCGCGGCACCCCCTGGAGCTGGTGACATCCAGCGTAATCCGTCCACGGCAACACACATGGCCCGCCCCGAAGTTCGGGACGGGCCATGAAGTCGAGCGCCGGGCAGGCCTTGCACCTGCATTTCCCCGCAGGAAGCGGGGCGTCTTTCCTTGGACCACCAACGCATAACCGGCCACCGGGTGTTGCGGCGGCGAGCTCAAGATCGACTATACACCATCCCCCAGGCCGGAACCCGCGGCCGCCCGTCGCGCGTAAACCTCGATCTCGATCTTCATGCGAGGGTCGGCCAGTCCGCACATCAGCATCGTCGCGGCCGGGCGGACATCCCCGAAGCAGCGGCGCAGCACCGGCCAGCAGGGCTCGAAGTCCTCCCGGTCGGGCAGGAGATAGCGTACCCGCACCACATCCGCGAAGGTGCACTCGGCCTCGGTCAGCGCCGCCTCGATGTTGCGCAGGCACTGTTCCGCCTGCTCCACCACATCGTCGGAGATCGTCATGGTGGTGTAGTCGAACCCGGTCGTGCCGGACACATGCACCCAGTCGCCGTCCACCACGGCTCGGGCATAGCCGATCTGCTCCTCGAACGTCGAGCCGCTGAGGATCGCGCGTCGCTCTGTCATGCGCCGAACGCTAGGTGACCAGCAAAGATACGTCTAATACGTGGATCGGCATGAGCTGATATCCCTACACGTATGGAACGACCCGAACTCCCCCTCCCCCAGCTGCACGCCTTCGTCGTCCTCGCCGAGGAGCTCCACTTCGGTCACGCGGCCGCCCGCCTCGGGATCGCGCAGCCGCCGCTGAGTCAGCAGATCCGCCGGCTGGAGGACAAGGTCGGGCACGCGCTGTTCAGCCGGGGACCCGGGCGGGTCACCCTCACCCCCGTCGGGCGCGAACTGCTCCCCGCCGCCCGCCGGGCCCTCGGCGACCTCGCCGACGGTCTGGCCGCCGCCCGCGCCGTCGGCAGCGGCAGCACCGGCCGCCTGCGGATCGGGTTCGCCGCCTCGCTCGCGCTGACCGTGCTGCCCGGTCTGCTGCGCGACTTCCGGCAACGGTTCCCCGGGGTTCGGCTGGACATCCAGGAAATGACCACAGCGCCGCAGCTCACCGCGCTGCACGACCGGACCATCGACATCGGCCTCCTGCGCGAGCCCTCCGACACCGACTCGGAACTCGCCTTCAAGACGGTGCTCACCGAGCCCTTCGTGGCCGTACTGCCCAGCGCGCACCCGCTGGCCGGGCAACGGACCGTAAGGCTTGGGGACTTGTCCGACTCCCCGTTCGTGCTGCTCCCCAGGGACGTGGGTCCGGGCCTGTACGACCAGATCCTCGGCCTGTGCGCGGAGGCGGGGTTCGTCCCGCGGATCGCTCAGGACGCGGTGGAGTGGCAGACGGTGTGCGCGCTCGTGGAGACCGGGCTCGGCGTCTCCCTGGCTCCGGCGAGCATCCGGCGCATTCGCCTCCAGGGCGTCGCCTTCCGGAGGATCTCTCCCGGAACCGCCCGTACACGTGTCGCTGTCGCCTGGCGGAGCAACGACCAGAACCCGTTGGTCGCCCACCTCTTGGGGGCCGTCGGTCAGGGAGCACCGGCGAGCCTGTAATGCTGTGGCCCATGCCGGAAACGACCATTGACACCGCCGTACGTGACCTCTCCGACCGGGATCGTGCCGTGCGGGAGGCCGCCGAGCGGCGCCTGCTCGCGCTGGGTGTGCGGGGTATCGAACGCCTCCTGCCCCACCTCCCCGACCGAAGCGTCAAGGGTGTCCTCATGCGCCTGGGGGACGAAGCGCTGCCGCGGCTGCGGGAGATCCGTCGGCAGGGCCCCGGGCGGCTGCGCGGCAGAGCCCTTGAACTGCTGGTCGATCTGGCAGGTGCGGACGCGCTCGACGAGGCCGACCAGGCCGCGGTGGAGCGGCTGATACAGGTCAAGCTTCCCCATGAGCATCCGGTGAAGCTTCCCTGGGAGGCCGGCCGGTGGCTCGCCTTTCCCGCGGAGCGGATGGACGACGCCGTGGCCGCTCTGGGTCTGCACGATCTGCGGCCGGTGACGACGGTCCTGGGCGTGGAGGCCACCACCCGGGCCGAGGACTGCCTGGAGTTCCAGGACGCGCGGGGTGAGAAGCGGACCGCGTACCGGGTGTTCATCACCCCGGAGTTCGAGTCCTGGCTCTCGGAGGTACCGATCAGGAGCTGGCGCATGGTGTGGGGCAACTCGTTGATCGACCAGCTCGACGGATTCCGGCTCGCGGACGTACTCAGCGAGCGGTGCGGTGAGGCGCACCTTTACATCCTCGATCCCTATAACTCCGCCGAGAACTGGTACGTCTCCCGCGACGGGCGCGGGGTGCGCAGTTTCGGAACCTACGATTATCCGCATTTCGCGGGGGAACCGCTGCCGTTCGAGGCGTGGTACCAGGAGACCGCCTTCGACGAGGAGGAGGCCGCGAAGTACGCGGAGGGGGTTCCCGACGCGCTCACGGCGGCCGACAACCTCTCCGTCGAACCCGGGCTGATGCGGGACGACCTGACCCACGGCCACGGCTGGCTCGCCACCACCGAAGCCGAAGTACCCAACTCCCGCTTCAGGGGCGCGCTCCCTGTGTGACCCTCGGTGGCGGGCCTGCGGGTGCCGAACGGCCGGTCGGCGGCTCGTCCGAGAAGGGGGAGCGTTCGCCTCGTACAGGTGAATTCCCCGGGCGTGTTGACTCCGTGTGCCGGGTGCGCGGTACGTCCCGAGCGGGTCCTCGCACGGTGTGGGATCCGTCTCAAAGAGAGGCACTCATGCGCGCACGCTTCACCCTCCTCCCCGCTGCCCTGACCGCGACGGTGCTGGCGACAGCCGGGGACGCCGCCGCCCACGACGGCCCCCTTCTGGGCGTCAGCAATCACGCGCCCGTGGTCTCGGTCGTCAACGACATCGAGCTCGACGACCCGCTGGAGGACGTCCTGGAGCACACCCTCAACTTCGGTGACGGCTACCACTGGGAGTGACCCCCGGTAGGTGCGCGCTCTGGGCGCATGAGCTGGCGTGCGCCGCCTTTGCGCCCCCGAGGTGCGCTTGTCAGCCGACCTGATCAGGCATTACTGTCACCACGCCTTGGTGAACGGGAAATCCGGTGTGATGCCGGTGCGGCCCTCGCCACTGTGATCGGGAAGTCCGGCTCCGGCCCTCGCGGGCAGCCACTGGGTCCTTGTGACCCGGGAAGGCGGAGCACCGGGCGGTGTCACCCGTCAGCCAGGAGACCGGCCAAGGCACGTCAACCATCCACGAGGTGCTGGAGAGGGTCTGCTGGGCCATGCACATAGCCGAGGGTTTTCTGCCACCGGCGCACGCGGTCGCCTGGGGCGTCGCGTCCGCGCCGTTCGTCGTTCACGGAGTACGGTCACTCACCCGTGAGGTCAGGGAGCACCCGGAGAGCACCCTGCTCCTCGGCGCCTCCGGGGCCTTCACCTTCGTTCTGTCCGCCCTCAAGCTGCCCTCGGTGACCGGGAGTTGCTCCCACCCCACCGGCACGGGTCTGGGCGCCATCCTGTTCCGGCCACCGATCATGGCGGTCCTGGGCACCATCACCCTGCTCTTCCAGGCCCTGCTGCTCGCGCACGGCGGCCTGACCACGCTCGGCGCGAACGTCTTCTCGATGGCGATCGTCGGGCCCTGGGCCGGATACGCCGTCTACAAGCTGCTACGGCGCTACGACGTGCCGCTGATGGCCGCGGTGTTCTGCGGCGCGTTCATCGCCGACCTGTCCACCTACTGCGTCACCAGCGTCCAGCTGGCGCTCGCCTTCCCCGACCCGAGCAGCGGCTTCCTGGGCGCGCTAGGCAAGTTCGGCTCCATCTTCGCGGTCACCCAGATCCCGCTCGCGGTGAGCGAGGGGCTGCTCACGGTGCTGGTCATGCGGCTGCTCGTGCAGTCCAGCAAGGGCGAGCTGACCCGGCTCGGAGTGCTCCTGTCCGGGAGCAAGCCGGTCCGGACCGAGTCGAACGAGACGGTGGCCCGGTGAGCCGTAACACCAAGATCAACCTGCTGCTTCTGCTCGCCGTGGCCCTGCTCGCGGTCATGCCGCTGGTCCTCGGGATGGGCGATCACAAGGAGGAGCCGTTCACCGGCTCCGACGGCGAGGCGGAGACGGCGATCACCGAGATCGAACCGGACTACGAGCCGTGGTTCTCGCCCCTGTACGAACCGCCGTCCGGGGAGATCGAGTCGGCGCTGTTCTCCCTCCAGGCGGCCCTCGGGGCCGGTGTGCTCGCCTACTACTTCGGGCTGCGGCGCGGCCGCAAGCAGGGTGAGCAGCGGGCCAGGGAGCGCGATGCCGTCGGCGTGGGCGGCGCCGGGGAGTCGGACGGCGAAGGGGTCTGAGCCCTCGTGCTGCCGATCGACGCGGCTGCGCACAGCAGTCGCTGGCGCCGCCGCCATCCCGTGGACAAGGCCGTGCTCGGGCTCGGTCTCACCGTGCTCGCGATCTCCCTGCCGCCCTGGCCGGGCGCCGCGCTGGTCCTGGCGACCGCGCTCGTGGTGCTGCTGGGTCCGGCGGGCGTGCCGGGCCGGAAACTGTGGCGGGCCTACCGGGTGCCGCTGGGCTTCTGCGTCACCGGCGCGGCCACGCTGCTGGTCCAGGTGGGCGGGCCGGAGGGCTTCGTCTCCCTCGCCGATGACGGTGCCATGCGGGCCGGGGAGTTGTTGCTGCGTACGTCGGCGGCCTCCCTCGGTGTGCTGCTGTTCGCGTTCACCACGCCCATGTCGGATCTGCTGCCGCGGCTGGTGAAGGCCGGGGTGCCCGCGGCCGTGGTCGACGTGGCACTGGTGACGTACCGGATGAGCTTTCTGCTGCTGGACTCCATGCGGCGGATCCGGGACGCCCAGGGCGCGCGGCTCGGGCACACCACGCGGGCCGCGAGCTGGCGGTCCCTGGGCGGGCTCGGGGCCACCGCGTTCGTGCGCGCCTTCGACCGGGCCACCCGGCTTCAGGCGGGGCTGGCCGGGCGCGGCTACGACGGCACGCTGCGCGTGCTGGTGCCCGAGGCTCGGGTATCGGTCCGTTTCACGGCAGCCAGCTGCGCGCTCCTCGTGGCGCTGGTCACCCTCACCCTCGTACTGGAAGGTCCCCTGTCATGACCGAGTTGGTCGCCCTCAGCGGCGCGTCCTACGCCTACGAGGAAGGGCCGACGGTGCTCGACGGCCTGGACTTCGAGGTGCGCGAGGGGCGGGCGCTGGCGCTGCTCGGCCGTAACGGCAGCGGCAAAACGACGCTGATGCGGCTGCTGAGCGGGGGACTTCGGCCGCGCGAGGGCCAACTCACCGTCGAGGGGCGGACGGTGTCGTACGACCGCAAGGGGCTGACCCGGTTGCGGACGACCGTCCAGTTGGTGGTGCAGGATCCCGACGACCAGCTGTTCGCCGCCTCGGTCGGGCAGGACGTGTCCTTCGGACCGCTCAACCTCGGGCTCTCCGATGCCGAGGTGCGCGCGCGGGTCGAGGAGGCGCTCGCCGCGCTGGACATCACGGCCCTCGCCGAACGGCCCACCCATCTGCTCTCCTACGGGCAGCGCAAGCGGACCGCGATCGCCGGTGCCGTGGCGATGCGGCCCCGGGTGCTGATCCTCGACGAGCCCACCGCCGGGCTCGACCCGGACGGGCAGGAGCGGCTGCTGGCCACGCTCGACGGACTGCGTGCGAGCGGCACGACCGTGGTCATGGCCACCCATGACGTCGACCTCGCCCTGCGCTGGGCCGACGACGCGGCGCTCCTCACACCGGGCGGCGCCCGCACGGGCCCCGCACCCGAGATGCTGGCCCGCACCGATCTCCTGCGCGAGGCCGGACTGCGGTTGCCGTGGGGTGTCGCGGCGGCCGAACTGCTGCGAGGACAGGGCCTGCTGAGCGGCGGCGCGGCAGGTCCGCGTACCCCTGAGGAGCTCGCCGCCCTGGCCGCACCGATACCGGCCGATGGCTGACGCACCTCAGGGCCGTCCGGTCGTGATCGACGGGCAGGAGCTGGTCGCCGTGTCCGGCGAGGAATTCGCCCGGTTACTGGCCACGCGCCGACAGGTGGGCGGCCAGAGCGCCCGAGTGCGCGCCCTGTTGGGCACCGTCGAGGAACTGCTCCGGGTGCTGGACGGCGTCGGCACGGCCCTCGCCGAGCTGGGCGCCGCCCATGCCTGTGCGGGCTCGGGCTGCGCGGTGTGCGCGGTGGTCGACGGGGTGACGGAACGGGTGCGGGTGGCCCGGGAGGCCGGGGGCCGCAGGCTCGGGCGGCGCGCCTCCGATCAGGCCCGCTGACCCGTCGGTCATGAGGGGTCCGTGACCGGGTACGGCACGAAGGTGCTGCTGTTCTGGTCGATGCGCAGGGAACGGCCGAGCGGCGGCGCGGCCCGCTGCGGGCACTCCAGCCGCTCACACACCCGGCACCCCATGCCGATGGCGGTCACCGCGGAGTCGTTGGCCAGGTCGAGTCCGTCGGAGTAGACCAGCCGGTGGGCATGGCGGATCTCGCAGCCGAGCCCGATGGCGTACGTCTTGCCGGGCTCTCCCCATCCGCCGCGGTGCCGGGTGACCGCGCGGGCCGTCCACAAGTAGCGCTGTCCGTCCGGCATTTCGGCGACCTGGAGGTGGATGCGGCCGGGTGCGGCGAATGCCTCGTAGACGTTCCAGAGCGGGCAGGTGCCGCCGGCCCGGGAGAAGTGGAAGCCGGTCGCCGACTGCCGTTTGGACATGTTCCCGGCGCGGTCCACCCGGACGAACGAGAACGGCACGCCCCGCAATCGGGGCCGCTGAAGAGTGCTCAGGCGGTGGCAGACGGTCTCGTAGCCGAGGCCGTAGCGGTCGGTGAGGCGCTCGATGTCGTAGCGGAACTCCTCGGCGGCCGCGTGGAAGGCGGTGTACGGGAGGATCAGCGCGGCGGCGAAGTAGTGCGCTGCGCCGATGCGGGCCAGGGCGTGGGTGGGCGACCCGGTCGGGAAGTCCTCGGCGGCCTGACGGTCGAGGTCCTCGCCGTGTTCCAGCAGGGCGAGCTGGGTCGCCATGCGGAAGGCGCGCTGTCCGGGCCGCAGGTGGGTCGACAGGTGCAGGGTGCGGGTCATGTCGTCGTAGCGGTGCAGTTGGTCACCGGCCTGCGCGGCCAGGCGCACACCGTGGGTGTCGGCCAGGCGCGCGGTCAGGGCGCCGAGCACCTCGCCCGGCCGGATGCCGAGTTCACCGGCGAGGCGTTCGGCGGCGACGTCTGTGTCGTGCAGGTAGTTCTGGCGGCGATAGAAGAAGTCCCGCATCTCCTCGTGGGGTGAGAGCGCCGTCGTGCGGTCGCGCTCACGGGCGTCCGTCGCTCCGGCGAGCCGCTCGGAGAGCAGCTGGTTGCGCCGGGCGAGGTCCAGCAGCACCTGGGCCACGGCGGGCATGCGCCCCGCGACGTCGGCGAGGTCGGCCGGGGACACCCGGGACTCGGCGAGTTCCTGCGTGAGCGCTTCGCGCAGGTCCGCCACCAGCCGGGTGGTGTCCCGTTCGGAGAAGAAGCCCGGGTCGACGCCGAAGGCCTCAGTCAGCCGGAGCAGGACGGGGACGGTGAGCGGCCGGGAGTCGTGTTCCATCTGGTTGAGATAGCTGGGCGAGATGCCGAGGACCCGGGCCAGTTGGGCCTGGCTCATCCGCCGTTCCTCGCGCAGGCGTCGCAGACGCGCCCCCGCGTACGTCTTGCCCGCCACCTCGTCCTCCCCGTCCGGTTCCGGACAGCGTACGCGATCAGCACCGCGATTCACCCTTCGCAAAGTTGGCAATCGGCGCCTCGAAGATTCGCAGAACTTGGCATTCGTCCACGGTTGTTGACACTCAGTGCCACTGTCAGAGTTGCCGCTGCGGTCCTGATCACGACAGTTCGCAGCAGACCAACGACACGCGGTGCCACCGCTCTTCCGCCCTGGCGACGGGTATTGGCACGTGCACACAGACCGAGGAGACGGTGACAGTCATGGCAGAGGCGAGGACGCGGGCGGCCGAGGAACTCGCGCGGCGCTGGGCCACCGACCCACGGTGGCAGGGCATCGAGCGCACCTACACGGCTCAGGACGTGATCCGCCTGTCCGGCAGCGTCCGTGAGGAACACACCCTGGCCCGCCGGGGCGCCGAGCGGCTCTGGCGTCAGCTGCACGAGCGGGACTACGTCCACGCGCTCGGCGCGCTCACCGGCGGGCAGGCCGTCCAGCAGGTGAAGGCCGGGCTCCAGGCGATCTACCTGTCCGGCTGGCAGGTCGCCGCCGATGCCAACCAGGCCGGTCACACCTACCCCGACCAGAGCCTGTACCCGGCCAACTCGGTGCCGCAGGTGGTCCGTCGTATCAACAACGCCCTCATGCGCGCCGACCAGATAGCCGCCGCCGAGAACACCGGGGACACCACGGACTGGCTCGCGCCGATCGTCGCCGACGCCGAGGCCGGGTTCGGCGGTCCGCTGAACGCCTTCGAGCTGACCAAGGCGATGATCGCGGCCGGGGCGGCCGGCATCCACTACGAGGACCAGCTCGCCTCGGAGAAGAAGTGCGGCCACCTTGGCGGCAAGGTGCTCGTGCCCACCTCCCAGCACATCCGCACCCTCAACGCGGCCCGCCTCGCCGCCGACATCGCCGACGTCCCGACGGTGATCGTCGCCCGTACGGACGCCCTGGCGGCCAACCTCCTCACCACCGATGTCGACGAGCGTGACGCGGAGTTCGTCACCGGCGAGCGGACCGCCGAGGGTTTCTACCGGGTCCGCAACGGCATGGCCCCGGTCATCGCCCGCGGCCTGGCCTACGCCCCGTACGCCGACCTGATCTGGGTGGAGACCGGCACACCCGACCTCGCCCAGGCCCGTGAGTTCGCCGAGGCGATCCACGCGCGGTACCCGGATCGGATGCTCGCCTACAACTGCTCGCCCTCCTTCAACTGGAGGGCCGCGCTGGACGACGACCAGATCGCCAAGTTCCAGCGGGAGCTGGGGGCGATGGGCTACCGGTTCCAGTTCATCACCCTGGCCGGGTTCCACTCCCTCAACCACGGCATGTTCGATCTCGCCCGCGGCTACGCCGAGCACGGCATGACCGCCTACGTCGACCTCCAGGAGCGGGAGTTCGCGGCCCAGGAGCACGGCTTCACCGCGGTAAAGCACCAACGCGAGGTCGGCACCGGTTACTTCGACCTCGTCTCCACCGCCGTGAACCCCGCGTCGTCGACGACCGCGCTCGCCGGGTCCACGGAGGAAGAGCAGTTCCACTAGGCCCGCACCCGCGCCCCGTTCAGGAGAAGCCCATGCCCACCAGCGTTCTCACGCACCGCGTCCGCGTGCTCGCGCCCCCCGGCCACCGGCACGACGAGATCCTCACGCCCGCCGCCCTCCACTTCGTGGGCCGTCTGGCCGCCGAGTTCGGCCCGCGCCGCCAGGACCTGATGAAGGAACGGCGCCGGCAGGCCCTGCGGCTGGCCATCGGCTCACCGCTCGACTTCCCCCTGGTCACCGCCGCCGTCCGGGACGACCCCGGCTGGCGGGTCGCACCGCCCGCGCCCGGGCTGACCGACCGGCGGGTCGAGATCACCGGCCCACCGGACCGGCGGATGACGGTCAACGCCCTCAACTCCGGTGCCGAGGTCTGGATGGCCGACTTCGAGGACGCCACGTCCCCGCTGTGGGACCACATCGTCGGCGGCCAGCTCAACCTCCTCGACGCCATCGAGCGCCGGATCGACTTCACCACCCCGCAGGGCAGGGAGTACCGGCTCGGCGAGCGGCTCGCCACGATCGTGGTCCGGCCGCGCGGCTGGCATCTGGACGAAGAGCACCTGGAGTTCGAGGGGCGGCCGGTGCCCGCCGCACTCGTCGACTTCGGCCTGTACTTCTTCCACTGCGCCCAGCGCCAGATCGACGCCGGGCACGGCCCGTACTTCTACCTGCCCAAGCTGGAGAACCGCTACGAGGCCCGGCTGTGGAACGACATCTTCGTCAAGGCCCAGGACCTGCTCGGCATACCGCGCGGCACCGTCCGTGCCACCGTGCTGATCGAGACGATCACCGCCGCCTTCGAGATGGAGGAGATCCTCCACGAGCTGCGGGAGCACAGCGCCGGGCTCAACGCGGGCCGTTGGGACTACCTGTTCAGCCTGATCAAGACCTTCGGACACCGCTCCGACTTCCTCCTCCCGGACCGGGCGAGGGTGACCATGACCGCACCGTTCCTGCGGGCGTACACCGAACTGCTTGTGCGCACCTGCCACAAGCGCGGCGCACACGCCATCGGCGGCATGGCCGCCCAGGTGCCCGGGGCGGACCCCGAGGCACGGGCGGCGGCGCTCGCCACGGTCCGGCTGGACAAGGAGCGGGAGGCGGAGGACGGCTTCGACGGCTCCTGGGTGGCCCACCCGGACCTCGTGCCCGTCTGCCGTGAGGTCTTCGACGGCGTGCTCGGCGAACGACCGCACCAGATCGACCGGACGCGCGACGACGTGGACGTGCGGGCGGTGGACCTGCTCTCGGTGCGCCGGATCAGCGGCCCGCCGACCCCCGACGGTGTGCGCGCCGACATCGCTGTCGCGCTGCGCTACTTCGCCGCGTGGCTACGGGGACAGGGGGCGGTCGCGCTGTACGGGCTGATGGAGGACGCGGCGACCGCCGAGATCGCCCGGGTGCAGATCTGGCAGTGGCTGCGGCACCGGGTGATCGACCGGGAGACGGTGCTGGAGCTGCTCGACACCGAGATCGCGGCGCTGCGGGCGGAGGACCCGTCGGCGCCCGTCGAGGACATCCGCGCGCTCTTCCAACGCACGGCACTCAGCGGTGAGTTGCCGCCCTTCTTCACCCCGGAGGCCTACACCCGCCATCTGGTGCGGCACGCGGAGACAGGCTCATGAGCGGCGGCATCCGGCGCGTGGGAGTGGTCGGCGGTGGACAGATGGGCGCGGGCATCGCCGAGGTGTGCGCACGGGCCGGACTCGACACGGTGGTCTGCGAGGCCGACGCCATGGCCGCCCGCGCCGCCCGGGAGCGGGTGGCCGCCTCCCTGGAGCGCGCCGTGCGACGCGGCAAGCTGGACCCGGCCGCCGCGAAGGACGCCCTCGCCCGTCTCACCTTCACCGGAACCCTGGAGGACATGGCCGACCGGCAGCTCGTCGTCGAGGCCGTCATCGAGAACCCCGGTGCCAAGACGGAGGTGTTCGCCGCACTGGACAAGATCGTCCAGGATCCGGCGGCCGTCCTGGCGACCAACACCTCCTCCCTCCCGGTGATGCGGCTCGGCATGGCCACGAGCCGCGCGGACCGGGTGGTGGGCCTGCACTTCTTCAATCCGGTGCCGGTGCTGCCGCTGGTCGAGGTGGTGTCCACCCTGCACACGGCGCCGCGGACGGTCGCCGTCGTGGCGGACTTCGCCGACGACACCCTGGGCAAGACGGTCGTCCACTCCCGGGACCGGGCGGGCTTCGTGGTCAACGCCCTGCTCGTCCCGTACCTGCTCGCCGGGATCCGGATGGCGGAGTCCGGATTCGCCACGGCCACCGACATCGACACCGCGATGGAGCTGGGCTGCGCCCACCCCATGGGCCCGTTGAAGCTGGCGGACCTGATCGGTCTCGACACCGTGGCCGCGATCGCCGAGGCGCTGTACGAGGAGTTCAAGGAGCCCCTCCACGCCACTCCCCCGCTGCTGCGGCGGATGGTCGAGGCCGGGCTGCTGGGGCGCAAAACCGGGCGGGGGTTCCACGTGTACTGAACTAGAGTTGGCGTCGCAGCTGGTTCGCCCCGTCCGCCAGACGGGAGCGTCGTAAGAGGGAACCCGGTGGGAATCCGGGACTGCCCCGCAGCGGTGAGTGGGAACGACCGCCGTCATACGCACTGGACCCGACGTACCGGGTCCGGGAAGCGACGGCCAGTAGGAGTGCTCCGCCAGGAGAACGTGCCCGCGAGTCCGAAGACCTGCCAACTGCCCGTGTGCGGACCACTCGTGCGCGGACATCCCGGTGACCCCGAGGGCGGGTCGGCGTGCACACCAGGCGGAGCGGCAGCGAGCGCGCCCGCCCGGTCCGTCGCCCCTTCGCGCTCTCGTCCCGTCACCGGGATCTCAGGGATCCATCTCGCGAAGGAGATCTCCGTGACCACCGAACCCACAGCAGCCGCGGCGACGGCCACCGTGTACGGCTACCCCCGGCAGGGCCCGAACCGGGAGCTGAAGCAGGCCGTCGAGGGCTACTGGAAGGGCCGCGTCTCCGCCGACGCCCTCCACGCCACCGGCGCCGAGCTGCGCCGCGGCACCTGGCGACAGCTGGCCGAGGCCGGCATCGACGAAGTCCCCACCGGTGACTTCTCGTTCTACGACCACGTCCTGGACGCCACCGTCATGCTCGGCGCGATCCCCGGCCGCCACCGGGCAGCCCTGGAAGCGGACCCGCTCGACGGGTACTTCGCCATGGCACGCGGGACACAGGACGTCGCCCCGCTGGAGATGACCAAGTGGTTCGACACCAACTATCACTACCTGGTACCCGAGTTGGGGCCGGACACGGTGTTCACCGCCGACTCCGGCAAGCAGGTCGGCGAGCTGCGCGAGGCTCTCGCGCTCGGGCTCACACCCCGGCCCGTTCTCGTCGGCCCCGTCACCTACCTCCTCCTCGCCAAGCCCGCGCCCGGGGTGGCCCCGGGCTTCGATCCGCTCACCCTCCTGGACCGGCTGCTGCCGGTGTACGCCGAGATCCTCGCCGATCTGCGCGCGGCGGGCGCCGCATGGGTGCAGCTCGACGAGCCCGCCCTCGTGCAGGACCGCACGCCGGCCGAACTCGGCGCCGCCGCCCGCGCCTATCAGGGCCTCGGCGCGCTCACCGACCGGCCGAAGCTCCTGGCTGCCTCCTACTTCGGCCGGCTCGGCGAGGCCTTGCCGGTGCTGGCCAAGGCCCCGATCGACGGGCTCGCCCTCGACTTCACCGCAACCGGCAGCCTCGAAGAACTCGCCCGGGTCGGCGGACTGCCCGGCAAGCGCCTGGTCGCCGGAGTCGTCGACGGCCGCAATGTGTGGGTCAACGACCTTGCAAGGTCGCTCACCACCCTCGGCACCCTGCTCGGACTCGCCGACCGAGTCGACGTCGCCGCCTCCTGCTCGCTGCTCCACGTCCCCCTCGACACGGCGGCCGAGCGGGACATCGACCCGCAGATCCTGCGCTGGCTCGCCTTCGCCCGGCAGAAGACCGCCGAGATCGCCACCCTCGCCAAGGGCCTGACCCGCGGCACCGACGCCATCGCCGCCGAACTCGCCGCGAACCGAGCGGACTTGGCCTCCCGCACCCGCTCCCCCATGACCCACGACCCGGACGTACGCGCCCGCGCCGCCGCGGTCACCGACACCGACACGCGCCGCTCCCAGCCGTACGCCGAACGCGCGGCAGCGCAGCACGCCCTGCTCGGCCTGCCGCTGTTGCCGACGACCACCATCGGCTCCTTCCCACAGACCGGTGAACTGCGCACCGCCCGGGCCGGCTTGCGGGCAGGCCGGATCGACGTGGCCGGATACGAGGAGCGCATCCGGGCCGAGATCCAGGAGGTGATCTCCTTCCAGGAGAAGGCCGGCCTCGATGTGCTGGTGCACGGCGAACCCGAACGCAACGACATGGTCCAGTACTTCGCCGAGCGCCTCACCGGCTACCTCGCCACCCAGCACGGCTGGGTCCAGTCGTACGGCACCCGCTGCGTCCGCCCGCCCATCCTGGCCGGTGACATCTCCCGTCCCGGGCCGATGACGGTGCGCTGGACGACGTACGCCCAATCGCTCACCGGCCGCCCGGTCAAGGGGATGCTCACCGGTCCCGTCACCATGCTCGCCTGGTCCTTCGTCCGGGACGACCAGCCGCTCGCCGAGACCGCCCGGCAGGTCGCGCTCGCCCTGCGGGACGAGGTGAACGACCTGGAGGCGGCGGGCAGTTCGGTGATCCAGGTGGACGAGCCCGCGCTGCGCGAGACGCTGCCGCTGCGCGCCGCCGACCGTGCGCAGTACCTGGCGTGGGCGACCGAGGCGTTCCGGCTCAGCACCGGCGGGGTCCGGCCGGACACCCAGATCCACACGCACATGTGCTACGCCGAGTTCGGTGACATCGTGCGGGCCATCGACGATCTCGACGCCGATGTCATCAGCCTGGAGGCGGCCCGCTCCCATATGCAGGTGGCCCGTGAGCTGGCCGCGCACGGCTATCCGCGCGAGGCCGGGCCCGGGGTGTACGACATCCACTCGCCGCGTGTTCCGGACGTGGCGGAGGTGGCGGACCTGCTGCGGACCGGGCTGCGGGCGATCCCCGCCGAGCGGCTTTGGGTCAACCCCGACTGCGGTCTGAAGACCCGGGGTTGGCCGGAGACCCGCGCCTCCCTGGAGAGCCTGGTCGCCGCGGCCCGGGTGGTGCGCGGGGAGGTGTCGGCGGCGGGCTGACCCAATCGGCCGGGCCTAGGCCGACGGGCCGATCAGCTCGTCGGCCGTCCAGCGGGCGACGTCCGCGGGGTACGGCGCCGGCAGGCCGAGCACGAGGTGCCGGAAGCCGGCGTCGATCGCCTCGCGGATCGCCGCCCGGGTGTCGCCGGGGCGGTCGTAGGAGACGGGCAGATGGATCGAGCGGGTGAGGTTGGCGGGGTCGCGGCCGATGTCCTTGCAGTAGCGGTCCAGCAGGGCGCTGCGGCGGGTGACGTCGTCGATGTCGCCGCCCGGGATGTTCCAGATGTCGGCGTGCTCGGCGGCCACGCGCAGCGTCGCGGAGGAGCGTCCGCCGATGAGGATCGGCGGGTGGGGGCGCTGGACGGGTTTGGGGCTGCCGAAGGCTCCGGTGAGGCGGTGCTGGGTGCCGTGGAAGTCGAACGGCTCGTCCTCGGTCCACAGCCGTCGGATCAGCGTGCAGGCTTCCGCCAGGCCGGCGACGGCGTACGCAGCGTCGTGGAAGGGCAGGCCGTGGGCGTCGTACTCGCGCCGGGCCAGCGGGTGGCTGGGGCGGGAGCCGACGCCGATGCCGAAGTCCAGCCGTCCGCCGGAGACGATGTCGACGGTCGTGGCGATCTTGGCCAGCAGGGCCGGAGGTCGGAAGCGGTTGCTGGTGACCATGACGCCGAGGCGCAGCCGCCGGGTGTGGGCGGCGAGGGCGGAGAGCAGGGTCCAGCCTTCGTAGGTGGGTCCGGCCGGGTCGCCGAAGATCGGCATGAGGTGGTCGAAGAGCCAGGCGTGCTCGATCTCGGGGACGGTGTCGGCCTCGCGCCAGACCCGCAGGACGTCGGCGTAGTCGACCTGCGAGGGGGCCGTCATGATGCCGAAACTGGGTGCCATGATGGCGTCGCTCCTTTCGGTTCGTTCGGCTTCAGCGTCGGCGTCGCAGGGCCGGGTCGAGCAGGGCGGGCGGGGTGTCGTGCTTCTCCTCGGGGGCGAGGTCGATGCCGGGGGCGACGACGGTGTCGATCGCGTCGAGCACATCGGCGGGGAGCACCGTGTCGGCGGCGGCCAGCTGGGTGCGCAGGTGGTCCAGGGTGCGGGGGCCGATGAGGGCGCTGGTGACGGCGGGGTGGGCGGTCACGAAGCCGAGGGCGAGCTGGATCATGGTCAGCCCGGCCTGGTCGGCGATCACGGCGAGCTGTTCCACGGCGTCGAGGCGGGCACGGTTGGTGGGGCGGGAGAGATCGAAACGCTCTGGCAGGACCTTGGAACGGCTGGTGGTGATGTCCTGCCCCGCGCGAACCGCGCCCGACAGCCACCCTGAGGCCAGCGGACTCCAGGCCAGCACGCCGAGGCCGTACTCCTCGGTGACCGGCAGGACATGGGCCTCGATGCCGCGCTGGAGGATCGAGTAGCTGGGCTGCTCGGTGACATAGCGGCTCAGTCGGTGTTCGCGGGCGGCCCACTGCGCCTGGACGATGCGATGGGCGGGGAAGGTGGAGGAGCCGAAGTAGCGGATCTTTCCGGCGCGTTGGAGGTCGGTGAGGGCCGACAGGGTCTCCTCGTCACTGGTGCTCGGGTCCCAGCGGTGGATCTGGAAAAGGTCGACGTGGTCGACGCCGAGGCGGCGCAGGCTGTCGTCGAGCGCGGTGAACAGCCAACGGCGGGAGCCGCCCTGATGGTTGGGCTCCTCGCTCATCGGCATGGTGGCCTTGGTGGCGAGCACGATGTCGTCGCGGCGGCCGGCGATGGCCTTGCCGACCATCTCCTCCGACTCGCCGACGCTGTACCAGTCGGCGGTGTCGATGAGGTTGATCCCGGCATCGAGGGCTTCGTCGACGAGGGCGGTGGCCTCGTCCTGGGTGGTGTGTCCGATCCGGCCGAAGTTCATGGCGCCGAGGGCGAGGGCGCTGACCTTGACTCCGGTGCGGCCCAGGGTGCGGTACTGCATGACCGTGTCTCCTCAGTGAAGTGGTGTGGGCAGGCATGACTGGTGACCGGTCTTCCGCTCTGGCATCATGACCAAACGGAACCGTGTCCCGTTTCGACGATACGGAACACTGTCCCGTTTAGCAATGGCGGTCATGAAGGGAGTGGCGCGGTGAGTGAGGGATCGGGGCGCACGGCCCGGCCCAGACGGGCGGACGCCCGGCGCAACGAGCAGACGCTGCTCGACGCGGCCGCAGCGGTCTTCGTGGCCTCCGGCGTGGAGGCGCCGGTGCGCGACATCGCGGCCGAGGCCGGGGTGGGTACAGCGACGATCTACCGCCACTTCCCCACCCGGGCGGATCTGATCATCGCCGTGTACCGGCACCAGGTGGAGGCATGCGCCGAGGCGGGCCCGAAGCTGCTGGCGACGCGCCCGACGCCGTACGACGCGCTCGGCCGATGGATCGACCTGTTCGTGGACTTCCTGGTCACCAAGCACGGCCTGGCCGCAGTGCTCCACTCCGACGAGGCAGGCTTCGAGACACTGCACGCCTACTTCCTCGACCGACTGGTCCCCGTCTGCACCGACCTCCTCCAAGCCGCGGCCACCGCCGGCCAGGTCCGCTCCGACATCGGCGCCCTCGAACTCATGCGGGGCGTGGGGAACTTGTGCATCGGCGCGGAGAACAACCCGGACTACGACGCGCGCCGACTGGTCGGACTCCTGGTGGCAGGACTGCGCGCGGAGGACTGACCAGCCGGGGGCTCATTCGTTGGCGGCGCCGTACCGCAGGACACCGCCCCGCGGCACCAGATAGCCGATACCTCGCACCGACGGCAACTCACCCGCCAGCGTCGCGGCATCGGCGCACCCGGAGACCTCGTAGCCGACGACGCCGAGGGCGAAGGATGCGCCGTCGAATGCCCTCGTCCCGACGGCGGCCAGCCAGTCGTCCAGCACACCGGACCGATAGAACGACCCACCGGTCTCGTACACGACACCGGCATGATCCAGCGCGCCGAGCGGAACGTAGAAGTCGAGCCAGTCGCTGCCGTCGTCACCACCGCGGATCGCCACGCACCCGCACACGACCAGTTCCCCCGTCGGCAGCCGCACCCGACCGTAGAGATTCCGGAACTCGGACAACGAACCCACGGTGCACGGCACCGGATCCTGCTCCTCGGGTTCCCGGTCTCTGTACCCGAAGCATCCCTGAACCTCCGCGGCGGCCCAGAGAGCACGCAGCAACTCATCGACCCGGTCGTCATCGGTCGACCCGATCTCGATGGCCAGCTCGTAGTAGCCATCCATCCAGTTGGTCCGGTCCCGGAAGGCAGCGGGATTCGTCATGACGTGATCATGCGGCATGGCCTCGACCAGTGCCATCGCATTCTGACGCCGTCCAGGATCCTCAAGATCGTTCGGTGATTCGGCCATTTGGCACAGGATGAGGCTGGGACATGGGGGCTCCGGGATGGCGCGGCGCGATGGGGGTGCCGATCGCGCTGCTGGCTCTGACAGCTTGCGGCACGGGCGAGGCGGCTGAGGCGTGCCAGGGGATCCGGGTCTACCCGGCCCACACGACCGACACGGCCGCCGCGTTGGTCGCCGACCCCGAGAGCGCAGAGAGGTTCAAGGCCGCGGTGACTCGCTACGGGACCCGTGCCGAGCGGGAGGCGGTCAAGCACGTAACCCGACTCGCCCGCCCCGACGACTCCGCCGGTTCCGGCCTCGTCTCGCTGTACGTCGAGACGGACCTGGCGCGCCCGCCACGGATCGACGGCACCTCCGACCCGGACTACTCCACGAAGTCCCGGGCCCACGACCGCATGGAGCGGAAAGGCGAGGTCATCATCCGCTCGCTCAGCAGGTGGTGGAGGGGACGCGACGAGTCCCAGCCCGAGCACGTGGAGCCTTGGGTGTGGGTTCAGTACGAGGGCGAGGGGGGCTCGATGGCACGGGAGCCCTTCGACCGCTCGACCAACTTCTGCGCGCCCAGCGTCAACTGAAGAACCCCGAGGCCCTCGATCCCCCAGGCGTGTCGTCGACCACTGCCGCGCCGGCGGCTCGCGCGACGACGTGCGCGCATACGCTGTCGAACACCTCCGCTACGAGGCGGCGGTGCCCAACCCGCACAGCTGGCAGCAGTGGCTGGGCGCAATGCTCATCGCCGCCGGCTGGATCCTCGCCACGACCATCGCTGCCGGACTCACCCGCACGCTGGCCCGGCGCTGACCCGCCAAAGAACTAACCGCAGATGCGCTTGAAGGCAGTCGCACCGGGCCGGGCACGGAACTTCACCTCGTGCCCGGCACCGTCGGTAAAGAGGGCCTCCGTCTCGGACTTCAAGGTCATCGTGCCGCGCTGGGTGGGGTTGTCCCACCCCTCGGGCGGGTTTCCCGAGCCATCGGAGAGCGGGGTCTCCGCTTCGAAGTACGTCGAGCCGATACGCGCCTCGTCGATTCCGCAATGCGTATAGAGGTCGAAGGGAATCGTCCGGCCGGACGCTTTCGCCCGGACGGCGTCTACGCCATCGTCGGCCTGGGCACAGCCCGTGAGCACGCCAGCCAGCGTGAGGGCGAAGATGATGCGTCCAGCTCTCTCAGTCATGGCCTTTCGACGCTCAGCCCAAGTGGGCGGTTCCGCACCTCTCAGTTGTGCGCCACGCGGAGGGTGTCGTGCAGCGGCGCATCCCATTCCAACGGCCCCCTTTCGGCGGGCCCGTACATCCACTTGTACCAGCACCCACGAACCAACGTCTCTCAGCCGACTTCGACGACACCACACGGCAACGCCTGTTCGGTCACGCCGCGCTCCCCCACTCGCTCGACCCGGTACAGGCAGGCTTCAGGCACCCGAGTCACCACGTCCACGAGGTTCCCGTCCCTGAACAGAGCACCTACGCCGTCTTCAAGGGCCCATCCGGCGGACAGCGCCCCTGTCGCCACGACCTCCTGATACCCAGCGCGACGGCCCGGCTCACTGTCGTAGTGGGGGCACACCGATCCCTCGATCAGGCCCAGGCCGTCCGGCAGGAAGGTCAGGGGGCCGAAGGAGTCGGTGTGTGAGCCCTCGGCCCAGCAGTTGGCGCCGGCGCTGATGCCGGAGAGCAGGGTGCCGCGGTCGTACGCCTCGTGGAGGATGCGGTCGAGGCCGTGGGTGCGCCAGACCGCCAGGAGGTTGGCGGTGTTGCCGCCGCCGACGTAGATGACGTCCTGGTCGAGTACGTGCGCCCGCAGGGCTTCGTCGTCGAGTTCGCGTTGGAACAGGCGCAGGACGGTGGGTTCGCAGGCCCGGGGGCGGAAGGCGTCGAGGAACCGGTCGATGTAGGCCGGGGCGTCGCCGCTGGCTGTCGGGATGAAGCAGATTCTCGGGCGCGGGTTGCTCACCTGGGTCAGCAGCCAGTCGTCGAGGAGGCCGTCCTCGTCCGTGGAGAAGCCTCCTCCGAGCAGTGCGATGCCTCGTCCTGGGGTGGTCACCTCTGTGATTCTCCCTCCGTGCCGCTGGCTATAACAGTCGTCATAGTCTACCGTGGCGCACGGCCTATGACAGTCGTTATAGACCTCGATGGCCCGTCTGCCGGGCCGAAGGGAGAGGTGTGCTCATGCCGATGATCCGGCTTACTGCGCCTGCTGGTTCGCTGACCGAGGAAGGGCGTCACGGGGTGCAGCGGGAGCTCGCCGCGGTGCTGCTTCGGTGGGAAGGGGCGCCGGACACCGCGTTCTTTCGGGGGCAGGCGTGGAGCTATCTCGTAGAGCTGCCGGAGGGCGCCCAGGTCACCGCCGAGGACGAGGAACCCCGCTTCCTGGTGGAGGTCACCGTGCCGCAGAGCGCCTTGTCCCAGCGGCGGAAGAGCGGGCTCGTGGAGGAGGTGACGCGCGCCGTGCTGGGCGCCGCCGGGCTCGGTGCCGAAGGCGCGCTGCGGGTGTGGGTGCTGGTGCACGAGCAGCCCGACGGCACCTGGGGTGCCGGCGGCTCCGTCGTCCGGTACGCCGATCTCGTCGCGCTCGCGAAGGAACAGCGGGCCGATGCGTGAACTGACCTACGTCGCCCGCCGCACCGTCGAATGGCGCGAGGCCCCCGACCCCAGGCTCCGCTCCGACCAGGAGGCGATCGTCGCCCCCGTCGCCGCCACCCCTTGCGATGTCGACTCCTCCATCCTGGCCGGTCACGGTTTCATCGAACCCCCCTTCGCGCTCGGCCACGAGTGCGTCGCCCGCGTCGTCGAGACCGGTGCCGCCGTCACCGCTGTCGCCCCCGGCGATCTGGTCGTGGTCCCCTGGTCCATCAACTGCGGTACCTGCGACCGCTGTCGGCAGAGCCTGACCGCGCACTGCGCGAGCGTGCCGTACATGGCGATGTACGGCGCCCCGATCGGCGGCAGTTGGGGCGGCCTCTTCTCCGACCTGGTCCGCGTGCCGTACGCCGACGCCATGCTCGTACCGCTGCCCGCCGGTCTCGACCCGGTCGCCATGGCCTCCGCCAGTGACAACTGGTCTCTGGCCTGGCGACTCGTCGCCCCGCACCTCAAGGCGCGTCCCGGCGCCCGGGTCCTCGTCGTCGCCCGGGGCAGCATCGGCCTGTACGTGTGCGACATCGCCCGTGCGCTCGGCGCCTCGGAGGTGCTCTACGTCGATCCCGAACCCCGGCACCGCGCCCTTGCCGAAGGCTTCGGAGCCGCCACCGCCGAAGCCCTCGAACCGGCACCGCAGGGCAGCTTCGAGATCGCCGTGGAGGCCACCGGCCGCGTCGACCAGCTCGCCCTCACCGTCAAGTCCCTTGCCCCGGAAGGGATCTGCGAGAGCGCGGGCAACCACTTCCGCCCCGGCGAACTCCCTCTGCTCGACATGTACCTCACCGGCGTCACCCTGCGCATCGCCCGTGACAACGTCCGCGCCCACATCCCCGACGCCCTCGCCCTCGCCGCGTCCGGCAAGGTCGCCCCCGAGAAGGTGGTCTCCGACGTCATCGACTGGGAGGACCTGCCGACCGCGCTCCCGGAGAAGCACCTCAAGCCGGTCTTCGTCCGGGCGGAGGCGTAAAGGCCCGCGGCTACCGACCCATGTCACGGCTACAGACCCACGTCACGGCTCCGGATGTCGTCCAGCGACTCCCGACGTACCAGCAGCCGGGCGTGACCGTCCCGGACGGCGGCCACCGGGGGACGGCCGACGAGGTTGTAGCCGGACGCCATGGACAGGTGGTACGCACCGGCCACGGGTACGGCTAGCAGGTCTCCCGGGCGTACGTCGTCGGGGAGTTCCGCATCCGCGGCGAGCACATCGCCCGCCTCGCAGTGCCTGCCCACCACGGTCACCCGTGCCGAGGTCGCACTCCCGCTTCGGCCGACCAGCCGGGGCGCGTACCGGACGCCGTACAGCGCCGGTCGCGGGTTGTCGCTCATGCCGCCGTCCACGGCGACGAAGACCCGCTCACCACCGCGCTTCACCGCCAGCACGCGGTACAGCGCGACGCCCGCCGGCCCCACGACGGCCCGCCCCGGCTCGATGATCAGCCGGGGCACGGGCAGTCCCGCCGCCGTGCACGCCGCGTGCAGCTCGGTGCGCAGCTTGCGGGCCAACCGCGTGAGGTCCAGGGAGGGTTCGCCGGGCCGGTAGGCGATGCCGTGGCCGCCGCCGAGGTCGAGTTCGGGCAGCACCAGGCCGTGTTGCCCGTACAGGCGCGACATCAGCCCGACCATGCGTCGGACGGCTGCCAGATACGGTTTGTCGCTGGTGATCTGGGACCCCAAGTGACAGTGCAGGCCGGTCAGTTCGAGCTGGGGCTGGTCCAGGATCCGGGCGATGGCGTGCTGGGCGTAGCCGTCGGAGATGGACAGCCCGAACTTCTGGTCCTCGGTACCGGTGCGGATCTTCTCGTGGCCGCCCGCGCTGACGCCGGGCACGACCCGGACCATGACCTTCTGGTGTCCGCCGGGCCCGACGGCCGCCGCCAGCCGGGCGATCTCGGACGGGCTGTCGATCACGACACGGCCGACGCCGAGCCGCAGCGCGGTGGCGAGGTCCTGCGGCGACTTGGCGTTGCCGTGCAGCACAATCCGATCGGCCGGGAAGCCGGTGGTGACCGCCAACTCCAGCTCTCCGGCGGAGCAGACGTCGAGCCCGAGGCCCTCCTCCCCCACCCAGTGGATCATGGCGCGGCACAGGAACGCCTTGGCCGCGTACAGGACTTCGGCGTCCGGGAACACGCTGCGATACATACGGCACCGCTCGCGCACCTCGTCCTCGGCGAGGACGTACACCGGGGTGCCGAACCGGTCGGCGATCTCCGCGAGCGGCACTCCGGCGACGGCGAGCTCACCCGGCCGGGGTTCCGTCGTGGCGGCGGGCCAGACGGAGAGCCGGTCGCCCAGGGCGGGGGCGGACTCCTGTACGGCGGTCATCGCGCCATCCCCTCCCCTCCGGTCCGCCCCGCCACCACCGGTACGGGCACCTGCGCCACGGTTCCGACCGGACGGGGAGCCGGTGCGGAGAAGGTGGGGTCCACGGTGACGGTGGTGACGCCGAGCGGGGAGACGAGCGTCCGCAGCGCGGCCTCGGCGAGCCTGATCCACGGCTGCTCGGGGCCGAGGGTACCGATCAGCCGTCGCTCGGAGGTGAAGGCGACGGCCGTACGGGCGCCGAGAGGGGTACGGAAGAGGCGGGCCGCACATCCTGACGGTCCCGGCCGGACCGGTACGAGCAGTGGTCCGGCCGGGGGTCGATCGGCCGGTTCGGGGTCTTCGGCGTACAACATCTCCGTCATGGAATTCCTCCGACGAGTGGTCTCGGCAGTTCGCACTCCGACGCTATGCCCGCCCCTGACCTGCCACGGATCACTCCTGACGCGATCCTGACGCACCCGCCACCAACCTTGACGCGCCTCGGACACCCGCACTCCGCGCACCTCAGACACCCGCCGAAGCGTCCGCTCCCCGCGCCTCCCGCACCCGGGAGACCGCCAGCACCCCTGCCTGAAGAACAGCCCCCGCGAACCCGACCCCCATGGCGAACCGATAGCTCACCTGGTCGGCCAGGACACCCCCGAGCGGTGCCCCCACCGCGACCATCCCCCAGTTGAACGACCGGATCGTGGCGTTCATCCGCCCGCGCAGCCCGTCGGGCGTGACCTGCTGCCGATAGCTCACCTCCACCGGGCTCTCGACCCCGATGGCGAACGACACCAGGAAGAAGGCGAGCGCCACCGACGCCAGCGCCCAACTCCCCCGCGCGGCAAGGATGATGGGCAGCCAGCCGACCGCGGCCATGACCCGGAAGGCGATCAGCGTGACGCCGACGTCGAACCTGGCGAGCAGCCGCCCGGACAGCGCACCGCCGAGCACCGCGCCCACTCCGGCGCAGGCGTAGGTCACGCCGAGACCGAGGTCGCCGATCCCCAACTCCCGCAGGGCGAAGACCACGAACACCGTGCTCACCATGGTGTTGAACAGCAGCATCGCGTGCGAGGTCAGCGCGATGGGTGCCAGGGTGCGGTGCCGGTAGACCCAGGCCACACCTTCGCGCAGCTCACGGCCCACACCGCGCCGCGTGCCACGCTCGGGGACGGGATCATGCGCCTTGACGGACACGAGGAGCAACCCGGAGACGAGATAGCTGAGCGCGTCCAGCAGTACGGCGAGCGGCGCCCCCAGGTACTTGATCAGCACCCCGGCGATCAGCGGCCCGGTCGAACCGGCCACCGCACTGGCCTGCTCGGTCCGTGCATACCCTGCGTTGAGCAGTTCCCTCGGCACCAACTGAGGGACGTAGGACTGACTCGCCGCCTCGAACAACAGGCTCATCAGCCCCACGGCGAACACGCACAGACACAGCGTGGAGATGCTGAGCCGGTCCAGTGCGTACAACACCGGTATCGCGGCCAGCAGGCCCGCCCGCGCAAGATCCGTACCCACCATCATCGGCTTGCGCCGACAACGGTCCACCAGCACTCCGGCGAGCAGCCCGAAGAGCAGATACGGCAGCCAGCGCGCGGCATTCACGACGCCCACCTCGGTCGCCGAGGCGCTCAACGTCACCGCGGTGAGAATCTGCAGCGCCAGCCCCGAGACCTGCGACCCGAACGCCGACACCGCGGAGGCGGTCCAGAAGAGGGGGTATCCGGGGACGTCCAGCAGACGCGGCATGATCGGAACGGTAGCAACTTCCTTGCCGGGCAAGGAGATCGACTCAAACGGGACCGGGCGAGTGGGGCTGTCGCTCCGGATCATCGAGCAGGAGTACCAGGTTGCGGCCGACGTGGCTGTCCCATGCCTCCGGCCCCACTGTCAGTGCCTCGTGGCGCAACTTGGTAACTCGCTGCATGATCCTCTCGGGGCGAAGGTCTTCAACGAGCTCCGCAACTGCATCGGAGAAGGCTCGGTCCATGGGGCCACGGCGGTCCCAGATCATCATGGGTACACCCGCCCGGAGCCCAGCAAGCGCCTCTCGACGGCCGACCCCGGGGTCGTCGCCAGGTGGTGCACTGAGCACCAGACACACCGCGTCGCCGTCCTCCTTGAGTTCCCGCTCCAGATGGAAGAGGTAGTTGTCGTCGCTCCCCGGAAGGCTCCAAAATGCATGGCTGCGTTCGGGACGTTCCGTCAGCTGACGCCACTTTGTGTACCAGCGCCGGTGCCAGGCCTGCCGCCCCATCCGCTCCAGGCTGCGCACCGCCACAGAATGGTCCAGAGCCAGCGGGGTCGGGGAGGGGTGTTCCCCATCCTTCAGCCACCACTCGACCGGTTCGTTGAGCAACTCCCACGGCAGGACGAATTCCAGGTTCACCGGCTCCGGCGCATCGGACCACTGCTCTTCCGTCACCTGGACAACCCCACGCACTGCCCCCGGCAACTCCTCCCGGCTGTGCCGATAGGTGTCACCGCGGGCAGGGTGCCAACCCTCCAAATCAGCCTGCCGCCAGTGCGAAAAGTAGTAACCGTCTGTATCGACGTGGTCCGGCTCGACCTGGATAAGGAGCAACCGGTACGCACGCAGGGGCGTCCGCTGCGAGACTTCCGGACGCTCCCAGTCCGCCAGTTGCACCTCCACGCCCAGGACAGACGCCTGTTGGCGATTGAAGCGGGTCAGAAGCAGAGCGTCCGCCGTTTGCCCTTCATTCGTCATACGGTCCGCCGCCAACACGAGGAAAGCCATGCTGGGTGGCAGTTGACCGGCTTGAGTGACTTCGCCGGCCAGGCGGAGAAAGACGTCCCATCCGGTCTGGCACCAGAACGGCAGCTCCTGGACCCGTGACCGGCTCGCTCGCCGCGCGAACGCCGTCAGTTTTGTGCCGCCTCTCACCCTGTCCAGGACAGGTCGAAGGAGGGACAGATCGGCATAGCCGAAGAACTGGACCGCTTCCCACTCGTCCAACAGCGGCCGCAGGGCGCTGACGGCCGACGACTCCTGCTCGACGTAGTGCAGGCACCGCACCAGAACGCCAACGCCGTCCGGCTGCTCCGTGCAGGTTCTCACCAGATCAAGCGCCCAGGCCCACAGCGGATGCTCCGGCAGCACCAGGGGAACACCGAGCTCCGTCTCCAGCATCGAGACCAGCAGGCTCCGAGGGGTGCTGTGCCTCGCCGATTCCGAGGACTGGACGACATTCGCGATTCTGGTGACCAGCGACTCGCGCACACGTAGCGGTCCACTCTCGCCTCGGCCCGGGGCAGGTCCGGAGCCGGAGCTGACCGAGGTGTCACGCAGGTCGATCCGCCCGAAGGACGGCCCGGGGGCAGGCAAGGTGACGTTCCCCTGGCCCGAAGGGAGCACGGCGAAGGCCTGTGTGTCCCTGGCGTCGCCCGCATGGGCGGTCAGATAGGCCGAGACCTCGTCGTGCACACGACGGGAGTCGGAGCGCCTGACCGTGCTTCGCAGGACCTCTGGAACTCCGTCGACGAAGCGGAACTCGGGGCTGACCGAGTCCTGCCGCGTACGGCGGAGGAGGCCGCTCAGCAGGACCTCGGCCAAGTGGGCAGGGCGTGTCTCGGGGAGCATGACGCGCTGGACGAGCCGCATGACCGGGAGAGTGAGGGGAACCGTGGCCAGGAAGCCGGCGAGGCGGTAGGCCTGCGGAGAAGCATGTGCGCGAAAGGCGCGGACCAGGCCCAGAGGGTCCTCGGTGGCGGCCTGGGCGCCGTCGGGCAGTGTGGCACCGTCCCGGGGGTGGCCCGTCGTCGTCACGACGGCCGGGACGCCGCCCGGGGCGGTGGCCGTGACCAAGCGGGTCCACAACCCGAGCCACGCCGGGTCGAGTTCGAGGACTGGTACCGGCGTCCCTGTCACGGGTTCGCCCAGTAGGGCAGCGCTGCCTGACCGAGCCGTGCGCAGACGCGTGTTGGGGAGACCCGGCATACCGCTGTGCAGGCGCACTTCCTCCAGAGGGAGCCCGGTGCGGCGCCAGAGCCGTTGCGGAAGCGGTTGGATCAGTGCCAGTGGGCCTGCGCGCCCCCACAGTTCGAGCAGGCGATCTGCGCGGCCGTGCTGCCAGAGAACCGATACACAGTCGCTGACACACCAGATCGCTTGCCGTCCGGTCGGGTCGAGGATCTCGCGGGGGCTGTGGAGCGGGCTCGTGGGGACCGCCTGCGGATGGAGACCCACCGACCCGTCGGGGGCGGGATGCAGATGCCACAGGCGGATGTCCCGGAAGGCACCCGTGCGTTGGAGCAGCGCCGTGAGCTCTCGTACGAGGGAGTGCCACACGACCATGGTGGGGCCCGTCTCCATCACGAGGGCGAGGCTGAGCCAGCGCTCCGGCTCGGGGTGTGTGGCCGGGAGGAACAGCCGTTGCTCCGCGCTGCGTTCGGCGGTGGCCGTCTCGTCGAGGAGTACGCGCTGGCGGGAGGGGACTTTACGCTTCAGCGGCCGCAGGGCTCGCAGGAGGTCGAGCTCGTGCGTCAGTGCGGGGGCGTCGGCCACTCGGACGGCCACAGCACGAGTGGAGCCTTGACCGGCCGCGGTGGTGGCGGCACCGGTGGTGGAGGCGTGCAAGGCGGCTGGTGTGACCGGCGCGGTCCGTCCGTCTGTGTGAGTCACGGGGCCGGGGGTGTCGCTGCCCTGCGTGGGCGGGCGCTGGGGGTGCGCGGCCTTCGCGGTCGCGGACTGAGCGATGTGCGTGGCGAGCCAGAGCGCCTCGGCTGCTTCGCGAGCGGTCGGGTCGACCCCGATTCCCTCGAGGGCGGCAAGGATGTGGTCGAAGTCGGGCGTCATGGGCCCGTGGGGGGAAGGTGGCCGAGAAGCTGTTGGGCGAGCTGTTCTCGGTCGCCACCGCCGCGGGCGGCGTGGAAGGTGAGGTACAGGGCGTTGAGCAGGTGGTCGGTGGCGAGGTCACTCGCGTCGCGGCGCCGTAGGAACGTTGTCACCAATGCGGCGGCCTCCGCGCTGATCTCCGGATCGAGCCTTGCTTCGACGATCCGCATCAGTTCGTCGTGGTCCGGGGGTGGGATCTGGAGGTGAACGCACCGGCGCAGGAACGCGGGTGGGAACTCTCGTTCCTGATTGCTGGTGAGCACGACGAACGGGAAGGCCCGGCAGCGGACTCGCCCGCTGTGGACGACGACTCCCTCGGAGCTGCGGTCGGCGGTGGAGACGCTGACGTCGGCCTGTTCGCCCCGGGCCGCGCGCTCCAGTTCGGGGATGGTGAACTCGCCCTCCTCGAACACGTTGAGAAGGTCGTTGGGGAGGTCGATGTCGCTCTTGTCGATCTCGTCGATCAGCAGGACGCGCGGTCGCTCTCGGGGCAACAGTGCGGTGCCCAGGGGGCCGAGCGTGATGTAGCGGCCGATGTCGGTTTCGGCGTCCTCTTGCTGCTTGGCCGTCGAGACATCGTGCAGGCGGCGAATGGCGTCGTAGGTGTACAGCCCGTCCTTGAGGGTGGTGCGGCTGGTGATGGGCCACCGGAGTACCGGGCCCAGTCCCAGTTCGTGAGCGATGGCCAGCGCCAGGCTGGACTTGCCGACCCCGGGTTTACCGCTGACGAGCAGGGGGCGACGCAGGTAGAGGGCGGCGTTGACCAGGTCGAGGATCTCCGGGGCGGCCTGGTAGAACATCGCCCGCACCAGGTCGACGGGGGACCATTCGATCGTTTCGGCAGTGATGAGAGGACCGCCGTCGAACGCACGCCATGCCTGTGGTGGAGGGAGTCGGGTGATCCCGTCGTGCGGTGTGTTCGTTCCGCGGAAGATCCGCCAGTCGGTCAACTCAGCTGCCCTCCTTGGGCGTTGTGCTCGGGGAAGCGCAGCGCGGGGCCGTCACCGGGCAGTTTGCGGGTGGCGTCGTCCCAGAGCAGAACGACCTGCTCCCCGCAGTGGCCGGTGGACGTGACGGCGTCGACACGCAGCTTCATGATCAGCTCCGGCAGCTCGTTCACGCTGCTGCGGGCGAGTTCCGCGGCGAAGGCATGGCGGAAGGCCGCACCGGCGCACGCCCCCGTGGCAGCCTCGGATTCGCTGCCCTGTGCGCTGCCCTGGCTCGGCGCGCCCCGAAGGCGGCATCGCGCCGAGCATCCGGCACGTGTCCAGACAGCCGCCGGGATGCCCGCGTACAAGGCCGTCTCCAGTACGTGCTGACGCGCCGCGGCCTGCGGGCTGAACGGCAGGGCCAGCACGGTCAGGTCCTGTTGTTGCTGGAGCCAGGCGAAGAACTGTTCCGGGGGCATGTCCTGGTGACAGTCCACCCAGTCCATCCTGGCGTCGCCGTCGGGGCCGTGGTGCAGACGTCGCCATCGCGTGGTCCAGGACGGGAACGTCTCCGGTCTCCGGTCCAGAGCACGCAGCACCACCGGGTACTGGCGGCTGACTGGCGCCCAGGCCTGCGACAGGTACCAGGTGTCGACGTCCACCGAGCTCAACCTGGCGGTAGGCAAGGCGAATTCAATGATCAGGTCACTGCTGATCTCCGCCAGTTCCCGAATCGCCGACGGAATCACGGCCCGGAACTGCGCCTGGGCCTCGGCAATCGTCAGAGGCTGGTCGTCACAGAGCACGGGGTAGGGAGGCTCGGTCACATCCGGGTACTTCCATACGCGCAGGAAATAGCGGTCGCCGTCCGGGGTCTGGGTGTCGAGGTGCACGCTGATGGCCGCGACACCGTCGGTGGTGGTGGCGGGCGGCGCGACCGGGGAAGGCGTGGGCACTCCCAGCCGCTGCGCCACCAGATCGACCAGTCCGGCCAGCGGGCCGGAGTCCTGCGGCAGCGCCGCGTCCATGACCTGCTTGATGAACTGGAGCAATGGATGCGGTCCGTCCAGCATGGCCGGAGCGTCCGCGACCTCCCTCAGCGCGTCGGCCACGGTGTCGATCGGGCCGGCCGGCTCACCGTAGTCGCGGTGCACGGAACGCCAGTACAGAGCAGCGGGTGCGAGCCTGGACCGTCGAGCGGCACGCAGCAGCGCATTCTCTTCACGCAGCGACAACACCGCGCCCGGCGCGTACTCGTGCTGCAGCGCCGCACGCAGCCGCCACAGCTCGGTGTCCAGAGGGTTCGGAGCCCTGTTCGCTTCCCACACAGCGGGAAACAGGCTCCGCACGGTGGACACACCGATGGCCCGCCCGCCCATGGGCAGGTTCTTTCGGCGCGCGGTGGTGACGATCCCGCATACCTCACCCCGTTCAAGATCGAGCAGCGGGCCGCCGGACATCCCCGGGGACAGTTCACCGCCCTTCAGCTGGAGTACGGCATGGCCCTCACCCTGGATGGCCGGTCCCTCGTATTCCACCGTGCCGACACCCAGACGTGCGGTCTGCTCGTAGACCGCGCTGTATCCGGCGGCGCACAGGCGCTGTCCGATGCCGGGCTGCTTGTCGGCCATCGGGATCCAGGGGTGATCCGGCAGCGGATCGTCCAGCGTGATCACTGCGAGGTCCGGGGGATCCCACACGTCGTCCGGACCGCTGTACGACGGCGGCAACGCGACGACCGAACCCTCGGCATGGCCGCCGGCCCAAGTGACCCGGGCCCGCTCGGCGGTCGGCCGGTTTCCGCCCGTCGCGTGCAGCGCGACGACGTGCGCGCAGGTGACAACAAGAGCGCGGCCGACGAAGAATCCACTGCCTCCGCGCAGACCAGGACCGCTGACCCTGACGACAAAGCCGCTCAGCAGATCCAGGACTTCGTCCGGTTCGGCGTCCATACGCGTCACGGGCTGCCGGATACCGAACCGTTCTGCCACTCCAGGCGGACCCGCAACGTGGCCGTGGCCTCCCCGTCGACCAGCAGGCAGACCACCCGCGAACCCTTCACAGCGAGGTTGAGCCCGAACTCGGCCTCCACCACATCGGGTTTCACCGACTGGAGCGCGTCCTGCACTGTCGTCGCCACCCCACGCAACGCGGTGCCGACGGCCGCGAAGGAGAGGGCCTCGCGCAGCCCGACGTTCGACGGTCCACCGTCCTCGTCGTCCAACTCGTCCCCGTCGACCGCCACCGGTAACGCCCGCACCAAGAGCGCGCCACCACCGGGCAGTTCCAGTTCGACGACCTCTCCGTCCCCCATGGCCCTCCCCCGCATCTCCGCGCTCCTGCGCGCAAGTCATGGTGGCACGAACCGATCCCGCCACGGCTTCGATTCGACAGAATCGAGTGCGGCCGCCCCACCGCCCGCGCGACACCCGGCGGCGGACGTTCACCACCCCGCCACAGGCAGGCCGTTGACGCGCGTAGCGCTTGGCCTCAGGCTGGGCTGGTGCCGTCGTCACAGGGGGCGGCGGTCGCAGTCATAGGGCAGTCGACGGCCTGGAGGTCGGATGTTCAGACGGATGGCACGTTCCCTCACCGCGTTTGTCATGATCATGTCTGGTGCGGTGGTCGGCGTGGGCGCCGCCGCCGGTACCGCGCACGCCGATGAGTGCTACACGTGGAGCCGCACGCTGTCCCAGGGCTCCTCCGGCAGCGATGTGACGCAGTTGCAGATCCGGGTCGCGGGCTGGGTGACCTCGGGCGAGCGGCTCTCCTACGACGGCCAGTACGGCGCCCGGACCGCCGCCGCCGTGAAGAAGTTCCAGTCCGCGTACGGCCTGACGGCCGACGGAATCGCGGGGTCGCAGACCTTCAACAAGCTCTACGCCCTTCAGGACGCGGACTGCACTCCGATCCACTTCACCTACGGCGAGCTCAACCGCTGCAACTCCGACTGGTCCGGCGGGGCCGTCTCGGCCGCCACCGCCAAGGCGAACGCCCTCAAGACCATGTGGAAGCTGGAGGCCATGCGGCACGCGCTCGGCGACGTCCCGATCAGCATCTCCAGCGGCTTCCGCTCCTACGCCTGCAACAGCGCCGTCGGCGGCTCCTCCACCAGCCGCCACCTGTACGGCGACGCGGCCGACCTCACCGGCTCCCCGTCCCTGTGCCGACTGGCTCAGCAGGCCCGGACGCACGGCTTCTCGGAGATCCTCGGCCCGGGCTACCCCGGCCACAACGACCACACCCACGTCGCGTTCGACCCCTCCCCCTACTGGTCGGCGCCCTCCTGCGGCATCTGAGCAACCCGTTGTCAGAGCCGGCGGTTAGTCTGCGCGCGTGACCGAGACACCTGTCGACGACCGCGCACTGCCGCCGGCCCTGGCCGACATCGCCGCCGTCGAGTTCGACTACGACGACGGCAACGGCATCGACTTCGAGCCGTACGACGCCTTCGACTCCGCCGCGGAGACCACGGACTGGTTGCGGAACTGGACCGGCAACCACGAACTGGACGGCGCCGCCTACCGCGTGTTCGGGCAGGACGGCACCGGTGGGCTGGCCGCGCTGTGGTGCGTGCGCACCGGGCGGCCGCTCGTCGAGCAGCCGGTGGTCTTCATGGGGTCCGAGGGCGCCTGCGGGGTCGTCGCCGGGACGCTGTCCGACTTCCTGTGGGTCCTCGCGGACGGCATCGGCCCGATGGAGGCCGTCGAGTACGACGACCACACGGGCCGCCCCGATCCGACGCTCACCTCGCTCGCGGAACGGCACGCGAGCACTCCGCGCCGGAGCGCACAGGCCATCATCGCCGACGCCCGGGCCCAGTTCCCGACGTACGTCGAGGACATCGACGCGCTCTGCCGGTGACCGCCGCCGGCCTCTTTGCCGGTCAGTTCAGCAGGGCGGCCGTGAACTCCTCGCGCCGGGCGGCGAGCCAGGACCGGATGCGGTCCCAGCGTTCCCAGCCGCCGCGTTCGTCGAGCATGCGGCGGTAGATGGGGTCATCCTGGGCGACGCGGCGGGCCACGAAGGCACGGCAGGTCTCGGTGGCCTGCTCGATGACACCGGGGAACTCGGCGCGTTCGCCGGGCGGCAGGCCGTAACCGTCGGCCAGGAGCCGCAGGCGGGCGGGCGCGTCGAGCGCCGCTGGGTAGAGGGCCGCCGAGGAGGCCGGGTCGAGCATGGGGATCCAGTAGCGAGCGGTCATCGCAAGGTCCCAGACGGGGCGGCCCGGGGCCGCGAAGTCGAAGTCGATCAGCGCCGTGGCGCGGGCCTCGCGGAAGACGACGTTCTCCGGACAGACGTCGTTGTGGCAGACGATCGGTCCGCCGCCCGCCGGGTCGGCGAAGTCGGCGGGCCATGCGGCGTCCGGGTCCACACCGACTTCGGCGGCCGCGTCGTGCATCCGACGCAGCAGGGCGCCCACGGAAGCGAGGGCGGTGTCCGTCAACGCCCAGCCCGGGAAGGGCGGCAGGGCCACGGTGCCGGGGATGTAGGTCAGCCGTTCCCGGCCGTCGGCGGTGAGCTCGACCGGGGTCGGCGCCGCGTCGAAGCCGTGTTCCCTCAGCGCTCGCAGGTGGGCGTGGAGGTGGCTGGCGTTCGGTGGTGCGGGGCGGTCGACCAACTCGCCCCGCCGGAAGACCGCTCCCGCGTTCGCCAAACCGCCGGTCAGTGCCTCGCCCTCCGCTGCCATGGCGATCAGGCTACGGCGTCGGCCACCTCAGGCGCGCCCACTCACCATGGCCGCCCGCAGCGCCGCCACCGCCGCGCCGGGGTCCTCGGCGTAGAAGCGGAAGGCGCGGGCCTCGGCCGGCGTGCCCAGGGCACGTATGTAGGCGACGGGCTCGGTGAGTTCGACGGTGACCGTCGTCTGACCGGCCACGGCGATGTCGGCGACGCCGTTGTCGTCCACGGCGGCCAACTTGCCCTCGGGGAACTTGCGGTCCTGGCGCACGGAGGCGACACGGTCGGCCGGGATCCGGATGTCCAGAAGGACGCCGTAGCGCAGGCGCAGGCTGCCGTCGGGGGCGATGACGTGGGGGCGGACCACGCAGGAGGCGTGCAGTGCGATGACGAAGTAGCAGCCCCAGATGTCCAGGACGAGGGTGACCGCGTGCACCACCGGCCAGGGGATCAGGAAGGCGAGGGCCACGGTCTCGACGACGCAGACGAAGAAGAAGCCCAACATCACCGCCGTCTGGCCCGGAGCGTAGGGGACGGACACATCGCCCTCACGTACGCCGTGCGGTCCTCGGCGGGTCACCCAGCGCACGAAGCTGGTGGAGAGGAACAGTTCGTGGGCGGTCAGCCTGCGCACGGGCGCCGGGATCGTGTCGGCGAGCGCGCCGAGGAGAGCCGGGCGGGGGTCGAGACCTGCCCGGCGGTGGCGGCGGTAGTCGAGCGGGAGCAGGGTGCCCGCCGCGATCATGAGGGTGAGCACCGCCAGCCGCGCCGCCAGTCGGGCGGCCGGCGGGACGGTCACTCCCCCGGCCACGCACAGGATCAGCAGCAGCTCACCGGGCAGCAGTGCCGCCGACGACCAGCGCACTGCCTTCCTCAACACCTTCACCGCGCCGGAACGCTCTTCGCTTCGCATGCGGCCAGTAGAAACGTTGCCGCTGCGGCAAGGTCAAGCCAGGGAGTCCCGCGGTACCGGATCACTTCACCAAGCGGTACTTCAGGTGTGTGGCGAGAGGTGTGTCGACCACCCTCACGATCTCCAGGTTGCGCCGCTCGGTGCCGATCCCGTCGAAGAGCCGCAGTCCCGCGCCGAGCAGTGCGGGCACCACGTGCAGCTGCACTTCGTCGATGAGTCCCGCCCCGAGGTACTGCTGCACCGTGCTCGCACCGCCCGCGATGTCGACGTTCCGGTCCCCGGCGGCGGCCTTCGCCTGGTCGAGGGCGCTGTGGATGCCGTCGGTGACGAAGGTGAAGGTGGTGCCGCCCTCCTTCACCAGGGTCGGCCGGGGGCGATGGGTGAGTACGAAGACGGGGGTCCGGAACGGCGGGTTGTCGCCCCAGAACTCCTCGCCCGTGTCGTACATCATCCGGCCCATGACCACCGCCCCGGTGGCGTCGAACCACTCGCGCATCAGCTCGGAGTCGCGGTTCTCCGCGCCGCCCGTCATGCCCTGACGTTCCCGCCAGCTCGCCAGGCCGTGGATCCAGTCGAAGATCACCTCGGCTCCGTCGCCTCCCGGGTTGTCCAGGCTGACACCGGGTCCGGCGACGAAGCCGTCGAGGGAAATCGCCATGTCCGCGGTCACGGTCACCATGAGTTGCTCCTGGGCTCTGGGGTCCTGAGGGCCCTTGGAATCCTGCCTTCACCCTCACGTCGATCGGGACCCACCGCATTCGACACGCACCGGAGTGTACGTTCGTACACATGGCGACGGACTACTTCGCGGACGATCCCCGCACCAACCTCGAACGCATGCTGGCGGGCGACCTCTACATCGCCGACGACCCCGAGATCGCGCGCAGGCAGCAGCGGGCCGTGCGGCTGGCCGCCCGCTACCAGACCGCCCATGCCGAGGATCCGGACAACGCGCAGGGGATCCTGGCGGAGTTGCTCGGTGCGCTGGGTGAACAGGCTTATGTGCGGCCGCCGTTGTTCGTCGACTACGGCAGCAACATCACCATCGGCGCGCGCACCTTCGTCAACTTCAACCTCACCGCACTGGACGTCGCGACGATCACCATCGGCGAGGACTGCCAGATCGGGCCGAATGTCCAACTGCTCACTCCCACACACCCGTTGGAGCCGCAGCCCCGGCGCGACAAGCTGGAGGCCGCGCGGCCGATCACCATCGGGAACAATGTGTGGCTCGGCGGCGGGGTCATCGTGCTGCCCGGGGTGAGCATCGGGGACGACTCCGTGATCGGCGCCGGTTCGGTCGTGACGAAGGACCTCCCCGCGGGTGTCGTCGCCGTCGGCAGTCCCGCCCGCGTCGTCCGCACCCTCTGAGAGCGGGCCGCCGCCATGGCCACCGGACACACCGATCCCCAGCGCCGCGAGCGCATCCTGACCGCCACCCTCGATCTCATCGCCGAGGAAGGGGTCGCGGGCGTCTCCCACCGGAAGATCGCGACGCGGGCCGGGGTGCCGCTGGGGTCGATGACGTATCACTTCGGTGGGATGGAGGAGGTGCTGCGGGAGGCGTTCGGGCGGTTCGCCGATCACATCGTGGGCGTCTTCGACGCCTACCTCGCCGCCCCGGAGGGGCCCGAGCAGGCCCGCGAGGCCGTGACGGACCTTGTGCACGCGCTCTCCGAGGGCAGCCGACGCGATCTCGTCCTCACCCAGGAGCTGTACACGCTCGCCGCGCGCCAACCGGCGTACCGGGAGCTGACCGACGCCTGGATGCGGCGCAGCCGGGACCATCTGGAGAAGCACTTCGCCCCGGACACCGCACGCCAGTTGGACGCCCTGATCGAAGGGCTGACCCTGCACCGGGCGCTCTCGCGGGAGCCGCACGAGCGGGCGCTGACCGCCGAGGCGGTCCGGCGCATCACCACCGCCGGTGGCGTCAGTCGATGACCGCGGTGGCCTCCACCTCCACCAGGTGTTCGGGTACGTCGAGGGCGGCGACGCCAATGAGGGTGGCGGGCGGCAGCGGCGCCGCCCCGAGGGCCTCGGCCGCTCGGGCGATGCCCGCCATGAGCAGGGGCATCTTGTCGGGCGTCCAGTCGACGACGTAGACGGTGAGCTTCGCCAGATCCGCCAGGGAGGCGCCGGCCCCGGCCAGGGCGGTCGCGACGTTCAGGTAGCAGCGCTCGACCTGGGCGGCGAGGTCGCCCTCGCCGATCGTGACGCCCTTGTCGTCCCAGGACACCTGCCCGGCGACGAAGACCAGCCGGGATCCGGTCGCGACCGACACCTGACGGTAGGCGTCGATCTCGGGCAGTCCGTCGGGGTTGAGGAGGGTGATGGCCATGGTGTGCGCCCTTCATGTGGTCACTTGTGGTTACTCAGGAACCGTAGGAGAGTGTGCGTTGACATGGAAGAACGCACTTTTCGGTGACGGAGGAACCTGATGGTGACCAAGCAGGTCAGGGGCGACACGGCCGAGGACGCGGATCTGGCGCGCGCGGACTCGCTGGCGCGGGAGATCTTCTCGGACGTCGCCAACAAGTGGGCGCTGCTGATCATCGAGTTCCTCGGTGACCGGACGCTGCGCTTCAGCGAGCTGCGCCGGGAGGTCGAGGGCATCAGCCACAAGATGCTCACCCAGAACCTGCGCATGCTGGAGCGCAACGGCCTGGTGGAGCGGACGGTGTACGCCAGCGTGCCGCCGCGCGTGGAGTACACGCTGACCGCGCCGGGCCAGGACCTGCGGGAGACGATCGACGGCCTGTGCCGCTGGACCCGCCGTCACCTCGGCCATATCGAGTCCTCCCGGCGCGGCTTCGACGGCTGAGCGCTCGTCAGCCGTTCGCGATGATGTCCCGCAGTCGCGCCAGGTCCTCCTCCGTGACGTCGGCCGGGCGCAGGACGGCGTTCCAGGCGTCCACGTACTCGGTGCGGTACTTGTGGCCGTGCCCGGCCGGGACCTCGGTGGCGAACGGCAGGTCGGCGGTGATCTGCCAGAACGTCACGAAGGGCACCCAGAACATGTCCTCCAGGACGTCACGGCCGGGCGCCTCCCCGATCCAGTCCGGTTCGTCGAGGATCAGGTGCGGCCCCCACCACACGATCGGGTCGGAGGGGTGCAGCAGGTACAGCACCCGGCTGTCGTCCCAGGGGTCCCCCGTAGGCGGGATCGTCTCGCTCGCGTCGGTGGCGAAGCGCACGGTCCGGCCGTCCTTGTAGACGGGCTGCACCTCCGGGGTGCCGGACTCGCGGTGATCGGTGAACTCCCGGTACAGGGTGTTGAAGTTGGGCGGTCCCGCGAAGAGGGTGCCGGCGGTGCGGTTGCGCAGGTCGTACTCGCCGCTGAAGGCCGTTTCGCCGCCGAAGGAACCGAGGCTCTCGCCGGCGACGTAGAGCCGGGGGCGCTCGTCCGGAGGCAGGTTCGACCAGGTGTCGTAGACGGCATCGAACAGTTCACGGCCTGCCGCCCGGGCCTTGGACTGGTCGACGAGGTAGGAGAGCCAGGACGGCAGATAGGAGTACTGGAGCGCCACGGTCGCGGTGTCACCGTTGTTGAGGTACTCGAAGGTGTCCACACAGGCCGGGTCCAGCCAGCCGCTGCCGGTCGTGGTCGCCACCAGGAGGTTCGCGCGCTCGAAACCGCCGGCGCGGCGCAGGTCTGCGACGGCCCGTGCGGCACGGTCCTCGGTGTCCTCGGCGGTGTCCAGACCGGCGTAGGCCCGGATCGGTTCCGGTGCGGGCCGGTCGCTGAACCGGGTGAGGGCCTCGGACGAGGGGCCCGAGCCGATGAAGACCCGGCCTTCCCTGCCCAGCGAGTCCCACGGGACGAGGGATCCCGGGCCGCCCGAGCGGGTGCTCGTGGTGGGCTGTTCGATGCCCTGCGGGGTCTCGGTGTCGCGGATCGAGAAGGCACTGTTGGCGGCGCTGACGATGCCGTCGAGCAGGAGTCCGCTGATGGCCAGCCAGGACAGCCCGGCCACCAGGATCCAGCCCACCGCCTTCGCGGCCCGCTCCCCGATCCACCGCATCAGCTGCCGGGACACCCACCGGTACAGGCCGCGCACCGCGCGGCCGAGGAGCAGGATCAGGGCGAGGACCAGCAGGGCGATCAGGGGTGCGAAGACCGCCTGGACGACGCTGAACTCCCGTACGCCCATGATGTCGCGGATCTCGTGCTGCCAGTACTGGCCGAGCCCGAAGGCGATGCCGAACAGGGCGGTCCCGCCGATCAGGAACACCGGCCAGGACCAGCGGCGTGCGGGGCGGGGGTCGCGGTCGGCGAAGGCGCGCCAGACGGCGGCGGCGAGGACGCCGAGGCCGTAGCCGATGCCCGCGTTGATGCCGCAGATCAGTCCTTGCAGCACGCCCCCGCGCGGGAGGAGCGAGGGGGTGAAGGACAGGCAGGCGAGCAGGAGTGCGCCCCAGCAGCCGGGGAGGGTGACGTGCAGGTGCCGGCGCCATCGGCCGGGTGGCGCCGGCTGATCCTCCGCGGGCTGCTCGGTCATGGCTCCTCCGCCGAAATCGTCTCCCCGCGGCCTGCTCGTCGCCAGTCAGGCCGGCTGGCGCACCCGCTCGCGGGCGGCGGCCGAGGTGCGCAGACGCCGTCCGCGGCGGGTGAGGCCCCAGGGCTTGAGGACCGAGATCACGGTCATGAAGACGTATGCGGTCAGGGAGACGATCGGGCCGAAGAGGACATCACCGGAGTCGGGCAGCGGGCCGCCCGCGGCGACGGCGGTGACCGCGGAGTTCACTCCGGGGCGCAGCGCGAAGACGGTGGCGGTGGTGGTGGCCAGGGTCAGCCAGAACTTGGTCCAGACCCAGCGGTGCCTGGCCAGCCCCCAGGGCGTGCCGAGGGAGAGCAGCAGGCCGCTGAGGAGGGTCAGGAAGGCGACGGGGAGCAGGAGCCAGTCCGCGAACAGCTTCATGGCCCGGACCGACGCCTCCACCGTCACCGGTGAGCCGGTGCCCGCGGCGGTGGAGCCGAGCGCGAGCAGGCCGAGGCTGAGGCCGAGCCAGGCGGCGGAGGCGATGACGTGGACGGCGAGGGTGGCCCGGCGAGCGGGGCGGCTGAGTTTCACGCACTTCAGCGTGCCGAGCCGTCCGGCTCCGGTCGTCTGACGGCGGGAGCAACCTCATGTACTCGCCGGGGCGTACGCCGCGCTCGTCAGGCTGCTCCGCCGGCCTGCTGCACGACGAAGTGCCGGTGCAGGGGGGACATCGTGACCTGGGGGTCGCTCTGCACGTTCAGCTCGCCCTTGAGCACGGGAGCGATCCGTTCGGCGATGAACGTCGAGAACTGGCCCTCGGACTCCCAGACGTCGAGGACGTGGAGGCCGCCGTCGAACCAGCTGGCGTGCAGGACCAGGCCGTCGGGTACGTCCTCGTCCCAGCGCACACGGGAGCGGGCCGTCTCGTACAGGTCGGGGGTGATCTCCTGCCAGTGGATGTTCACGGCGATGGCCATGGTGGGTCCTGCCTTTCCGGGTGCCGTCGTTCTGCCGTACCCGCCCCAGTCTTGGCCGGGGCCATCCGCCCCACAACCGGAGATCACCTCCCCCAGGACCGCAGGACTACGACTTTGGTGCCTCCCGACCTGGGCCCGGCGCCCGATGGGCCGGGCCGCGGCAGCGGTTAGCGTCGCGGCATGCGTATAGGACTACTTGGCACCGGCAATGTCGCCCGAGCACTGGCCCGTGGTTGGAGCGCCGCGGGACACGACGTACTCCTCGGCTCCCGTAGGCCGGACGAGCGTAAGGAACTCGGCCTTCCCGTGGCGGGGCTGAGCGAGACCGCCGCGCACGCGGAGGTTCTGGTCAACGCCACTCCGGGGAACGTCTCGGTGGAACTGCTGCGCTCCATCGGGGCGCCCGCACTGTCCGGCACCCTGCTGATCGACGTGGGGGTCGGCATGTCCGACGACTACAGCGAGCTCTCGCACCCCAACAGCAGCCTGGCCGAGCAGATTCAGGCGGCCTTCCCGCAGACCCGCGTGGTCAAGACGCTGTGCACCATGGACTCCACCGCGATGGTCGCGCCGGCCAGTCTCGAAGGACCGAGCACCGTGTTCCTGTCCGGCGACGACGCCGAGGCCAAGCGGACGACCGGCAGGCTGCTGACGGACCTCGGCTGGCCCGAGTCGTCCCAGCTGGACATCGGCGGCATCACCAGCGCTCGCGGACAGGAGCACTTCGCCCTGCTGTTCACAGGGATCGCGAACGGACTGGGGTCGCACACCTTCAACATCAAGGTGGTCCCGCTGTCGTGAACCCGTGTCCTGCGCGGGGGCTACTGCGGACGGCACCCGCGCAGGATGGACGCGATGACATCGTCCAGTCCGTTCTCGGACACCTCGGGCGGCAGCATGCCGCTCACCCGCAGACCCACGTAGCCGTGCAGGGCCGCGAACACCGGCAGTGCGACGCGCTCCAACGGGCCCTCCTGCACCTCTCCCCTGCGCTGGCCCTCGCTGATCAGCGACAGGAGCAGCTCGGACCAGCGGTGCGCGGCGCCGCTCAGCGCCTCCGACGCCTCGGGGCTGTGCTTCACCGAGAACATCAGGTCCAGCAGGGCGGCGTCGGCGACGGCGAACCCCACGTACGCGCGGGCCGCGGCGTCCAGCCGCTCGGCGAAGGTCTCGCCGACGCCCTCCTGAGAAGCCGCGATGGCGTCGGCCATCCGCTCGAACCCCGTCAGCGCCAGCGCGTCCAGCAGAGCCTGCTTGGACTTGAAGTGGCGGCTGGGCGCGGCGGGGCTCACCCCGATGTCACGGGCCAGTTCCCGCAGGGACAGCGCGCCCGATCCCTTCTCGCGCAGGGTCTGTTCGGCTCGGGCGAGCAGTTGGGCGGGCAGGTCTCCGTGGTGGTAGGAGCGGTTTCTCATGCCTCAACCCTAGCGGGGTGTGAGCAACGCACACATTGTGAACGTTGCATACATTGTTATCACCGCCTACATTGGGGGCATGGCAACGAACCAGAACACCCAGCCCTGGGCCGTCACGGCCCTCCCCGACCTCACCGGCCGCAGCGCCGTCGTCACCGGCGCCAACAGCGGGCTCGGCCTCGCCACCGTGGAAGCGCTGGCGGGCGCGGGCGCCCATGTGGTGCTCGCGGTACGGGACCCCCGGCGCGGCGAGTCCGCGGCGGCCACGGTGAACGGCAGCGTGGAGGTACGCCGTCTTGACCTGGCCGACCTGGCCTCGATCCGGGAATTCGCCGCCGCCTGGCACGGCGACCTCGACCTGCTGATCAACAACGCGGGTGTCATGAACATCCCCGAGGCGCGTACCAAGGACGGCTTCGAGATGCAGTTCGGCACCAATCACCTGGGCCATTTCGCCCTGACGAACCTGCTGCTGCCGCACATCACAGACCGCGTGGTGACCGTGTCGTCGGGCGCGCACCGGATGCCCGGCAACCCCGTCATCCGCTTCGACAACCTCGACCTCACCGGCGAGTACAAGCCGATGACCGCCTACAGCCAGTCCAAGCTGGCCAATCTCCTCTTCACGCTGGAACTCCAGCGCCGGCTCGGCGCGGCCGGCTCCCCGGTACGCGCGCTGGCCGCACACCCCGGCTGGGCGGCCACCAACCTCCAGGGGCACGACGCCAGTGCCGCCCGCCGCCTCTTCATGGCCCTGGGCAACCGCCTGATCGCCCAGGACAACAAGGCGGGCGCCCTCCCCACCCTGTACGCAGCGGTTCAGGACCTTCCCGGAGCCAGCTATGTCGGCCCCAACGGCCTGTTCGAGATGCGCGGCGCCCCGGCCCTGGTCGGCCGCTCGGACGCGGCGAGCGATCCTGCCGCGGCACGACGGCTGTGGAGCGTCTCGGAGGAGCTGACCGGCGTCAGCTTCCCCGAACTCGCCGCCGCGGCGCGGGTTTGAGGGCGCTCGGGTGCCCCTCCAGTCGGGCGGCGGCCGTCTCCGCGCGGCGTCTCGCCTCGCGGACCCGGCGTTCCGTCGCCCGTAGTTCCTCCCGGACTCGGCGTTCCTCCTCGGACGCCTGGCGGTGGTCCGCCTTGGCGCGGCCGAGTTCCTCGGTCAACTCGCCTACCCGTTCCTTGAGTCGGGCGGTTCGCTGCTGGGACTCCGCCGCCTCCCGCTCGGCCGTGGCCGCCTCCTTCTCCAGCGCTCGCAGGGCGCGTTCCGCCGCCTCGGCATCCTTCCGGGCCCGGGTCAGCGCCTCGTCGTCGCGGCCCTTCCTCGGGCGGGCCGGGGGCCGGGGTGCCGCGGTCGGGCTCACCTCGGGGAAACCGACAGTCGCCTCCAGCGGTCTCACCAAGTGGCCGGTGGCCCAGTGCGCGGCCGCCTCGGGGTCGGCCAGTACGGCGTGCAGGGTGCCCTCCACCTCGCGCCCCACGTCCTCCCCGACCGGGTGACCCGCCCGCGTCGCCAGTTGCCTGGCCTCCCGGGAAACGGCTCTGATCAAGGTCCGCTGCTGCCCGGTCAGTTCCCGTAGCCGGGCTCCGTCCAGATCCTGGTGCGCCTGTCGCAGGCCCTCTCCGAGCCGGAGCAGGGCCTCGACCTCTTCCGGGCGTTCCCGGACCAGGAGATTGCTGACCCAGGCAGCGAGGCTGGGGCGGCGCAGTGCGCCGATCCGCTCCGCGAGGGCCCGGTCGCCCGCGGTGCGGGCCTCGGCCATACGGGCATTGCGTGCCGCCGTGAAGTGTTCCGGCCGCAGCGCGTACAGCTCATCGGCGACCGTGTCGATGTCCACTGGGCTCCTGTCGACGGGCGCGCTGACTCTTCGAGCGTAGGAGGGGTGATCGCGGTGTGCTCGTCGGAGGCGGATCCGCCGCGCTCCCCGGTCACATCCGCCGTCCGGGATCCGTCAGGCCAGTGACAGCAATGCTGAGCCCGAGAGGACGACCCTGATGAACGCACGCTCGATCACCACCGAGATTCCCCTGCGCCCGCGGATGACCCAGGACCCTTCCCACCTCGTTCCCGAGATGGCGGAGGTGTCGGCCTCGCTGTTCAAGGCCACCGGCAACCAGTCCGTACCCCGGGCCACGATCAGCCTCGTACAGCTGCGCGCCGGTCAGATCGTCGGCAGCACCTACCTGACCGTCCTGCATACCGGGTTCCTGCGCAAGGCCGGGGAGTCCGAGGAGCGGATCACCTCGGTGTCCTCCTGGCCGGACTCGCCGTACTTCACCGCCGCGGAGCGCGCCGCGCTGGCTCTGGTGGAAGCCGTGCTCCAGCCCTCGGCGGAGGGTGAGCGGGTGTCCGATGAGCTGTACGCCCAGGTGGCCGAGCACTACGACGAGACGGCGCTCGCCACCCTGACCATCGCCATCGGACAGGTCAACTTCTTCATCGCCCTCGCCCTGGTCACCAAGCCGGTACCCGGACGCTCCTTCACCGACCCCTGGGCGTGAACCCGGCCGGGTGAACCGGCCTATGGAAAGGGTTTCGTCGAACCACTGTGGCCGGGCGGGTCTGTTCCCGCCCGGCCACAGTGCGTTCCGGGAGGGAATTATGAACCCCGTACTGCGTACGTATGTCACACCATTGCGAACGTGAGTCACGATCGCCGACGACATTGACCTGGCTGGTTTTCGCTGCAACTGTCTTGGCTGTGAGCAAGTTCGAGATCCCCGGCACGATTCCGCTTCGCTCCCTTTAACCGTCGGATTCCGCGGGAAGCCGCTCAATTCACCGACGCCTGCCCATTTTCCTGCCCCGCTTTCCTGAACAGGACCCTGCCATGGCCACGACGGCATCGACCCGACGTCAGTTCCTCACTCTGCTCGGCCTCTCGACCGTGGCCGTCAGCTGCGGCACGGCCGGAGCCACCGCCGGCAAGGGCGGGACCAAGACGCTGCGGTACCAGGGGTGGGCCGGCCAGGTCACCCTGCCCGAACTGGCCGAGGACCTCGGCTATCTGAAGGACGTGAAGCTGGAGTGGGTCGGCAACACGATCAGCGGACCGCAGGACATCCAGTCCGCGGCGACCGGCCAGGTCGACTTCGGCGGCGCGTTCAACGGCGCGGTGGTCAAACTGGCCGCGAACAACGCCCCCATCAAGTCCGTCATCAGCTACTACGGCTCCGACAAGCACGCGTACAGCGGCTATTACGTCCTTGAGGACAGCCCCATCCGCTCGGCCCGGGACCTGATCGGCAAGAAGGTCGGGATGAACACGCTCGGCGCCCACGCCGAGGCCATGCTGGACATCCATCTCCAGCGCGAAGGGCTCTCCCCGGCCGACATCGACAAGGTCGAGCCCCTCGTCGTGCCCCCGGTCAACACCGAACAGTCACTGCGGCAGAAGCAGATCGACGTGGCCGTACTCGGCGGCGTACTGCGGGACAAGGCGCTGGCGACCGGCGGCATCCGTCCGCTGTTCACCGACTATGAGCTGCTCGGCGCGTTCAGCGCCGGCACCTACGTGATGACGGAACGCTTCCTCAAGCAGAACCCCGACACCGTACGGACCTTCGTCACCGCCGTCGGAAAGGCGATCGAGTGGGCCCGTACCACTCCGCACGAGGAAGTCGTCGCCCGTATGACGAGCATCGTGAAGAAGCGCGGCCGGAACGAGGACGCCGCCGCACTGAAGTACTGGCGTTCCTTCGGCGTCGCCGAAACGGCGGGCCGGATCACCGGAAAGGAACTCCAGCTGTGGATCGACTGGTTGACCGAGCGCGGCGATATCGACAAGGGCCAGGTCACACTGTCGGACCTCTACACCAATGAATTCAACGCCGCCCCGAAAAGCGGGAGCTGATTCCCATGACGATCGTGTTCGAGGACGTCAGGAAGGAATTCACCGTCAAGGACCGCGCGGGGAATCGGCAGGCCAGTCGATTCACCGCCCTCGACGGAATCGATCTGGAGATAGCGGCCGGGGAGTTCGTGGTCCTGGTCGGTCCGAGCGGCTGCGGGAAGTCGACGCTGCTGGATCTGCTCGGCGGCCTCACCCGGCCCACCTCCGGACGGATCCTGCTCGACGGTGAACCCGTCACAGGGCCGGGCCTGGACCGGGGCATCGTGTTCCAGCAGTACGCGCTGCTGCCGTGGCGCACCGCGCAGGGCAATGTCGAGTTCGGCCTGGAGGCCACCGGCGTGCCCCGGCGGCAACGCGCCGCCCGCGCCAAGGAGTTCCTGGACCTGGTCGGCCTCACCGGGTTCGAGGACCGCCACCCCCACGAACTGTCCGGCGGCATGCGCCAGCGCGTCGCCATCGCCCGCAGCCTCGCCTACGACCCCCAGGTGCTGCTGATGGACGAGCCGTTCGCCGCGCTCGACGCCCAGACCCGGGAGTCGCTCCAGGACGAGCTCCTGCGCATCTGGCAGCGCACCGGCAAGACCGTCGTGTTCATCACCCACGGCATCGACGAAGCCGTCTACCTGGGTCAGCGCGTCGCCGTCATGACGTCGAGGCCGGGCCGCATCAAGCGGATCGTGCCGGTCTCCTTCGACTCCCGTACGGCGACCGACGACCTGCGTTCCAGTCCCGAGTTCGCGCGACACCGGCACGAGATCTGGTCGCTGCTGCACGACGAGGTCGCCAGGACCCAGCAGTTGGAGAAGGAGGAGGCCGCCGTATGAGCACCACCACGACCACCGGGACGGCCACGGCACCGAGCGACACGGTCCAGGCGCTCTCCGTCGGGTCGCCGACGAAACGGGACTCCCCGTCTCCCGCGGCCCGTGTCCGCCGTGTGACGCGGCTGCTGCTCACCGCCGTCACGAAGTCCGCGGCCATCGCGGCCCTGCTGCTGCTCTGGGAGACCGCACCGCGGCTCGGCCTGGTCGACCGGACCTTCCTGCCACCGTTCAGCGAGGTCGCCGAGGCGTGGTGGGGGCTGGCGGCCGACGGCCAGCTCGCCGACAACGCCCGTGCCAGCCTGGTCCGTTCGTTCAGCGGATTCGGCATCGCGGTTGCCGTCGCCGTCCCGCTCGGCCTGCTGATCGGCTGGTACCGGCCGGTCGCCGACCTTCTCGGACCGCTGCTGGAGGTGTTCCGCAACACCGCCGCGCTGGCCCTGCTGCCGGTGTTCGTCCTGCTGCTGGGCATCGGCGAGACCTCGAAGATCTCCATCGTGGTGTACGCGTGCACCTGGCCGATCCTGCTCAACACGATCAGCGCGGTCCGCAACGTCGATCCGACCCTGCTGAAGCTCGCCAGGTCGATGGACCTGTCCGCGCCCCGGCTGTTCCAGAAGGTCATCCTGCCGGCGTCGGTGCCGGTGATGTTCACCGGCATCCGGCTGGCCGGGGCCGTGTCCATCCTGGTGCTGGTCGCCGCCGAGATGATCGGCGCCAAGGCGGGCCTCGGCTATCTGATCAACGCCTCCCAGTACAACTTCGCGATCCCGCAGATGTACGCGGGCATCATCACGATCTCCGCCATCGGCGTGGCCTTCAACCAGCTCCTGGTGACCGTGGAACGCCGACTCAGCTCCTGGCGCGTGCCCGCCGGAGCCTGACGCCCCCTGTGCCCATCCCCATCTTCCGAGGAACCCCATGACCGCGACCAGCGATCGCCAACTGCATCTCAACGCCTTCCTGATGAACGCCGGCCACCACGACGCCGCCTGGCGGCACCCCCTCACCCAGCCCGAACGGGTCACCGATCTGCGCTACTTCCAGCAGCTCGCGCAGACCGCCGAACGGGGCCTGCTCGACTCGGTGTTCCTCGCCGACGGCCTCGCCCTGTGGGGCAACGTCCGGCACAACGCGCTCGGCGGGTTCGAGCCGCTGACCCTGCTGTCCGCCCTGGCGGCGGTCACCGAGCACGTCGGCCTGATCGCCACCGTCTCCACCACCTTCAACGAGCCCTTCCACACCGCCCGCAAGTTCGCCTCCCTCGACCACATCAGCGGGGGCCGGGCGGGCTGGAACATCGTCACCTCCGGCACCGTGAACGAGGCCCGCAACTTCGGGCAGGACACCCACCTGGAGCACGCGCTGCGCTATGCGCGGGCACGGGAGTTCGTCGATGTCGCCACCAAGCTGTGGGACAGCTGGGAGGACGACGCGATCCTCCTGGACCGGGAGCGCGGACTGTACGCCGACACCGCCAAGGTGCGGGACGTCGAGCACCGCGGCGAGTACTTCGGGGTGCACGGCGCCCTGAACGTGCCGCGCTCCCCGCAGGGGTATCCGCTGCTGGTGCAGGCCGGTTCCTCGGAGGACGGCAAGGAGTTCGCCGCCCAGTACGCCGAGGCCGTCTTCACCGCGCAGCAGACCCTCGCCGACGGCCAGGCCTTCTACAAGGACCTCAAGTCCCGGCTGGCCCGCCACGGCCGTACCGAGGATCAGTTGCTGGTCCTTCCCGGCATCGCCCCGGTCATCGGCTCGACGGAGGCCGAAGCCCGCGCGTTGGAACAGGAGTTGACGGAACTTCAGGTCCCCGAGTACGGACTCGCCCAGCTGTCCGGGATGCTCGGCACCGATCTGACCAGGCTGCCGCTGGACGGACCGCTGCCGGAGCTGCCCGAGGAGCGGGACATCAACGGCAACAAGAGCCGCTTCACGCTCGTCGCCGAACTCGCCCGGCGGGACGGTCTCACCCTGCGCGAGCTGATCGCCCGCCTCGGCGCCGGTCGCGGCCACCGTGTCTTCGCCGGCACCCCCGAGCAGGTCGCCGACCAGATCCAGGAGTGGTTCACCCAGGGCGCCGCCGACGGCTTCAACATCATGCCGCCCCATCTGCCGGGCGGCCTGGAGGACTTCGTCGACCACGTCGTACCGATCCTCCAGCGGCGCGGCCTGTTCCGCACCGAGTACACCGGCCGCACCCTGCGCGACCACTACGGCCTCCCCCGCCCCGCCAACCGGCTCGCCGCGTCGGCCGGACAACCGATCACCGCCTGAGAGGAAGCCCACCCCATGACCACCAGCACCGGATTCGACGTACGCCGGATCGGCGGACGCATCGGCGCCGAGATCCACGGCGTGGACCTGACCACCGAACTCGCCCCCGCTCTGATCTCCGAGATCAACACCGCGCTCCTGGAGCACAAGGCGCTCGTCTTCCGCGGCCAGCACCTGGACGACGCGGGACAGCTCCGCTTCGCCGCCCTCTTCGGTGAGCTGACCACCGCGCATCCCACGGTCCCCGCCGTCGACGGCCAGCCGCACATCCTGCCCGTCGACGGGGAGGAGGGCATCCGGGCCAACCAGTGGCACACCGACGTCACCTTCGTCCGCACTCCGCCGAAGGCGTCCACGCTGCGCGGCATCGTGATCCCGCCCTACGGCGGCAACACCCTCATCGCCAACTCGGCCGCCGCGTACCGGGATCTGCCCGAGCCGCTGCGCGAGCTGGCGGACAAGCTGTGGGCGGTGCACACCAACGACTATGACTACGCCGCCCCGAAGAGCGAGAAGGCCGCCGAACACCGCCGCCAGTTCGTCTCCCGGAAGTACCGCACCGCCCACCCGGTCGTCCGGGTCCACCCCGAGACCGGCGAACGCGGGCTGTTCATCGGCGGGTTCGCCCAGAGCATCGTCGGCCTCGGCCCGTCCGACTCAAGGGATCTGCTGCGCCTGTTCCAGTCGTACGTCACCCGCCCGGAGAACATCGTGCGGGTGGCCTGGAATCCGGGCGACGTCGTCCTGTTCGACAACCGCATCACCCAGCACTACGCCCCCGACGACTACGGTGACCTGCCCCGCCTCCTGCACCGCGTGACCGTCGCGGGCGACATCCCCGCCGGAGTCGACGGCAAGCACAGCCACGTCATCGAGGGCGACGACGCCTCCCACTACACACCGGCCGCGGTGTAGGGGGCATCCCCTGCCCCTACAGACACGTCGGCCTCCCGTCCACGACGGGAGGCCGACGTGCCCAGTTGCCCTTCCTCAGACTCGGCGCCTCATCTGGCGCAGCAGCACGATCCCGACGATGACCAGTACCGCTCCGGCGGCGGCCGGCCACAGCTTGGCGCCGGTGTCGGCGAGGCTGCCGCCCGCCGTCTGCGGTGCGGTCCCGTACGCCGGGGCCTCCTGCTCGGCGCCGACGGCGGCCTGGGACGGGGTCGGCGTGGCCGTCGCGGTGCCGACCTCCTCGGCCGGGGCCACGGCGGTGCGGGTCGGGGAGGCGGTGGCCTTGGTCTTCGGCTCGTCGGCCGGAGCGGAGTCGGCCGGCGCCTCGTCCGCCGGGGCCTCGGTGTTCGGCGCCTCGTCCGCCGGGTCCTCGGTCGCGGGGGCCTCGGTCGCGGGCTGCTCCGTCTGGCCACCGTCGTCATCGGTCGGCGCCGGGTTCTCCGGCTCCTGCGGCTGCTCGGGCTCCTGCGGCTCTTCCGGCTGCTGGGGCTCCTCAGGCTGCTCCGGCTCCTGCGGCAGCGCCCCGGCGTCGCACTCGCGGCCCTCGTTGATGCAGTCGACCATCTCGCCCATCAGCGCCTCGTCGAAGACGTTGATGAAGTCGCCGTGGTCGGTGACCGGCTTGTGCAGCTGCTCGGGGAAGGAGTCGACCGCGAACAGCGGAGTCGTCCGGCCTCCGTCGTCGAGGCTCGGGGCGTCGACGTCGTAGACGATGCGCTGGACGAGCTGCGGGATGGCCTGGAAGCCGCCGGGGCAGGAGCCGTCGGCCGCCGCGAAGGCCACGTGGGTGCGGTGGTTGGCGCTGTCGATGTTGCGCCCGTCCCAGCAGCTCTGGAACTTGAAGGTGCGGACCACGTCGCTGCCCTCGGGGCAGAGCGGGTACTTGTCCTTCAGCTGCCGGTCCTCAAGACCGGTGCAGCTCCAGGACGCGTTGGCGTTGGCCGTGCCGTTGACGAAGGCCTTGGCGTCGCCCGTGATGATGCGCAGCAGCCGCGGCATCGCGGTCACGTCGCCGGTCGGGCTGCCCTGGAAGGTCAGCGTGACCTCCTTCGGCGTGACGATCTCACCGGCGTTGCCCTCGATACCGCCGCCGGGGGAGTTGGCGTCCTGCTCCTGGGTGCCGTTCTGAAGACGCAGGACGGGCCAGTAGTACGTGGACTTGTCACCCTGGTTCTCGCAGCTGGTGTCGGCCGCGGCCAGGTCCTCGTCGCTGGCGAAGGCGTTGTTGGCCTGGTTGCCGATGTAGTCGTGGAAGTGGTGGGCGCCGTTGGTGACACCCGGGGCGACGATCACGTTGTCCGAGTTGAACAGGCCGTTCTCGTTGACCCCGCAGCTGGTGGTGAAGGTGCCCTGGGAGGCGCCCTCCCCGGCGGGCGGCGCCTGGACGTTCGGCTGGATGGTGTTGATGTCGACGAAGTCCGCGGCGACGGGCCCGTTTCCGCCCTGGCCGCCCTCCGGCTGCTCCTCGGGAACGCTCAACTCGCAGCCCGCCAGCGCTTCGAGCCCCTCGGGACGCTCCCCCGCCGCGTTGCCGATCGCCACCGCGATCCGCTCGATGCTCGCGCCCCGCTGCTCCTCCAGCGGGTTCATGATCGAGCCGTCGGTGAAGCCGGTGTCCTGCCGCTGTTCCGGTGTCGCCGCCCGCAGTTGCTTGTAGGCCTCGGTTATCTGGCCGTCCAGAGCGGCGAGTTCGTTGTCGACGTCAGTCCTGGCGGCGTCCGGAACCTGCGTCAACTCCGCGCCCACATCGGGGCAGTCGATCGTGGCCCCGCCGTCCTGGGCCGACGTGCCGTCCCCCTCGGTCGCCGAGGCGTAGATGTTGGTGGCCACCAGCCCACTGCCACCCAGGATCAGCGCGATCGCGGCGAAGGTCGCGCGTCGTGGGCCGGTCGGGCGCCTGCGCGTATTGCGTCTCAAGGCAGTACTCCTACGTGAAGGGGCGAGCGAGCGGACATACAAATCCCTCGCCCCCATACGGACCACGCGCCCACCGTGTTCAACCGCGCCCCGGATTCTTACGAACCTCTCAGCAGACCCGGACATATCTGTCGCCACGGATCCCCCCATTTGCATTTAGCCCGCGTTCGCAACTATTGTTTCCGCTCGTAAGCGCCTCACGCAAGGACGGTGCCCGGCGCACCCCGCCACCCCCACGCCCGAGAACACCCCCACGCCCGAGAACACCCGCACGCCCGAGAACACCGGAGCCCACCCCCATGAGCACCACCTTGACCACCCAGGACGCCGAGATCCTGCTCACCGCGGCCCGCCGGGCCGCCGACGCCGCGGGCGTGACGGTCAGCGTCAGCGTGCTGGACGCGGGCGGTCACCTGCTCGCCTTCCGGCGCGACGACCGGGCGCTGCTGATCTCCGGCGAGACCAGCACCCGCAAGGCGTACACCGCGCTCCAGCTGAACAGCGCGACGGCCGACCTCGTCGACGCCGTCAAGCCCGACGGGCCCTTCCACAGCCTGACCACGGCCCTGGACCAGCCGCTGCTCTTCATCGCGGGCGGCCTGCCGGTCCACCGCGACGGCCGGCTCATCGGCGCCGTCGGCGTCGGCGGCGGCGCCCCCGAGCAGGACCACGCCTTCGCCACCGCGGCCGTAGCCACCCTCCACTGACCCCCGACATCCGAGGAATCACCACCATGACCACGGTCCCCACCGTCACGCTCAACAACGGCGTCGAGATCCCCCAGCTCGGCTTCGGCGTCTTCCAGGTCCCGGACGCCGAGACCACCGCCGCCGTCACCGAGGCACTCAAGGCGGGCTACCGCTCGATCGACACCGCCGCGATCTACGGCAACGAGGCGGGCGTGGGCAAGGCGCTCGCCGCCGCCGAGCTCGCCCGCGAGGACGTGTTCGTCACGACCAAGCTGTGGAACGCCGATCAGGGCTACGACGCCACCCTCAAGGCGTTCGACGCGAGCCTGGAGGCCCTCGGCCTCTCCTACGTCGACCTCTATCTCATCCACTGGCCGACCCCGGCCCGCGATCTGTACCGGGACTCCTGGAAGGCCATCGAGCGCCTGGTCGCCGACGGCAAGGTCCGGGCGGCCGGGGTGTCCAACTTCCAGCCCGCTCATCTGCGGCGGCTCATCGACGGCGCCTCGATCGTGCCCGCCGTCAACCAGATCGAGCTCCACCCCGGCCTCCAGCAGGCCGCGCTGCGCGCCCTGCACTCCGAGCTGGGCATCGCCACCGAGGCCTGGAGCCCGCTGGCCCAGGGTGCGGTGCTGGGCGACGAGGCGATCGTGTCCATCGCCCGGCGGCACGGGAAGTCCCCCGCCCAGGTCGTCCTGCGCTGGCACCTTCAGCTCGGGAACGTCGTGATCCCCAAGTCCGTGACCCCGGAGCGCATCCGGCAGAACCTCGACGTGTTCGATTTCACACTCTCCGACGACGAGATGGCCGCCGTCGCCGCTCTGGACCGTGACCTGCGCACCGGCCCGGACCCGGACGCCTTCAACTGACCGACCCCGATCAAGCCCGTTCGAGCAGGCGGGTTAGCATATGAGCACCGCCTAGCTCGAAAGAGACTTACGTGACTGTCAACGACGACTCGTTCACCAACTGGAAGAACCGCGAGGAGATCGCGGAGTCGATGATCCCGATCATCGGGAAGCTGCACCGGGAGCGGGACGTAACGGTTCTGCTGCACAGCCGCTCCTTGGTGAACAAGTCGGTGGTCAGCATCCTGAAGACCCACCGGTTCGCGCGGCAGATCGCGGGCGAGGAGCTGTCGGTCACCGAGACGCTGCCCTTCCTCCAGGCGCTCACCGCGCTGGACCTCGGCCCGTCCCAGATCGACATCGGCATGCTGGCCGCGACGTACAAGTCGGACGACCGCGGTCTGTCGGTGGCGGAGTTCACCGCGGAGGCGGTCGCCGGCGCCACGGGCGCCAACAAGCTGGAGGGCGGCGCGGGCCGCGATGTGGTCCTGTACGGCTTCGGCCGCATCGGCCGCCTGGTCGCCCGGCTGCTGATCGAGAAGGCGGGCTCCGGCAACGGTCTGCGGCTGCGGGCCATCGTGGTCCGCGGCGGTGGCGAGGCGGACCTGGTCAAGCGCGCCTCGCTGCTGCGCCGCGACTCCATCCACGGCCAGTTCCAGGGCACGATCACGGTGGACGAGGAGTCCTCCACGATCTTCGCCAACGGCAACGCGATCAAGGTGATCTACGCGAACGACCCGTCCGAGGTCGACTACACGGCGTACGGCATCAAGGACGCGATCCTCATCGACAACACCGGCAAGTGGCGGGACCGCGAGGGCCTCTCCAAGCACCTGCGCCCCGGTATCGACAAGGTCGTGCTGACCGCGCCCGGCAAGGGCGACGTCCCGAACATCGTGCACGGCGTCAACCACGACACGATCAAGCCGGACGAGCAGATCCTGTCCTGCGCCTCCTGCACGACCAACGCGATCGTGCCGCCGCTGAAGGCGATGGACGACGAGTACGGCGTGCTGCGCGGTCACGTGGAGACGGTCCACTCGTTCACCAACGACCAGAACCTGCTGGACAACTACCACAAGGCCGACCGCCGCGGCCGCAGCGCGCCGCTGAACATGGTGATCACCGAGACCGGTGCCGCCTCCGCCGTCGCGAAGGCGCTGCCGGACCTCAAGGCCCCGATCACCGGCAGCTCGATCCGCGTCCCCGTCCCGGACGTCTCGATCGCCATCCTCAGCCTGCGCCTCGGCCGTGAGACCAGCCGCGAGGAGGTCCTCGACTACCTCCGCGAGGTCTCGCTGCACTCGCCGCTGAAGCGTCAGATCGACTTCACCACGGCCCCCGACGCCGTCTCGATGGACTTCGTCGGCTCGCGCCACGCCTCGATCGTCGACGCCGGCGCCACCAAGGTCGACGGCGACAACGCCATCCTCTACCTCTGGTACGACAACGAGTTCGGCTACTCCTGCCAGGTCATCCGGGTCGTGCAGCACGTCTCCGGCGTGGAGTACCCGACCTACCCGGCTCCGGCGGTCTGATCCCGCGAGCGATTCGAGCGTCACGGCGGTGCCCCGCACCGCCGTGACGCCTTTTGTGCTGCGCGTCAGCCCATCAGTCCGGCGGCGACCGTGGCCCCCAGCTCCCAGCACGCCTCGATGTCCGCTTTGGCCGGTTCGCCCGTCACTGTGACGGCCTCCGCCGCGCGCCGCCAGCCGAGCCCCGTGGTGACCGACTCGATGGACCGCACCGCGCCGGTGACGTCGTTGCCCCCGTGCACGTAGTAGCCGAAGGGCCGCCCGCGCGTGGCGTCCAGGCACGGGTAATACACCTGGTCGAAGAAGTGCTTCAGGGCGCCGGACATGTAGCCGAGGTTGGCCGGGGTGCCGAGGAGGAAGGCATCGGCGTCCAGCACGTCCGTCGCGGTGGCGGACAGCGCGGGCCGCCGCACCACGGCGACGCCCTCGATCTCGGGCGCGGTCGCGCCGGAGAGCACGGCCTCGAACATCGCCTGGCAGTTCGGCGAGGGCGTGTGATGCACGATCAGCAGAGTGGCCACACGACCGAACCCTGCCGCCGCGATCACGCTCCCGCAAGTCCGGAGTCTTTACGTCCGTTTATGCCTGTCATCATGCGATTCTCAGCGAAATCCCATGCGCCGCACGGGGAATGGACGACATTCAACAACGGTAGGGTCACGGCGGTGAGCGATCCGAGATGCCGGTGTACCTGCCCCGGCGCGACGGTCTGGGTCACCGGGCGGCCGCTGGCCGACCGGCTGGCCGCCGCTTACGCGCTCGCCGAGCGACTGCTCGCACAGGGCCGCCGGGTGACCGTGCTCGACCGCTACGACGACCTGTCCGCGGATGCGGCACACCTGGGCCTGGCCGCCGAAGTGCTGGCCCGCAACGGCCTGGTGGCCATCGTCCCGTGCGCCACGGACGGCGTGGAAGCAGTGCGTTCACGGCACGAGGCGAGTGGTACCCGGTACGTCGAATTGTCCGTGACCGACCGGACAAGTCCGGAGGAATCCGCCTTGGCCGCGCTCGGGCGGATCGTCACACACGACTGAACGCGAGCGGCTGAGCGCGCGGGAGATACGGCGGTCACATCATGACCGTCCGGGTTTACGCGGCTGTGGGTGCGTGACTACGGTGTCCCGGGTGTCGGCACATGGGCCACACAGGTAACTCACTAAGAGGTGTTCTGCTCTGTCCGGGTTCCATCGAGAAGGTCTCGATCAGCAAACGCTGCCCATGCGCAGTCTCGGACAGGCCCAGGCGCCGCCCGGAGCGAACGACGGCACGGCCGCGGCGCCGGCCGGACGGACTGCTCGGTCGGTCAAGGAGCGGGACGCGTTCTTCGACAACGCCAAGTACCTGGCCATCGTGCTGGTGGCGATGGGGCACGCGTGGGAGCCGCTGCGGGACGAGAGCCGTACGGTCACCGCGCTGTACATGGTCGTCTACGCCTTCCACATGCCGGCGTTCATCGTCATCTCCGGCTACTTCTCGCGGACCTTCGATGCGACCCCGGGACGCGTGAAGCGGCTGGTGACCGGAGTCGCCGTGCCGTACGTCGTGTTCGAGGTGGCGTACACCTTCTTCACGCGCTGGACGGACAACGAGCCGGGCCGTGACATCAGCCTGCTGGACCCGCTGTATCTCACCTGGTTCCTGGCGGCACTGTTCATCTGGCGGCTCACCACGCCGATCTGGCGGATCGCGCGCTGGCCGCTGCCGGTGGCGCTCGGCATAGCGAGCCTGGCCACGCTGACGCCGACCATCGGCAAGGACCTCGACCTCCAGCGCGCGCTCCAGTTCCTGCCGTACTTCGTCCTCGGCCTGATTCTGAAGCCGGAGCACTTCGCGCTGGTGCGTCGGCGCGAGGTGCGCCTGGCCGCGGTGCCGGTGCTGCTCGGCGCGGCCGTCGTCGCCTACTGGGCCGTGCCGCGGATGAACTACGCGTGGTTCTTCCACCGCACCAGCGCCGAGGACCTGGCGGCGCCCGCCTGGTACGGGCCGCTCATGACGCTCGTACTGTTCGGCTGCTCGATGATCCTGGTGGCGTGCTTCCTGTCGCTGGTCCCCGGCCGCGGCACGTGGTTCACGGCCCTGGGCGCGGGCACGCTCTACGGCTATCTTCTGCACGGCTTCGTCATCCAGGCCGCCAACAAGTACCACTGGTCCCACCTGGACTGGGTGCAGGAGCCGCTCGGGAAGATCGTCGTGACCCTCGTCGCCGGCGCGATGGTGACGGCGCTGTGCACGGCGCCGGTGCGGCGGGTCTTCCGGTTCGCGATGGAGCCGAAGATGGAGTGGGCCTTCCGCCGCGATCCGGTCGCCGAGGCCCGGTCCCGCTGACTCCGGCCACCGAGTCTCAATCGGGCTCGGCGTCGACGGGCAGGGAGTAGCGCAGTTTCTCCTTGGCGCGGGCGCCGAGGCGGTCGTAGAACCGGATCGCGTCGGTGTTCCACGGCGGGGTCTGCCACTGCACGAGGTCGAGGCCGCGGGCGCGCGCCTCGGCCACCACCGCATTCATAAGCAGGGGTCCGAGGCCCAGGCCGCGGTGGCCGTCGCGGAGGAAGAGGCAGTCCATGTGGAGGTACTCGGTGCCGTCCCAGGTGGAGACCTCGGGGGCGCAGGAGGCGTAGCCGACGATCTCGCCGCCGTCGAGTTCCGCGACGAAGCAGGACAGGCGGGGCGGGTTCGCCGGGCCGAACAGAAGTTTCTCCAGCCGCCGCGGCAGGTCGGCGGGCGGCGGCAACGCTTTCTCGTACGCGGCGTGTTCGGCCGCCAGTTCCGCGACGTACGGCAGATCGGCGGGGCGCGCGGGGCGTACGCGGGCCTGTGCGGCGCCTTGTTCGATGTCCGTCACAAGGTCATCATGCCTGAGCCCGACTCACGGGAGTCGGCAGTCTCTCGGTTACCCTGTGCCGCCGGGTTCGCGAGGGGAGATCGAAGTGGCGGGGCGTCGAGCGGCTTGTGCCGCGGTGCTGGTCGTGCTGTTGGCAGGGTGTTCGTCGGGGGCCGAGGACAACGACGCGAAGGCGTCGGCGAGTCCGTCGGCGGCCGCGAAGGACTCCTCCGTCGCGGACAGTGGCCGTTCCCTCGGGGCCAAGGGCTCCGACTGCGAGTTGCCCGTCACCTTCGACATCGCCGAGGAGTGGACCGCGGAGTCCGTCGAGGCCCCGCTGGACCAGGGTCCGGTCAGCCTGGCCTGCGAGGTCGACGCCAAGCCCGCGGGCAACATCGGCTTCCTGCGGGCGTGGACCGGTGAGCCGGGCGACGACGACGCCCGTGCCGTACTGGAGGCCTTCGTCGCCGCCCAGGGCGGGGTGAGCAAGGAGAAGTACGGCGAGTTCGGCGCGGGCGATCTCGACGGTGCCGAGGTGACGTACCTCTACTCCAACGAGCTTCTGGAAGAGACCAAGGAGGAGAGCGCGCTGGCCGTCGTCACCGCGCAGGGGCCGGTCGTTCTGCACCTCGGCGGCCTCGACACCGAGGAGCACCGGGCGATGCTCCCCGCCTTCGAGCTGGCGAAGAAGACGCTGCGCTCCGGCCGGGCCGAGTAGGAGACTCGGCCCGGCCGGAGGCGCTGGGTCAGGCCTGCGACTGCCGGTGCAGGCGGATGATGTCCGCGTACCGCAGACCGCTCGACTTCATGGTCCGCTGCTGCGTCGCGTAGTCGACGTGGACCAGGCCGAAGCGCTTGTCGTAGCCGTAGGCCCACTCGAAGTTGTCGAGCAGGGACCAGGCGTAGTACCCCGCGAGCGGGGCCCCCTTGCGCACCGCGCGGGCGCAGGCGGCGATGTGCTGCTCCAGGTACCGCGTGCGCTCGGGGTCGTGGACGGAGCCGTCCGGCGCGACCGTGTCCGGGAAGGCGGAGCCGTTCTCGGTGACGTACAGCTTGCGCACGCCGTAGTCGTCGGTCAGGCGCAGCAGCAGGGCCTCGAGGCCGTCGGCGTCGATCTGCCAGTCCATGCCCGTGCGCGGCACGTCGGGCAGCAGGACCTCACGGGCGTGCGGGACGGGCCCCTCGGGGTCGTCGGCGACGGTCACCGGGAAGTAGTAGTTCAGGCCGTGCCAGTCCAGCGGCGCGGCGATCGTCTCCAGGTCGCCCGGCCGCTCGGGGAGTTCGACGCCGTACAGCTCCCGCATGTCGGCCGGGAAACCGCGGCCGTAGACCGGATCGAGCCACCAGCGGTTGCTGTGGCCGTCCATGCGGGTCGCGGCCGCGATGTCGGCGGGGCTGGTCGAGGCGGCCTCGATGGTGGAGTGGTTGGTCACCAGGCCGATCTGCGCGCCCGGCACCGCGGCGCGGATCGCCTGGGTGGCGAGGCCGTGCCCGAGGAGCAGGTGGTACGACGCCTGCACGGCCGCGGTGAGATCGGTGAGGCCGGGGGCCATGCGGCCCTCCAGGTGGCCGATCCACGCCGAGCACAGGGGCTCGTTGAGGGTGCACCACTGGGTGACCCGGTCGCCGAGGCGTGCGGCGACGGCGGATGCGTAGGCGGCGAGGTGCTCGGCGGTGTCGCGGGCGGTCCAGCCGCCGCGGTCCTGGAGGACCTGGGGCAGGTCCCAGTGGTACAGGGTGATGTTGGGCGTGATGCCCGCCTCCAGGACGGCGTCGACCAGCCGGTCGTAGAAGTCGAGGCCGGCCGCGTTGACGGGGCCGTCGCCGCCGGGGACGACCCGGGGCCAGGCGAGGGACAGCCGGTAGGAGTCGACGCCGAGGCGCCGCATCAGCGCCACGTCCTCGGGCCACCGGTGGTAGTGGTCGCAGGCCTCGTCGCCGTGGTCGTCGTTGTCGACCTTCCCCGGGGTGTGGGAGAAGGTGTCCCAGATGGACGGCGACCGGCCGTCCTCGGCGGCGGCGCCCTCGATCTGGTAGGCGGATGTGGCCGTGCCCCAGCTGAAGTCGTCGGGGAAGGCGGCGAGGTCTATCGGTTCGGGCACAGAGAACCTCTCTGGGTCGGGGCAGACGCTCACTTGACGGCTCCGGCCGTCAGGCCGGTGACGAGGTAGCGCTGCAAGAGCAGGAAGCCGGCGACGACGGGCAGGCTGACGACGAGCGAGGCGGCCATGATCTGGTTCCAGTACACGTCGTTCTGGGTGGAGTAGCCCTGGAGCCCGACCGCGAGGGTGCGGGTGGTGTCGTTGGTCATGACGGAGGCGAAGAGGACCTCGCCCCAGGCGGTCATGAACGCGTAGACGGCGACGGCGACGATGCCGGGGATCGCGGCCGGTACGACGACCCGGAACAGGGCGCCGAGGGGCCCGCAGCCGTCCACCTTGGCCGCCTCGTCGAGGTCCTTGGGTACCGAGTCGAAGTACCCGATCAGCATCCAGATCGAGAACGGCAGCGAGAAGGTCAGATAGGTGAGGATCAGACCGCCGCGGGAGCCGAACAGGGCGATGCCGGTGGCGTTGCCGATGTTGACGTAGATGAGGAAGAGCGGCAGCAGGAAGAGGATGCCCGGGAACATCTGGGTGGAGAGCACCGTGACCGTGAAGACGCGCTTGCCGCGGAAGTTGTAGCGGCTGACCGCGTAGGCCGCGAAGACGGCGATGGCCACGGAGCAGACGGTCGCCGCGCCCGCCACGATCAGCGAGTTGACGAAGTAGTCGGCGAGCGGGACGGTCTCCCAGATGTCGAAGTACGGGCGGATCGTGAGGCCGGAGGGGATCCACTGGAACTTCCCCGACACGTCCTGGAGCGGCTTCAGCGAGCTGGAGATCATCACGTACACCGGCAGCAGCACGAAGACCGTGAGCAGGGTGAGGAAGATCCGGCGGCTCCACAGGAAGGACTGCGGGGCGGCCATCGGCGAGCGGGGCGCCTTAGACATCGGCGGTCTTCCTTCCGCGGGAGGTGACGGCGAGGTAGACCCCGGTCACCAGGAGCAGGAACAGCAGGAGCAGGACCGACATCGCGGAGCCGGTGCCGAAGTTCCAGGTCTGGAACGACGACTGGTAGATGTGGAGCGAGATCAGGTCCGCCGATTCCGGCGCCGCCCGGCCGAACAGCACGAAGGGCGTGTTGAAGTCGTTGAACGTCCACAGGAACAGCACCAGGACGAGGACCTGGTTGACCGGGCGCAGGGACGGCATCGTGATCCGGCGGATCTGCTGCCAGATCCCGGCGCCGTCGAGCGCGGCGGCCTCGTACATCTCGCGCGGGATGTTCTGGAGCCCGGCCATGATGATGAGGAAGGCGAACGGCCAGCCCTTCCACACCGAGACCACGAGCAGGGTGTAGAAGCTGTTGTCGCCGATCAGCCAGAAGGGCGGTGAGTCGGTGAGCCCCAACTGGTCGTGGATCACATGGTTCACCAGGCCGTTGTCGCGCTGGAACATGAACGCCCAGGTGATGACGGCGGCGTAGACGGGCAGCGCGTACGGCACGAGGAAGATCGTGCGCAGCAGGCCGCGGCCGCGGAAGGACTCCTGGAGGTAGATCGCCGCGGCGGCACCCAGCAGCCAGCACAGGCCGACCGAGAGCACGGTGAACAGACAGGTCGTGACGAACGACTTGAGCAGGGCCTCGCCGACGGGGGCGTCGAAGTCGACCGCGATCTTGTAGTTGTCCAGGCCCGTCCAGGGCGCGGTGTTCCAGTCCCGGATGTAGAACTGGGTGAGCTCCCTGAAGCTGACCACGATGCCGATGACCATCGGCACCAGGTGGACCAGGAGTTCCAGGAGCAGGGCGGGCAGGAGGAGCAGATACGGCAGGGACACATCGCGCAGCCGCCCGAAGCGGCGCTTGGGGGGCGCCGCTTGGGGGTCCTGCTTCTGTACTGTCCGCTCGCCCGTGCCGTAGGCAGCGGTGGTGGTCATGGTGGAATCCGTCGTCACGAGGTGGACATCTGCTGCTGGGCCTTTTCGAGCTTGGCCTTCACCGACTCGGTGGTGACCGCCCGGCCGGCCGCGGCGTCGGCGAACAGCTCCTTCACGGCGGTGCCCACGACGGTCTCGAACTGCGACTCCTCGGGGACCTGGGGCAGCGCGCTGGCGCTGGTGGCGAGGGTCTCGCGCAGGACGTCGAGCGCGGGGCCGCTGAACGCGGGGTCCTCCTGGGCGGCCTTGACCGGCGGGATGGAGCCGTAGGCGCCGTTGAGGATCTTCTGTTCGGCGTCGCTCGTCATGAACTTCACGAACTTCTTGGCGCCGTCGATGTTCTTGGTGTTCTTGAAGACGGCCATGTTGATACCGGCGACCATGGAGTTGGTGTTGGTGCCCGTGCCGGGGGTGCCGTCCTGGACGGGGGCGGGGGCGACGCCCCACTCGTCGTCCTTCATGCCCTGGGACTTGAAGGTGGCCGAGGCGGTCTGCCAGAGCACCATCGCCGTCTTGTCCTTGGCGAAGTCGCTCAGGGACTGGTTCTGCGCGTACTCCGCGTTGCCCGGCGCGATGATCTTGTCCTTGGCCATCAGGTCGACGTACTGCTTCACGGCGGCGACAGCGCCGTCGGAAGTGAAGTCGGCCTTGCCGTCGGGGGTGAAGAAGTCCGCACCGTGCTGCTTGCCGAGGACGAACACCTGGTGGATGTTGTTGGAGAGGTTCGAACCCTCGGCGCCGAGCGCCCACTTGCCGTCCTTGGACAGCTTCTTGCCGACCTCGGCCATCTCGTCCCAGGTGGCCGGCGGCTTCTCGATGCCCGCGTCGGCGAACATCTTCTTGTTGTAGTAGAGCGCGTAGGCCATGGAGTACAGCGGTACGGCGGCCGGGTCCTGGCCCTGGACGCCGGTGGAGCCGAGCGCGGAGTCGACGAAGCGGTCCTTGCCGCCGATCGCGTCGAAGTTCTTCGCGTCCCAGGGCAGCAGGGCGCCGGTGGCCTGGAGCGAGGCGCTCCAGGTGTTGCCTATGTTCAGGACGTCGGGGCCCTGGCCGGAGGTGGTGGCGGTGAGGATGCGGTTGAGCAGGTCCGACCAGGGCACCACCTCCAGCTTCACCTTGATGCCGGTCTCCTTCTCGAACTTGTCGAGTTCGGGCTGGAGGACCTTCTTGTCGACCTCCAGGTTGGCACCCTGGTTGGAGGCCCAGTAGGTCAGCGTCTTGGGCTGCTCGTTGGAGCCCTCCGAGCCGGACGACCCCCCGCCGCAGGCAGCCGACGTGAGGACGAGCGAGAGGGTGACGGCGCCGATGGCTGCGACTCTGATTCTGCGCATGAGTTCAGTGGGCCTTCCAGGAAGGAGCGACTGTTCGCCTGCGGAGGATCCGGAGCTGCGCCCCGCGTGCGGACCCGAAACCCCCACGGCTTAATTTAGGACGTGAGTTAAGCGTCAAGCTAAGATCGCGTCAAGAGCCCCGGCCCAGGTCGTTGCGGCGCGGGCGTCAGAAAGAGGGAGCAGGGGTGACAGTACGCAGCGGTCGTACGGTACGTGACCTGCGGCGGGAGAATCGCACCGCCGTGTTGCAGCGGCTGTACTTCGACGGGCCGCTCAGCCGGTTCTCGCTCGGGCCCGCCACCGGCCTCAGCTCCGGATCGGTGAGCAACGTGGTCTCCGAGCTGATGGCGGAGGGACTGGTCGAGGAGGCCGGAAGCGTCGATTCCGTCGGCGGACGGCCTCGCACCCTGCTGCGGGTCAGCCCGCAGAGCGGGCACATGATCGGCATCGACGTGGGCGAGACCCGGGTCCGGATCGAGCTGTTCGACCTGGCGCTCACCGAGCTGGCCCGGGTGGAGAAGCCACTGGCCACGGAGGGGCCCCGGCGGGTCGACCGGTACGACGTCGATGTCGTCGTCCGGTACCTGCGCGAGGGCATTGCCGAGGTGCTGGAGCGGACCGGGATCCCGGCACAGGGGCTGCTGGGCGTCGGCATCGGCGTCCCCGGCATCGTCGCGCACTCCGCGGCGGAGGGCGCCATTGTGCACGGGCAGACGATCGGCTGGGACGCCGTACCGCTGGAGCGGTATCTGCGGGAGTCGGGGCTGCTGCCCGAGACGGTGCCCTACTACGTCGACAACGGCGCCAAGACGCTCGGCCAGGCCGAGATGTGGTTCGGCGCCGGGCGGGGCGCCAAGAGCGCGGCCGTGGTCCTCTTCGGGTCGGGTGTCGGCGCTTGCGTGGTCTCCGCCGACATGGGGCCGGGGCGGGCCGTGGAGTGGGGCCATCTGACCGTACGGGTCCGGGGGCGGCGCTGCCGCTGCGGCGCCCAGGGCTGCCTGGAGGCCTACGCGGGCGCCGAGGCGCTGCTGGAGCGGTGGGCGGAGGCGGGAGGGCGGCCGCCCACGGGAGTGGACGAGGAGACGGCGCTGACGGCGATGCTCGCCGCGGCCTATCCGGCCGAGGGCGCCGCGGACGAGACCGCGCTGGAGGTCCTGGAGGAGACCGCCGAGTACCTGGGCGCGGGCTTCTCCGACCTGATCAACCTGTTCCAGCCGGAGCGCATCCTGGTCGGCGGCTGGGCGGGGCTCCAACTGGGCCGCCGGTTCCTGGACTCGGTCCGGGCCCACGCCACCGCCTATTCGCTGCGCTACCCGGCCGCGCACGTCACCGTCGACCTGGGCACCCTCGGCCCGGACGCGGTCACGGTCGGCGCGGCGATCCTCCCGCTCGCCGACTTCTTCGCGCGCGGCGGACGCCCCGTGGAGACGGAGCAGAAGGAGCCGAACCCGGCCTGGCAGACCAACCTCCAGGACCGGGCGGCTCAGTAAGAACAGGCTGTGAGGGCCCTCCGGGCCGGGCGTGGGGACAGCCCGGCCCGGAGGGAGTCGGTCACGGGAAGGACGTGACGGTGGACGGGACGGTGGAGCTGCCGGACGGGACCGTGGACGGGCCCGTGTCGTTGATGACGTGCTCGTAGTGGCCGTTGCCGCCGAGCGAGACCACCAGCAGGCTGTGGAACTTCACGCCCGGCTTCACCGGCGCCTTGAAGCCGTGGTCCTGGCGGATGCTCGGGTCGACGTTGTAGTAGCAGTAGCTGCCCAGGCCCCACCCCTCGTGCGTGGTGACCGAGTCGTCGACGCGATAGGCCGCGTACCCCTTGGTGGTGCCGTTCTGGATGGCGGCCTGGTTGGGCGCGTCGTAGGCCTTCTCGTTCTGGAAGAAGATCGTCCGGCCCCGCTCGCCGTACCACTCCACGTCGTACTTGTTGAAGTGCTCGACGAACAGTCCGGTCGCCAGCACGTCGTCGCCGTTGACGCGGACGCCGTAGTCGGCCCGGTTGGTCTCCCAGCCGACGCCGTCGCCGTGGTCGGCGCGCCACACCCAGGTGTGGTCGATGATCGTGTCGTCGCTGTTGACGACCATGCTGGTGGTGGCCTTGCCGGGGCCCGCGCCGCCGATCCGGATGTACACGTCCTGGACGGTGGTCGGGTTGGCCGCGTGGTCGGCGCTCGCGCCCTGCGGGCCGACCTCCAGCAGGGTGCTGGAGTTGACCGTGCCGGCGTCGATCAGGAAGCCGGCCAGCCGGACGCCGTCGACATCGCCGACGCGCATCGCGGTGACGCCGTTGTCCGGGATGATCGTGGCGAGGCCCAGGCCGAGCACGATGGTGCCTGCCCGGTTGACCTGGATCGTCTGGTCGACGTGGTAGACGCCGGGGGTGAACAGCAGGTGCAGGCCCTGGCTCACGGCCTGGTTGATGGTGGCCGCGCTGGCGCCCGGCTTGACCACGTAGAAGTCGCTGAGCGGGATGGACTGGCCCTGCGGGGTGCCGCTCTCCCAGGTCGTGCCGCGCGCGTTGGTGCGCAGGGCGGGCGCGAACACCTTGTACTCGTTGCCGTCGAGGTACAGGAACGGCTTCTCGCGCGACACGGGCGTGTTCGCCAGGGTGGTGTACTTCGGCTCGGGGAAGCCGGTCGCCGGGGCGCCGACCGTGCCGGAGAAGACCTGGTTCCACACCGAGTTGGACCAGCCGCCGATGGAGCTGTCCCGGGTGTACCACTGCTGCTGCGAGTAGTTGCCGACCTGACCGTCGACCTTGGAGTCGGCGATGTAGCCGCCGCTGGCCCAACCGTAGCCGTCCGGCGAGAGGTTGAGGCCGCCCTTGACGTGCATGCGGCGGAAGGAGGAGGCCTGCGAGACGGCCCAGCGGTCGGTGCCGTTGACCGGGTTGACCGCGAGGTTCTCCGCCGAACGCCAGAAGTTCTGCGTGGCGTTGCCGTTGAACCAGCCCGCGTCGACGGTGATGTCACCGTTGATCAGGGTGTCGTCGGGCTTGAGTCCGAGCCCGGCGATCTGGGTGTAGAAGCCGATCTGGGCGTTGAGGCCGTTGTAGGTGCCGGGCTTGAAGAGGAAGGCGTGCCGGCCGCTGCCGAACTGGGCCGACTCCTGCTGCTCGAACACCTCGTCCAGCTTGGCCTGGATGCCGGGTGTGGAGGGGTCGATGACATGGACGTTCGGGCCGAGGTCACCACCGCCGGGGAGGGTGGGGCCGCCGTCCTGGGTGCCGTAGACCTTGAACTCCCAGAGGGAGTAGCCCCATCCGGTGGCGCGGGCGGTGCCGTACACCCGGACGTAGCGGGCCGTGCCGGAGACGTTCAGGGTCTCGGTGCCGCCGGTGCTGGTCGTGGTGGAGTAGGCCGTCGACCAGTCGGTGCCGTTCTGGGAGATCTCGATGCGGTAGGCCGACGCGTAGGCGGTCTCCCAGCGCAGTTCGACCTGACTGAGCGCGGCGGGGGCGCCGAGGTCGACGCGGATCCACTGCGGGTCGGAGAAGGCGCTGGACCAGCGGGTGCCGTTGTCGCCGTCGACCGCTGCCGTGGCGGGCGTGCCGGCGTTCTCCGTACTGGAGGCGGTCACCGGCTTGCCCTGCGACAGCAGGGTCGGGGCAGCTTCCGCCCTGGTCGCGGGCGCGAGGGCGAGCAGGGCCGCGGCGAGCGCCAGGACGAGCGCGGCGATGAGGGAGCGTCTGTGCGGTGGGCCGACTGCGGGCATGAAAGGGGCTCCTCGGAACGAGAGTTGACGGAAATGAGCGCGCTCTCGGGAACCCTGCCGCCGGTCCTCCGGTCCGGTCAATAACTCCGTCACGACTTTTCTTTCACCTTTCATTAAGTAGGGAGCAGCCTTCGGCGCCCTCGCGATACGCGCCAATCGGCATCGAAGCGGGTACAGCCCGACCCGGGCGGCCCACACCTCGTACCGCCACTTCACACCGTCACCACGAATCCATCACGCCAGGATCACTTCCGGTCGATCCGGCTCCGGTGGTGCAGACGGGGCGGACGGCGCGCGCCTAGCCTCCCGGGCCATGCGATCACCTCTGATGAGACGCCTCGGTCTCACCGCCGTCCTCGCTCTGCTGCTCGCCGCGTTCGGCCTCGCGCCCGGCGCGAGCGCGGCCGAACCCGCCCCGGCCACCCTGACGTTCAGCTCCGACAGCGCGACCACCACGCCCGGCGGCACGGTGAACCTGTCGATGACGCTCACCAACAACGCCACCTACGACATCTGGTTCGTCTACCAGACGATCGACCCGACGTGGCTCACCACGCAGCGACCTGACCTGAAGTACAGCTTCACGTCGTGCACTCTGGCCACCGCCGCGGGCGCCACCCCGTGTTCCGGCACCGGCCCCGCCAACCTCGGCGCGAACTACGGCGCCACGATCCCGCCGGGCCAGAGCCGCACCGTCACGCTCACTCTCCAGATCGCCGCCGACTCCGGCTGCAACGGCAACATCGGCTTCTACTCGTACTACTACGCCGAGTTCAGCGACCGCACGAGCGTCAGCGGCGGTCCGGCCTACACCCCCGAGACGCGGGTCCTGTGCGCCTGACGGGCCACGGCTGACCTGAAACCGGTCTGCGGCCGCCCTCCCCGCGTGGTCCAGACCTCCGGAAGACGCGCCGGCGGGCCCGAGTGGCCCGCCGGTGCGCCGCGCAGGCCCCCGGCCAGCGCTCCAGGCATCTCGCGCCGCCGCCCGATCGCCCCTCGACCGGGCCCCGGCACGTCATGTTCCGCACGTAAGTGACCAGTTGGACACCTGCGCTTTTCCGTCATGTTTCGCAAGACGACCACGAAAGCTACACACAGACACCACCATGTGACGCGACGGATGCGTCGACGACCGGCTACTGAGGGGGGCTCGGCGTCGCGCAAGGGGGTGCGTCCGCTCGCTGTGAGCAGTGCCCACCCCTGCCCGGGGAGGGGACAAAACCGCATGAAGCGGATCTTATGCACCACCGCGCTGACGGTGGGCGCGCTCATCGCCGCGCTCGGCCTGCCGGCCGGGGCGGCCCAGGCCGACACCAGACCCCGTATCGATCTGCGGGTGCTGGTCGTCAGCGACGGCGGTCCGTCGACGGACGCGATAGCCGCCGAACTGGAGGTGGCGGGAACCCCGTACACCGAGATCGACCTCACCAGCGCCGACCGGCCGGTGATCGACGCGGAACTGCTCGCGGACACCGTCGACGGCCGGCCCCGGGCGAAGTTCCAGGCGGTCGTGCTGCCCAGCGACAACCCGTTCGCGGCCGGATCGGCCGAGATGGCCGCCCTGGTCGCCTATGAGCAGACGTACGACATCCCGCAGGTCGACGCCTACACCTACGCGCGTCCAGAGGCCGGGCTGAAGTACCCCGTCGAGGGCGGCTACGCGGGCAGCGCCGACGGGATGCGGGCGGAGGTCACGGCGGCCGGGCTCGCCGGACCCTTCGGATATCTCGACGGTGCGGTGCCCTTCGAGGACAACTCCCCCACCGTGGGCGAGAGTTACGCCTACCTGTCGACGCCGGTCGCCGGTGCCGACTTCACTCCCTACGTCGAGGCGACGATCCCCGGGACGCAGCGGCGGGGCTCGCTGGTGGGCGAGTACCGGCACGACGGGCGCCGTGAGCTGGTCGTCACCTTCGTCTACAACCAGTACCAGCAGCAGTTCCGGCTGCTGGCCCGCGGAATCGTGGAGTGGCTGACGGGCGGGGTCCACCTGGGCGCGTCCCGGAACTACTTCGCCGTCCATGTGGACGACGTCTTCGCCGCCGACGACCGCTGGAACACCGAGCTGAACTGCACTCCCGGTGACGTCGACTGTCCCGAGGGGGCGGGTACGCCCGACCCGATCCGGATGACGCCCGAGGACGTGTCCTACGCCGCCGACTGGCAGGACAGCCACGGCTTCACGCTGGACCTGGCCTACAACGGCGCGGGCAGTGTCGAGCACCGCGAGGACCACGGCGGCGCCGACCCGCTCGCCGACCGGTTCCTCGCCGAGCGCGCCCGGTTCCGCTGGCTCAACCACACCTACACGCACGCCTTCCTCGGCTGCGAACAGGACACCACCGTCGTGCCGTGGCGCTGCGCCACCGAGGCCGACGGCAGCGTCCGCTGGGTGAGCCGCAACGCCATCGCCGACGAGATCGCCACCAACCGGGTCTGGGGCCAGAACGCCGGACTGCCGCTGGAGAACGACGAGGTGGTCACCGGGGAGCACTCGGGCCTGCGGGTGCTGCCGCAGCAGAGCGACGACAACCCGAACCTGGCGCTCGCGCTCGACGACACCGACATCGCCTGGCTCGGCTCCGACAACTCCCGCGAGCCCGGACAGCGGCAGGTCGGCCCGGCGGTCACCGTGCCCCGCCACCCGATGAACGTCTTCTACAACGCGGGCCGGGCCGCCGAGCAGGTCGACGAGTACAACTGGATCTACACCGGCCGCGCCCAGGGCGGCAGCGGCATCTGCGAGGACAACCCGGCGACCTCCACCTGTCTGGACCAGCCGCTGGACACCGCGACCGGGTACGCCGAGTACATCGTGCCGCTGGAGACGCGGACGGCCCTCGGCCATGTCCTCTCGGGCGATCCGCGGCCGCACTACATCCACCAGTCGAACCTCGCCGAGGACCGCATCGCCTATCCGGTGCTGAACGGCGTACTCGACGGCTACGCAGGGTTGTTCGCCACCGACACCCCCGTGGTGAATCTGCGCATGAAGGACATCGGCGTCGAGCTACAGCGCCGTACGGCCTGGCAGGCGGCGCTGGACGACGGACAGGTCACGGCCTACCTGATCGGTGACACGGTCACCGTCGAGGCCCCGGACGGGGTCGCGGTCACCGCGACCATGCCCACCGGCACCACTCTGGCCGGCGCCGCGTTCGGCGAGCCCTACGCCGGTGAGCGGTCGGGGTGGACGCCGTCCGCCGGGACCCCGCTCACCCTGAGCCTGCCGTCGTCCGCGCCTCCCGCGCCCACGGCCTCGGGCACCGACTCGGCGACGGTCACGGACCCGGCGCCCGACACCTTCGTCCCGCGAGGGACGAGAGAGCCCTCGGCGAGCTGAACGGCGCACCGCACCGAGGTCCCGGCCGCCCACCGCGCCGCCGGGACCGGAACGACCACCCCACACCTCGGCCGTGGAGCCCATGGATGCACGTTCACCACGGCGCGCGACGCTCGGACGCGACGCGTGTCACCCTGCTCACCGAAGGCACCTACCCGCACAGCCACGGCGGCGTGAGCGTCTGGTGCGACCAGCTCGTGCGCGGCATGCCGGACCTGGAGTTCGACGTCGTCGCCGTCACCGGCACCGGCCATGAACCCGTCGTATGGGAGCTGCCCTCCCAGGTGTCCCGCGTCTGGTCCGTGCCGATGTGGGGCGCGCCCCCGGAGGGCGAGCCGCCCCGCGGGCGGGCGCGGCGGCGGCTCGCCCACTCCTACGAGCGGTTTCTCGCCGCGCTGCTCGACCCCTGCGCCGAGGACGGTTTCGCCCCCGCGCTGTACACGATGGCGCGGGCCGCGGCGGACGGCACCCTCAGCCCTTTTCTCCGCGGTGACCGGGCGGTCTCGGTGCTGGCCTCGGTGTGGAACCGCCCCGGTCTCGTGGTGCGGGAGGCCCGGCCCTCGCTGCACGACGCGCTGACCGCCACCGGACTGCTGGAGCACGCCCTGCGCCCACTGACCGCTCCAGTGCCCAGCGACGGCGTGACCCACGCGGTGAGCGGCGGAGTCGCGGTCCTCCCCGGACTCGCGGCGCTGGAACGTCACGGCACTCCGCTGCTGCTGACCGAGCACGGCGTCTACTTGCGTGAGCGCTATCTCGGCTACCGCACCGCTCCCTATCGCTGGCCGGTGAAGGCCGTGGTGCTGGGCTTCTTCCGGCTGCTGGCGGAGGAGACCTACCGCAGGGCCGCGCTGATCACGCCGGGCAACCGCTACAACCGGCTGTGGGAGGAGCAGGGGGGCGCGGCACCGGAGTCGATCCGGACCGTCTACAACGGCGTGGATCCGGCGGCGTTCCCGCCCGCCGGGCCCGAACCGGAGGGGCTGACCCTCAGCTGGGCGGGCCGGGTCGACCCGATCAAGGACCTGGAGACCCTCATCCGCGCGTTCTCCCTCGTACGCGAACAACTGCCGGACGTCCGACTGCGGTTGTTCGGCGGGACTCCTCGCGGCGGTGAGGCCTACCGGGAACGCTGTGAGGCGCTGGCCGCCGAGTTGGGGCACGCGGACGCGGTGACCTTCGAGGGCCGGGTCGACGACATCAAGGACGCCTACGCGGCGGGGTCCGTCGTGATGCTCTCCAGCATCAGCGAGGGCTTCCCGTTCACGCTGATCGAGGCGATGTCCTGCGGCCGGGCCACCGTGTCCACGGACGTCGGCGGTGTCCGCGAGGCCGTCGGCGACACGGGGCTCGTGGTGCCGCCGAGGGATCCCGCCGCCATGGCGGCCGCCGCGCTGGAACTGCTGGCCGCGCCCAAACGGCGGGCGGCGATGGGCGAGGCGGCCCGGCTGCGAGTGATCGAGCAGTTCACCCTGCGGCGGACCATCGACACCTTCCGCGCCATCTATCAGGACCTTCCCTACATGGAACGGGTGTTGACACCGGAGTCGGAGCCGGAGAGGAGCCTCGCCCTATGAGCGGCCCCATGGCTCTCGAACCCGGCGGCACCGGGCAGGACACGCTCGCCCTCCGCCTCGCCGACGACTCCACCCTGGCGCTGCGGCTCCCGGACCGAGGCACGCACCGCGCCGAGGTGGACGGGCTGGCCGCCGAACTGGCCGACCGGATCGGCCCCGCCGTCCATCCCTACGAGGTGGCCGCGCTGCTGGAGTCGGAGGGCCTGACCGCCGCGGTGGTCAAGGAACGGTACGGGCACCGCGACATCTTCACGCTCGCCTCCGCCCTGTACGAGCGGGTCCCCCGGTCCTTTCCGGAGCCCACCCCCACGGCCGACCCCTGGCGGCCCGACCATGTGCGCTGTCTGCTGCGCGGGGTGCTCTTCGCGCTGCCCGGCCTCGCCTACCTCCTCGCGGCACCGCTGTGGCACGCCTCGGAGCACGCCACGGCACTGATCCTGGCGGGGCTCGTCTCCTGGGCGTGGGGGCAGGGGCTGGGCCACCGGGCCCACCTGCGCCGGGCGGTGGGGCGCCGCGAGGCGGGCCGTACGCTGCTCCTCGGCGCTCCGGTGGGCGCGGCCCTGGCTACAGCCTGCGCCGCGGTGCCCGCGCAGGGCGGACCGGTCACCCTGCTCGCGGCGGCGCAGTCGGTCTATCTGGCCGCGGCGGGCGTGCTGTTGGTGCTCGGCGCGGAGTGGCTGTTGCTGGCCGCGCTGAGTCCGCTGATCGCCGGTTCAGCCGTACTGCCGTGGTGGGAGCCCGGCCAACTGCTGCGCGCCGGGCTGCCCTTGCTCGCACTGCTCGCCACTCTCGCCGTCACCGCCCACGCCCTGCGCTCCGCCGTCACCGCCCCGGCCGCCACCGGCGCTCCCCCGCCACCGGTCCACCGGTCGCTGCCGTACGGCCTGTTCGGGCTCGCGGCCGCGATCCTGGTGCTGCTGGAGGGCCGCCGGCATCCGTACGCGGTGATCGCGCTGACCGTGTCCATGGGTCCCGCCGAGTGGCTGCTGTACCGCTACCGGGGACTGTCCGTCGGCGCCCTGCGCGCAGCCGCCACTCCCCTCGGATTCCTGTGGCGCTCGGCCGGAGTCCTCGGCCTGTGCCTGCTCGCCTATCTCCTGCTCCTGCTGCCCGCGGCGCTGCTCACCGACAGCGATCCGGTGGCGCTGCTGCCGCTCGCGGCCACCTTGTGGACGGCGCTGCTGCTCCAGGCGTTCGGTACGGCCTGGCCGCCGGCGGCGATCTGCCTGACCGCCGCGGCCTGCGCCGCCGCCGTGCCCCCGGACCACCTCTGCCTGCCCTACGGGGCGGCGGCCCTGTGTCTCGCGCTCTGTGTGCTGCGGACGCTGGGCCGACCCGCTCCCCATGTCTGAGTCCCGTTTCAACCCTCCGGAAGGACCCCCGAGTTGACCTCCGCACCGCTCGCCGCCGTCACCGGAGCCGAGGGTTTCATCGGCTCCCACCTCACCGAGACGCTCGTCGCCTCCGGGCACCGGGTGAGGGCGATGGCCCAGTACAACTCCTTCTCCTCCTACGGCTGGCTGGAGACCCTGGCACCGGACGTCCTGGAGCACGTCGAGATCGTCCTCGGCGACGTCCGGGACCCCGGCTCGGTCCGCGGCCTGATGGAAGGCGCCGACTGCGTCTACCACCTGGCCGCCCTCATCGCGATCCCGTACTCCTACCAGGCGCCGCACAGCTACGTGGACACCAACGTCACCGGCACCCTCAACGTGCTGGAGGCCGCGCGCGCCCTCGGCACGCCCCGCCTGGTGCACACCTCCACCAGCGAGACCTACGGCACCGCGCAGACCGTGCCGATCACCGAGGAGCACCCCATCAACACCCAGTCCCCGTACGCCGCTTCGAAGGCGGGCGGCGACCGGCTGGCCGACAGCTACCACGCCAGCTTCGGCACTCCCGTGGTGACGCTGCGGCCGTTCAACACCTTCGGTCCGCGCCAGTCGATGCGGGCCGTCATCCCCACGGTGATCGGCCAGGTCGCCGCCGGGGAACGGACGATCACCCTCGGCGATCTGCGTCCCACCCGGGACTTCACCTACGTCAAGGACACCGCGCGGGCGTTCCTCGCGGTGGGCACCGCGCCCGCCGAGCAGGTGGTGGGCCGCACCCTCAACGCCGGTACCGGCGGCGAGATCTCGGTCGGCGACCTGGTCGCGCTGATCGGCAAGGTGATGGACACCGCCCTCGACGTGCGGGAGGACACCGAGCGGCTGCGGCCCGCCGCCTCCGAGGTGATGCGGCTGGTCGCGGACGCCTCCCGGCTGACCGCGGCCACCGGCTGGCAGCCCGCGCACACGCTGGAGGAAGGGCTCGCCCACACCGTGGAGTTCTTCCGCGACCCGGCCAATCTGGCCCGCTACAAGACCGGCATCTACAACATCTGAACCCCCCACCCGTTTCATGAAGGAGCAGTCCCCATGCACGCAGTGATCCTGGCGGGCGGCAAGGGCGTCCGGTTGCGGCCCTACACCACGGCCCTGCCCAAGCCGCTCGTCCCCATCGGCGATCAGCACGCCATCCTGGAGATCGTGCTGCGCCAGCTCTCGGCGTCCGGCTTCACCCACTGCACCCTCGCCATCGGCCATCTCGGGGAGATCATCCGCGCCTACGTCGGCGACGGCTCGCAGTGGGGCATGAACGTCTCCTACGCCACCGAGGACAGCCCCCTCGGCACGATGGGCCCGCTGCTGGCGTTGCGCGACCAACTGCCGGAGACCTTCCTGGTCATGAACGGCGACATCCTCACCGATCTCGACTACGCCGACGTACTGCACCGGCACCGGGAGTCGGGCGCGCCGCTGACCATCGCCACCTACGCGCGCAAGGTGCACATCGACTTCGGGGTGCTGACCACCGACGCCAGCCGGGTGGTGGCTTTCACCGAGAAGCCGAGCATGGACTACCGGGTCTCGATGGGCGTCTACGGCCTGTCCCGCGCCACCCTCGACTCCTACACCCCCGGCCTGCCGCTCGGCTTCGACGAGCTGGTCCTGGATCTGCTGGCGGACCAACGCCCGCCGTACGCCTACGAGTTCGACGGGTACTGGCTGGACATCGGGCGGCCCGACGACTACGACCGGGCGAACGCGGAGTTCACCAGCCGCAAGTCGCTTCTGCTCAAGGGAGCCTGAGCACCGTATGCGCATTCTCGTCCTGGGCCGCACCGGCTATCTGGGCGGCCATGTCGTCGAGCGACTGCGGGCCCTGCCGGGCACGCGGGTGCTCGGCGGCGGGCGCTCCGCCGACGCCGACCATCGCATCGACCTCGCCTCGGCCGACCCCGAACAGCTGGCGAAGACCCTGGCGTCGGCGGCACCCGACGCCGTGGTCAACTGCGCCGGAGCCGTCGCGGGTGACGCCGTCACGCTCGCCGAGGTCAACACCCGTGGCCCCGCCGTGCTGTGCGCGGCGCTGCGGGCGGTGGCACCGGCGGCGCGCCTGGTCCATCTGGGCTCGGCCGCCGAGTACGGGCCCGGCGCGCCCGGCGTTCCGGTCACCGAGTCGGCGCCGACCAGCCCGGTCGGCCCGTACGGCGCGACCAAGCTCGCGGGCACGGCCTGCGTGATGGCCTCCGGCCTCGACGCGGTGGTCCTGCGCGTGGGCAACCCGGTAGGGCCGGGCGCACCGGCCGCCGGGCTGCCGGGCCGGGTCGCCGCACTGCTCCGCGAGGCGGGACCCGGCCCCGAGGCGGTGCTGCGGCTCGGCGATCTGTCGGCCTACCGCGACTTCGTCGACGTACGGGATCTGGCGCGCGCGGTGGAGCTGGCTGTGCGGGCGAGCGGGCCGCTGCCGCCCGTGCTGAACATCGGCGGCGGGGCGGCGGTGCGGGTGCGCGAACTGGTGCACTCGCTCGCCGAGTTGGCGGGGTTCCGAGGCCGGATCGAGGAGTCCGCACCCAGCTCGGCGCGCTCGGCTCAGGTGTCGTGGCAGTGCTCGGACATCACCGCCGCGCACGACGCCCTCGGCTGGCTGCCCGCCCACACCCTGGAGGAGTCTCTGCACGCTCTGTGGGAGGGCGGCCGAGCACCGTGAGTCTGCTCATTCCGCTGTACGTCCATCCGGCCGAGGACCCGGGCGCCTGGCACCGGCTGATCTCGGGCGCCGCCCGCACCTACGGGGTGGTCCTGAACCCGGCGAGCGGACCGGGCCGGGAGCCGGATCCGGCGTTCACGGCGGCGGCTTCGGCGCTGCGTACAGCCGGGGCCCGGCTGCTCGGATACGCGGACACGGCCTACGGGCGCCGTGATCCGGCGGAGGTCGTCGCGGACGTGCGCCGGCACCGGGAGTGGTACGCGGCCGACGGCTGCTTCCTCGACCGGGTGCCCGCCGAACGGGCCGGGCTCCCCGGGTGCCGGAAGATGGTCCGCTCCGTCCGGCGGGCCGGCGTGGACACCGTCGTACTCAATCCGGGCGTCCATCCGGCCCCCGGATACACCCGGCTCGCCGATCTGACGGTCACCTTCGAGGGCCACTGGTCGACCTACGTCTCGGCGTTCAGCCGCCCGGCGTGGACCGCCCGGCATCCGGCCGAGCGGTTCTGTCATCTGGTGTACGGGGTGCCGGAGGCGCTGGTGCCGCTCGCGGTGCGCACGGCGCACGATCGGGGTGCCGCGGTGTCGGGGCCGGTGACGGGCGAACAGCCCAATCCCTGGGCCGGGTTGACGCCCGCGCTGTCGGGGGTGGAGTGATGAGGAAGGCCGCGGCCCTGACGGCGGCGCTTCTCACCCTGGCGGCGCTGGCCGGTTGCTCGACCGACGACGACAGCCGCGGGCCACGCTGGCGGCCGCGCCCCGGACTGGCCTGGCAGTGGCAGCTCGACGGCCGCGTGGACCCCTCCGTCGACGTACCGGTCTACGACATCGACGGCTTCGAGAACTCCGCCGCGGACGTGGCCCGGCTGCACCGCGACGGACGCAAGGTGATCTGTTACGTCAACGTCGGCGCCTGGGAGGACTTCCGCCCCGACCAGGACGCCTTCCCCGACTCGGTGCTGGGCCGCCCCAACGGCTGGAAGGGCGAGCGCTGGCTGGACATCCGGCGGCTGTCCGTGCTGCGGCCGATCATGGAGCGCCGGTTCGACATGTGCCGCGACAAGGGCTTCGACGCGATCGAGCCCGATCTGCTGGAGGGCTACGGCAACGACACCGGGTTCCCGCTCACCGCGCGCGACCAGCTCCGGTACAACCGCATGATCGCGGACCTGGCCCATCGGCGCGGCCTGTCGGTGGGGCTGAAGAACGACCTGCCCCAGATTCCGCAGCTGGTGCACCACTTCGACTTCGCGGTCAACGAGGAGTGCGCCCAGTTCGACGAGTGCGGGGAGCTGAAGCCGTTCATCACCGCGGGCAAGGCGGTCTTCCATGTGGAGTATGCCGAGCCGACCGCCGCCTTCTGCCCGGACTCCCGACGCCTGAAGCTGTCGTCGATGCGGAAGAAGTTGGAGCTGGGGGTATGGCGGGCGCCGTGCTGACCTGCGCGGCACTCCGTAAGGTGGGTGCATGACCGAGGTGGAAATACAGGTGGTGCAGTTGCTCGTGTCGCCCGGGCACCGGCTCGCGGGGCGGCCCGGCGACGGACTGCCGCCCGAGGGCGAAGGGGAGCTCGTGGCCCGGGCCCAGGTGCGTGAGGGCCTCGGTCTGCTCGGGGACCGGTACTTCGGGAAGCCGGCCCATCGCGATGCCTCGCTGACCCTGATGTCCGAGGAGAATCTGCCCGTCGGCATCGACCCGGCGGTGGATCTGCGCGGCACCCGCCGCAACGTCCTGCTGCGCGGCGTCGACATCGACGCCCTCGTCGGCTCGGCCGTCAGCCTGGACTGCGGATTCGGCCCCGTCACCTTCGCCCTGAACCGTCCGGCCCGGCCGTGCGCGTGGATGGACGTGACCATCGGGCCCGGCGCCCAGCGCGCGCTGCGCGACAAGGGCGGGGTGCGATGCACCCCGTTGTCCGACGGGGTGCTCGCGGTGGGCCCGGCGAAGTTCCGGGTGCTTCCCCCGGAACATTGAATCCTCTCCCTCGTGGACGACTCCGTTGGGGACGAGGGGGATTCCTGGCTCAGGCTGCCGCCGGGGACGGTGTCCCAGGTGGTCTTATGCCCTCGACACCAGCCGGGAGGAGACCAGCCCGGTGGAGCATGACGCGGGCGGAGTTCTTGTCCCGTGGTTTCACGGTTCCGCACGCGGTGCAGGTGTAGGTGCGCATCCCCAGCGGCAGGGCGTGCTTGGCTCTCGCTCCGCACTGTCCGCAGTCCATCGTGGTGTACGCGGGATGCACCAAGTGCACGATCCGGCCGTGCTTGCGGCCCATGTGGATCAGGGCCTGCTTGGTGGCGCCGATGGCGGCGTCCGCGGCCTTGTTGGCCATCGTGGTCCTGGCCAGGAACTTCGGCTTGAAGTCCTCCACGGCCAGCGCGTCGTGGTCGGCGACGATCCGCTTCGCCCACTTCCTCCCCGTGTCCTGACGTTGACGGGCGACCTTCTTGTGCGCCTTCGCCCGCAGCCTCTTCGCCTCTCGGTAGCCCTTCGAAGCAGCGCAGCCCTTCTGCGGTTTGCGTCGGGCCATCATCCGGTCATAACGGCCCAGCTTCGCCTTGGACTTCTTCCCGTGGGCGGGGTGAGGCAGATCGTGCGGGCCGGAGGTGGTGGTGGCGACCTGGGTGACGCCCCAGTCGATCCCGATCACCGCCCCCGTGTCCGGGAGCGGTTCCACGGTGGCCGGAACGACGAAGCTCGCGTACCAGTGGCCCAGAGCATCCTGGTGGACGCGGACGCTGGACGCCTCGGCGGGCAACGGACGCGACCACACCACACGCACGACGATGCCGCCCGCCAGGTACAGCCGCCCGTCCTTCAGACGGAAGCCGTTCTTCGTGTAGTTGAGGCTGGGCAACGCCTCACGCCGCTTCTTGTACCTGGGCATTTGGGCCCTGCGGGTCTGCGGCAGCCGGTCGGTGATGTCCTTGAGGGCCTTGGCCCGGGAGCGGCCGAAGTCGCGGATGATCTGCTGCTGCGGCACCGACGAGCCCGCACGCAGCCACGCAGTACGCGCCCTCGCCTCGGTGAGCATCTTGTCCAGCTGAGCCGGACCACACGTCCGCCGGTCTTCCGGATGGGCCTGGTTGTGCAGGTGGAGGGCCTTGGACTTGGCCACGCACTCGTTCCAGACCCAGCGACACCGCCCCCACTCCTGCCTCAGCGCCGTACTGGCGGTGGCCGACAGGCGCAGCCGGTACGTGTACCGGGCATGCCCCACCCCATCGCTCACCGCCCGTGCCGTCATACCCGCCCCCCTTGCCCCACGTCCCGGCCGGTTTTCCCACCCCGCCACGGGAGCGTACGTACGAGATCCGCACGCCCGCACCCTTCCTTCCGCGATCACCCCGAAAGGCGAACACGGGCACGCGCGTTCGCCTTTCCCGGCTCCGCCGGACCGGGCGTGACGGGCGCTCCGCGCCCGGGCTCCCGGATGCGGCGACGCTCCGCGTCGCTGTCACGGGATGCAGTTCCTCCCCACAAGAATCAGGTGAACAGCCGGTCAGGACGCCGTACAGGAACCCAGCACCGGCGCCGAGTTGTTGCCGTTCTTCATCACGGTGAAGCCGAAGCTGGTCGACGCCCCGGCGGCGAGGCTGCCGTTGCCGTTCGGACGCATCGTCATCACGTTGCCGGAACTGTCCCAGGTGGGCGAGCCGTTCCAGGTCGCGGAGATCTTCTGGGGTGAGGTGACCGTGACGGTCGTCGTCCAACTCGTGATGGCCGAACTGCCCGCGGTGACGGTCACCCTGCCGTTGAAGCCGTCATTCCATTCCTCCGCCTTGCTGTACGTCACGGAGCAGGACGCGGTCCCGCCACCGCCGCCGCCTCCACCGGATCCGCCGAGCGCGGTCAGTACGGCCGTATAGGCGGGCTTCTTGGCGTAGTTGCCATCGAACAGCAGGGGTGTTCCGGAGGCACGCCAGGAGTACTTGTCGGTGACGCCCCAGACAGTGATGCCGGTGCAGCGGCTCACGGCAAGGCAGGCCCGTACGACATTGCTGTAGCTGTTGGCCTGGGCGGTGCCGGAGCCCTCGATGTCGAGTTCGGTGATCTGGACGTCGACGCCGAGATCGGCGAAACGCTGGAGATTCGCCTGGTAATCGGAGGGCACGGGTGAGGCGCTGTTGAAGTGGGACTGGAAGCCGACGCAGTCGATCGGCACGCCGCGCGCCTTGAAGTCGCGGACCATGTTGTAGACGGCATTGCTCTTCGCGTTGACGCCGTCGGTGTTGTAGTCGTTGTAGCAGAGCTTGGCGGCCGGGTCGGCGGCGCGGGCGGTGCGGAACGCCTCCTCGATGAAGCCGTTGCCGAGCTTGTCCTGGAAGGGCGAGCTGCGGCGGGCTCCGCTGGAGCCGTCCTGGAAGGCCTCGTTGACGACGTCCCAGGAGTGGATCTTGCCCTTCCAGTGGGTCATCACCTGGGTGATGTGGTTGTTCATCGCCGATCTGAGGTCGGCGGTGGCCAACGAACCGACCCAGCTGGGCAGTTGGGAGTGCCACACCAGGGTGTGGCCGCGGACCTTCATGCCCCGGCTCTGGGCGTGGTTGACGATCTGGTCGGCGCTGCCGTAGGAGAACGAGCCGCGGCTGGGCTCGACGGCGTCCCACTTCATCTCGTTCTCGGGGGTGACCGAGTTGAACTCGGTGTTGAGCGTGTTCGCGTACGCGGACTCACCGAGGTGGTTGGCGGCGACGGCGGTGCCGAAGTAGCGGCCCTTCTCGGCGGCCGCCGCGCCGAGGGTGCTCGCCGCCTGCGCGGTGCCCGTCAGAGCGGTGACACCGGTGGCGGCGAGCAGGCCGGCGAGGCCGAGGATGAGTGCGGTGCGCGGGCGGGGGTGCGGACGTTCGGGGGCCTTGCGGATGGTCGTGCGGGGGGCCATCTCGTCCCCTTCCTTCCGAAAGTTTCGGACATGTTTCCGAATGGCGTCGCAGACCATACGGGCGGCCTGATACACCGTCAATGCCCCGAGCGACCGTCCGTCCCAGTTGGCTCATATTCCTCGGCAGCCACTTGCCCGCTCGAAAGTTTCGACCGTCTCAGGCGGGAGGTTCGGCGCCGGTGTAGAAGGCGATCGTCGCCTTCGTGGTGGACTCCACGGCCCGCGGATCCGCGCCGGAGGCCGTGTACGCGGCGCCCCACAGTTCGCCCGAGCGGGTGTGGGCCGCCTTGCCCTCGTCGGACATCGCCCATTCCTGCGCCTTCTCCGGGCCGGCGAAACCGCCACCGGCGAGATGCATACCGAGCCCGAGCAGCACCATGTCCCAGCCGACCCCGGTGGCGCCGGGCCCGAACTGGCCCCAGAACTCCTCGGGGACGACGGCGACATGCTCCAGTTCGAGGACGGTGCGCTCCGCGCCCTCCGCGGTCAGGCGCACGACGACCTCGCTGAAGCCCGGGTCGGGGCCGAACAGCCAGCTCACGCGCAGCAGGTTGGGTTCGTCGCACTGGAGGATCTCGCCTCCGGCCTGCCCTTCGAACTGGTAGCGTCCGCCGACCTTGAACTCGCCGCTGACCGGCAGGAACCAGCGGGCGATGCGCTCGGGGGTGGTCACCGCGTTCCACACGTCGGCGACGTCGGCGTCGTAGGAGCGCCGCAGCAGCACCGTACGGGCGTCTCCGGCCTCGACCTGCCGGGTGCCGACCTCGCGATGCAGTCGATTGATCTCGTCGATGAAGTCAGTCATCCTCGTTCACTTCCTCTTGGCGTCTGCGCTCGCGCCTGCCTCGCGCGAGTTCCGTCCCGAGCGCGTCGAGCCGCTGCTCCCAGAAGCCCCGGAACCGCTCCAGCCAGTCGTCCACCTGGCGCAGCGGAGCGGCGTCCACGGCATACAGCCGCCGGGTGCCCTCCGCCCGCACGGACGCGAAGCCGTTCTCCCGCAGCACCTTCAGATGCTGGGACACGGCCGGCTGCGAGATCCCGAACTCCTCCCGGATCACGGCACTGATCTCGCCCGATGCCTGCTCGCCCACGGCGAGCAGCTCCAATATCCGGCGCCTGACCGGATCCCCCAGAACATCGAAGGCGTGCACGTGGCCGACTATGCCACCCGTGGCTTATATAAGGCAACTCTTAAATAGGGGGTTCAGGCGGCTGCGGGCGCCGTCACGAAGGAGTCGATCGCCGCGGTGAGTTCCGCCGGCCGTTCCACCGGGAGTTCGTGGCCCGCGTCGATGATGCGCACCACGGCGTCGGGGCAGGCCTTCGCCATCCGCAGCATCTGGGTGACCGGCAGCTGGATGTCGTGGTAGCCGTGCACCAACAGGGTCGGCGTGCGGATCTCACCGAGGCGGTCGAGGACGTCGAACGCGCGCATGGCGCCGTACAGCGTCATGACCACCTCGCGCGGGGTGGCCGCCGAGGCACGGATGTACTCGCGGATCTCCGCGCGGGGGTAGCCGGGGGCGAAGGCGCGCTGGATGTTGGTGGCGACGAAGAGCTTGTAGGGCACGAGGGTCGAGGCGGCCATCAGCAGCCCGCGGCCTCGGCTGTACGTCATCCGGCTGATGGAGTTGACCAGCACCAGGCGCTCGACCCGCTCGGGGTGGGCGAGGGTGATGGTCTGGGCGATCATCCCGCCCATCGAGTGGCCGACCAGCACGCACCGCTCGATCTCCAGATGGTCGAGGAGGGCGAGGACGTCGGCGGCCAGCTCCGCGATGGTGCGCACGCCCGCCCCGCTGCTGTCGCCGTGCCCGCGCAGGTCGAGCCGGACCACTCGGCGCCGCTCGGCGAAGTGGGCCGTCTGGTGGTCCCAGCGGTGCCGGTTCGCCGTCCAGCCGTGGACGAGAACGAGGGGCACCTCGGCGCTGTCGCGGGGGCCCTCGTCGTCGTAGGTCAGCGTGGCGCCGTCGACTGTGAGCTGCGGCATGAGGGCCTCCTGCGTGCGGTCCGGTTACTCGCGAGTACGGTAACCGGTCGCCGGGCTCGCGTCACTGGTCCTTCAGAACTCTCGCAGGCGGGCGTTGAGCCGGGCGGCCTGGCGGGTCAGGTGGGCGACCTCGGCGAGGTTGGGCGCCTTGCGGGCCGCCTCGGAGTACAGCCGTGCCGCCGTGCGCAGATCGCCGTCGCGCTCGTGGAGGTAGGCGGCGACCGCGGTGTAGCGGGGCAGGGAGTCGTCCAGGGCCGCGAGCGCGGCCAGCCCGGCGCGGGGGCCGTCGGCCTCGCCCACGGCGACCGCGCGGTTGAGGCGGACGACCGGGCTGTCGGTGAGCTGGGTGAGTTCGTCGTACCACTCGACGATCTGCACCCAGTCGGTCTCCTCGGCGGTGGGGGCGTCGGCGTGCAGGGCGGCGATGGCGGCCTGGGCCTGGAACTCGCCCAGCCGGTCTCGGGCGAGCGCCGCCTGGAGGATGTCGACGCCCTCGGCGATCAGCGCGGTGTCCCATCGGCCGCGGTCCTGCTCGGCGAGCGGCACCAGGCTGCCGTCGGGCGCGGTGCGGGCGGCGCGACGGGCGTGGTGGAGCAGCATCAGGGCGAGCAGCCCCGCCACCTCGGGATGGTCGATCACGGCGGCGAGCTGCCGGGCGAGCCGGATGGCCTCCGCGGCGAGATCCAGGTCGCCGGAGTAGCCCTCGTTGAAGACCAGGTAGAGGACGCGCAGCACGGTGGCGACATCGCCGGGCTGGTCGAACCGCACCTCGGAGACAGTGCGCTTGGCCCGGCTGATGCGCTGCGCCATGGTCGCCTCGGGCACCAGGTAGGCCTGGGCGATCTGCCGGGTGGTGAGTCCGCCGACGGCGCGCAGGGTGAGCGCGACCGCGGAGGCCGGGGTCAGCGACGGGTGGGCGCACAGGAAGTAGAGCTGGAGCGTGTCGTCGGTCCCGGGGGCGGGCCCGGCCGCCGGTTGTTCGTCGAGGAGGTCCTCGCGCCGACGCCGGGCGGCGTCCGCACGGGTCGCGTCGAGGAACTTGCGCCAGGCCGCCGTGACCAGCCAGCCCTTCGGGTCCCGCGGCGGATCGGCGGGCCACACCCGCAGCGCCTCGATCAGCGCTTCCTGTACGGCGTCCTCGGCCGCCGCGAAGTCCGCTCCGCGGCGGCCGAGGACACCGATCACACTCGGCGTGAGGCTCCTCAGCAGGGCCTCATCCATGGCAGTCCGTGGTGGGATTCGCGGCCAGGAAGGGGCGCAGCTCCAGCCACTCGTGGATCGGCTTGCCGCCGGCGCCGGGGGCGGCCGACAGTTCTCCGGCGAGTTCCACGGCGCGCTCGTAGGTGTCGACGTCGATCACCATCCACCCGGCGATCAGGTCTTTGGTCTCGGCGAACGGACCGTCGGTGACCGGCGGGCGCCCCTCGCCGTCGTAGCGGACCCAGGTCCCCTCGGGGGCGAGCGCCTGGCCGTCGACGTACTCGCCGGTCTTCTCCAGCCGGTCCGCGAAGTCCCGCATGTACTGCATGTGCGCCGAGATCTCCTGCGGCGTCCACTGGTCCATGGGCACGTCGTTCGCCGCCGCCGGGGCGCCGCGGTAGTGCTTGAGCAGCAGGTACTTCGCCATGGTGGCTCTCCTTGGTACTGGTGCGACCCATTGTGGTCGCGTGCACCCCTGGGACGCAGCCGGAGACTCGTTCTCGACATCGGCGCGGAAACAGTCCCAAGATTCTTTTTCGGCCCGGTCGTCGGTGGTCGAGTCGGGTGTCAACTCGCCGTAGCCGTACGGCAATTCAGACAGTTGACGCAGAAGTGAACAGAGCGCGGGCAGATTCGGAGCGAAGTACGCGTCGACCGTGCGAGAGCGGTCGATGACGGTGTGTACTGTGCTGCGAGCGCCTCGTGAGGGGTCCTCGCCCTCACCCCTGCCCACTTCTCTGGATACCGAATTCGATGATCGAACTACCGGACCTGGCCCTCGGTGGACTGGCCGTCGGCACGCTGTCCGCGTTCGCCCTCGGCGGCGGACTGCTCCGGTCGCGACGGCAACGGGCCGTGCAGCGGGACGAGATCGCCGCACTGCGGGCCCATCTCGACGGCGTGGTGCAGACGTTCGCGGCGGAGATCGAGCACCTCGCGGCGAAGCGTGTGCCGGCCGCCGCCCGTCAGCTCGCGCACCCGCATGTCGCGGTGCCGGGCCCCCTCCAGCTCCGGGCGGCCGGGTCCTCGCTCGGCGTGGCGATGGAGAACGTCCTGAGCCAGCTGCGGGTCGAACTGACCGCGCAGCACCTGCGCGTGGACGCCGCCGCACAGGCCGGGATGCGCGGCGCCACCCGGGAGATCCAGGCCGCGCTGTACCGCCTCCAGGACGCGCTGCGCGGCCTCCAACAGAGCTACGACGACCCCGAGTTGGCGCAGACGCTCTTCGAACTCGACCACGAGAACGAGCAGTCGCTGCGGCGCGCCCAGGTCGCCGCGGTGGTGTGCGGGGCCTGGGTGGGCCTGGCCCGCGAGGAGTCCCATCTGGTGGACGCGGTGACCGGTGGCCAGGCCCGGCTCGCGGGCTACCACCGGGTCCGGGTCAACAACCACCTCACGGCGGGCACCGCCCTGGTCTCGCACGCCGTCGAACCGGTCGCGATCATCGTCGCCGAGCTGCTGGACAACGCGCTGCGGCACTCCGCGCCGGACACGGAAGTCGTGGTCAACCTGGAACACGTCCACCACGGCGTGTGCGTCACTGTCGACGACGCGGGCCTCGGCATGACGCTGGACGAACGCGAGCGCGCCCAAAGGCTGGTGGCCGGTTCCGAGCCGATCCTCCTCACCGACCTCGGGGATCCGCCGCGGATGGGGCTCGCCGCGATCGGCCAGCTCACCCGGCAGTTCGACCTGACCGTGGACCTGTCCTCGCCCTCGCCGTACGGCGGAGTCCGGGCGGTGCTGCGGGTCGACAGCCATCTGCTCACCAGGATCGACCCCGAGGACCGGCCTCCGGCCGCCAGCGCCCCGCGCCCCACGCGCCGGGCGGAACCCGAGCCGACGCCCGCCCCCACCCCCGCGGCGGACACCGGCCACGACTATGTCGCCGAACCCGACGACACCCCGGCCGACACCAGGCACCACGGGACCCAGCCCGCCGCCGACCCCGACGGGCTGCCGCAGCGCCGGCGCCGCAGCAGAGCGGCCGCCGCAGCGGACGTACCCGAACCGCGCACGCCCGCCCGGCGGCCCGAGGAGTCCGCCGCCGCGCTCGGCGCGCTCCAGGCCGCCACCGCGGCGGCGCGCTCCGCGGCCCACGAGGACACCGCGGCCACCGACCACGACACCGAGCACGACGACCACGAGGGGGGAACGGCCTGATGACCGGCCGCGAAGCAGGAGACACGGCGTGGGTTCTGGATCCGATCCTCGAGGTGCCGCATGTCGTGGCCGCCGTGCTGCTCACCCGGGACGGCCTCGTCACCGGGTACACCGACAGGCTCACCCAGCCGTCGGCCGAGCGGGTGGCCGCCATCACCAGCACCGTGCAGGGGGCCTGCCGTACCGCCGCGGCCGCCTTCGCCGACCGGGAGCGGGCCGAGGTGCGCCAGGTCGTCATCGAGTCGGACCACGGGTACGTGCTGATCGTGCCGACGGACCACGGCACCTGTGTCGCCGCGTACGGCGATGTCGAGGTGCGCCTTGACCTGCTGGCGCACCGGGTGCACTCGCAGGTGGCGCGGCTCGGCGAGAAGGCGATGGCCGCCGCACCCAGAGGGACCGACGGCGGCGCGCCGGAATGACCGGCCGCCCGGGCGGCCGTCCGCTGGTCCCCGCGTATCTGTCGACCGGCGGCGTGGCCCGGCCCAGCCGCCCCCAGCTGGAGCGGCTCTCGGTGCTCTCCGGCAGCGGCGAGCCCGCGCCGACCGGTCTGACCGCCGCCGAACTGGCCCTGCTGGACGCCTTGGACGGCGGCTCCCTGACGGTGGTGGAGGCCGCGGCGCACTTACGGCTGCCGGTCTCCGCCGTACGGGTGCTGGCCGGTGCGCTGCTGGACCGGGACCTGGTCCTCGCCCGCGCCCCTATCCCGACCGCCGAACGCTTCGACCCCGACCTGCTGAAGAGAGTGGCCGATGGCCTTCGCGCCCTCAAGCACGACTAGCGGCATCCACCTGCCCGAGGACGCCCGTGACCTGGTGAAGATCCTGGTCGCGGGCCCCTTCGGGGTGGGCAAGACCACGCTGATCGACTCCGTCTCGGAGATCCGGCCGCTGCACACCGAGGAGCGGCTCAGTGAGGCGTCCGCGCCGGTGGACGACCTGGCCGGGGTACGGGAGAAGGCGACGACCACGGTCGCCATCGACTTCGGCCGGATCAGCCTGAACGGCGGGATCGTGCTCTACCTGTTCGGCACACCCGGCCAGGAGCGGTTCCGCTCCCTGTGGGACGACATCGCCTACGGCGCCCTCGGCGCGCTGGTCCTGGTGGACAGCCGCCGCATCGACGCGTCCTTCGACGTGCTCGGTCTGGTCGAGGAGAGCGGACTGCCCTACGCCGTCGCCTTCAACACCTTCCCTGACTCGCCGGGCCACTACACCGAGGAGCAGTTGCGCGCCGCACTGGACCTGGAGCCGGGCACGCCGATGGTGACCTGCGACGCGCGCGACACCAACTCCTCCGTGGACGCGCTGCTCGCGCTGGTCCAGCATCTGATCGACCGCCACCCTCCGGAGACCCGGTGACCACCTACCCCACCACCCAGCAGACCTTCTCCCGCTCGGCGCCCGTACGCCTGTGGGAGGACGGCTTCGCCCTCGACCCGTATCGCTACTACGCCGATCTGCGCGCCCAAGGTCCGGTCGGCTGGGCCGAGTTGGCGCCGGGCGTGCCCGCGTACGTGGTCACCGACCGGCGGGCGGCGCTGGATCTGCTGCACGACACGGAGACGTTCTCGCACGATCCGCGGCCCTGGGAGGCGACGGTCGCCGACGACTCGCCGGTGCTCGGCATGATGCGCTGGCGGCCCAACACCCTGTTCGCCGACGGCACCGCGCACGTCCGCTACCGGACCGCCCTGCTCGACGCCTTCGACCGGGTCGAACCGCACGATCTGCGGTCCCGGGTGCACCGCGCGGTACGGCTGCTGGTGGGGCGGATCGGACCGCGCGGCAAGGCGGACCTGGTGGTCGACTTCGCCCGGCCGCTGATGGCGCTGGTCTTCAACGACCTGTTCGGTCTCCCCGACAGCGCGAGTGACCGGCTCAACTCGGCACTCGGCAAGATGATGGAGGGCGGCGCCGAAGCGGCCGAGGGCGAGGCGGAGTTCGGCGGCTATGTGCTGGAGCTCATCGCGGCCAAGGCCGAGCGGCGCGGCGAGGACCTGCCGAGCTGGCTGCTGGACCATCCGGCGGGACTCACCCCCGAGGAGGTCACCTGGCAGGTCTTCCTCACTCTGGGCGCCGGGCACGAGCCGACGGCGAACCTGGTGTCCAACGCGCTCTCCCGCATCCTCGGCAACCCCTCCTACTACTCCACGCTGACCAGCGGGGCGCGCCCGGTGATGGACGCCGTGGTGGAAGTGCTGCACCACGAGACGCCGCTGGCGAACTACGGCATCCACTACGCCCGCACCCCGGTGACCTTCCACGGCGCGTGGATCAGGGCCGCGGTCCCGGTCGTCATCTCCTACGGGGCGCTCGCGCACGCCGCCGAGCAGGACCACGGCGCCCGGCGGCACCCCGGGGACGCCTCCCATCTGTCCTGGTCGGCGGGGCCGCACGCCTGCCCGGTCAAGCAGCACACGCTGCTCATCGCGACGGAGGCGATCGAGCGGCTCACCCAGTGGCTGCCCGATCTCGACCCCGTCCTGCCGCGCGAGCGCCTGACCTGGCGGCCGGGTCCGTTCCACCGTTCGCTGACCGGCCTGCCCGTGCGGTTCAGCCCTCGCTCCCCCGATCTGCCTGGAGGCCCCTCGTGACCGTCACCGACCGCACCGAACGCTTCGCCCTCGACCCGTTCGGCTCCGACATCGCCGCCGAGTCGGCCCGGCTGCGCGCCCTCGGCCCGGTCGTGCCGGTCGACCTGCCCGGCGGCATCCCCGCCTGGGCGCCCACCGGTTACGACACCCTCAAGCAGCTCATCCTCGACGCGCAGGTCAGCAAGGACCCCCGCAAGCACTGGCGGCTGTGGCCAGAGATCGGCGAACACCCCTCCTGGGGCTGGATCCTGGGCTGGGTCGGCGTGGTCAACATGCTGTCCACCTACGGCCCCGACCACACCCGGCTGCGCAAGCTCGTGGCGCCCAGCTTCACCCAGCGGCGCACCGAGGCGATGCGGTCCCGGGTGGAGACGATCACCGCGGAACTGCTGGAGAAGGTGGCCGGCTCCGGCGACGGCACCGTGGACATCAAGGCGGCCCTCGCCCACCCCCTCCCCCTGCGGATCATCTGCGAACTCTTCGGCGTGCCGGACGAGTTGGTGCCCGACACCACCCGGCTGATCGCGGCCATCATGGACACCTCGGACCCGTCCCCCGAGCACGCCGCGTCCGTGCAGCAGCAGATCGGCACGGTGCTGCCCGCGCTGATCGCCCACCGCACCGAGCACCCCGGGGACGATCTGACCACCGAGCTGATCCGGGTGCGGGACGAGGACGGCGACCGGCTCAGCGACGAGGAACTGCTGTACACGCTGCTGCTGGTGATCGGCGCCGGGTTCGAGACGACGGTGAACCTCATCGGCAACGCGGTCGTCGCCCTGCTGCGCGACCCCGGGCAACTGGCGGCCGTACGGTCCGGGGAGATCGGCTGGGACGCGGTCGTCGACGAGACACTGCGGGTGCACCCGTCGATCGCCTCGCTGCCGCTCCGGTTCGCGGTCACCGACATCGAGATCGCGGGCGTCACGATCCCGGCCGGGGACGCCATCATCACGACGTACGCCGCGGCGGGCCTGGACCCTGAGCACTACGGTCCGAACGCGGACTCCTTCGACGCCGCGCGCGGAGCCGACGACCACATGGCGTTCGGTATCGGTGTGCACCGCTGCATCGGCGCGCCGCTGGCCCGGGTGGAGGCCATGACCGCGCTGCCCGCGCTGTTCGACCGGTTCCCGGGGATGCGGCTCGCCGTCGACGCGGACGAGCTGCGACAGGTGCCGTCGTTCATCGCCTTCGGCTGGCAGGAGATTCCGGTGCTGCTCGGCGACTGACACGTGCGCGGTACGGGGCGCGGGGGCCGACCGGTCCCCCGTTCCGGTCGCGCCCCCGCGGCTCGTCGAACTTACGCGGCGGGCAGGGTGCTTGTGAACCGTATCGATGCCCGCTGACGGGGGCTCGGGGCTCACCCGTGCACAAGCGAGTCCGTTTCATCCTGATTCACCCCGCGCAGAAGGGGCTGATCGAGGTCGCCGGACGCCAGATGAGCGAGCACGACCTCGTACAGGTCACCGCCGCCGGCGAGGAGCTGCCGCTCGAGGACGGGTTCCGCGGCGCGGACGTGTTCCCGCACGGTCTGGGCGTGGACACCGAGGGCCTGCGCGGCGCGTTCGGCGTTGCCGCCCTCCGCGATCCAGGTGCGCAGGGTGCGGCGCAGGTCGCGGGTGTCGGTGTCCAGGCGGGACAGCAGGTCGTGGGCCCAGGTACGCATCGCGGGTCCGGCGAACAGCTCACCCGCCTCGGCGGGCTCGGCATCGGGGTCGTGCTCGGGGTGCTCCTGGGTGTTGAGCGCGAGGTGGACGACGGCGCGGGCGGTGAGGTCGGTGAAGTCCGTGCCCAGCAGCGTCTCCGCGCGCTCCATCCGGGCGCGGACGGTGTTGCGGCTGACGCCGAGGACCTTTGCCGCGCTGACCGCAGTGAACTCCAGGCCGAGACGGGTGGTGGCGAGCAGCTCGGCGCGGGTGTGGTGGGGCAGGCTGTCCAGCGGCCGCAGCACGCGGGCGGTCCAGCCGTGCAGCCCGGCGGGGTCCATCAGCCGCTCGGGGTGGGTGCGTTCGGCGTACACCGCCGCCTGGTCGGGCCGGAAGTGGGCCACGGCCAGCGCGCTCACGGCCTGACCGTAGGCGGTGGCGGTCCGGGCGAGGCTCTGGCGGGCGCTGCCGCCGAGGAAGACCCGAGGGCGGGATCCGATCAGCGAGCGCAGGACGGCGGCCACACTGTCCCTGGGTGTCACGACGATGACATGCCCGTCCATCGCCGGGCAGCGCACGACCAGCGCCTGTTCCGCCGTCGCGTCCAGGCACTCCTCGACGAGCCGGTCGCGTTCCTCGGGCCGGCTCTCGACGACGTAGACACAGGCACTGTCGGTGTCCAGCAGTCCCGGCCACAGGCCCGCGGCGACCCGGCGTGCGGAGACGGTGTCCTCCACCATGAGCAGCTGAAGGATCGCCAACCGCAGGTCGGAGGTGGCCTGGTGGAGCCGGTGCACGGAGTCGGTGGCCTGGTGGGCCCTGAGCAGCAGTTCGAGGACCTGGACGGTGTGCGTGACGATCTCGGTGGCGCGCCGGTCGAAGGGGGCCGTGCGGGACACGGTCAGCACGCCCGCGGGTGCCGCCACGCGGACCAGCCGCAGATGGCGGCCCTGTCCCTCCCAGGCCGCGGAGGCGATCCGCCCGGCCACAATGTCCCCGAGCAGCGCCTCGAACGGCCCGCTGTCCAGGGCGGTTCCGGCGAGTACGGTGCCGGTTTCGTCGTGCAGACAGGCCGTGCCGTCGACGGCGTCCGCGAGCCAGTCGACCACGTGCCGTACGCTCTGCCCGCCCGGTCGCAGCAGGTCCAGCAACTCCCGCTCCCAGGCCCGCTCCTCCTTGGCGCGGATCCTGTCCTCTCGGCCACCCACCTTCGGCCTTCCCTCACCTTTCGTCCCCGTTACTGCTGTACCGCTTCGGGACGTTACCGCACCGCCGCCCACCGGGCGCCCGGCGTCCACACCGAGGACGGGTCCCCACCTCCCACGGCTTCAGACGTTCAGGCGGCCCGCGCCCGCAGAGCCGCCACGGTCCAGCGGATCACCGGGGTGTGAGGTTCCGGCGGCGGCCAGTCGTTGATCACCGCGAGCAGCTCGAAGTACCGGTCCCGGCGCGGATCGTCGGCGGATTCCAGGCGCTGGAGCAGATCAGGGCCGGTATCGGCAGTCAGTGCCGCTACGGCGGGGTCGGCGTCCCGGGAGTCGGGAGCGATCCCGGCCGCCAGTGCCGGTCCCGCGTGCCGGTGGGCGAGCGCCACGGCGTCCGGGAGCGGTGGGCAGGAGGCGTGCCGCACGTGATACTCGGCCAGCCGGCGTACGGCGTCCCGGAAGTCCGGGTCGAGGGAGAGTTCCGCCAGCTCCAGCCAGGCCTCGGCCTGGGCCTGGGTGGGGTCGTCGGGCGGCTCCGGGGTCATCGAGCGCCGGATCGCGAAGTGGGCCGGGACCTCGTCGAGGACCGAGTCGAGGAACTCGTCCACCAGGCGGCGGCGTTCGATCGCGGTGAGGCGGGCGAGATGGTGCATCCGTCGTAGCTCCTCGGGTGTGGTGGGGGTGCGGGCGGCCACGGCCGTGAGGACCGCGCGTCGCAGGTGCAGGGCGCTGATCTGGGCGTCCAGGGCGGCCGCGTGCCGGGCGGCGACCTCGTCCAGGGGCAGTTCCCGGTCGAGGATCCGCCGGATCGTGGCGAGCCCCAGGCCGAGTTCGCGCAGGGTGCGGACGAAGGCGAGGCGGGCCACGGCCTCGGGGGTGTAGCGGCGGTAACCGGCGGGAGTGCGCTCGGCGGGGGTGACGATGCCGCGGTCGGAGTAGAGCCGGACCGTCTTGACCGTCAGGCCGGTGCGGCGGGCCAGTTCGCCGATCGAGAGGGTGTCGCCGTTCATGCGCCAAGTCTCCGGTCTCCCCCGGCGGGAGACTCAAGGGGGCCGGGGCCCGCCCTGCGCGTCGCGGGCGGGCGCAGGGCATACCCTCGGCAAATGGCCAAGTACTTCGATGTGCACCCCGAAAACCCCCAGCCGCGGGTCCTCGCGCAGATCGCCGACAGCGTCCGCGCCGACGCGCTGATCGCGTATCCGACGGACTCCTGCTACGCCCTGGGCTGCCGACTGGGCAGCCGCGACGGAACGGACCGGATCCGGGCGATCCGCCGCCTGGACGACCGGCACCACTTCACCCTGGTGTGCCAGGACTTCGCGCAGCTCGGGCAGTTCGTGCAGATCGACAAGGACGTGTTCCGCGCGATCAAGGCCTCCACGCCGGGCAGTTACACCTTCATCCTGCCCGCGACGCGGGAGGTGCCGCGGATGCTCCAGCACCCGAAGAAGAAGACGGTCGGAGTGCGCATCCCCGACCACGTGGTGACCCAGGCGATCCTCACCGAGCTGGGCGAGCCACTGCTGTCCAGCACGCTGCTGCTGCCGGACGAGGACGAACCGATGACCCAGGGCTGGGAGATCAAGGACCGCCTCGACCATGTGCTGGACGCGGTGGTCGACTCCGGGGAGTGCGGCACCGAGCCCACCACGGTCATCGACTTCTCCGGCGGCGAGGCCGAGATCGTACGGCGCGGGGCGGGCGACACCACACGGTTCGAGTGAGGGCGTACGGCGATCCGTGCCACGATGATCACATGACCGCCGTACAGGGAACCGCCGTGGACATCGTCACCGAGGACGGCACCGCCGACGCCTATCTGGCCCACCCCGGTGACGGGGTGCCCCACCCGGCGGTCCTGCTCTACATGGACGCCTTCGGGATCCGGTCGCGGCTGCGGGCCATGGCCGACCGCCTCGCCGGGGCCGGTCACACCGTGCTGGTGCCGAATGTGCTCTACCGCCACGGGCGCACTCCGGTCGCCGAGTTGCCCGACTTCATCGACCCCGAGGCCAGGCCGGAGATCCTCCAGCAGCTCGGTCCGATGATCCACTCCTTGACCCCGGACCTGGCGATGCGGGACGCCGGGGCCTATCTGCGATGGCTGGCCGAGAGCCCCCTGGTCGCCGACGGTCCGGTCGCGGTGACCGGGTACTGCATGGGGGCACGGCTCTCCCTGCTGACCGCCGGCACCTACCCGGAGCGGGTCGCGGCGGCGGCCGGTTTCCACGGCGGGCGGCTGGCCACCGAGTCCCCGGACAGCCCGCACCTGGTCGCCGAACACATCACCGCCGAGCTGTACTTCGGCCATGCCGACCAGGATCCCTCGCTGCCCGAGGAGCAGATCGAGCGACTGGAGCGCACGCTGACCGAGGCGGGCGTCCGCCACCGCTGCGAGGTCTACCCGGGCGCCCGGCACGGCTTCACCCAGGCCGACACCTCCGCGTACGACCGACAGGCGGACGAGAGGCACTGGGCGGCGCTGCTGGACCTGCTGAAGCGGACCTTCTGAGGCGCGCCCCGATCTGGCGGTTCGCGAGGCAGTGGCATCCTTGGGCGGTGTTCTCGTCCGATCATGCGGGCGCCGTGTTCTTCGACGTCGATGGCACCCTCGTCCCTGGCACGAGTTCTTCGGTCTTTCTGGCCGGCTTCTTTGGCCATCGGGACGAGTTGGCCAAGGCCGAGGATGCCTACGCCTCCGGTGGCCTGGACAATCGGCAGGTCTCCGAGCTGGATGCCGCGGGCTGGGCAGGGGTTCACGAAGACCAGGTCTCTGGCTGGCTCGACGGGCTCCCCTTGGTCTCGGGCATCACGGAGACCGTGACCCGGTGTCGGCAGAACGGGTTGGTGCCCATGCCGGCGACCCTCGCCTGGTCGCCAGTCGGCAGCTACCTGACTGACCGCTTCGGCTTCCATGGGTTCAGCGGCCCTCGGCTGGAGACCGCCGACGGCCGATTCACGGGGCGGGTCGCCCGTCACTTCGACGAGTACGACAAGCGGGATTTCGCGCTCGCTCAGGCGCGAGAACTGGAGCTGGCTCCCAGCTCGTGCGGGGCCGTCGGGGACAGCCGATCCGATCTGCCGCTGTTCGCATCCGTCGGGTTGAGCGTGGCGTTCAATGCCTCGGCAGGAGCGCGCGAGGCGGCGACCGTCACGGTGGACGGTGACGACCTGCGGGGCGTGCTTCCGGTCTTGAGTCACCTGGTCACAACCACTCGTTGATGGCCGCGATGAGGACGGTCGCCTCGTCGCGGAGCGCGAGTTTGTCGTATCTCGTGGCTACGGCGCGGTGTCTTTGAGGCGGTTGATGCCGCAATCGACCGCGTGTGCTTCTTGCGGTTGCGCGCCTGGTCGGCCTTGTCCGGGACAGTGCAGCGGATACCGGCCCGAACTCGGGCGTGCGACGCGGACCTTGTTCAGGACCGGCTCGAACTGCGGGGAGTCGCCGCGCTGTCCAGCGGTGATCAGGTGATCAGGTCCTCGGCGTCGGCCTGGGCCCACCAGTCCGGGTGCGAAACCGTATGCCGTCGATCAGCTGCCGCCGAGTCCATATCAGCGGGCGCTAGTTGTGCATCTTCAGAAAGGTCCGCATCCCAGTCACCGTGGTGCGGGCCGCCGGCACCCCACTGCCGTGGTGAGGCTGAGGGTTCTGGCCGATCGCTTGTCGGCCCAGCTCCGCCGCCGCTAGGTTGGCATATTCACCGCATGTGGCTCAGGGGGTTTGCAGCGTCGTGCAACGCCGTGCATTACCAGGAGCCGTACTGGGCCTGCTGCTGACCGTCGCGCTCGGCGCCGGTGCGAGCGCGTGCCGAAGCAGCCCGGAGCAGGATGCCAAGGCGGCGGCGACGGTGTGCGATGGACTGCTGACGAAGACCGTGGCGGAGGCGTACATCGGCGCGAGCAGCGTCCGCGCGCGGCCGGAGTCGGCGGGTGGCGCACCTGCGCCGCGGCAATGGTGCGCGCTGTCCCCGACCACACTCGTGAGCGTCACGGCCTCCGGTCGGAAAGAGTTCCACAAGACGAACCCCGGCGATGTGTGGGGTATCTCGGGCGCGCAGGGCTCTGTCCCGCTCGGCCACGGCTGGCTCGGCGGCTACTACTCGTTCAACAGCGGAGTCGGGCCCTCGGGCGACCAGTTTCGGACCGAGGTAGCGGTACTGCTGGACTGCCCGCGGGTGGCCGGTGGCGGACTGCTCGTCGCGGCGAGGGACTCGGTGACAGCGCACGGCGAGGTGCCCGCCGTCTTCCGCACGAAACTGGCCGGGCTGGCCGCCGACGCGGCCCGCCACACCGCGGCCCGCTGGCACTGCAGGGGCGGGCTGGGCCGTACGCCGAGCGGGATTCCCCCGGCGGAGCCGCCCCCGACGGACCTGACGCACACGGCCGGTGTCTGCCGGGGCGTCATCACGCCGGGCCTCGCGGAAGTGACCGGGGCAGTCCAGGCGCAGGGCTCGGCCCCGGGGCTGGCCCTCAGCGAGGGGTGTGCGCTCCAGGACGCCGAAGGCAGCCTGGTGCTGTCGCTGCGGGCCCGTTACGGGCCTGCGGCCAGTGTGGCCCGAAAGGCACCCGCCAAGTTCCCCGAACCGGGCCGGACCGAGTCCCCGTTTCCGGGGCTGGAGGGGGACCGGCATGACGGCTTCGCCGGTCTCCAGACGGTGCTGCGGATGAGCTCGCGGTGCGAGCGCGGGCAGGGCACGGCGCACTACACGCTTGGGCTTCCCGGCTCGTACAGCAAGGCACCGCTCCCCGACACCCGCTGGGCTCAGATGCTGCGGACCTTCGCGCAGAGGTCCGCGACCCGGCACGGCTGCTCCCTGCCCGCCGAATTGTCGACGGCGGGCGAACCGTGACTCAGCCCGCTCCGGCCGAGGTACGGAACGGAGGCGAACATCACGATCCATCCCAACAACTTCACCACTCCTAGCTCCTAAAGCGGTAGTCACACGACTCTGCGGCTGACGGCAGTGACGGCAACGACGGCGGACGGCAGCGGCGTTCGACAGCCGGGCACGATGCCGGCAGGGCGCCATCGACCCAGGGCGTGTGTTGGATGTGCTCTGGGTTGGCTGGCGTGAGTGGGCGGGGCGGAGTCATAAGTACGTCGGACCGGCCGAGCTGAAGACTGCGGTCCGGCCTGATGACAGCGGCTGCCGGATTGACTGAACCGTGATCATTCACAGCCCAAGATCCGCTTTCGCACACGCCTAGCGCCCAAGCAGACGGTTCCAGAGGCCGGGCTTCTTCTCCTCCGCGGGGCGAGCGGGCCGGACTTCGAGCGACCAGTCGCCGTCCCCTTCGACGACCGCCAGGACCAAGGGTCCTGACGGGAGCGCCCGTGCGTCCTTCGGGCGCCGGCCCGTCTCGCTCGCCAGCGTGTCCGGGTACGGGGCGGGGGCGCCGGGACGACGCGGCTTGTGGCCCTCGATGCGCAGCCACCCGCTCCCCTCCGCCGAGCGCATCCGGGAGACCAGCTCGCCCGCGGGACCGGTGTGGAGCAGGACGTCGGAGCCTCGCCCGGTCGCCCCCTCGCCGAGCGTGCGCACCGCGCTGAGGGGCCGGATCACGACAACCCACTCGTCCTGGCTGTCGCACTGGACGCGGAAGCGCAGAGGGTACAGGTTGTCGCACCACATCACCCTCCGGTCGAACCGGTGGGGCGCGAAGCTTCTGCCGAGGTGGACGGCCTCCTTGCCGTTCCAGTCGAGGGAGTCCATCCAGAAGATGCCCGAGCCCGTCCGGGCGACGTCGACCAGGACGTAACCGGGCGGAGGCGTCTCCTCCATGGCGAACTTGGCGTCGCCCCTGCCGACGTACGCGATGTCCTCGAACTCCCCGCCGAGGATCCCGGCGACCGCGGCCGTCCCGGCGGACGGGGCCGGCGAGGGGGCTATCAGCCCCGCCCACCGTCCGCCGTCCGCGAGGTCGATCCGGAGCGGGGGCCTCGCGCGGTCCTTCCCCGGCGTGCCGGACTCGGAGCCGTCCGACGCGCCCTCCGAGGCGGAGGCCGGACCCGAGCCTGCACCCCGGTGCGTACTCGTGCCCGAACCCGGTCCCACACCGGCGTTCGGCCCCGCGCCCAGACTCGGCCCCGAATCCGTGTCCGACCCCGGGCCCGGCGACTTGCCGACGGCTCCGTGCGGGATCTCCAGCGGGACCGGTCCGGCCTGCCCTGACTGTCCGGGGGCCGGCAGGTCCTCCCCCTTGCTGATCTTCGTCACGACGTCATGCTGGCACGCGCCGCCCGGCCTGCCCAGGGCTTTTGACACACGCTCCAGAGCGCCAGGCGCTCTAGAGTGCGCCCATGATTTCCCAACCCCAGTCCTATCTCTCCGAACTGTTCTCCCTCTCCGGCCGGGTCGCCCTGGTGACCGGCGGCAGCTCCGGCATCGGGCGCGCCATCGCCGGGGCCCTCGCCCGGGCGGGCGCGAGTGTCGTGGTCGTCGCCCGTAAGGAGGCCGAACTGGCGGCGATGGTAGAGGAGTTGACTGCTGATGGCTGCCGGGCCGCCTGGGTGAGCGCCGACCTGAGCACGCGGGACGGGGTGCGCGCGGCGGCAGAGGAGGCAGCCGCGGTGTTCGGGGAGCCCGACATCCTGGTCAACTCCGCCGGGATCAACCTGCGCCCGCCCATGGCCGAACTGGACGACGACGTCTGGGACACGACGATGGCCGTGAACCTGGAGGCCCCCTATCTCCTGGGCCGGCGCTTCGGTCCCGGCATGGCCGAGCGCGGCTTCGGCCGCATCATCCACATCACCTCCCAACAGGCCCACCGCGCCTTCGTCCAGAGCGGCGCCTACGGCGTCTCCAAGGGAGCACTGGAGTCGCTCGCCCGATCCCAGGCGGAGGCCTGGTCACCCCATGGCGTCACCTGCAACACACTCGTGCCGGGTTTCGTGATGACCCCGCTCAACGCACGGCTGTCCTCCGACCCCGAGAAGGTGGCGGCCCTCGCGGCCCGCACCATGGTCGGCCGCAACGGCCTGGCCGAGGACTTCGCGGGGGCCGCGGTCTTCCTCGCGAGCCGCGCCTCGGCGTATGTCACCGGCCAGGCCCTCTTCGTGGACGGCGGCTTCTCCGTCCACTGAACGCTGTGTTGAGCGCCGCCAGGTCCTTCTGGGCCGCACCGCCCGTGGCGCCCACCGCTGTTCGGGCCGCCGCCACGAATGCCGCGATCGCCGGATGGGTGCCGCCGCCCGCGCGGAAGGCGACCTTGGAGCGGCGGAACAGGGGCAGCCGGGTCAGGACCACGTCCTCGGGGGCGTGTGCGGTGGCCATCTCCGGTACGAATCCGGCGCCTTGCCCGATGGCGGCCAGGGCCAGGACCGTACGGAAGTCGTTGACCTGGTGGCGGATGCGCGGCTGGAATCCGGCCGCCTGACAGGCCCGTACGGCCATCGCGTGTCCGGTCGTGCCGTCCCGGGCCGTGATCCATGGGGCCGTGGCCCAGGGTCCGAGCAGCTCCCCCAGCGTGGCGCCGCGGGCGGCAGGACCGGCCGGGCGAGCGCCGCCGGTGGCCAGGTACATCGGCTCCTCCAACAGGGGCACCTGGTCGACCGTGGTGTCCGGCGATGCGGGCACGAAGTCGTAGTCGTGGACGAGGGCCACGTCGAGTTCGCCCGCACGGAGGCCGTCGGAGACCCGCGCCGAGTCGATCTCCCGCACCATCGGTTCCAGCGCGGGGTGTCGCAGGGCGAGTTCGGCCAGCGTGGCGGGCACGATCGCGGGACCGCCGGAGGGGAACGTCCCGATCCGCAGCGGCCCACCGATGCCCTCGCGTGCCCCGGCCAGCTCGGAGACCGCCAGTTCGAGGCGTTCGAGAACGGCGTCGGCGTGGCTGACGAGGGTGCGGCCCGCGGGCGTGAGCACCACCCGTCTGCCGCTGCGTTCCAGCAGGGGCACCCCGGCCTCGCGCTCAAGGACACTCAGCTGCTGGGAAACGGCCGAGGCGGTGAAGGTCAGCGCCTCGGCCACGGCCGCGATGGTGCCGCGTCGGTCCAGTTCGCGCAGCAGGTGGAGACGTCGGACATCGAGCATAAGGAGAGCTTACGCATTGGCCAAGAAACATGAACTGGATCTACCGGGACGGTGTCGGTCAGGCTGGGCGCATGAAGCCCGAAGCGAACCTCACCGGCCTGTTCGTCCCGTTGGTGACTCCGTTCACCGCCGACCTGCACCTCGCCGAGGACGCGCTCGCCGCCCTCGCCGACGAGGCGCTGTCGGCAGGCGCTCAGGGACTCGTCGCCCTGGGCACCACCGCGGAGGCAGCCACGCTGACCACCGAGGAGCGGCAGACCGTGGTCCGCATCTGCTCGGCCGCCTGCCGGGCCCACGGAGCTCCGCTGATCGTCGGCGTCGGCACCAACGACACCGCCGCCGCCCTCACGACACTGCGGGAGCTGGCCCGGAGCGGTGACGTCACCGCGGCACTCGTTCCCGCGCCGCCCTACACCCGGCCCGGCGAGGCGGGAACGCTGGCACACTTCACGGCACTCGCCGAACACGGGGGCCTACCGCTCGTCGTCTACGACATCCCGTATCGCACCGCTCAACCCCTCGGCACCCGCGCGCTGAACACGCTCGGGCAGCTGCCGGAGGTCATCGGCGTCAAGTACGCGACCGGCGCGATCGACGCGGCCACGATGGAACTGCTCGGCTCGTCGGCACCGGGCTTCGCGGTGCTCGGCGGCGACGACGCCGTCATCTCCCCGCTGCTCGCGGCGGGCGCGCACGGGGCCGTGCTGGCGTCGGCCAATGTCCGCACCGCCGACTTCGCCGAGCTGATCTCGCTGTGGCACAGCGACGCCGCCGGACCGGCCCGCAGGCTGGGAGCCGAGCTGGCCCGGCTTTCCGCCGCGCTCTTCGCCGAGCCGAACCCGACCGTGATCAAGGGAGTGCTGCACGCCCAGGGCCGTATCCCCAGCCCGGCCGTCCGGCTGCCACTGTTGCCCGCGTCCGCCGATTCGGTCCGACGAGCAGCGGACCTGGCCACCGGCAGCGCCGTGCCGCCGCCTGCCGCGCAACGGTCAGCAGTACGGCGCCTGGTTGGTCAGTGATGTCGCCACTCGCATCCACACTCCGAACAGCCGGTAGAGAGCGGGCAGGGTGCCTTGGGCCTGTACGGTGCGGGTGTCTGTCGCGGTGACGCCCGGAATCCCCAGGAGGGTTGAGGCCACCGAGGACGACTGCCAGCGGACGGTGAGGGTGGAGTCGGCCGGGGGTGGCGCCGCGGGCGTCCGGTCCACCGAGAGTGCGGCGGTGACTGCTTCCTCGATCGCCTCGCGTGCCTCGTCGGCGGGGCGCAGATCCGCCGCGAAGCGGTCCCGCGCGTACTTCACGGGCACGGTCGTGACGGAGGTGTCCCATTCGGTCATCTCCTCGCAGGCCCGGTCGTCGCCTGTGAGGACGGCCACCGGGACCCCGAGGGCTGCCGCCGCGGCCTGGGCCAGGGCAATCTCGCCCACGCAGCGGCCGTTCAGCCAGATGTCCTCGATCTCGTGGCCCATGAAGCTGTGGCTCAGGACCCCGAGCGCTCCCGCCCGGGAGTGGTAGCCGACGCAGAGCATGGCGTCGTGGTCGGGGGTGAGTCCTTCGAGCATGCCCATGTGTTTGGGCTTGCCCCGGATCAGACGGGCGGCCGGGTGCAGGGACTCGGGGAGGATGTTGCGCATGGGGCCGTGGGCGTCGTTGACGGTGATGTCGATGGCGCCGGCCGCCAGGGCGCCCCGGACGGCGGCGTTGACGTCCTCGGCCATCATCAGCCGTCCGCGCTCGTAGTCCCGGCCGCCGGGCTGGACGTCGTCGGCGTCGACGAGCCCGGTGACGCCTTCCATGTCCGCACTGATGTAGATCCGCACTGGGCAAACTCCTCAAGCTGTCTCACGATGACTGCCGCCAGCTCGTCCTGGCCGGTGAAGACGTGCCCGCGCATTCCCGTGGCCTGCGCGGCGCGTACGTTCTCCTCGCGGTCGTCGACGAAGAGGAAGTCCGCCGGGGCGGCCCGCATCGCGTCGGCGCAGTACTGGAAGGCCGCTCGGTCGGGTTTCGCCACTTTGATCTTCCCGGAGAAGGCAACGTGATCCAGATTGTGCAGCCAGGGCTGCGCGGTGAGGAAGGCGTCGGCGTGGTCCGCGGGGATGTTGGACAGCAGGGCGACCTCGGCGACGTCGCGCAGGGACTGGACGTAGGCGACCATCCGGTCGTCGACGCGCGACCAGCTGTCGATGTCGGCCCGGCGCAACTCCTCGATCATGTCGAGGTCAGGTTCCGAGTGCAGCCGTCCCAGTACGGCGGTCCAGTACTCGCGCGCCGACTGCTGTCCCGCGTCGTACGGTGGGCGGCATGCCCAGTACTCCTGGGTGAAGGCTTCGGTGGGGGCGTGGCAGCGGGCCGCCATCTTCGCCAGAGCACCCGGGCGTTGGTGGCGGGCGATGACCCCGAAGAGGTCGAACAGCACGATGTTCCGGTCGCTCGGCATGGGTTCCTCCGGATCCCGAGTGGCGGTCAGTTGACGCTCGTCGCCGGCTCACGCGTGCGGTCAGGTGCGGTGCGCAGGACTCCCGCCGCCACTGCCGTGATCGCGCAGAGCAGCGTCAGCAGGACGAAGGCGTGGTTCAGGGCGACCAGATGGGTCAGCCAGCCGATGACGGCGGGGCCGGCGAGCATGCCGACGTAGCCGAGTCCGGCGACGCGGGAGACGTTGGCGCCCGCGGCGGCGGGGTCGGCGTGGCCGGCGGCGCTGAACAACTGCGGTACGCAGCCGGACAGGCCGAGACCGAACAGCGCCCAGCCCACGAACGCGGCCCATATCCACGGGGCGAGGGCCACGATCGTGATTCCTGCGGCGGCCATGACCGCTCCGTGGCGCAGGATCGCCAGGGAACCGACCCGGGCGACCATGCGGTCGGCCAGCAGTCGTCCGATGGTCATCGTCGCCGCGAAGGTGCCGTACGCGGAGGCCGCCGCGCTCGCGGGTGCGCCGAGGACGTCCTTCAGGTGGAGCGCGCTCCAGTCGTTGGCGGCTCCCTCGCACAGCATGACCATCAGGGCCAGGGCGGCGAGAATCCAGATACGTCCGCCGGTGCCCCGCTGGTGTTCAGCGGTCGGCGCCTCGTCCACCGTGTCCGTGTCGGCTGCCGCGGGGAGCAGGGCCCGTGCCGACACCAGCGCGATCACCATGCTCAGGGCCCCTACCGCGGCCATGCCCGCCGTCGGGCTCAGGCCCGCGCTCGCCGTGCCCGCGCCCACGAGTGCGGCGAGGACCCCGCCCACCGAGAACGTGGCATGGAAGGCCGACATGACGGGACGGCCGTACGCCTTCTCCACGTGCACGGCGTGGGCGTTCATGGCGACGTCCAGGCAGCCGTTGCAGAAGCCGAAGATCAGTAGGGCGCCTGCCAGCGACCAGGGATCCCGGGCGAGGCCGGGGAGCACCAGGGCCGCCCCGCACAGGACTCCGGTGGCGGGGACCACGACGCGTGCTCCCAGCCGGTCGGTCAGGCGCCCGGCGACCTGCATGCCGAGGAAGGCGCCGAGGCCGAGCAGTACCAGGAGTCCGCCGAGCGTCGCGTGGCTGATGTCCACGCGCTCCTCGATGGCGGGGATGTTCACCACCCAGGTGCCCATCGTGGTGCCGCAGAGGATGAAGTAGACGAAGGTCGCCACTCGGGCGGAACGGAGGGAGTGATTCACACCGATCAACGTAATGAACATTCCTGGTGATTGAATACTGGTGAATCGCACACATTGAATGTTCGTTTCGCGGGGTGTTCAATCACCGTATGAGCAACGCAGACCGGCACGGGATGATCGCCCAGGCCGTCAGGGAGTCGGGCCGGAGCACGGTTCAGGAGCTTGCCGCGCTGACCGGTGCCTCCGAGATGACCATCCGGCGTGACCTCGACGCGCTGGCCGCGCAGGGCGTTCTGGAGCGCGTCCGGGGTGGAGCGCGCACGCTGCTGCTCCGGGGCGAGGAGCCGCCCTTCGCGCTGCGCGCCCACAAGGCCGTCGACGCCAAGCGCCGTATCGCGGCAGAGGTGTCCGCGCTCATCGCCGACGGCGAGACCGTCCTCCTCGACAGCGGCACCACCTGCCTGGAGGTCGCCCACCTGCTGCGCCGCCGGCCGGTCACGGTGATGGCCCTGTCGCTCCAGGCCGTCCAGGTGCTCGCCGAGGTCCCGGCCCCGGTCACGCTGATGGTGCCCGGCGGACAGCCGCGGGCCGCCGAGGGAGCCCTGACCGGGCCGCTCACCCTCGCGTCCCTCGCCGCCCTGCGCTTCGACACCGCCGTCATGGGCTGCTGCGGGCTGAGCGCGGCCGAGGGCCTGACCGCCTACGACCTCGACGACGCGGCCGTGAAGAAGGCCGCCATCGCCTCCTCACGCCGCGTCGTCCTCGCCACCGACGGCAGCAAGCTCGGCCACACCGCCTACGCCTACGTCGGCCCTTCGACCATGCTGCACACCCTCGTCACCGACGACTCGGCACCCAAGGACGAGGTCGTGGCACTGGAAGCCACCGGCGTCGTCGTCCAGGCCGTATAGCCTGCGTCAGGCGCCGACGTACTGCGACAGGTGCTCGCCGGTCAGCGTGGAGCGGGCGTCGACCAGGTCGGCCGGTGTGCCCTCGAAGACGACCTTGCCGCCGTCGTGTCCGGCGCCGGGGCCCAGGTCGATGATCCAGTCGGCGTGCGCCATGACGGCCTGGTGGTGCTCGATGACGATGACCGACTTGCCGGAGTCGACCAACCGGTCGAGCAGGCCGAGCAGTTGCTGGACGTCGGCGAGGTGGAGGCCGGTGGTCGGCTCGTCGAGGACGTAGACGCCGCCCTTGTCGGCCATGTGCGTGGCCAGCTTCAGGCGCTGCCGTTCACCGCCGGAGAGCGTGGTGAGCGGCTGGCCCAGGGTGAGGTAGCCGAGGCCGACGTCGGCGAGCCGGCTGAGGATGGCGTGCGCGGCCGGGGTGCGGGCGTCGCCGGAGCCGAAGAACTCCTCCGCCTCGGTCACCGACATCGCGAGCACCTCGCTGATGTCGCGGCCGCCGAGGTGGTACTCCAGCACCGCGGGCTGGAACCGCTTGCCCTCGCAGTCCTCGCAGGGGGTGGCCACGCTCTGCATGATCGCCAGGTCGGTGTAGATGACCCCGGCGCCGTTGCAGGCGGGGCAGGCGCCCTCGGAGTTGGCGCTGAACAGGGCGGGCTTGACGCCGTTGACCTTGGCGAAGGCCTTGCGGATCGGGTCCAGCAGTCCGGTGTACGTCGCCGGGTTGCTGCGCCGGGAGCCGCGGATCGGGCTCTGGTCGACCGAGACGACGCCTTCGGCGGCGGGGATCGAGCCGTGGACCAGCGAGCTCTTGCCGGAGCCTGCGACGCCGGTGATGACGGTGAGCACGCCGAGCGGGATGTCGACGTCGACGCCCTGGAGGTTGTTGGCCGTCGCGCCGCGGATCTCCAGCGCGCTGTCGGACTTGCGCACCGACTCCTTCAGCGCGGCCCGGTCGTCGAGGTGGCGGCCGGTGACGGTGCCGGAGGAGCGCAGGCCGTCGAGGCCGCCCTCGAAGCAGACGGTGCCGCCGCCGGAACCGGCGCCGGGGCCGAGGTCGACGACATGGTCGGCGATGGCGATGGTCTCCGGCTTGTGCTCCACGACGAGCACGGTGTTGCCCTTGTCCCGCAGGCGCAGGAGCAGGTTGTTCATGCGCTGGATGTCATGGGGGTGCAGTCCGATGGTCGGCTCGTCGAAGACGTAGGTGACATCGGTGAGCGAGGAGCCGAGGTGGCGGATCATCTTGACGCGCTGCGCCTCACCGCCGGACAGGGAGCCGGAGGAGCGGTCGAGGGCGAGATAGCCGAGGCCGATCTCCACGAACGAGTCGAGGGTCTGCTGGAGCGCGGTCAGCAGCGGCGCCACCGACGGCTCCTTCAGACCGCGCACCCATTCGGCGAGGTCGCGGATCTCCATCGCGCAGGCGTCGGCGATGGAGATCCGCTTGATCTTCGAGTTCCGGGCGCCCTCGCTGAGCCGGGTGCCGTCGCACTCGGGGCAGGTGGTGAACGTGACGGCGCGCTCCACGAAGGCCCGGATGTGCGGCTGCATGGCCTCCTTGTCCTTGGACAGGAAGGACTTCTGGATCTTCGGGATGAGACCTTCGTAGGTGAGGTTGACGCCGTTGACCTTCACCTTCGTCGGCTCGCCGTAGAGGAAGGCGTGCATCTCCTTCTTGGTGAACCGGCTGATCGGCTTGTCCGGGTCGAGGAAGCCGGACTGGGCGTAGAGCCCGACGGTCCAGACGTTGTCCGACTTCCAGCCGGGGATGGTGAACGCGCCCTCGGAGATCGACTTGGAGTCGTCGTAGAGCTGGGTGAGGTCGATGTCGGAGACCTTGCCGCGGCCCTCGCAGTGGGTGCACATCCCGCCGGTGCGCTCGAAGGTCGCCTTCTCGGCCTTGGTCTTGTCGCCGCGCTGCACGGTGATCGCGCCGCTGGCCTTCACCGAGGCCGTGTTGAAGGAGTACGCGCTCGGCGGGCCGATGTGCGGCTTGCCGAGGCGGCTGAAGAGGATGCGCAGCATGGCGTTGGCGTCGGTGGCGGTGCCCACGGTGGAGCGCGGGTCGGCGCCCATGCGCGCCTGGTCGACGCTGATCACGGTGGTCAGTCCGTCGAGGACGTCGACCTCGGGGCGGGCCAGGTTCGCCATGAAGCCCTGCACGAAGGCGGGGTAGGTCTCGTTGATCAGCCGCTGCGACTCGGCGGCGATCGTGTCGAACACCAGGGAGCTCTTGCCCGATCCCGACACCCCCGTGAACACCGTCAGCCGGCGCTTGGGGATCTCGATGCTGACGTCCTTGAGGTTGTTCTCGCGGGCGCCGTGCACGCGGATCAGGTCGTGGCTGTCGGCGATGTGCGGCGCGGGCGACTGGGTGCTCGTCCTGATGGCCCTGCTCATCGTGTCTCCGTCTCCTCGGTGTCGCCTGGCCGGATCTGACCGGGTTCGAACAGTACGTCAGGTTCTACTTGATCGCCGCGAGAGACGGCAACGAGTCGCTGTCCGTACGGATCACTGCTTCTGCTGGATGCGGATCATGTTGCCCGCGGGGTCGCGAAAGGCGCAGTCGCGGACGCCGTAGGGCTGATCGGTCGGCTCCTGGACGACGTCGGCGTCGGTGGCCTGGAGCCGGTCGAAGGTGGCGTCGACATCGGCGGTGGCGAGCAGGACGTAGCCGTAGGTGCCCTTGTCCATCATCGCCGCGATGGTGCGGCGCTCCTCGTCGGTGACCGAGGGGTCGGCGGCGGGCGGTGTCAGCACGATGGAGGTGTCGGGCTGACCGGCGGGGCCGACGGTGATCCAGCGCATCTCGCCGTATCCGACGTCCTTGCGGACCTCGAAGCCGAGGATGTCGCGGTAGAAGCCCAGGGTGGCCTCGGGGTCGGTGTGCGGAAGGAAGCTGGCGTTGATCGTGATGTCCATGCCCGCCACGCTAGCCACGGCCCACGAGGGCACGCTTCTCCATTCCTGACCGGTCTAGCATTCGCTTCGGCATGGTCGGTACGACAGTGAGGGTGTCCGCATGGCCGGTGAGCGACCGCAGGTGTACGAGATCCTCGATGAGCGCTTCCGCATCGGGCGGTGCCATGCGGGCGACTCGAAGCTGGAGGTCCTCCACGAGGGCTCCCGCTGGGCCGAGGGGCCCCTCTATGTCCCGGCCGGCCGGTATCTGCTGTGGAGCGACATCCCCAACGACCGGCTGCTGCGCTGGGACGAGACCACGGGCGCGGTCGGGGTGTTCCGCTCCCCCGCCGGTCATCCCAATGGCAACACCCTCGACAACGAGGGCCGTCTGATCACCTGTGAGCAGGGCAATCGCCGTGTCACCCGCACCGAGCACGACGGCTCGGTCACCGTGCTCGCCGACCGCTTCCAGGGCAAGCTGCTCAACAGCCCGAACGACGCCGCCGTGCGCTCCGACGGCTCGATCTGGTTCTCCGACCCGGACTTCGGGATCACCAGCGACTACGAGGGCAATCGCGCCGAGAGCGAGATCGGCGCCCGCAACGTCTATCGCGTGGACCCCGCGAGCGGCGAAGTGCGGCTGGTCGCCGACGGGTTCAGCGGCCCCAACGGACTGGTCTTCTCCCTGGACGAGCGGCGACTGTTCGTCTCCGACAGCCGCGCCAACCACATCCGTGTCTTCGATGTCCGCGAGGACGGCTCGCTCTCCGGCGGCGAGATCTTCGCCGAGTGCAAGATCGGCAACTTCGACAACATCCGCTTCGACGACCAGGGCCGGCTGTGGGCCGCGGCCCTGGACGGCGGAGTGCACTGCTACGACCCGGACGGCACCCTGCTCGGGCGCCTGCTGATCCCCGACGTCGTCGCCAACATCCGCTTCGGCGGCGCCCGCCGCAACCGTATGTTCATCGCCGCCGACACCACCCTGTACTCCCTCGTCATGTCGGTCACCGGCGCCCCGGCACTGCCGACGAGCAGCGGGGCTCAGGCACAATGAGCCAGGGGAACAGACGTGTTGGGGGGCTTTCGTGCTGCTGCTCGATCTTTCGACCGTGCCGCCGCGCGAGCGGCCGGAGGCGTTCCGTCATGCGCTGACGGACTCGTCGGTGCCCAACGACGTGTTCCACGAGGAGCCCGACACGGGCATGCACGCCCGGATGCACCTGTGGCGGGTGGGCGGCCTCGATCTGTTCGCCACCCGCAACTCCGGCTTCGAGGTACGGCGCACCGAGCGCCATGTGCACCACCACCGCAGTCACCCCGTGGTGTCCGTCTCGCTCCAGCCCGAGGGCGTCCACCGCGCCGAGGTCGGCGGTCGGCAACGGCTGCTCGGCGCCGACGACATCTGTGTCTTCCATGAGCTGTCGGTCCGCACCTACGGCTGGTCCGGGGACGGGACCTCGCACGCGATGCTGTTCGACATGAACCGTCTCGGCGTGCCGGTCGAGACGGTGGTACGGGCCTCGCAGCACCTGTCCGCGAGCCCGATGCACGGACTCGTCCTCGACCATCTGCGGTCCGTGTTCCGCGACGCCGGACGCCTGGAGAACGACCCCGGCGCCGAGGCGCTCGGCACCGCCACGACCGAACTCGTCCGGGCGCTCCTGCTGTCCGCGGCCCACGCCGAGGACGCCGAACCGGTCCGCTCCGTCATGGACGACACCCTGCTCACCCGGGTCATGGCCTACGCCCGCCGGCACCTCGCGGACCGCGCCCTGACGCCCGAGCGGATCGCGGCCGAGCACGCCATCTCGGTGCGCAGACTCTATCTCCTGCTCAGCGAGGCCGACGTCAGCCTGGAGCAGTGGCTGATCACCGAACGGCTCACGAAGGCACGGCAGATGCTGGGCTCACCGCGCTACGACCGGCTCACCGTCGCCGCCCTCGCCGCCCGCTGCGGCTTCAGCAGCCCGAGCCACTTCACCCGCCGCTTCCAGGCGGCGTACGGGGTGACACCGAGCGAGTGGCGCCGGCACCGAGGCGAAGAGACGAGCGTCCCGGGCGCCTAGGCAGCGTGCAGCGCGGCGTGCAGGGTGTCCGTGACCTGGATGCGGGCCGCGCGGGAGGCCCCGGTGTCGCGCAGGAGGTCGAACAGGACGAACGCGTGGATCGTGCCGTGGTAGCGCACCGACACGACCGGGACGTCCGCGGCCCGCAGCCGCGCCGCGTACGCCTCACCCTCGTCGCGCAGCACATCGGCCTCGGCGGTGAGCACCAGCGCCGAGGGCAGTCCGCGCAGCCGGTCGACGTCCGCGCGCAGCGGCGAGACGGTGGCGTGGGCGCGGGTCTCGGGGTCCGGCGCGTACTGCTGCCAGTAGCCGCGCATGGCGGTACGGCTGAGGAAGTAGCCGTTGGCGAACCGGTGGTAGGACGCGGTGTCCATGGCCGCGTCGGTCACCGGGCAGACCAGCACCTGGTGGCGAAGGTCAGGACCGCCGCGCTCCCGGGTGACGAGGGTGAGCGCGGCGGCCTGGTGAGCGCCCGCGCTGACCCCGACGACCGCCATCCGGCTCCCGTCGAGCCGCCACTCCCCGCCGTGGCGGGCGATCCAGCGGCTGACGGTGTACGCCCGCTCGACGGCCCCGGGGTGCCGGGCGTCCGCCGGCTGGTCGTACTCGGGGACGATCACGGCGGCGTCCGTGCCGAGCACCAGGTCGGCGAGGAGCCGCCGGTGCGCGTAGGCGTCGGTCAGCATCCAGCCGAGACCGTGCAGATAGAGCACCACCGGCAGGTCCTCGGCGCTGCCCGCGGGGCGCAGGATCCGCACCCGGATCCGGCGGCCGCCGTGACCGGGCAGGGCCAGCCACTCCTCCTCGACGTCGGGCTCGTCGCCGCCGTCGCCGTTCCACAGGGCGGCCATGCGGTCCCGGGAGTCCGGCCAGGCGTGCCGCAGGACGAAGTCGCGCGCCGGCCGTTCCAGGACGGGTTCCGGCTCGGCGGCTGGAACGTGGTCTTCCACCGGAACTCCTGCGCGCGTGGGGGGTCGGGCCGTTCACTCGGGGAGGGCCAGCCTAGAGGGCTCTGAGCGGCGGACGAGCGGGGTGCCGGTACCAATGCGTGCCGCTGCGTGCACAGTTGGGCGGCCGCGGAGAGGGCAAGTGCAGTCATTTGACCTAATGCCTCCGCAGGCGCCCGGCACAGACTCATACCTCAGAGGCGTACGGCTGAAGGGGGCCCTCGTGAGCGCTCTGTCCGGGACGATCCCGGCGCCGGACCCGGAGGTGTCGGCCGCCCTGTCGGCGCGGGTCGTGGCGGCGGAAGGGGACCGCGTCGGCGAGTCGGTGACGCTGCATCACTTCGGCTATGTCCGCATGATCGCCTGCGGGGCCGGGCCACTGCGTATGACGGTGCGCGCGGGGGCCGAGGACGCGGTGGCGCTCGTGGTCCCGCGCGACGGCTCCGTGCGCCTGTCCCAGGACGGCCGCACGGTGTGCGTGGCGAGCGGGCAGTCGGCGCTGGTCGACCTCGGCAGGGCCTTCTGCCTGGAGCAGGAGGAGCGGGGTCGGGTGCTCTTCTTCCGGCTGCCCGGTCACGTGCTGCATGTCCCGGCAGCTGCGCTGCGGTCCGCCACGGCTCGCGTCCTGTCCTCGTCGGCGGACGCGTTGACGCTGGTGCTGCGGCACCTCGACGAGTCGGCCTCCGGTCTGCCCGCCGCGGTCGGCGAGCGGCTCGGGGGCATGGTCACGGATCTGGTGGCGGGGCTGGTCGAGGAGTCGGCCGAGGAGCCCGCGGGGGCCGGACAGCGGCAACTGAGGCTCTCCGTACGGGAGTACGTCGAGCGGCATCTGGAAGACCTCGACCTCTCCGCGGAGCGCATCGCGCGGGCGCACTTCATCTCGGTGCGCTATCTGCACCGGCTGTTCGAGGGCGAGGACATCACCGTGGGGCGGCTGATCCAGCGGCTGCGCGTCGAACAGTGCGCGCGGGAGCTGGCCCGGCGGGGTCGGGTGAGCCCTTCGATCGCGGTGGTGGCGGCGCGTTGGGGCTTTCGCAGCCCGGCGCACTTCAGCCGGGCGTTCAAGGCGGTGCACGGCTGCTCCCCGCAGCAGTGGCGCCGCGCGGCCATGACCGAGGGCGCCGCCTGACGCGCGACGGGCGTCACGGCCTGAACCGGCCGTCACGCCAGTCGCTCGGGGACATCCCGTAGGCGGCTCGGAAGCTGCGGCTGAAGTGGGTGGCGCTGGCGAAGCCCCAACGCCGGGCCACCGCCGACACCGTGAGGTCGCCGCGCCCCGGGCGGGCCAGCTCGCGCCGGGCCTCCTCCAGGCGGCGGTGCTGGATCCACCGGCCGATGGTGCTGTCCTGGCCCTCGAAGAGCCGGTGCAGATAGCGGATCGAGATGTGCTGTGCCGCGGCCACGCTCGCGGGTGTCAGATTCCGGTCCCACAGATGCGCGTCGACATGCGCCCGCACCCGCCCGACCAGCGCCGCACGGTCTCGCCCACCGTCATGCGGCCCGGGGTCGAGGTCCTCGGCGGCGGCCAGCAGGACGACCAACTCGGCGGCGCTGCTCGCCAGATGGAGGCCCGCCCGCTCGCTCCGCACCCCGGTCAGCTCCCGCAGGAGGGCGCCGAGCAACGGCGCCACGGGGCCTTCAGCGGACGGCGTACGACGGGTCAGCGCCCGGGTCCGACGGTCGCTGAGAGCCAAAGCGCGCCGCGGCAGCCGTACGAGTTGGAGGGTGAAGTCCTCCGACTCGTGCAAGGTGAAAGGGTCTTCGCAGACGAAGAGGTCACCGGGACCGCAGGCCTCGGGGGTGGCGCCGCGGACCAGGGTGGCGTGGCCGGCGGTGTGCAGGCCGAGCACGAGGTGGTGGGCGTCGGGGGTGTGGGTGAGGGTCTGGGCCGGTCCGTGCAGGGTGCTCACCCTCAGGAACCCGACGGTGCGGTGCTGGGGGGTCGGGGTCATCCGGCTCCTTCGTTCGCGCGGTCGCTCGGCTTCAGCTTGAAGGCTGCTCCGGTGCAGGTGAGAGGGGGTTCGGGCGGTTCTGCGGGCAGGGGCAACAGACGTGCAGGGTGGGGCAAGGGGCCGGTGTCACGGTGGTGCCCTGGGCGCGCGGATCGGTCGCGGCCGGTCGGCTGAGGAGCGGCCTTGGGGAACGCGCTGGGCGGGACGAAGGCGGTGCCGGACGGGGCGGTGCCGGCCGGGACGACGCTGGTCGGGCGGCGGCGCGAGCGGCTGCTGTTGGAGCGGGCCCTGGACAACGCCCGCTGCGGAGCGGGTGGTTCGGCGAGGGTGCTGCGCGGTGACGCGGGCATCGGGAAGACCGCGCTGCTCGACTGGACGGCGACCCACGCCGAGCACGCGGGCTTCACCGTGCTGCGGGCGGCGGGCGCGGAGTCGGAGTGCGGCATCGCCTTCGGCGTCCTGCGCCAGGTGCTGCGGCCGCTCCGGGGGAACTCCCGGGCACTGCCCGCACGGCAGCGCCTCGCGCTGGAACGGGCGCTCGGGCTACGGGACGGACTGCCGCCGGACGGCTTCACGGTCGGCGCGTCCGCGCTGGCCCTGCTCGCCGAGGAGACGCGCCGCCGTCCGGTGCTGGTCCTGGTCGACGATCTGCACTGGGTGGACCCCTCCAGTACGGCCGTCCTGGTCTTCCTGCACCAGCGGCTGGCGGCCCTGCGGTCGGTCATGGTGTGCGCGAGCCGGCCCGAGGGGCCCGCGCTGGAGGGCTGGCCCGCGCATCCGCTGGACGTGGCGGCGCTGTCCGGCGAGGACGCCCGCGCGCTGCTGCGGCGCTGGCATCCAGGGCTCGCCGAGTCCACGGCGGAGCGAGTCATGGTCGAGGCCGCGGGCAATCCGCTGGCGCTGGCCGAGTTGCCCGGCCAATTGGCGCACGAGCACCACCGGGGCATCGCCCCGCTGCCGGAGCGGCTGCCGCTGGGGCAGCGTCTGGAGGCACTCTTCGCCCGGCGGCTGCCCTCGCTGCCCGCCGAGGCGGACCGGCTGCTGCTGCTCACGGCGCTGGACGGCACCGGCGGCGCCGTCCGCGACCGCAGCGAACCCGCCCTCGCCCGGATCGAGGCCGCCGGGCTCGCGCACCTGGACGACACCGGGCGGCTGGTCTTCCGGCATCCGCTGGTGCGCAGCGCGGTGATCGCCTCGGCCTCGGAAACGGAACGGCGTGCCGCCCATCGAGCGCTGGCGGAGCGCCTGCGCCCGGACGACCCACGTCGCCTCCTGCACGAGGCCTCCGCCGCCGAGGGCCCCGACGAGAGCCTCGCCGCCCGGCTCCAGCAGGCCGGAACCCGGATCGCGCTGCGCGGTGGTGACGCGGAGGGCGCCCTCCTGCTGGACCGCGCGGCGACCCTGAGCGAAGACGCGGCCCACCGAGCGCGTCGGCTGACCTGGGCCGCGGTGATGTCGGCCCGGGGCGGGCGGCTGGCATACGCGGCGGAGCTGGTCAAGGAACTGCGGCGGGCACCGGTGCCCGAGGACGTCGCCCCGCTGTTCGCCTACACGGTGGTGTACGTCGACCAGAGCCACCACGTCGACTTCGCCTCCTCGTTCGAGCTGCTGCCCAAGGCGCTCGACGCGCTGACCGCCCCCGGCGCCCCCGCCTTCGGTGACCTCGTCGCGCAGATGGCCTTCAAGCTGCTGCTGGCCTCCGCGTACACGGGCGACCCCCGGGGCTGGCAGGCGCTCGAACAGCATCGGGAGCATCTCTCCCCCGCCGCCCGGCTGTGCCTGCGCGCCTGGGCGGAACCACCCCGCACGGCCCACGGAGCGGAGACCGAACTGCGCGCGCTGGTGGCCCGTACGACCGCCCAGGAGGAGGCCGGGAAGGCGTGGTTGCTGCTCTGGACGGCGACCGCCGTGGACGCGGCCGACGCCGATCTGCGCAGCCTCTTCGGCCAGGACCACGCCTACGCCACCCAGGGTTCCGTGGCGAAGGCCCGCTGCTATCAGGCGTTCCTGCGCGGCGACTGGGACATGGCCGAGGACTGTCTGCGCGAGGCGGCCATGGCCGACGAACTCGGCTACCACTGCAACGCCTTGCTGTTCCGGCACTACCACGCCCACTTCCTGGCCGGTCGCGGCGACGAGCGGGGGCTGCGCGCCGTCCGGGCCCGGATCGAGCCGATGGCGTCGCGGGCGCGGATGCGGTTCGTGACCGACCATCTGGAGCGACTCGACGCACTCGTCGCGCTGGCCCACGGGCGGTACGAGGAGGCGTACGACCGGTTGCGCGCGCTGATGGCGCCGGGTGAACTGCCGGTCGGGCTGAGCTGGTTCCATCTGCCGTTCTTCGACTTCGTGGTGGCGAGCCTCGGCTGCGGTCGGCGGGCGGAGGCGCTCGCGCACGTCGCCGCCGGGCGTGCGGCCCGGATGGACGCGATCGGCGCGCACCACGCCTTCCTGCTGGCCGCGGCGACCGCGCTGGCGGCGGCCGACGAGGAGGCGGACGCGGCCTACGTTGCGGCCTGCGCCGTACCGGGCTCCGGTCAGTGGGTCTTCGACCTGGCGCGGCTGCGGCTTGCGCACGGTTCCCGGCTGCGTCGGCAGGGGCGCCACGCCGAGGCGGGCGAGCTGCTGCGGGCTGCCTCCCGTGTCTTCCGAGAGCTGCGGGCCGCTCCCTGGGTCGAGCAGTGCGAGGCCGAACTGCCGGCCTCGGACGGTCTGCTCACCGCTCAGGAGTTGCGCATCGCGCGGCTGGTCGCGACCGGGCTGACGAACAGGGAGGTCGGCGCCGAGCTGCAGCTGTCCCCGCGGACGATCGCGGCCCATCTGTACCGGATCTTCCCCAAGCTCGGGATCACCTCGCGGGCGGCTCTGGCGCGCGCGCTTCCGGTGGGCGGCATTCCTGAAGTGCGCGGGCCACTCCGGCACGGGTCGTGATGCCCAGCTTCGGATAGATCCGGTACAGGTGCGCGCCGATCGTGCGCGGGGACAGGCCGAGCCGCGCCCCTATTTGACGGTTCGTCAGTCCCTGGGCGGCCAGTTCGGCGATGCGCAGTTCCTGGGCCGAGAGGCGGGGGTCGTGCCGGGGAGACACCAAGTCCAGTTCTCGGGCGGCCTGTTCGGCCCAGGGTGTGGCGCCGAGGCGGGTGAAGGAGCGCAGGGCGTCCCGGAGGTGGGTGGCCGCCTGTTCGGGGCGGCCGTTTCGCCGTAGCCACTTGGCGTGGGAGAGGTGGGTGCGGGCCAGCGGGAAGGGCCAACTCCCGGCGCCCGGGAGGGCGTACACGGCCAGGTGTCTCTCGTCCGCCTCGACGTCCTTTGCCGCGAGCGCCTCGGCGACCGCCACCTGGAAGGCGTGATGGGGCGAGGCGTCGGCGACGCCCGCCGCCCTGGCCGCCCGCAAACGGCCCCGGGCCTCGGCGTGCCGTCCGGTGTCGACGGCGGCCTGCACCCGGTCGACCAGGGACAGGTGCGACCAGGCCGGGCCGATGGCCCGCGTGTGCTGCCAGGCATCCTCGGCGCGCCCGTGGCCGAGGGCGGCGAGCACCTTCAGGGCCTCAAAGCGCTCGGCGACGAAGCGCAGATGACGTTCTCGGGCCCGGTTGCCGAGGACGGGCTCCAGTGCGGTGAGGGCGGTGAGGTCGCCGCGGGCCGCGTGGACCTCGGCCGTGTTCAGCAGGAACAGGGTCTCGTTGAGGGCGTGGCGGTAGACGGCGGAGGTCTCGGCTCCGGCGCGGGAGACGGTGAGCGCCTCCTCCCACCGGCCGTGCAGAAAGGCGTCGTGGGCACGGACGCTGTCGACCAGGGCCCGAGGGGCGTAGGCGTGACCGCGGGCGAGGGATCCGTCCAGCGCGTCGCGCTCGCCGCCGACGGCGTCCAGGCCGACGGCCGCCCACAGCAGCATCCAGGCCGCGGCCGTCTCCCGGTCCCGGGGCAGGCGCCCGACCGCTCGGGCGAGCCCTTCGTGCACGCCCCGGTACGGGCCGGTCCACGCCCGCAGACACAGCGCGGCCGGCTCACCGGGGTCCGTCGCGTGCCGTTCCACGGCGGCCCAGGCCCGCTGGTCGCCGGTGAGCACGGCGGCGAGCAGGAGCAGCACCAGCATGGCGTCCCGCAATCCGGCCGCCCGGCCCTCGTCCAGGGACCCGGGCAGCAACTCGACCGTGGGCATCGGGTCGCCGTGGAGCTGGAGGCGGGTGCAGGCGACGGCGAAGGCGTACGGGGCCGCGGGCTCCGGTCGTCCCGGCAGGGCCTCGGTCGCCGCGTCGGCCACCAGGTCCGCCGCCAGGTTCAGGCGTCCGCCGATCGCGGCCAGGACGGCGGCGGCGACGAGGCGCGCGATCCGGTCGGCCGGGTCGGGACTGAGCCCGGCCGCCCTCGCCATCATCCGCGCCGCTGCCGCGCCCTCCCCTTGCCCGGCTGTTCTGTCGGCCTCCTGCTGGAGCTGGTCGGCCAGTTCGGCGTCGGTGCCGACGGCGGCGGCCGCCCGGTGGACGATGCTCGCGGCGGGCAGGGCGTCCGCGAGGAGCCGGTGGGCGGCGCGGCGTTCGGCGGGGGTCGCGAGGTGGATCAGTCCGGCGGGGATCAACGGATGGCGGAAGTCCAGGCCGTCGCCCGCCGCGTCCAGGTGAGCCAGGCCGGAGGCCGTTACGTCGTCCACGATCCGCGGCCAAGGGGCTCGGGTGTCCCGGGTCGCCATGTCCCGCAGGGTGTCGGCGCGTTGGGCGGGCGGGCCGCCGAGTGCCGCCGCCAGCAGCAGGCGACGGGGCGCCTCCGGCAGGGCGCGCACCTGCTCCTCGTACAGCCGCCCGAGCCGTTCGCCGAGGGGGAGTTCGTCGAGGAGGCCGGTCCCTGGGCTCGCAAGGTAGGCGGGGTGATCGGTGGTCGCCCTGCGGATCTGTTCCGGCAGTTCGCGCAGGGCGAGGGGGGCGCCGCCGGACGCCCGCAGCACCCGGTCGCGTGCGCCCTCGGGGAGCCAGGGGTGGAGGGTACGCAGCAGCCGCTCGGCCTCGTCGTCCGGCAGCGGGGGCAAGTCGATCACGTCGTCAAGGGCGGGAGGTACGGCCTCCAGGTGCCGGGTGGCTCCGATGAGGACGACGGGGAGGGGGGCCAGCTGTGGCCGCAGTTCCCCGAAGACGGCGCGGCTCGCGGGGTCGGCCCACTGGAGGTCGTCCTGGAGGACGACGACGGGTCCGTGCCGGGTGAGCAGGACGAGGGTGGCGTCGGCCACGGCCGCGGGGCTCGGCGGGGTGCCGTCGCGCAGGCCCAACGCGGTTTCCAGGGCGTCCCGTTGTCCGCTCGGCAGGCCGGGGGTGGCGTCCAGCAGTGGCCAGAGCACCTGATGCAGGGCGGCGTACGGCAGTTCCGCCTCGGCCGCCGCGCCGGTCATCCGCAGCACCCTCAGTCCGGCGGCGAGGGCGGTCGTCTCGGCTTCCCGCAGCAGCGCGGTCCGTCCCATGCCGGGGGCGCCGCGCAGCAGCAGGGAGGTTCCGGTGGTGATGATGTCCGCCAGGGTCGCGCGGATCACCGCAGCCTGCTCCTCGCGTCCCGCGAGCATGATTCCGTGGCCCCCGCCCTCCGTCCCTGGTGAGCGCGCCTGCCGAAGCCCGTCGGGACGCGTCCACGATACCCAGCGGTGGCCGGTCGGCCGAGGTCCGGGCAGGGTGGGGAGTCCATGCACTGTCGGAAGGCCGCCAGTGCACTGAGGGACAATCCGCGCCACCTCCCCATCCATAGCGTGGTGGCGTCCCGCCGGAGAGGCCGGCGTGGCCCTGCGAGACCCGGGAGTCAGACATGTCCGACGCCGTCGAGCCGGTTCAGCCGGTGCTGGAGCCGGCGGCCGCCGCTTTCGCCGAGGCGACCGCGAACCCGCCGTACCTCTTCGAGCTGCCGCCGTCCGAGGGCCGCAAGGCGGTCGACGAGGTGCAGGCCGGTCAGATCGACAAGCCCGCCGTCGACGAGGAGTGGGTCACCGTCTCCGGCGGTCCGACCGGCAGCGTCCGGGCCCGGATCGTCCGGCCCGCCGGCGCCGAGGGCCCGCTGCCGGTGATCCTCTACATCCATGGCGCGGGCTGGGTGTTCGGCAACGCCCACACCCACGACCGGCTGGTGCGCGAACTGGCCGTCGGCACCGGTGCCGCCGTGGTCTTCCCGGAGTACGACCTCTCCCCCGAGGCGCGCTACCCGGTGGCCATCGAGCAGAACTACACGGTGGCGAAGTGGGTCGTGGACCAGGGCGCCGCCCAGAGCCTGGACGGGTCCCGGCTGGCCGTGGCCGGTGACTCGGTCGGCGGCAACATGTCCGCCGCGCTGACGCTGATGGCCAAGCAGCGCGGAGACCTGCCGCTGGTCCAGCAGGTGCTGTTCTACCCGGTGACCGACGCCGCGTTCGACACCCCCTCGTACCGGCAGTTCGCTGAGGGCTACTTCCTGCGCCGGGACGGCATGCAGTGGTTCTGGGACCAGTACACGACCGAGGAGTCCGAGCGCGCACAGATCACCGCCTCACCGCTGCGCGCCACCACCGAGCAGCTCACCGGGCTGCCCCCGGCGCTGGTGATCACCGGTGAGGCCGATGTGCTGCGGGACGAGGGCGAGGCGTACGCCAACAAGCTCCGCGAGGCCGGGGTCGCCGTCACCTCCGTGCGCTTCCAGGGCATCATCCACGACTTCGTGATGCTCGACGCCCTGCGCGAGACGCACGCCGCCGAGGCCGCCATCACCCTCGCGATCGGCACCCTGCGCAGCGCGCTCTCCTGACGCCACGCACAGCACAGCGCGGGAGGGCTCCCGTTCCGGGGAGTCCCTCCCGCGCTGTGTGCGCACCGTCACCGTCAGTCGGTGCCGAACTCCATGGCCGCGCTGTCCAGCAGCTCCTCGTCGCTGTCGGGGCCCTTGCCGACCGAGGCGATGGCCTCGGCGCCGCCCTCGGTCAGCGCGCCGATCAGGCTGGTGGTCCCGGCGTGCTCGACCGCCGCCGCGGGCGTGGCGCCGACCATGCCGAGCCCGGCGTACAGCTCCAGCTTGGTGCGGGAGTCGGCGATGTCGAGGTTGCGCATGGTGAGCTGGCCGATCCGGTCCACCGGACCGAACGCCGCGTCCTCGGTGCGCTCCATGGACAGCTTGTCCGGGTGGTAGCTGAAGGTCGGGCCCGTGGTGTCGAGGATCGAGTAGTCCTCGCCGCGCCGCAGTCGCAGCGTCACCTCGCCGGTGACGGCCTGGCCGACCCAGCGCTGGAGCGACTCGCGGATCATCAGGGCCTGCGGGTCCAGCCAGCGGCCCTCGTACATGAGCCGGCCGAGGCGACGGCCCTCGTTGTGGTACTGGGCGAGGGTGTCCTCGTTGTGGATCGCGTTGACCAGGCGCTCGTAGGCCGCGTGCAGGAGGGCCATGCCGGGCGCCTCGTAGATGCCGCGGCTCTTGGCCTCGATGATCCGGTTCTCGATCTGGTCCGACATGCCGAGGCCGTGCCGGCCGCCGATGGCGTTGGCCTCCATCACCAGGTCGACGGCGGAGGCGAACTCCTTGCCGTTGATGGTGACCGGGCGGCCCTGCTCGAAGCCGATCGTGACGTCCTCGGCGGCGATCTCGACCGAGGGGTCCCAGAACCGGACGCCCATGATCGGCTGTACGGTCTCCAGGCTGGTGTCCAGGTGCTCCAGGGTCTTCGCCTCGTGCGTGGCGCCCCAGATGTTGGCGTCGGTGGAGTACGCCTTCTCCGTCGAGTCCCGGTAGGGCAGCTCATGGGCGAGCAGCCACTCCGACATCTCCTTGCGGCCGCCGAGCTCGGTGACGAAGTCCGCGTCGAGCCAGGGCTTGTAGATCCGCAGGTGCGGGTTGGCGAGCAGGCCGTAGCGGTAGAACCGCTCGATGTCGTTGCCCTTGAAGGTCGAGCCGTCGCCCCAGATCTGGACGTCGTCCTCCATCATCGCCCGCACCAGCATGGTGCCGGTGACCGCGCGGCCCAGGGGCGTGGTGTTGAAGTACGCCCGCCCGCCCGAGCGGATGTGGAACGCGCCGCAGGTGAGCGCGGCGAGGCCCTCCTCGACCAGCGCCGCGCGGCAGTCGACCAGGCGCGCGATCTCGGCGCCGTAGGTCTTCGCGCGACCGGGCACCGACGCGATGTCGGGCTCGTCGTACTGGCCGATGTCGGCGGTGTACGTGCAGGGCACGGCACCCTTGTCGCGCATCCAGGCGACCGCTACCGAGGTGTCGAGGCCCCCGGAGAAGGCGATCCCGACGCGCGAGCCGACGGGGAGGGAGGTAAGCACTTTGGACATACGCAGAAGTATGCACGATGACGCATGAACATGCAATGCCGACCGCATGAACCCAGTGTGGGTACCCGACAGGCCGCCCTGAAGGCTTGCTCCACAGGGCCCTCACCACGTAAACCTTGCTCGACAATCAGCCATGGCTCGGGGGGAGTTGGCGCATGGAAGGCACGGTCGACGGGTTCCGCTACGGGGCGGTGACCCCTGTGGCGGCCTATGTGATGGCGTGCCTTGGCGGGGCGCTGGGGCTGCGCTGCATCGTCCGGTCGCTGATCAACGAAGGGTCCTGGAAGCCCGGCTGGCTGGCGCTGGGCGCCACCTCGATCGGCTGCGGCATCTGGACCATGCACTTCATCGCGATGATCGGCTTCCAGGTCGAGGAGACCCGGATCCGCTACGACGCCTCACTGACGGTCCTCAGCCTGATCGTGGCGATCGTGGTGGTCGGCGTGGGGGTCTTCATCGTGGGCTATCGCGGCGCGGGCAGGTCCTCGCTGACCCTCGCTGGTGTGATCACCGGGCTCGGGGTCGCTGCCATGCACTACCTCGGCATGGCGGCGATGCAGCTCAATGGGGACCTCCGGTACAACGCGCTCACCGTCCACCTCTCCATCCTGATCGCCATCGCCGCCGCGACCGCCGCGCTGTGGGCGGCCGTGTCGGTGCGGGGCTTCCTGATGAGCCTCGGCGCGAGCCTGGTGATGGGCGTGGCCGTGTCCGGGATGCACTACACCGGCATGGCCGCCGTGGACGTCCATCTGCACAGCGCGACGACCGGCGGCTCCTGGTCGGGCGACTCGCCCATGTCCCTGCTGCTCCCCATGCTGATCGGCCCGATCGTGTTCCTGCTGCTGGCGGGCGTGGTGGTGATGTTCGATCCGCTGCTGGTCCTCGGCGACGACGAAGGCGGGCGCCCGGCCGAACGACCCGAGACACCCCGGCTCGGGAACCGGGAGACCGTCAAGGGCGGTCCGCCGCAAGGGCGTTCGTAGATCATTGTTACGGTTCACCGGTGTCTGACTCTTCACGCGATACCGCCGAAGGCGCCGGCTGGGGAACCGCGGAACGCGGTGCGTACCGGCGGCTGATGCCCGCCGAGGTCCAGAAGATCTCCTGGCTGGACCCGAGAATGCTGTGGGCTGCCCGCAACGGCGTGCTGGCCTCCTGGTTCGGGGACCCGACCGGCCGCACGCGCAGCCGCTGGGTGGCGCAGCTGGCCGCGGCCGGGGCACCCGCCGACAAGGTGATCCGGCGCACCGACCCCGACCGCTTCTCCTTCCTGGTCATCGGGGACACCGGGGAGGGCGACGAGCCCCAGTACGCCGTGGTGCCGGGGCTGTTGGAGGCGGGCCGGGACACCAGCTTCGCGGTGCTCGCCAGTGACGTCATCTACCCGGTGGGCAGCGCGGACGACTACGGCGCGAAGTTCTTCCGGCCCTACCAGGACTACCCGGCACCGATCTACGCGATACCCGGCAACCACGACTGGTACGAGGACCTCGGCGCGTTCATGCGCGTCTTCTGCGACGACGCCCCGCCCCTGGAGCCCGAGCCGAGGCCGCGCCCGCTGACCCGGGCCTGGCTGCGCGCCCTGCTGTGGCACCGGGCTCGCCGCACGGACGGCCGACACCTGGACGAGGCCCGGAAGTTGCGCTCCGCCCCGGCCCAACAGGCGGTCCAGCCGGGCCCGTACTGGGCCGTCGACGCCGGACCGGTCCGGATCATAGGCATCGACACGGGCCTGCTCGGCACCCTCGACGCCGAACAGGGCGCCTGGCTGCGCGAGGTCTCCCGCGACCCACGCCCGAAGATCCTGATCACGGGCTCACCGCTGTACGTGGACGGCGAGCACCACCCCTGCGAGATCGAGGGCGGCGGCACGGTCGACGACATCGTCCGCGATCCGGCGCACCGCTATGTGGCGGCGATAGGCGGCGACATCCACAACTACCAGCGCTACCCGGTCAAGGTGGACGACCGCACGATCCAGTACGTCGTCTCGGGCGGCGGCGGCGCGTTCATGCACGCCACGCACACCATCCCCCGGGTCGACGTGGCGAACGTGACCGAGAAGGACTTCCGCTGCTACCCCCTGCGCGGCGACTCCCTCGCCTTCTACAGCAGGCTGTACGGCCGCCGCCTGCGCCTGCGCCGCTTCTTCGCGCTCTCCGAGGCCGAAGCGGCGGGGGTGGTCGCCGAGCGGCTGGGCATCCCGCTGACCAGGGCCCAGCATGCGACCGCCCGGATCACCCGCCGTACCCGTCTGGTGGCGAGCCTGCTCGGCGCGGGCCGCCGCCCGGACCGCACCGCCCGCTTCCGCCTCCCGGTGCGCAAGATCTACACCTCCCTCTTCTCCCCCGGCTCGGCGACCTACAGCCCGCCGTTCTTCAAGTGCTTCCTGCGCGTGGACGTCTCCCCGGAGTCGGTCCGGCTGCGCTGTTACGCCGCGACGGGGAACCGGGCACAGGAGATCGAGCCACCGGTGGAGGACGAAGTGACGATTCCCCTGGTCTGAGCGGAACACCCCGGCCCCGGGCGCGGTTGGCACGGAGGGTGCACTGATTGAACCTTGGAGGATCTCAATGCCGTCGACCTCGCGTCCACTGCGCAGGCTGGGCTTCCTGACCATAGGGCTGTTCGACGAGAGCGATCCGCGCCTCGGCCATGAGTCCACGCTCGGCCTCATCCAACTGGGCGAGCAGCTCGGCTTCGACAGCGCCTGGGTCCGCCACCGCCATCTCCAGTACGGCATCTCCTCCCCCGTCGCCCTGCTGGCGGCGGCCACGCAGCGCACTCGCCGGATCGAGCTCGGCACCGCGGTCATCCCGCTCGGCTGGGAGAACCCGCTGCGCCTGGCCGAGGACCTGGCCACGGTCGACATCCTGTCGGGCGGCCGCCTGAACCCGGGCGTGAGCGTGGGCCCGCCGATGCACTACGACCGCGTCAAGGAGGCGCTGTACCCCGACACGGCTCAGGCGGAGGACTTCGGCTACGAACGGGTGCGCCGCCTGCTGGACTTCGTGCGCGGTGAAGCCGCCACCGACTTCGACGGAACCGAGGGCTTCGAGGTCTTCTCCGACCGCGTCCAGCCGCACTCCCCCGGCCTCGGCAGCCGCCTGTGGTACGGCGGCGGCAGCCTCGGCTCGGCCCGGTGGGCGGGCGAGCACGGCATGAACTTCCTGACGAGCAGCGTGGTGAAGGCGGAGGGGTTGGAGGGGGCGGCGGAGCCGGAGGACTTCGCGGACATCCAGCTCTCCCACATCCGGGCCTTCCGCGCGGCTCACCCGGACGGCGAGAAGGCGCGGGTCTCCCAGGGTCTGGTGGTCGTCCCCACCGACTCGGCCACGCCCGAACAGCGCGCCAAGTACGAGGAGTACGCGCTCAAGCGCACCCCTCGCACGCTCTCCCCCCAGGGTCCGGCCCGCCTGATGTTCGCCCCGGACATCGTCGGCACCAGCGCGGAGATAGCGGACCGCCTCCACGACCATGCCGCGTTCCGAGAGGTGGACGAGGTGGCGTTCGCCCTCCCCTTCACCTTCGACCACGAGGACTACGTCCAGATCCTGACGGACATGGCCACGAAGCTGGGACCGGAACTGGGCTGGCAGCCGTCCGCGTGACGGCCCGTCACAAGGCCGCGCGAATCTCCGCCGCCGGAAAGGGAGTTCGCTTGCTCCGGGTGAGCAGGCGCTGATGGAAGTCGCCCAGGACGACGGCGTGCGCGGCGTGGCGGTCGAGGAGCGCGGCGATACCCTCGAAGTCACGGCTCAGGGCATGTCCGAGGTCGGCGAAGAACACGTCGTGGCCGTCGGTGAGAAGGCTGCCGAAGTGGGCGTCGAAGTAAATCAGCCCCCGCTCGCTCATGAACCGCGTCCCCCGGCGCAGGGCATCGTCCACCCACGCATACGCCGCCGCCGACCCCACGGTCTCCCAGACGGCGAGCGCTCAGGAGTGACAGCCGCGCGCCCACGGTCGCGTACGTGGACACCCTCGCGGAAGTCCCGACCCGCTCGCTGATCATTGCGTGTACCTCCGCAGGGACCGTAGCCGCCCGCGCCTGTCGGTGCTGCTCGATTTCCGCGCGGACGGCCGGCAGCGTCTCAGTCCTTCGGCTCCGCTCCCACCAGCGCGCCGTCCCGGCGCACGACGGCCAGGGCAGCCCCGGCCGCGGCGATGACCGCCAGGGCCGCGAAGCCGTAGGTCAGGGTCGTGACCGTGGCGACTCCGGCGACCAGGAGGGGGCCTCCGGCATCGCCGAGTTCGCGGCCCAGTTCGGCCGCGCCCATGGTCTGGCCCATACGTTCCTCAGCGGTGCTGGTGGCGAGGGCGGCGAAGCCGAGCGGGGTGATGAGGCCGGTGCCGGCGCCGATCAGGACGGCGGAGAGGAGTACGCCGGTCAGGCCGGGCAGCGTGGCGCAGGCCAGGCCCGCGGCGGTGATCGCCAGACCGGCCGCCAGGCCCGTGCCGGTCGTCAACCTGCCGTTGTCCAGGGCGCGTCCGGCGTACGGCTGCACCACGGCCGCCGTTGCCGCGAGGGCCGAGACGGCCGCTCCCGTGGCGATGGTGCCGAGTCCGGCCACGGCGCCGGAGACCGGCAGGAAGCCGACGCCGACGGAGAGGGCGGCGGTCGCGGCGGCGAGGGCGGCGGTGGGGCCGAGGAAGACGGGGTCGGCCAGTCGGCGGGCGAGGTCCACCAGGGTCTGGCGCTGCTTCGGCAGCGGCGGTACCACCGGTACGGCCGCCATCGCCCACAGCGCGACCGCGGCGCCGAGCACCGCGAGCACCGTGAACAGCAGGCGCAGGCCCCCGGCCCACACGAGCAGTCCGCCCAGGAGGGGGCCGAGGGTGTAGCCGATGGACTTGTAGAAGCCGTAACTGCCGAAGGCCCGGCCGCGTCTGGCCGCCGGGTTGAGGCGGGCCACCAGTGCGGACGCGGACGGGGAGAAGGCCGAGGCGGCGGCGCCTTGGCCCAGGCGCGCGGCCCAGAGCCAGCCCGGGCTGTCGGCGACGGCGTACAGCGCCGAGGCAACGGCGAAGGCGACCAGGCCGCCGAGGAGGACCGGCTTGGCGCCGATCCGGTCGGCGAGGGTGCCGAAGACCGGCTTGAGGACGACCTCGGCGCCGTCGTAGAGGGCGAGGAGTCCGCCGAGGACGAGCAGTGAGGTGACGGCGTCGTCGGAGAAGCCGCCGAGGTTCGCGGCGATGCCGTGCGCGCCGAAGGCGGTCGTGAACCCGGCGGCGTACAAGGGCCACATGGTGCGAGCGGGCGCCACCTGTGCCGTGGGCCCCGGGGTGGTCATCGGTGGTCCTCCGGGGTGCCGTGCAGGACCGCGAAGACGCGTTCCGCGTAGTCCTCGCAGACGGACACGCAGGTGGTGAGGCGGGCCGCCGCCTCGGCGGCCTCCGGTGCGCCGAACACGTCCCGGGCGGTCAGGTCCCGGTGCCAGCGGCGCAGCCGCTCCAACGACTGCTCCTCCTCTTCCAGTTCGGCGAGGGTGAACTTGGCCTTGCCGATCTCCTTGGCGATCTCCGCCTCGAACTTGCCGCAGTCGGCCAGGAATTCGGTCCAGTCCGCCGAGCGCGCGGCGTTGAACATCTCCCGGAAGCGGGCGGCATCCTCGGAGCTGCGACCCGCCGCGCTGAGTGTCACGGCCGTACCGCCCGACTTCTCCGTCAGCTCCAGAGCGCGGGACACCCCTTCCGCGAAGACCTGGACGTCGGGCACGGCCCACACGCCCTGCCCGAGGGAGAGCGCGCCGATCCGGCGCAGCTCACGCCAGACGGCGACCCGATGGCGGGACGGTTCGGCGGGAATCTTCATCACCAGGACGAGCCAGCGCGCATCCGGTTCCGTGGTCGACACAGCCACGAATGTAGCAGGGGTTACACAGACTCCTGTGACGCTCCGAACCTCGGCGTATCCCCGCAGGCCAGGGCGCTCGCCGCGCGCTACACGCCCGCGCTTCTTACGATCGCGGAGTGGCACATTCCTTCGAGGAGCTGATCGAGAAGCAGCGCGCCGCCGACCAGGCGCACCGTCGGGTCGAGGGACTGCGTGCGCAGTACGGACCACCGGCTCAGGTCGGCGGCTGGTCCCAGACGCAGACACAGACCTACGAGACCGCGTGGCGCGCCTGGCGCGACCTCGCCCGGGACGCCCACACCTCCGTCACGGAGTACGCCAAGGAGCAGGGCGCGTCGCTCGGGGCGGTCGAGGCCGAGGTGGCACAGGCGGTGCGGCACAGCGCGTAGGAGCACCCGCTCAGCCGGACGGCGTCCGCTCTTCTCGCTCGGCGGTCCAGGTGACCCGCGGGGGCACCACCCGCGCGCACAGCGGCATCCCATGGGCATCGGTCAGGCCCAGGCGCCCCACCAGCAGCCCAGCCCGGGCCGCGGCCTCCAGAATCCCGGCGGGAACGGCGTCGAGCATGAGCTTCGCGCGGCGGAACATCGTGAAGGTGCCGTTCTCGTCGACCGAACCCCAGGACAGGTAGACGAACCGTTCTCCTGGGCGGCCCTGCACGTAAGGGCCCCGCACATCGATCCCGGTCGCCGAGGCGGGCGTATCGCATTCCAGCGTCCAGGACGCGGACGCCGCGTCGCCCGGCTGGGGATCCAGCAGGTCGGCCGGCCGGTCACGCCGCTGCACGGCGACATGGATGTCGCGGTACTCCGCCTCCGCACCGTCCGGGGCGGGGCAGGTGCGTCCGGGCAGGTCGACGGCGTCGATGCGAATCTGCATGGGGTCATCATCCCCACCACCGGCGAACCGTGGGTACGCGTGCTCCTGGTGATCTGAGTACGAGTGCTCAGGTCCGGCGTGCCCTGGCACCGCAAAGATCGATGCAGCGGCGCAGCCGAACGCGTCGGCTCCTTCCCAGCTGAGACAGTTACGGAGAACTCGCCATGTCCCGACGTATCGCCCTGTCCGTGGCCGCCGGTGTCGTCGTCCTCGGAGGCGCCGGAGCCTTCGCCCTCGCCTACGCCGGGGACCAGCCCCCCGCTCTGTCGGAGAGCAAGGCCCGCTACACCGCGCCCGACGGCGACCGGGACGGCTCGTTCACCTTCACCACCGAGGTCACCGCCTCCTCCGGCATCGAGAGCGTGAAGGTGCTGGCCTGGCCCGGCGACTCCGCGCTCGCCAAGGAGGAGCCGACCGCGAAGGAGATGGCCGCGGTGGAGTCCGCCGCGTGCACGGCCGCCGGCGCAGAGACCGTGCGCTGCACCTACACCGCCGCGGTAAGCGACGCAGACGCCGCGTCGTCCCCGCGCGGTCCCTGGCATGTTGCCGTGCTGGCCACCGACAAGGACGGCACCACGACCCTCGAAACGAAGGTGGCGGGCTTCACCGTCGACTGACCCGAACCCCCGTGTAGCCTCACGGTTTCCGCCTTGAACTCGAAGAGGAGCAGACCCATGACATCGGACGGCGCACGGTCGAGGATCACGGTCGACGGTGAGGAGTTCGAGGTCGTGCAGCCGTACGACAGCCCGGGGACGTACCAGCTCACCTGGGTGTCCGGGCCCGATCCGCAGTATGGGTTCGGATTCCGCACGCATCCCCCGGAGCCGGTCGGCCAGGCCGAACTCGAAGAGGCCGTTCGGGACTTCCTCTCTCAGGTCGACCCGGCCACCGGGTACATCGAATAGCGCCGGACGGGGGCGGCGGCCCTACTCCCGGCCGCCGAACGCCCAGTCGTGGACCTCGATGCCGGCATACCGGTCCTCGGTGAGGACGGCGCGTGCCGCGTCCGGGTCGGGGGCCCTGAGCAGTGCCGCGGTGCCGAGCCAGGTGGTGCCGTCGTCGGCCAGCAGAGGCCCATAGGCGATCAGTTCGTCCTGGTGGGACGCCGGCACGGTCAGGTCGGCAGGCCGGCCTGAGCCGAAGCCGAGCACGAGGAACCGGTCGCCTTCCGTGCGGCCGCCGGGGAAGTCCCACATCGTGCGTCCGAGCAGGTTGCGCCATCTGCGCAGCAGCACGTCCCGGTACACGCCCGCCTGGTAGTTGGGCTCGTCGAAGGCGAATGCGCGGGCCGTGGCGGCGTCGGGCAGATCGAGGATGTGCACACTGCCGGTCGGGGTGTCGCCGTCCGCCGCGAAAGTGGGCCCCCGGGCGATCATCTCGGCGGCGTACTGATCCATGTAGGACCAGTGCGCTTCGAGCAGTTCCTCACGCAGGCCGAGGGAGTCCGGTCGGTCGCGGTGGTAGCAGAAGTACTCCATGGACACGGAGCCTTCCCCACGGCGGGCGGGGCCTCAACCGACTTTGGGCATGTCCTTGCGGAAAGCGGCGCACAGCGCCTCGACGTCATCGGCTGCGCTGCTGTGAACAATCCTGGGTCCGCATCCGTACTCCCACCGACGGCAACGACCTATGGGCAGGGGGACATGTGGGCCGAGTGAGAGGCGGGGTCATCGTCGGGTGTCTGGCGGTCGCCCCACTCCTCGTCACGGGGTGCGGTGGCGGTGGCGCTGCCGACGAATCGGCCGGGGCTCCCAAGTCGGCCAAGGTGTCCGCCGCCCCGTCCGCCGGGGTCGTCGCTCCGGCCAAGGTCGAGGTGATCGCGGGTCTGACGGGCTGCAAGGCCAAGATCCGCATCGACGCGGACGAGCTGCGTCAGGGCCTGTGCCATACGAAGCAGGCCGACTACCTCATCACCACGTTCCCCGAGGAGGAGCTCAAGCAGACCTGGCTGGACTCGGCCGCCGTCTACGGCGGCACCTACCTGGTCGGCACCCGCTGGGTCCTCAGCGCGAAGCCCGAACTGCTCGGCTCCTTCCGCGAGAAGCTCGGCGGCACGATCCAGGAGCTCCAGGGAATCGGGCCAAGTCCACAGTCGTAGCTACTTGTCGGCCGGTTCGTACTCGGTGAGGACGTACAGGGCCTCGTCGTCGATCGCGTCCTCCAGCCAGTCCAGGGTGATCCTCTCCGGGTGGCCGTCGGCGGCGTAGTCGGCCTCCGCCTTGTCCGCGTTCTCCTCGCGGGCCTGGTCGAGTTCGGCCAGCAGGGCGCCGATGGTCGGTACTTGATCGGGGGACTGCTCGACCAGTCGGCGGGCGCTGTCGTCCAGGCCGACCGCCTTGGTCACCTCGCCGTTCTTGACCGTGATGCGGAACTTGCCGATCAGGGAGCGTTCGCCCTCGGTCGACTCCAGCGTGTACGTGTACGCGGCGGGTTCCTTCCAGGCCGCGCTGCTCGGCGTCGTACCGGCGTTCGCCCCGTCCTCATTGCCGCAGGCGACCGTGGTGGACAGGAGGGCCGCGCCGAGAACGGCGGCGGCAAGAGCGCGGGCACGCACGGGTGCGTGGGTCATGTGATCTGGTCCCTTCGACACGGTTACTGCTACGACGCCGGGCGGCGGCGGAACGTTCGGGCCGAAGGGACCGGTCACTCGCCGATCAGTCGCGCGCCGCGCGCCGCCTGGTCAGCCACCAGGCGCCGGCGCCGAGGACGAGCACCGCGACGACCGCTCCTCCCGCGATCAGGCCCGTCGAGGAGTCGTCGTCCTCATCCGACGCTGTGTCGGCGGCCTGCGGAGTCGAGGTCGGCGTCGGTGCCGTGGACGCGGTGGCCGACGGGGTCGGTGTCGCGCTGGGCGTCGGGCTCTCGGTGATCGGGGTGGCGCCGGGAGCCGCCGCGCTCAGCTTCAGCAGCGGTGCCGGCTGCTCCAGTTCCGTTCCGCCGTCGGGCAGTTCGATCCATCGGGAGACCTCGCCGTCGCTGTAGGTCTCCACCGTCTTGAAGGCGATCTCCTTCGCGTCGGGCAGTTGACGGACCGTGATCTTGTGGATCGCGTCGACGCCGGGCTTCAACGCGGGCCCTGCCAGGGAGTATCCGTCGTTCGTGGCCTTCAGCTCCCAGCCCTTCGGGGCCTCGTCGAGCTTCACGTCGTCCGGCGCGATGCCCTTGGGCAGGACGACGCGCAGTTCCTTGAAGCCCGCGCTGTCGGACTCGGCCTCCGAGGTGAAGGTCAGGGTGACGTTCTCCGCCAGGGCCTGGGCCGTGTCGGCCTCGACTTCCGCGTGGGCGGCGGCCGCTGAGACCGACGTGAGGGTGGCGGCAATGGCAGCGGCGGCTACGAGAGCGGCACGGCCTGCCTTGTTCCGGTGCGTGCGCATGGAGCGCTCCTTGCTGGTGACGGCTGGTGGGCCAGCCGGGTATGGGGGGTCATCGCGGAACGGCGTGTCCCGGCGGCCCCCTGCGCACCAGCGCATGCTCCAACACACGTGCCCTCGCGGGGACCGCGAAGGCAGGCGCGAGACGTACGGCGGCGGGCGGCGCCGGAATTCCCCGCGGCGCCACCGGAGTTGTCATCCCCGCCAGCACCGCGGCGGCACACCGCCGTACCGCACGTGCCGTGTCCAGTGCCGCGTCCGCCCGCCACAGCAGCCAGGCCGCCGCCGTCGCGGCCAACAGGTGGGCCGCCGTCATGCCGGGGGCATGACCGACTGCGGTGTGTACGTGATGCGTGCCGCCCCGCAATCCGGTCAGGGCGGTGTGCAGGATCGCCTGCGCGGTGAGGGTGCACCCCATCACCAACGGCAGGGACAGGGAGCGGCAGCGCGCCGCCGGGAGGGCCAGGGCGAACTGAACCAGCGCGCCCACCGCCACCAGCTCCCAGGGAACAGGGCCGTCGGCGAGCGAATGATGCCCCAGCACGGCGAGCACATGCCCGACGAGGGCGAACAGCCCCGCGCGCACGCAGACTTCGGCCCGACCGGGACGACCGCCCCGGCCGAAGGCCCCCGAACTCACCGCCTCATCCGGCACAGTCGCCCATCATCCCCTCAACTGCCCCTCGCAGGCGATCCGTTCACCAGTGCTCACCGCGGGGCGGATGCGTCGGAAGACCCAGTCCCGTGAGCCACAGCTCGCCGTGGTCGCCCGCGCTGATGTCGAGGGCCCGTAGCTCGTCCACGCAGGTGGCCTTGCGGGCACGGCACTCGGCGATGGCGAGTTCGGCGATCAGGCGGGGCGCGTCCTCGTCCGTCTCCGGCAGCCTGGTACGCCACCATTGGTGCTCGTCCTGGATGCGCCAGCCGCGCTCACGCATCTGCGCCTGCCGTTCCCCGGTCTGCTCGGCGCCCCGGTCGTCGATGGCGACGGCCAGTTCCTGGCCCTCGTCGTCCGGCGAGTACGACACGATCATGCTGCGGCCCCAGTCGCGGGCGGTCCACAACTTGAAGCCGATCCAGTCCCCCGGGGACTGCACGGGATAGTGCTCCACCCAGGAGGCGAGCATCAGCTCAAGGCCCGTGACCGCGTGCTCCCAACCGCTCACGACGATCGTGCCGTTGTACGTCCATGACGTGGCGAAGCCGGGGCCCTTGCGGTCGAGCTGCCACAGGTAGGGCAGCGCGTCGAAGGCGTGCGGCTCGCCCTTCTCCCCCGGATGCGTGCGGTCGAAGGTCTGCCACTCGGCGCGCTCGAACTCGTCGGCGTCGTACGCCGTCAGCACGGCCTGGTCGTGGTCGCCTGACAGCTGGAGGATCCGCTCCCGGGTGCACCAGCGCACCCGCGGTCCCGCGACGCCACCGCCGAGGAGAGTGGGCGCGCCGATGCGTCCCACGATCTCCTCGTACACCGGGCGCAGGGCCTCGCGGCGGGCGACGCGACCGGCGTCTGCCGGGTAGGTCAGGACGGGGACCGGGTCCGTGGCGAGGCTCCCGGAGAAGAGGGCCTGCGCGAGGTCACCGGCCGTCGGAGCGGGGTCGGTTGTGCTGCTGGTCATGGCGGCCATCGTCGCAGACGCCCGGGCAGGCCCCGGTTCAGGGACGGGGTCCGCTCAAGGATGCAGCACCGCCTCCCCGTTGACGCGGATCCCGGTCCGTTCCCCAGGTCGTACGGCGACCGGCCCCGCCGCGCGGATGTCCACCGGATCCGCCAGTCCCTCGACCGTCACGGTGATCATCGCGTCGTGGCCGTAGAAGCGGACGTCGGTGACGGTGCCGTGGGCCACGGCGGAGGCGGGCTCGGCCAGTTGGAGTTGTTCCGGGCGCAGCAGCACCGTGCCGGTGCCGGGGCCCGTGTCCTCGGCGAGCGGGACCGGGCCGAGGGCGGTTTCAGCGGTGCCGTTGGTCCGGGCGGTGGCGGGCAGGAGGACGGCGTCGCCGACGAAGCCCGCGACCCACGGGTCGGCCGGGCGGCGGTAGAGCTGTTGCGGGGTGTCGCACTGGGCGACGCGGCCCTCGCGGACGACCGCCACGACGTCGGCCGTGGACAGGGCCTCCTGCTGGTCGTGGGTGACCAGGACCGCGGTGGCACCACTGTGGCTCAGGGCCGCGCGGACATCGGCGCGGACGCCCGAACGCAGGGCGCTGTCGAGGGCGTTGAAGGGCTCGTCCAGCAGGACCAGCGCCGGGCGGGGCGCCAAGGCGCGGGCAAGGGCGACGCGTTGCTGCTGGCCGCCGGAGAGCTCATGGGGCATGCGCTCGCCGTAGCCGGACAGGCCCACCAGCTCCAGCATCTCGTCCGTACGGCGGCGGCGCTCGGCGCGGTCCACGCCCTTGAGTCCGAAGGCGACGTTCCGGTCGACCCTCAAGTGCGGGAACAGCGCGCCCTCCTGGGGCACGATGCCGATGCGGCGGCGCTCGGGCGGCACCTGGACTCCCGGTCCGGACAGGACGTGTTCGCCGAGGGTGACGCTGCCCGCGTCGGCGCGCAGGAAGCCCGCGATGATCCGCAGCAGTGTGGTCTTGCCGCAGCCCGAGGGGCCGAGCACGGCGGCCAGGGCGCCGCCGGGGACGGTGAGTTCGAGGCCGTCGAGGACCGGCGGGCCCTCGGCGCCGTAGGACTTGGTCAGTTTCTCGATGCGCAGGTCGCTCATGTGCGGTGCCTCCCGAGGAGGTAGGAGGGGATGGCGGCCAGCAGGATCAGGGCGGCTGCGTAGGGGGCCGCCGCGGCGTAGGAGGCGGTGCCGGTCTCGGTCCACAGGCGGGTGGCGAGGGTGTCCATGCCGGTGGGGCGGAGCAGGAGGGTGGCGGGGAGTTCCTTCATGCAGACCACGAAGGTCAGCGCGGCGCCCGCCGCGACGCCGGGTGCCGCCAGGGGCACGGTGACCTCGCGCAGGACCTGCCAGGGCCGGCGGCCCAGGGAGCGGGCCACGTCCTCCAGGACGGGCGGGGCCTGGAGGACGGCGGCGCGGGTGGCGGCGACCGCGACGGGCAGGAACAGCACCGCGTACGCGGCCACCAGCAGCGGGAGTTCCTGGTACACGGGGTGGGCATAGCGCACCGCGAAGAAGACCAGGGACAGGGCGACAGTGATGCCGGGCAGGGCGTGGCCCGCGTAGGCGGCCTGTTCCAGCAGATGGGCGGTGCGGCCCCGGTGGCGGGCCGCGATCACGCCGATGGGCACGGCGAGCACGGTGGTCAGCGCGGCGCCGGCGGCGGCGACGCCGAGGGTGGTGGTGGCGGTCTCGGTGAGGCGGGCGGGGTCCCAGGTCGCGGAGTTGCCGACGGCGAGCCAGTAGCCGAGCGTGGCGAGCGGGAAGGCGACGGCGGCGGCCGTGACGGCGGCGCACCAACCGAGCGCCGGGGTCGTCCACTTGCCCAGCCGGGTGGGGTCCGCGGGGCGGGCGGTGCCGGTGCCGGTGCGGGCGTACCCGGCGCGGCCCCGGGTACGTGCCTCGGCGGCGACCAGGGCCACGGTGAGCACTACGAGGACGACGCTCAGCGCGGCGGCCGGGGTCCGGTCGAAGGACGACCGGTAGGAGGTGTAGATGCCGCGGGTGAAGGTGTCGTACCGCATCAGTGAGACCGCGCCGAAGTCGGAGAGCACGTACAGGGCCACCAGGACCGCTCCGCCCGCGGCGGCGGGGCGCAGTTGCGGGAGGGTGACGCGCCAGAAGGTGCGCAGGGGGCCGAGGCCGAGGGAGCGGGCGGCCTCCTCCTGGGCGGGGTCGGTGCGGCGCAGGGCCGCGGCGACGGGCAGATGGACGTACGGGAAGCTCACCAGGGTCAGGGAGAGGGCCGCGCCCGTGAACCCGGTGAGCTCCGGGACCGCCGACAGCCAGGCGAAGGCGGCGACGTAGCTCGGCACGGCGAGCGGCAGGGTGACCAGTACGGCCCAGCCGCGGGCCCACGGCAGGTTCGTCCGGGTGGTCAGCCAGGCCAGGGAGATGCCGAGGACCACAGAGGCCGTGACGACGACCGCCGCCAGCGCGACGCTGTGGCCGAGCAGTTCGGCGGCGCGGTCAGTGGTGACGATGTCCCAGGCGTAGCCCGGCCCGTGTTCCAGGGCGCGGACGCAGAGGTAGACCAGGGGCAGCAGCGCGAAGGCCGCGGCCACCGCAGCCGGCAAGGCCAGCGTCCACGGGATCCGCCCGGCCCGCCGGAGCCGTGCGGCCGGGCGAGGGCCGGGGTCCTTCCTCGCCGACGGTTGCGTCGTCACCATGACCGGGCGCCTCAGACCAGTCCGGTTTCCTGGAGCATGGCCAGGGTTTCCTTCAGGGAGTCGAGCTCTCCGAGGTTGATCTTCGGTGCCTGGAGCGAGTCGAGCGCGGTCAGGCCCTTCACCGGTGCGACGCCCTCGATCAGCGGGTACTCGAAGGTCTCCTCGGCGAAGTAGGTCTGGGCCTCCTGGCCGAGCAGGAAGTCGGCGGCCTTCTGGGCGTAGCCGGCCTCCTTGGCGTCGGCGCCCTTGAGCAGGCCCACTCCGGCGACGTTGACGAGACCGCCCGGGTCGCCGCCGGGCAGGAAGTGGAGTTTGGCGGTGAGCTTGTCCTCGCCCTCCTCGGCGGCCTTCTCGTACCAGTAGTAGTGGTTGATCAGACCGGTGGCGACCTCCCCGGAGTCCACGGCCTCCAGGATGTCGATGTTGCTCTCGTACGTCTTCGGGGAGTTGGCCTTGAAGTCCTTCAGCCACTCGCGGGCGGCGTCGTCGCCCTCGAGGACCCGCATGCCGGTGACGAAGGCCTGGAAGGAGGCGTTGTTCGGGGCGAACCCGACCTTGCCCTTCCACTCCGGGTCGGTCAGGTCGTGGACGCTGTCCGGCGGGGTGGGGACCTTCTCCGGGTTGTACGCCAGGACCCGGACGCGTCCGGAGACGCCGACCCAGTCGCCCTCGCCGCCCCGGTAGGCCTCATCGACCTTTTCCAGCGTCGGCTGCGGAAGCGCCTTCAGCGCGCCCTCCTTCGACAGGGCGCCGAGCGCTCCGGCGTCCTGGGAGAAGAACAGCGCCGCCTCGGTCTTGTCGCCCTCCTCCAGGATCTGGGCGGCGAGTTCGGCGCTGTCGCCGTAGCGCACCTCGACGTTGGCGTCGAGCTCCTCCTCCAGCTTGTCCAGCAGCGGGTCGACCAGGTCCTCGTTGCGGCCGGAGTAGATGACCAGGTCGGCGGGCTCGTCGCTGCACGCGGCGAGGGCCGGCGCGAGCAGTCCGAGCGCGAGGGCGGGGACGGAGAGACGGCGGACCATGGAGCGTCGCATGCGAGGCCTTCCTGAACAGTGGCTCACCAGCTGTGAACGAGCCATGAATAAGGTAAAGCTAACCTCACCGTCAAGAACGGCTTGATAACGGGCGATGTTCGGCTTGCATCGCATGCATCCATGCGCCGTCCATGCATCGGCTGTGCAGTACCTGTGATGGACCCGCGTCTTTCCTTTTAGGTAAGGCAAACCTAATATACGCCTGTGCTCACCCCCTCCGACCTGCTGTCCAGCGTCCCCGGCAGCGCCTCGCCACTGTTCGCCACCCGCCTCGCCGCGCATGGCGACCGTCCGGCCCTGCTCACGCGGGACGGTGAACTGTCGTATCGCCGGTTGGCCGAAATGGTCACCCTCATGGCCGCCCGCCTGGGCACCCGCCGGCGTCTGGTGCTCCTGGCCGCGACCCACACGACCGACGTGCTCGTCACCTACCTCGCCGCACTCGCCGCGGGCCACCCGGTCCTGCTGGTCCCCGGCGACAACGCCGAGGCCGTACGGTCGCTGACCGCCGCCTACGACCCCGACATCGTGGTGAGCACCGACACCTCGGGCGAGCTGTGCCTGGACGAGCGGCGCGCGGTCTCAGCGCACGAGCTCCACCCCGACCTGGCGCTGCTGCTGAGCACCTCCGGCTCCACGGGCTCGCCCAAACTGGTCCGGCTGTCGTACGCCAACCTCCAGGCGAACGCCGAGTCCATCGCCGACTACCTGGGCATCCGCGAGGACGACCGCGCCGCCACGACACTGCCCCTGCACTACTGCTACGGCCTGTCGGTCGTCAACAGCCACCTCCTGCGCGGCGCCGGACTGGTCCTCACCGACCTCTCCGTCGCCGACGACGGCTTCTGGGACCTCTTCCGCGCGGCCCGCGCCACCACCTTCGCCGCGGTCCCGTACACCTTCGACCTGCTCGACCGCATCGGCTTCGCCGACCTGTCGCTCCCCCATCTGCGCTACATCACCCAGGCGGGCGGCCGTCTCGCCCCCGACCGGGTCGCTCACTACGCCGAACTGGGCCGACGCGAGGGCTGGGACCTGTACGTGATGTACGGCCAGACCGAGGCCACCGCCCGCATGGCCTATCTGCCGCCCGACCTCGCCGCGACCCGCCCGGAGGCGATCGGGGTCCCCATCCCCGGCGGCTCCTTCCACCTGGAGCCGCATCCCGACTGGCCGGACGAGGACACCGGTGAGCTGGTCTACTCGGGCCCCAACGTCATGCTGGGCTATGCCGAGCACCCCGCCGACCTCGCCCTCGGCCGCACCACCCAGGCCCTGCACACCGGCGACATCGCCCGGCGCGCACCGGACGGCCTGTACGAAATAGTGGGCCGCAGCAGCCGCTTCGCGAAGATCCTGGGTCTGCGCATCGACCCGGAGCGCGTGGAGTCACTGCTGCGGCGGCACGGCCACAGCGCGCTGTGCGCGGGCGGCGACGACGTCCTGCGGGTGGCGGTGGCGGCTCCGGCCGACGCGGACACGGTCCGCCGCACCGTGACCGCCGAGTACGGCCTGCCGCCCCGGGCCGTGGCCGTGCACGTCCTCCCCGAACTGCCCAGACTGGCCACGGGCAAGCCGGACTACGAGGCGGTACGCAAGCTCGGCGCCGACGCCACTCCCTCGCCCGGACAGCCCACCGACCTGCGCCAGTTGTACGCCCGCATCCTCGACCGGCCGGACGTCACCGAGGACGACAGCTTCGTGTCCCTGGGCGGCGACTCACTGTCGTACGTGGAAATGTCCCTGAACCTGGAGCAGACCCTCGGCGACCTGCCCCCCGACTGGCACACCACCCCCATCCGCGACCTCCGCCGCCCCAAGCCTCCGGCACCGTCCCGCAGACGCACGCTGGAGACGGGCATCGCACTGCGGGCCGCGGCGATCGTCCTGATCGCCGGCTCACACATCCATGTGATCTACGTCAAGGGCGGTGCCCACCTCCTGCTCGCGCTGGCGGGGTACAACCTGGCGCGCTTCCACCTCACCCCGTCCGCGGAGCGCCGCGAGCGGGTCCGGCACGGGCTGCGCAGCATCGCCAGGATCGTGGTGCCGAGCCTCGCCTGGATCGCCCTGGTCCTCCCCCTCACCGACGACTACGGCCTCTCCAACCTCTTCCTGCTGCACAGCGTCCTCGGGCCGCACGACAGCGACACGGCCATGCACTTCTGGTTCATCGAGGCGCTGACGTACATCCTGGTGGGCGCCGTCGCCCTGCTCGGACTGCGCGCGGTGGACCGCGCCGAGCGCCGCTTCCCCTTCGCCCTTCCGATGTCGATCGCGGCACTGGGCCTCGTCACCCGCTACGACCTGCTCGGGCTCCAGGACCGCGGCCATGTGCCCTCCGCCGTCGTCATCTTCTGGCTGTTCGCGCTGGGTTGGGCGGCGGCCAAGGCGGACAGCACATGGCAGCGCGTTCTGGTGACCGTGGTGGCGCTGGCCACGATCCCGGGCTTCTTCCCCGGCGAACCCTTCCGGGACGCGGTGGTCGCGGCCGGTTTCGTCCTCCTGGTGTGGGTGCGCCGGCTCCCGAGCCGGGCGTGGATCAACTCCGTGGCCGGGGTACTGGCGAGCAGCTCCCTGTACATCTACTTGACGCACTGGCAGATCTATCCCCTGATCGACGACTTCTCCGGCTGGCTGGCCCTGTTTGCCTCACTCCTGTTCGGCATCGGCTACGCGGCGGTGGCCAACCGGGGGATGCGCTGGGCGGCGGGGGTACGGAAGCGCAGGTCGGGCGTATCATGCGTCCGCACTTGATCTTTCTTGTGCCATTCCGTTTCTCCTTTTGTCCGGCCGGGGGGCCTCCGTCTTGTCCGAGTTGAAGAATCCGCATCCGTATGCCGTGCTGCCCACGGGTGTTCCGCGGGCGGCGCGGTGGATGGTCGTCGTGGTGTCGGGGCTGCTCGGGGCGGCGGCGCTCAGCGGGGCGTACTCCGTCCTGGCGGGGGTGCGGGTGTACTCCGTCATCGAAGGGGAGTCCGGGTTCCTCACCGCCCGGCAAGGAGAGCTCTACAACACGTTGCTGATGTGGGAGTCGGCAGGCAGGTACCAGGGCGGCGCCTACTTGGCCTGCGCCGTCATGTTCCTCGTCTGGTTCTCCCGGATGCGCCGTAATCTCGGGCTGCTGGCACCGGACCGGTTCCGCAACGGCCCCGGGTGGGCCATCGGTTCCTGGTTCATTCCGGTCGCCGGTCTGTGGCTGCCGTACCGGATCGCCCTCGACATGTGGGGCGCCGCCTCGCCGCTGCCGGTGGACGGTCAGCCGTACCGGGCGCCCGTCTGGCCGGTGAACCTGTGGTGGGGCCTGTTCGCCTCCAACGTGATGTTCAGCCGGTGGTGCGCGTTGAAGTTCGACAGGGCCGACAACTTGGAGGAGCTGCGCGCCGCCGTCGTGCAGTACATGTTCTGCGACACCCTGGAGATCGCGGCCGCCGGCGCCGCCGTGTTCTTCGTCGTCCGTCTTACGGCCATGCAGCAGCGGAAGATCCTCGAAGGGCCCTACCGCCCCGCCCTGTGACGGCCGTTGCTCACACCGACGAGAGGTCGATCGCCCGGTCCACCTCCTGCGGCTTGAGCACCCGCAGGATGCCCTCCAGCAGGTAGTAGTCGGCGTACGGCAGGGAGATCTCCACTCCGTCCTCGGCCGGCCGGTTGCGGGTGCAGCGGGCCACGACCGCCTCGGCGCGGGCGGAGTTCCGCGTCAGGCAGGTCTGGGACAGGGCGGTGAGCAGACGCAGTGCCGCGGACCGGTACTCCTGTCGGCCCGTTGCCGCGGAGAGGTCCAGCAGTCCGCAGGCCATGATGGCTCCGGCGGAGGCGTCCTTGATGTCGTACGGCGCTTGCGGGGCCCGGTAGTCCCACACGGGGACGTGGTCAGAGGTCAGGGCGCCGAGGGCGTAGTCGGCCAGCTTCCGTGCGGTGGCGAGGAATTCCTGGTTCCCGGTCCTGCGGTGGATCGTGGTGAATCCGTACAGGCCCCAGGCCTGTCCGCGCGACCAGCACGAGGTGGGGCTGTACCCCTGGACCGTGCCGGGGCCGAGCGGCGCTCCGGCGACCGGGTCGAAGTCGTAGACGTGCGGGGTCGATCCGTCGGGGCGCGGGAAGACCCGCTGGGCCGTCCTGGCGTGCTCGACGGCGATGTCGAGGTACTTCGCGTCACCGCTCTGCGCGCTCGCGAAGGCCAGGAGATCCAGGTTCATCATCGTGTCGATGATGACGCGGCCCGCGTTGTTCGGGTCTTCGAGCGCGCCCCACGCCCGGATGAAGCGCCCGCGCGGGTTGTAGCGCCGGATCAGCGAGTCCGCCGCTCTCAGAGCGCCCGTCCGCCAGGCTTCGTCGCCGGTCAGGCGCCATGCCGTGACCCAGGACGGGTAGAAGAGGAAGCCCAGGTCGTGGGTGGTGGTGTCGTACTGGCGGGGCGCGAGCTTGGCCGCCGACTCCAGTGCCCGCGTGCGCAGTTCGTCGTCGCCGCTGTGCAGCCAGGCCATCCAGAGGGTTCCCGGCCAGAAGCCGCCCACCCAGTCGCCGCCCTGCGAGTAGACCCACTTCTCGAACTTGGTGCCGACGGGGAACGCGGTCACGCGGGGTGCGACGGAACGGACCTTCTCCACCGCATAGTCGGCGGCGTCCCGCAGTACGCGTGTGTTCTGCGCCTGTGAGATCTGCGCCTGTGCGCTCTGTGTCGAGGTCACGCCCATGGCCGCGGCGCCGGCCGCGGTCGCCAGCACGGTTCTCCGGGAAACAGTCACAGCTCGTCCGCCTCTCCAACTTCGCAGTCAGGTCCGGGAGTTGAGGAGTCTTACACAGACGGCAGCCCTTGAACACCTATGTGAGCAAGGTTCATGACTGTGAACATCGACAGGGATTGGATTAGACCAAGCTATTGACATGCCTCTTACATCACTTCTTAAATCACGTACTGAACTAAGCGCCCGCTGATCTGCGCCGGCTTAGGAGGAGACGTGCTCCGACTCCCGAGACCCCCCATCGTCGTACGACTGCTGACCCTGCTCGCGCTGCTTCTGGGGCTGACCGCCCTGCCCGCGCACGCCGCGCCGCAGGCGCCCTCGTTCAAGGTCATCGCCTTCTACAACGGAACCTGGGACGCCGCGCACATCGACTTCGTCAAGGAGGCCAACCAGTGGTTCCCGCGGGCCGCCGCGGAGAACAACTTCACGTACACGGCCACCACCGACTGGAACCTGCTGGCCAACGGCGGGGTCGACGCCTACCAGGTCGTGCTCTTCCTGGACGACGCCCCGCAGACCGCCGCCCAACGCGCCGGATTCGAGCGGTACATGCGTGCCGGTGGCGGCTGGCTGGGCTTCCACGTCTCGGCGTTCACCACCGACGCCGCCTCCTGGCCCTGGTACTACAACCAGTTCCTCGGCAGCGGGAACTTCCGCAGCAACACCTGGGGCCCGACGACCGCGGTCCTGCGGACCGAGAACCGGACGCACCCCGCCACCACCGCCCTGCCCGCCACGTTCACCTCGGCGGTCAGCGAGTGGTACAGCTGGTCCAACGATCTGCGAAACAACCCGGACATCAGGATCCTGGCCTCCGTCGACCCGTCGAGCTTCCCGCTCGGCACGGACCCCGACCAGTCCTGGTACAGCGGCTATTACCCGATCCTGTGGACCAACTCCCAGTATCGGATGCTGTACGCGAACTTCGGCCACAACGCGATGGACTACGCGACCAACACCCGCCTGTCCTCCACGTTCGCCAGCGCCACCCAGAACCGCTTCCTGATCGACGGACTCAAGTGGCTCGGCGGGGCCGACACCGACCCCGGCCCGCAGGACCCCATCTCCGACACCGCCTGGTACTCCCTGACGAACGCCGGGAACGGCACCTGCGTCGACGCGCGGGCCGCGGGCACGGCCAACGGCACGGTGATCCAGCAGTACACGTGCAACGGCACCAACGCCCAGCAGTTCCAGTTCCGTCCGACGGACGGCGGATACACACGGATCGCCAATCGCGGCAATCCGCAGCAGGTCATCGACGTCACCGATGTCTCCACTGCGGACAACGCGCCCTTGCAGCTGTGGTCCTACGGCGGTGGCGGCAACCAGCAGTGGCAACCGGTACGGGAGGAGTCCGGTAGCTATCGCTTCGTCGCCCGGCACAGCGGCAAGTGTCTGAGCAGCAGCGGGAGTTCGGCGAACAGTGTGCAGCTGGTGCAGCGCGCCTGCGACGGTTCGGGCGCCCAGAGCTTCCGGCTGACCGAGCATCCCTAGAACGGCCGGCGCCGCTACGGCCTCGCCGTCTCGTCCGGGTGCAGGGCATCGAGGACGAGACCGAGGCCGTACGCGAACTCGTCCCCGTAGTCGTAGCCAGGTTTCATGACATGCTCGGTGGCCAGTTCGGCGAGGTGGGGATAGGCGTCCGCCGGCATGTCCCGCAGGATCGCGCCCGCGACCTCGTCCAGTTCCGCCGCACCCTTGAACGGCAGGCTCAACTCCTGGAGCACGAAGCCGTACAGATAGCTGTCGATCAGTGAGACGGCGTGCGCCGTCATCGGGACGGAGAATCCTCCGGCGCGCAATGCCCCGATGACGGCGTCGTGGTGGCGGAGGGTCGCGGGTCCCGGCTGGGAGCGCGAGTCCATCAGGCCGATCGCCCAGGGATGGCGCTTGAGGGCCGCGCGGGCGGACTCCGCGCGCCGCCGCATGGCGCTCTTCCAGTCGGTGTCGAGCGGCGGCAGCTCGATCTCGCCGAACACGGCGTCCACCATGCCGTCGAGGATGTCCTCGCGGCCCTTCACATGGTGGTAGAGCGACATGGCCTCGACGCCCAGGGGTTCGGCAACGGCCCGCATGGTGAGCGCCGCCGAGCCCTTCTCGTCGGCCACCGCCACGGCCGCACGGATCACTCGCTCACGGCTGAGCGGGACGCGTGGACTCCTGCCGCCCTTGGGCATCCGCCCTCCCCCGTTCTCCTTCATTGACTGCCTTACAACATAAGGCTAACGTACCTTACAACATAAGGTAGGCATGCCGGTGAAGGGGCTGCGCCATGGGCACGGATCGGATGAAGAAGGTCTGCATCGTCGGCGCTTCGGGGAAGCTCGGGCAGTACATGGTCCGGCACGCGCTGGAGCGCGGCTACGAGGTGGTCGGAGTGTGCCGGGAACGCAGTGTGCCGAAACTGGCCGCGTTCGAGGGGCGGATGACCGTCGTCCCCGGGGACACGAACGACCCGGAGGTGATCCGGCGGGCCGTAGCCGGTTGCGACGGGGTGCTGACGGTGCTGGTGCCCTGGGGCGTACGGCAGTACTCGTCCGGTACGGCGCAGGCGGTGCTCGATCACGCGGCGCCGGGCGCGCGACTGGTCTTCTCCTGCGGCTGGCACATCACGCGCGACGGCAAGGACAGGTACTCCCGGCTGTTCACCCTGGCCGTGCGGATCGCGGCGGTGCTGGGGCGGCTCGTCCGGGCCGTCGAGATCGACGATCAGGTGGAGGCGTGCCGGCGGATCTTCGCCAGCGACACCCGGTGGACCGTGGTGCGCGGCAGTTCGCTGGAGGAAGGCGAGAGCCAGGGCCTGCCGGTGTGGAGCCGGCATGTGGGCGATGCGGTGCTGGCCAGCAACATCACCCGCCGGGTGGACTTCGCGCTGTTCATGGTGGAGGCGCTGACCGACGACACGCTCGTGCGCGAGGCCCCGGCGATCGTCGGCTGCCGAACGCCGAGCGCGCTGGCCCACCAGTCCTAGTAGTGCTTCGTTAGGTTCTGGTTCTGGTGGTGGTGGTGAGGGGGCGGCCGCAGGTGGTGCAGGTGCCGGTCCAGCACCGCAGCAGGTCCTGTAAAGCGTCGAGGACTTGGTAGAGGGTCAGGCTTTCGTGGGGGCTTTTGGGTCGTAGCGCCGCAGGGTGAGGAAGGCCTGGGCTGCGGTGACGAGGGTGACGTGGTGGTGCCAGCCCCGCCAGGTGCGGCCCTCGAAGTGGTCCAGGCCCAGGCCGTGTTTGAGTTCGCGGTAGTCGTGCTCGATGCGCCAGCGCATCTTGGCGAAGCGCACGAGATCGGCGATCGCGGTGGTGGCCGGCAGGTTGGTCATCCAGTAACCGGTGGGCTCTGCCGATCCTTCCGGCTGCTCGACCAGCAGGGTCCTCAGCGGCAGCACGCCGTCCCACGTGCTGCGTCCGCCGGCGTGTTCCTGCGCTGTGCGGGTGGCCTCCTTGCCCGATGGCCGCACCTCAAGCACCGCAAAGCGTGAGGTCATCGATCCCTTGCTGCCCTGACGCCAGGTGACGCTCTGGAAGCGGGTGCTTGCGTCGACCAGCTGGGGCAAGGGGCGGGCCGGCTCGCGGTAGCGGGGCAGTGTCGGCGGACCCAGCCCCTGGTAGGGCGGCAGATGCGGCTCGGCTGCGGCCGGGCGGGCGATCTCCTTCGGCTCGACGGCCATGACGTAGGACCAGCCGCGTTCCTCCTGGGCCAGGCGGAAGGAGACACTGCGGCCATAACCGGCATCGGCCACGATCACCGGCACCGACGCCAGCCAGTGCGCCAACCGGTCGAGCAGCCCCAGAGCCAGACGGGGCTTGGTCACATGCACGACCTCGTCAGGCACCCCCGCGGCCTGACGCCGCGGGACGTCGTGCGTCCATTCCCCGGGCAGGAACAGCTCCCATTCCAACGGGCAGGAAGCACGATCGGTGGCGGCGTGCACACTGACGGCGACCTGGCAGTTCGCCCGCTTGCCCAACGCTCCGCAGTACTGCCGGGCCACCCCGACCGACGCCCGCCCGCACTTGGGAAACGACACATCGTCGATGACCCACACCTCGGGCCTGACCACCTCGACCAGCCGCTCGGCGATCCGCCGCCGTACCGGCGTCCACTGCCACGGCGACTGGTTGACGAACTGCTGCAAGGCCTGCATGTTCCCGTCCGGCAGCCGCTGCGCCATCGGCTGGATCGACTTGCGCCGACCGTCCAGCATCAGCCCCCGCAGATAGCACTCGCCCCTGGCCCGCTGATCCTTACGCGGAACCGACGCGAACACATCCTCCACGAAAAGCCCCAACGCGGCCCGTAACCGGTTCACTTCATGCATGTCCACGTACCCAACATGCTCTTGATCAGCGAAAACGCCCAGACCTAACGAAGCACTACTAGGGGGCACCGGTCGCCCGGTGCCCCCTCTGCGGACTCAGTCCCCGTCGGGCAGTTCGCCCGAGAAGGCGGCGGCCATCCGCAGCCAGGGTGCCGCCTCTTCCTGACGTCCCTGGCGTTCCAGGGTGCGGCCCAGCATCAGGTGGGCGTAGTGCTCCACCGGGTCACGGTCGACGATGTACCGCAACTGTTCCTCGGCGCGGCCCAGTTGGGCCGAGTGGTAGTAGGACCGGGCCAGCAGCAGCCGGGGGCCGGTCTGCTCCGGGGCCTCCTCGACGACGTCGGCGAGGAGACGGGCGGCGCCGATGTAGTCCCGGGCGCCGAAGAGGAGTTGGGCCCGCTCCCAGCGTTCGAGAGCGGTCTCCTCGTGCGGCGCGCCGGCGCCGTTGTCGAACAGGTGCAGGGCGCTGGCCCAGCGGTCGGGCGCGACGCCGTCGTGGGCCGGGTAGTCGTTGAAGCTGTCCGTCGTCATTTCTCAGTCCTCGCTTCCTTTCGCGGCGAGCAGCGACGCGTGGGTCGGGGCGTCCGGCACGTCCGCCGGGCGGCCCTTCGCGAATTCCTCGCGCAGCACCGGGACGACCTCCTCGCCGAGCAGGTCGATCTGTTCCAGCACGCTCTTCAACGGCACTCCCCCGCCGTCGACCATGAACAACTGGCGCTGGTAGTCACCGAAGTGCTCACGGAAGGTGAGCGTCTTCTCGATGACCTGCTCGGGGGTGCCGACGGTCAGCGGGGTCTGCTCCATGTACTCCTCCATGGAGATCCCGCCGCCCATCACCGGTGAGTGGTCGAAGAAGGGACGGAACTCGCGGATGGCGTCCTGGGAGTTGGGCCGCATGTAGACATGGCCGCCGAGCCCGACGATCGCCTGCTCGGCACTGCCGTGCCCGTAGTGGGCGTACCGCTCCCGGTACAGCTCGATCAGCTTCTTGGTGTGCTCCTTCGGCCAGAAGATGTTGTTGTGGAAGAACCCGTCGCCGTAATAGGCGGCCTGTTCGGCGATCTCCGGCGAGCGGATGGAGCCGTGCCAGACGAACGGCGGTACGCCGTCCAGCGGGCGGGGCGTGGAGGTGAACCCCTGGAGCGGCGTGCGGAACTTGCCCTCCCAGTTCACGACGTCCTCCCGCCACAGCCGGTGCAGCAGCGCGTAGTTCTCGACGGCGAGGCTGATTCCGTCACGGATGTCCTTGCCGAACCAGGGGTAGACCGGGCCGGTGTTGCCGCGGCCCATCATCAGGTCGACCCGCCCGTCGGCCAGGTGCTGGAGCATCGCGAAGTCCTCCGCGATCTTCACCGGGTCGTTGGTGGTGATCAGCGTGGTGGAGGTGGACAGGACGATGCGATCGGTGCGTGCGGCGATCCAGCCCAGCAGGGTGGTCGGGGAGGACGGCACGAACGGCGGGTTGTGGTGCTCGCCGGTCGCGAAGACGTCCAGGCCGACCTCCTCGGCCTTGAGCGCGATGGCGACCATCGCCTTGATCCGCTCGTGTTCCGTCGGCGCACGGCCCGTGGTCGGGTCGGTGGTGACGTCGCCGACGGTGAAGATGCCGAACTGCATCGTGATCAGCCTTTCCATGAGGTTGATACATCAACCGTACGCGGCAACACGCGTCCCGCCCGCCCTATTCCGGCGGCCCGCCGGTCAGTGGCGCGGCGGGTTCCGGCGGGGCCGGATGGTGGCGTTCGGCAGGGCCGGGGCGGGGAGGCGCTCGCCCGCGAAGCCCTCGACCTCACCGAAGCGGTCGGAGGCGGCTTCCCAGTCCTCGCGGGCCCGGGCGATGTCGTCGTGGCTGCGGCCGACGAAGTTCCACCACATGACGATCTCCTCCTCGAACGGGGCACCGCCGAGCAGAACGGTCCGGGCCGGTTCGTCCGACTCGTTGACCAGCGTGAGGGCGTCCACGCCCGGGTGGACGTAGCCCAGTTCGGCCGGGCGCAGCGGGGTGCCGGCCAGGCGGACGTCGCCGCTGTCCACGAGCAGACCGTGCTCGAAGCCGGGGTCCACGGCCAGGGTGAGCGTCGCGCGGGGCGCGAGGGTGATCTCGGCGCCCAGCAGGGGCGTGAAGGTGCGCACCGGGGAGGTGACCGAGGCGAGGGAGCCGAGGAAGACCCGGATCTCGGCGCCGTCGACACTCGTGGGCTCGGGCACGTGGTGCTGGAAGTCGCGGGCGGTGTTCCGGTGCTCCTCGGGGAGCGCGACCCACAGCTGGACGCCGTGCAGGCTCGTGGTGCCGGGTGTGGAGACCTCGGAGTGGGCGATGCCGTGGCCGCCCGTCATGAGGTTCATCTCGCCCGGTCGCACGAAGGCGTGCGAGCCGAGGCTGTCGCGGTGCTCGATCTCTCCGCTGAACAGCCAGCTCACCGTCTGGAGACCGGTGTGCGGGTGCGGCGGGACCCGCATGCCGCTGGTGGCGGTGACATCGTCCGGCCCGTAGTGGTCGGCGAAGCACCAGGCGCCGATCAGGGTCCGGGCCCGTTGCGGCAGGGTGCGCCGTACGGTCATCGAGCGCGGGCCACCCAGGGGCACCTCGCGTGCGGTGATCACCTCGACGCTCGACCGCCCGGCCGGAACGGTGTCGTCCACCGACGTTGCGCAGCGCACTGCCTCGGGCGCGGTTTCCACGTTGCTCATGGGGACAGCCTACGCGTGGTTGATGAATCATCTACAGGGCGGATTTCGTCGCACGGACGTGTAATGATTGACGCGTCAACCAGATATGCCTCGGTCCTTCTCGAACCCCTCACGAAGGAAGACAGCCATGTCAGATCTCGTCTTCGGTCTGGACACGTTCGGCGATGTGCCGCAGGACGACACCGGCGCCCTCGTGTCCGACGCGCGCGCCATCCGGCAGGTCGTCGACGAGGCGATCCTCATGGAGGAGACGGGCGTCGATGTGATCGCTCTCGGGGAGCACCATCGCCCCGAGTACGCGATCTCGACCCCCGAGACCGTCCTGGCGGGTATCGCCACCCGCACCGAGCGGATCCACCTCTCCTCGGGCGTGACCGTGCTCAGCTCCGACGACCCGGTCCGCGTCTTCCAGCGCTTCTCCACCGTGGACGCGCTCTCGGGCGGCCGGGCCGAGATCATCCTCGGACGGGGCTCGTTCACCGAGTCGTTCCCCCTCTTCGGCTACGACCTGGCCGATTACGACGTCCTGTTCGAGGAGAAGATCGAGCTCTTCGCCAAGCTGCTGGAGGAGAAGCCCGTCACCTGGAGCGGCACGCAGCGCGCCGCCCTCGACGACGCCGACGTCTTCCCCAAGACCGAGTCCGGCCGCCTGACCACCTGGGTCGGGGTCGGCGGAACCCCCCAGTCGGTCATCCGCACCGCGCGCTACGGCTTCCCGCTCATGATCGCCATCATCGGCGGCACCCCGGAGCGCTTCACTCCGTACGTCGACCTCTACCAGCGCGCCACCGACCAGTTCGGCACCACCGCCCACCCGGTCGGCATGCACTCGCCGGGCTTCATAGCGGACACCGACGAGGAGGCCCGCGAGGTGCACTGGCCGCACTACAAGCTCATGCGGGACCGGATCGGCGCGCTGCGGGGCTGGCCGCCGGTCCGCAAGGAGGAGTACGCGGCGGAGATCGAGCACGGCTCCCTCTACATCGGCTCGCCCGAGACGGTCGCCCGCAAGATGGCCCGCGCGATCAAGGCGCTCGGCGTGGGCCGGTTCGATCTGATCTACACCACCGGAGCACAGCCGATCAGCGCCCGGCTCCGGTCCGTCGAGCTGTACGGCACCAAGGTCATCCCCATGGTCCGCGACCTCCTCGCCTGAGCCTCGCCCGAACGGAGCAGACATGCCCATCACCGAGACCGGGACCATCGGGATCCTGGGCGCCGGGAAGGTCGGCACCGTGCTCGCCCGGCTGGCCGTCGCCGCCGGGTACCGCGTGCTCATCGCCGGCTCCGGCAATCCCGGGAGGATCGCCCTCACCGTCGAGGTGCTCACCCCGGGCGCGGTCCCGGTCACCGCGGAGCAGGCCGCGGCGAAGGCCGACGTCGTCGTCCTGGCCCTCCCCCTCGGCAAGTACCGCAACGTCCCGGCCGAGGCACTGGACGGCAAGCTCGTCGTCGACGCGATGAACTACTGGTGGGAAGTGGACGGTGTCCGCGAGGACCTCACCGACCCGCGCACCTCGTCGAGCGAGACCGTGCAGGCGTTCCTCTCCGGCGCGCGCGTGGTGAAGGCGTTCAACCACATGGGGTACCACGACCTGGAGGACGGGGCCCGGCCCGTCGGCGCACCCGGCCGCAAGGCGATCGCCATCGCCGGGGACGAGCCCGACGACGTCTCGACCGTCTCGCGTCTCGTGGACGCCCTCGGCTTCGATCCGGTCGTCGCGGGCCCGCTCGCCGCGGGCGTACGGCTGGAGCCGGGCACCGAGCCGTTCGGCGCCAACGTCGAGGCGGAGGAGCTGCGGGCGATGCTCCGGCGGTTCCCGGAGACGGAGCGGGGGCGGGCGGCGCGGGCGGCGGATCAGGATCTCCCCCTTGAGCTGGAGTGATGCGCCGCACATACGCGCAGTAACTACGCGAGCACGTGTTAGCGTCCCCGACCGTGACTTCCCCGGCATTGGGTGCAACCACACCCGTCAGCACCGCGGTCGGCCTCTTCGACGACGCCTTCACCCGCGACCCGTACCCGTGGCTGGAGTCACTGCGCTCCGACGCGCCGGTGCACTTCGACGCGGACACCGGGCTGTGGCTGGTGAGCCGGCACCGGGACATCCGCCATGTGCTGCTCACGCCGGGCGACTTCCTCCCGGACAACGCCCAGAACGCCGTCACCCCGCTGCCGTTCGGCGCGCTCAGGGTGCTGGCGCGGGCGGGCTTCAACCTCCCGATCGCGCTGGCGAACAACGGCACCGACAGTCACCCCGGGCTGCGCCGGGTGGTCACGCGGTTCTTCAACGCACAGCGGGTCACCGCGGCCGTACCGGTGATCGAGCGCATCGCCGACGAGTTGCTGGACGGAGTGGCGGAGCGGCTCGACGCCTCGGGTCGCTGCGATCTGTTCACGTCCTTCGCGCAGGTGCTGCCGTGCCGGGTGCTGATGGAACTCCTGGGCATCGACGGGGTTCCGACGGCGACGCTGATCCGCTGGAGCGATGCCTCGCTGGAGCTGTTCTGGGGCCGCCCCGCACCGGAGCGTCAGCTCGAACTGGCGGTGCTCGTGGCCGAGTTCCACCAGTGGCTCACCGAGACAGTGGCCGGCGGATCGGCCCGGCCCGGCTCCTTCGTCCGTGCCCTGACCGACCACCGGCTGCCCGACGGAGAGCGGCTGGACGTGGAGACGGCCGTCGCCGCCTGCTTCTTCGTCTTCATCGCCGGGCAGTCCACCACCGGCCAGCTCATCGCCACGGTGCTGCGCCACGCCCTGACCGAGCCCGGCATGTGGGCCCGTGTCGCTTCGCCGGACGACTCGGCGCGGGCCTGGGTGGAGGAGGTGCTGCGCCGCGAGCCGCCGGTGACGTCGTGGCGCCGGGTCACCGCGCGCCCGGTCGAGCTGGGCGGGGTGGAACTCCCGGCGGGCGCACAGCTGTTGCTGCTGCTCCTGGGCAGCGGCTCGGACCCGGAGGTCTTCGACGCCCCGGACCGCATGTGCCCGCACCGGTCGAACGTACGGCAGCACCTGGCCTTCGGCGTGGGCCGGCACCGCTGCCCTGGGGCGTCCCTGGCGCGTACGGAGGCGGCCGTGGCTCTCAGGACGGCGGCCCGCCGCCTGCCGTCGGCACGGTTCGTACCGGCGGCGGACGACCCGATGCTCGGCCTGCTGTCGTTCCGCGCGCCGCTGCGGGTGACGGTGGAGTCGCCCTGAGTCCCTTCCCTACGGGACGAACGCGTCGATGAACCCTTCCAACACTTCGGCGACGCCGTCCTCCTCGTTGGAGGAGGTGCGATGACGTGCCGCAGCCAGGACGTCCGGGTGGGCGTTGGCCATGGCGTAGGAGCGGCCCACCGCGGTGAGCATGGGCAGGTCGTTGGGCATGTCGCCGAACGCCGCGATCTCGTGGCCGGCGATGCCGAGTCGGCCGCTCCAGTCGATCAGGGTGGTCGCCTTGGTGACGCCGGGCGCGCTGAACTCCACGAGGGACAGTCCGGTGGAGTGGGTGGTCTCGGCGGCCGGACCCGCGGCGTGCCGTGCCTGCTCGTAGAAGTCGTCGAGCGGGAGGGTCGGGTGGTGGGCGAGGATCTTCAGCAGGGGTCTGGCCGGGGTGCGGGCCACCAGCGCCTCGGCCGTGCCGACGAGTTCGACCGTGTCGCCGCCGAACGACCAGGTCGGGTAGTCCGGTTCATGGCCGAAGTCCCGGTCGTACTCGACGGCGAAGGAGACCCCGGGGACCGCGGCGCGCACCCGGGTCACGAGTCGGGTGGCCTCGGCGGGCGGCAGCGGTGAGGCGAGAGCGAGGGTTCCGTCGGGGGTGTGGACGGCGGCGCCGTTGGCGGCGATGACGTGGTGCGGTCCGATGCTCTTGAGCAGCGCGTCCACGACGCGTGACGGGCGGCCCGTGACCAGCACGACGGGGATTCCGGCCTGCTCGACCGCGGCGAGGGCGGCCCGGGTGCGGGGCGAGAGCGTGCCGTTTCCGCGCAGCAGGGTGCCGTCCAGATCCGTCGCGATGAGTCGGGGCGGATCGAGCGGATCGACAAGCGGGAGAGCCGACGTCGTGGCCACAGCGGCACCTTCTTGTTCGGGTTCCGAAGGCTCGGAGCTTCGGCGTTCGGTGACCCACTCTAGTTGATGCATCACCTTACTGGCGGGTGCGGGCAGGGAGGGGAACAACACATATGGCCCGCCCCGAGAATTCGGGACGGGCCATACATTTCGAGCGCCGGGCAGGCCTTGCACCTGCATCTCCCCGCAGGAAGCGGGACGTCTTTCCTTGGACCACCAACGCAGCGCCGGTTGCTTTGAGTTGCGGTGACCGGCTCAAGATCGATCCTACGGTACGACCGGCGGCTCCGCCAAATCGTCGGCGGTGGCCCAACCGGTGGCGGCCACGACCTCCCTGGCGATGTCCACCACAAGCCGTCCGTCGGTCGCCACCCGCAGGGTCTCCGTCGGCGCCCGGTCGTCCAGGAGCCGCGCCTTGCGCAGGCTGCCGGCGATCTCCCCCTCCAGCTCCGAGCCGAGTTCACGGCCGAGCAGGCGCTCCTGCGCCGTGACGTCGGAGGCGGTGAGCAGCACCCGGACGAGACGCACCCCAGCGCCCATCGCACGCTCGAACATCCCCGTCGCCTCGGGAAGGACGCTGACGGTGTTCGTGTAGATCAGGCGCCGGCAGCCGCGGGCGGCGTAGTTGGCCCAGACGGCGGTCAAGTTGCTCTCGGTGATGCCCGCGCGGTGCGGATCGCCGTCCGGGGCCGGATGGATCTGACCCATGTAGTCACCCTCGATGACGGCGTGCGCGACCGCCGCGGCCCGCAACTGGGCCGAGACCTCCCATCCCACCGTCGTCTTGCCGACACCCGCTCGTCCGCCGATCAGCAGTACTTCCGCATGTTCCATGGCGGCAGCGTGCCAGCGGGCGAGGGCGCCACGCGATCCGGTTTCAGGGGGAAGGACAAGGGGGTCCCGACCGAGGGGGGTCGGATCGGGACCCGGACGTCACACGTCTCGGTGCAGCAAGTAGAGAATCGCTGCCCACATCGCGCGAGCGCTCAGCGCGGCAATGACACGCTTGGCCATGTCCGCACAGAGCACCGTCGTCCTGGTCGACTTGTCGTCGGCCATATCTTTCACCTCCCATCCGGTCTCCCCCCGCCGGCGCGTCCGTCGAACAGCGCGCCGCAGGAGGGTCCCCCCAATGGATGGGAAAGCAACTCCGATAGTAGCGAGGCCACTTGGGATGCGTGGCGCTTCGCGGCCCTTCGCGACCCTTCGTGAGATCAGCTCGCTGTCGTCGCCACCGCGATGCCGAAGGCGATCAGCACGACGCCTGTGGTGCGCGCGAGCGCTGTACGCCGTGGGCGACGCGGCCAGCACCGCCGCGAGTCCGGCCACCGACAGCGCGCCCCACACCAGCAGCCCGCTCGCGATTCCGCCCACGGTCCGCAGCGCGTCCCCGGGTCCCGTCAGCAGAGCGCTGCGGCGAGGTGGGTCAGCATGCCGTGGAGTGCGGGTTGGCTGCGGAACCCTCGGTGTTCAGCAGGACGACCACGGAGGTCGCCGGGACGCCCTGCGTCATGCGGTCACGGAAGCAGTCGGCGGATCTGCGTCCACGGGAGGAGCCGATCGTGCGTCGGACCGGGCCCCAGGTGGCTGAGCAGCCGGTCCAGGTGGGCCGTCAGGTTCTTGTGGCGCCGTAGGTCCCTGATCACCTCGATCGGGCGGTCACGCCAGTCGCGGGCGAGGGCCTCGGCTTGGGTCGGGGTGAGGGTGAGCGCGTCGAGGGTGTCGTGGGCGAGTGTGTTGGGGCTCCAGTCGGGGTGGGGTCCGAGTGTGTCGATCACCCACATGCGGAGCGTGAAGTCCTGGTGGAGCTCACGGGCACCCAGGGCGTCGCCGCCCATCCTCCGGTTCGCCGAGAGAGCGAGGGCCGCCCACCGCCGCCGGACCTCCTCGGGCTGGTCGTCGACGTAGGCGTGCCCCTGGGCGACGACGCGGATCGACTCCAGCCATTCTCCGTCCTCCGCCAGCGCCGCGAGCCGCTCCAAACTCCACGTGCTCAGGTCATGGTCATGGTCGTTCACCGCGCGCCTCCCCGATCCGAAATTCGCTTCGTGTCGCGATTCAGCCGCCCTAGTGTGGCGCGGTGACGACTCAGGTGATCATTCTCAACGGCGGCTCCAGTTCGGGGAAGTCCGGGCTCGTGCGGTGTCTTCAGGCCGTACTGCCCGATCCATGGCTGGCGTTCGGGGTCGACTCGTTCGTCGAGGCACTGCCCGCGAGCATGCGGTCCTCGGACGGCGGGATCACCTTCGAGGCGGACGGCGGGGTGAGTGTCGGGGGCGACTTCATGGCGCTCCAGGCGGCCTGGGCGGAGGGCATCGCGGCGATGGCCCGCGCGGGCGCCCGCATCATCGTCGACGACGTGTTCCTCGGCGGAGCGGCGTCCCAGGAGCGCTGGCAGAAGGTGCTCGGCGGGATCGACGTCCTGTGGGTCGGGGTGCGGTGCGACGCCACCGTCGCCGAGGGACGGGAGATCGCGCGCGGGGACCGCGTTCCGGGGATGGCGGCGATGCAGGCGAATGTGGTGCACCAACACGTGGTCTACGACCTGGAGGTGGATACGACACACACCGAGTCGCTGGACTGCGCGCGTGCCGTCGCCGCTCGACTGAGCTGAACGCCGAGCACGTGTCGACGCTTTTGTCGGCACGCCCGTCGGCGCTCACCAAGAATCGCTCAACACTTCACCATGGGCGGTCCACGTCCCGTCCAGGATTGAGTTGGGCAGCAGGGCGTTCGTATATCTGGACGTACGTTCTGCCTGTGAACTCTGATTCTGTCGCGGGCGCCCCGCGATCCGCCGAGTCCCAGCCTGCCCGCCGCTCCCTGCTGCGCGGCGCGCTCACCGGAGCCGCCGCCCTCGGCGCCGGCCTCACGGTCGGGGCCTCCCCCGCCACGGCCGCACCGAAATCCCGACCGCGTCCTGCCACCCCCGGCGAGGCGCTGCGCGAACTGGCCGCGGGCAACGCGCGCTGGCGCACCTTCCGAGAGAAGCACCCGGACGAGACGCGCACCGTCCGCCAGGAACTGGTCACCGGCCAGCATCCGTTCGCCCTGGTGCTCGGCTGCATCGACTCCCGGGTCCCGCCGGAGCTCGTCTTCGACCAGGGCCTCGGGGACCTGATGACGGTGCGCAGCGCCGGTGAGGTCCTGGACGAGGCGGTGCTCGGCAGTGTCGCGTACGGCGTGCTCGAACTCGACATTCCGCTGGTGCTGGTGCTCGGGCACCAGTCGTGCGGTGCCGTGCGTGCCGCGGTCGAGGCCGAGGAGAGCGGCGAGCGACTCCCCGCGCACATCCAGTACATAGCCGATCAGATCAGCCCGGTCATCGACCACACCAAGGAGGGCGACGCGCGCATAGACGCCACGATCGACGCCAACGTGCGCCTGGTGAGCAGCCGCCTCGCCGCCGAACCGGATCTCGCGGCCAAGGTCGCGTCCGGCGACCTCGCCATAGTCGGCGCGCGCTACGAACTCACCAACCAACTGGTCCACCGCATCGCCTGACCCGGGGTCACGGCTCTTCCCCGTACGTGAACGTCACCCCCCGCCGGGACAGGGTTCGCCACTGGCTGGGGGTGATGTCGTACATCTGCCGGAAGCGGCGGGTGAAGTGGGCGGAGTTGGCGAAGCCCCAGGCGCGGGCGACGGCTTCGATGGTGCGCGGAGTCTGGTCCGTCGCAGCGAGTTCGCCCCGGGCGCCTTCCAGGCGGCGGCGGATGATCCACTGCTCGAGGCTGAGTCCGCCGTCCTCGCACAGCCGGTACAGGCTGCGCACGGAGATGCCGTGCACCCGGGCGACGCGCTGCGGGGCGAGGTCGGGTTCGGTCAAGTGGGCCTGGACGTAGGCGAGTACACGGGACAGGAGCGTCTCATGGGCCACTGCCCGGCGGGTGCTGCCGCCGCCCGCCACGGACACGATCAGTGCCCGGGTGAGCTGGACGGTGGCCTCGGCGAGAGCTTCGGCCTCGGGCCCGGCGCTGATCCGGTCCGCGACCTGGTGCAGTCCGCGGATGTGCTGCGCCAGCAGGGGCTCGAGGGGGCTGTGCTGGAGCAGCGGGACCGCGGCGCGCACCATGTCGACGGGCAGGGCGACATGGGCGATGTCGACGCTGAAGGCGAGGGAGCGGCCGCGGCCCTCCCACCCGTACTCATGGGAGGCGACCATGTGCGGCACCAGGCCTATGGTTCCCGGGGGCAGGTGCCGTTGATAGCCGTCGCAGCCGAACGCGCCGGTGCCGTGGCCCTCGTGCTGCATCATGATCGACACGTTGTTCGCCAGTTCCCGGCGGGTCTTGCGGAAGGACCGCAGGAAGCGGACGCCCGTGCCCTGGGTGTCGAACAGGGTGACGGGACCGAAGGTCCACACTTCGAGCCGCTTCCACATGCTGTCGGCCGCTTCCGCCTCCTCGACCGAGGAGATGCCACCCTCCTGGGCGACCGCCGCGTGCAGCGCGGCCAGGCGGTCGGTGGAGGGCAGGGCGTCGGTGTCGAGAACCAACACGGTGTCTCCCATGCTGCGGTAGCGGCCGGGCGCCGCTGTTCCCCGAGCCGCAGTGTCCGCCGCCACCGTCATTCTCGGCAAACGTGTGTGTAGCGGACACATGATTCAGAGCCTTGCCCTTGGCACCCAGGGGCAAGGCTCTGGCACCCAGGGCACAGTCGGCGGGGTCGGCCCGTGCGATGCTCCTCGCGAAGTCGCTTCATGATGGCTGGTCACGGTGAGGGTTGATCTGTGCTGATACGGCCCTTGCGTGCCTTCTGCACGGCGAGGGGTGTGGCGCGTGCGTCTGGCAGGCCGATCCGCAGAGCGCGGACAACTCGATCGGCTGCTCGCCGATCTGCGTCAGGGGCTGAGCGGCGTACTGCTGCTCAGGGGCGACGCCGGGATCGGCAAGACGGCGCTGCTCGACCACGCGGCCGGCGAGGCGGCCGATCTGCTGGTGCTGCGGGTGGCGGGCGTGGAGGCGGAGTCCGGCTTCGCCTTCGCGGCGCTCCAGCGGCTGCTGCTGCCGTTCCTGGACGACCTCAAGGAACCCGGCGCCCTGCCCCCGACCCAGCATCAGGCGCTGCGGGTGGCCTGCGGACTGGACGACGGGCCGCCGGCGGACCGCTTCCTGGTGGGCCTCGCGGTGCTCACCGTGCTGGCGGAGGCGGCGAAGCGGCGCCCGCTGCTGGCCTGCGTCGACGACCTCCAGTGGCTGGACCCGGACTCGCTCGGCGTGCTGGCCTTCGTGGGCCGCCGGGTGCACGCCGAGAGCGTCGGCCTGGTACTCGCGCTGCGCTCCGGGTTCGACGCGCCCGCGGGCCTACCGGCCACCGAGGTCGAAGGCCTCGCGGCACCGGACGCCCTGGAGTTGCTGCGGTCGGTGGCCGTCGGGCCGCTGGACACCCGGGTCGGGCTGCGGATCGTGGCCGCCACGGGCGGCAACCCCTTGGCGCTGACCGACCTCGGGCGGGAACTGTCCGACCGGCAGCTCTCCGGGGCGCTCGCCCTGCCCGAGCCGCTGCCGGTGGGAAGCGGCCTGGAGGAGCACTACCTGCGGCAGGTGCGTGAGCTGCCCGCGCCCACCCGTTCCTGGCTGCTGCTCGCGGCGGCCGAACCGGCAGGCGCCCTGGGCTACATCGCCGCGGCGGCCGAGCGGCTCGGCATCGGCCACGACGCCTCGGGGCCCGCCGAGGCCGTTCGCCTCGTGGTGCTGCGCGCGCGTGCCGAGTTCCGGCACCCGCTGGTGCGTTCCGCGGTGTACGCGGGCGCGACCAGCGTCGAGCGGCGGCGGGTGCACCACGCGCTGGCCGAGGTGACCGATCATCTGGCCGACAGCGACCGGCGTGCCTGGCATCGGGCCTCGGCGGCGCCCGGCCCGGACGCCGCCGTCGCCGACCAGGTGGAGCAGGCAGCCGACCGGGCCGGGGCGCGCGGCGGCCACGCGGCCCGGGCCACCTTCCTCACCCGGGCGGCCGAGCTGACCCCGTGCGAAGGCGCCCGCGCCGGGCGGCTGCTCGCGGCGGCGGAGGCGGCATTCACCGCGGGCGCGCCACTCCAGGCGAAGGTGCTGCTGGACGGCGTCGACACCGGCCTGCTGGACGAGGTGGCCCAGGGCCGCGCCCTGCTGGTGCGGGCCGGGGTCCTCAACAGTCTGGGCGAACCCGACTCCCACGCCCGGGCGGCGGCCCTGTGCCTGGCCGCCGCGACAGCCATCGGCGCGCGGGCGCCGGAGCTGACCCGGGAGGCGCTGCTGCGGGCCGCCCAGTGGACGCTCACCGCGCGGCACCGGGCACCGGCGGCTACCACCGCCGAGATCGCGGAGGCGGTACGGACCCGCTTCCCGGCCTCCGGCCCGCCCACCCCGCTCGACCTTCTGCTGCACGCCTTCGCCGCCCTCGCCCACGACGGCTACGAACAGGCCGTGCCCCGGTTGCGCGAGGCCCTCAGCGCGCTGCTCGCCCCGGACACTGCCGACGAAGTGGTGCTTCGCGGCTTCCAGTTGGGCGTCTGGTACTCCACCCTCGTGTGGGACCACGACTCCCGCACCCGGCTCCTGCGGCGGGCCGACGCCGTGGCGCGCCGCACCGGGGCCCTGTGGCATCTCGACACCATCCTGTTCTGCGCCGCCATGGCCGAGACCACCCTCGGCCATCTCGCCGCCGCCGACGACCTGGTGACGGAGAGTCAGCACATCCGTACGGCGATGGGGCTGAGCGGCGCCCAGTGGGAGATCTCCCGGAACCCGGAGCTGCTGGCCTGGCACGCCGAGGACGACGAGACGGAGGACGAGCTGCGCCGGTCGCTCAGGACAGCGGGCGCGCTCGGCAACGGCGCGATGGAGTCCCTCGCCCAGAGCGGCGCGGTGGTGCTGGCGCTGGGCAAGGGCGACTACGCCGGCGCCCGGCCCTTCGCGCACGAACTGATCCGGCACGACGCGCTCGGCCTGCACTCCCGGCTGCTGCCCGCCCTGGTGGAGACCGGCGCCCGCGGCGGTGACCGGCCCCTGGCCGAGAAGGCTCTGCGTGCCCTCGCGCGCCGCGCCACCGCCGCGGGCACCCCGTGGGCATTGGGCGTTCTGGCGCGTTCCCAGGCCCTGCTCGCTCCGGTGGAGGGCGCCGAGGCGCTGTACCGCCGGGCCGTGGAGCTGCTGTCCGGCACGGGCACCGACTCCGACCTCGGCCTCGCGCACCTCCACTACGGCGAGTGGCTGCGCCGCCGCAAACGCCGTAGGGACGCCCGCGAGCAGTTGCGGGCCGCGCTGACCTTGTTCCGCGGGATGCGGGCCATGGCCTACGCGGCACGCGCGGCCCAGGAACTGGCCGCCGCCGGGGAGCGCGTCGGCCCCGCCCGCACCGGAGCGGGAAGCCCGCTGACCGCGCAGGAGCTGACCATCGCCCGGCTCGCCGCTGACGGCGCCACCAACGCCGAGATCGCCGCCCAGTTGTTCATCAGCGCCAATACCGTCGACTACCACCTGCGCAAGGTGTTCCGGAAGCTGGACGTGACCTCCCGACGGCACCTCGCCCACGCCCTGCGCGGCTGACCCGGGTCAGGACTACGTGCCGCTCGTGGTTCGCGCCTCCCCCTGGTCGGACAACGATCGCGGTACCGCACATCCCCCTCGAGCCGGGAGTGATCGCATGCCCTTCGTCACCGCCACAGACGGCACCCGGATCCACTACAAGGACTGGGGCACGGGCCGGCCGGTCGTGCTCAGTCACGGCTGGCCGCTCAACGCCGACAGCTGGGAGGCACAGCAGCTCCACCTGGCCACGCACGGCTTCCGCGCGATCGCCCACGACCGGCGCGGCCACGGCCGTTCCGACCAGCCCTGGCACGGCAACGAGATGAATACCTACGCCGACGACCTGGCCACCCTCATCGACACCCTCGACCTGCGGGACGTCACCCTCGTCGGGTTCTCCACCGGCGGCGGCGAGGTGGCCCGCTACGTCGGCCGGCACGGCACCGCACGCGTCGCCCAGGTCGTCCTGGTCTCCGCCGTACCGCCGTTCATGCTCAGGACCGACGACAACCCCGGCGGCGTCCCCGTCGAGAACTTCGACGCGATCCGCGCCGGTTCCCTCGCCGACCGCTCCCAGCTGTACCGGGACCTCGCCGACGGGCCGTTCTTCGGCAACAACCGGCCCGGCGCCGAGATTTCCCAGGGCATCCGGGACGCCTTCTGGAGCCAGGGCCTCCAGGCCGGTCACCGCGGCGCCTACGAGTGCATCGCCGCCTTCTCCGCCACCGACTTCCGCGCCGACCTGGACGCCATCGACGTACCCACGCTGGTCATCCACGGCGACGACGACCAGGTCGTGCCGTTCGAGGTGGGCGGCAAGGCGTCGGCGGCCCGGATCAAGAACGCGGCGCTGAAGGTCTATCCGGGCGCCCCGCACGGGATCACCGACACCCACAAGGACCAACTCGGCGCGGACCTGCTCGACTTCCTCAACTCCTGAACCCCGGAAGGGACTTCGCATGGTTTCCGAACGTCACCCCCGCCGTCGCGTCCTCGGCGGGATGCTCGCCGCGGGCGGCGCCCTCACCCTGGGCACCGCCGCCCCGGCCTCGGCGCACTCCGGCCCCAGACCGACGGTCGTCCTCGTCCACGGAGTCTTCGCGGACGCCTCCGGCTGGAGCGCCGTCACCGAGCGGCTGCTCAGGGCCGGATTCCCGGTGATCGCCCCGGCCAACCCGCTGCGCGACCTGGCCGGAGACTCGGCGTACGTCCGCAGCGTCATCGACACCCTCCCCGGCCCGCTGATCCTGGTCGGCCACTCCTACGGCGGCGAGGTCATCACCAACGCCGGACGCGACCACGCGAACGTCAAGGCCCTCGTCTACGTCGCCGCCTTCGCGCCCGACGAGGGCGAGAGCGCCCTGGACCTGGCCAAGAAGTACCCCGGCAGCCGGCTGGAGCCCGCCCTCATCGGCCGCCCCTACCCCGTCCCCGGTGCGGAACAGCCCGGTCTGGACGGCTATATCGACCCCGCCAAGTTCCACGACGTCTTCGCCCAGGACCTGCCGCGCTCGCAGACCCGGGTGATGGCGACCGCCCAACGCCCCGGCAGCATCGGCGGATTGGCCGGACCGAGTGGTGTACCGGCGTGGCGGACCGTGCCGTCCTGGTACGTCGTCGCCACCGAGGACCGGGTCATCCCGCCCGCGGCGCAGCGCTTCATGGCCGAGCGCGCCAAGAGCAAGGTCGTCGAGGCCGAGGGCGCCTCGCACGTCGTGATGATGTCCCGCCCGGACACGGTCGTCCGGCACATCGAGGCCGCGTACCGCGCCACCCGTTGACCTTGAGGAGAGGCCATGAGCACCCCGGACACCATCGTCCTCATCCACGGCTTCTGGGTGACCCCGAGGAGCTGGGAGCACTGGATCACGCACTACGAGAAACGCGGCTTCCGCGTCCTCGCCCCCGCCTACCCCGGCTTCGAGGCGGAGGTGGAGTCCCTCAACGCCGACACCACGCCGATCGAGAACGTCACGGTCACGCAGATCGTGGAGAGCCTTGAGACCCTCATCGGCGGTCTGGACAAGCCGCCCGTCCTCATCGGCCACTCCGCCGGGGGCGTGTTCGTGCAGCTGCTGCTCGACCGCGGTCACGGCGCGGCGGGCGTGGCGATCAACTCCGCGCCCACCGAGGGCGTCGCCGTGGTCCCGCTGACCCAGATCAAGTCGGCCTTCCCGGTGCTGAAGAGCCCCGCGAACCGGCACCGCGCGGTCGGCCTGACCTTCGACCAGTGGCACTACGCCTTCACCAACACCTTCCCGGAGGCGGAGTCCCGGGCGCTGTACGAGCGGTACGCGGTCCCCGCCTCCGGCGCCATCTTCTGGGACAGCGCCCTGGCCACCCTGCGCCCCGGCCACCAGAGCACCTACGTCGACTACCACAACGACGCGCGCGCCCCCTTGCTGTTCATCTCCGGCGAGAAGGACCATCTGATGCCGCCGAAGGTGCAGCAGTCCAACGCCCGGCACTACAAGTCGAACACGGTCACCGAGATCCGGGAGTTCGCGGGCATGCCGCATCTGCTGCCGGCGGCCCCCGGCTGGGAGGAGGTCGCCGACCACGCCCTCGACTGGGCGCTGGCCAAGGCCCGTTAGACCGTCACGCCGGGGCGGCAGGGCCTGCCGCCCCGGCATGGAAGGGAGTTCACGCATGACCGAGGTCCGTATCACCCATATCGGGGGCCCGACCACGCTGATCGAGGCGGCCGGCTGGCGGCTGCTGACGGACCCGACGTTCGACCCGCCCGGCCGCCGCTACTCCTTCGGCTGGGGCACGTCGTCCCGGAAGACCGCGGGCCCGGCCGTCGACGCAGCCGAACTCCCGCCGCTGGACGCCGTACTCCTCACTCACGATCACCACGCCGACAACCTGGACACGGCCGGCCGGTCCCTGCTGCCCACCGCCGACCTGGTCCTCACCACCCCGACGGGCGCCCGCCGCCTCGGCGGCAACGCCCATGGCCTCGCCCCGTGGACGACCCGGCGCCTGGAGCACCCGGGCCGCCCCACGATCGAGATCACCGCCACCCCCGCCCGCCACGGCCCACCCTTCTCCCGCCCGATCGTCGGCGACGTCACGGGCTTCGCGCTGCGCTGGGAGGGCCAGCGGCACGGCGCACTGTGGATCTCCGGGGACACGGTCCTGTACGACGGTGTCCGCGAGGTGGGCCGCCGCCTGGACGTGGGCACGGCAGTGCTGCACCTGGGCGGTGTGCGCTTCCCGGTGACCGGCCCGCTCCGCTACACGCTCACCACGCCAAGAGCCGTGGACCTGTGTCGCGTGCTGCGGCCAGACACGGTCCTGCCCGTCCACTACGAGGGCTGGTCCCACTTCCACGAGGGCCGCCGCACGGTCGAGGCCGAACTGGCGAAGGCCCCCGCCGACATCCGTACGCGCTTCCGCTGGCTCCCGGTCGGATCCGCCGCACAGATCCAGGTCTGACGGCGTCCGCGGACCGCCTCCCACCTGCTGTACCGACGGACTATTCTCCTACCGCACAAGCGCGTTGGGGGCGGGGGACGCATGAGGTTCGTCTTTGTTCACGGGACCGGTGTCCGTCGGGAGCGGTTCGACGTACTGTTCCGGCAGGTCGAGGCGGGATTGCTGGAGAAGTTCCCGAATGCGGAGGTCGAACCCTGTTACTGGGGCACCGAGTTCGGCGCCACACTCGGCGCCGGGGGCGCGTCCGTGCCGGGCCTGCGGCCCCTCGCGGCGGCCAACATGGAGGACGATCCCGAGACCGCGGAGTGGCTGCTGCTCCTCACCGATCCGCTGTGCGAGCTGAGGGTGCTGGCCGAACTCGGGAGCGAGGGCGGCGACGGCGGCTTCGGGCTGCCGGGCTTGCAGACCGCCGGTGACGTGGTGCGCGACCGGCTGCTCGAACTGCCCCGCGACCTCGATCCCGGCGACCAACTCGCCGTACTCCTGCGGGAGACCGGCCTGGCCGACGGCTATCGGTACGCCCTGGACGCCGTGGCGGACTCCGACGAGTTCCACCATGCGGTGGACAGAGCCGAGGACGATGCGACGGCCGCCGAACTCGTCCTTCTCACCAGCCGGGCTCTTGTCGCGGTGCTGCTCTCGGAGGCCCAGGACACCACCCTGTGCACCGGGGACGAACGGGACCGGCTCGTCGATGTCCTGAGCGACCGGCTGGGCGGCACCGGACGCGGGGTCCTGATGAGCACGATCGGGGTGCTGTCCAAGCTGGCGCAGCGGCTGACTCCGCAGTCCGTGCTGGACAGCAAACGGGGCGAGGTCACCTCCGACAAGGCGTCGGAGGTCGGCGACATCCTGCGCTACCAGGCCCGCGGCGAGCATCTGCGCGCCCACCTGGAGAAGGTGATCGCCCGCAGCCCGGAACCGCCCGTCCTCATCGGCCACAGCCTCGGCGGCATCGCCCTGGTGGACACCCTCGCCCTGGCCGCCCGGCGCCAACCACCGTTGCCGGTAAGCCTGTTGGTCACGGTGGGCTCCCAGGCCCCGTTCCTGCACGAACTCGGCGCCCTGGCCGGCCTGGAACCGGGGGCGGCGCTGCCTTCCGGTTTCCCCGAGTGGCTCAACATCTACGACCGCAGGGACCTGCTGTCCTACCTCGCCGAGCCGGTATTCCCGGACGACGCCCGGGTCACCGACCACGAAGTCCGCAGCCGTATGCCCTTCCCCGTCTCGCACAGCGCGTACTGGCGGCTGGAGCCGGTCTTCGAGCGCATCGCGGAGGCGCTGCGGTGACGGCCGCACCCCTCGCCGCCGAGCCACCGATCACCCCGGAGCGCACCTTCGCTCTCGTCGTCGGCATCGAGTCCTACGAGATCAACACCGGGATGGACCTGTCCGGCCCGGCCCGCGACGCCATCCGCTGCGCCGACTGGCTCACCGGCACTGCCGGTGTCCCGCAGGACAACTTACGGCTGCTGCTGTCGCCGCTGGCCCGGAACCAGACCGGCGTGGACGCGAAGCCGGCCACGCAGAAGTATGTCGAGGACGCACTCTTCAAGGACCTGCCCCAGCGCGACGGCGACCTGCTGTGGATCTACTGGGCCGGGCACGGCTTCCTCAACAGCACCGACCAACTCCTCCTCCCGTACGCCGACGCCACGGCAGGACACGTCACCTCTCTCAACTTCACCTCGGCGCTGCAATGGTGGCGGTCCAACAGAGTGGGCCGGGGGCGTTTCCGTCGTCTCGTCGCCATCGGCGACGCCTGCCGGATCGAACCCGGCCAGTCCAAGCTGGACTTCGTGAAGGTCGAATACCCGGTCGGCGTGCGGACTCCCGAGCGCCGACAGTTCGTCCTGTATGCGGCACGCCCGGGGGAGACAGCCCGCAACCGCGCGGAGCTTCAGGCAGGCCAGTTCACCGACACGCTGCTCAAGCACCTGGAAGGGCGGTCCGCGGCGGAGGCGGTCCGGGATCTGGTCGATATCGCCAAGGCCGTACAGGGAGACTTCGCCGTCATGAAGGCGAAGCGCGCGGCGTGGCAGGAGCCGCAGTTCGAGATCGCCAGGTCCTGGGACGGATCGCCCCTCTACGGGGACCATTGGACGGACTCCCCCGCACCGACCGGCGCGCCCTCCCTCGACCACACCGCCTGGCAGGAACTCGGGGAAGTGTTGGCTGGCTGTCAGAAGCCTCCATACACCTACGAGGCATACCGCTGGGCCTTCGAGGTGACGGGCTGCGTCCCGCCCGCCGAGCACAGGCTGCCGTCACCGCACCTGACGGAGATCGTGCGCGATCTCGACCACCGCCAGGGAACGAGCCGCGCCGTCCCGCTCGCGCTGCCGTTCATCCAGCACCTGGCGACCCGCTCCCGGCGCCCCGAGTGGGCGGCCGACGCGCAGGCCTGGGTCGACCGCACCCTCGATCGTCTCGGCGCCGACCCCCTCCCTCCCGCGCCCCCACGACCCGCCGAACGGCCCGCGCTGCACGTCCGCCTCACCCCCGACGGCGACAACGACTTCTGGCTCCAACTGTGGTCGTACCAGGACGATTTCGAGAACGTGGGCGACTACGAGGAGCCCATGGAGCTGGCAGCCGTGCGCACTGTCCTCGGCAACCACCTGCTGGCCCACTCGGCGTCCATGCCGCAGCGCATCGAGTTCCACGTCCCGTACGAGCTGCTGGAGGAGCCGTTCGAGACCTGGCAGCTGCCACTCGGCCGCAAAGGCAAGACCGTAACCCTGGGCTGTTGGTACGAGGTCGTGCTGCGCTGCCCCGAGGAGCGCCAGGGCCTGGCCGAGGACCCGTGGCGGACCAAATGGGAGTGGTACGAGACCCATGGCGGCCTGCACCCGGACGCCGCGCACGATGTCGGCGACGCGGATGTGGCCGAGGGCCTCGCCGAGGCACTGCAGCTGGACGCGTCGCCGGTCTGCGTACTGGCCGATGTGACCGGCCCGTTGGTCATGGACGCGCTGGGTGCCGTACTGGACGGCGGCATACCCATCGCCGTCTGGCCCCGCTCCTCCGCCCCGGACGAATCCCTGCGCAAGGCGCTGGGCGCGGAGCCGCCGGACGTGCTCGACGTGGCGGCGCTGCCGGACGCGCTCAAGCGCCTGCGCGTCAAGCGCCGCCCGCTCGCCCTCCTCTGGGACAACCCCGGGCGGGTGCCCGCGAGGCGGTCGTTGTCCTCATGAACCAACCACCGAATCAGCCGTCGATTCAGCCGTCGTCGAGAGGAAGTCGGATGGAAGCCGCCAAGGACTGGTGGATCTACCGGGGCACGGGCACGGTCGAGGAGAAGCGCGCCCGACTCGGCGAACACCGGCCGCCCTGGCGGGAGTTCAAGGGCGAGCCCGATCCCGAGTACCGCCCGCCCACCACTTCCGGGCCCGCGTGGACGGAGACGTACGAGCGCGGCGACGGATACGTGCCCGACGACGCCGAGGTGGACGCGGTCAACACGGCGCTGTATCTGCGTCGTCCGCTGCTCGTCACCGGCAAGCCCGGGGTCGGCAAGTCGACGCTCGCGCACAGCATCGCCGCCGACCTGGAACTCGGCCCGGTACTGCACTGGCCGGTGACGAGCCGGAGTTCCCTGCGGGACGGGCTCTACCAGTACGACGCGATCGGGCGGCTGCACGACGCGAACCTGCGGCACCTGGAAACCGGCCGGGGCGCCCCGGGCCGCCGTGAGCCGGGCCACCGGCCACGCTCCTCGGGCAGCACCATCGCACCGTATCTGCGCCTCGGGCCGCTCGGTACCGCGCTGCTGCCGCAGGAGCGGCCCCGGGTCCTGCTCGTCGACGAGATCGACAAGAGCGACATCGATCTGCCGGGCGACCTGCTCACCGTCTTCGAGGAGGGCTCCTTCGAGATCCCGGAGCTGGCGCGGATCGCCGCACGGCAGCCGCGAGTCAGGGTCGGCACGCAGGACGGCCCGGAGACGCGCGTCGGCATCGACGGCGGGCGCGTCCAGTGCCGCGCCTTCCCGATCGTCGTCCTCACCAGCAACGGCGAGCGCGACTTTCCGCCGCCCTTCCTGCGCCGCTGCATCCGGCTGCATGTCGAGCCGCCCAGCGAGGAGAAGCTGACACGGATCGTCCGCAAGCGGCTCGGGCTCGACGAGTCGACGGGTGAGGACCGGTACCAGGACCTCATCGAGGACTTCATCGCGCGCCGGACGGAGGGCGACCTGGCCACCGACCAGCTACTCAACGCCGTACAACTGCGGCTGAGCGGCGCGTGGTCCGGACCGGGCGAACGCGCGGACTTCCTCAACACCGTGCTGCAACGGCTGACGGGGCCGCTGGCGTGATCGAGGATCTGTTCCGCGCTCTGAATGAGTCCGGCGACAAGGCCGGACCCGAGGAGCTGGCGGACATCCTCTGGCTGGCGGCGCGCATCGGTGCCAGCGGGGGCCCGGACGTACAGGACCTGCTGCCGGACGCCGAGGACGAACATCCCGATGCCCCGCCGCTGCCCGAACCCCCCGCGACAGGTCCGGGCGGGTCGGCCCCGGGGCCGACCGAGGAGTTCTACAACGCCGCCGATGTGACGGACACGCCCGGCCCGTCGCGCGACGGCATCGACCTGGTCCGCGTCCGTCGCGCCGCGTCACTGCGGGATCCACTGGCCCTGATGCGGGCGTTGCGCCCGCTGGGCCGGAGCACGGGCCGCCGGGAGACCGACTGCCGCGACATCGACCTGGATCTCGACGAGGAACTGACCGTCCGCCGAACCGTCGAACAGCGCCTGCCCGTCCCGGTGTTGCGCCCGCGCCGAGGCCGCTGGCTGGACCTGGCGCTGGTGGTGGACGCCCACCACTCGATGCTGCTCTGGCATGACCTGGTGGCTGAGCTGCGGCGGGTGTTCGTACAGACGGGCATCTTCCGGGACGTCCGCACCTGGTATCTGCGCGGCACGGACCCGGACGCCGGTGACCCGCTGTCCGTCTCCCGCACGCCGGACGGTGAGCGCCGCAGTGTGCAGGAGGTGTCCGACCCGTCCGGCCACCGGCTGGTGCTGGTGTTGACGGACACGGTGGCGAGCGGCTGGGCCGGGGCCGAGGTCGCACAGATGCTGCGGCAGTGGTCCGCGCACGGTCCGGTGGCGCTGCTGAATGTCCTGCCGCGCCGCCTGTGGGACCGGGGCGCGGTGCGCCCCCGCGCGGTCCTGGTCCGTTCGGTCGGAGCCGCCGCGCCGAACACGTCCTGGCGGCAGGGCCCGGCCACGCGTAGCCGCCGCCGACGGCACCCAGTGCAGGAAGGCATCGCGGTTCCGGTGGTGGAGGCCGGGGCCGCGTCGGTGTCGGTCCTGGCGAAGCTGGTGGCGGGGAACGGGCAGTGGATGCGGGTGCAGTGCCTGTCGGTGGCGCGGGTTCCGGAGGCGCTTCCCTCGCGAGTGCGCGGTGCGCAGGAATTCGAGGAGGTCGACGAAGTCCTCAGGCGTTTCAGAGCCGGGGCATCACCGGTCGCCCAACGCCTGGCCGGTTACCTGTCCGCCGTACCCCTCAGCCTCCCGGTCATGAACCTCGTCCGCCAGATCATGCTGCCGGAGTCGGAGCACGGGCATCTGGCGGAGGTGGCGCTGGGTGGTCTCCTCACGTCATGGGCACAGGAGGACACCACCGACCCGGACAGCGTCCCGTTCGACTTCCGGCCCGGGGTGCGGGCGGCCCTGCTGGGTGGGCAGCGGCGGGATGCCATCACTTCGGTGCAGGAGGTTGTGCGGCGGGAGATGGGGGCGGGGGTCAGTGAGCGGGGGGCCAGTAGTGGGGGTGACTTTCTCGCGGGGCGCAGGTCAGGGGGTTTCGGGGGTAATCGGGGGGTTGCTGAGGGGGCCTTGCCGTTTGCGGCGCGAGTGGGGGCGGCGGACGGTTCCGGGGAGGCGGCTGAGCCTCCGTGGCAGCGGGTCGCGGATCTTGTGCGGGATGTTCCATCGGTGCCGGACTATGTCGTGCGGGGCGTGGATGAGCAGCTTCGCGAGGTGATTTCGCGGGCGATGGAGGGGCACAGTTCGTTCACAGTGCTGGTCGGCGTGCCTGGGGCGGGGAAGACGACCGCGATTCTGCGGGCGGTTGCCGCATTGCCGGACGACTGGACGTGGTGGGCGCCGCGAGACGTGGAGGAACTGAACGACTGGGTAGCCCTCTTGCCCTCGCGCTCCGTTGTGCTGCTCGACGTCTTCCCCACCCTCGCCTCTGCTCACGCTCTGACTCGTGGGGCGTCGGGAACGATCGTCGTGTTCGGTGAACTCACCGACGAGGGCCTGGAATTGCCCCCCTCGGAGCGCGACATCAACGTTGTGCACGTTCCCCCGTGGATCGCGGACTCGAAGGCAATGCGTCGGATTCACGAGGCACCGCCGGTCGCCAGAGCCCTGCTCCGTGCAGCGCTGGACATCAGGCGTCTGGGCCATGCCCCGGACCTGACGCGTGAGTTGCTGATGGCTGCGACGGAGGTCTACCTCCCCGAGTACGGACGGGACGAACTGTCGGACGAGGCAATGTCGGCGGCTCTCACATATGCGTGCCAGCCAGTGGTGGGAGAACCCCTGATCATGCTCCGGACCTCCCGCAGAGAGGCCTGGTACCGGCTCAGCGACTTCGTGGAAGAGGTCGACCGAACGGAGGTCCCGTCCATCCACCCGCCGGAGCAACTCTGGCCGGTGCTGGCTCGCTTCGCCGACCATGACTCGCTTCCCGCACTGGCCGCGGCCGCCCGGGAGAGAAGTCTGGCCGAGGTGTCCCGGTACCTCGAGACCTGCTTCGCGTTCGACAACATGTCCCCGGGTTCAACTGACTTCGTCCTAGGGCTCACCAAGGACGCCGAGCAACGCCTGGTCAGTGTCTCGAACGAGAGTGGAACCCTGCTGGGCACGGGAATCCGCCTGTTGGACGACGGGCTGGCGGTGACGGCGTTCGTGCCGGACTCACGCGCGAGCCAGGACGAGGTCTTGCGAGTGCGGCCGTATCGCAGCCGCTTGGTCGTAGCCGCACGGCTCCTGCCCACCACCACACGCACAGGTCTGTTCTACCTGTCCATGAACCCCCGTGCAGCGCTGCCGAGTGTGATGCCGATGTCTACCGCCCCCTCGCCGAAGGTCGGCGAGCGAGTCCTCGTCGTCGGCCTCGACAGCGAGCGAGGCACCGACCTGAACGTACGTCGCTACCTGGTAACCGACACCACTGCGGATGGCTTCAACCTGACACCAGTTGTCTCCGCACCGCGGCCCACTCCTGGCGCAGCCGTCGTCAACCTGTACGGGACGGTGATCGGGGCAGTGTCGATCGCTCACGAGCAAATCACGATCATGGCCACACGGATCACTCCCCCCGCCGTACGCACACCCCAGCAATCATCGCCCCCAGGCCTCATCGACCCAACCCGCTCACATGCCGTCGTCATCGGAGCCGACTACTACGGGCAGTTCCCGGAGTCGCGGGGCACCGCGAAGGCAACGAATGCGCTGGCGACCGCCTTGGGGCGGAGGCAGGATGACGGGATCTTCAACTCCTCGAATGTCCGCGCCATCTGGAACCGACCTTTCCCCGACACTCTCGTATCGACCCTCTACGAGACGGCCCGGCGGGCCGAGCACACGTTCCTCCTGTCGTACGCGGGCCACGTAATCGAAACCCCCGACGACGCGTTCCTGGCCTTCCCCAACACCGATCTCGAACGCCCTCACGACACCGCCCTCTCCATCCGGCAACTTCGCTCGGTTCTGGATGAAAGCCCGGCCCAGTTCAAGGTGCTCCTCCTCGACGCCGGCACCCACGACCCGGACCGCATCTGGTCATGGTTCGCACCTCGCGTCAGACCACTTGGAAGTTGGGCGCTGCTGACCACACGACCGCGCTCCGGGCAGGTGCCACATATCTTCACCCGCGAGATCACCACCACCCTCGCCTCGGGCATCCCCGGGGGGCCCGAGTTCCTGAGTCTGGTCGACATCGCCAACCAAAGCCCTGGGAGCATCTCGCTCTACCGGCACTACGCCGCCGACGCCCCCGTCCTCCTCGTGCGAAACCCCGCCTACACCCCGCCCACCGCCGACGAGCAAGAAGGCACCGTCAAGTGGTTCAACGCGGAGAAGGGCTACGGCTTCATCACCCTCGACAACCGCCGCGACGTTTTCGTCCACTACTCCGCGATCCAGATGCACGGCTACCGCACACTGGAAGAAGGCCAAAGAGTCCGCCTCAGCATCACCGACAGCTCAAAGGGCCCGCAGGCCGCGAACGTCCGCCGGATCCCCTCCGAACCCTGAGCCCGCCATCACAGACTCGCGTCCCGATACGTCGGCCTCCCGTCAACAACAGTGAGCAGCACCGGCAACTCCGGCAGATCGACAGCCGCGTAAGCAATCGGATCCCCCGCAAAAGCAGTCAGATCGGCCCGGTACCCAACCCGGATCCGCCCAGCCTCGTGCTCCTCCCCCGCCGCCCAAGCCGCGTTGACCGTCATCCCCTGAAGCGCCTCAAGCCCGCTGAGCGCCTGCTCCGGCCCATGCGGCGCCCCCGTCAGATCCCGACTCGGCCGCCGATGCCGCGCCCCAGCCATCACACCCAACGGCGGATAGGGAGCAATCGGCCAGTCCGAGCCAAGAACAACCACGGCACCGGAGTCGTACAGATCCCGACAACGCCAAGCCCGAGAGGCCCGCTCCTCCCCCAGCCGAAGCGACCAGTTGTCCGTGTGATCTGCCCGAGTGAAGTCGCAGCAATGCGTGGGCTGCATGGAAGCCACCACACCCAACTCAGCAAACCGACGCAACGTGTCATCAGGCACCGTCTCAATGTGCTCGACCCGGTGTCGCACCCCAGCGGGCCCGCCCTCGGCCCGCGCCTTCTCCACCGCATCCAACACATGCCGCACAGCCGCGTCCCCAATGGCATGCGTGGCCACCGGAACACCCGCCCAGTGCAGAGCCGCGACCACCCGCGTGTACTCCTCCGGATCCGGCCAGAACGCATGCCGGGACTCCCCATGGCAGTCCGGCTGTTCGAGCCAGGCCGTGCCGTTGTCGATCGTGCCGTCCATGAAGATCTTCACCCCGGCGGTCCGCCAGAGCCGCCCGCCCGCGCCCTGCCCATCGACGAGCGCGCGCACGCCGTCGGCGTCCGTGCCGGGCTGACACCACGGCGCCACACGCAACCGCAGCGGCAGTTCCCCGGCCGCGTCGAGTTCGCCGTAGAAGGCGAGGCTGTCGCCGTTCGCGTCCATGGCGTGGCCGCCGGTCAGGCCCGTGGCGGACATGGCGCGCAGCGCGGCGGCGAGCCGGTCGCGGCGCTCCTGCCGGGTGGGCTGCGGAGCGGCCCGTTCGACCAACTCGCAGGCGGCGTCCTCCAGGAGCAGTCCGGTGGGCCGGCCGTCGGCGTCGCACACCACCTCGGCGGTGGCCTGCTCGAAGGCGCGCGGCCCGTCCACCCCGGCCAGCTCCAGGGCGCGCCTGCTGGCGAGCAGCGAGTGCGCGTCGAAGAGGAGCAGCAGGGCTGGCACACCGTCGAGTACGGCGTCGAAGGGTGCGGTCTCGACGGGGCGACCGGCGAAGACGTTGGGGTCCAGTCCCCAGGCGTGGAGCCAGGCGCCGGGGTCAAGGTCCAGTACCGCACCGGCGAGGGCCTCCCGGACCTGCGGCACGTCCACGCAGCCCGACAGGTCCAGGCCGTGGGTGAGTTCGGCACCGGAGACGGGGTGGATGTGGCCGTCGACCAGGCCGGGGGTCACGACTGCGCCCTTGAGGTCGATCACCGTCGTCGACGCGTCCGCGAGCGCGCGGATCTCCGTCGCGGCCCCGAGGGCGGTGATACGGCCGCCTGCCGCGGCCAGCGCGGTCTGCGGCAGGTACTGACCGGTGACCGGGTCCAACAGCCGCGCGGACAGCAGGACGAGGGAGGTACGCACGCGGAACTCTCCTTAGTGGCAGATCAATCGAGGAAGGTCAGGGCGCCGGGCGGCAGTCCCAGTTCGCGTTCCGCCGTCATCGCGGGCATCAGCCTGATCTCCGGCGGGTCCTCCCCGGTGTCCGCGCTGTTGACGAGCATGCCGAGGCCGTCGAGGACGACCAGGATCCGGATGGCCGTCAGCATCGGGTCGTCCGTGCGGAACTCGCCCCGTTCGACGCCCTCGCGGATGACCCCTTCGAGCCGGTCACGCCAGGCGGCCTCCTGGACGGCGACCCGGTCGCGCAGGGTGGGCCGGTAGCGGCTGAGGTGGCGGGCGTTGAGCCAGAGGCGGCTGATGTCGTCGTACGAACCGCCGCCCGCCAGGGCGAAGAAGCGCGCCAGCCGGAGGGTGGGTGTCGTGTCGGCGGCGTCTGCCGGAAGCAGGTCGTCGAGCTCGGAACCGGCCGCGGTGCCGTAGGCCTCGGCGACCAGGTCGTCCACCGCGGGGAAGTAGTGGCTGATCAGTCCCGGGCGCACCGCCAGCTCGTCGGCGATGCGCCGCAGGGTGATGCACTCCAGGCCCTCGGTCAGGCCGACGAAAGCGGCGGCGGCAACGATTTCCGCACGTCTTTCGCCGGGAGACTTACGGATTCGCTTGTTCGGAACGCTTGACGGCATGGAATCGATGCTATTGAGTGTGCGACCAATAAGCAAGCAGGTGGGTTTCCAGCATCCGGAGGGGCCACATGGCGTCCACGATTCCCGAGCCGCAGCAGAGCTCCGCCGCCACGCGGCAGGAGGCACGGCCGCCGTCGGACCAGGCGGGCCGGATCGAGACCCATGGCATCGACCACATCCCCGACACCGAACGCCGGGGCCGTCCGCGGCAGTTGTTCTCGGTGTGGGCGGCGGCGAACGTCAACTATCTGAGCCTCGTCATCGGGGGCGCGCTGATCCTCATGGGGCTGACCCTGTGGCAGGCGCTGGCGGTGATCGTGGTCGGCAACCTGTTCTGGGTGCTCACGGGGGTGCTGGCCATCCCGGGGCCGGTCGCGGGCGCGCCGAGCGAGGTGATCACGCGCGCGATGTTCGGCGTCCGCGGCAACCGCGTGAACAACGCGGTCGTCGGCTGGCTGATCTCCGTCTGCTACTTCGCCCTGAACCTGGCCGCCGCCTCCACCGCCGCCTTCGCCCTGGTCGAGCGGGCCGGGCTCACCGCGAGCACACCCGTGCAGGTGGCCGTGGTGCTGGTGATCGCCGCCCTCACGCTCGCCATCGGGGTCTACGGGCACGCCCTGATCATGAGGTTGTATCTGCCGATCACGCTCGTGCTGACCGCGGTGTTCGCCGTCGTCGCGGTCGCCGTCCTGCGCCAGGCCGACTACTCCTACACCCCGGCAGCGCCCCTCACCGGCCTCGACCTGTGGGCCGTGCTCCTCGCCGGGGTCACCCTGATCGGCTCGGGGCCGCTGTCGTACACCACCAGCGCCGACTTCTCGCGCTATCTGCCCCGGACGACCTCCGCGAAGGCGATCATCGGCTGGACCGCGCTCGGCGGCTTCCTGCCCAGTGTCGTGGTCTGCTCGCTGGGCGCATTCGCCGCGACCGCGGTCGACATGACGGACCCTCAGTCCGGGCTCCAGCGCATCCTGCCGGGCTGGTTCGACCCGGTCTTCCTGCTCGCCCTGGTGCTCGGCACCATCGCCATCAACGCCCTGACCGCCTACAGCGCGGGCCTCGCCCTCCAGGCCGTCGGCATCCGGGTCCGCCGCTCCCTCAGCGTCATCGCCGACGGCACCGCGGCGGCCGGCCTCACCCTGTACGGGCTGCTCGTCTCCGACTTCCTCGACACCGTCAGCAACGTCCTCCAGCTCACCGTGGTCCTCCTCGGCCCCGCCGTGGCCGTCTACGCCACCGACATCGCCCTGCGCCGCAACCGTTACGACGGCCCCGCGCTGATGGACGAGAGCCGCCACAGCCGGTTCTGGTACACCGGCGGCGTCCATCTCCCCGGCGCGCTGGCGCTCGGGGCGGGCGTCACGGCAGCGGCCCTGTGCGTGAACACCCTGTACGCCGGCCCGGTCGCCGCGGCCCTCGGCGGCCTGGATCTGGCGCTGCCCGTGGGCATGGCCGTGTCGGCGGGCCTGTACGCGGTCCTGGCTGACCGTCGTCAGTGATCCGCTCGCACCCGCGCATTTCCAGTTCCTCGAAGCCGTTCTCCGCTGAAGGCACCCCACCCCTTCGTGGCGGCCTTTACGCTTCCCGGGTGCGACAGACACGCCTTTTGGCGCATTCTTGCTGTGTCGCCCCGTGGGACGGCGCACGGACGAGGTAAGGGCCGATGACTGGGAGCGCCGAACATGCGCAGCTGACACCCGGGCGGCCGACGGCGTTGCTGATCGACACCTCGCTGGAGGCGATCAGGGCGGCCGACGGCCACGCGGCGGGGGTGTATTTGCGCTCCAGCACGCCCGGACTGCTGCGCCTGTCCGCTCTGGTCGGACTTCCCGGCCGACTCTTCAAGCCCTGGTGGCGGCTGCATGTGGACCGGCCCTTCCCGGTCGCCGACGCGCACCGGCTCGGCGTGGAGGTGGTCCTGGCCAACGCCGCCGAGACCATGCGCCGCTACCCCCAGTTCGCGGCCGGTCTGCCCTTCCAGTTCGGCTCCCTGAACGTGCCCGTCGCGGCCGGTTCGACGGCTTACGGCGTCCTCACCGTGCTGCGCCCGTCCGCCGCGGACGCCACCGAGCTGCTGCCCGAGCGGGAGCGGCTGGCCCGCCTCGCCGGTGAGCTGGCTCGGCAACTGCACGACGTGGGGGACGGCCCCGTGTTGTGGGACGGCGAACCGCTGTGCGTACGGCCGCCCGCGGTGCGCCGGTCCGGCCGCGCCGGAAGCTTCACCTGGGACCCCGCCACCCATGCGGTGGCTCTGGACGACCGGCTGCGCTCGGTGCTGGGGACGACGGCCGAGGAGTGCGCCGGGAGCGAGGGCGCGTTCGCCGACGCCGTGGCCCCCGATGACACCGAACCGCTGCTGGCGGCGCTGCGGGACACCGCCGCCGGACGGCCGCCACCGCTGCCGCTGTATGTGCGCGGCGCGGACGGCGCGCTGCGGCTCGTGGAGTTCTGGGCGTCATACGACAGCGCGCCGGGTACGCCCGGCGGCCAGGAGGTGCACGGCATCGTCCTGGACCCGGGCCCCGGCTCGGCCGCCGACACCGCGGCCGATCTGCTCCCCGAGGGGGTCTTCGCGCTGGACCGGCTCGGGACCATCGTCTACGCCAACCCCCGTGCCGCCGAGCTGCTGGACCGGTCCCGGCCGCAGTTGCTCGGCAAGCCCCTGTGGGAGGCCGTGCCGTGGCTCACCCAGCCCGCCTGCGAGGACCATCTGCGAGGGGTGCTGCTGTCGCCCGAGCCGGTGCACTTCCACGTCGGACGGCCCGCCGCCGATCTCGCCGGGGACTGGCTCGCCCTGTCCCTGCACCCCGGCCCGGACCTGCTGACCTGCACGGTCCGTCCGGCGCACCGGGTCACCGAGGCGCCCGCCGACGCCCCGGCCGAGGTCACCGACACCGCCGAGACGGGCCCCGAGGCGTCCATGGCGCCGCTGTACCGGCCCATCGTGCTGGCCATCGCGCTGACCGAGGCGGTCACCGCACGCCAGGTGTCCGCGGTGGTCATGCGGGAGCTGCTGCCCGCGTTCGGCGGTCGCCGGCTGGCGATCTACCTGCTTCAGGAACGTCATCTGTTCCTGGCCTGGGAGAGCGGCTTCCCGCCCGGGTTCCTCGCGCCGTTCGACGGCGTGAGTCTCGACCGGCGGCTGCCCGGCGTGGAGACGCTGACCAGTGGCCGTCCGCTGTTCTTCGACTCGATGCAGCAGCTCAGGGACGCCTACCCCGGCATCGCCCTGGACGCCACCGAGGGCGCCCGCGCCTTCCTCCCGCTGATCGCCTCCGGGCGCCCGGTCGGCTCCTGCATCCTCGGCTTCGACCGGCCCCGCAGCTTCAGCACCGAGGAGAAGGCCGCGCTGACCGCGCTCGCCGGGCTGATCGCGCACGCCATGGAGAAGGCGCAGCGCTACGAGAGCGAGGCGACCCTCGCCCGCGGCCTCCAGCAGGCCCTGCTCCCCCGGCGGCTGTCCGCGCACCCGCTGATGGAGACCGCCGGGCGGTATCTGCCCGCGACCCAGGGCATGGAGATCGGCGGGGACTGGTACGACGTCGTCGCCGCCGGGGACGGCCTCGCGCTGGTCATCGGCGACGTCCAGGGGCACGGTGTGCAGGCGGCGGCCACCATGGGGCAGCTGCGCACCGCCGTCAGGGCGTTCGCGCTCGGGGACCGGCCGCCGGACGAGGTGCTGAGCGGCACCAACCGGCTGCTCATCGACATCGACTCCGGGCTGTTCGCGAGCTGCTGCTACATCCGCCTCGACCCCGTCACCGGAGTGGCGAGGGCCGCGCGGGCCGGACACCTGCCGCCGCTGCTGCGCCGCCCGGACGGCCGTACGCACCGCGTCGACCTGCCCGGCGGGGTGGTGCTCGGCGTGGATCCGCAGGCGCACTACCCGGTGACGGAGCTGGTCATCGACCCGGGCGCGGTGCTGGCTCTCTACACCGACGGGCTGGTGGAGCGGCCCGGCTGGGACATCGACGACGGCATCGGCGGCCTGCGGGTGGCGCTGGCCAGGTCCGGTGCCCCGCTCGGCCGCCCCGACGGGCAGTCGCTGGCCAAGATCGCGGACCGGCTCACCGCGACCGCCCGGCACACCGCCGACCGGCCCGACGACATCGCCCTGCTGCTCGCCACCCGGCGCTCCGTCCCGCGGCGCGACATCTGACGGTAAGGCGAAAACCCCCTGTCACAGTATGTGACGCCTCTCGCCTACTGAGGTCCGGCAGTGTAGACATGGCTCATGGTCCGACTCTCGGGTCGTGGGGCCCGGTCGCTCCGTCGCCGCAGCGGTCCGCGCCCTCACCGTGCGCCCGACCGCGCCCGCGGACTGCGCGCGGGCAGCGTGCCGGACACCGAACGCCCACCGAAGCACGGCCGGCGGCCTCGGTCACCGCTGAGCCGGATCAGCGTGGCGGGCCAGGTCTTCCTGTTCCAGGTCGTCATCGTGCTGCTGCTGGTCGTGGCCGCGGTAGTGGCGCTGGTGCTCCAGGTGCGGCACGACAGCACCCGCGAGGCCCGCAACCGCTCGGTCGCCGTCGCCCAGGCCTTCGCCAACGCGCCCGGCACCGTCGAGGCCCTCGACGACCCGAACCCGTCGTCGATCTTCCAGCCGCATGCGGAGGCCGCCCGCAAGGACACCAAGGTCGACTTCATCGTCGTCATGAACACCGACGGCATCCGCTACAGCCACCCCAAGCCGGACCGCATCGGCAAGCAGTTCGTCGGCACCATCGAACCCGCGCTCGAGGGCAAGGTCGTGACCGAGGAGATCATCGGCACGATCGGGCCCCTGGTGCAGGCCGTCGTCCCCATCAAGGACTCCGACGGCAAGGTCGTCGGCCTGGTGTCGGCCGGGATCACCACGGCGACCGTCGGCGGCACCGCCGACCAGCAGCTGCCGCTGCTGCTGAGCGCGGCCGCGGCGGCCCTCGCCCTGTCGACGGGCGGCACCGCGCTGGTGAGCAGACGGCTGCTGCGGCAGACCCATGGCCTCGGCCCGCACGAGATGACCCGGATGTACGAGCACCACGACGCGGTGCTGCACGCCGTCCGCGAGGGCGTGATCATCGTCGGTGACGAGCGCCGGCTGCTGCTCGCCAACGACGAGGCGCACCGGCTGCTCGACCTGCCGGCCGACGCCGAGGGCCGCCAGGTCGCCGACCTCGGACTGGCCGCCGACACCGCCGAGCTGCTGGGCTCGGGGCGGGTCGCCACCGACGAGGTGCACCTGGTCAAGGAGCGGCTGCTGGCGGTGAACCAGCGGCCGACACAGCTGCGCGGCGGCCCGTCCGGGAGCGTGGCGACGCTGCGCGACTCCACCGAGCTGCGGGCCCTGTCCGGCCGGGCGGAGACCGCACGCGAGCGGCTCAGCATGCTCTACGACGCCGGCGTGGGCATCGGCACCAGCCTGGACGTGACCCGCACCGCCGAGGAGCTGGCGGAGCTGGCCGTGCCGAGGTTCGCGGACTTCGTCACCGTGGACCTGTACGACTCCGTGCTCAGCGGCGGCCAGGCCGAGACGGTGACCCCGCTGCGCCGTACCGCCGCCAGCGGGATCGGCAAGGACGCGCCGCTGTACCCGGTGGGCCAGCAGATCGCGTTCGTCGAGACCTCGCCGCAGGCCCGCGCGCTCGACGAGGGGCAGGCGGTGCTGGAGCCACGGCTGGCCGAGGCGCCCGGCTGGCAGGCGCAGGACCTGGAGCGGTCCGCGCAGGTCGTGGAGTACGGCATCCACTCTCTGATCGCGGTGCCGCTGCGGGCCGGGGTGCTGGTCCTGGGCGTGGTGAGCTTCTGGCGGGCGCAGAAGCCGGAGCCGTTCGACGCCGAGGAGCTGGAGCTGGCGGAGGAGCTGGTCGCGCGGGCGGCGGTCTCCATCGACAACGCCCGCCGCTACACCCGCGAGCACAACATGGCGGTGACCCTCCAGCGCAGTCTGCTGCCGCGCACCCTGCCCGAGCAGAACGCCCTGGAGATCGCCTACCGGTATCTGCCCGCGCAGGCCGGGGTGGGCGGCGACTGGTTCGACGTACTGCCGTTGTCCGGGGCCCGCGTCGCCCTCGTCGTGGGGGACGTGGTCGGGCACGGGCTGCACGCGGCGGCCACCATGGGGCGGCTGCGGACCGCGGTGCACAACTTCTCCGCGCTGGACCTGCCGCCGGAGGAACTCCTCGCGCTGCTGGACGAGTTGGTCGCCCGGATCGACCAGGACGAGGCGGCGGAGGGCAGTACGGCGCCGGTGACCGGGGCGACCTGTCTGTACGCGGTGTACGACCCGGTGTCCCGGCGCTGCACGATCGCGCGGGCCGGTCATCCGCCGCCCGCGCTGATCCGGCCGGACGGCAGCGTCGAGTTCCCCGACGTGCCCGCCGGTCCCCCGCTCGGGCTCGGCGGGCTGCCGTTCGAGACGGCCGAGCTCCAACTGCCCGAGGGCAGCAGGCTCGTGCTGTACACCGACGGGCTGGTCGAGGACCGCGAGCGGGACATCGACGAGGGTCTTGAACTGCTGCGCGCGGCGCTCGCGCGGGCGGGCAGCTCGCCGGAGGAGACCTGCCGGACGGTGCTGGACGCCCGTCTGCCGGACCGTCCGGGCGACGACATCGCCCTGCTCGTCGCCCGCACCCGGGCGCTGCCCGCCGACCGGATCGCGGAGTGGCAGATCCCCTCCGATCCGGCGGCCGTGGCCAAGGTGCGGGCGTCGGTGAGCCGTCAGCTCGCGCACTGGGACCTGGACGAGCTGACGTTCACCACGGAGCTGATCCTCAGCGAACTGGTCACCAACGCGATCCGCTACGGCGGCGACCCCATCCGGGTCCGCGTGCTCCACGACCGCACCCTGATCTGCGAGGTCTACGACAGCAGCAACACCTCACCCCATCTGCGCTACGCGGCCATGACGGACGAGGGCGGCCGGGGACTGTTCCTGGTGGCGCAGCTCTCCGAGCGCTGGGGTACCCGGTACACGCCCGCGGGCAAGGTGATCTGGGCGGAACAACCCCTGCCGTAGCCCAGGGGGCAACGAGTTGTGACGCGACGGGTGGGCAAGTCCCGCCGCATCTGATAGTAAACCTTCCTATCAGTGCCACGTACCTTCAACCCCCCACCCCCACCCCCCACTTGGAGCCCCCGTGAGGCACCCGACCCGCCGCACCCTGCTCGCCGCGACAGTCGCCTCGACTGCCGCGATCCCCCTGCTCAACGCCGGACACGCGGGCGCCGTCCGCGCGCCCGGGCTCGACGACCCGGCGAAGAAGGAGATCGCCATGAAGCTGGTGTCGAGCGCGGAGAACTCCTCGCTCGACTGGAAGGCGCAGTACAAGTACATCGAGGACATCGGCGACGGCCGCGGCTACACGGCCGGGATCATCGGCTTCTGCTCCGGCACCGGCGACATGCTCGACCTGGTCGAGCTGTACACCGACCGCAGCCCCGGCAACGTGCTCGCCAAGTACCTCCCCGCGCTGCGCGCGGTCGACGGCACCGACTCGCACGCGGGCCTGGACCCCGACTACCCCCGGGACTGGCGCAGGGCGGCCCAGGACCGCGCCTTCCAGCAGGCGCAGAACGACGAACGGGACCGGGTGTACTTCGACCCGGCCGTACGGCAGGGCAAGGCGGACGGGCTGCGCGCGCTCGGGCAGTTCGCGTACTACGACGCCATCGTCATGCACGGCGGCGGCTCCGACCGCCTCAGCTTCGGCAGCATCCGCAGGCGGGCCCTCCAGAGCGCGCGGCCGCCCGCCCAGGGCGGCGACGAGGTGCGCTACCTGCACGCCTTCCTCGACGCCCGGGTGTGGGCGATGAAGCAGGAGGAGGCGCACAGCGACACCAGCCGGGTGGACACGGCTCAGCGCGTCTTCCTGCGCCAGGGCAACCTCGACCTCAACCCGCCACTGGACTGGAAGGTGTACGGGGACAGCTACCACATCGGCTGAACTGCCCCTGGAATCAACCGCATCGGGGCCCGGCGACCCGGCCCCGGTGCGGCCCGGAACCGCTCATAAACCCAGCTTATGAGCTCATAGACCGGACCCGCGTACCGACTTAGGGTTGCCTTAACTTAGGCTTCCCGTCGAGTTGCTTGTCATCGCTCGAAGGGAACCTGATCATGCCCCGCCCCCTGCGGGTAGCCATTGTCGGAGCCGGCCCCGCCGGGATCTACGCCGCCGACGCGCTGCTCAAGTCCGATGTGGCCGCCGAGCCCGGTGTCTCCATCGACATCTTCGAGCGCATGCCGGCCCCGTTCGGCCTGATCCGTTACGGCGTCGCCCCCGACCACCCCCGCATCAAGGGCATCATCACGGCCCTGCACCAGGTCCTCGACAAGCCCCAGGTCCGCCTCTTCGGCAACGTGGACTACGGCACCGATGTGCACCTGGACGATCTGCGCGCCTTCTACGACGGGGTCATCTTCTCCACCGGCGCGATGGCCGACCGCGAACTGCGGATACCGGGCGTCGAGCTGGACGGTTCCTACGGCGCCGCCGACTTCGCGTCCTGGTACGACGGCCACCCGGACGTGCCGCGCACCTGGCCGCTGGAGGCGGAGAAGGTCGCCGTCCTGGGCGTGGGCAATGTGGCGCTCGATGTCTCCCGCATCCTCGCCAAGACCGCGGACGAGCTGCTGCCGACCGAGATCCCGCCGAACGTTCACGAGGGCCTCAAGGCCAACAAGGCCGTGGAGATCCACGTCTTCGGCCGCCGCGGCCCGGCACAGGCGAAGTTCAGCCCGATGGAGCTGCGCGAGCTGGACCACTCCCCCAACATCGAGGTCATCGTCAACCCCGAGGACATCGACTACGACGAGGGCTCCGTCGAGCAGCGGCGCTCCAACAAGCAGGTCGACATGGTCGCCAAGACCCTGGAGAACTGGGCGATCCGCGACATCGGCGACCGCCCGCACAAACTGTTCCTGCACTTCTTCGAGTCGCCGGTGGAGATCCTCGGCGAGGACGGCAAGGTCGTCGGCCTGCGCACCGAGCGCACCGAGCTGGACGGCACCGGCAACGTCAAGGGCACCGGCGAGTTCCACGACTGGGACGTGAGCGCCGTCTACCGCGCCGTCGGCTACCTCTCCGACAAGCTGCCCAAGCTGCCCTGGGACATCGAGTCGGGCACCGTCCCGGACGAGGGCGGCCGGGTCATGCAGGAGACCGGCGAGCACCTGGACTCGACGTACGTCACCGGCTGGATCCGCCGCGGCCCGGTGGGCCTCATCGGCCACACCAAGGGCGACGCCAACGAGACGGTGGCGAACCTGCTGGAGGACTTCGCGGGCGGCCGGCTCCGCACGCCGGGCACGCCCGAGCCGGAGGCCGTGGAGGCGTTCCTCGCCGAGCGCGAGATCCGCTTCACCACCTGGGAGGGCTGGTACCGGCTGGACGCCGCCGAGAAGGCGCTGGGCGAGCCCGAGGGCCGGGAGCGCGTGAAGATCGTCGAGCGCGAGGACATGCTCCGCGCGAGCGGCGCCTGATCCGTACGACACGAAGGGCCCGGGGCCGTGTGCCCCGGGCCCTTCGTGGTCCACGGCACCGACAGCGCCGAGTGGCTGCCCGACTACACGTCGTGCACGATGTGGCCGGTAGGACGTGAGAGCCCGATGGGAAGGATCACCGGCCATGCGCACAGGCCCCCTGCGACCGAGAAGCCCGTCCCGGACCCGTTCGGTGGCCATGGCGGTGGCCGGAATCCTGGTCGCCGCCCTGAGCGCGGTCTCGCTCGTGTCGTGCGGTTCGGACGACGACGACAGCGGCGACACCGCGGCCACCAGGACCCGTACGGCTCCCAACACCGCGGACTTCTCCGGCACCGCGCCGACCGCACTGGAGTCGCTGGCCGAGTCGGTCAAGGCGTCCCTGTCCGCGGTGGCCTCGTCCGTCTCGGCGCGCGCCTCGGAGTTCGAGGCCTCCGTCTCCGCCGAGGTGGCCCGCGCCAACGCCGCCGCGCAGGAGCAGTTGAAGGACGTCGAGGGGCGCGGCAACGCCACGGCCGACGTCTCCCTCACCGGAAAGCCCCGGGCGGACACCGGCGGACTGCTCGCCGTGGTCGTCAACATCACCAACAGCACGGACCAGACCGCCTCCTACGCCGTGCAGGTCGACTTCAGCGACTCCGACGGCAACGTCGTGGAGACCCGTTACGTCGGCGCGGAGGACCTGGAGCCCGGGGAGCGGGCCCAGCCCCTCGCCATCAGCCGCAAGCCTCCCGAGCCGAAGCTGACGGCGGCGATCGCCAAGGCGCAGCGCTACTGAAGCGCGTCCGAGATCGACTTCACCCCGCCGTGCGCGGTGAGGCCGCCGTCGACCGGGATCTCGGCGCCGGTGATGAAGGAGGCCGCGTCGGAGAGCAGGAACACCACCACAGCGGCCACCTCGTCCACCGTGCCGGTCCGGCCGAGCGGTGTCTCCCGCAGGTTCGCCGCGCGGAAGGCCGGGGCGGCGGAGGCGGTCATGTCCGTCTCGATGAACCCGGGGTGGACGGTGTTCACCCGGATGCCGCGCGGCCCCAGCTCCGTCGCCGCCGCCTTCGACAGCCCGCGCAGCGCCCATTTGCTCGCCGTGTACGCCACCGGGTAGTGCCCGGTGAGCGCGGCCGAGGAGCCGACGTTCACGATCGACGCGCCGGACGGCATCAGCCGAGCGAGGTGCTGGATGCCGAGGAGTGGGCCGGTGACGTTGACCGCGTGGACCCGGGCGAAGTCCTCGGGGCGTACGGCGTCCAGGCGGGCCCGCCAGGTGATTCCGGCGTTGTTGACCAGCCCGTGGACCTGGCCGTACGACTCCGCCAGTGCCGCGGCCAGTCGCGCCCACTCCTCCGCGCTGGTGACGTCGAGGCGGCGGCAGTCGCCGGCGGGCTCCAGGTCCGTGGCGACGACCCGGGCGCCGGCCCGGGTCAGGGCGTCGGCTTCGGCGGCGCCCTGGCCGCGCGCGGCGCCGGTCACCACGACGACCTTGCCGTGCAGTCCGGTCATGGCCGCTCCCGGCGGCGGAGCCGGGCGGTCGGCAGCGGCACCGGATCGGCGCCGGCGACGACCGTGTTCGAGACGGTCCCGATGCCCTCGACGGTGAGCGTGACGGTGTCCCCGGGCTTAAGCGGCGGCGGTGACTGCTCGCCCCGCACGCCCCACAATTCCGCCAGGCAGCCGCCGTTGCCGCAGGTGCCCGAGCCGAGGACGTCACCCGGCCGGACGAGGGTGCCCCGCGAGGCGTAGGCGGCCATCTCCTCGAAGGTCCAGCTCATGTTGGACAGCAGATCCTCGCCGACGACCTCGCCGTTCACGGCGGCGGTCAGGGCCAGCCGAAGGAACCCGTCGCCGTCCCGGTACGGCTCCAGTTCATCGGCGGTGACCAGGTACGGCCCCAGCGTGGCGGCCGTGTCCTTGCCCTTGCAGGGGCCGAGCCGGACCTGCATCTCCCGGGACTGGAGATCGCGTGCGGACCAGTCGTTGAGGATCGTGTAGCCGACGATGTGGTCGCGGGCCCGCTCCGGGGTGAGGTCACGGCCCTCCCGGCCGATGACGGCGGCGACTTCGAGCTCGAAGTCCAGCAGCGACGATCCCGGCGGCACGGGCACGTCGTCGTACGGGCCGATCACCGCGTACGGGTTGGTGAAGTAGAACGTCGGCGCGTCGTACCAGGCCTCGGGCACCCCTCCGACGCCGTCCACGGACCGTCGTACGCCTTCGACGTGTTCCTCGAAGGTGACGAAGTCCCGCAGGGTGGCGGGCTCCAGGGGCGCCAGCAGGCGTACGTCCGCCAGGGGCACGGGAGGGCCCACCGGCCGTGTCCCGTACGCCGCTTGCACCGGTGAGGTTCCCTCGGGCAGGGCGCGCACGGTGTCGTCCTCGACGATGCCGTGGCAGCGGCGGCCCTCGTGCAGATAGGTGGCTATGCGCATGCGGGCCTCACACCGGCGGGGCGACGAAGCAGCCGCGGTCGACGTCGTTGAAGGACTCCTTGGCGACCAGTTCGTTCATCGGGTTCGCGGTGCCCCACTGGTCGGTGACCTCGGGCTGCGAGAAGTCGTAGACGTGCGGATGCCAGGTGTCCTCGTCCAGTTCCTCCAACTCGGTCGTGTACTCGACGGTGTTGCCGTGCGGGTCGAGGAAGTAGGTGAAGGTGTTGTCGCCCGCCATGTGCCGTCCCGGCCCCCAGACCTTCCGGAAGCCGGCGCGCATCACCCGGCCCGAGCCGCGCATGTACTCGTCCAGGCCGCGCATCTCGAAGGAGACGTGGTGCAGGGAGGTGTGCGGACCTTGGGCGATGGCCATGGAATGGTGCTGGTTGCTGATCCGCAGGAAGTGCATGACCTCGCCCATGTGCGGTGAGCTGAGCGTGTCGGAGAGCCGGAAGCCGAGGTGACGCTCGTACCACTCCCGAGTCCGGTTGAGATCCGGGGAGTTGAGGACCACGTGCGACAGCTTGACCGGGATCGACTCCTTCTCCTCGATCCTGCGGTGCTGTCGCACCTCCACCTCGGCGGAGACCTCGACGGAGCGTCCGTCGACGTCGAAGAAGCGGAAGCCGTAACCGCCGCCGGGGGTGTCGACCTTGCCCGGCCGGGAGATCAACTCGACTCCGCCCGCGAGCAGTCGCTCGGCGAGCGTGTCCACGTCGGCCGGGCTCGCGGCGCCGTAGGAGACGAGGTCGAGGCGCTTCTCCTCGGCCCTGCGCAGGCGGACGACGTACTGCTCGGGCGAGCCCTCGGCGGCGAGGAAGGAGATGCCGGAGTCCTCGGCGACCTTGGTCAGGCCCCAGACGCCGGCGTAGAAGTCGAGCTGCTTGTCGTAGTCGGGCACGGCGAGGTCGACGTGCCGCAGATGGGTGAGCAGGCGCATGGTGTCACTCCTTGGGGAGCAGGGCAGCGGCGTTGCCGCCTCGTACGGCGTGGAAGTCGGCGTCGGACAGGTGCGCGGCGCGCAGGGCGCCGAGCGGGTCCTCGGTGCCCATGTCGAAGGGGAAGTCGGAGCCGAGCAGCACCCGGTCCGGGCCCGCCGCCCGCACCAGCTCCCGCAGGGTGTGCGGGTCGTGGACGAGGGAGTCGAAGTACAGCTGCCGCAGATAGCTGCTGGGCTCGCGCCCGCAGCCGCGGGCGTCGGGGCGGACCCGCCAGGCGTGGTCCGAGCGGCCGATGTGGGTGGGGAGATAGCCGCCCCCGTGCGCGGCGATCAGCTTCAGCCCCGGGTACCGGTCCAGGACCCCGGAGAAGATCAGATGGGAGAGCGCGACGGCGTTCTCGGTGGGCTGGCCGACGGTGTTGGACAGGTACCAGCGGTTCAGCCGCTCGTCGAGGGTGCAGCCGAAGGGGTGCAGGAAGAGAAGCGCCCCCGTCTTCTCGGCGCGCGCCCACAGTGGCTCGTACGCCGGGTCCGACAGCTCCCGTCCGGGTGCGTGGCTGGAGATCTCCACGCCCAACAGGCCCTGCTCCAGGGCATGTTCAAGGGCGGGTACGACGAGCTTGGGGTGTTGGAGCGGGACGAGTCCGAGTCCGTACAGCCGCTCGGGTGCGTGGGCGCAGTGCGCGGCGGTGGCCTCGTTCGCGAGCCGGGAGATCTTCTCGGCCGTCTCCTCGTCGGTCCAGGGGTGGTAGTGCGACGGGGAGGGGCTGACGAGCTGGATGTCGACGCCCTGGGCGTCCATCGCGGTCAGGCGGGCGGTGACGTCGGTCAGGTGTGGGATGCGGGCGCCGACCATGGGCCCGTTGACGGCGAGGGCCATGGGGCCGTTGCGGCGGGCGTCGAGTTCCTTGGCCTGGGCATGTCCGGGCAGTCCGGCGACGAGGGCGTCGACTTCGGGCAGCAGGACGTGCGCGTGCACATCAACCGTGGGTGTCGTCACGGCAGTTCCTTCAGCGCGGCCATGGTGGTGCCCATCAGCCCGGGGAGGTCGCCTCGTACGCCGTCGAGCTGCCACTGCCCGATCCGCACGGACGCCTCGACGACCGTGCGGACTCGTTCGATGCGCCGCTCGTGGTAGCGGGTGAGGAGTTCGTCGTCCCAGTCCGCGGCGCCGGTGAGGAGCTGGGCCAGCACCCAGGCGTCCTCCAGGGCCATCGCGGCGCCCTGGGCCAGGGTGGGCGGGCAGCAGTGGGCGGCGTCGCCGACGAGGACGACGCGGCCCCGGTGCCAGGAGCCCTCGACGAGGAGTTGGTCGAACCAGGTGTAGTTGACCTGCGCCGGGTCGGTGATCGAGGCGCGGATCTCGTCCCAGGCGCCGCCGTAGCCCTCGGCCAGCCGGGACATCTCCCGCGCGTAGTTCTCGGGCGGAATGGCGGCGCGGTCGCGGTGGGGTTCGACGAGGTAGGCGTAGAGGGTGTCCGGTCCTGTGGGGGTGTATCCGGCGATGTGGCAGGGGCCGCCGTGGGCGAGGTCGGTGCGGGTCACTTCGGCGGGGCGGGGTGCCTGGACGCGCCAGATGGCCATGCCGGTGGGGGTGGGTCTGTCGTCGATGCCGACGGCCGCGCGGGTCGTGGAGTTCAGGCCGTCGGCGGCCACGACCAGGTCGTAGCGGTGCTCGGTGCCGTCGCTGAGGCGGACGGTGACGCCGGTGCCGTCCTGGGTGATGCTCTCGGCGGTGGTGCCGAGGCGGACGCGGGCACCCGAGGCGCGCACGGCGTCGGTGAGGATGCGCTGGAGGACCGGCCGCTGCATGCCGAGGGTGGCGGGGAGGTCGTCGCCGCCGGTGCGGAGGTCCTCGTTGATGTGCAGGACGGTGCCGTCGGGGGCGGTCAGGCCGACGGAGTCGAAGCAGAAGCCATGGGCGCGGATCTCCTCCCAGACGCCGATCTCACGCAGCACGCGCAGGGCGTTGCCCTGGAGGGTGATGCCGGAGCCGCGCACGTTCCAGTCGTCCTTCGCCTCGACGAGGTCCACGGCGATGCCCGCGCGGCGGAGCAGGACGGTCAGGGCGTTGCCGGACGTTCCGCCTCCGACGACGAGGACGGTCTTCTCTCTTCCCATGGCCAACTCCTTCGTTGGACGGGTCACTTGACTGCGACGGGGTTGACGGGGGAGCCGACGGCTCCGGTGATGGGCAGGGGTGCCGCGGTGAGCCAGAACTCGTGGACGCCGTCGTGCGCGCAGTCCTCGGCGAGCGCGTCAGGGTCCCACATCTCGCCGATGAGCAGGCCCATGTTGGGGATGGCGACCTGGTGCAGCGGCTGGAAGGCGTGCTCGAACTCGTTGGGCCGTACCTCGAAGCCCCAGGTGTCGGTGGCGACGGCCGCGATCTCGGTGCGGTGCAGCCAGCCGGCCGTGGTGAAGGACAGGCCGGGGGCGGCGCCGCCCGCGTAGTCGCCCCAGCCCTCGCGGCGGGCGCGGGTGAGCTGCCCGGTGCGAACGACGACCAGGTCGCCGCGGCCGACGGTGACGCCGTGCGCCTCGGCGGTCGCGGTGAGGTGCTCCTCGGTGATGGCGAAACCGTCGGGCAACTCGCCGTCGGTGCCGAGCACTCGGCCCACATCGAGGAGCACGCCCCGTCCGGCGACGTACGGCGCCATGTGCTCGATGCCGGTGACGAGATCACCGTCGGAGGTGACGACCTGCTCGGCGGCGCGGCCGTTCCAGGCCCTGCCGTGGTCGAAGATGTGCCCGAGGCCGTCCCACTGGGTGGAGCACTGGAGCGGCATGGCGATCACGTCGTCGGCGCCGCCGATGCCGTGCGGGAAGCCCTGGTTGCCGAGGGCCGCGTCTGTGCCGGTGTCCAGCATGGTGTGCACGGGGTTGGTGCGGCGCCGCCAGCCCTTCTGCGGGCCGTCCATGTCGAAGCGCTGCGCCAGCGAGAAGCTCACGCCGCGCCGGACGAGTGCGGCGCCCTCGCGGCGCTTGGCCGCGTCAAGGAAGTTGAGGGTGCCGAGGACGTCGTCCGCACCCCAACGCCCCCAGTTGGAGTACGCCTTGGCCGCCTCGGCGACGGCGCCCTCGGGGTCGTGGCGGTTCACGCGGACTCCCCCACACAGCGGGTGCGCTGGACGCCGAGACCGGTGATGGACCCCTCCATGACGTCGCCGTCGCGCAGCAGCCGCCCCCAGTGCATGCCGTTACCGGCCGGACTGCCCGTCAGCACCAGGTCCCCGGGCAGGAGTTGGGCGGCCTGGGAGGCGTACGACACCATGCGGGCGACGCCGAAGATCATGTCCTTGGTGGACTCGTCCTGCATGGTCTCGCCGTTGAGCTTCAGCGTGACGCGCAGTTCGCCGGGGTCCGTGACCGATTCGGCCGGGACGATCCAGGGGCCGAGCGGGGTGAAGCCGGGCGCGTTCTTGCTGCGCAGCCAGTCGGTGCCGATGGCCTTCATGTCCCGGCGGAAGACGGTGGCCCGGTCGGTGAGGTCGTTGGCGATGGTGTACCCGGCGATGTGGTCCAGGGCTTCCTCGACGGGGACCCGGTAAGCGGGCCTGCCGATCACCGCCGCCAACTCCAGTTCCCAGTCGGGCTGTTCGGCCCAGGCGGGCAGGAGGACATCGTCGTAGGGACCGGTGATCGCACTCGGCAGGCCGATGAAGACGTACGGCAGGTCCTCGGCGGCGCGCCGGTCCATGATCGCGGCGATCTCGGTCCGGGCCTCCTCCACCGTGCGCGGATCGTCGGGCGCGCGATGGGCGACCTCCAGATCGATGACGTGCTGCCGGTAGTTGGCGCCGGACTGGAAGACCTGGCGGGGCTCGACGGGGGCGTGCACGGTCAGACCGTCGAGGGGCTGCCAGGCGGCTTCCGGGTCGGCCGCCAGGGCGCGCAGGCGGGGCTGCACCTCGTCCCAGCGCTCGAACACCGCGCGGGCCGTCAGCGCGGGGTCGCCGAGGGCGGTGCGCAGGTCCGCGGCACGCTGCTCAGGAGTCACCAGGGCGGGGAAAGGGGCCTGGCCAGGGGCGGAGAGGGTACCGAGGGCGAAGGGCGCGGAAGGGGCTGCGGGTTTCACTGGCGTGTCCTCCTGGTTGCGGTGCGACTAATCTGGCTCCGCATCCCGCAATCTGGGAAATCGATTCTTATGATGAGGATCATCCATCGTGTGAATAGTGCCGTGGCAGGCTTGCGCGGCCCGTGTTCCGGAGGCAGCAGTGCATCTGTCCGGCCTGGACCTCAATCTCGTGCTGTCCCTGCGTGCCCTGCTGGAGGAGCGCAACGTCACCCGGGCCGGTCAGCGCATCGGGCTCAGCCAGCCCGCGATGAGCGCGGCCCTGGCCCGGCTGCGCCGGCACTTCGACGACGAACTGCTCTCCCGCGTCGGCGGACAGTACGAACTGACCGCGCTCGGCCGGGCCCTGCTGGACCGCACCGCCACCGCCTGCGATCTCCTGGAGCGGGTCTTCAGCAGCCGGGCGGACTTCGTGCCGGGCACCGAGCGGCACGAGTTCACCCTGCTCTCCTCCGACTACGCGGTCGCGGTGTTCGGCGCCGAACTCGCCCGTACCGTGCACGCCGAGGCCCCCGGGGTACGGCTGCGCTTCCGGCGGACGCCGGCCGATGTGACGGAGGAGTCCGGGACGGTGCTCAGCACGGCCGACGGGCTGCTGATGCCGCACGGCATCATCAGCGGCTTCCCCGCCGTCGACCTGTTCGCCGACCGCTGGGCCTTCCTGGTCGCCGACTCCAACGACGAGGTCGGCGACCGGCTCACCATGGCGGACCTGGCCCGGCTGCCCTGGGTCATCTACCAGCGCACCTACGACGCGCCCGCCGCGCGGCAGTTGAGCATGCTCGGCATCGATCCGCAGGTCGAGGTGTCCGTCGACAGCTTCCAGGTGCTGCCCTTCCTGGTCGCCGGCACCCGCCGGATCGCGCTCGTGCAGCGCCGCCTCGCCGATCTGCTGCACGGTGTGGCCGCGGTGCGGGTCATGGATCCGCCGTACGAGGTGGTGCCGGTGCAGGAGGCGCTGTGGTGGCATCCGGTGCACACCCATGACGCGGCGCACATCTGGCTGCGGGAGACGGCGGCGCGGGTGGGGGCGGGGCTGGCGAGTTGACGCCCGCCGGCGAGGCGAGGGCATCCAGGGGATGAATGATCGCCATCCTCGATCGCGGTCGGACGGGGGCTGGGCAGCACCTTGCGGGTGACCGATAGTCGTCTCCACCAGGCGCCCGGAGCCGCATCGCTCAGCGGTCCCGCTCACCGCGTGCGCTCTGGGCTTCCCGCCCCCTTCCGCCAGGTGGAGTTCCCGCATGCCCACACCCGAGAGCGTCCCCGGCCACCGTTCACGCCTCGCGCTGCTGATGGCCGGCAGCTGTCTGCCGATCCTCGGCGCCGTGCTCATCGCCCCGGTCCTGCCGAAGATGCGTGACCACTTCGAGGGCGTCCCCGGCGCCGATGCCCTGGTCCCCATGGCGCTGACCGTCCCCGCGCTGTCGCTCGCGCTGCTGGCCCCCTTCGCCGGGGTCGTCGTCGACCGGCTCGGCCGCAAACGCCTCCTGGTCGTCGCCACCGTGCTGTACGCCTTCCTCGGCACGGCCCCGCTGTGGCTGGACTCGCTCGGCGCGATCGTCGTCGGCCGGGCGCTGGTCGGGGTGGTCGAGGCGGCCATCATGACCTGCTGCACCACGCTGATCGGCGACTACTACTCGGGGCGGCAGCGCGACCGCTACCTCGCCCTCCAGACGATGTGCGCGTCGATCTCGGCGACGGCGTTCTTCGTGCTGGGCGGCGCGGCCGGAGCGGCGGGCTGGCGCGCGCCGTTCTGGGCGTACGCCGTCACCCTGCTGCTCGCGCCCGCGATGGCCGTCCTCCTGCCGCGGCCGAGCGCCGAGCGCCCGCGGGACCAGGAGGCACCGGTGCGACGGCCCTTCCCCTGGCGCCCACTGGCCGGGACCTGCGCGCTGACCGTCTTCGGTGCCGTTCTCTTCTACACGGTCCAGGTCGAAATGGCGTTCCTGCTGGACGACATGGGCGTCGACGACTCGGCCGCCATCGGGCTCGCCATCGCCGCGTCCAGTGCGGCGACCGTCGTGGGCGCCGTTGTCTTCGCCAAGTCCGGCCGCGCACCGGAGACTTGGCTGCCGGGTGTCTTCGCGGTGTGCGCCCTGGGCTTCGCGGTGCTCTGGCTGGCGCCGAACCCGCTCGTCCTGACCTTGGGTGCCGTCATCAACTGCTTCGGCGGCGGCATCATGCTGCCGAGCCTGCTGACCCTCGCCATGTCCCGGCTCGACCACTCCGACCGGGGCCGCGGCACCGGCCTGTGGACCGGCTCCTTCTTCATCGGCCAGTTCCTCTGCCCGCTGGTGGTGCTGGCCCTGACCGCCGCCGCAGGCACCCTGGCCGACGCGATGGGCGTCCTCGCGGCCGCCGGGGCGCTCGGGGCGGCCGGGCTCGGACTCGCGGCCCGACGGCGTCGGCCGGTGGCCGCTCCGGCGCCGGTCAGTGGTCGACCGTGACCACGATCTTGCCGACCTGACGGCCCGCCTCCAGCCAGCGGTGCGCCTCGACGATCTCGTCCAGCGCGAAGACCCGGTCGACGACCGGGGTGAAGGCGCCGTCGCGCAGCCCGGAGGCGACGAACGCCTCGGCCCTGCGCAGCCGTCGCGGGTCCCGGGTCGTCTCGTGGACCGTGTAGGAGCGCATGTTCAGTGCGGGCAGGCCGAGGTCGACCCCGGGGTACGGGGTCGCCTCGCCGCTGAGGGCGCCGTAGACGAAGAGGGTCCCGTCGGGGGCCACCACCCGGGCCAGGTCCAGGACGCCGGGTCCGGCCACGGCGTCCAGGACGAACTCGGCGCCCCGGCCGCAGGTGACGGCGAGCACCCGTTGGACGACGTCCTCCTCCCCGGTGACGATCACCTCGGACGCGCCCGCCTTCAGCAGCGCCTCACGCTTGGCCGGGGTGCGGGTCGTCGCGACCGGTACCGCGCCCACGCGGCGGGCGACCTGGATCGCCGCCAGGCCGACGCTGCTGGCGGCGGCGGTGAGCACGACCGTGTCCCCGGGCCGCGCCCGGCCGACCTCGACGAGTGCGCCGTACGCCGTCAGATACGCCATCCACACGGCGGCGCCTTCGACCGGGCCGAGCCCTGCCGGGCGGTGCACGACCGCTGCGGCGGGGACGATCGCGCGCTCGGCGTAGACGCTGTGGTCGTTCATCGAGAAGGCGGGCAGCACGCTCACCGGCGCACCGGGCTCGAACCCCGTCACGCCCGGGCCGAGCGCCTCGACGACTCCGGCGGCCTCCGCGCCGAGCCCGGCCGGGAAGGACCGGACCGGCTCTATGTAGTGGCCCGCGCGGAACAATGCCTCGGCGCGGTTCAGGCCGATCGCGTCGATGCGCACCAGCAGCTCTCCGGGACCGGGGTTCTTCAGGTCCACGCCCTCCAGACGCAGCACCTCGGGCCCACCGAGCTCATGGAACCGGACCGCCTTGACCATCCCAACTCCCCCGTCCGACAACATGGTTCACCGGCCACCCACTCAAACCGAAAGTACGACAGGTGTCAAACTTTGATGGACACCGAACTTCGGTGACCTACGATGACGCGATGACGGCGACACGACGAGGCGGGCGGGAGCGGATTCCCGCACATCCGGACATCCGGACGGTCAGCCTCCAGCAGGTACTGGAGGCGCTGGTCGATCCCGTACGACGGCGGATCGTCGCCGAGCTGTACACCGGCGGCGAGGACCTCGCCTGCGGCACCTTCGATCTGCCGGTCAGCAAGTCGACGGCCACGCACCACTTCCACGTCCTGCGCGAGGCGGGACTGATCCGGCAGTACTACGTCGGCACGTCCCGGATGAACGCCCTGCGCCGCGAGGACATCGACGGCGCCTTCCCGGGCCTGTTGCGGGCTCTGCTCCCCCAGCCCCCCGAGTGATACATATGATCGGGGTTCTTCACTGAACCTTCACAAGGGGGGACTTCGTCATGCGTATACGCATGCTCATCGGGGCGGCCGCCGCCGCGGGCACGCTGGGCGCGCTCGCCGCCGTACCGGCCCAGGCCACCGAGTACAGCTCGGCCCTGAAGATCCGCGGCGTGCAGTACGACGCCCCGGGCAGCGACTCCAACAACTGCACGACCGGCAACAGCAAGGCCGAGTACCTGGAGATCAAGAACTACTCGTCCAGCAAGACGGTCAACCTGAAGGGTTACCTCGTCAAGGACGCCGCCGGGAACAAGTTCACGTTCACCGCGAACCACTATCTCCAGCCCGGTGACCAGATCAAGCTGCGCGGCGGCCACGGCACCGACTCCGACGCGAACAACGTCGTCTACCGCGACAACTGCAACTTCATCTGGAACAACGACAAGGACTCGATCTACCTGTACAAGCCCACGGGGGCGGGTGCCGACTCGCACAAGTACACCAAGAGCGGCTCGGACCCGGACGGCAACGGCTACATCAAGTACCACGGCTGACGGACGTGCTCAGGGCCCGCCCCAATGCGGATGGTGGGCGGGCCCTGCGCACCGGCCATTGTCACGACCGCGAGCCGGACCGGACCACGTGTGAACGGCGGTCGTCCGGAGCGGTCCGCGCACACCCCGTGTGCGGACCCCGGTGACGGATGAGGGCGCAGAGACGCTGATACTGGTACAAGCCTCTGCCCCCGTCGCCCCCAGGACTCATGCCAAGCAAGCCGACCGTCCGCCCCACCACTCCCCCCACGATCTGGCTGGCCCACGGCCGGCACACGGGCTCCTCCGCCGCCGAGGAGGTGATCCGGCGGTGTCTGCGGCGGCACAAGGACGACGGCCTCGTCGACGACTTCACGGAACCGGCCGAGGAGCGGCGCGCCGACGCGCTGGTCTTCGAGGCCCGCTGGCGGGTCGAGGACACGGTGACCGTACGGGCCCGGGTGACCCTCTCGGACGCGGGAGCCTGGGTGCTGGCGGCCGAGGCCGAGCGCCCCTGGGATCCCCGCTGGCCCTCGCCCGCCACGCTGTTCTGGCCGTCGGATCCGGACACCGGCTGGGACCACGACCCGGTCACGGGTGGACGGATGCGCGGCCTCAATCCCCTCCCGGACGACGAGGAGGCCGCACGGCGCCTGCTCAAGGGCGCCGCCGGTGACGGCTGGGCCGTCCATGTCGTCCTCCACGAGGCGATGACCCCGGACCAGCGCGGGCGGACGCCGCTCGCGGGGATGCTGCCGCCGGGTCTGCGGCACCGTGTGGTCGAGCATCGCGCGGCCCCGCACCAGCTGCGCTGGGTGAACTGGGCGCTGCGGGCCACCGGTGTGGAGGTGCCGCGGGGCGGCGCCGTGGTGCTGCCCGGCTCCCCGGCCCCGGCGGACTACGACGCGGCCGGGTTCGCCGTGCGCAGCGTCTTCCTGGACGGCTCCGAACCGGCCGAGCTGATCGCGGCCGTCACCCGGTACGCGGCTCTGGAGAAGCCACTGCCGACCGGCGCCGAGGAAGCCGTCACGGCCCTCCGCGAACGATGGACTCTGCTCACCCTCGAGGAGGAACTCGCCCGTGAGCGCGCTCTGGTGGCGATGTACGCCGAGGCGCTGGAGGCGATGACGCAGTCCCGGGACCTGTACCGGGAGGCCGCCGAGCAGGCCCATCAGGCGCTGGCCGCCTACCGGGAGTCGGTCGGCCCGCTGCCCGACCGGCAGCCACCGCCCGACTCCCCGCTCCAGCAACTGACCCGCACGTTCGGTCGGCTGAAGACCACCGCCCTCGCGCTGCGTCCGGGCCCTGCCCCGGAACCCGCCCGGGACGAAGAGCCCTCGGAACGCGGCACCGGCTGACGGCCGGTCCGGGCGGGTCCCACCGCGGCGGCGCCGCCGGGCGCCGTTCCGACCTCTCACACGCGCGGCCCCGCGCCCGGTCCCGGCACCACCGCCCGGACGCCTCGCCTGCGCAGCCCACCGGGGCGGCTTCGCGGGACGGACGCCACGCCGAAGTTTCCGCCGACGCGGCCCCCGCCCGTTCCGCACGACGCCGCGCCGACGTCACTCCGGCGCGGACCCCACCACCGCCGGCTCCCGGCGTTCCGGCTGCGCGGCCTGCGCCTTGCGGGACTGGCCAGGTGCCGTCAGGTGGACCAGCAGGGCCGTCAGGGCTGCCAGGGACGCGCAGACCGCCGCCGGTCCGGCCGCCCAGGCGGGGGCCAGGGTGAGGTCCAGCGCCCGGGACAGTCCCGTCGAGGGCAGCCGCCCGTCGAGGAGTTGGGCCGCGGCCAGCGCCGCCGGGACCAGGACCGCGCCTGCCAGGACCGGTGCCGTGATCCGCAGCGTCAGCAGCAGGGCCACCGCCAGACACGCCACCGACATGCCGAGGGCGAGGGCGTAGACCCGCAGCGAGGATCCGTCCCGACCCAGCGGGAAGCAGGCCACCGCGCACACCACGAGGGCCGCGACGGTCAGCCGTCCCGGCCAGGTCGGTGGCCGGGGCGGCTGACCCGGTGTGAGGCTCCTCGGGGCCAGGCCCGCCACCGGCGGCTCCGGCGGGGGCTCGGGCAGCGGCGGGCGTTCGCGTTCCTCGGTGAGCCGGCGGATCAGTTCGACGAGTTCCTCCACCGGGCGTCCGGTGGCCGCCGCGCGGACGGCCTCCTGGCCGCAGTGCGGCTCCAGGTCGGTGCGGTGCAGCAGGGCCACCAGCCGCGTCACGTCCTCCAGCGAGCGCCTCTCGGCGGCGGCGCGGATCGTTTCGTCCGCGCTGTCGGCGGTGCGCGGCGGCCGGGTCAGCAGACCGACCAGGTGGGTCACGTCCTCCACGGAACGGTCCACACCGACCGCGCGGAGCGCTTCGAGGGTGGCCCGGGCGTGCTCGGGCGAGCGTTCCAGCAAGGTGATGAGCTGGGCGACCTCTTCCACCGGCCGGTCGGCCACGGCGGCGTGCAGCAGCCCGCCGACCGGGTCCTGGCCGACGGGCTCGGGCGGGGCGGAGGGTATGTCGGGGTCTTGCGAGGTGGGTGTTGAAGAGCGGGTGGTCATGCTCGGCTCCAGGGAAGGGTTTCTGCCGTTGCTTCGCCCCCGAAGCGACACGCGGCTGTACGGAGTCCATTACTAAGCGTTGCCGTCCGGACCCGCCACCGGAGTGGGCCGAGCGCATGAGCGCCCACCCCACAGCCCCCTCCACCACCGCTCCGCCGGACGCTCGGCTGCTCCGGTTGGCGCACTCGGGCCTTACGCGCGCCGGAGCCGGGAATCCGTCAGGAGAGGCGTGCGTGCAGCACCGTCCACGGGCTCCCGCGCGCGCCCCGGACCGAAGGAGGGCTCGGTGGACTCGACCACAGTGGTGCTCGTCGGTGCCGCGCTCCTCGCGGCAATGGTGCTGGCCGTGGCCGTAGCGGTGCTGGTCCGGCTGGTGCGGACCCGGCGCCAACTCCGGCGCGCGGGACTGCCGACCGGGCCCCGCTGGGTCTTCTGGGGAGCCCTCGCGTACTTCGTACTACCGGCCGATCTACTCCCCGATCCGGTGTACTTGGACGATATCGGCGTACTTCTGCTCGCCCTCCGCGCCCTGCGCGGGTCCGCCGAACGGCGTGTCCCCGGGGCCTCGTCCATGCCCGTACGGGCCGGTCGGCGCGGTGCCGGCGGCTGAGGCGCGTGTGGCCCAACGGGCCTTCTGGGACCGGCAGTCGGGCAGTCGATCCATCGACAATTACGGAGAGTAAGGAAACCAACCACCCGTTCGATTCGTATAAGTGGGTGGAAGCCGAAGGAAGTCGGCGGACCGAGCGACGTCCCAGGGTGGGTGGCGCGCTCGATCGAAGCAGCACCGGCGAGGGAGAGACGATGCAACCGTTCGCGCTCAACTACGCACGTCCGGCAGCGGACACGCAGGCCACGGCCGGCTACGCCTACGACTCCGGACTTCAGTTGAACGTGACCCCGGACGGGCGGATCGCCGCACGCGACCACGCCCTGCTGAGAGAGCTGGGGACGACGACGTCCACGGCGGGCTCCAAGACGCACTTCGACGACTGAACGCGGAACCCGCCACGATGACCGTGTTGATTCTGACCACCGAAGAGGACGTCACCGCCGACATGGTGGTGGTGCACCTCAACGCCTGTGCGGTGCCGGTGGTCCGGCTCGATCCCGCCGACCTGACCGATGGGGCGGCGCTGTCCGGCGAGTATGTGCACGGCACCTTCCGAGGCCATCTGTCGTCCGGGGGGCGACTGGTGAGCCTGGACGGGCTGCGCTCGGTGTGGGTGCGCCGGCCGGGGATCCCGGCGGCCCGGGCGGCGCGCCCGTCTGCCTGGCTGACCGAGGAGTCCGCGCAGGCGCTGTACGGCATGCTGCGCGCCGGTGGCCCCCGGTGGATGAACGACCCCGATGCCGCCCACCGCGCCCGGCACAAGCCCTGGCAGCTCCGGCTGGCGCAGAGCTGCGGGCTGCCGGTGCCGGCCACCCTCATCACCACGTTCCCGCAGGCCGCCCGGGAGTTCGCCGACCGCTACCCGGACCTGGTCGTCAAGCCGGTCTCCGGGGCCCATCCGCAGGACCCGCCGCGGGCGGTGCCGACCAGCAGGGTCGCCCCGGACGCCGACTTCACCGCGGTCGCCTTCGGCCCCACCCTGTTGCAGCGGCGCGTCGTCAAGCGGGCCGACATCCGGCTCACCGCGGTGGGCGAGCGACTGCTGGCCGCCCGTAAGCCCGTGGCGGCGGACGCGCCCCCGGACGAGGTGGACGTCCGGTTCGCCTCGACCACCGCACCCTGGCAGCCGGTCGAGGTGCCGCCGCGCATCGCCGAGAGTGTGCACGCCTATCTGCGGGGCGCCGAACTGGCCTACGGTGCCTTCGACTTCGTCGAGGACGCCGACGGGACCTGGTGGTTCCTGGAGTGCAATCAGTCGGGGCAGTTCGGGTTCGTGGAGGTGGACACCGGGCAGCCGATCGCGCGGACCATAGCCGAGTGGCTGTCCCGGCCCACGGCTCCCCGGCCGACGCGGCTCAACGGCGCGAACTCGGCGGTCCGCTGAGTCAGAGCTGCGATCCGGGCGGCAGCGCCGAACGCTGCCAGCCGGCGCCCGGGTTGGCGGGCCGTTCGGCGGGCGGGGCGCCGAAGGCCTGGAGCGGCCGCATGACGAACTCCAGTTCCCTGCTGACGCGTTCGGCCTCCCGGCGCACCTGCGTGGGAACGTCGCCGCGCTCCGAGATCAGTCGGTCGTAAATGGGAGAATCCTGGAACACCCGTCAACGCGCCTTTCGTATCGCGGCCCATCCACATGGGCACGACCGCCGAGTGTAAGCGCCCAGGCACACGGGGGTGCTAATTCCGGGATCGGGCTTGACGAGGGACGATCAGGCGCTACGGCGGACTCGGGGGCGCTCGTGCCGGGTCACGCGCCGGTCGTGGAGCCCGGCCGGACGATCATGAGCACGGTGACGGTCGCCCACAGCAGGTTGAAGATGCCGGTGAACATGGCCAGCTGGACGGTCCCGGACCGGTCGACGGTCTCCTCCGCCGCGAGCTGCTCCAGGATCTCGTCCTGACGGGGCAGGACGAACGCCACCAGGACGCCCGCGGCCACCGCCGTGAGGGTCATGGACGTGACGAGCCACGCGTCGCCCAGGACACCCATCGAGGCGGCGGTGGCAAAGCCCAACAGGGGAACGGCGAGGCCGATCCCGGAGTAGACCCGGCAGATCCGGTGCAGCAGCCGGACGGTGTCGAGCCGGCCCTCCTTGGCGGTGCGCGCCGCCGGCGGAAACATGCTGCCGGCCACGGTGACCGGGCCGACGGCCACGATCGCGGCCAGGACGTGCAGGGTGAGCAGGAACTTCGTCATCAGCGGGCGTCCGCCTCCGTGCCAGGGGATGTGCTGGGGTACGCGGCCACGCTAGGAGCGGTCCGGGTGATCGCACAGTGGCGGAAGTGACAGCTTCCGACGGATTCTCGCCAACAGGGCTGCGCTGGGCCTCCGGGCCGGGCGACGGCTGGACCTGCCTTCATACCCTCGGCGGGAACCCGCCTATCGTGGCCGTCATGCACACCGTGGCGATCCTGGTCCTCGACGACGTGGTGCCGTTCGACATGGCGGCACCCATGCAGGTGTTCGACTGGACACGGCTGCCGGACGGCCGCCCCGCCTACCGGGTCCGCCTGTGCGCCGAGACCCCACAGGTACGCGCCGACTGCGGCTTCGCCCTGCGGGTGGACCGCGGCCTGGAGGCGCTGGCGGAGGCGGACACGATCATCGTGCCGGGCCGCGCCGAGGGCGCCCCGCCGCCCTCCGAGCCGGTCCTGGCCGCGCTGCGCCGGGCCGCCGAGGCCGGTACCCGGATCGCGTCGGTGTGCGTGGGCGCGTTCGTGCTGGCGGAGGCCGGGCTGCTGGACGGGCTGCGCGCCACCACCCACTGGGTGGCCGCCGACCTGCTGGCCCGCGACTATCCGCGGGTGGAGGTGCAGCCGGACGTGCTGTACGTCGACAACGGCCAGATCCTCACCTCCGCCGGGGCCGCCGCCGCCCTGGACATGTGCCTGCACATGATCCGCCGCGACCTCGGCTCGGCGGTCGCCGCCGACGCCGCGCGAATGTCCGTGATGCCGCTCGAACGGGAGGGCGGACAGGCCCAGTTCATCGTGCACGAGCACCCGCCTGTGCCCCGGGGCTCGACCCTGGAGCCACTGCTGGACTGGGTCGAGGACCATCTGTCCGAGGAGATCACCCTCGCGGCACTGGCGTCCCGTTCGGGGATGAGCGAGCGCACCTTCAGCCGCCGCTTCCGCGAGCAGACCGGGACCACGCCCTTGCAGTGGCTGCTGCGGGCGCGGGTGCGGCGGGCCCAGTACCTGCTGGAGAACAGCGACCACTCCGTCGAACGGATCGCCGGGCAGGCCGGTTTCGGCTCGCCCACCGCGTTCCGGGAGCGGTTCCGCAAGGTCGTGGGCACCACGCCGTACGCCTATCGCACGGCCTTCCGCACGAAGACCGCACAAGCCTGACAGGAGTTCGAAGGGACCGGGTGAGAAATCACCCGAGTCCCCCGGCGCCGCTCGCCGTTGGACAAGGGGCATCCCCCATCGCACGGACGGTGTACGCCCATGAACAGCTCCAGCCGCCTCCTCGCCACCCTCTACGTCGCCACCAGCGCCGGGCTCGCCTGGACCGCGGTCCTCGAGTACTGGTACGGCCCGATGTGGGCCGCGTGTCTGTTCGCGGCCGCCAGCATCGTCCCGGTCATCGCGGTGGTGCGGGAGAGCGTGATCGGCGACCAGCGCCGGGCCCTGGCCGACTGGGCCCGGCGGGCGACGGTGCCCGGCCCGTCCGGCGCCGGGCCGGACCCGGACGCCGCCGAGGACATCGTGCGCGCCGAACTCGACGGCGCCTGCTGCGAGCGCTGGTGGACCAGCCTCGGCTGCGACCACGACCGCAGCTGTCCGCACCGTATCCCCCGCAGCAGCGCGGCCTGACGGCGCACCGGGGCGGAAACGGTCCGTCAGGCGACCTGGCCGCTGTGCAGCGCGGTGTAGGCGCCGCCCCGCTGCAGGAGCTCCTCGTGGGTGCCGGCCTCCTCGATACGGCCGTCGGCCATGACCACGATGCGGTCGGCGCCACGCACGGTGGACAGGCGGTGCGCCACGACGAACGTGGTGCGGCCGCGCATCAGCCGGGCGAGCGCCTGCTGCACCAGCGCCTCGGAGCGGGTGTCCAGCGCCGAGGTCGCCTCGTCCAGGATCAGCACCCTGGGATCCCGGATCAGGGCACGGGCGATGGCCAGGCGCTGGCGCTGGCCGCCGGAGAGGCGGGCGCCGCGCTCCCCCACCAGGGTGCCCAGGCCCTGCGGCAGCCGGTCGACGAACTCCAGCGCGTTGGCGTCCCGCAGGGCCGCGCGCACGCTCTCCTCGTCGGCGTCGTCCATGCCGTAGGCGACGTTCTCGCGGACCGTGCCGTCGAACAGGATCGACTCCTGCGGGACGACCGAGACGAAGCGCCGGTAGGTGCGCAGGTCGAGGGTGTTCATGTCGGTGCCGTCGAGGAGGATCCGGCCGGTGGTGGGGCGGATGAAACCGATGACGAGGTTCAGCACGGTGGACTTGCCCGCACCGGAGGCACCGACCAGGGCGACGGTCTCGCCGGGCTCGACCGTCAGGTCGACGTCGCGGACCGCGGCGCGGCCTTCGTCGTCGTAGGCGTGCGCGACGTTCTCGAAGGTGACGGCGCCGCGCAGCTCACGGAGTTCGGCCTTGCCCGCGTTGTCCTCCAGCTCGGGCGCCTGAAGCACCTCGCCGACCGAGCGGACCGACTCAAGTCCCTTGGTGATGACGGGCGCGAGACTCGCGAGGGTGGTCGTGGAGTTGGTGAGGGTGGTCAGGAAGGCGCTGAGCATCACGACGTCGCCGGGGGTGACGCCCCAGACGCCGTAGTACGAGATCAGGGCCGCGCCGGCGAGGACCAGCACGCCGACCACGTTGAGGACCACCCAGGCCAGCGAGCCGAACCGGCCGTTGACCAGGTCCAGGCGCATCCCGGAGGTCAGCAGCCGGTGCAGGGTGCCGTCCATCCGGCGCAGGGCCTTGCCCTCCAGACCGTGGGCGCGGGTGACCGGGATGAGCCGGGTCATCTCGGTGACGCGGGAGGAGAGGGTCTCGACCTCGTGGCGGAAGTGTTCGTTGTGGGTGCGCAGCCGCGCCCTGAGGCGGGCGACGACGAGCGCGGCGGCGGGCACCACGACGAGGAAGACGGGCAGGAACTCCGGTGTGCGGAAGCCGATGATGACCAGGCCGCCGATGAGCACGGTGGTCGCGCCGAGCCCCATCTCGGCGGTCTGCTGCACCATTTGCTCGACCGTCTCCACATCGCGTACGACCTTGGCCTGGAGCACTCCGGCGCTGACCCGGGAGTGGTAGCCGATGGAGAGCTGCTGCATCCGGGTGCAGAGCGCGGAGCGCAGGGCCGTGCCCATGCGGCGGACGCTGCCGTAGAGGAGGCGTACGTAAAGCACGTGCAGGGGGTAGTTGACCAGCAGGATGAACATGATCAGGCCGGTGCTGAGCCAGAGTCTGCTGATCGGGTGGTGGGCGACCACGGTGTCGATGATCTCCGCGGTCACCAGGGGCAGCAGCCAGATGGGGCTGTGCTTGACGGTGAACACGCCGACCGCCGCGATGAGTTGACGGCGGTCGGCACGGAGCAGGTAGGCGAGGGTGCGGACGGGGTGCTCGCCTCGATAGCGGTGGTCGAGCGGTCTTTCCATCGGCGAGGCCACGGGCGGGGGTCCTTCCCAGGGTTCGGGGTGAGCGGACGAGGGTGGGTAAGCGCTTTCTCGGGCAAGCGCTTACTCCCCATCCCGCGCGGGGCTACACCGCGTCCAGTGTCGCGATCTCCTCCGCCGTGAGGGTGAGTTCGGCCGCGGCGACGGAGTCGCGGATCGTCTCCGGGCGGCTGGAGCCGGGGATCGGGACGACGACCGGCGACTTGGCGAGCATCCAGGCCAGGCAGACGCGCTGCGGGCTCACTCCGTGGGCCTCGGCGACCGTGGCGAAGGGGGCGTAGGCGGAGCCCAGTTCACGGGCCCGGGAGATGCCGCCGAGGGGGCTCCAGGGCAGGAAGGCGATGCCGAGTTCGGCACACAGCCGCAGTTCCGGCTCGCTGGAGCGGAAGGCCGGGGAGAACTGGTTCTGCACGGAGACCAGCCGGCCGCCCAGGATCTCGTTCGCCTGCCGGATCTGGCCGGGGTCGGCGTTGGAGATGCCCGCCATCCGGATCTTGCCCTCGTCGAGCAGGTCCCGGATCGCGCCGACCGAGTCCTCGTACGGCACCCTCGGGTCGGGGCGGTGGAACTGGTAGAGCCCGATGGCCTCGACGCCCAGCCGCCGCAGGGACGCCTCGCAGGCCCGCTTGAGGTGTTCGGGGCTGCCGTCGCGGGTCCAGCTGCCGTCGCCGGGACGCAGATGGCCGCCCTTGGTGGCGACCAGGACGTCGGCGCCCCGGTCATGGGTGGCGAGGGCCTTGGCGATGAGGGTCTCGTTGTGGCCGACCTCGTGGGCGTGCAGGTGGTAGGCGTCGGCGGTGTCGATCAGGGTGACACCGGCGTCGAGCGCCGCGTGCACGGTGGCGAGGGCGCGGGCCTCGTCGGGGCGGCCCTCGATGGACAGGGGCATTCCGCCCAGTCCGATGGCACTGACGTCGATGTCACCGATGCGGCGGGTGTGCATGGGCTTGTGACCTCTTCCGGCTCTCACGCGGGATGCGACTCGGGGTCACTCCAGCCTGACGGCGGGCGGGTCACAGGTCCAATAGAGGTTGGAGAACGCATTCATCAGTGGCGGCACTGAATCCGGCCCGCGGCGCCTCCACGGGCGCCGCGGGCCGGGTGACGTTCCGTCAGTTCTTCGACAGGTACTCCTTCACTCCGGGCGCCACGTGCGCCTCCTCCACGTTCACCATGGCGCCGACGGCCTTGGCGTCGGGCTTGAGCACATAGGTGGACGTGCTGGCGGGCTCGGCCACGTCGGAGAAGTTCTGCGGGCTGCCGAGCCCGGCGTCCGCGTTGCTCTGCATCCGGTGCGCGGTGACCACGTCCTGGCGGGCGAGGCTGCCGTCCTCACAGGCCTTCTTCAGGCTGACGCCCATGAGCCGGGCGGCGTTGTAGCCGGAGAGCACGCCGGAGTCGACCAGGTCGCCCGGGTACTTCTTCTGGTAGGCGGCGACCATCTTCTTCACCCCGGGCACGTCCGAGCTGACGGCCGGGATCGCGCTCACCACGCTCAGCATGGCCTCCAGGGCGTCCGCCGCGGGCGTCTTCATCAACTGCGGTGCGTAGCCGGGGGCGTTGCTGACGACCGGCACCTTCAGTCCGCGGGAGGCCGCGACGCCGACCAGCGAGGCGGTCTGGGCGGGTCCGGCGCTGATCAGGATGGCCTTCACACCCTCCTTGTTCAGTGCCGAGACCTGGGCGGACAGATCGGTGTCGGTGGCCTTGATCTTCTGGCCGACGACCTTCAACCCGGCCTTCTTCGCGGCCCATTCGGAGCCTTCGAGGGCATTGGCGCCGTAGTCGCCCTCGAAGTAGACGTGACCGATGGTGTCGCCCTTCTTGATGCCCTTGGTACGGGTGAGGTAGTCGACGGCGGCGATCATGTCGATGTCGTAGGTGGTTCCCAGCACCTGCACGGAGTTCTTGCCGAGCAGCGAGGCGGCCCACGCCTGCGGGAAGGTCAGCACCTGGTCGCGTTCGATGTCGTCGAGCAGGGCTGCGACCACCGGGGAGCCGATGACCTGGGGCATGGCGACCACGTCGGGGGCGATGTCGGCGTAGGCGGTGACCGCCTTCTGGACGTCGTAGCCGTGGTCCTTGACCACGATCTCGACCTTGCGGCCGCAGATCCCGCCCTCGGCATTGGTCTCGTCGGCCCACATCTGCTGGGCCTGCACGATGGACTTGCCGAGGGTGGCGTACGGGCCGGTCAGGTCGGTGAGGGCGCCGAGCTTGATGGTCTTGTCGGTGACGCCGGGCCCGCCCTTGACGCCGTCGGCGCCGTCGGCGGCACTGTCGCTGTCCGCCTTGGAGCTGCATCCGGTGCCCGCGAGGAGCAGGGCTGTCAGGGCGGCGGCCAGGACCGTCCTGGTGCGGTGCGTGGGGTGGTTCACGGTGTCGGCTCCTTGGCTCGTTCGGCTGAGGCGGGTGAGGGGGTCGGGGTCGCGGGGTCCGCGTCCTTGTCCTTGAGGGCGGTCCGCCGGCTCTGGATGCGGGCGCGGGTGCGCCTGAGCAGTCCGTGCAGTCCGTCGGGGGCGAAGAGCAGGATCAGGACGATCGCCGCTCCGTAGAGGTAGCGGGCCGCCTCGGTGGGGCCGACCGCTCCGTCGGTGGTGCCGGGCGCCGCCACCAGGGGCAGCTGGTCGGCGTAGCGGGTCATCAGCAGGGGCAGCGCGGTGACGAAGACGGCGCCCGCGGTGGCTCCGGCGACCGAGCCGAGACCGCCGATGACGATCATGGCGAGGTAGTCGACCGAGAGGGCGAGGGAGAAGTAGTCCGGGACCACACGGCGGAAGGCGAGGGCGAGCATCACCCCGGCCAGGCCCGCGTACATGGAAGAGACCACGAACGCCGCCGAGCGGTAGCGGGCGATGTGCACGCCCATCACCGCGGCCGCGGTCTCGCTGTCGCGCAGCGCCACCAGGGCCCGGCCGGGGCGTCCGAGCCGCAGGCCGCGGGCGGTGAACCAGGTCAGCGCGAACAGGGCCATGCCCAGGTACCACAGGCGTTCCTCGGCGCCGAACGGCACGCCGAGCACGGTCAGTTCGGGGTCGGTGGCGGTGAAGGAGAAGCCGCCGAGCTCCAGTGGGGGCACCGAGCGGCCGTTGAATCCGCCGGTGATCGAGTCCGCGGTGAGCAGGACGTGGTGGCCGAGGAAGACCAGGGCGAGGGTGGCGACGCCGAGGTAGATGCCGCGCACCCGGCCCGCGACGGGGCTGAACAGTCCGCCCGCGGCTCCGGCGAGCAGGACCGCGAGGACGAGGGCGACGGCGGGCGGCAGTCCGGGGCCGGGTTCTCCGGCGAGCCAGACGTAGCCGTAGGCGCCGACGGCGAGGAAGAAGGCGTGGCCGAGGGAGAGTTGGCCCGCCGTTCCGGACAGCAGTCCGAGGCCCACGGCGCCGACGGCGGCGGCCATGGAGAACAGGCCGATGCGCAGCCAGAAGGCGTCCAGGTAGAAGGGCAGCGCGCACAGCAGGACGACGAGGAGGACGGTTCCGGCGCGGTAGCGGCGCAGCAGTTCAGACACGAGCCGCTCCCTTCGCGCCGAACAGCCCGTTGGGCCGTACGAGAAGGACGAGGACCATCACGGCGTACGGGGCGACATCGCCGAACCCTTCGCCCAGGACGTGGAGTTCGGACTGGTATCCGGCGACCAGGGCCTCGGTCAGGCCGATCAGCATGCTGCCGGCGAGGGCGCCGGGTGGTGAGGCCATGCCGCCGAGGATGGCGGCGGGGAAGGCCTTCAGGGCGATCTGTCCGGTCGTACGCTCGAGTCCCGGGGCCGGGAACGCGGCGAGGAACACCGCGGCCAGCGCGGCGAGTCCGCCGGCCAGGCACCAAGCGAGGGTGCGCATTCGCACCAGCCGTACGCCCATCAGCGCGGCCGCCTCCAGGTCCTCGGCCGAAGCACGCAGCGCCAGGCCCCAGTTGGTGTACCGGAAGAGGGCGAAGACGGCGCCGATGACGACGGTGGAGACCACGATCGCGGCGAGGCGGCTGTCGGCGACCGTGATGGGGCCGAGGCCGGTGACCGAGTCGCCCCAGGGGTCGCCGAGGGAGAGGAGGTCGCCGCCGATGCGCCGGGAGAGGTCGGTGAGCAGGACGATGTCGACGCCGATGGTGACGATGGTCTGCACATGGGCGGCCTGGGCGTCCTGTTCGCCGACCTGGAGCAGGAACCGGTCCATCAGCCCGGCGACGGCCGCGGTGGCGAGGACGGCGACCGCGAGGGCGCCCGCGAAGCCGAGGTCGTCGTGGAGCACCGCGGTGAGGTAGCCGCCGAGCAGGAGCAGGGAGCCGTGGGCGAAGTTGATGACGCCGGAGGCCTTGAAGATGATGACGAAGCCGAGGGCGACCAGGGCGTAGACCGAGCCGAGGGCCAGGCCGTTGAGGATGTTGTCGAGGAAGCCGGTCATGCCGCGTCCTCCTCGGTGGCCTCGGTGCCGAGGTAGGCGCGCAGCACCTCGGGGTCGCGGCGGACCTCGTCGGGGGTGCCGTGGGCGATGACCCGGCCGAAGTCGAGCACGGTGACCTCGTCGGCGAGCCGCATGACCAGTCCCATGTCGTGTTCCACCAGCACGACGGAGAGGCCGAGTTCGGCGCGGACGGCGCGGATGGTGTCGGCGGTGCGGGCCCGTTCGGCCGCGTTCATGCCGGCCACCGGTTCGTCGAGCAGTAGCACTGTTGGCTCCAGACAGAGGGCGCGGGCGAACTCGACGCGTTTGCGGTCGCCGTAGGACAGCAGCGCGACCGGGGAGTCGAAGTGCGGTCCGAGGCCGGTGAGTTCGGCGATCTCGCGGGCGCGGGCGAGGTGCTCGCGCTGTTCGCGCACGGCGCTGGGCAGGCGCAGGGCGCTGGCGGCGAAACCGGCGCGGGACAGGATGTGGCGGCCGAGCATCAGGTTGTCGCCGACCGTGCCTTCGGTGGTGACGATGTTCTGGAAGGTGCGGGCGATACCGAGGGCGGCGATGCGGTGCGGGGCGAGGCTGGTGAGATCGGTGTCGCCGAGGCGGACACTGCCGGAGGCGGGGCGGTACAGGCCCGAAAGGACGTTGAAGCAGGTGGACTTGCCCGCGCCGTTCGGTCCGATGAGGGCGTGCACGGAGCCCGGGACGACCGTGAAGGACACGCTGTCCAGGGCGGTGAGCCCGGCGAACCGGACGGTGACGTCCCGTACGTCGAGTACGGGCGGCGTGGTGGTGCGGTCGTTCACGCGGCCCCCTGACCGTCGGCGGTCTCGCCCAGGTAGAGCCGCCGTACGGCGTCCGTGCGGGCGAGTTCGTCGGCCGCCCCGGAGAGCCGGATCTCGCCGACCTCCAGGACGTAGGCGCTGTCCGCGAGGGAGAGCGCCATGCCGGCGTTCTGTTCGACCAGGAGCACGGCGGTGCCCTGGGAGTTGATCTCCTTCACGACGTCGGCGATCCGGGCCACCATCTGCGGGGCGAGACCGAGGGAGGGCTCGTCCAGCAGAAGCAGCCGGGGTGCGGCCATCAGCGCGCGACCGATGGCGAGCATCTGCTGCTCACCGCCGGAGAGCAGACCGGCGGCCTGGTGGGTGCGCTCGGCGAGCCGGGGAAAGAGGGCGAAGACCCGGTCCCGGGCCTCACGCACGAGAGCGGGGGCGCGGCGGCCGAGCCCCAGCCCCCCGGTACGCAGGTTCTCGTCGACCGTGAGCCCGGCGAACACCCGTCTGCCCTCCGGGACCTGCACAACCCCGGCGCGCACCGCGGCGACCGGATCGCGTCCGTCGAGTTCCGTGGCGCCGTAACGGATACGGCCCGCGGTGACCGCGCCGCGGTGCAGGCGCAAGGTGCCCGACACGGCCCGCAGCAGCGTCGTCTTGCCCGCGCCATTGGCACCGAGCAGGGCGACGACGCCACCGTGCGGAACGGTCAGCGACACGGAACGCAGGGCGGACACGGCCCGGCCGTAGATCACGTCGATCGCGTCGACATGCAGGGCCGGTTCCTCGTCCGGTGGTGCTTCGGGCATCACATCTCCTCGGGTCCGTGCCCGACGGGCACGGGTGTTCGGGGAAGGGGAGCTCACGACAGCACGCGCGCGGGCGGGCGGAACAGGGCTGGGGCCGGGGTCGCTGCGTGGTCCCAACGGGGGTGGGCCGGGGTTGTGCGGGTGCCCAGGCTGGGGGTGGTCCGCGGATTCCGGGCCGGGAAGCGGGGAAGGCGCGGGCGGTCGGGTGCCCGGCCGCCGGCCACTCCCCCGAACGGCTCAGTGGAGACGGTCCCGGGGAAGCGGCGATCTGTTACGGATGTGACCGTCGTGGAAGGGATGTGCGCGCAGACGGATCCGAGGAACCAGGAGGCGGAATGCCCAGGGGCCTGACCGAGGGCGATGCGGCGGGCGCTGTCCCCGTGGCCGGCGAGGACCTGCCGGCAACCCCCTCCCGATGCGGCTTCGAGCAGCTCAGCGCCCTCGCCGACGCCGTTCTGTACGAGGGCTACCTGCTTTACCCCTACCGTCGGTCCTCGGCGAAGAACCGCGTCAGATGGCAGTTCGGGGTGCTCTTCCCCCGCGACTGGGTGGAGGCGTCCGGACCCGTCGTCCCGGGCGTGTCCGGCTCCGCCGACTCCTGGTACCAGCAGACCGAGTGCCTGCTGCGCGTCCGCCGTCCCGGTGCTGTCGTACGGGTGAAGGTGCGCTACCTCCAGATGCAGCACAAGCAGGTGGAGGAGGCCGCCCCGGACGGCGGCCACCGTGCCGTCGCGTCGCTGCGGACGGACTCCGGCGCGGCGTATCTGACCTTTGACGAGGCGGTACCGCGCGAGGCCGAGGTCGCCGTCCGCCTGGCCGACCTTCTCCAGGGTGAACATACGGTCCCGGTCGGCTCGGAGGCCGGCACGGACATCGAGCCGTTGCCCGAACGGGTCGGACGGGTGGTGCGCCGACGCGAGGAGGTACGCGCGCACACCACGCTCGTGGTCGAGCGGCTCCATGACGACGTCTGCCGGATCCGGGTACGCACCGCGAACACCGGGCCGGCGCCCGATCCGCGGCTGCCTCGCGACGAGGCGCTGCGCGGTGCCCTCATCGCCACGCACACCCTCCTCGACGGGGACGGCGTGGACTTCGTCTCGCTGATCGATCCCCCCGCGCCCCTGCTCGAACACGCCCGCGCCTGCCGGAACGCCTTCACCTTCCCCGTCCTCGGCGGCCAGGCCCCGGCAGCAGGGACCGACGCCGACGGCACCGGACACCTCCTGCTCTCCGCACCGATCATCCTTCCCGACCACCCCCAGGTGGCGCCGGAGAGCCCGGGCGATCTGCATGATGCCGCGGAGATCGACGAGATCCTCACCCTGCGCACGATGCTGCTCACGGACGAGGAGAAACGGGAGGCACGCGCCACCGACCCACGGGCCGCCGCCATCCTCGACCGGGTCGACACCATGCCCCCGGAAGTCTTCGCCCGACTGCACGGAGCCGTCCGCTCGCTGAAGCCGGCCGGCCCCGCCGCCGATCGGCCGACCTGGTGGCAGGAGGGCGCCGACTCCGGGCTGTCCCCGACCACCGACACCGTGCTCGTCGACGGCGTGTCCGTCGGCGCGGGCAGCCGCGTACGGCTCCGCCCCCGTGGCCGGGGCGCCGACGCCCAGGACATGTTCCTGGTCGGCCGGACCGCACAGGTCGCCGCCGTGCTCCACGACGTGGACGGCAGCATGCACCTCGCCGTCACGCTCGACGACGACCCCGCGGCCGAACTGCACACCTGGTACGGCCGCTTCCACTACTTCCGCCCCGACGAACTCGAGCCGCTCACGTCCGCCGACGCAGCGGCCCCCGGCGCGCCGCGGACCGACTCCCCCACCCCCGACAGCGGAGGCCGATGACATGACGACGCACAGTGGCACCACCGAGGTCGGCGGCGAGCCCAGTCGTGGCGAGGACCGACAGGGCTTCGACGAGATCCACATCCTCTGGATCTCCGAGGGCATGAGCTGCGACGGCGACACCGTCTCCCTCACCGCCGCCGACCAGCCCTCCATCGAGGACCTGGTGCTCGGTCTGATCCCGGGTCTGCCGAAGGTCAACCTGGTCAACAAGGTGCTCTCGCCGAGCCTGGGCGGCGAGGACTTCCTCGCTCCGTACCGGGCGGCGGCACGCGGGGAGCTGGCCCCCTTCATCCTGGTCATCGAAGGCTCGATCCCCAACCAGAACGTCATCGAGGGCGACGGCTACTGGACCTCCTTCGGCAACGACCCGGAGACCGGTGAGCCACAGACCCTGAACTCGTGGATCGACCAACTGGCCCCCAAAGCCTGGGCCGTGGTGGCGGCGGGCACCTGCGCCACCTTCGGCGGAATCCACGCGATGGCCGGGAATCCGACCGGATGCATGGGCCTCGCGGACTATCTGGGCTGGGACTTCAGGTCACAGGCCGGGCTGCCCGTGGTGAACGTGCCGGGCTGCCCGATCCAGCCCGAGAACTTCATGGAGACCCTGATCTGGGTCCTCCACCACGCGGCCGGCTCCGCTCCCCCGCCCCCGCTGGACCACATGCTGCGCCCGCAGTGGCTGTTCGGGAAGACGGTCCACGAGGGCTGCGACCGCGGCTCGTACTACGAGCAGGCCAGTTTCGCCCGTGACTACAACTCCCCCAAGTGCCTGGTCAAGACGGGCTGCTGGGGTCCGGTCGTCAACTGCAACGTACCCAAGCGGGGCTGGATGGCCGGGGTCGGCGGCTGTCCGAACGTCGGCGGCATCTGCATCGGCTGCACGATGCCGGGCTTCCCCGACGCGTTCATGCCGTTCATGGACGAGCCGCCCGGCGGCACCCTGTCGTCGCTCGCCATCAAGCCGTACGGCGCCGTCATCCGCCGACTGCGCGGCGTCACGAACGAGTTGGTCAACCACGAACCCCGTTGGCGCCACAACAAGCGGAAGCTGACCAGCGGTTACAACCCGCGCTGGCGTCCCTGAACCCGCGCCACCCGCACATCGACCACGACCATGACGTACACCAGCAGCGAGGGGCACGAACAGCGATGACCACCACCGAGGCCCGGCCCACGGAACGCAAACCGCCGCAGATCGTGGACATGTCCTGGGATCCGATCACCCGGATCATCGGAAACCTGGGCATCTACACGAAGATCGACTTCGCCAACCGGGAAGTCGTGGAGTGTCACAGCACCTCGTCACTCTTCCGCGGCTACTCGGTGTTCATGAAGGGCAAGGATCCGCGGGACGCGGGCTTCATCACGTCCCGCATCTGCGGGATCTGCGGCGACAACCACACCACCTGCTCCGACTACGCCCAGCAGATGGCCTACGGCGTCAAACCGCCCCGGCTGGCCGAGCACATCGTCAACCTCGGCGAGGCGGCCGAGTACATGTTCGACCACACGATCTTCCAGGACAACCTGGTGTTCGTGGACTTCTGCGAGGCGATGGTCAAGGCCACCAATCCTGGTGTGCTGGCCCGCGCCGAACGCACCGACGCACCCCGCGGGGACATCCACGGCTACCGCACGATCGCCGACATCATGAAGGCCTTCAACCCCTTCGAGGGCGAGGTCTACAAGGAGGCGCTGAAGGTCAGCCGGGTCACCCGCGAGATGTTCTGCCTGATGGAGGGGCGCCATGTGCACCCCTCCACGCTGTACCCCGGTGGCGTCGGCACACTGCCGCAGCCGACGGTGTTCACCGACTACCTCAGCCGGCTCATGCGGGTCATCGACTTCGTCAAGAAGGCCGTCGCCATGAACGACGACGTCTTCGACTTCTTCTACGAGGCGCTGCCCGGCTACGAGGAGGTCGGCCGCCGCCGCGTTCTGCTGGGCTGCTGGGGCGCCTTCCAGGACCCCGACGTCGTGGACTACCGCTACGAGAACATGAACCACTGGGGCAAGGCGATGTACGTCACCCCGGGCATCGTCGTCGACGGCGAACTGGTCACCAACAACCTCGTCGACATCAATCTCGGACTGCGCATCATGCTGGGAAGCTCCTACTACGAGGACTGGGTCAACGAGCAGCCCTTCGTCACCCACGACCCCCTCGGCAATCCGGTCGACATGCGCCACCCGTGGAACCAGACGACGGTCCCGGTGCCGCAGAAGCGCGACTTCGACGACAAGTACAGCTGGGTGATGAGCCCCCGCTGGCACGACGGACGCACCGGGGAGCATCTCGCCCTGGACACCGGCGGCGGCCCGCTGGCCCGGCTGTGGTCCACCGCGCTGAGCGGCCTGGTCGACACCCCCTATGTCAAGGCCACCGGCAACAGCGTGCGCATCTCGCTGCCCAAGGGCGAGTCACTGCCGGAGACGACCCTGGAATGGCGCATCCCGAAATGGAGCAACACCATCGAACGGGATCGCGCCCGGCCGTACTTCGTCGCGTACGCGGCCGCCATGGCCCTTCAGTTCCTCGAAGAGGCGATGGGCCTGGTACGGGCCGGCGACACGAAGGTGTTCGAGAACTTCGAGGTGCCCGACGAGGCGATCGGCTGCGGCTTCCACGAGGCGGTGCGCGGTGTCCTCTCCCACCACCTGGTGATCAAGGACAAGAAGATCGCCAACTATCACCCGTACCCGCCCACCCCCTGGAACGCCAGCCCCCGCGACAAGTTCGGCACCCCCGGCCCGTACGAGGACGCCGTCCAGGGGCAGCCCATCTTCGAGGAGAACGGGCCGGACGACTTCAAGGGCGTCGACATCATGCGCACCGTCCGCAGTTTCGACCCCTGTCTGCCGTGCGGAGTGCACATGTACGTCGGCAAGGGCAAGACGCTGACCACCCTGCACTCGCCGACGTACGGGGCCAACCATGGCTGAGCCCGAGGCCGCGGCCGAGCGGCTGGCCGACCCGGACGTGGAGGCCCGGCTGGCCCGGCTCGACGCGCTGCTGGAAGGGCTCGACGCGGCGCCCGGCCCGGCCACCCGCTCCGCCGTCGAGGCGGTCGGGCTCCTGACCGAGGTCTACGGCGAGGCGCTGGCCCGCGTCATGGACCGGGCCGACGGGCCGCTGGCCGAACGCCTCGCCGACGACGAGCTGCTGGGCCACCTGCTGGTGCTGCACTCCCTCCACCCGGAGCCCGTCGAGCGCCGGGCGGCCCGCGCGGTCGAGCGGTTGCGGCCCGCGGTGCGCGAACGCGGCGGCGACGTGGAGTGGGCGGGCGTGGAGGCGGGCGTGGGCCGGGTCCGGCTGACGGCGGGCGGCGGTTGCGGCTCCGGGTGCGGTACGGGGTCAGGCGACGTCACCGCCGCGGTCCGGGAGGCGGTGCTCGCCGTCGCGCCGGAGCTCACGGCGGTGGAGCCGGTGCAGGTCACGCCCCCCGCGTTCGTACCGCTGACCACGCTCACGCACCGGGGCGCACCATGACCACGCAGGGTGCTCTGGCCCGCCTCATCCGTTCCTCGGCCCGCCGCACGGCGAGCGCCGAACAGGAGCGGTGCGACCTGTGCGCCGCGCCGGTGCCCGACGAGCACGCCCACCTGTACGACCTCTCCGAGGAGCAGGTCGCCTGTGCCTGTGGCGCCTGTTCGGTGCTGTTCGCCGACGACGGCGCGGGGGACGGCCGCTACCGGCTCGTCCCCCGCAGGCGGATCCGGCTCCCCAAGGTGGACACTGAGGTCCTGGGCGTGCCCGTCGGCCTGGTGTTCTTCGTGCCCCGTGCCGACGGCACGGTCACCGCGGAGGGCCCGAGCCCTGCCGGTGCCATGCGTTGGGAGGTGGACGCGGCTGCCTGGCGACGCCTGGTCGCGGCCCGGCCGGAGCTCGCCTCCCTGGCGCCGGACGTGGAGGCGCTGCTGGTGAACACCGTGCACGGCCTCGACCACCACTGGATCGTGCCGGTCGACGACTGCTTCCGGATGGTCGCCGTCGTCCGCCGGGAATGGCGGGGCCTGTCCGGTGGCGGCCGGGTCTGGCCGGCCGTCGAGCGGTTCTTCGCGGACCTCACCGAGCGGCCATGACCGCCGCACCCCGCGGCGCGGCGGCGAGAAGGAGGAAGGAACACCTCATGGGCAGCATCAGGGTCGGCCGACCCCACACCAAGCCCGACGCGAACGGGCACGTGCCCGGCATGCATCAGGGCAACCAGGGGCCGTACACACACCAGACCGGGCATCACGAGGACGGCACCGCGGACGCGCGCCGCTCCACCGGGATCCATTGGAAGCGGCACGACGCCCTGCTCGACGTCATGCCGAACATCCCCCCGGGATGACGAACGACGATGACTAACGACAGGGAGTCGCCGCGATGAAGGTCCGACAAGCAGGTACCGAGAGAGCCACGGCGTCGGGACACCGGCTGCTGATGGCCGAGGCCGTCCTGGCGGGCGCGGTGGTACTGGCCTTGCTGGTCAGTGAGTTCCCGAGCCTGCGCCGCGAAGTGCGGATCTGGCGGATGGCAGGCGGGCTTCGCGCGCGCCGCCGCTACCCGTGATCCGGCCGTGCACGAGCTCTCGATCGCGACCGCGATCATCGAGCAGGCCGGCGAGCGCGCCCGGGCGGACGGCACTAACGCCGTCTCGGCGGTCACCGTCCGGGTCGGCGAGCTGGCCGGTGTCGTCCCCGACGCGCTGAGCTTCGCCTTCGAGGTGGCCCGCGACGGCACGGCCCTCGCCGCGGCCCGGCTCGTGGTGGAGCAGGTCCCCGCTCAGGCCTTCTGCGGCCGGTGCGCCGAGGAGTTCCCGGTGGGCATGCCGCCGTTCTTCTGGTGCCCGCGCTGCGATCAGCCCTCCACCGAGCTGCGCAGCGGCCGGGAGTTGGAGATCACCTCGGTCCACTGACCAACCGGGCCCCGCCGCGGCACGTTGCCGTGGCGGGGCCCGGTCCGTGCGGGTCAGCAGATGCGCGGCAGTTGCTCACCCAGCGGCAGATCCACCACCCGGGTCCCGCCGAGGCCGGTCGCGACCACGACCATGCCGGGGTGCTCGGCGACGCACTCCCCGATCACAGTGGCGCCGACGCCCTGCGGGTGGGCGCGCATCGCGGCGAGGACCTCCTCCGCCGCCGACGGCGGTACGAAGGCGACCAGCCGCCCCTCGTTGGCTACGTAGAGGGGATCGAGGCCCAGGAACCCGCAGGCGTTCGCGACCGCGTCCGGCACCGGGATCGCGCGCTCCCGCAGCCGGACACCCGTGCCCGAGGCACGGGCGATCTCGTTCAGGGACGCGGCCAGTCCGCCGCGGGTGGGATCGCGCAGCACATGGATGTCCGGGGTGACCGCCAGCATCGCCGCCACCAGGTCGGCCAGCGGCGCGGTGTCGCTGGCGATCTCGACGCCGAACTCCAGTCCCTCCCGCACGCTCATGACGGCCACCCCGTGCAGGCCGATCGGGCCGCTGACGATGACGGCGTCACCGGGCCGGGCGCGCTGGGGCCGGATGTCGACCCCGTCGGGGACGAGCCCGACCCCGGAGGTGGTGACATAGACGCCGTCGCCGTGCCCGGACTCCACGACCTTGGTGTCGCCCGTGGCCACGACGACTCCCGCCGCCTCGGCCGCCGCGCCCATGGCGCGCGCGATCCCTTCGACGACGCTCAGCCGCACGCCCTCCTCCAGGACGAAGGCGGCGGACAGGAAGGCGGGCCGGGCGCCGCTCATCGCGAGGTCGTTGACGGTGCCGTTGACCGCGAGGTCGCCCAGGCTGCCGCCGGGGAAGAACAGCGGCCGGACCACGTAGGCGTCGGTGGAGAACGCGAGGCGGGCCCCGCCCAGTTCGAGGACGGCGGAGTCGGCCAGTGCGGCAAGCGTGGCGTTGCCGTAGGCGGGGGCGAACACCTGCTCCATCAGCTCGGCGGACAGGGCACCGCCTCCGCCGTGCCCCATCACCACCAGCGGCTGGTCGCGCAGCGGGGCGGGGCAGGTCCAGTCGGCGGGGTCGACCGTCGGTTCGACGAGTTCAGACAACGGGGTTCATCTCCTCGCGGACGGCCTGGGCGGTCTGCGCAGTGGGGCCGTTCATCCGGCGGTAGAGGTAATAGGCCGCGCAGGCGCCCTCGCTGGAGACCATGGTCGCGCCGAGCGGGGAACGCGGGGTGCAGGTGGTGCCGAACGCGGCGCACTCGGTCGGCTTGATCAGTCCTTGGAGCACCTCGCCGCTGCGGCACTCGGCGGGTTCCTCGGTCCGCATGCCGGTGACGTCGAAGCGATGCTCGGCGTCGTAGGCGCGAAACGCCTCGGTCAGTCGCCAGCCGCTGCGGGGGATGGGCCCGATGCCGCGCCAGTTCCGGTCGGTGACCTCGAAGACCTCCTCGATCATGCGTACGGCGGCCGGGTTGCCCTCCGCACGCACGGCACGTGGGTAGGCGTTCTCCACCCGGTGCTCACCGCGCTCCAGCTGCCGTACCGCCCGGCGGATGCCCTCAAGGATGTCCAGCGGTTCAAAGCCGGTCACCACGAGCGGTACCCGGAAACGGTCGGCGAGCAGCGGATACTCGGCCGTGCCCATCACGCTGCACACATGCCCGGCGGCCAGGAACCCCTGCACCCGGCAGGCGGGGGCCGTCATGATGGCCTCGATCGCGGGTGGAACCCGCACATGGGACACCAGCAGGCTGAAGTTGGTCAGGCCCAGGCGGCGGGCCTGGTGCACGGCCATGGCGTTGGCCGGGGCTGTCGTCTCGAAGCCGATGGCGAAGAAGACCACCTCCCGGTCCGGGTTGCGGCGGGCCAGCTCCAGGGCGTCGAGCGGCGAGTACACCACCCGTACGTCGCCGCCCTCGCCCCTGACCCGGAACAGGTCGCGGTCGGTGCCCGGGACGCGGAGCATGTCGCCGAAGGAGCAGAAGATCACGCCGGGGCGCGCGGCGATCTCCAGTGCCTTGTCGATGACGTCCAGCGGGGTGACGCAGACGGGGCAGCCGGGGCCGTGGATCAACTCGATCTGTTCGGGCAGCAGTTGGTCGATGCCGTGCCGGATGATGGAGTGGGTCTGCCCGCCGCACACCTCCATCAGGGCCCAGGGGCGGGTGGCGGTGGCGCGGATCTCGTCCAGCAGCAGCCGCGCCAGTTCGGGGTCGTTGAACTCGTCGATGTACTTCACCGGGCCTCGCTCTCTCGGGGTTCCTCGCCCACCGCGGCGACTCCCGCGTCCCGGGCCGCCTGTTCCCAGGCGTCGCCGAACTCCTCCTCCAGCAACCCCAGTTCCTCGAAGAGTTTCAGGGAGGCCAGCGCCGACTCCTCGTCCAGGCGCTGGAGCGCGAAACCGACGTGCACGATGACGTACTCACCGATCCGCACCTCGGGGACGTACTCCAGGCAGGCTTCCTTGCGCACGCCGCCGAAATCGATCGTCCCGGTGAGCGGATCGGATCCGGTGTCGATGGACACGACCTTGCCGGGCACTGCCAAACACATGGTCACTCCGTTCGTCGTTCGTGGGCCGCGACCGCCAGCTGGCCGAGGGCCAACCCGCCGTCGTTCGGCGGGACTTCGCCGTGCCTGAGCACCGCGAAGCCGTCGTCGGCCAGCAGCGTCGTGCACTCCAACTCCAGCAGTGCGTTGGCGAAGACGCCGCCGCTCAGGGCGACGACCGTGAGCCCGGTGGCCTCGCGTGCGCGCCGGCAGATCTCCAGGACGGCGCGCGCCACGCCCCGGTGGAAGCGGGCGGCGATGACCGGCGCGGGGGTGCCGCTGCGCAGGTCGGCGACGATCGAACCGAGCAGCGGCGCCGGATCACAGCCCCGGGGGCCGACGCCGAAGGCGTACGCCGCGCTGTCGCCGCCCCAGGCCGAGGCCGCCGCGGCCTCCAGCTCCAGGGCGGCCTGGGCCTCGTATCCCGCGCGATGGCACACCCCCACCAGGGACGCGACGGCATCGAAGAGCCGACCCATGCTGGAGGTCGGCACGCAGGCCACCTGGCGCGTCAGCTGCCTTTTGAGAAGGGCGAGTTCATCGGGTGCGCAAGCGGTGACGCTGGGCAGGGCCGGGTCCCATGGCAGGCCGGCGGCCCACAGCCGCGCCAGCGCAAGACGGCAGGGGTTGGCGACGCCCGCGTCGCCGCCGGGGAGCGGGGCCGGGGTCAGCCGGCTGAAGCGCCGGTGGCCGACGTAGTCGGCGAGCAGGAACTCACCGCCCCAGACGGTGCCGTCGTCACCGTAACCGGTGCCGTCGAACGCGACGCCGATCACGGGCGTGGTGCCGTCGAGGCCGTGCTCGGCCATCGTGGAGGCGAGGTGCGCGTGGTGGTGCTGGACGAGGACGGGGCGCGGTTCGGGCAGCCCCGAGGCTCGTCGGCGGGCCCACCGTGACGAGTGGTAGCCGGGGTGGCGGTCGGCGACGACGCGTTCGGGGCGCACCCCGGTCAGGGCCCGCAGATGGGACTCGGCCCGCCGCGCGGCCTCCAGGGTCGTCAGCTCCCCCATGTCGCCGATGTGGGGGCCGAACCAGGCCTGATCGCCCTCGCCGAGGCACAGCGCGTTCTTCAAGTCGCCGCCCACCGCGAGCGTGGGGCGCACCGAGAACGGCAGGCGCAGCGGCCTGGGCACATAACCGCGGGAGCGGCGCAGCACCTGCTCGGTGCCGTCGGGGCGCACCCGCAGCAGTGAGTCGTCGCACGGCGCGGCGATGGGGCGGTCGTGGGCGAGCCAGGCGTCGGCCAGTCCCGCCAGCCGGGTCAGTGCTTCCTCGTCGTCGGTGACGATCGGTTCCCCGGAACGGTTGCCGCTCGTAATGACCAGCGCGCGCGGGCCCGGCGGATCGCCGGGCAGTCCGAACAGCAGGGTGTGCACGGGGGTGTAGGGCAGCATCACGCCGAGGTGCGGGCTGCCGGGGCAGACACCGGGGGCGAGGTTCGAGGGGCGTGGGCGGAGCAGGACGATCGGGCGCCGGGGCCCGGTGAGGGCGGCGCGCTCGGCGTCGGAGATCTCGGCGAGCCGCTCCGCGTCGGCGAGGTCGGCGCACATCACCGCAAAGGGCTTGCCGCCTCGGGCCTTACGGGTGCGCAGTGCGTCGACGGCCCGTGGGTTGTCGGCGTCGCAGGCCAGGTGGTAGCCGCCGAGGCCTTTCACCGCGACGATCCGTCCGGCGGCCAGCAGCGCCCGTGCCGCCGCCGTCGCGTCGGCGCCCCGGGCGGGGCGGATTCCGGTGCCGGGCGCGGGCACCAGACGCAGCCGGGGTCCGCAGTCGGGGCAGGCCACGGGCTGGGCATGGAACCGCCGGTCACCGGGATCGCCGTACTCCCGGGCGCAGGCGGGACACAGCGGGAAGCCGGACATCGTGGTGGCCACCCGGTCGTACGGCATCCCGGTGGCGATGGTGAACCGGGGTCCGCAGTGGGTGCAGGTGACGAAGGGATGGCGGTGCCGGCGGTCGCCCGGATCGGCCAGCTCACGCAGGCAGTCGGCACAGGTGGCGGTGTCCGGCGGCAGCTGGGTGCGGCCAGGGGACTGCTCGGTGGTGCGGATGGTGAAGGCGTCGTCGGCGCCCGTGGCGGGTACGTCCTCGACGCCGAGGCCGGTGACGGCGGCCAGCGGTGGCGGCTCGGCGGCCAGCAGGTCGCAGAACCGGACCACGCCCTCCGGTGTGCCCTCCACCTCGATGAGCACGCCGTACGCGGTATTGCTGACGAATCCGGACAGCAGCAGGTCGCAGGCCAGCCGGTGCACGTACGGGCGGAAGCCCACGCCCTGCACGGTGCCGTGCACGACGACGCGGCGGCGTACCGCCGGGGTGGTGGGCGCTGTCACGAAACTTGGCCGGCCGGGAGGCCGGAGTCCTCGTGCACGTGGCCGTGCGGGTGCGGCGCGAGGGGCGGACGGTGCACCGGGGCCCCGTCCCGCACCGCGAGCACCCGCTCCAGGACGGTGTCGACACCGTCGCCGGTGCGCGCGCACGACCGTACGATCTCCACCCCGGGATTGACCTGCCGTACATGGGCGTCGAAGGCCGCCGCGTCGAAGTCTGCCGGTTCGGCCAGATCCGTCTTGGTGAGGACCACCAGATGGGCGGAGCCGAAGGCGGTGGGGTACTTGAGCGGCTTGTCCGCGCCCTCGGTCACCGCCATGAGGACGATCCGCAAGGTCTCGCCGAGGTCGTAGGAGGCCGGGCAGACCAGGTTGCCGACGTTCTCCACGAAGAGCAGCGCGGTGTCCGGTGGCAGCCAGTTCGCCACATGCCCGCCCAACTGCCGGGCCTCCAGATGGCACAGGCCGTCGGTCAGAAGTTGCTTGACCGGTGCCCCGGAGCGGGCGAGCCGGCGGGCGTCGTTCTCCGTCGCCAGGTCGGCGGTGAGCGCGGCCACCGGGATGCCCCGCTCCACCGCACGCGCCAGCACGCCGGCGAGCAGTTCCGTCTTGCCGCTGCCCGGGCTGGACAGCAGATTGACCACGCTCACCCGGCGCCGGGCCAGGTCGGCCCGCAGGCGCGCGGCCAGGCCGTCGTTCTTCGCCAGGACGGCCTGGGCGGCGTGGGTGACGTCCTCGGACTCGCACATGGGCGCAGCTCCTCACGACGGGCTCGGATGAACCGGGACAGGGTGGCGTCCCGGTCATCGATCCTCGACGTCGCGGGCCGACCGAGCGGCGAGCCCTGCCGCGGACGGGTTCGGGGATTCCTCCGGGCGGCTCAACCGGGGGCTGGACGTGGGATCCGCGAGCAACTCGGGGACCAAGGCGTGCAGGGCGTCCACGGCCCGCTCGACCGCGTCCGCCACGGGTGCGCTGATGCCGGGGAGGATGTCCTCGTCGCCGCGCGGGCGTACCTGGGGTTCGCAGGCCAGCACGAGGACGCGGGGCAGCGGTCCGTCGCCGAGATGGGCGGCCAGGGCGAGCACCTTGGCCGGGTCCATGCCGTGCGCCTCGGGCGGGGCCGTGGCGCGGGGGCCGCCGGGGAGCTCCGGCTCGATCAGGGACAGCGTGCCGGGCGGGTGGCCCCGTTCGGCCGCGTCGACCAGGACGGTGACGTCGTAGCCGTCCAGGAGTTCGTAGGCAAGGTCCAGGCCGCGGATGCCGAAGTCCCGCGCCCGCACCTCGGGCGGCAGGGGGCGCCGCTCCAGGGAGCGCAGGACCTCGGGGCCGAAGGCGTCGTCCGCGAGGAAGATGTTGCCGACGCCCGCCACCAGCAGCCGCGTACCGGAGCGGGTCATCGCGCGTCCCCGCTCAGTGGCCGGTCGCATCCGCCGGGCTGCTTTCTGACGAAGGCCGACCGCAGGGCGTGGTACGGCGCCCGGAGGTCGAAGAAGACGGCACGCATCCGGGCGAGTTCGGCCCGCCGGTGGTCCGCGAGCGGGCGCCGCGCCTCGTCGGCCCGCCGTGCCGTGGCCTTCGCGGCGATGCGCCGCGCCAGGTCCGGGTCACCGGCGAGAGCTGTCGCCCCGCGTTCGGTCGCGGCGGCGAACTCCCGGGCCGGGACGGGCACGAGCCGGTCCACCAGACCGATACGTGCCGCGGTGGCGGCACTCAGCGGCAGCGCCTCGCTCGTCAGCCGACGGGCCGTCTCCTCTCCGACGCGGCGCGGCAGCGAGTACGTCCAGAACTCCGAGCCGTACAGACCCATCCTGCGGTAGTGCGGATTGAGGACGGCGCCCGTGCGGCACCACACCTCGTCGGCGGCGAGCGCGAGCATGAGGCCGCCGGCCGCCGCGTTGCCGCCGAGGGCCGCCACCACCAGCCGGTCGGTGGTGCGCAGCACCGCCTCGACCAGGTCGTCGATCGCGTGGAGATTCGCCCAGGACTCGCCGGCCGGGTCGCAGGCCGCCTCGATGACGTTCAGATGGATGCCGTTGCCGAAGAAGTCGCGCGCCCCACCGAGGACAAGTACCGAGGTGGGGCGAGTGAGCGCGAACCGGTAGGCGGCGAGGAGCCTGCGGCACTGCTCGGTGCTCATCGCCCCGCCCGGGAAGGAGAAGGTCAGGATGCCGGTGTCGCCGTGCTGCCGGTAGCGGATGTCGGTCCAGGTCCGCCGGTCGGGGGGCAGTTCGAGCGGGGCGGGGTCCTCCGGCGGTGGACTGTGCCCCGGACCGTCGGCGGCGAAGGAGGCGAGCACGTCGGCCGCCGGGCGGCGGAACGGGGCGGGGTCACCGGAGTTCTTGCGGGGGCGCAGCTCCGGGATCCACACCGCACCGTCCCGGGTGGCCCGGCAGACCGCCCCCGCGCGTGTGGCGAGCAGCTCGCCGGGCCGTCCGCGCAGCCGGTCCTCGGGGTGTCCGCCGTGCAGGAACACCTCCCGGCCGAGGATCTCGTCCAGGACGCCGGGCTGCGAGTCGCCGCCGCGCAGTTTGCGCAGCACGACCTCCGTGCCGTCCGTCCCCCAGTCGATCCGCCGCCGCTCCTGCCGGAAGGCGTCACGCCACACCACGTGCACCGCGGGATCGCCCTGCGGGCGCGGCTTGAACGAACCGTCGGCGTAGCGCCGTACGGCCGTGCGGACGGCCGCCGAGGCGGCGTCACCCACCTCGCTCCGGTACAGGTCGCTCTTGCCCACCGGCGGCACCGGGAACGACTCGGTCGCCCAGATGGGGCCCGCGTCCATCGCCGCCTCGGCCTGGAGCACCGTCACTCCCCAGTGCGGCGCCGCCTCGGCGATCGCCCAGTCCAGGGAGGACGGTCCACGGTCGCCGGGCGGTCCCGGGTGGACGACGAGGCAGGTGTACTCCCGCCATACGTCCTCGGGGAGCGCCGTCTTCAGCATCGGAGCGAGGATCAGCTCCGGGCGCAGCTCGCGCGCGGCGGCACGGACCGCCTCGGGGCCGTGGGAGGCGAGGACGACGTCCACCTGGTGACCGAGGTCGGACAGTTCGGCGTACACACGCTGGGACAGGCTGTTGAACGCGCTGGCGACGAGCAAGATGTCCATGACGCCGGATGCTCGCCGGTTTGCGGGGAGCTGGGAAGAATCACCACGGCGTTTCGGCTGCCTGCGGCAGGTCTCTTCCTCCATCCGGATCGCATTCCGGGCGGTCGCGGGTCGTGCCGCCCGCCGTGGCGTCGGCGTCTCAGCCGCGCAGCAGCCGCCGTGCCGTCAACGCCAGGCTGATCTCCACCACGTCCAGCGGCCGGGCCAGCGAGCGGCCCGTCAGCTGCTCGCAACGCCTCAGCCGATTGAGGACCGTGTTGCGGTGGCAGTACAGGCGCTCGCCCGCGCGTTGGGCGGAGCCGTCGCAGGTCAGCCAGGCGGACAGGGTGTCCAGGAGGATGTCCCGGTCGGCCGGTTCCAGCCTCAGCAGCGGCCCGAGGACCTGGTCGGCGAGGGTCGCGCCGAGTTCGGGGCAGGAGATGACCAGGGCCTCGGGGAGGTGTTCCGTCAGCCGGATCGTGCCGCCCGTCTGCGGGCAGATGCTCAGCGCGAGGTCGGCGAGGCGGCGGGCGTCGCCCACCGCGGCCAGGCCCGTGACCACGTTGCCGATGCCGATCTTTCGTCCCGGGGCGGTCAGGTCCATGCCCTCCACCGGGTCCTCGTCGTCCTCCGGGTCCTCGTCGCCGACCAGGACGATGCCGTAGTCCACTTCCACTCCTGAGTGCCAGTGCACGCGGGTGCCGGGTGGTACGGCGGCGGCGCGGGCGCCCGAGGGGCCCGTCGGCCGTCCGCCGGCGACCGCGACGACGACGTACCGGCCGTGTTCCGGCAGGTCGAGGCCGTCGGCGGTCTCGGGCAGGTCGGCGATGCGGCTGGTGCCGTCGAGGAGGGCGGCCGCGAGCAGCCGTACCCGGTTCTCGCGCCGCCAGGCCAACTGCCGCTCGGCCTGCCGGTAGGCGTCCGCCACGAGAGTGCAGTGCTCGTCGACGAAGTTCCACATGTCCGTCGCCACATGGACGAGCAGCCGTACGTCCTCCGGTGCCGTCCGGGAGGTCTCCTCAACCAGCCGCTGCCACACCAGGGACCCGCCGAGCCGGAACGCGTGCAGCAGGGCGTCCAGGGGCACCCCCTGCTCCGCCCGGCGCACGCCGATCTTCCATGAGCAGCGGCGCGCCGCGTCCCGGTTGCCGCGCGGGTCGAGCAGCGAGAGCACGCTGTGCCGCAGCGAGCGCTGCACCTCCTGCCAGGTGCCGGCGTAGTCGGTCTCGAGCGCGGTCCGGTAGGCGGCCTCCTGCTCCTGGACGATCGCCACCAGCCGGTCGGTGAGGTCGGGCAGGTCTTCGATGAGGACGCGCGCGGCCCGGTGCAGGACACGCAACGCGTCGGCGTCGATCAGCGACCGCCGGCGCACGGTCCGCGGCTGCGGAACGGGCACCGGTCCGGTGCGGATCATCGCGCGTGTCACTACGGCAGGATGCATCGCGGTCCTCCCACAACCTTGGTCTCCCAGCGGTGCGCCCGTGCCGGGAAACTCAGCGGTATCCGGTCGGCCGTGTCGCCGGGGTAACCCGTACGGCGGCGGCTGCCGCCCGACTCGTCCTGCCCCGCAGGATGACATACCGTCCGGTCGGTCCCTAGGGTCGTGCACCGTTCTTTTTTCTCCCAACCCTCACAGAACCGCACGTCGGCCCTCATCGGCCCTGCTGATCGACCATGCGGGCCAGCTCCATCCGGGACCGCACGCCGAGCGTGGCGAAGACCTTTCGCAGGTGGTAGTCGACCGTGCGGGTGCTCACCGCGAGGCTCAGGGCGACCTCCCGGTTCGTGGCCCCCTCGGCGACATGGCGGGCGATCCGCAGTTGCTGCGGGGTCAGCCGCGCCAGCTCCCCGCCGACCCGCCGCTCCGCACCCGCGCCCTGCTGCCCCGCGACCCCGTTGGCCCGCAGCTCCCCGCGCGTCTGCTCCGCCCACGCCCGCGCCCCGCACCGCTCGAACCCGACCAGCGCCGCCCCGAGCCGGGCCCGTGCCTCGCGCAGCCGTCTGCGGCGCCGCAGCCATTTGCCGTGCAGCAGCTCGGTGCGGGCCCGCTCGAAGTCCCCGCCGGCCGCGTCGTGCCGGGCCAGCGCCCGCAGATACAGCCCGTCGGCCCGGTCCGCGGGCGCGAGCAGCGCCCGGCAGCGGGCGAGCTGGGCGGGCGCGTGCGGATCGGCCCCGAACTCCGCCCACCGCGCGAAGTCCGCCACGACAGCCCGCGCCTCCGCCAAGCGCCCGGCGAGCACGGCGGCCTCCACGAAGCAGGGCACGGCGAGCATCCAGACCGCGAAGTGACCGCGCCGCACACCGGGGAGCACCAGCGGTCCGAGCCGGTCGGCGGCGTCGAGGGGACGTCCGCAGCCGAGGTCGGTACGGGCCACCGCCCACTCCGCCAGCGTCGCCGCCTGCGCCAGGCCGTGTCTGCGGGCCGTGGTGAGCGCGGCGGCGGCGTGTGCCGTGACGGTGGCCCGGTCACCGACGAGGGACGCGGCCAGGGCCAGCATGGCCTGGTGATGGGCCGCGGTGTTGCCCCGTCCGGCGCGCCGCGCGGTCCGCACGCCTTCCTCGGCGTGGGCGCGGGCCTGGGCGTGCCGTCCGGCGCGCAGTTCGGCGTAGGCGAGGTACTCGAGGGCCCGGGACTGGAGCGCGGCGGAGTCCCGGTCCCGGGCCACGGCGAGCGCGCGGGCACCGGCCCGGCGGGCCACCACGACATCGCCGAGCAGCAGGGCCGCGACCGCGCAGCGCAACAGATGCTCGGGCCGGTAGTCCGCGTGGACCATGACCCGCCTCAACGGCCCCGCCGCGCGGTCGGGCCGTTGCTCCAGCAGGGGCCGCATACCGGCGCGGTAGTCCGCCGTGGCACCGGACCGGTCCGCACCCGGTCCGTCGAGCGCCTTCAGGCAGCCAGCCAGGTCCCCCGCGGCCCACGCCGCATCCACCGCGGCGAGGCGCGCGGCCTCCGCCTGCTCCGGCTCCTCGGCCGCGAGCAGGGAGACCGCCAACAGCAGGGTCTCCCGGGCGTCGTCGACCGGCCCGTCCCCCAACTGCACGCGCCCACGGGTGAGTTCGGCCCGCCCACGGTCCACCGCCCGCCCGCTCCCGTCATCGATCATTCCCGCGAGGTTACTTGCGCGTAACGCCATGCGCACCGTGAGTGCACAATGAATGTGCCGCCGCCCAGGCAAGCCGGGCGGCGGCCGTGCGGGGGCACAACATCATCCGCTGTGCGGGCAGTTGCCCCGGTACTCCTCGATGGTCAGGCTCGGCCGGGGCAGCGGGCAGAGGAACTGCTCATAGCGGGTGTCGTTGTCGATGAACCGCTTGAGCCAGGAAATGCTGTACTTCGCGATCGTCGTGTTCGACGAGTTGGGCGTGAAGTGGGTGGCGCCGTTCAGCTCCAGATAGGCGCGGTCCAAGCCGGAGGGCAGGCTGCCGTAGAAGGGCTCGGCGTGGCTCGCGACCGGGGCGATGGTGTCGCCGTCGGCTCCGAAGATCAACGTGGGTGTGCTGAGTTCGGGCCAGGTCTTGTCGGTGTTCCAGGGCGTGAGCGGGATCGCGGCCTGGAGCGACGGCCGGGACTTCGCGGCCTCCAGGCTGCCGCCCCCGCCCATGGAGTGGCCCATGACGCCGAGCCTGCTGCTGTCGACACGGCCGCGCACCGAGCTGCGCTCCGTCAAGCAGTCGAGTGCGGCAAGAAATTGACGGCCCCGCGAGTCGGGCTGGTCGAGGGTGGTGAGGGTGTCGATGGTGAACACCACGAAGCCCTGCGAGGCCAGGCGCGGCCCCAGCCAGGCGATCGAGGACTCGTAGGCGGTGTACCCGGGCGAGATCGCCACGGCGCCGAAGGTGCCGTCGCCGGTGCTGGTCGGGTAGTAGATCGTGCCGCCGCCGAAACCGGTGACGGCGAGCGAGGACACGGACGTCTGCGAGACCGCGTAGGGGCCGCGCGCCGCCTCGATGCTCGCGGTGGTCGGCGCGGGGCCGCGCTCGTAGGGGTTGTCCGCGGCGTGGGCGCCGGGGCCGGTGAGGGTGGCGAGCCCGAGGAGCGCTGCGAGGGCCGCCGCCGCGGCGGCGAGCCGGCCGGCCCTTCGGGGCCTGGTGTGGGGGTGCCTCGAGTGGGGGTGGACCTGCACGACGAGTCGTCCTCTCTGTCGTGGCGGACGGGGCGGCAGGGGGAGCACTGCGCCGCCGGGCGCCGCCGGTGGACTGGCGGTGCCACTGTGGGCGCCCCGTCCGGCAGTAGGGACCGGCAATGTCACCGGTCTCGTGCACCCGTTTCCGGCTGTGCTCCCGGCGTCCCTGCTTGCTCCGGGCCCGGGTCGGTGTGAAACGCTCGATCGTCACCGTTACGGCAGCGTGGAGAGGCGACGGTTATGCGCATCGGACTGCTCGGCACCGGCCCGTGGGCGCAGTTGGCCCATGCGCCGGCCCTCGACGGGCACGCGGAAGTGGACTTCGTCGGGGTGTGGGGCCGCCGCGCGGACGCGGCGAAGGAACTCGCCGGCCGGCACGGCATTCGGGCCTACGACGACGTCAACGCGCTGTTCGCCGAGGTGGACGCGGTCGCCGTGGCCCTGCCGCCGGCCGTGCAGGCCGAGCTGGCGGTACGGGCCGCCAGGGCCGGTTGTCACCTCCTCCTGGACAAGCCGCTGGCGACGACGGTCGAGCAGGGGCGGGCGGTGGCCGAAGCCGCCAGGGAGGCCGGAGTGGCATCGGTGGTGTTCTTCACCACCCGGTTCCAGCCGGAGACCGAGGAGTGGATCGCCGAACAGGCCGCGGCGGGGGGCTGGTTCACCGCGCACGCGCAGTGGCTGGGCGCGGTGTTCAGCGGCGGCGACAGCCCGTTCGCCAACTCGCCGTGGCGGCGGGAGAAGGGCGCTCTGTGGGACGTAGGCCCGCATGCCCTGTCGGTGCTGCTGCCGGTGCTCGGGGAGGTGCGGCGGGTGGCGGCGGCCGCGCATGGGCCCGGGGACACCGCGCATCTGGTGCTGGAGCACGCCGGTGGCGCGTCGAGCACGCTGACGCTGAGCCTGACCGCTCCTCCGGCCGCGGCCGGAGCCGGTGTGGAACTGCGCGGTGAGACCGGAGTGACCCGTCTCCCGGCGAGCGCGCAGGGCGCCGTGTCGGCCTTCGCGCGGGCGACGGACGCCCTGCTCGCCGCGGTCCGCACGGGCCGTCCGCATCCGTGCGACGCGGCGTTCGGGCTGCGGGTCACGGAGATCCTCGCCGAGGCCGACGCGCTGCTGAGCACCGCCGGCTGAGTCAGTCCCCCTCAGTCCTCGAAGGGCTCCTCGCTCCACCGGAACCAGGCCCGGTCGCCGTCGATGTGCAGCAGGAACTCGGCGACCGGCCCGTCCGGGGAGGAGAGGGTCACGCGCCGCTCGATCTCGGCGTAGGCCGCCTCCCACTCCTCCACGTGCTCGTCGACCCGCTCCAGCAGGGCGAGTTCGCGGGCGAACAGCTCGCGTACGGCGGCGTAGGCGGGGCCCGGGGTGAAGTGCCCCGACAGCCAAGGGAAGTCGGCCTCGTCGATACTGATCGCCCCGACCGAGTCGTCCCCGCTGCGGATCTGCCACACCGCGCCCTCGAATCCCACCGTGCCTCCGTACGCCGTCGCTGTCAGTGCCGGATCAGCATCGCACCCGGCACTGACAGTGACCCTGCTACTGCGTCACGCCCGGGATGTGGAAGTCGATCCGCTCCCGGATCACGGGGTGGCCGGCCTTGGCGAAGTTCGCGGCCATCGGGAAGTTGCCCTGGTCGGTGGCGCCGTTGACGACCTCGGCGCCCTGCTCGACGAGGAAGTGCGTGCACTCCGCGAGCAGGTCGTAGGCGTAGCCGCGGCCGCGCTGTTCCGGCACGACGCCGATGAAGCCGATGACGGGCGAGGTCTGGTTGCGCCCCGGGATGTGGATGCCCACGGTCTCGCCCTCCGGAGTGCGCGCGATCTGCCACCACTCGCGCGGGGAGGGACACCAGTGGAAGAAGTCCAGCTCCTCCTGGGCCGCCTGGTCGAGGCCGCCCTGCTCGATGGCCTTCAACGCGTGGGCGTCCAGCGTGACGGAGTGGATGCGGCGCAGCAGGTCGAAGAACACGGCGTCGTCGGGCTCGGGTGCGAAGACGAGCCGTCCGGGCCGCTCGGGGAGCCCGCAGTCCGGGGTCCAGCGGTACAGGTAGCGCTCGACGAGGAGTTCGTAACCGGCGGCGCGCGCGGCCGCGAAGCGGGTCTCGGCGGCGGTGTTCAGGGCCGCGCTGTCGCGCCAGCCGGCGGGCAGGTTGAACTCCAGCTCGACCTGCCAGGGCGCGGAGCGCAGGAGTTCGGCGCCCGCCTCCTCCTCGCCCTCGGCCACGTCGAACCAGTTGACGAGCATGGGCTCGGCGGCGTCGGGGCCGCCCCACCAGGCGCCGCGCGCGACGACCTCGCCGTCGCGCAGGGCCACGCGCTTCCAGTCGGGGCGGTGCACGGTGGCGCGGTGCGCCTCGCGCGCGCCCAGCGGGTCGGGCAGAGTGTCGAAAAGGTGGGCGTCGCTCTCGTCGAGCGTACGGATGACCAGATCGGTCATGGGTGGATTCCTCCGGGATGAAAGGCTGCGAAGAGCGCTCCCGGTCGGATCACACGAAGGACGCCGGGACAGCGGTGAAGGGAGCGCTGGAGAGGGTGAACTGCACGGCACTCGCCTCCTTCCGTCGTCTCAAGGCGTGATGATCACACTAGGGGATCTTCCACGGCCGCGTCCACCTGTTTTCGCGGGAGCGCGGCGACCTGTTCTCGCGCGGGTGCGTCCCCGCACGACCAACAGCCGCACGCGATTAGGGTCGACGGCATGACCGACAACACCCTGCGCTCCGTCGCCGTCGAGCGCACCGCCTCCGGCCACTTCACCGCGGTCAACGCCCGCGGCGGCACGATCGAATTCGGCACCGAGGGCGCCGACTTCACCCCGGTCGAGCTGCTGCTCGCCGCGATCGGCGGCTGCACCATGGCCGACGTCGACGTCGCCACCACCCGGCACGCAGAGCCCGACCGCTTCACGGTCACCGTGACCGGCCACAAGGTCAGCGACGAGCAGGGCAACCGGATGACCGACCTGGAGGTCACCTTCTCCGTCGCCTTCCCCGAGGGCGAGGGCGGCGACCGGGCCCGCGCGATCCTCCCCCGCGCGGTGAGGACCTCCCACGACCGCCTGTGCACGGTCAGCCGCACCATCGAGGCCGGTACGCCGGTCAGGGCCACCGTCGAGGACGCCTGAGCAATAACCGTTTGCGGTCGGCCGTACGGTCACCGGACCCTGACCCCATGTCCTACGCCGTCCGCCCCGCCGAACTCACCGACGCCCCCGCCGTCACCGAGCTGCTCAACCAGGTCGATGTGATCGAGATCGGCCGCCCGGAGACCGATCTGAGCACCGTGGAGGCCGAGTTCAAGAACCCCGAGCTCGACCTCGCCCAGGACTCCTGGCTCGCCTTCGACGGCGACCGGCTGGTGGCCTACGCGCTGGTGTGGGACGAGTCGAACGGTGAGCGCATCGACGCCGACCACTATGTGCTGCCCGACCACCAGGAGGCCGGGCAGCAGCTGTTCACGGCACTGGAGACCCGGGCCCTGGCCAAGGCACAGGCCAACGGCGCCTCCCGGGCCGTGGTCCATCTCCACCTCAACACCGAGCCCACCCTGGACACCGAGCTGATCCGCGAGCGCGCCTGGTCCGTCGTACGGCGCCACCATGTGCTGCACCGCGGGGTTGATCCCGCCGAGGACCGCGCCCCGCAGGTCCCTGCCGGGACCCGGCTGCGGGCGTGCGCCGACGAGGCGGACCGCGAGCGGGTCCACGCCCTGTACCAGGCCACGTTCGCCGAGCACTTCGACTTCCAGCCGCGCACCTACGAGCAGTGGCTGCACGACGTGCACGCCGAGACGCTCGACTGGTCGCTGGTGTGGCTGGCGAGCACCGAGGAGGACGGGGACGTGGGCTTCCTCCTCGCCCGTAACGACCGGGAGGCCATGGGGTGGATCCGCAGCGTGGGCGTACTGCGCGCGGCCCGCGCCCAGGGGCTCGGCGGACTGCTGCTGCGCCACGCCTTCGCGGAGTTCGCCGCCCGGGGACGGGACACGGTGGGCCTCGGCGTGGACACCGGCAACACCACGGGCGCGCCGGGCCTGTACGCCCGGCACGGCATGACGGTCCACTTCGCCGTGGACACCTGGGAGACGGTCCTGAGCTGACCCTGCGCTCAGTAGGGGCGGTGCGGGTAGTGCGGATCGTCCCAGCGGGCGGGACCGCTGAGCCCTATCAGGCGTACCCGGTGCAGGAGTTCCTCGGACGCGTCGACCGCGCGCAGCCGCTCCGGGGCGCACCGGACGAGCCAGTCGGCGAGTTCGGTGCGCAGCGCTTCCCGGTCATGCCAGGAGTCCCAGGGCAGCTCGTCGACCAGCAGCTCGTACTCCCACTCGTCCACCGCCAGCGCCAAGTGCCGGTCGGTGACGGGGTGGTGGAGCGCCTCCCAGACATCCAGCCAGGGGGTGACCATGCCGGATGCCTCCGCGCACATCGCGAACAGCTCGTGCACGGGCACGACGGGCTCCGGGTCCAGCAGGCTTCGTAACCACCAGGCGTACAAGAACTCCCATACGGCGCCGCTCTGTTGCGCGGGCCACTCTCGCCAGTCGCCGCGCATGAAGCACCGGCCGACCTCGTGCATGCCGAACCACGAATCCACCCGGCCGGCGACCAGTTCCCGGGCGAACTGGGGCAGGATCCGGCGCAGCACGGCGCCGTGGTTCTGCCAGTCGGGGGCCTCCCAGGTGCGGCGGAGCAGGTCCGGGTCGAGCTCCACGTCGGGGGTCTTGAGCAGGGCGAGCTCTTCGTCGCTGCCCCAGTGGCAGTCGCACTGGTTCTCGTCGCTCCGGGCGGTCATTGCGCGGAAGGTGACGGCCAGGCCGTCCAGGGCACGGTCGAGGCGGAGCTGTACGGGAGTGGCGTCGGGTTTCATGGTCGTCGGCAGCCTCAAGGGGACTCCGGAACGGCTTCCGCCGGCCGAAGATCGCGACTCTACCTCCTTAAGGGAGCCTTAGTACACCGTTAAATGATCGCCGGATTCTGACGGACACTCGATTTCTCCGTGCGCGACGAGCATCCTGAGAGCGCTCTCAGAGCCACCCCCACGTACCTCCCGCACCCCGGAGACCCCCACATGACACCCCGTCACCAGCGTCAACTCGGCCGCCGCAAGCTGCTCTTCGCCCTTGGCGGCGCCGCCGTCGCGGCGCCCGCCGTGGCCGCCCTCGCTCCGCACGCGCTCGCGGACCCTGCCGCGGCCGCGGGCCTGCCGTTGACGATCGTCAACGACAGCGGCTCCTTCGGGAACGGCAGCGTCCACGTCTACATCGTCGGCAACCAGGACGGCCGCCAGGTCCGGGTCACGCCCGACGGCACGCTCGCTCCGATCGCCCTGTCGGACAACGGCCCGGACGGCTTCACCGACTACGCGATCAGCCTGGCGGGCAGCGGCGAGACCCAGCTGACGCTGCCGTACATGTCCGGGCGGATCTATGTCGCGCTCGGTCAGAAGCTGAAGTTCAAGGCGGTGGCCGACGGCAACGGCAACGCCGCCCTCCAGTACCCGGCGGGCTGGGTGGCCTCGGACCCCAACTACCCGGTGCTGCACGACTGTGCCGAGTTCACCTACAACTCCTCCGGCATGTTCTGCAACACCACGATGGTCGACATGTTCAGCGTGCCGATGAGCATCCGGCTGACCGGCGCCAAGGACCAGACCACGGGCGCGCTGCGCCCCGGCGGGCGGGCGTCCGTCTTCGCGGCCGTAGGACAGAAGGCGGAGTTCGAGCGGCTGGTGGTGGACGACACGCGAGTGCTGGCGCCCGGGCACGGGCTGGACGCCGGGCTGTTCCCGAAGGACTATTTCGCGCCGTACATCGACGAGGTGTGGAGCACGTACACCGGCCGGGATCTCGTCGTGACGACCAACGCGGGTGCCTTCACCGGGCGGGTGCGCGGTGAGCGGCTGACCTTCTCCGGGCCCGCCGAGGTGTCGTTCGCACGGCCCTCGACGCGGGACGTGCTGTTCTGCGACGGCACGCTCGCCGCACCGAACGACGGGACGACCGGCCCGGTCGCGGCGGTGCTCGGCGCCGGGTTCAACCGGTCGACGCTGGTCTCGCATCCCGCCCAGCCGACGACCGACCCGGCCGACTTCTACCGAGGCGCCCTGGCCAACCACTACTCCGCGGCACTGCACGCGGCGACGGTGGACGGCAAGGCGTACGGCTTCGCCTTCGACGATGTCGCCGACTTCGCCTCGTACATCCAGGACACCGCCCCGACGGGGATCCGGCTGACGCTCACGCCGTTCGAGAACTGAGAGGGCCGAGAGGGCGAGAGCCCAAGGGGGGTGCCCGCCCAAGGGCCCCTCAGGCCGCCCGCTCGTGCTCCCCCTCCGCGTCGATGTGCGGGAGGATCCGGTCCAGCCAGCGCGGTGTCCACCAGGCATGGCGGCCGAGCAGGGTCATCACCGCGGGCACCATGAGCAGCCGGACGACGGTCGCATCGATCAACACGCTCACGGCCAGGCCCAGTCCGAGCATCTTGACCACCACGTTGTCGCTGACGATGAAGGCGGCGAAGACGCTCACCATGATCAGTGCGGCGCAGGTGATGACCCTGGCGGTGATCTCCAGGGCGTGGGCGACCGATGCCTTCGCGTCCTGGGTGCGCAGCCAGGCCTCGTGGACCCGGGAGAGGAGGAAGATCTCGTAGTCCATGCTCAGCCCGAAGATGATCGCGAACATCATCATCGGCACATAGCTCTCGATCGGCACCTTGCCGTTGACGCCCAGTGCGGGGCCGCCCCAGCCCCACTGGAAGACGGCGACGACGACGCCGTAGGAAGCGGCGATCGACAGGACGTTGAGGACGGCGGCCTTGACCGCGACGAGGAGTCCGCGGAAGACGGCCAGGATGATCAGGAAGGCCAGCGCGACCACCACGCCGATGATCAGGGGCAGTCGTTCGGCGACGATGTCACGGAAGTCGACCTGGGCCGCGGTGGTGCCGGTGACATAGCCCTTGGCGTCGGTGCCGGACAGCGCGCCGGGCAGCGTCTCGTCGACCAGGCGGTTGGTCAGCTCCGTGGTGTCGGCGTCCTGCGGGGACGTCTTGGAGTAGACGGTGGAGATCAGGACGTCCCCGTCCTGGGTCGTGGTGAGCGGGGTGACGGCGGCGGCGCCGGAGACTCCGTCGAGGCTCTTCTGCACCGTCGAGGACAGGTCCGAGCGCTGCGACGAGGGCACCTTCGTCTGGTCCACCACGACCGTCAGCGGACCGTTGGAGCCGGGGCCGAAGGCGTCGGTCATCAGGTCGTAGGCGCGCCGGTCGGTGAAGGACGTGGGGTCGGCGCCGTCGCCGATGTGGCCGAGCTGCATGGAGAAGACCGGGATGGCGAGGACGGCGACGGTCACGACCCCGGCGGACAGGAACGTCAGCGGGCGCCGCGCCACGCGCTGCGCGTACCGATGCCAGGTGCCGTGCGCGGTGGCGCCCGGTTCGGCGTCGGTCTCGGCGACCGGCTTGCGGACCCGGTAGCGGTCGATGCGGGTGCCGATCAACCCCAGCAGGGCCGGTACGAGGGTCAGGGCGCCGGCGACCGCGGACACCACCGTCACCGCGGCGGCGAGGCCGAGTTTGCCGATGAACGACACCCCGGAGGCGTACAGGCCCGCCAGCGCGACGATCACCGTGCAGCCGGAGACCAGGACGGCGTGGCCGCTGGTGGCCGCGGCCCGCCCGGCGGCGTGCACCGGATCAGCGCCGTCCATGAGGTTCTGCCGGTGACGCGTGATCAGGAACAGGGCGTAGTCGATGCCCACGCCGATGCCGATCATCGTGGCGAGCGTCGGGGAGACGGTGGCGAAGGTGAACGCGGCGGCGAGCAGACCGAGACAGGCCAGCCCGCCGACCACGCTGATCAACGCGGTCAACAGGGGGACCACGGCCGCGATCACACTGCCGAAGCCGATCAGCAGGACCACGATGGCCACCCCGAAGCCGATCAGCTCGCTCACCCGGTCGTCCGCCTCGGGGCGGGCCAGTTCACCGAGCGGGCCGCCGTACTCGACATCGGCCCCGGCCGAACGCAGCGGCTGCACCGCATCGTCGACGCCGTCGAGGTAACTGTCCCCGAGCAGGGAGGGCTGCTCGTCGAAGCGGACGGTGATGTAGGCGGTCTTGCCGTCGGAGGACAGCGGGCCGACGTTCGGCTGGCCGCTCTTGGGCGGAGGGGCGGTCAGCGGGTTCTGCACCGCCAGGACGTGCGGCAGCTTCCCCAGGTCGCCGACCGTGGTGGACATCTGCGAGTCCAGCGAGTCCAGGGACTTCTGCGCGTCGTGCACGACGATCTGGCTGCTGTAGCCCCCGGCCTGCGGATCGTGCTGCTGGAGCACCTCCTGGCCCTTCTGGGACTGCGACTGCGACAGTGAGAAGTTGTCGGAGTACTCGCCGCCGTGCAGATGGTTCAGGGTCTGGAGGGCGGCCAGGACCACCAGCCAGGCGATGATGACGATCACGAAGTGCCGGGCGCAGGTCTCGCCGAGCCTTCTCAGGATCCCCCGTGCGGGCGGTGCCGGAGCCCCGCCGTCTCCCCCCTCGCTGACGCGAGTCGGTGACATGACCTTGGCATCTCTCCGTTGCCCGAGACATGACTACTCACCATTAGACGCCGTTCCGATCAGCCCGTCATTTTCAGTTCGCGGGCCCCTCCGGATGCACGGCGCGCGAAGGCGTTGAATGGTGATAGCTAACCCATGCGCGCGAGCGCCGGGGCCGCCCCATGGATCCGGACCCGAGGAGCAGAGATCATGCCGACGTCACAGCCCGCGTCCGGGCCGTCCGAGGACCGTGCCACCCCGGACGACCTGCTCCACACCCGCACCGGCACCGAGGTGTCGCCGGAGGACCTGGTCCTTGCCTCGGGCAAGGACATCACCCCCCGCAGTATGGAATGGGCCAAGCGCAAGCTGGAGGCAGAGGGGCCCGCCGCCCTCGACAAGATGCTCCCCTGAGCGGCCGGGTCGCCGTTCAACCGAGTTCCTCCGGGTCCGGGCACACGACCCGGATCCGGTGGACGAGGTTGTTGGCGAACCCGCCGCGGTTCCACGGCTGCCGGAGCGGCTGGGTGTGCCCCTCGGCGTCGGTGGCCCGCGCGCTCAGCACATGCTCGCCCGGTGTGGCGGTCCAGTCGGCCCGCCAGCTCCGCCATGCCCACGGGTGTCCGCCGTCGGGCGCCAGGCCGGCCCGCCGCCAGGTGCGCTCGCCGTCGGTGCTGATCTCGACCCGGGTCACCGGCGCCCGGCCGGACCAGGCGCGGCCCTCCAGCGTCAGCCCGCCGGGGCCGACCACGCGGGTGCGGGACATGAAGTCCGGGAATCCGGGCGGGATCAGCAGGGCCCGCGGCGCGATCCGGGTGACCGGCTCGCCCTCCTCGTCGGGCCGCTGCCGGATCCGGTAGGCGACGGCCTGCTGGAAGCCGGTGAACGGCTCGTCGACGACCCTGATCCCGCGCAGCCACTTCACGTGCGCCATGCCGTACCAGCCGGGGACGACCAGGCGCAGGGGGCGGCCGTGCTGCGGGGGCAGCGGGGCGCCGTTCATCGCGTGCGCGACCAGGACCTCGGGCTCGGCGCCGAGCGCCACGTCCAGGGGCAGGGCGCGCTGGTAGTCCTGCTCCACGCCGCGCTCCACGCCGTGGTCGGCGCCGGTGAGGACGACCTCGACGGCGTCGTCCTCGACCCCGGCCGCTTCGAGCAGCAGCCGCAGCGGTACGCCGGTCCACTCGGCGGTGCCGACCGCCTCGACGAGCCAGGGCTGGCTGACCGGGCGGGGCGTGAGCAGGGCCCGGCCGTTGCCCGCGCACTCCAGCGTGACGCGCGTGGTGACCTGGGGGAACGCCCGCAGATCGGCGAGGCCGAGGCGGAGCGGGCGGCGGACGCGGCCGTCGAGGGTGAGCTGCCAGGAGGCGCCGTCCGGCACATACGGGATGTCGTAGTGGGTCAGGACGTAGTGCAGGCCGGGGGGTGTGAGGTCGTAGCGCAGGGCCTCCAGCGGCAGGCCGTGGTTTCTGGTGGCGAGCGCCAGCTCGTCCCGGCCGATGGCCTCGTCGGACACGGGCGGCCGGGCGGGTGCGCTCGCGTCACCGAGTCGTGCACCCATACCTGCCATTGTCCCGCCGGAGCGGCACGGACGCCCTGCCGAGGCCCCGCCCCCGGCTCAACCGGCCACCGCGTGCGGCGGGTTCGGATTTCGGCCCGCCCTTTCGGAAACGGTCTTGGGGCTGCCAGACTCCGGTGAATGCCCGACTTCGACATGCTCGTCCTCGGATCCGGTCCGGGTGGCCAGAAGGCCGCCATCGCCGCGGCCAAGCTGGGCCGCAAGGTGGCCGTCGTCGACCGCCCCGACATGGTCGGCGGGGTCTCCATCCACACCGGCACCATCCCCTCCAAGACACTGCGCGAGGCGGTGCTCTACCTCACCGGCCTCACCCAACGCGATCTGTACGGCCAGAGTTACCGCCTCAAGGAAGACATCACCGTCGCCGACCTGATCTCGCGCACCCAGCACGTGGTGGGCCGCGAGGTCGACGTCATCCGCAGCCAGCTCTCCCGCAACCAGGTGGCCCTGTACGCCGGGACCGGACGGTTCGTGGACGACCACACCGTCGCCGTGCGCGAGGTCACCGGACATGAAAAGCTGCTCACCGCCGAGCACATCGTGATCGCCACCGGCACCCGGCCCGCGCGGCCCGCCAGCGTCGAGTTCGACGGGCGCACGATCATGGACTCGGACAATGTGCTCAACCTGGAGCAGGTGCCGCGCTCGATGGTCATCGTCGGCGCGGGGGTCATCGGCATGGAGTACGCCTCCATGTTCGCCGCGCTCGGCAGCCGGATCACGGTGGTGGAGAAGCGCGCCGGGATGCTCGACATGTGCGACGTCGAGGTCGTGGAGTCGCTCAAGTACCAACTGCGGGACCTGGCCGTGACGTTCCGCTTCGGGGAGACGGTCGCCGCCGTGGAGCGGCACCCCCGCGGCACGGTCACCGTGCTGGAGAGCGGCAAGAAGATCCCCGCCGAGGCGGTGATGTACTCGGCGGGCCGGCAGGGCCTGACCGATGATCTCGACCTGGACAAGGCCGGTCTGACGGCGGACCCGCGCGGCCGGATCTCGGTCGACGAGCACTACCGCACCGAGGTGCCGCACATCTACGCCGTCGGCGATGTGATCGGCTTCCCGGCACTCGCCGCGACCTCCATGGAGCAGGGCCGCACCGCCGCCTACCACGCCTTCGGGGAACCCGTCGGCCGGATGCACCACCTCCAGCCGATCGGCATCTACACCATCCCCGAGATCAGCTTCGTCGGCCGTACCGAGGACCAGCTCACCGAGGAGCTGGTGCCGTTCGAGGTCGGTATCTCCCGCTACCGCGAGCTGGCCCGCGGGCAGATCATCGGCGACTCCCACGGCATGCTGAAGCTGCTGGTCTCCCCCGAGGACCGCACGCTGCTCGGGGTGCACTGCTTCGGCTCCGGAGCGACGGAGCTGATTCACATCGGGCAGTCGGTGATGGGCTGCGGCGGCACGGTCGACTATCTGGTCGACGCGGTGTTCAACTACCCGACGCTCGCCGAGTCCTACAAGGTGGCCGCGCTGGACGCCACCAACCGGCTGCGCCAGGTCGACCGGATGGACGACTAGCACGGCAACAGCCCTGCTCCGAACAGCGTTTCGGGCCGCCTTCCGCCAAAGCCCCACCCTGTCCTGAGCAGTCGGCGGGTGGGGCTATCATCACTCATCACTTGCACACACGGTGTGATCGTGTGCCGACTCTGCGGCGGCACGGCCGCCGCCACCCCCTACTTCTCGTGCGACCCCCCACCCCCCATACGGCGTCCAGGTTTCCGGTCTCCTGGCGACGTGCACGACGGAAAGCAGCACAGGCCATGAGCAACAACAGGGGCCGAGGGCTTCAGGCAGGCGCCCTCGGCACGTTCGACACCGTGGTGATGGCCGTCGCGGGCAGCGCTCCGGCGTACTCGCTCGCCGCGACCACCGCGGTCCTGGTCGGGGCGGTGGGGACGGCCAGTCCGGCCGCGTTGCTGTACTGCGCGATACCGATGCTGGGGATCGCCCTGGCGTTCAGCTATCTGGGCCGTATCGATGTGAATGCGGGCGCCAGTTACTCCTGGGTGGGCCGAACTCTCCATCCTTTCCTGGGCTTTCTCAGCGGCTGGGCGCTGGTGGTGTCGGCGACCATCTTCATGGTGGCCGGTTCGCTGCCCGCCGGATCGATGACGCTGGCCCTGTTCGACGAGCAACTCGCCGAGAACACCGCCCTGTCCACGCTGGTGGGCGCGGCCTGGTTCGTGCTCATGCTGCTGGTGGTGCTGGGCGGCGCCCGGCTCACCGTGCGCGCCCAGCTCGTGATGTCGGGGGTCGAACTCGCCCTGCTGGCGCTGTTCGCGGTGCTCGCCGTCTTCCACACCGACAACGCCCGCGCCTTCGACTGGTCCTGGTTCGGCCTCGGCCAGTTCGACGGCGTGTCGGGCTTCGCCTCGGGCGCGCTGATCGCCGCGTTCTACTACTGGGGCTGGGACGTCACCAGCAATCTCAGCGAGGAGACCCGCAACAGCCGCCGTACGGCGGGCATCGCGGGTCTGATCGGACTCGGCGTGGTGTTCCTGCTGTTCGAGGTGTTCACCATCGCGGTGAACGTCATCCTGTCCGCCGGCCAGGTCCACGCCAACGAGGCCAATGTGCTGGCGGTGCTCGGTGCGGAGATCTGGCCGGGCTGGGGCGGGAAGCTGCTGATCGTGGCGGTGATGCTGTCCACGGTCGCGACCCTGGAGACGACGCTCATCCAGGTCACGCGCTCCCTGTTCGCGATGGGCCGGGACCGCACGATGCCGGGCGCGCTGGGCAAGGTGCACCGCACCTGGAACACGCCGTGGGTGGCGATCGCCGTGGTCGGCGCGGTGGCGCTGGTGATGTTCGTCGCCTCCAACGCCCTCGGCACGGTCGGCGACATCCTCTCCGACGCCATCTCCGCGATCGGCCTCCAGATCGCCGTCTATTACGGCCTGACCGGCCTCGCGGTCGTCGTCGCCTACCGCAAGATGCTGCTGAAGTCGCCGGCCAACTTCGTCCTCGGCGGGGTGTGGCCGCTGTTCGGCGCCCTGTTCATGTTCTGGGTGTTCGTGGAGTCGCTCGGCGGACTGAGCCCCGCCGCCGTGGTGATCGGCATCGGCGGACTGGCCGCCGGTCTTGTCCCGATGGTCTGGTACTGGCGGCGCGGCAGCGACTACTACCGGCCCGCCAAGCTGGACGCCGCCCACGCCATCGCGCCGGACTACGTGCCCGCGGGCCATCCGCCCGCGCACGTCCGCGTCCACGAGGGTCTGCCCACCGACTTCTGAGGGGCCCGCGATGGCGCGAGACCGCTACACCCCCGACTTCGACCCCGACTGCGGCGACGCGCCCCTGACCTCCGCCCGCCAGGACATCGTCATCGGACGCTGGCAGGGACTGCGCGACCTGCTGCGCATCACCGGCCCCGACTGGCTCTCCCGGGGCCACCGGGTGCGCATGCTGGCCCAGGCCTGCGCGGGCAGTTCGACGATGGAGTCCTGGCTGGCCGCCGAGCCGAACAGCGCCGACGCGCTGGTGCTGCGGGCGGCAACCGAGACCGCCCGCGCGTTCAACCTGGCCATCGCCGCCGGCCGGGGCACCCCGATCGACCAGCGGCGCGTCGACGCGGCCGTACTGGCGTGTCTCAAGGCCGCCGAGTCCTATGTCGACGATCCGACGCCGTGGATCTCGCTGATCTCCGTGGCCCGGCTGTACCCCTCCGGGGTGCGGCGGCGGGAACTGGCACGCTGGTGGGACGAGTTGCACCGGCGCGATCCGTACAGTGTGGAGGGGCACCTCCAGGTGCTGCACTACTACTCGGCGCGCTGGCACGGCACCCACGGCCTGATGTACGACTTCGCCCGCGACGCGGCCGGGGTGGCCCCACCGGGCTGCCCGCTGCCGGTGCTGGTCCAGTACGCGCGGGTCGAGGAGTACCGCTACGCCCTGGACGCCGCCCACGGGCGGACCTCCGCCATGGGCCTCGGGCAGCACTGGGACCACGACGTGGCGGCCGGTGACGTACGGCGGACCTGGCAGCGCTGGGTGATGGGCCGCGAGGCGCACGCGGTGGCGCCCGGCGAGCTGCGCGATCTGCACTACCTCACCCACGCCGCCTGTCTCGCGGGGCTCCCGGACATCGCCACCGCGCTGCTCAGGATGACGGGCCGCCGGGCGACCCGCACCCCGTGGTCGTACACCGGGGACCCGGTGAAGCAACTGGCCAAGTGGAGCAAGGAGTTGCTGCCGCACGGCTGAGAGCGTGGGTCACGGGGCGGCGGTGGGCCCGTCCGGCCGGCTTCGGCGCTGCTCGATCATCTCGCGGCTCAGCTGCTCCGTCTCGGCTTCCGCCAGCCGCTCGAAGCCGTCCTCGGTGATGACCGAGACGATCGGGAAGATCCGCCGGTTGAGGTCCGGGCCGCCGGTCGCGGAGTCGTCGTCGGCGGCGTCGTAGAGCGCCTGGAGCGCCGCCAGGGACGCCTCGCGGCGGGACATGCCGCGGTGGAACAGCTTCTTCAACGCGCCCCGGGCGTAAGGGGATCCGGACCCCTCGGCGTGGAAGTCCTGCTTCTCGTACAGGCCGCCGGCGAGGTCGAAGCTGAAGATGCGGCCCCGTTCGCCCTCGGGCCGGGCCGGGTCGTAGCCGGTGAGCAGGGGGACCACGGCGAGTCCCTGCATGGCCTGGCCGAGGTTCTCGCGGATCATGCCCGCCAGGCGGCGCGCCTTGCCGCCCAGGGTCATCGGGATGCCCTCGATCTTCTCGAAGTGGGTCAGCTCCACCTGGTAGAGCTTGACCATGTCGAGAGCGAGCCCGACGGTCCCGGCGAAGGCGACGGCCGTGTGGTCGTCGGCCGGATGCACCTTCTCCAGATCGCGCTGGGCGATGAGGTTGCCCATGGTGGCCCGCCGGTCCCCGGCGATCAGCACACCGTCGGCGTAGGCGAGGGCGAGCACGGTCGTGCCGTGCGGCACCTGGTCGGGCGCGGCCCGCATCCCGTCCGGCAGGACGCGGCGCGTGCTGAGCAGCTCCGGGCGGTGCGCCGCGAGGAACTCGGTGAAGGAGGAGGACCCCGGGACGAAGAACTCCTCGTCCAGTCCCCCGCCGTACTCGCCGTGCGTCATGGAACTCCCCCTCGTCCGTGATCCGACAAAGGGTGTCCTACCTGAAGCGTGGCCGCGGGAAACGCAGCGCGGGTCACAGGGCCTTGCGGCGGATCAGCACTCCGAGCACCAGCAGACCGGGCAGCAACGGCAGCCACACCGTCAGCAGCCGGTACCCGAGGACGGCGGAGGCGGCCGACGCTGCGGGCGCCCCGGCCGCGGTCAGGGCGAGCGCGAGCGCCGCGTCGAGCGAGCCGAGCCCGCCCGGCGTGGGCAGCAGGGCTGCGGCGCTGCTCGCGGCGAGGTAGAGCAGCGCGACCCGCGCGGGCGGCAGTGGCAGGGCGACGGCCTGGGTGACGGCGATCAGCACCGCACAGTGCAGTACGGCGAAGGCGAGCGAGCCGCCCCACAGCGCCGCCGCCCGCCCCGGCCGGGCGTGCACGGCCCTGATGTCGGCGACGGCGGTGCCGAGCACACATCGGCAGCGCTCGCGCAACGGCCCGGCCAGTACGACGGTGAGCAGCACGACGACGGCCGTCGCGAGCAGGATCACCGGCAGGCCCGGGGCGCCGCGCGGGAGCCTGAGGACGCCGGGGCAGGCGGCGGCCAGCGAGGCGATCAGGGCGGCGCGGACCACGACTCCGGCGGTGCCCTTGACCGCCACGGCGGTGGCCGCGCGGGCGGCCGGCAGTCCGCTGCGCATGAGGAAGCGCAGGTTCACCACGCCGGCGCCGAGCCCGGCGGGCAGTACATGGTTGGCGGCGGAGGCGGCGAACTGCGCGGCCACAAGACGCCCTCGGGGCAGCCGCTCGGGCACCGCGCCCTGCTGGGCGAGGGCCGCGCACAGCCAGGTGCCGACCGCGGCCGTCGCCGCCACCAGCAGCCAGCCCTGGTCGGCCAGGGCGAGCCGGACAGCGCCGGTCTCCAGCACCGGCCAGTGCCGCCGGGCCAGCCATGCCGCGGCCACCAGGACGGTGAGGCTGAGCGCGGTGTGCCAGTAGGCGGACCGTCTTCGGGCGGGAGCGGCGACGAGCGGCTCGGGTGTCATTCCGGTCCGCCCTCGCGGGGCGCCGGCGCGATGCGGACGTCCATGCCGTCGAGCCGGTGCAGCTGCCAGTCGCGGGCGTAGGCGGGCGGCGCGCCGCCGGGCACACTCAGGGCGGCGACCGGTTCCCGGCTCGCCGTGCGCAGGATCTCCGCCCGCGTCATGTTGGCGTTGTTGCCGTGGATCGCGCCCGAGGAACAGCCCGCGTAATAGGCGATCGGGATGGCCTCGTGGCCGGTCAGCAGACAGGGCGGGCGGACGCCGAGGGCGCGCATCGCCTCGACGTCACGGGCCCACACGCCGTGGTCGCGGACCGTGCGGTCGGTGATGTGGTTCAGGACGGCGAACTGCACGGCCAGATGTCCGGCCACCGCAACCGCGAGGACGCTCGCCGCGACCGGCCGCCACCTGCCGCTCGGGGTGGTGACCAGGTGCAGCAGACCGTCGGCGACGGGGATGGCCAGCAGCGCGTAGGCGGGCAGCAGGAAGCGGGGTGCCGCGTAGCCGATGAGGAACAGGTACGGGACTGCGGCGGTGGTGGCGCAGGCCAGCGGGATCAGGGTGGGCGCGGTGCGCCCGGCGCGTACGGCGACGGCGAGCCCGAGGGCGGCGAGCAGCGGGAGCAGCACCCACCAGACGGTGAGGACCGGCTCGGGCATGGGCCCGGTGCACGGTCGGCACAGCGTCCGCCCGACCAGGCTGCGCATCTGGTCGTCCACGGCGAGATGCCAGCCGAGGTCGCCCTGGACCCGGGACGCCTGGGCGAGCCGCTCGCGCAGGCCCCCGTAGGAGGTGTACGCCTCCACCACCCAGGGGACGGCACCGGCCACCAGGCCCGCCGCGGTGACCAGGCCCAGCCGCCAGTGCCGCAGGACGGCGGCCACGGCCAGCAGGGGCAGGGCGACCCACACCGCGTCGGTCGGGCGCATCAGCGCCATGAGGGCGGCGCCGACGGCCACGCCCCACAGGGCCCGCCGGTCGGGGCGGTCGGCGGCGCGGGCGCGCAGGTAGCAGCCGACGGCGAGCAGGGCGCCGAGGGCGACCCAGAGGTTGGGCATGGCCTGCGGGCCGTAGAAAAGGGTCACCCACAGGGAGCCGAACAGGGCGCCGCCGCCGGCCAGGACCCGGGTCGGGAACAGTCCTCGCCAGGCGCGCAGGGCGAGGAAGAGGGCGATCCCGGAGAGGACGGCGAGACAGATCCGCAGCAGGCCGGTGGAGGACGACCAGGAGGCGATCGGCGCCACCAGCAGGGAGACGCCCCGGGCGCGGGGTGCGCTGAAGAGGGCCGCGGGGGCCTGGTCGCTCACCTGGCTGAGGTAGACCGTCTCGTCCCAGCCGAGCCCCATGTCCGGGGGGACGAGGAGGAGTTGCGCGGCGGTGAAGCCACCGGCCACCGCGGCGAGCAGGGCGTTGCCGCGCATCCGCCTGGACCTCCCGGACACGGCCGCCGCTTCGCGTCGCCCCATACCTACGAGCATGGCGTTCGTGTCGTGGGCCATCGTCCACCCCTGCCAGAGAAAAGGAGAAAACACGGACAAACTAACTCGGCCGGGACGGGGGCGCAGGGTTCGGTTCGGCCAGGTGCCTGACGGCCGAGCGGCACGGGCCGGATGACAGACTCGGGGCGTGTCCCTGACTTTCGACGATCTCCTTGCCCGCGCCCGCGCCCTCCCGGCCTCCGGGCACCGGGCGATCCTCGGCATCGCGGGCAGCCCCGGCGCGGGGAAGACGACCCTCGCCGAGCACCTCGTACGGGAGCTGAACGGGCTCGGGACGCCCTGGGTCGCGCACGTCCCCATGGACGGCTTCCACCTCGCCGACATCGAACTGGACCGCCTGGGCCGCCGCGAGCGAAAGGGCGCGCCGGACACCTTCGACGCGGCGGGGTACGCGGCGCTGCTGCGGCGCCTGCGCGAGGAGCCGGACCAGGAGGTGGTGTACGCGCCGGGTTTTGAACGGGTCCTGGAACAGCCGATCGCGGGCACCATCCCGGTACCGCCGTCGGCCCGTCTGGTGGTGACCGAGGGCAACTACCTCCTGCTGGGGACGGGCTCCTGGGCCCGGGTACGCCGCGAGCTCGACGAGGTGTGGTTCTGCGAGCTGCCCGAACAGGAGCGGATCCGCCGCCTGGTCGCGCGCCACGAGGAGTTCGGCAAGAGCCACGAGGCGGCGGTGGCCTGGGTGCGGGGGACGGACCAGCGCAACGCCGATCTGGTGGCCGGCACGCGCGGCCGAGCGGACCTTGTCGTACAGGTGGAGCCGGCGCTGCGGCAGGCATGACCGCGACCCGCTCCCGGCCGAGGTGCGACGGCCGCGGGCCGGTGCTGCAATTGAGTGGCGGATGCCCACGGGGGGCACCCGTGAGCACCAGGGGTGACACCGTGAGCGACGCACTCGAAGACGTGGGCCCGATCGACTACCTGGTCGTCGAGTTCCCCGGCAACCGAATGACCGGCGAGGGCTTCCCTCTGCTGGTCGACCTCGTGGACCGCGGCATCATCCGGATCATGGACCTGATGTTCGTCAGAAAGGACGAGGACGGGACCGTGAGCGGCCTGGAGATCGCGGATCTCGACGGCGACGGCACGCTCGACCTGTCCGTCTTCGAGGGCGCCTCGTCGGGGCTCCTCGGCCAGGACGACCTGGAGGAAGCGGCAGCCGCACTGGAGCCGGGCAGCTCCGCCGGCATCCTCGTCTACGAGAACCGGTGGGCCGCGCCCTTCGCCGGCGCCCTGCGCCGCAGCGGTGCCCGGCTGGTCGCCTCCGGTCGGATCCCGGTGCCCGCGCTCGTCGCCGCCCTCGACGCGGCCGAGTCCGCTCCCTGAACGAAGAGCCGCTGACGGCCGACGGGCAGAAAGGGTTCAGCCATGCCAGGTCTCCTGCGCGGAGTCGCGCGCACCGCCATCGTGTCCGGAACGGCGACCGCGGTGTCGAACCGGGTGAGCCGACGACAGCGAGGACGCTGGGCCGAGCAGGAACGCGCCCAGTACGCAACGACGGCACCCCCGACGTCGTACACCCAACAGCCGCCGACGCCGCCACCGACCCCCGACATGACCGACAAGATCGAGCAACTGAAGCAGCTCGGCGACCTCAAGGCGCAGGGCGTACTCACCGAGGCGGAGTTCGAGCAGCAGAAGCGCAGGGTGCTGGAGGCGTGAGTCGGGGTCGTCGCTAACGCAGCGTCAGCGTCGGATCGCCGGTGGCGTCGCCCGCCGGGTCTCCCAGGAGTGCCGTGAAGGACTCGGTGCGTACGGCGAGGCCCTCCTCCGTCTGCTCGAACTCCGGGGCGAACGGGCCCTGTCCGCCGTAGCGCATCGCGAACACATGCAGGTCCGCCGGGGTGTTCTTGGCGGGGTCCGCCTCCAGCACCGTCGAGGTGATCAGGTGGCGCCAGCCCTCGTCGGGGTTGCCGTAGCCGCGGGGGTCCGCCGCGAGTGCGAAGGCCGCCTGCTCCTGGGTGCGCTCCGCACGGGCGTCGAAATGGTCCGGGGTGGCCGACTCCGGGTGGGTCAGGCGGAGTTCGCCCGCGGCGACGGCATCCGGGATGGAGGTTCGGCGGACTCGGTCGCCGTCGTCGGCCGCGTAGGGGAGCCCGGCGAGCAGATAGGGGTCGCCGGGGAGCCGCTCCACGGCCACCGTCAGCCACAGGGCGGTGCCGTCGGTGACGTACAGCGACCGCACATGGCGCAGCACATGGTCGCGGCCGACGACCGGCTTGGTGACCAGCTTCGCCGTCAGGCCCTCCGCGCTCGCGTCGCGGACGCGGACCTCGCCCATCGGGCGGCACAGCAGGAAGCCGTCCACGACCGGGCCGAAGCCGTGCTGTCGGTTGATCGCCGCGGGAAGGTAGTAGGTTCCGGCCGCCTCGATCAGTGACGGCGTCATCCGGCTGTCGAAGGCCACCGACACGCTTCCCGCGCGCAGTTGGTGCCGGTACGTGGCCCGGGACGGGTTGCGGCGCCAGGGCGTCGTGTCCTGGATCTGCCAGACCAGCATGAAAGCGAAGTGGCCGTCGACACCGCCGTCCGGCTTCACCGCGTGGCGACCCCAGCGGCTGTCCCCGCGATAGCGGCCGATGTCCGCGCCGATGCGGGAGCCGAAGTAGCGCAGGCCCAGCACCGATTCAAAGCCCGAGTGCTGTTCGCTGTAGCGCGGGCCGCCGATGTCGAAGCCGCCGTTGGTCAGCCGGGCGTCGAGATACCGGGCGAGGGTGTCGCCGTCCTCCGCGAAGACCTCCTCGCCGCTCACCCGGTGGGCCTGCGCGAGGAAGGACAGGGAGATCGGGCCGTAGTTGTTGTCGTACGCGCCGCCGTGCTCGGGCGGCAGCAGCGCACCCCGGTCGCGGACCCGGTGGGCGCGGATCTCCTCGCCGTACAGGCTCAGCGCGCGGCCGCGGACCGCCTCGGCCTGCTCCGCCGGGAGGTGTCCGGCGAGCATCAGGCCGCCGACCACACAGCCGATCGCCTGGTTGCCCGCCTCCTGCGGGTTGAAGAAGGTCGCCTCCGTCAGCCAGCGCCAGTAGCCGTGGCCCAGCTCGACGAGGTCCGCGCGGAGTTCGTCGTCGATCAGTCCGTCCGTCGTGTCGAGGACGTTGACCAGTTGGAGCAGGGCCCACACCGTGCTCGGCCAGTCGCCGATCGGGTGCGCCCCGGGCTCCAGAACGTAACGGGCGTAGGGGAAACCGGAGTCGCGCACCCTCAGGTTCGGGTAGCCCGGGTTGTCCTGCGTGTACACGCGCTCGCGCAGGTGGAAGCGGAGGCTGCGCAGCACCGCCTCCGGCAGGCGGGCGTCCTTGGTGCGCGCGTGGGCGAGGGCCAGCAGGGAGGTCACGCCGAGCGAGGTGTCGCCGACGTCGTCGAGGGCGTCGGGGTGTTCGAGGTTGCCCTCGGGGGTGATGCGGGCGAGGGCCTGCTCGGCGACGTCGGCGAGGACGGCGTCGTAGGCCTCGGGAGTGTCCGGCAGGTCGTGCAAGGGGCCGCGCTGGTGCGGGAGACGCATGTGGTTTCAGCCCTTCATTCCCGACGTGGCCATGCCTTCGACCAGCCTCTTCTGGAAGATGAGGAAGCAGATGAGCGTGGGCAGGAGGGCGAGTGTCGACATCGCGAACATCGCGCCGTACGAGGAGCCGCTCGTCTGGTCGAGGAAGAGGGTCAGGCCCAGGGGGACGGTGAACTTGTCGTTCTGCTGGAGGTAGACGAGCTGGTGGAGGAAGTCGTCGTAGGTCCAGATGAAGGTGAAGATGGTCGTGGTGATCAGGGCCGGCTTCATCAGCGGCAGGATGATCTTCCAGTAGATCTGGAGGGGGTTCGCGCCGTCCATCATCGCCGCCTGGTCCAGCTCGCGCGGGATGGAGCGGATGAACTGGACCATCAGGAAGATGAAGAAGGCGTCCACCGCGAGGAACTTCGGCACGATCAGCGGCAGGAACGTGTTGATCCAGGTCAGGTTGTAGAAGATCGTGTACTGCGGGATCAGCACCGCCTGGGTGGGCAGCATCAGCGTGCCGAGCATCAGGCCGAACCAGATCTTCTTGCCGCGGAACTCGAAGCGCGCGAAGGCGTAGGCGGCCAGCGAGCACGAGATGACGTTTCCGATCACCGCGCCGATCGTGACGATCAGCGAGTTGGTGATGTAGAGCGAGAAGGAGTTGCCGGAGCCGCTCCAGCCCTCGGAGTAGTTCTCCGGGCGCAGTTGGTTCGGGATGAGCCCCGGGTGCGTGAAGATCTCGGTGTCGGGCTTGAGTGAGCTGCTCAGCATCCACAGCAGCGGGTACAGCATCACGACCGCCACCCCGATGAGCAGGGTGTGCGCGAAGATACGGCGCGAGCCGGTGAGCGAGCGGAGCCGGCCAAGGGGCGAGGCGCTCGGGGTGATGGCGGACATGGGGTGAAGGACTCCTCGCTCGGACATCAGTCGTCGTAGTGGACCCAGTAGCGGCCGGCGATGAAGTTGACCGCCGTGAAGCCCGCGATGACCAGGAACAGCACCCAGGCGAGCGCCGAGGCGTAGCCCATCTGGAGGTCGGTGAAGCCCTTCTTGTACAGGTACAGGGAATACAACATGGTCGAGTTGAGCGGTCCGCCGGAGCCGTTGCTGATCACGAACGCGGGGGTGAACGTCTTGAACGCGTCGATGATCTGGAGGACCACATTGAAGAAGACGATCGGGGTGAGCAGCGGCAGGGTGATCCGGAAGAACCGGGTGACCGGACCGGCGCCGTCGATCGCCGCGGCCTCGTAGACGTCCTTCGGCAGCTGCTTCAGTCCGGCCAGGAAGATCACCATCGGTGTGCCGAACTGCCAGACGGCCAGCAGGACCAGGGTGTAGAGGGCGGTGTCGGGGCTGGAGATCCAGTCCTGGCCCTCGATGCCGAACCAGGCGAGGAAGTCGTTGAACAGACCGTCGCCGCCGAAGACCTGCCGCCACACGATGGCGATGGCGACGGCCCCGCCGAGCAGGGACGGCAGATAGAAGGCGGCCCGGTACAGCCCGATGCCCTTCAGATCCCGGTTGAGCAGCATCGCCACACCGAGCGCGAGCGCCAGCTTCAACGGCACCGACACCAGGACGTAGACCAGCGTGGCGTGCACCGAGTCCCAGAAGACCGGGTCGTCGGCGAACATCCGCTCGTAGTTGTCCGCCCCGATCCACTGCGCCTCGGTGAGCAGGTCGAAGTCGGTGAAGGACAGATAGAGCGAGTCGAGCATCGGATAGATCGTCAGCCCGAAAAGACCGACGAACCAGGGGGCCAGGAAGAGGTACGGCCACCATCCCCCGCCCCGCCGTCTGGCGAGGCGCCGCCGCATACGGTCACGCTCCCGCAGATCGGACGGAGCGGCGGAACCCACCGCCTCCTTCACGACCGCGTCACTCTGCGCGGTGGTCATACTCATCTCCCTGGCCCAACTCCCGGTCTCACAAAGGATTGCGGCTGCCGCAACTCCCTAAGGGGCGCGGGGCTGCATCTACTTGCGGCTCCGCCGCAGGGCGCGACCAGCCACAACGCAGCAGCAGACGAACGACGGACCTAACCGCCCAAGATCCCAGCTGCCTGATCAAAGAACTCCCCGAGCTGCGCCTTGATCGACTTCTTCCCGAAAGCCACAGCCAGATTGGACTGGAACAACAGATCCCAGATCTGATCAGCCCCCTGCGGCGGCGGCACCGGCGCCGGCAGCGCATTGCTCGCCTTGGACACCCGCTGCGCGACGTAGTCCGCGTTCTCCATGTTCAGCTTGTCCGTCTCGGTCAGCCCCGAGGCGATCAGGTTGCGGGCCTTCTCCGTCGGCGGAATGCCCCGCAGCAGCTGCATGTCCTTGATCGCGGTCTCGTCCTGCGCGAAGAAGTCCATGATCTTCACCGAGTCGGCGACCTTCTTGCTCGCCTTGGTCGCGCTGAGCAGCACACCACCGTTGACGAAGTTGCCCTCACGGGCGCCTGAGAAGTCGCCCTGCGGAGTGGGCAGGAAGTCCAGCTGCGCGTCGGTGATGGAGCCGCCCGCGCCGTAGACACCGGAGTCGAAGGTGAACAGGGCCTTGCCGATGACGACCGCGTTCTTGGTGAGGTCGTTGTGCGCGGCGGAGGTGATCGCGGGCGGCGGCGAGGCGTTCGCCTTGCGCATGTCCGCCCAGTACTCCCACCACTCCTGAAGCGTCTCGGAGGTGAAGCCGAGCTCCTTGCCGTCGTCGGAGAAGAACGTCTCGCCGTGCTCGCGGGCGAAGACCTCGAAGGCCTGGAGGGTGCCGCCACCGCCGTCGTCGACGCCGTGGGTCTTGCCGCCGCTCTTCTTGTGGACCTGGGTGGCGATCTCCCTGAGGTCGGCCCAGGTCCACTCGCGGTCGGGCAGCTTCAGGCCGAGCTCCTCCAGGGCGCTGCGGTTGACCGTGAGCTGGTTGACGCCGATGCCGGAGGGGACGCCGTAGAGCTTGCCGTCGACGGTGCCCGCGGCGAGCAGGGTCTTGGAGAAGCCGGTGAGGTCGAGCGTCTTGCCCACGTAGGAGTCGAGCGGGGCGAGGACGCCCTTGCGCGCGTACTGGGCGACCAGCGCGGTGTCCATCTGGAGCAGGTCGGGGGCGCTGCCGCCGGCGATGTTGGTGTTGAACTTGTCGAAGTACCCGTCGTAGCCGGAGTACGTCTCCCGGATCTTGATCTTCGGGTTCGACTTCTGGAAGGAGGCCAGCGCCTTCTTGTACGCCGCGTGCCGGTCGTCGCTGCCCCACCAGATCATGGTCAGGTCGCTGCTGGTGCTGCCGGCTCCGGTGCCGCCGCCGCAGGCGCTGAGGGCGCCGCCGAGGGTACCGGCGACGGCGAGGCCGCTCGCGGTGCGGAAGAGGGTTCTGCGCGAGATCTGGTGACCCACCGGGTCCTCCCTGGATGTGCGTGACGGATCGCCCGCCGGCCGTTGCGGCTCGGGATCCTTGTGGATGGCGCCTTCCGGATTGCCGCGACCTCGCCCGGTCGCGCGGCCCTGACGGGCGGGGTCCACGGCCGTCGTCCCGGCCATGTCCGGACGAGCACGCCCTCGTCCGGCTCGCCGTACGTCGTACGGCTCGATGCCCCGCCCTGAACCGGGTCCCGCCGGTTCAGAAAGCGCTTGTCCGGACATTGGCAGAAGCGGCCGGAGTCCGTCAATGCCTGCCCGGGTCCCCGCCGGTCACGGTTTGGATTCCGCGGGCCACCGCGAGCCGGGTGGCCCCGACGACGGTGCCGTTGTCGCCGAGGGCGCTGCTGACCACGTCGGTGGGCCAACTCAGCTCGGCGAGGGCCGCGCGGACACCGGGCAGGAGCTGCGGGCGGGCGCCGACGGCGCCGCCGAGCACGATCAGGCCCGGGTCCAGTACGGCGGAGACCGCGGCGGCGAGCCGACCGATGTCGGCGGCGTGCCGGGCGACCACCGCGGCGGCGGTGGCATGCCCCTCGTCGGCGAGCGCGAACAGCCGCTCGGCGGTCCGCGGACAGGGCCCGTCGGCGTCCCGCCACGCCTCGGCCGTACGCCGCAGCAGGGACCCCACGCCCATGTGCTCCTCCAGGGCCTCGCGGCGCGGCTCGCGGCCCTCGTCCCAGGGGTAGGGCAGGCGCGCGACCTCACCGGCGGCGCCATTCGCGCCGCGCAGCACGCGGCCGCCGATGACGACGCCGAGGCCGATGCCGACGCCGATGCGCAGATAGCCGAAGGTGTCACGGCCGAGCGCCGCGCCTTCGTGCAGTTCGGCGAGGGCCGCGCAGTTGACGTTGTTCTCCAGGTGGACGGGGACGCCCGGCGGGAGCGCGACGGCCATGGCGTCGTAGACGGGTCCGGCCTTGGCGGTCGCGGGGCGCATGCCGGTGCCGTCCCGGTCGCGGGTGGTGACATCGCCGACGGCGACGACGACGGTGCGCAGCGGGGCGTCGGCCGGCAGCGCGGCGAGGACCGTGCGGACGGTGTCGGCGGCCTCGGCCCGTGGGCCGTCGCCCTCGGCGAGCAGGGTGCCGTCGAGGGCGCAGCCGCGCACCCGGGTCCGGTCGGGGCCGAGGTCGACGGCGAGGACGGAGCCGGCGGCGGCGCCGAGCCGGTAGACGGCGGCGGAGCGGCCGGTGGCGCCGGCGGCGGTGCCGGAGTGGGCCGCGAGGCCGACGGCCTCCAGCTCGGCGACGGCGGAGGACACGGTCGGTTTCGAAAGTCCCGCATCGGCCGCGAGCCGGGGACGGGTGGCGGCGCTCGCCCCGGCCAGCACGGCGAACACCGCACGCGCGCTCTCGCTCAGGTCCATGGTCTCCCCAGGTCGTGCTGTGGCCGTCCGGTCTTCGTTCGTCCGGCCGCAAGGATCGTTCGGCGTCGGGTGAGCGGACAACCCGGGGATCAGCACCGGGATTTCCGCGCCTCTTGACGCACCCTACTTCGTTAGTTAACTTCCTAACGAACTCTGGCGGTACTCGCCTGCCGCACTCCTCAGAAGCCTGTCCCGAGGCTTCCCTACCAACATCCTGCCCAGCCACGGTTCGCCCGCCGTCGCAGACCACTGCAACGACGAAAGAGATTCCGTGCAGGACGTTTCTCTCCCGGCCCCGCTGGTGGTCGGTATCGACGTGGGCGGCACCAAGACGCATCTGCGCGCGATCGCGGGCGCGGACCTGGTCGCCGACCGCGTCCGGGCCAGCACCGGCTGGCGGCCGCACGATCCGGTGGCCGCGGCCGGCTGGCTCGCCGCGCTGGTCGCCGAGTCCCTGCCCCAGGGCAGCCGCCCGGCGGCCGTGGCGGTCGGCGGCCACGCCTGTGAGACCCCGCGCCAGTGCGCTCAGATCCGCACCGCGGTGCAGTTGCATTTCGACGCCCCCGCGCTGGTCGTGGGCGACGCCGAACTGCTGGTGCCCGCCGCCGGTCTGGACAAGGGCGTCGGCTTGGTGGCCGGCACCGGTTCGGTCGCCGTCGGACGGCTGCCCGACGGCAGCCCGCTCCAGGTCGGCGGCTGGGGCGCGGTCCTCGGCGACGAGGGCGGCTCGGCCGGTCTGGTCCGGGAGGCCGTACGGGCGGTCTGGGCGGCGCACGACCGCGGCGACGCGCCCGACGCACTGACCGAAGGTCTGCTCGACGCCTTCGAGGTCGCTGAAGTGCCCGCGTTGGGCGCCGCGTTGGAGTCCGCCCAGGACGTCTCCGCCGCCTGGGGCGCTCACGCTCCGGTGGTGTTCGCGGCGGCCAAGGCCGGTTCGGCGCTCGCCCGGTCCGTGGTTGCCGAGGGCGGCCGGTCGCTGGCCGGGCTCGTGCAGCGGCTCGCCACACGCGGGGTCCCGGTGGATGACGTGGTGATCGCGGGCGGCACGATCCTCGCCCAACCCGCGCTGTACGACGCCTTCGTGTCGGTGCTTGCAGAAAGCGTGCCTCACGCACGGCCGACTCCCTTGAGAGTTCCGCCGGTCCAGGGCGCGATAGCGCTTTCTAGTTCACTTCTCTGACACCGCCCGGCCGCCGGCCGCTCCCGCGACCGACACAACTCGCCCGTAGATGTTCGCTCGATCCCCCGGCCGCAGGGCCGAAGAACTCCAGAGAGGCAGTCGCATGCCGTCCACCGCCGGGCACCGGTCCCACGCGTCGGTCAGTGAAGTCGCCCTGAACAGAAGGGGTTTCCTCAGGACGTCCCTGGGCGCCTCGGCCGGAGTGCTGGCAGCCCCCGCCTTCGTGACCTGGCTGGCCGCCGCGGACGCCAAGGCCGCCGCCGGTGCGGCAGCGTTCGTCGACGACTACCGGACCAACGTCGTCGCGAACCTCACCCCAGAGACCAACGCGGTGATCCGGATCCTCGGCGGCTTCGCCGAGGTGTGGAAGACCGGCGACGCCTGGAACACCGGCGTGCCGCTCATGCCCGAGGTGCTGCGCGCCAACGTCCGCCACTGCGTGCGCGTCACGACCACGCGGACCGAGGAGCAGGCCAAGCAGGCGTTCGTCGTCGACCGCCAGCACCAGAGCTACGCGATGATCGCCGCACTGGGCCCGCTCGCCGACCTGTACCGGTTGGGCGCCAAGGCGGTCACCTCGATCACCGGCGCTCCCGACGGTACCCCGGACACCAAGATCAGCGACACGCTCCCCGCCGACGCCCCGGCCGGATCAGCGCTCGGCGCGGGCTCGCAGAGCTCGGATCTCGGCAAGGTGGCCCAGCTGGTGGACACCGTGCGCGGCCCGTTCGCCTCCGGCAACCCGGCCAAGTTCGCCTACCAGTACCCGCGTCCGTGGCGGATGAACGAGGACAGCGAGGTCGTCGAGACCGGGCGGACGGACGCGCTCGGCTTCCCGGTGTACGACTCCGAGGTCGTCGTCGCCCCGCAGTTGCTGCGTCAGCGCAGCGCCGACCCGGCCGAGGACGGCGGCTTCCCCAGCGGTCACACCAACGCCCTGCACCTGGCCGGTCTGGCGTTCGCGTACGCCGTCCCCGAGCGGTTCCAGGAACTGGTCACGCACGCCTTCGCCCTCTCCGACACCCGGATCGTGGCCGGTATGCACTCCCCCGTCGACGTCATCGGCGGCCGCGTGATGGCGACGGCGCTCGCGGCGGCCGCGCTGGCCGACCCGGCGAACGCGGAGCTGAAGGCCGCGGCCCGCGCCCAGGCGCTGGCCTACTTCGAGGCGCGGACCAGCGAGCAGGATCTCTTCGCCTACGCCCACTCGGCCGGCACCGACACCGACCCGTACGCCGACCGGGAGTCCAACGCCCGCTCCGTGCGCCCGCGTCTGACGTACATCCTCCCCCAGCGCGGCCGTGACCTCCCGCTGACTGTGCCGAAGGGCGCCGAGGTGCTGCTGGAGACGCGGCTGCCGTATCTGGACGCGGCGCAGCGGCGCGCCGTGCTGCGCAGCACGGCGCTGCCCTCCGGGTACGTCCTGCTGGACGGCTTCGAGCAGTGGGGCCGGCTGAACCTGTTCGCCGCGGCGGACGGCTACGGCGCCTTCGACACCGACGTCACGGTCACGCTGGACGCGGCGGCGGGCGGCTTCCACGCGACCGACAGCTGGCACAACGACATCGTCGGCGACGGCTCGCTGACCAAGCGCGGCACCGGCACGCTCACCCTGACCGGCGGCAACCGCTACGACGGCGGCACCGTGGTGGAGGGCGGTGCGCTGGTCGCCGGTTCGTCCCGGGCCCTGGGGCGCGGGGACGTCCGGGTGGCGCACGGCGGAACGCTGCGCGTGGCTGCCACGACGCGCGTCGAGGGCGGCTACGTCCAGGACTCCGGCACGCTGGAGGCGACGCTGCGCACCGGGCGCGGGCCCGCGCTGTGGGTGAAGCGGCGCGCCCGACTCGAGCGGGGCGCGGTGCTCTCTCTGCGCCTGGACGCCGAGCGGCCGCCGGCCGTAGGCAGCACGGTGCCGGTGCTGCACGCGGCGGCGCTGCGCGGACAGTTCGACCGGATCGAGCTGAACTCCGACCGGCTGCGGGCCGTACCGGTGTACACGGCGGAGGGTCTGTCGGTACGACTCCTGAAGCGGTGACGCCGCTGGTGGCGGGAGCTGGTGCACAGTAGGCGCATGAGGCGCAGCACCCCTCCCGCCACCGTGCGGCCGGTGACATCGCGGGACGCATGATGGCAAGCGAAGTCGACACCCGCCCGGCAGTCCCTGCCGCTTCGCGCGCGCGTGAACTGTCGCGCAGGCCCTGGCTCGTGCCGCTCCTCGCCGTCCTGCTGCTCGCCCAGATGGCCGTGGCGATGGTGACGACCGCCGTGCGGCAGACGCCGACCATCGACGAGCCCGTGTACGTGGGGACGGCCGCCGTATACCTCCATGAGCACAGCCTGCGCCTCAACCCCGAGCATCCCCCGCTGGGCAAGCTGGTCGTGGCGGCCGGGGTGGCACTCGCCGATCCGCGCCACGACGCCTCGTTCGAGGGCGACCAGGGACAGGTGGGGCGACATCTGCTGTACGCGTCGGGCAACGACCCCTGGCGGCTGATGCTGTTCGCCCGGCTGCCGGTGATCGTGCTGACGCTGCTGTTCGGGCTGGTCGTGTTCGCCTTCGCGCGCGAACTGGCCGGTCCGGCGGGCGGGTTGATCGCCCTGGCCCTGTACTGCTTCTCCCCCGATCTGATCGCACACGGCTCGCTGGCCACACTGGACGTGCCCGCGGCGGGCTTCCTGCTGACGTCGGTATGGCTGCTGTGGCGGGCCCGCACGCGGCCCCGGCTGTACCTCCCCCTGGCCGGGGTGGCGCTCGGTGCGGCCGTGGCCACGAAGATGTCCACCCTGCCGGCGGTGCCGGTTCTGATGGGGCTGGCTGCCTGGTCGGTGTGGCGGGCGACTGCGGCGCCGGGGCGAGGCATCGCGCTACGGCGGGCCGCAGCAGGCGCTGCCGTGGTGGCGCTGACCGCGGTGGCCGTCGTATGGGCCACGTATCTGATGGTGGATCCGCGGCTGCGCTGGGCGCCGGAGCAGCCGGTGCCGGTGGTGCGCGGGCTACGGGGCCTGGCCGTCGAGCTGTTGCCGTTCCCGGAGGCGTACCGGGACGGGATGCGGGTCCAGTTCGCCTTCGAGAACCACCCGTGGCAGGGCTTTCTGTTCGGGCGGCTCTACACGGGATCGCTCTGGTACTACCTCCCCGCCGCGCTGCTGGTGAAGACCCCCCTCGGCATGCTGGCGCTGTGGGCCGCGGGCGTTGTGGCGGTCGTGGCGGTACGGCGGTTGCGGCCCGCGGCGCCCTATCTCCTCGTCCCCACGGCCCTGTTGCTGGCCGCGGCCATGGAGGGCTCACGGGACTTCGGGACGCGGTACGCGGTGTTCGTGCCGATGTTCCTGGCGGTGGCGGCGGGATGCCTGGTGGCCGTGGGAAGGGGGCGCTTCCGGGTGCCCTTGGTGGCCGTGCTCGTGGCGTTCGTGGCCGTCAGCTCGCTGCGGACGTTTCCCTACTATCTGCCGTACTCCAACGAGGCGTTCGGCGGGCCCGCGAAGACGCACCTGCGGCTGCACGACGCGGCCGTGGACTGGGGCCAGGACCTCGGCAGGCTGGCGGACCGGCTGCGCGAGGAGCGGTACCGGGGCGAGCGGATCTGGCTCGTGTACAAGGGCAGTGGTGTGCCGTCGTACTACGGCATCGAGGCCGCCGACCCGCGGAAGGTGCCCGCGCGGGAGGTGCATGGGCTGCTGGTCGTGTCGGACAGCTCGGTGGCCAAGGCGACCGGCCGGCTGGCCGAGTTGATCGACAGCAGTCGTCCGATCGATACGGTCGGCCACTCGATCACCATCTATCGCCGCTGATCGTTGCGATCTCTTCCCCAGGTCACGCGCGGCACAAGCTCCGGATGCGTCCTCAGCCACCGCTCCGCTCACTTTCAAGCTCCTGGTCAGCACGGTGTGTGAGCTATGTTGAGGCACTGTGGAAGACAAAGGAGGCGCACCGGTGCCATCGCCGCAGCAGGCACGCGCACAGGCATCCGCGATCACCTCGGGAAAGACCGCTCCGGAGGCGGAGGCTTCCCCGACTTCCCAGCTCCGAGTGCTCTTCGACGGTCCGCATCTGTCCCCGGGACAGCGCCGTATCGCGCAGTACCTGATCGAGAACATCACCGAGGCCGCGTTCCTGTCGATCACCGATCTCGCCGAGCGGGTCGGGGTCAGTCAGCCCTCGGTGACCCGCTTCGCCGCGGCGGTCGGCTTCACCGGTTACCCGGCACTGCGGGAGAAGCTCCAGGCCATCGCGCTCGGCGCGCTCGCGGGCGGCCCGGGGGCCGAGGAGAACAGCAGCAACGAGCTCCAGGCAGCCGTCGACGCCGAGATCGACAACCTGGAGAACCTGCGGCGCGACTTCGGCGACCCCGACCAGGTGATCGCCATCGGCCGGGAGCTGTCCCGGTCGACGCCGCTGACCATCCTGGGCCTGCGCATCTCGGCGGCCCTGGCCGAGTACTTCGCCTACGCCGCCCGCCGTATCCACCCCGACGTCCGCCTGGTGACGCGGGGCGGCAGCGTCGCCTACGACGCGCTGCTCCAGTCCCGCGAGGCGGGCGGCACCTGGGTGCTGGCCTTCTCGATGCCGCGGCACGCCCAGGAGACGCTGACCGCGGTGCGGGTGGCGCGCAGTGCCGGGCTGCGGATCGCGCTCGTCACCGATCTGGCGCTCGGTCCGATCGCCGACGCCGCCGACGCCGTCTTCGCCACCGGCACCGGATCCCGGCTGGTCTTCGACTCCTACGCCGCGCCGGGCGTGATGGCCGCGGCACTGCTCCAGGCCATGACCGACGCGGACCCCGAGCGTACGCAGGCCCGGCTGGAGGAGTACGAGCACATCTCCGATCAGCACCAGTTCTTCCTGCGGGACTGACCCCCGCCACATCCGCCAAACCGCATCACAGGGGCAACTTCCACCCTCTTTCGAGCATGAATGTTTTCATACGTCTTGCAAAGCGGACGGCATATATAAATACTTCTCCACGCCGCACCAGCCCGCAGCAAGCCGACGGTCCGCTCACGCGCACGACACCCCATCCGTTGTGCGCACCCAGTCGGCCCCGCGGGCTCCGCGACGGGCACTCTCAGCCGCCGTCTCCTACCCGCGTCGGCGCCGAGGGTGTTCGGCCGGGCGGCCCCGGTCATCCCCTAGGCCGGGGCCGCCCCGACCTCGTCGGACCACCCCTCACGACGCCGCACACCCGGAAGCGAGCACCATGGCAACCCTGACGACCACGCGCATCACCTCGGACTGGCCGTGCCAGGTCAAGACGCCGGGCACCTACGACTGGGAGCGCTCGGCGGCCAAGTGGCTGCGCGAACTGGTCCCGGCGCGCTACGCCAGCTACCCCGCGCTGATCCGGCACCCCGTCCTGCTCGCCCGCCATGCGCAGATCCAGGTCCAGCAGGAGATCCGCGTCGCCCGTACCGCGCTCCAGACCGCCCGCGCCGACCTCCCCGCCCTCGGCATGCCCGAGTCGGTCATCGAGCACACGATCAAGCTCTACGCGGCCGAGGTCATGCAGCTTCAGCACATCGCCCGAAGCGTGCGGGCGGTGTCACAGGCGCTGGTCGAGCGCCGCTGAGCGCGGGCGCGGTGGCCGTGCGGCCATCGGGCGACTGTCACTGAACTCGGCGAGCCGGAGCCCGTCGACGCCGCCGCTCGTCAGTCGTCGTGCCGGTGGAGCCAGTACCAGACGGCACCCACGGTCAGGGCCAGCAGGAAGAGGACGGGCAGCACCAGGCCCGGGACTCGGGAGCCGTTCATCGGAGAGAGCCTTCGGATCGGAGCGGGCCGGGCGCCGGGTGCGCGGCCCGCACACCCATGGTGACGCCCGGTGACGCAGCGTTCGCACCGCTTTCCGCACCCCTTGCCCGGCGTTCGAAGGACCGGCCGACCGGTCCGCGTCAGCCGCTCACGCTGGTGTTGCGGGACTCCAGCGAGCGGCGGGTGTCGTTGCCGTAGACGCCGGTCTCGTCGCCGCTGATGCCGTACCAGAGCTGGAAGCGGGCCACGGCCTCCCTGAGCGTGGCGTCATAGACGCCGCTGGCGGAACCGGCCGTATAGACGTCCGGGACGGCCAGCAGACGCTGCTGAAGCTCGATCACCTCGGGACCGCTGTCGCCTTCGCGCAGGGTGCCGGGGCCGTCCGGGTCGGGGGCGTTGGGGTCGGAGACGCCCCCGTCCGTCGGGGTTGGGGGCGGGGTGGGGCTCGGCGAGGCCGTCGCGGGAGGTGCGGGCGCAGCCCCCGCCTCCGGGCCCTCTTCCTCGTCCCGCGGCAGGAACAGGGCGGCGCCGAAGCCGAGCAGAGCCGCGGCGGTCACGGCGACCGCGACGGTGACGCGGGGCTGGGCGCGGGTATTCCGGGGCCGGCCACCGGGATCGGGGGTGACGGCGGGGACGGGCGGCAGTTCCTGGGTGTCGGCATCCGAGCCATAGGGCGGGTCGGGCAGCGGGACGGGCTCGTAGGGGCCGGAGTCCTCGGCCGGCTCGCGGAACAGGTCGGCGAGGGCGTCGGTGCGCCGCGGGCGCAGGACTCGGGCCGGTTCGAGGGGTGGGCCGTTGTTCTCCACGTTCGGTTTCCTTCCGTCCCGTGCGCAGGGGGCGAAATCACTCCGATGAGTGATACGGGGCCGTCACCCCGGGAGTTCAGGCATCCCCTCACCACCAAACGATCGATACGCTCAATTCGGCCAAAGTTATTGAGCGTTTGATCGATGCCGTGCTAGAAACCGCCGTCATGACGACTCGTTGGTCACGTCGCGGCTTTCTGACCGCGAGCACAGCAAGCGCTCTCACCTTCACCCTCCCCACCCCGGTCGGCGTCGCCGCCGAAGAGCGGGCCGCCGAGGACGCGGACGAGTTCGCGACCCTCCGCGCGAAGTGGCGCACGCTCATCCTCGGCGAGGGGTTCAGCCCCACCGCCGAACCCTTCAAGAGCCGGCTCGCCGAACTCGGCAGCACCGCCGGCCAGTTGCGCTCCACCATGGCACCGGCCGCCGGATCCCTCTGGCCGGACCTGGTGTACGCGGACCCCGAACCCGACACCGATCAGGAGTCGTACGGCTACTCGGGCAACCTCAACTCCAGCTACAACCGGCTCAACACGCTCGCCCAGGCGTACATCCAGCCCGGCACCGGACTCACCGGCGACAGCACGCTCAGGACGGCCGTTCTGACCGGACTCGATCACCTCCACAGCGAGGTGTACAACGAAAACCAGACCCGCTACGGCAACTGGTACAGCTGGCAGATCGGCGCCCCGCAGGCGCTGCTCGACGTCTGTGTCCTGATGTACGACTCGCTCACCGCCGCGCAGATCTCCGACTACTGCGCGGCGGTGGACCACTTCGTGCCCGATTCGGCGGTCGCCGACTACACCGGGACCAGCACCGGCGCCAACCGGGTCGACCTGTGCCGGGTACTGGCGCTGCGCGGCATCGTCGGGGGCAGCTCCGCGAAGGTGGCGCTCGCCCGGGACGCCCTCTCCCCCGTCTTCCCCTATGTCAGCAGTGGGGACGGGCTGTACACCGACGGATCGTTCATCCAGCACAGCACCGTGCCCTACACCGGCTCCTACGGCTCGGTGCTGCTCGGCGGGCTCGGGATGCTGTTCGCGCTGCTCAACGGGTCGACCTGGGCCATCACCGGCCCCAAGCGGCAGATCGTGTTCGACGCGGTGGAGAACGCGTGGGCGCCGTTCCTCTACAACGGCCTGGTCATGGACGGGGTCTCCGGCCGGGCGATCAGCCGGGGGCTGTCCGCGTCCGACAGCAAGCAGATCCAGCAGGACGATCACCTGCGCGGTCATCCGATCCTCGCGTCGATCGTTCTGCTCGGACAGGGCGCGAGCACGACCGAGTCCGCTCGTTGGCGCGGGCTGGTCAAGGGCTGGGTGCAGCGCGACTACTACAGCCCGCCGATGAGCAACCCCGCGATCGGTCTGCCGCACCTGGCCCGGCTGAAGTCGCTCCTGGACGACACGACGATCACATCGATCGCCGAGCCGACCGGTCACCGCCTGTTCACCAACATGGCCCGCGCCACCCACCGCAGACCCGGCTGGGCCGCCTCGCTGAGCATGGCCGACCGCAGGATCACGTACTACGAGACGGGCAACGGCGAGAACCTGCGCGGCTGGCACACCGGTTCCGGACTGCTCTACTGGTGGGGCGACACCTTCGGCAACGGCCAGTACAGCGACGCCTTCTGGCCCACCGTCGACCCCTGCCGGCTGCCCGGCACCACCGCCTCGCGCAAGGTGCTCGCGGACGCGGCCGGCGGGGACTGGGGCGCGTCGCTGCCCGATGTGAACTGGGTGGGCGGCACCACCGACGGGCAGCGGGCGGCGATCGGCCAGTATCTGAAAGGACTTCAGTCCACGCTGCTGGCGAAGAAGTCGTGGTTCTTCCTCGACGACACGGTGGTCTGCCTCGGCGCGGGCATCCGCTGCACCGACGGCACAGCGGTCGAGACGACCGTCGAGAACCGCAATCTCGGCCCCACCGGCAACAGCCCCTTCACGGTGGACGGCACCACCAAGCCCCTCGCCTACCCCTGGTCGGAGACGCTCACCGGCGCGCGGTGGGCGCACATCGGCGGCCACGGCGGCTATGTCTTCCCCGGCGGGGCGAGCGTCAAGGCGCTGCGCGAAACACGCGAGGGCCGCTGGAGCGACATCAACAAGGGCGGCTCGACCACCGCGCTGAACCGCAAGTACCTGACGATGTACGTCGACCACGGCACCGACCCGACCGCCGGCACCTACGCCTATCTGCTGATGCCGGGCGCGACGGCGGCGCAGACCCAGGCGCGGGCCGCCGCCACCGGCTGGGTGAGCGTCCTCGCCAACACCGACGACCAGCAGGGCGTGACCGTTCCCTCGCTCGGCTTCACCGGGGTCAACTTCTGGTTCGGCGGCACCGTGGGCGATCTCGTCGCGAGCGCCCCGTGCTCAGTGATGATCAATGAGCGCGCCGACGGCACCGCGGTGATCTGCGTCAGTGAACCTCTTTCATCCTGAATAGTTGCAGGTCATGAGTGTGTGGATGGCTCGGACGATGGTGCCGATGCGCCGGGTTGAACATCGGGCTCGTCGTAACAGCCGCCAGGACTTCAGCTGTGCGAAGGCGCGTTCTCCCGGAGCCCGCAGCCGGGCATGGTCACGGTTGAACTGCTGGTAGTGCTCGGGCTGTTCGTGGTGGTGGTAGTAGGGGGTGCGGAAGGTGGCGCCGGCGCCCTGGTAGGCCCGGTCGGCGAGGACCAGGATCTGCCGGGTGAGGCAGGCTTGGACGATGCCGTGCGCGCGGGCCGCGGTCAGGTCGTGCGTGCGGCCTGGTGTCGCGCGGGAGAACCACAGTGGGGTGCCGTCCGGGCGTGCGACGACCTGGACATTCATGCCGTGCTGCTTGTGCTTCTGCGAGTAGTACGGCTGGTCCGCGGCGATTCGGTCGGTGGGGATGAGCGTGCCGTCGACGATGACGAAGTCTCCTTCGCCCAGCCCGGTGAGGGCCTCGTGCAGGCCCGGCGCCCAGGAGGCCAGGACTTCGAGTGTCTCGTCGACGTAGCGCCAGGCCGTCGCCTCCGACACCCCGAACCCGGCACCGACTTGTGCGAACGTCTCGTTCTTCCGTAGATGGGCCAGCGTCAGCAGGGCTTGCTTGAAGCAGCTCAACTTCCGCCAGTGTGTGCGAAGTTCACGCCTTCGGGTGTAGATGAGCCAGGAGACGTGCTCGACCAGTTCGTACGGGACATCGAGCATGGAAGGATACGGAACCAACGAAGCCCCCCGGCCGTCGGCGTGTTGAGTGAGATCACCACACCAACGACGAGGGGCTTCGGCACGTCACCGCACCTGACCAGCCCACTTCATCCCCACGGCACAGGATGAAAGAGGTTCACTGAGACGGTTTTACCCGACGGCACCCTCCTCGCCACCACCAGCGACGACGCGTGGAAAAGAGCGGGAGGACACGCCGAGAAGCCCTCACCGGCAATACGGGCTGCGACGAGGCGTAGTTATTGCTACGCCTGGAGCGAATTAACGTTCAACAACATTGGAATTGCAGGTTCCTCACTCCCGACATAGACTCAAAGTCCAGCCGGATCACGTCCGTTGACGAAACAACGAGGCACCCCGTGTTCCTCCTCGGATGCTGGAAGAGGCCCGGCTAGGAGCACGCGGCAGGCGATAAGCCGATGGACATTCATCCATATCTGGTCAGGGATTGCCGATGGACACGAACTATCGTTCTCGGGTCGCATTCCGCATAACCACGGCAGCGACGGCAGTGAGCGCCGCGTGTTGGGGTCTAGGCGGCTCGACAGAAGCGGCACCAATGACGCCGGTGAGTGATGCCTACCACGAGATCCGCGTCGAGCACTCCAACATGTGCCTAGACGTTGGGTATCAGGCTACACACCATGGCGCAGGAGTAGTCCAAGCCAACTGCACTGGCGGAACCAACCAACAGTGGAAGCTCGAACCCCTGGGTGGAGACCGCTTCTCGATCAAAGCACAGCACTCCGATAAATGCCTTGACGTCAGATGGGCTAGTCTCGCTCACGGAGAACATGTAATTCAGGCGAATTGCACCGGAGCCGCAAATCAGGCTTGGGGCTTCTTCGGTGGACCGGGATACGAGCTCAGGTCTGACGGAAAATACATGCCAAGGTCCTACGAATTTTACAAGCTCGTTGCTCTACACTCCGGTCACTGCCTCGACGTAAAGAATCTCAGCCTGGCGAATGGCGCATCCGTCATTCAAGCCCAGTGCTGGGCACCGGGAAACAATCAGAAGTGGCGTGTGATGCCCTATTGATCCGAAACTCAATCGGTTCTATTCGAGGATGTAGCGGACGTGCGGGCCGCCGAAGTAGCCGCGGACGATATGTGGCTGACGTTGGCGGCGGTGGAAGAACCTGCGGGTCTCGGCGGCGAGTTGGGCCTGGTCGCGGGCCCGGCTGTGCATGGGCAGACTCCGTTTGAGGTCGGCGTTGACCAGCTCGTCGGGATTCAGCTCCGGCGAGTACGACGGCAGGAAGTGCAGCTCGATCCGGTCCGGATGATCGGCCAGCCAAGCGCGGACCTTGCGGGATCGGTGCGCGGAGTGACCGTCCAGGACGAGGTGCACCTTGTGGTCGAAGTGGCCGACGAGCCGGTCCAGGAAGCGGCACATGACGTCGGCGTCGAAGGTCTCGGTGAACACCATGAAGTGCATGCGGCCCTTCGTGCTGATCGCGGACATCGCGTTGACGGAGAACCGGTTGCCCGTGCGGTGCACGACCGGTGTGCGGCCCCGCTCACCCCAGGTGCGGCCGGTGACCTGGTCGGAACGGATGCCGACCTGATCGGCGAAGAGCACCTCCCCGCCCTCGGTCTTCGCCTTCGCGCGGATCGCCGGCCAGGTCTCCTCCCGCCAGACGCGGACCGCTTCCGCGTCCTGCTCGACGGCCCGCTTGTCCGGGCGCTGGAACGACAGGCCCCAGCGGCGCAGGTACTTGCCCACCCCCTGTTCGGTCAGCCGCACCCGGTACAGCTTCGCGATCAGGCCCCCCACTCCCGCGCGCGTCCACAGCTGCCCGGCCAGCCCCAGGTCACAGGGGCGGTGATCCAGAACCGCCTGCCGGATCGCCTGCTGCTCGACCGCGTCGAGAACCTGATGCTCGCCGACCCGGCGTCCACGCGGCTGAGCCACGAGCGCCTCGCGCCCGCCGGCCAGCCACTTCGCCCACCAATTGTCCACCGCCTTGAGCGAGACCCGGAACACCGCCGCGACATCCTCACGGTCCCGGCCCGCCACCAACGCGGCCACCGCTCGCAGTCGAAGGGCCTCCTGAGCCGACGGCGACAACTGCCTTGCGTCCCCCACCAGTTCACTCACGCAGGGATCAACGACCCAGAACATCTACCGTTTCGGATCAATAGCGTACATAGCCCGCATCCGCAAAGGCATGGCAGGTCAGATGGCCCCAAAGTCAGGACCATTTCCACACGCCGTCAGCACTTCCGCCGCACGGGGCCCGGACTCGCAGCACCGGCACCGTAACCCGCCCCCTCCCTGCGGCGATTCCGCCCCCGGCGAGCGCCGCCACCGCACCCGGTAGCGCGCGGGAGCGGGTTAGTTCGCCGCCTTGGCCCAGTGAACCTCTTTCATCCTGTGCCGTGGGGATGAAGTGGGCTGGTCAGGTGCGGTGACGTGCCGAAGCCCCTCGTCGTTGGTGTGGTGATCTCACTCAACACGCCGACGGCCGGGGGGCTTCGTTGGTTCCGTATCCTTCCATGCTCGATGTCCCGTACGAACTGGTCGAGCACGTCTCCTGGCTCATCTACACCCGAAGGCGTGAACTTCGCACACACTGGCGGAAGTTGAGCTGCTTCAAGCAAGCCCTGCTGACGCTGGCCCATCTACGGAAGAACGAGACGTTCGCACAAGTCGGTGCCGGGTTCGGGGTGTCGGAGGCGACGGCCTGGCGCTACGTCGACGAGACACTCGAAGTCCTGGCCTCCTGGGCGCCGGGCCTGCACGAGGCCCTCACCGGGCTGGGCGAAGGAGACTTCGTCATCGTCGACGGCACGCTCATCCCCACCGACCGAATCGCCGCGGACCAGCCGTACTACTCGCAGAAGCACAAGCAGCACGGCATGAATGTCCAGGTCGTCGCACGCCCGGACGGCACCCCACTGTGGTTCTCCCGCGCGACACCAGGCCGCACGCACGACCTGACCGCGGCCCGCGCGCACGGCATCGTCCAAGCCTGCCTCACCCGGCAGATCCTGGTCCTCGCCGACCGGGCCTACCAGGGCGCCGGCGCCACCTTCCGCACCCCCTACTACCACCACCACGAACAGCCCGAGCACTACCAGCAGTTCAACCGTGACCATGCCCGGCTGCGGGCTCCGGGAGAACGCGCCTTCGCACAGCTGAAGTCCTGGCGGCTGTTACGACGAGCCCGATGTTCAACCCGGCGCATCGGCACCATCGTCCGAGCCATCCACACACTCATGACCTGCAACTATTCAGGATGAAAGAGGTTCAGTGATCCCATGCGCATGCGCACGAGCCTGACCCTCACCTGGAACCGCGCCGTCGCCTCGGTGACGTCCGAACCGGCCACCGTCACCTCGGCGACGACCGGCTCCTCCCTGGCGCTCACCTTCGGCGACCTCAGCACCACGGCGGGCGCCACCCAGCGCGTCACCGTCAGGCTCGGCTGAACATCCCGTGCAGGGACGCCTTCATCGCCGTTACGAAGGCGTCCTTTCGCGGCGCGTCGAGGGCGTCCAGGGACAGATACGGGTTGAGGTCCTCCAACTCCACCAGCAGCAACTCCCCGCCGGGGGCGCGGCAGGCGTCGACGCGCTGGATGCCGTGGCCGATGCCGTTCCAGTCGATGAAGCGCCGGGCGAACTCCAGGTCGGCGCCGGTGGGTTCGTAGGGCCGGAGCTCCCAACGGCGGTCCGGGTGCGGGGCGTTCAGGGCGTACTGGAAGTGGTGGTCGACGAAGTAGAAGGAGACCTCGTAGGCGAAGTCGACGCACGGCTGGACGAGGACGCTGCCGTCGGCCAGCTCGCGGGCCCGGTCCCCGCTGACGATCTCCAGGCCTATCGAGTCGGCGCCGAGCTTCGGCTTGACGACGTAGCGCTCGGCGTCGGGCAGCCGGGGCAGGTCCTCGGGCCGGTCGACGGTCGGGATGACCGGGAAGCCCTCGGCGGTCAGGTCGAGCAGGTACTGCTTACCCGCCATGTCAGCGCGCCCGGTCAGCTCGTTGTAGACGAGCGCCCCGCGCTCGGCCGCCCGCCGGCGGAAGGCGTCGTAGTCCTCCTGGTACGCCAGCACAGGACCGCTGTTGCGGACGACGACGGCGTCGAAGCCGTCCATGAGCGCGACGGTGTCCCGCGGGTGGCACAGGGCGAGGTCGAAGTCCTCCCGCAGGGCGGCGGTGAGCTGGATGTCCTCGTCGCAGTAGCGGCGCCCGCGGGCCGGATAAGCCAGGTCGGTGACGTAGAGCAGGCTGCGGCGGGCGGTCGGCATACGGGCTCCTCGGGGCGGGCGGGAGGTGATCGTATGCAGGCCCGCCCGCACCGAACAAATGTCGGGTTACGACGTCACAGTCCCGCCGCCCACAGCTCCCGCCTGCCGATTCCCGCGAGGCGCCGGCGGACCGTGCATCGGGGGCCCGGCTCGATGGGCGTGTAGGAGGGGACGGCCAGGACGCGGCAGCCCGCGGCCTCGGCGGCGGTGACGCCGGTCGGCGAGTCCTCTACGGCAAGGCAGGCGGCGGGGTCGACGCCGAGCGCCCGGGCGGCGGCGAGGTAGGGGTCGGCGGCCGGTTTGGTGCGCGGGGTCTCGCCCTCGGCGACCGTGGCGCGGAACCGGTCGTGGCCGAGCGTTTTCAGGACCGCGTCCACGACCGGGCGGGAGGACGCCGAGACGAGAGCGGCCGGGATGCCGAGGCCCTGGAGCAGGTCGAGGAGTTCGAGAGCCCCGGGCAGTGGGGCGGCCTCGCGCTGGATGGCGGCGAAGAACCGGTCTTCGAGGTCTGCTGCGAGGGTGTGCGGGTCCTCGGGATGCAGCAGGGCGGCGGTGTCGGCGGCCGAGCGGTCGAGTGCCGGGAAGAGGGCGTCCGGTTCGATGCCCGGCACGGCCTCGCGGACCGTCCGCAGCCACAGGGACTCGGTGTCGACGAGCGTGCCGTCCATGTCGAGCAGCACGGCGTGCGGGGCGGCCGCGAAGGGCGTTCCGTCGAGCGTCCAGTGCCGGTCGGGGTGGCGGCCGAGCGCGGCGAACACCTGGGCGGCGACATCGACGTGGCGCAGGCCCCTGGCCGGTGCGCCGATCCCGGGTCCGGCGGCGGCGAGCCACGCCGTGCGCTCCGTTTCCGTACGGCCGCCGTGGCCGCCCGCGTCGACGTGGCCGTGGTCGGTGACGACCAGCACGGTCCACTGTTCGTCGGGGTACGACGGCCGGGAGCGGACCGCCTCCAGCAGGCGGCCGAGGCGGGCGTCGGCCCGGCGGATCGCGGCCTCGTAGGGCTCGCCGCAGCCGAGGAAGTGGGCGGTCTCGTCGGGTGCGCCGAGGTAGACGAAGGAGGCGGCCGTGTCGTCGGCGGGGTCGGCGAGGAGTCGTACGGCCGCGTCGGTGATCTGTTCGTCGCAGTGTTCCCAGGCTTCCGGTGTGTCCTCGGTGGGTGAGATGTACACGGACCGGGAGGGGGCGGCGAAGAGGGGGCCGCCCGCGTGGGCCTGCATCAGGGGCTGCCAGCCCGCGGCGACGAAGGTGCGCAGGCCGCCCTGGGCGGTGAGGCGGGTCGCGAAGTCCGGGAAGACGTCCAGGCGGTGGCCCGTGAAGTCGTTGCTCCACACCCCGTGCCGGGCGACCGTGACACCGGTGACGACGGTCGCCCAGCACGGGCCGGACATGGTGGGCGTCTGCGCGTCGACCTCCACGGGACGGAGGAAGCCCTCGGCGGCCAGCGTGTCCAGGTGCGGGGTGGGCAGCCGGTTCAGGGTGTCGAGGCGTACGCCGTCGATGCCGACGACGAGGACGCGGTGGGCCGGGGCGGGCATGAAGGTCCTTTCCTGCGGCGGGTGTTCACGCCGAGCGGGCGGCGCTGCTCGGCTCGGTCGGAGCAAGTCGGCTCAGGCCGAGCGGATCAGTTCGTCGGGGGCGACCTCGTGGGCGAGGGGCAGGCCCTGGGCGTAGCGGGCGACCTCGTCGACGGCCCAGTCGGTCATCCGGCCGAGCTCGTTGCCGAGGGAGCCGGCGATGTGGGGGGTGAGCAGCACGTTGGGCAGCGTGTAGAGCGGTGAGTCGGCCGGGGGTACGTCCGGTTCGGTGACGTCGAGGACGGCGTGCAGGCGGCCGGTGACCAGGTGTGCGGTGAGCGCGTCGGTGTCGACGAGGTCGCCGCGGGCGGTGTTGACGAGGGTGGCGCCGTCCTTCATCAGGGCAAGGCGGCGGGTGTCGAACATGTGGTGGGTCTCGGGGAGTTGGGGCGCGTGGATCGACACCACGTCGCTGTGCCGGACCAGTTCGTCGAGACCGGCCGGCTTCACACCGAGGGCGCGGGCCCGGTGGGCGTCGACGTAGGGGTCGTGGAGCAGGACGTCGAGGTCGAAGGGGCGCAGCAGTTCGATGACGCGGCGGCCGATGCGGGAGGCGCCGACGATGCCGACGGTGCGGTGGTAGTTGCCGTGGCCGCTGTAGTACGGCAGCAGGTCGGGGCGGGTGCGGGTGGCGGCGTAGGTGTGGGCGACGTCGAGAACGCGTTTGCCGGCGAACAGGATGGCGGCGAGGGTGAATTCGGCGACGGGCAGGGCGTTGGCGGCGGCCGCGGAGGAGACCGCGATGCCGCGGCGCCAGACGGCGTCGGTGACATGGTGCTTGACGGAGCCCGCTGCGTGCACGACCGCGCGCAGCCGGGGCATCAGGGTGAGCGCTTCCTCGGTGAGGAGGGGGGCGCCCCAGTGGGTGAACAGGACTTCTGCGGAGGCGAGTTCGCGCGGGTCGGTGGTGGTCAGGTCGGTGACGGCAGTGGTGGTGTCGGCCTGGGCGACGGTGTGCAGGCGGCTCAGCGCGGTCTCGGTCTCGGCGTCGGCGAGGAGCTGCCGGTGGATCTGGGCGCCCATGGCGAGGAGGGTGTGCGGGCGGGGGGCGTTCAAGGGGGCGGTGTTCAGGGGGGTGCCTTCCGGTGCGTTGAAGGGGGCGCCGTCCGGTGCGGGCATCGTCACTTCACCGCGCCCGCGGTCAGCCCGGAGCGCCAGAAGCGCTGGAGGCAGACGAAGGCGACGATCAGCGGGACGACGGCGACGAGGGAGCCGGTGATGACGAGCGAGTAGAACTCGGGCTGCTGCTGGGTGACGCTGTTCCACATGAACAGGCCGAGGTTGACCGGGTAGAGCTGTTCGTCGTTGAGCATGACCAGGGCGCCGAAGAAGTTGTTCCAGCTGGCGGTGAACGAGAACAGGAAGATGGTCATGAAACCCGGCGCCAGCATGGGCAGTCCGATCCGGGCGAAGGTGCGCAGCTCACCGGCGCCGTCGACGCGGGCGGCCTCCAGGACCTCGCCGGGGACGTAGCCCTCGGAGAAGACGCGGGCGAGGTAGACGCCGAAGGGGTTGACCAGGGCGGGCAGCAGCAGGGCCCAGTAGGTGTTGACGACTCCGGCCTTGGTGGCCAGCAGGTACATCGGCAGCTGGATGACCGTGGTGGGGACCAGGACGCCGCCGAGGACCAGCGCGAACAGCTTCTCCTTGCCGCGGAATTCGTACTTGTCGAAGGCGTAGCCGGTGGCGACGCACAGGAGGGTGGAGACGGCTGAACCGACGACGGAGTAGAGGATGCTGTTGCCGAACCAGCGCAGATAGATGCCGTCGTTGAAGGTGAAGACGCGTTCGAGGTTGGCGAACAGGTTGAAGTCGCCGAAGGCGAAGCCGGACGTGGCGAACAGGTCGCGGTGGTTCTTGGTGGCGGCGAAGAGCAGCCAGCTGACCGGCATCAGGGTGTAGAACGCGGCGACGATCAGCAGTCCGTTGACGACGCCCTTGGAGAGCAGGGCGCCTGGGGCCGTGCGGCGGCGGGTGGTTTCTTCGCGCTCGGGAGCGGCCGAGGGCCGTGCCGTGGGTGGGATGTCCTGGGTGAGGGTGCTCATTGCGCGGCCTTCCACCGGTTGCCGAGCCGGGTGACGAGGTAGGAGAGGGCGATACCGAGGGCGGCGAGCATCAGGGACGCGGCGGCGGCCAGGCCGTAGTCGTGCTGCACGAAACCGGCCTTCCAGATGTAGAGGGTCGGGGACCACTCGGTGTCGATCGAGGGGGCGCCGCGCTGGTTGAGGAGCTTGGGTTCGGTGAAGATCTGGATCGCGCCGACGCAGGTGAACAGAACGGTCATGACGACCGCGGAAGCGATCATCGGGACCTTGATCCGGAGGGCGGTGCGCAGGGCGCCGGCGCCGTCCACGACGGCCGCTTCGATCACTTCGCGCGGTACGGCCTGGAGGGCGGCGTAGAAGATGACCATGTTGTAGCCGGTCCACTGCCAGGCGGTCAGGTTGACCAGGGAGGTGAGCACATGATCGCTGCGGTAGAAGTCCCAGGAGCCGCCGAGCGCACCGATCCAGTCGAGCACCGGGCTCAGACCGGGTGTGTACAGGTAGATCCAGATGATCGAGGCGATCAGGCCGGGGATCGCATGCGGCAGGAACAACGCGAGTTGGAAGAACCGTTTGGCGCGGGCCAGTGCGGAGTCCACCAGCAGGGCCAGGGCGAGGGAGCCGCCGATCATCACCGGGATGTACAGGGCGCAGTACAGCGCGATGTGCCCGAAGGAGGCGCGGAATCCGGCGTCGGACAGGGCCTTGGCGTAGTTGCCGAGTCCCGCGAACACCCGCTCGGTGCCCCCGAACCCGAGTCCGGAGGAGCGCTCCTGGAACAGGCTCATCCACACCGCGTAGGCGATGGGCGCCGCCATGACCGCGGCGAACAGGACGAAGAAGGGGACGATGAACAGGGCGGCGGCACGGCGCTGGCCGCGCCGCAGCGGCGAGGCGCCGGACGCCCGTACGGCCGTGGGCCGCGCGACCGGGGCGGAGGGTGCTGTCACAGCATCTCCTTGGCGAGGTTGAGCGACGCGTCGCCCCTGCCGGGGGGCGGGGCGGGGCGCCGTAAGGGGTGGGTGGACGACGGGAGGCGGGCCGCGTGACTACTTCGCGAGCTTCAGGCCGCGTTCCGTGATGCCGGACTCGGCCTTCTGCTGGCCCGCCTCGACGCCGGAGGTGAAGTCGGACTTGGCGGTCCGGTCCTGGACCGCGGTGTAGACGTCCATCTGGTTCGGGCCCCAGGTCCAGCCGGGGACGATGGTCTCGGCCTGCTCGGAGGCGAGGGCGTAGAGGTCCTGGCCGTTCAGGTAGGCGGTGTCGAACTTCGCGGCGGCCACTTCCCGCATCTCGGGGTTGGCGGGCAGGGCGCTGCTGGGCGACTCCAGGTCGGCGAGGCGGGATTCGACTCCGGCCTTGTTCGTCGTGAGCCAGGTGATGAACTCGGCGGCGGCCTCGGCCTGGTCGCTGCCCTTGAGGACGCCGTAGGAGGTGCCGCCGTAGTTGCCGCTGGCGGCGGTGCCCCAGTGGGGCATGGGGGCGACGGCCCACTTGCCGGCAAGGTCGGGCATGGCGGTCTTCATGCCGCCCGCGGACCAGGTCGCGCCGAGGAAGGAGAGGGTCCTGCCGGAGGTGCGGGCCTTGGTCTCCTCGGGGCTGTAGCCGGTGTAGGACTGCACGAGGTCGTCCTCGATCAGTCCGTCCCAGTAGGAGGTGACCTTGTTGGTCGCGGCGTCGTCGACGGCGGGCTTCCAGGCGTCGCCCTCGACGGAGAACCACTTCGCCCCGGCCTGCCAGGACAGGGCGGCCAGCAGTGCGGGGTCGTTCTTCGGCATGGAAGCGAGCCGGACGCTCTTGTCCTGCTTCTTGACCTTCTCCGCGGCCGCCTTGAACTCGTCCCAGGTGGTGGGGACTTCGATGCCGAACTTCTTGAACAGGTCGGTGCGGTAGTAGTAGAGCTGCGGCGCCGCGTCGTAGGGGACGGTCCAGGTCTTGCCACCGAAGGTCACCAGGTCCTGAATGGACTGCGGGAACTTCGTCTTGACCGTTTCTCCTGCGTACTCGCTCAGATCGATCAAATTGCCCTGGCTGGCGAACTCGGGGACCATCTGGTACTCGATCGTCGCCACATCCGGCGCATTGCCCGCCTTCACGGCGTTGGCGAGCTTGCTGTACCCCTCGGTGCCGCTCGGTATCTCGGTGAGCTCGACCTTGATGTCCTGGTGCGTCCTGTTGAACGCCTCGACGGTCGACTCGGCCCCGAGCGTCCAGGTCCAGTAGGTGAGGGTGACCGGCTTGCCCTCGCCGGCGGTGTCGGTCGAGTCGCCGTCCCCACCGCACGCGGTGGCGAGCAGGCCGAACGCGGCGACGGCGGCGAGGGTGGCGGTGCTGCGGAACGAACGTGAAGTGCGCGTCATGGCACGTCTCCTACGGGACCTCGTACGGGAAGAGGCGGTCGCAGGACATCTTTTGCGCCAGAACGATCGACGTCAAGAGCGTTCAACCAAGACAATCAAAACGATCGCACAATGAACGTAACGCTCACTCCGCGATCGCTTCGCCGCCGCAGGAGGTGCGAATCCTCAACACGGGCAGCAGATCGACGTGTTGACCGGGCCCCGGCTGCCGCCCCTCGCGACGCTCCGCCAGCCGCTGGAGCAGCAGCTTGGCGGCGAGTTCGCCGACCGAGCGCTTGGGCGGGGCGATGGCGGTGAGCGGTACGTCGGACAGACCCGCGACCTCGTCGTCGTAGGCGATCAGCGCCAGGTCGTCCGGCACCCGCACCCCGGCGGCCTGGAGCCGCGGCACCAGCACGATCGCGTCCTCGTCGCTGTGCACCAGCGCCGCGGTGACCCCGCGTTTGTGCACGGCGTCGACGAGGTGGTCGACGCTCGCCTCGTAGTCGCCGTGCTCGCGCACCGACGGGGCGTCGATGTCGACGTCCAGCCCGAGGGCACCCACGGCGGCCCGGAATCCGGCGGAGATCTGGTCGGCGTGCGGCCCTTCCTGGAGCACCGCGGTGATCTTGCGGTGGCCGAGGGAGGCGAAGTGCCCCACGGCGACGGCGGCACCGTGGGCTCGGTCGGTGCGGACCCGGTCCAGGACAGCGGCGGGGTTGCCGGGCGGCGCCGAGCGTTCCACGAGGACCGCCGGGACGTCGTGCGCCAGCAGCCACTTCTCCTGCCCGTCCTCGGGCACTCCCCCGAACCAGCTCGGCGCGACGAGCAGCCCCTGCGCGCCGCCCGCGATCAGATGCTCGGCCTGCACGGAGTCCTCGGCGTCGACATACCCGGACACCCCGAGCACCAGCCGTCCGCCCTGCGCCGCGACGGCCTCCCGGGCGCCGCGGACGATGTCGGCGAAGATGTAGTTCGTGGTCGGCACGATCATTCCGATCACCGCGCCCCCGGCACCCGCCGGCCGCTCGCGCGGTTCGGCCGCGCTGTCCTCCGGCCACACCACCGCGCCGTGCAGCCGCTGCACCCGTCCCTGGGCGGCCAGCGCCTCCACGTCCCGCCTCAAGGTGACCGCGGAGACGCCGAGTTCGGCGGCGAGTTCGGCGACCCGGATGCTGCGCCGCTCGCGGACGAGTTCGAGCACTCGCTCATGGCGCTGGTCGACATGGAGTCGCATGGGTTCCCCCTGGTCGGTGACGTGTTTCCGGGCACGGGCAGAGGCCTGATCCCGGAGCGCTCACTGTACGCCCACCATCGTATCGATCGTTTGCGATCAATACGATCATGCCGCCACGGTCCGGCTCCCGCCCCCGCGCACCCACCCCAGCAGCACCACCGAGGCCACCGCGGCGAACGCGCACCACGTCGACACGAACTCCGTGCGCCACAGCGCCGTGCAGATCAGTGCCCCCACGGCCACCAGCACCCCGAACATCACCAGCCCTCGCTCACCGGAGAGCAGGACGGAGCCGATGGTGGCGATCAGATACCCCGCGATCACCAGCTCGGCATGCGGCAGGTCGACGGCGTATCCCACGGTGTGGCCGCGGATCTCGGCGCGCACCGCCCGTGTGGCGAGGACGTAGGAGAGCACCGCCGTGGTGGCGATCCCGACGGTGAGCGGGACGACCAGCCGTGGCCGGGCCCGCCGTGGCGCCGCCGCGAAGACGCCCACCGGCACCCAGAACGGCAGCAACGGGAGCGCGATGACGGCCCAGGCGAGCACGGCAGGACCGGTTCCGCCGTCCTGCGCCCAGACCGCCGCCTCGATCAGCTGGTGCGCGCCCAGCAGCAGCGGCAGCGCCGCCAACGGCAGATCACGGGCGCGGCGGGCCTGTGCCACACAGGCCACGCCGATGGCGGCGATGCCGGCACCCGCCACGAGGTCGGCCTCCGCGCTCCAGCACATCGTTCCCCCGGTGATCGAACGGCAGGAACTCCATCTTCTCCTGTCCACGCCAAATGCACTCAGTTCCCCATCTGGGGTGCACTGAGTGCCATCGCGGGTGGTCAGGTGCTACGTTCCCGACCATGAGCTCCAGCAGTGCGGCGCCCCGCCGCGGCGAGAAGGCGGAGGCGGCGGCCGCGAAGCCGCCCATGCGGGAGGCGCTGGTCGCCGCGGCCTTCCGGCTGTTCCTCGAGCGGGGCTACGAGCAGACCACGATCGACGACATCGTGGCGCTGGCCGGGGTGGGGCGGCGGTCGTTCTTCCGATACTTCCCGTCCAAGGAGGACGTCGTCTTCCCCGACCACGAGCGCTGTCTGGCCGACATGACGGCGTTCCTGGCCTCCGGCACCCCGGACGAGGAGCCGGTGCGGCGGGTGTGCGACGCGGCCCGCCTGGTGCTGCGCATGTACGCCGAGAACCCGACCTTCTCCGTGCAGCGCTACCGGCTCACCCGGCAGGTTCCGGGCCTGCGGGCCTATGAGCTGTCGGTGGTGTGGCGCTACGAGCGGGCGCTCGCCGCGTATCTGCGGACGCGCTTCGCGGGCCGGCGTGACGGGACGCTCCAGGCCGATGTGATCGCGGCCGCCGTGGTCGCCGCGCACAACAACGCGCTGCGTTCCTGGCTGCGTTCGGACGGCAAGGGCGACGCCGACGCCACCGTCGACCACGCGCTGCGCTATGTGCAGTCGTCCTTCGGTGCCCCGCCCACGACGCTCGCCGACACTCGGCCCGAGGACGTGATGGTCGTGGTGGCCCGCCGGGACGCGCCCCTGTGGCGGGTTGTCCAGGAGATCGAGACCGCTCGGGGATCCGTCGCAAACTGAGCGGTTTTGAGGGTACGGAGTGCCTTTACCTCTGGCACTGAGTGCCATACGCTGCCGGTGTGCACGGTGGCACAGCGACCGGGCACGTGCGTGCGCGGCCGTCCCGCGTGCGTGGGATTCCGGCCGAGCGCAGGGAGTTGACCAGCGTGTACCACCCCTCAGGAAGCGTTGCTCGTCAGACCATCGGCCCCGCGGTCGGCTCCGCAGTCGGCTCCGCGGTCGGCGTACTCGAAGCCACCGGCGCGGCCGCCCAGGACACGGACGCCATGCTCTTCCAGCGCTGCACCTGGTGCGGTACCGCGATGTACCACCGGCTGCTGTGTCCCGTCTGCCAGGGCAGCGAGCTGCGCACGGAGCGCAGTGAGGGCACGGGGACGGTGCGGCACTCGACGGTGGTGCACCGCAACACCCCGGCCGCGCGCAATGTGTCGCTGGTCGAGATGGCCGAGGGCTTCGTGGTGCGCGGCCGGGTGATGGGCCCGCTGATCGGCATCCACAGCGGCGACCGGGTCCGCCTCTCCCAGGCCAAGGACCCGGTCCGGGGCGAGCCGGTCTTCCAGCTGGTCGACGAGCCCTATCGCGCCTGGACCTGATGAGCGCTCACAGCATTCCTACGGCGTCAGCCTGATCCGCAGCCCCACCGTGCCGTCCGTGCCCCGGCGGATTCGGCTGCCGAGCAGGCTGAGGCGGCCGACGATGCCGTACTTGCGGGCGATCAGCTTGCGGTAGCGGGCGCTGATCTCCCGGTCGGTGATCTCGGCTGTGGCCGGGATCTGGTCCCCCGTGGGCTTGCCGCGCAGATCGCAGGGGCCGACCAGGATGTCCGCGCGGGCCCGGATGCGCTTGACCTTCCAGGAGTCCGCGACCGTCCACACGCCGAGGGCGTCGCCGTCACGCACCACCCATACCGGGGTGGGCACGGGGGTGCCGTTCTTGCGGTAGCTGGTGATCAGCAGGTACTGGCCGGTGGCGAGCCGCTCCAGCGGCGTGTCGTCCATGGGCGGCAGTTTAAGCAGGAGCCCCGCGGGCCCCTCGTGGGGGATGCTGGAGCCGGTGCACACGACAGGGGGCTGCACGGTGACTGGCGATGGCGGGGACGCGGGACCGGCGGCGCGGGGCCGGCTGATCGAGGTGGGCTGCGACGAGTCGGGCTCGGACGGCGAGAACCTCACCGGCGGCAACACCGAGGTGTTCGCGCACGCCAGTGTGCGGCTGCCGGTGCCGGTGGCCGCCGCGTACGTGCAGGAGATCCGGGACCGGATCCGCTCCCCCGCCGAGGAGTACAAGGCGAACCATCTGCTCCGGGAGAAGCACCGCGCGGTCCTGGAGTGGCTGCTCGCTCCCGCCGGGCCGATCCACGGCACCGCCCAGGTGCATCTCATCGAGAAGGCGTACTTCGTCGTGGACCGGGCGGTCGACCTGCTGCTCGACGACCCCACCGCCGCCCTCCCGCTGTACCGGCACGGCCCGCAGCTGTTCGGGCCGGAGCGCTGGCGGGAGTTCCTCCAGGCCGCCAACCAGCTGCTGCGGGTGCGCAACGAGGGCGAGCCCGAGGCGCCGGTCGACACCTTCTTCCGTACCGTCGCAGCGGTGCAGCCGCTCGCCGCCGCGGACGAGGTGGCCGAAACCCTGCACCGGCTCGCGGCGGCCCGCCCCCGCGCGGACGCCTACCGGGCGGGGCTGACGGCGGGCCCGCCCCTGATCCCGGTGCTCAATCCCCTGTTGCCCGCGATCGTCGCCACCGCCGCGTACTGGAGCGCGGGCGGGGCCGCGGTACGGCTGGTCCACGACCGGCAGAACATGCTGACACCGGAGCGGATCGCCTGGATCGAGGCCCGCGCCCGCCGGGCCGGGGTCCGGCTCGCCGGCGTCGAGCTGGTGGTCGCGCGGGAGGATCCGCGAGTGCAGCTCGCCGACTTCCTCGCCGGGATCGCCCGCAAGATCGCCGACGACGAGCTGGGCGGCCGGGCCGATCCGGAGCTGGCCGCGCTGCTGCGCCCGTACGTGGATCCGGCGTCGGTATGGGGCGACGAGGCCGGCCGGGTGCTGCTCGGGGTGCCGGAAACGGAATGCGCAGCACCCTCGGCAAACATCAACTCGGGCGTCTAGATTGCCGGTTGACACCAACCGATCCAGCCATCGCAGGAGCCGTCCCGTGAGGGAGAACCCGTCGGCCGCGGCCGACCGAGCGTCGCTGCGCGCCCGTATCAACACCCTCCAGCCGCACACGGCCCGGATCTGGAACTACTGGCTGGGCGGCGGGGACTACTACGAGGTGGACCGGGTGGCGGGCGACCGGATCCGGGAGCTGCATCCGGCCATCGGCGACTACGCCCGCGCCGACCGTCAGTTCCTCGGCCGCGCTGTGCGTCATCTGGTCGTCGAGGCCGGAATCCGCCAGTTCCTCGACATAGGGACCGGGCTGCCCACCGCCGACAACACGCACGAGGTGGCGCAGCGGCTGGCCCCGGACGCGCGGATCGTCTACGTCGACAACGACCCACTGGTGCTGGCGCATGCCCGCGCCCTGCTGACCAGCTCTCCGGAGGGCCGTACCGACCATCTCGACGAGGACCTGCGCAATCCGGAGGCGATCCTGGAACGCGCCGCCGCCACCCTCGACCTCAGCCGCCCGGTGGGCCTGCTGCTGCTCTCGGTGGTGATCTTCCTCGGCGACGACGAGGAAGCGTACGGCGTCGTGCGGAGGCTGTTGGACGCGCTGCCGCCGGGCAGCCATCTCGTGCTGTCGCACACGGTGACCAGCCCGGCCATGCCGGACGTGGACCGGGCGGTGCGGTTCTGGAACGAGCACGGCACGCCCCCGCTCACCCAGCGCTCCCCCGAGGCCGTGGCCCGCTTCTTCGACGGGCTCGAACTCCTCGACCCGGGCGTGGTGTCGTGCTCGCGCTGGCGCCCGGAGGACCCCGGGTCCGCGGAGGTGGCGCTCTACGGCGGAGTGGGCCGCAAGCGGTGAGCGGTGAACACCGGCGCCCTCGGCCACGTATGGACTGAGGGCGCTCAACTCCGGATGCGCCTCGCGGTGTTGGAATCGCGCTGTTCGGGGTTCGGGAGCCAGGCATGAGGCACGCACGACGACGGATCGTCCGGCGAGTGACACGGCTGGCGGCCGTCGGAGGACTGCTGCTGGGCTCGGCGATGGTCACCCGCGCCGTGGCGAGCGAGCCCTCGGACACCGCGCCTGGCGCGTCGGTGCGCTCCGCCGTGGACACGGGTGCCGGTCTGGTCGAACGGCTCGGCACCGCCCGTACGGCGGGCAGTTGGATCGGCGCCGACGGGCGGCCGGTGGTCGCGGTGACCGATGAGCAGGCCGCGGCCGAGGTGCGCCGGGCGGGCGCGCAGCCGAAGCTGGTGTCGCACAGTATGAACGAGCTCAAGTCGGCTGCGTCCACGCTGCGTTCGGCGCCCCGGGTGACCGGGACGGCCTGGGCGATGGACTACCGGACCAACGAGGTCGTGGTCCGCGGCGACAGCACCGTCTCGGGCGCCGACTGGTCGCAACTGACCGACGTCGCGGGCGGGATCGGCTCCTTCGTACGGATGGAGCGCACGGACGGCACCTTCACCACGCGGCTGAACGGCGCGCTGCCGATCCTGTCGACCGCCGGGCGCTGCTCGGCGGGGTTCAACGTCACCGACGGGCAGCGTGACTTCATCCTCACGGCCGGGCACTGCGGGCCGAACGGCTCGGTCTGGTTCGCCGACACCCAGGGCCGCGAGCAGGTCGGCAGCACGGTCCGGGGGAGCTTTCCCGGCGGCGACTTCTCGCTGGTGCAGTATGCGAGCGGCGACGCCGGTGACGGCGCCGACGTGGTGGCCATCGGTGACGGACGCGGGGTGCGGATCACCGGGGCGAGCGATCCCTCGGTCGGGCAGCGGGTGTTCCGCAGCGGCAGCACCAGCGGGCTGCGGGACGGCACGGTGACCGCGCTGAACGCGACGGTGAACTATCCCGAGGGCACGGTGACCGGGCTGATCGAGACGAACGTGTGCGCGGAACCGGGAGACAGCGGTGGGCCGTTGTTCTCGGAGGGTGTCGCGCTCGGGGTGACCTCGGGCGGCAGCGGGGACTGCCAGGCGGGCGGTACGACGTTCTTCCAGCCGGTGACCAAGGCCATGGCCGAGGTGGGCGTGCAGCTGATCACGGCGGCGGGGCAGGGTGGTGGCCAGGGCGGCGGGCAGCAGAGCGCGGCGCCCGAGCCGTCGGCGTCCGCCACCCAGAGCGCGATCGCGCCGGGGGCGGCCTCTCCGGGCTCCTCGGCGCCGGTCGGCGGCGGGGACGAGGGGGCGCAGCTGCTGTCCCGGCTGGCCGATCCGCGGAACGTGGGGCCGGGGCTGCTGATCATCGCGGGGTCGCTGGTCGCGCTGGTGGCGACGCGGTTCATCCGGGCCGAGCAGGACCGCAAGGCGTATCAGCGGTACTACTCGGCGACTTGGGGGTGAGTTCGTGGGAAAGAGGTCTTCGAGGGTCCTCGGGGAGCGTCAGGCGGCGTGCACCGGCTGCGGGGCCGCTGCGGCCCACTCCATGACGAGGCGCTGGTATTCCTCGCGCTCCTCGACGCTCAGTGTCCCGCCCGCCCGGCGCCACAGGGCCCGGATCTCCTCGTTGACCTCGTCAGCCGAGCGATCGGAAACGGGTTCAACACTGGTGGACATGCTGTGAAGCATACGGCCGGAGAGGTGAAGGCTACGTGAGTAAGCACGACCAATACGGACATAACCGACCGTGTTGCTGATCACGTCCCGATCTCGGTGATACGTCAAGGTCCGCGCCCCTCTTCAGGCTTCGGCCGCGCCCAGCACCAGCACCTGAATGGCGAGGACCGCGGCGCCGCGCGCCCAGTCGTGGAAGTCGGACATCCGGGTCTCCAGGTCCAGCGGGGCGGCGAGCGGATGCCGGTGCTCCCGGACGGTCCGCATCACCTTCTCCCCGGCCACGTCCATCAGGCCGACTCCTTCCCCGGCCAGCAGGATCCGCTGCGGCATGGCGAAATTGGCGATCTGCGCGAGCAGGATCCCGAGGGCGCGGGCCGCCTCGTCGACGACGCGGGCGGGCAGCGGGTCCCCGGCGGCGGCCAGGCGGAGGATCTCCTCGTACGTCCGGTCCCGGCCGGTGCCGGCCTGCACCTGGTAGCGGATGTTGGGGATGGTGAGCATCGACACAGCGCTGCCGCGGGCGCCGTCCGGGGTGAGCGGGCCGTGCGGATCGATGATCCAGTGCCGGCCGAACCCGCGGTCCTCCTCCTCGCACGGCACGCGCCGGCCGCCGAGGACCAGGGAGTAGCCGAGTCCGGCGCCGATGGTGAGCACCACGAAGCGATCGAGGCCGCGCCCGGAGCCGAACCAGTTCTCGGCCTCGGTGAGGGCTGCGACGTCGTTCTCGATGACGACCGGCAGCCCGGTGCGCTCCTGGACCAGTGCGGCGAGCGGAACCTCCCGCCAGCCCAGGAACGGTGACTCGGCGACGACCGTCCGGCCCTGGACGAGGCCGCCGACGCCGATGCCGATCCCGGCGAGCCGGGGGAAGTCGCGGCCCAGCTCCGCGGTCATCTCCGCCAGCAGATCGGCGACCTCGGCGGGGTCGTGCCCGGTGAGCGGGCGGTCGAGACGGGCGACGATCTCGCTTCGGAGGGTGGTGACGACGCCGTAGACCATGTCCGCGGTGATCTTGTAGCCGATGAAGGAGCCGGACTCGGCGACCACGTCGAGGGGCTGGGAGGGGCGGCCCGTGCGCACCTCGGGCGGGGTTCCGGTCTCGGGGACCTCCACGAGCAGGCCGGACTCGATGAGGGGCTTGGTCAGCCGGGTGAGGCTGCCGGCGGAGAGGTTCAGCCGCCGGGCGATCTCGGTGCGCGACAGCGGGCCGCCGACGAGCACCTCGATCGCCACGGAGCGCTCCCCCGCGCTCAGTGGAAGCCAGTCGGCGACGGCTGCGGTCATGAGACTCGACCCTCTCAGTTCGTTCGGTCTTTTTCTCGGCACGGAAACAACGAGGTCACTGTACGGTCGGATGCCCGGCGGGGAAAAGATGTCCGCACACCTCTTGACGGCTCGATTCTTTCGCCTCAAAAGTAAATGCCCGAGGACGAGCCGCCGCGGACGAGGGAGTCTCCCGATGACCATCGCCTCCAGCAGCCCACCGTCGCGTCTGCCCCTGGGCGGCGCCGAGGGGGCATGGACCAGGCCGAGGACGGGCCGGGCACAGGCCCGGGAGTCGGGCGGTGACGGCCGACTGGCCGCCGTCTTCCTGGCGCCCGCCCTGCTGGGCTTCGTCCTCTTCCTGCTCTGGCCCACGCTGCGAGGCGTCTATCTCAGCTTCACCCGCTTCAACCTGCTCACCCCGGCCGAGTGGGTCGGCCTGGACAACTACGTACGCATGGTCAACGACCCCATCTTCTGGGACTCGTTGGCGGTCACCGTCGAGTACGTGGTCATCAACATCGGGGTCCAGACCGTCGCCGCGCTCGCCATCGCCGTACTGCTTCAGCGGCTGACGCAGTCGGCGGTGCTGCGCGGGATCGTACTGACGCCGTATCTGATGTCCAACGTCGTCGCCGGCATCGTCTGGCTGTGGCTGCTGGACACCCAGCTCGGCATCGGCAACGAGATCATCGCCGCGGTCGGCGCCGACCGGATCCCCTTCCTCGCCGACGAGACCTGGGCCGTCCCGACGATCGCCCTGATCAATGTGTGGCGCCATGTCGGCTACACCGCACTGCTGCTGTTCGCGGGGCTCCAGGCGATCCCGAACGACATGTACGAGGCGGCGAAGGTCGACGGCGCGAGCGAGTGGCGGATGTTCTGGCGGATCACCATGCCGCTGCTCCGGCCGGTCCTCGCGGTCGTCCTGATCATGACGGTGATCGGTTCCTTCCAGGTGTTCGACACGGTCGCCGTGACGACCGCGGGCGGGCCCGCCAACGCCACCAATGTCCTCCAGTACTACATCTACGGCGCCGCGTTCGGCCGTTTCCAGTTCGGCTACGCCTCCGCGATGTCCGTGGCCCTGCTCGTCGTGCTGAGCGCCATCACATTCCTCCAGTACCGGCTCACCCGGGCCGGCCAGAGCGACCTCGGCTGACGGAGGGAGCGACCGACATGGCTGCCGTGACGGCGACCACCACGAAGGTACGGCCCACCGGGCGCCGCGGGCTCTCCCCGGGACGGATCGTGGCCTGGACGGCGATGGCCGCGATCGTACTGATCACCCTGCTGCCGTTCTACTGGATCCTGCGCACCGCGCTCTCCTCCAACGCCGCGCTCGCCGCGCACCCCGGCGATCCGCTCCCCGTCGACCTGACCACCGGCGGCTTCGAACGCGCCCTCGGTCTTCAGTCGACCGAGGAGGCCATCGCCCAGGGCGGTTCGGGCGGCGGGCTGAAGTTCTGGCGGTATCTGATCAATTCGGTCATCGTGTCCACACTGATCAGCGTGTGCCAGATCTTCTTCTCCGCGATGGCCGCCTACGCCTTCGCGCGGCTGCGCTGGCGAGGCCGGGACAAGGTGTTCGCCCTGTTCCTGGCCGGGCTGATGGTGCCGACCATCTTCACGCTGCTGCCGAACTTCGTGCTCATCAAGGAACTCGGCCTGGTCGACAACCTGTTGGGCATCGCCCTGCCGACGATGTTCATGACCCCGTTCGCCGTGTTCTTCCTGCGCCAGTTCTTCATGAACGTGCCCCGGGAGGTCGAGGAGGCGGCCCTGCTCGACGGCGCCGGGAAGATCCGGATCTTCTTCCGGGTCATGCTGCCGATGGCGTCCACCCCGATCCTCACCCTCGGCGTACTGACGTACATCACCGCCTGGAACGACTACTTCTGGCCGCTGATGGTGTCCTACAGCGACAGTTCGCGGGTGCTCACCGTGGCACTGGCGATCTTCCGGGCGCAGACCCCGCAGTCCGGCTACGACTGGTCGGGACTGATGGCGGCCACGCTCATCGCCGCGCTCCCGATGCTGCTGCTGTTCGGCTTCTTCGCCCGGCGCATCGTCAGCACGATCAGCTTCACCGGCGTCAAGTAAGGGGACCAGAATGCGAATTCGTACCGTCGCGGCGCTGACCGGAGCGCTGGCCCTGTCCCTGGTGTCCGGCTGCGGTCAGGGCGACACCACCGGGGCCGGCTCGAACACGGTGACGTACTGGCTGTGGGACGCCAACCAGTTGCCCGCGTACCAGGCGTGCGCCAAGGGCTTCGAGCGGCAGAACCCGGGCCTGAAGGTGAAGATCACCCAGATGGGCTGGGCGGACTACTGGACCAAGCTCACCGCGAGCTTCATCGCGGGCACCGAGCCGGACGTGTTCACCGACCACATCCAGAAGTTCGGCCAGTTCGCCGACCTGAAGGTGCTGGAACCGCTGGACGACCTGGGCATCGACGACTCCGCCTACCAGGAGGGCCTGGCCGCCAACTGGACCGGCCAGGACGGTCATCGCTACGGCGCCCCGAAGGACTGGGACACCGTCGCCCTGTTCTACAACCAGAAGATGGTCAAGGAGGCGGGCCTCACAGCCGAGGAGCTCAACACCCTGTCCTGGAACCCCGAGGACGGCGGCAGCTTCGAGAAGGCCGTCGCCCGTCTCACCGTCGACAACAACGGCAAACGCGGCGACGAGCCGGGCTTCGACAGGAACGACGTCAAGGTGTACGGCCTGGCCACCGGCGGCGCCGGCGACAGCGACGGACAGACCACCTGGAGCCCGTTCGCCGCATCCGCGGGCTGGCACTACACGGACAAGGCGCGCTGGGGCACCGAGTACCAGTACGGCGACGAGACCTTCCAGTCGGTGATCGACTGGTACTTCGGCCTGGCGGACAAGGGCTATCTCGCGCCGTTCACCGACTACACCGACGGCGCCAACCCGGCCAACGCCCAGCTCGCCTCCGGCAAGGCGGCGGCCTCCTTCGACGGCGCCTGGATGATCTCCACCTACTTCAGCACCAAGGGCCTCGACGTCGGCACCGCCGTCACCCCCACCGGCCCGACCGGCAAACGCGCCACGATGATGAACGGCCTCGCCGACTCCATCACCAAGAACGCCGACAACAAGGCGGGCGCGAAGAAGTGGGTCACCTACCTGGCCTCCGACGAGTGCCAGAAGACCGTGGGCGGTTACGGCATCGTCTTCCCCGCCACCCCGGACGGCACCGAGGCCGCGGTGGCCGCCTACGAGAAGAAGGGCATCGACGTGTCCGCGTTCACCGAACCGGTCACCGACAGCGAGCACGCCACGACCTTCTCCTTCCCGATCACCGACTACGCGGCGGACGTGTACGCCCTGATGCGCCCGGCGATGCAGGACGTGTTCGCCAACGGCGCCCCGGCGAGCGGGCTGACCAAGACCAATGACCAGATCAACTTCATCCTCGGCCAGTGAAAGGCACACACTCCATGACGTTCTCCCTCGGCATCGTCGGCGCCGGGCAGTTCTCCGGCAGCTTCGCCAAGCTGTTCCTGGCGCACCCCGGCGTCAGCGACGTCCACGTCACCGACCTGCTGCCGGAGCGTGCGGAGCAACTGGCGGCCGCGGAAGGGCTGTCGGGCACGTTCCCCTCGTACGAGGCGATGCTGGAGTCGAAGGCCGTCGACGCGGTCGCGATCTTCACCCAGCGCTGGACGCACGGCCCGCTGGTGCTCCAGGGGCTCCACGCGGGCAAGCATGTCTATTCGGCCGTCCCCATGGCCATCACGACCGAAGAGATCGCGGCGATCATCGAAGCGGTCAAAACGACCGGACTGACCTACATGATGGGCGAGACCAGCCAGTACAACCCGGCAACGGTCCACGCCCGCAACCAGATCGCCGAGGGCGCCTTCGGGCGGATCTTCTACGCCGAGGGCGATTACGTCCACGACATGGATCTCGGGTTCTACGAGGCGTACCAGTACAGCGGCGGCGAGAACTGGAAGGCCACCGCCTCCTATCCCCCGCTGCTGTACCCCACGCACGCGGTGGGCGGAGTGCTCGGCGCCTGGCAGACGCACGCGGTGAGCGTGTCGGCGATCGGGGTGGTGGACGAACGCGGCGACGGCGTTTTCGACCGGTCGGTCAGCCAGTTCGACAACGACGTCTCCAACGCGACCGCGCTGTTCGAGGTCGCGGGCGGCGGCTCGTTCCGTACGAACGAGTTCCGGCGGGTCGGCTACCCCTCGCACATCCGGGAGTCCCGTTTCCGCTTCTTCGGGACGGAGGCGAGCATGGAGCAGCTCGCCACGGTCGCGTTCTGGCAGGACAAGAACGGGGTGAAGGACATCAGCGAACTGCTGGAGCCCAAGCCCACGTTGTCCCCCGACGACCCGTCACTCCAGCACATCGCGCCCGACCTGCGGGCCGCCTTCACCTCGGGTTCGGCACCGGTGCACGAGCGCGCCCGGCTGCCCCGGGTGTTCGACAACCTCCCCAACGGCCATGAAGGCAGCCACCACTTCCTGGTGGACGACTTCGTGACCGCGGTCAACACCCGCACCCTGCCGTCCGTCAACGCCTGGGTGGCGGCCCGCTACACCCTGCCGGGCATCATCGCGCACGAGTCGGCGCGGCAGGGCGGAGCGAGGCTGGAGATCCCGGACTTCGGAGACGCGCCGCAGGCGTGACGTCCGGGCTCCGCGAGCCGGGTGCCTGGGTCGGCTCAGGTGCCCGGCTTGCGTCCGTACACGAAGACGTCGTCGCCCTTCTTCAGCAGTGACCAGTACTTCTTGGCGGTGGTCTTGGTCATGTTGACGCAGCCGTGGGAGCCGGGCGGGTTCCACATGCTGACGCCGACCGAGTGGAAGGCCTGGCCGCCGTCGAAGAACTGGGCGTAGGGCATCGGCACGTCGTAGATCGAGGAGACGTGGTCGATGTTGCGCCAGTAGATCTTCTTCAGGCCGGTGCGGGTCTCGTAGCCGTTGCGTCCGGTGCGCACCGGGACCGGGCCGTAGACGAGCCTCTCGCCGTCCTGGATCCAGCTCAGCTGAAGGGTCAGGTTCACACAGGCGATCCGGCCCTTGTTGACCGGGCACTTGCCGTCCTTGTTGGGCGTGTTGCCGACGGCCTTCTGCTTGTTCATGAGGTCCATCACGCCCCAGGTCACGGGACCGGCGTAACCCGCGTTCGGGCTGATCCCGTGCTTGGTCTGGAACGCCTGGATGGCCTTGCAGTCGGAGGCGGACTGCCTGCCGTCGACCGGCAGGCCGAGGAACTTCTCCACCTTCTTCTGATACGGCCCGGTCTGCGAGGTGCAGCTCGCGGCCTGCGCCGGCGCGGCCCCGAGCGCGACGACGAGCGGTGCCGTCAGCGCGGTGATCCCGAGGATGACGGCCCCTCGTCTGCGTATGTCCCCCATGATCGGCGTTCCCTTCCACCGGTACGACGCGATGTCCCGCGTTTCTCTGCCAGCTAGACCGGCGCGCGGGGGTGGAAGTTGTAGGGCGGATCCGGCTGTGACGAAACGGTGAACTTCGTGGCTGGATCAGGGGATAATCCCGGCATGTCGCCGCATGGCCCTCGGGGGAACGGACGCCGCATCGACATCGGGCCGCCGTTTGATGGTCTCTATCTCTTGGCTCGTCAGGTCGCGAACCGCAGCCTGTCGGAGCAGGAGGCTCTCAGGAGGGCGCGGGAAGGGGCCCGCGTCGCGATCACGCCGGGTGCGCTGGACGACTGTTTCCTGGGGGCGCTCCAGCTTCTCCCCAGGAACCCGGAGATCGCCTACCACTGGTGGCAGTTGATTCTCGCCCTGGTCGAGTCCCGGTACGGGCCAGGCCGCCGTTCCGCTTGGTGGCCCGCGGCCGACAGGTTCGTGGAGATCACCCGCCTGACCCTCCTGGACCGGCCCTGGGGCGGCAGGCTCCGCGCGGCGCTGCGCACGGCCGACCTCCAGACGGAACTGCTCGAACGCGCACTGGCCGAGCAGAGCCGACCGGACCGCGCGATGCCGGCCCGCCGAAGTGTGGCAACCGCGGCGGAGCGGGAGGAGCTCACCGAGTCCCGGGTCGCCGCGGCGTGGCTGCTGGCCGGGCCCTACTGCGGCAAACTCGACCCCGAGGACATCGCGGGCTCGTTCGTGCGGTGGTCCGATCCGTACAGCTTGAACGTCAAGAAGGTGCTGGCCGTCAGCTTCGCGGACTCGGCGAAGGCTGCGGACGCGGACTACGGACGTTGGAGCCTCGACCCCGATCAGGCCATGCCCGAGCCGGGGTCCGCGCTCACGGACGCGCTGGCCCGGCTGGACGCGGCCCTGCGCGAGGCGCCCCCGTCCCTGCGCGGGTTCTGCCACCTCAAGCGCGCTCAGATCCTGCCCTTCCTGGCGCGCCTGGATCCCGGGCGGGAGGAGGAGTACTGGACGGCCGCGCGCGACGCGGTCGAGCACATAGGGCTCACCACGAACCGACCCACTTCGGTCGGCGAGTACTACGAGACCGTCGCACCCGTCGTCCGCAGGTACGGAGCGTCCGCGCCGACGCGGCTGAAGTCGCTGCTGACGATGTCGTTGCCGCAGCTGCGGCGGCGCGTGCCCGGTCCGGAACTCCTTCGGACGCTGGCGGACGTGTCCGTGTTCGTCGAGGACCGCCGCGATCTGCGGGAGATCTGGGAGGCGGTCCACGCCCTTCTGGCGGAGCACGAGGTGCTGCCCGTCGCTCCGTGGGTATGGCGCGACCTCGCCCATCGCTTCCCCGGCAACCGGCTGCGGTGCCCGTCCCGCCCTGCCGGTTTCGACCAGCTCAGGTCGATGGCGGAGGCACTGTGCCGCCGGGCTCCGTCCGGCGAGCGCGCCGCCACACTGGCGCATGCCGTGCTGCACGCCCCGGACGAGGACCTCGGGGAGGCGGTGGAGGTCCTCGACGGGATCGCCGAGGTGGACCGCGGGTTCCGGAGAACCCACGCCTGGCTGCTCGACTCCGTGGCGGCGGGCCTGCGTCAGCGGTACGCGGCGTGGCTGCGGGATCAGGGGAGGCACCGGGAGGCGCTCCTCGCCGGTACGCTCGCCGCCCCCGATCTGGTCCGGCTGGCGATGCGCCACAGGTCGCCCGGTCTCGTGACCGGCCTCGTCAACGACGCCCTGGAGTCGGCCGAGCACACGGCCCACGAGCGCTCGGACCACGACGCGTTGTTGCTGCTGATGTCCGTCGAACCGGTCGTGGCCGGGCTGGTCGGCGCCGAGGACGAACGGAGCAGCTTCGTCCGCGAGTTGGGCCAGGAGGTCGTACGGCTCGTCCTGCTCGCGGAGTCGGCCTCGCTGTCCGCCGCGCACCAAGTGCTGTTCAAGGCCTACGCGTTCCGGCTGCTGATGCAGGCGCCGGGCCCACGGCCCGCGACACAGCGGGTGCGGGAGCTCAACCTGAGGATCGCGGAGCGGGAGAGCGACGAAGGACCCTATGTGCCGGACCGGCTGGGGCCCACGGGGGATTCGGGCACCGAACCCGACGGCCTGTCCGGTCTGTTCTTCCTCACTTCCATGGAGAGCGCCCCGGATGCGGGCGCGGAGGCGAACTGCGGACATCTGCGCAGGGTCGCCGACGTGTTGCTGAGCGCGGACATGATCCACGGCCCACATGCCCCTAAGTACCAGGAGATGTATCGGCCCGATCTGCTGGAGATCGGCGAGCTATCGCGGGAGGGCTTGGGTGCGGAGACGGTCTTCATCTCGCTGTTCCTTGCAGACCGCGTCCAGAACCACGCCGGTGCGTACAGCTCCCGGACGGCTCTGGTGACGGCCGCCGTGTCGGGTCAGGATCTGGCGTTGGGCGCGGAGCTGCTGAACGTCGCCGGCGGTCTGATCAGGACCCACGACCCGGAGGAGAACATCAGTCACGCATGGACCTGGCCGGCATTCGACGTCGCGGAGTTGCGCGAGGAGATCAACGCGGACCCCGGCGGAAAGCCGGTGACCCGGCACGGGGCGACGCTGCTGGAACAGCAGTTCAGGCTCAGCGGCGCAAGCGCCGATCTGCTCCGGCAATGGCGCGCCGAGGGCCGCACCCACCTCTGCTTCTGGCCGCACGGCCCCCTGCACTACCTGCCCTTCCACCTGCTCCACGCGGACGGCCGCCCCCTGGCCGACGACTGGACCGTCACCACGGTCGCGACCAGCGCCCAGTGCCTGCCCCGGCCCTCCGGCACCGCATCGCGCGGGCGCCGCCTCCTCATCGCCGGTTCCGCCGCCGGAGGCACCCGGTACGGGCTGCGGGAACAGCCAGAGATCGCAGCGCATGTACAGAAGCTGACCGCACAGGTCCGTGGCGCGCGAGCGCTGCGCTCGGGAGCGACCACACCGACCGCCCTCATGGCAGCCATGACCGGAGTGGACTTCGTGCACATCGCCGCCCACGGCTCCCAGGACGCCGAGGCGCCCTGGTACCAGTGCCTCTACCTCGACGCCGACGACTCCGGGGAGGGACGGCTGTTCGCTCACCAGGTCCTCGGTCTGGATCTGCGCGGCGTGGATCTGGTGACGCTGAGCGCCTGCGAGTCGGCGCTGGGCCGCTACGACCTCAACGACAACCTGCGCGGACTGCCCGCCGCGTTCATGCTGGCGGGCGCGTCCACGGTGATCGGCGTGCTGTGGCCGGTGACCGCACCGGTCGCCACCCTGTTCTACGAGGACCTGTACCGGTGCCTGCTGGCCGAGGCCACGAAGCGCGACGCCTTCCGGCACGCCCAGCAGACCACTCGCGCCGCCTTCCCCGCCTACCGGGACTGGGGCGCGTTCACACTGATCGGCGACTGGCGGTGATCAACGGCAGGGCACGTCTTCCCAGCCGCGCGGGAAGCGCGCGTTGTAGCCGATGACTCCGAGTCGCTTGCGGCGGATGGTCACCCCCGCCGACAGCCGGTAGCTGCCCGTCCCACCGACCGGCAGCTCCACGGTGACCTTCAGGCGCTGGGAACCCTCCAGGTCCTGGCTCTTCGTCTGCCGGAACTCCCACTGGGCCTCGGGAGTGTCGATGCCGTCGCCGACGAGGTACGGGTCGTCCTTCTCGTACTGCGCGCCTCGCGCCCCCTCCGGGCCCACGCCGCCCAGCCCGCCTTTGAGGGTCATCGTGGACTGACGCTGGACGGCCTTGCTGAGCTTGACCGGATCGAGGTCCCTGAGCAGCAGTTCCTCGGTGACGTCGGCGGGGACGGTGCGCACGGTCAGGACGACCCGGCGGATGGGCTCGCCCGGCTTCGGGCGCAGCGACACGTTCAGCACGAGCTGCCGGAACTCCACCTGCCCCCGCTTCTCCTCCGCGTAGGCGCGAAGGTGCTCGGGGGCGGTCGTCAGGTCGAGCGGGCAGGTGATCGGCCGCCGCCCGATGAAGAACACCTCCCGCTGGGGCTCGTCGTCCTGCACGCCGTGCAGCACCGGACGGGGCACGAGATCGACGGGTACCAGGTCGTCCATGCTTCTTCCTCCCCCACGACCGACCACGACACCCGGTAATCAACCACATACAGACCGGAGTTGAGAAGTCACTCCGCGTCGTCCACCGGAACGGTCGCGCGGAAGCCCGTGTTGACCGCTGTGAGCCCTCCGTCGACGACCAAGGTCGTGCCTGTGATCCAGGAGGCGTCGCGGGAGGCGAGGAAGGTGACCGCGGCGGCGATGTCGTCCGGCTCGCCGACCCGCCCCAGGGGGTACACGTGGCGGAACGCTTCGAGGTCGGCCTCGCGGCCCGCCCATGCCGTGGTGCGTACCGTGCCGGGGGCGACCAGGTTGACGCGGACCCCACGGGGCGCCGCGTGTGCGGCGAGGGTGCGGGTCAGGGAGCCGAGGCCCGCCTTGGCGGCGCTGTAGGCGTGGTTGCCGAAGCTCTGGATGCCGTTGACGGAGCCGATGCTGACGATCGCGCCGCGGCCGGAGGCCGCCAGGTGGGGCAGGGCGGCGCGGCAGCAGCGGTAGGCGCCGGTCAGGGTGAGGTCGAGGTCGCGGGCCCATACGTCGTCGGGTTCGTCCTCGAAGAGGGGCTCGTCGGGGGTGCAGCCGTAGGCGTTGTTCACCAGCACGTCGAGGGAGCCGAAGGCCGCCACGGCGTGGGCCACGGCCGACTCCACGGAGGCGCGGTCCCCCACGTCGCACTTGTACGCCTCCGCCCGCAACCCCTCCTTCCGCAGCGCGGACGCCGTCCTCTCCGCTTCCTCCTCGTCCACGTCCGTCACCAGCGCCCGCGCGCCCTCAGCGGCGAACCGGCGGGCGATGGCCGCGCCGATGCCGCGGGCGGCGCCGGTGACGAGAACTCCGTACCCGTCGAAGCGTGTTGTGTCCGTCATGGTCAAGCACCGTAGCGCCGCCGAGATCAACTCGGCAGATACCGTGCCGTCATGGATCTGTTCCTCCAGCAACTCCCGGCCCTGCTGGGCGTCGTGATCGGCGCGCTCGGCTCGTATCTGGCGCTCGTCCGCAGCGATCAGGCCCGCTTCCGGCGGGAGGAGGCGGCGCGCTGGGAGGAGCGGCGGCTCGCGGTGTACTCCGACTACGCGCGGTCGGTGAAGAAGACCGTCACGGTGACCTACCGGATCGCCGCCGAGCTGGGCTGCGGCACGCACCCGGACCCGCTCCCCCTGGAAGAGGCCAAGCCGCTGCTCGCCGAGGCGAACAACGGCCGGGACCCCTCGGGTGAGGCGCTGCTCATGCTGGGCAGCGTCGATGTGGTGGACCGGGCACGGGCCTGGGTCGTGACGGTGATGGAGATGGAGCGGTACGTGCGCGAGGGCCGGCGGGATCCCGAGGCCTGGCAGGCGCTGCTGGCGCGGCAGCGCGCCGGGCGTGAGGGCTACTACACGGCGGTACGGGAGGACCTGGGCCTGCCGCCGGGCCACTCGGCGCGGTGGCGGCTGCCGGTGACGGAACCGGCGCCTGATCAGCGGTAACCGGCTGTATCCGCCGGTTTGCCCGCGTCCTGGACCTCGACCAGGTAGCGCCAGGCGTCGGGGCGGCTGCCGTCGAGGTCGGTGAAGCCGTACTCCTGGGCCAGGCCGCCGCTGGACAGGGAGTCGCCGTTGAAGCGGGCGACGTCGGGGTCGGCGGCGAGCGCGGCGACGGCTCGGCCGACGTAGCGCGGGGTCTCCGAGATCGCGAAGTGCGGGACGTTGGCGAGGGCGTCGCGCCAGTTGTCCTCCCGCACTCCGAAGGCGTCGAGCATCATCTCCGAGCGCAGCCAGCCCGGGGTGAGCGCGAGGGCGGTGGCGCCGCGCGATCCGAGCTCATGGCCGAGGGAGAAGGCCATGCGCAGGACGGAGGACTTGGCGAGGTCGTAGAAGAAGGAGTTGCGGTAGTGGTCGCGGTTGTAGTCGGCCGTGCCGTCGGTCATCTCCACGACCAGGCCGCCGGGGTTGCGCAGCAGCAGCGGTAGGGCGTGGTGGCTGGTGATCGCGTGCGTCTCGACGGCGAGGTGGAGCAGTCGCAGGCCCTTGTCGAGGTCGTGCTCCCACACCGGGGTGTCCCAGCCGAAGAGCTTCTCGCCGCCCCAGACGTCGTTGACGAGGACGTCCAGCCGGCCCTGTTCGTCCGCGATCCGGTCCACCAGTGCCTTGACCTGCGCCGGTTCGAGGTGGTCGGTGGGCACGGCGACACCGTGGCCGCCCGCCTCGGTGACCAGGTCGGCGGTGTCCTCGATCGTCTCCGGCCGGTCGTACTCGGAGCGGCGCTCGCGGGTGGTGCGTCCGGTCACGTAGACGGTGGCCCCGGCCGCCCCGAGCTCCACGGCGATCCCGCGACCCGCGCCCCGGCTCGCTCCGGCGACGAGGGCGACCTTGTCCTTCAGTGGCTGTGACATGTCCGGCCTTCCGTGTGACGGCTTGTCCGGTACCCACGATTGCCGGTAAGCCGGACATCCTCTGTCACCTTTAACTCCGATGGGGGATGCTGGGAGCTGTGGTCCGAGAGTCGCAACGCATTCTCGAGACGCTGTTGAGCCAGATAGCCGACGGCACTCTTGGCGTCGGTGATCGGCTTCCGTCGCAACGCGAACTCGCCCGGGAATTCGGGGTGTCTCGCGACACGGTGCAGCGCGCGCTCAGAGAGCTGGCAGATATGGGGCCCATCATGGCCCGGCAGGGCACTGGAAGCGTCGTCCGGTTACCGGCTGCCAAGAGAGCGTCGCCGGATGCGCGCCGACGCCCGACGGGTCTGGGCCCGCATATCGATATCGCCTTCACGCACCCCACCGTCACCATCGACGCGTTCGCCTTGACGGGAGAGTCGCTCGACCCGCATCTGCGTCTGAGCGCCGAGAGAGTGCGAGAGGGGATCATCCGGCCCGAATCGATCAGCGTGCGCGTGTTGCTGCCCCGGATCGACGACGAGTTCAGACTGGCCACGCCGGTAGGCGACACCCGCGACCCGCGGCCACTGGACCGGCTCCGCGCGATCCGGGAGCGGCACACCACCTCCATCGGACACGTCCTCCGTGAGCTGCAAGCGGAGGGGCTGGTCCCGAGTGTCAGCTTCGCGTGCCGGGAGATTCCCGTCATTCCGATGCAGAAGCTCTATCTGCTCAACGACTCCGAAGTCATCACGGGCTTCTACTCCGTTATCCGGCGCCCCGTGCTCCTCGACGATGACGAACAGATCGAGATCTACGACGTGCTGGGACTGGCTGCCACGCTCCACCACCACTCCGCGGCCGGCGAGCACCCCGCCCCCGAGAGCGTCACAGCCGTGGCCCGAGCCAGGCGATGGTTCGAGCACGTGTGGTCCAACGCCGCGCTATCGTCGTAGCCTGCGAAGAGAAGGGCCAAGGGGGCGACAGGGATTGCGGGTGAGCCACCGGGCCGACTCGCTCGCCGAGCGGACGTACGCCCTTGTGGTCGGGGTGGAGTCCTACGACGTCAGCAGTGACTGGCGACTGCCCGGCGCCGCCCATGACGCCGTCGGCTTCGCGCGCTGGCTCACCGGTTCGGGACAGGTGCCGCCCGTCAACCTGCGCCTGTTCCTCTCCCCGTTGGCGGGCGCCGACCTCCCGTACACGGACGGTCTGCCGGAGCACCAGCCGGCGACCGAGGCGAACATCAAGCGGGCCCTCCTGAGCGATCTCCCGTCGTGCGACGGCGACGTGCTGTGGATCTACTGGGCCGGTCATGGCTACGTGAACCGCATCGGAGACCCGCTGCTGCCCTACGCCGACGCCAGCGCCGCGAGCATCAGCAACCTCAACCTGGGCTCGGCCCTGCGCCGTTGGAGATCCGATTCGGTGAGCAGGCGTCGCTTCCGCAGCCAGGTCGCCCTCATCGACGCCTGCCGCGTGGACCAGCGGCTGGCCCCGAACCTGCAATTCGAGGAGACCAGTTACCGCGAAGGACCCAGGATCGACGGGCGCGAGCAGTTCGTCCTCTACGCCGCCCGGCCGGGCGAGGTGGCCCGGAACCGGGCGGCCCGGCAGTCGGGGCTGTTCACGCGCACACTGCTGGACAGGCTTGAGGGACTGAGCGTTGCGGAGAGCATCGGCCGTCTGACGGACATCGTCCAGGAGATCCAGTCCGACTTCGAGGAACTGCACCGCAACGGGCAATCCCGGCAGACTCCGAGCTTCGAGATCCGTCGCGGGTGGAAGGACTCGGCGACCTTCACCGAACCCGCCTCCGAGGACGGTGCCCCGCGGCTGGATCAGACGGCCTGGAACCAACTCGCCATCCTGGCACGGGAGCAGCGGCTTCCGTCCTGCGCCCAGGACGCGTACCGCTGGGCGTTCGAGGCCTGTCGATGTGCGGCTCCGCTGGCCGGGGGCCTGCCCGAAGGCGGTCTCACGGAGATCGTCCGTGACCTCGACGACCGCCAGGGGCGGCCCGGTTCACCGCTCGCTCTGCTCTTCGTCCGCTATCTGGCCGCCCATGCCCAGGACAGGCAATGGGGAGTGCGGCTGGACCGCTGGGTGGAGGACACCCGGCTGAGGCTCGGTGCGCTGCCGGTACCTCCCGCGCCGGAGCTGCCGAAGGAGCCTGCAGCACTGCACGTTCACCTCGCCAGGGCTCCTCTGGAGGGCACCGGGTACCTGGTGCGCATCTGGCGCTACCGGGGCGGCTTCACGTCGGAGTGGGAGTCCGGGACCTCCCTCCTGCTGTCGACCGCGCGCGGCGAGGTGAGCGAGCGGATCGCGGCCCTCGTCGAGAAGTACGCCGACGCCGACCCGGAGGGCAGCGAACCCGACATCGAGCGCATCGAGTTCCACATCCCCCGCGAGCTGATCGACGAGGAGTTCGAGAGCTGGGCGGTGCCCGCAGGGCCGGAGGACAGCAGCGAACTCATGGGCGTCCTCTTCGAGGTGGTGGTGCGCTGTCCCGACGAGCGGAGGGGCGTGGCGCGGCAGAAGTGGCGGGCGAAATGGCGGTCGTTCGAGGGCCAGGGCCGAGGAGGGTGGGGGGCGCCCGGGGTGGACGGCTCGCTGCCGGTATGGCTTCTCTCCGAGCAAGAGGTGCCGGACAATCTCGCCGGGCTTCTTCAGGCCACGGATTTTCCCGTGTGCGTTCTGGCCCCCGTCGATCCCGCCCGGCTGAGCGACGTCTTGAAGGCGGTGCACACCTCCGGCGTACCTGTCGCCGTATGGCGGCGGGGTGGGCCGCCGGAGAGCGCCGCGGGTGACCTGGCCACTGCCCTGGCAGCGTCCGGCGACCAGATTGACCTGCGGAATCTGCCGAACACGGTACGCAAACTGCGCATCGCGGCCGGTGGCACTCAGCCGTCGGACCGGAGCTGGGGCCACCCCTTGGCCCTCCTGTGGGACGATCCGAACCGAAGACCCGAACCCCGGCAGCTCAAGTCCACGCCGGACAGCGCCGTACCGGCGGATCGGCTGAGGCCGTGATCGACAGACTGCGCCAGATCATCACGGACGCGGGAGCCGAGGCGGGGCCAGAGGAACTCGCCGACATCCTGTGGCTGGCCGGCGTCATGACCGCCAGGACCGGTACCGGGACCAGGACGGATCGGCCGGAGCGTGTCCATGAGCCGGAGCCCACCCCGCCGCCCACGACGCCCCCTCCACCACCGCCTCCATCGACCCGTACGACCCGTACGGCCTCGGGCACGAGCAGCTCGCTCTTCACCGCCGAGCAGCCGCACGCGGCGCGCTCCGGAGCCCCACGCCCGCCCCGACCGCGAAGCAGCCGACGCGGCACACCGGTATGCGTCAGCCGCGCCGCCTCCCTGGACGATCCCCTCGCCGTCCTGCGCGCCCTGCGCCCCCTGGGCCGCCGCCGTCTCGCCGACAACCGCATGGAACTGGACGAGGAGGCGACCGCGGAAGCCGGTATCGACCATCAGATGCTGATGCCGATAGTGCGCCCGGCCCGTGACCCCTGGCTCGATCTGACTCTGGTCGTGGACACCCACCGCTCGATGCTGCTGTGGCACGACCTCATCTCGGAACTTCGCACGCTCCTCACCCACACCGGACTCTTCCGCTCCGTGCGGGTGTGGTTCCTGCGCGCCTCCGCCGAGGCGGGGATCACCGTGTCCCCCACACTCGGCGGGCCACCGCGCAGTCCAGGGGAGCTCGTCACAGGCCATCGGCACAGCCTGATCCTGCTCGTCAGCGACACGGTCTCCGAGGCATGGCAGCGGCCCGCCCTGCGTGCGGCGGTCGGCCAGTGGTGTCGGCACAGCGCGGTGGCGCTGCTGAATGTGCTGCCCGAGCGCCTGTGGGAGCGCGGTGGTGTGCGACCGGTCCCCTGCCAGGTGCGCGCGACCGGACCCGCCGCACCCAACGTCACTTGGAGCCTTGGCGTTTCGCCGCACGAGCTGGCGGTCCCGAGGGCCGCGCTTCCGGTGGTCGACGCCTCCCCCGCCGCCCTGTCCGCGCTCGCCTCGCTGGTCTCCGGCAGCGGGCGTCCGCACCGTCTGCCCTGTCTCCCGCTCGACGCCGCCTGGTCCAGCGGCGAGGCGCCCGGCGACCCCCGGCTCGGTCCGGAACCCGACACGGCCCCCGACGAGGCCGCCCTGCGCGCGGTCCGCTGGTTCGAGGAGAGCGCCTCCCCCGGCGCCCGCGAACTGGCCGGATTCCTGGCGGCCGTACCCCTCACCCTCCCCGTGATGAACCTGGTGCGCCGCGCCATGCTCCCCCAGTCGGACCATGGGCACCTCGCCGAAGTGGCCCTGGGCGGACTCCTCCAGCCCTGGGAGACGTACGACCGAGCGGATCCGACGTACCTGGAGTTCCGCTTCCTCCCCGGAGTCCGCGACGCGCTCCTCGGCGGCCGGCTCCGCCGGGAGATCACCGCGGTGCGGGAACTGGTCCGCGAGGAGGTCGCCGCCTACCTGGACGAGCACCGCGGCCCGGGCGACTTTCCGGCGCTCCGGCACTCCGACACCGGGGTGGGTACGCACGAGATCGATCCCGAGGCACTTCCCTTCGCCCTCACGACACGTCCCGTGCCGACCGACGACCCCCGGCGCAGGCCGACTTACCTGGCCATTGCCGAAACGCTGCGGGAGGAGATCGCCGCGGGAAACCCCCCGGTGGGGGAAAAGCTCCCCACACAAGTGCGGCTGGCTGTCCGGTTCGGCGTGTCGACGGGCACCGTCCAGCGCGCCCTGCGGGAGTTGGCGGCTGCGGGACTGGTGCGTTCGCGGCGCGGCAGCCCCGCCACCGTCATCGCCCGGCTTCCCCGGCCCGCGCCCTCGGTCGGCCCCGTAGGCGAATTGCCCCGCCGCGATTCCGGACTGGGCGATGCCGTTCACCGTGCGTTCCAGGACCCCGAGGTCACGATCGACGCGGTCGTCGGTGACGCCGCCCCCCTGCTGGTGGCGCTGCGGCCACAAGTCGCGCGGGTCCGCGATGGCGTGGTCCGCCCCACCTCGATCCGGGTACGGCTGCTCCTGATGGGCGGCGGGGGAACCCACGACATGGAAACCCTGCGGGAGCAACTCGCTGAGGCCCACCAACTCCCCGGCGGGGTGGCGATCGACGTGAGAACGGCCGCCAACCAGCCCCCGACAGAGCTCTATCTGCTCAACAACCGGACCGTCCTCACGTCGTACGTCCATCTCCCCGGCGAGACCCCGGAGCCACTCCTCGTACAGCCCGACGACCGTCTGGAGGAGACCCGGGCCTGGTTCGACTCCTGGTGGGAGCTGTACGGGGAGCGTTGAGGCGCGCGGCCTCCTCAGTGGCCGCGGTCGATCCACTCCTGGAGGTGCGGGGCCTCGGCGCCGATCGTGGTGTCATCGCCGTGGCCGGTGAGGACCTTCGTCCCGGGCGGGAGCGTGAGCAGGCGGTCGCGGATCGAGTCGACGATCGTCGGGAAGTGGGAGAAGGAGCGGCCGGTGGCGCCGGGGCCGCCCTTGAAGAGGGTGTCGCCGGTGAAGACGGCGCCGAGTCCGGGGTCGTAGAGGCAGACCGCGCCGGGCGCGTGCCCGGGGGTGTGCAGGACGCGGAGGTCGGCGCCGGCGGCCTCGATGACCTGGCCGTCGAGGAGGTGGGCGTCGGGGTCGCGGTCCGGGTGGGTCTGCTTCCACAGCGGCAGGTCGTCGGGGTGCAGCCAGATCGTCGCGCCGGTGCGGTCGGCGAGCGCGGGCGCGGCGTCGATGTGGTCGTTGTGGGCGTGGGTGCACACGATGGCCGTCAGCCTGCGGTCGCCGACGGCCGCGGCGATGGCGTCGGCGTCATGGGCGGCGTCGATGACGACGACTTCGTGGTCGTCCCCGACGAGCCAGACGTTGTTGTCGACGTCCCAGGTGCCGCCGTCGAGGCTGAACTGCCCTGAGGTGACGAGGCGTTCGATGCGGGCGGCCATCACAGCACCACCACCGAGCGCAGGACGTCACCTTCGTGCATCCGCTCGAAAGCCTTCTCCACGTCGGTGAGTTCGATGGTCTCCGTCACGAACGCCTCCAGGTCCAGGCGGCCTTGCAGGTGAAGGTCGATCAGCATCGGGAAGTCGCGGGAGGGCAAACAGTCGCCGTACCAGGAGGACTTGAGGGCGCCGCCGCGGCCGAAGACGTCCAGCAGCGGCAGTTCGAGCTTCATCTCCGGGGTGGGGACACCGACCAGGACGACGGTGCCGGCCAGGTCGCGGGCGTAGAAGGCCTGCTTGTACGTCTCGGGGCGGCCCACCGCCTCGATGACGACGTCGGCGCCGAAGCCGCCGGTGAGTTCGCGGATCGCCTCGACCGGGTCGGACTCGCGGGAGTTCACGGTGTGCGTGGCGCCCATGGTGCGGGCCATGGCGAGCTTGCGGTCGTCGATGTCGACGGCGATGATCTTCGCGGCGCCGGCCAGGTTCGCCCCGGCGACGGCGGCGTCCCCGACACCTCCGCAGCCGATGACGGCAACCGTGTCACCGCGGCCCACCTGCCCCGTGTTGATGGCGGCGCCGATGCCGGCCATCACTCCGCAGCCCAGCAGCCCGGCGACCTGCGGGGAGACCGCCGGGTCGACCTTGGTGCACTGTCCGGCCGCGACCAACGTCTTCTCCGCGAAGGCGCCGATGCCGAGCGCCGGGGAGAGTTCGGTGCCGTCGGTGAGGGTCATCCGCTGCTCGGCGTTGTGGGTGTCGAAGCAGTACCAGGGGCGCCCGCGCAGACAGGCCCGGCAACGCCCGCACACCGCACGCCAGTTGAGGACGACGAAGTCGCCGGGCGCGACGTCGGTGACGCCGTCGCCGACCGACTCGACGACGCCCGCCGCCTCATGGCCGAGCAGGAAGGGGAACTCGTCGGAGATCCCGCCCTGTTTGTAGTGCAGATCGGTGTGGCAGACACCGCAGGCCTGGACGCGTACGACGGCCTCGCCCGGCCCCGGATCGGGGATGACGATCGTCTCCACCCTTACCGGTTCGTCCTTGCCCGGTGCGATCACGCCGCGTACCTGCTGCGCCATGGTGCTGACCCCTTTTCGCTAGGCCGATGTGCTCTCCCCGACCCTACGCGTGACTGATCGGAAACGGCACGTGGTGGGCGAAAGCAGGTCAGGCCCTGAGCACCTGCTCCAGTGGGGTGGCGGGATGCCCGGTCAGGTCCTCGATGGCGGTGGTCACCCCGGCCAGCGAGCCGTCGGCGATGGCGGTGTAGGTCGACACCCAGGCGTCGAGCTGCCAGTCGGGGGCGCCGTGGCCCTCGCGGGAGGCGTAGGCCTCCTCGACCGTCTCCGGCACGTACGAGACGGGGCGCGCGGTGACGGCGGCGATCGTGGCCGCGATGTCGGTGAGGCCGAGCGCCTCGGGGCCGGTCAGTTCGTACGTACGGCCGACATGCACGGCCGGATCGCGCAGGACCGCTACGGCGGCGTCGGCGATGTCGTCCTGGGCGACCACGGCGGCGCGTCCGGCGCCCGCGGGACCGCGGATCACGCCGTCCTCACCGACCAGGGCGGGCATGAAGTCGGCGTACAGGTTGTCCCGCAGGAAGGTGAACGGCACCCCGCTGGCGCGCAGATGCTGCTCGGTGTGCCAGTGGTCGCGGGCCAGGGTGAAGGTCGCGTCGCGTGCGGCGCCGTAGAAGGAGATGTACACCAGGTGCGCGACCCCGGCCGCCGCTGCGGCGTCGATGAAGCTGCGGTGCTGCTGGACCCGGTCGGGGGTCTCGGAGGCGGAGACCATCAGGACGCGGTCGGTGGGGCGCAGGGCGCGGGCGACGGCGTCGTGGTCGTCGTAGGCGCCGGACACGGCGGTGGCGCCGGGCAGTTCGGGTGCGCGGGAGGGGGTGCGGACCAGGAGGGTCTGCGGCAGTCCGGCGGCGGCCAGCCGTCGGGCGATCCGCCCGCCGAGGCGGCCGGAGGCACCGGTGACGGCATACGTCGGGGCCATGGGTTCTCCTTGCTCGGTGCGAGGGGGCAGAAGAAGATCCGTATCAGACGTTTGTGCGGTCCCCCGGCGGTGACACGCCATCGAGCGGCTGCCTCCGCCCTAGCGGAACGGACCCGCACGCGGTGCCCTTGGCCCCCGGCGCGGAGCCTCTCCGGGGCTGAGTTCGAGGAGCCGGACCACGCGGTAGCGGTGTGGCCGGAACGGCTCGTAGAAGGCCTCGACCTCGTCGTCCTCCAGCGGTCGGCCGAGGAGGGCCAGGCCCGTCATCGTGCCGAGGTGGTAGTCGCCCAGCGGCAGGGCGTCCGCGTCGCCCAGGGCGCGGTGGCCGACCTGGGCGGCGGTCCAGACTCCGACGCCGGGCAGTTTCGCCAGCAGGTCGTAGGCTCGGGCGGGATCGGAGGCGGACCGGTCGAGCCGTGCGGCGTGCCGCGCGGCCTCGATGACGGTGGCCGAGCGGTGCAGGTCGACTCCCGCCGTGCGCCACTCCCAGCTGGGAATCGTGCGCCAGGTCTCGGGCGGCAGGGGCAGCCGCATGCCGGCGGGCGCGGGGCCGGGTGCCTGCTCGCCGTACCTGCGGATCAGGCGGGTGAAGGAGGCGGCGGCGTCCAGGCCGACGACGCGCTGCTCGAACACCGCGGGCACCAGGGCTTCGAAGAGGCGTCCCGTGCACGGCACCCGCAGGCCGGGCAGCCGGCGCACGGCACCGCGCAGCACCCCATGGCCGGGCCGGAACCGCTCGGGCCGGTCGTCCTCGCCCAGTTCGCGGCGCACGGAGTCGGCGAGTTCGGCGGCGCCGGGTCCCCAGGCGTCGATGCGGAGGTCGTCCAGGCGCTGCTGGCGGATGCGGTAGGTGACCGGCCCGGAGGCGGGGCGCGCGGTGCGCCACAGGGTGCCGTCGGGCTCGACCCGGTGCGTGGGGTCATGGGGGCCGCGGCGCAGGCTCGACAGCGTCAGCCGCGCGTCCACGGGGAACGGCGGCTGCCAGTGCACCGAACGGTCCGGCGGCTGCGGCATCGCTCACGCTCTCCCGGGGGACATGCCGAGGGCCGCCCGGTGTGCGGACGGCCCTCGGGGGTGCGGCAGGTCAGTACTCGATGCCGGGGAGCAGGCCCGTCACCGGGGCGGCCAGGTCGGTGACCTGGTGCAACTGATGCAGCTGGTTCAGCTCGTGCACGCGGTTGAGCTGGTTCAGCTGCTCGGAGGGCCGCGGGAGCGCCGCCTTGTGCTCCTCGGGGATGTCGCTCACGGTGAGCGAGTCGAGCATGCGGATCGGGCTGAGGCCCCCGGCGTGGGCGTCCGCCTCGGCCGCGCTCGCCATGGGAGCGGCGAGGCCGGTGACCGAGGCGGCCAGACCGACGGCGGCGACGATACGACGTGTTGAGATCATGTTCGGAGCAACGCGCACGGGACCCCGCCGGACACGGCCGCGGTGCGCGCCTCACCCGTCAGGCGGACCGGCCCGGCTGGGCTTGCCGAGGCCGCCGGGGCGGAGGAGCCTCGTAGGAGAGGCCGTCGCGGCCCGCACTCCCGAGGACCGCCGGCCTGTGAGGAGGTCACCATGGGCAGCGCGGCAAGCCCCCGCTTCGACACCGAAGCCCTGCGCCGGGGCATAGAAGGTCATACGGCGACGACGCTGCTGTCGCTCTACGCGGACGACGCCGAACTGCGCGTCGTGGACCGCAACACCCAGCCCAGCAGTCCCCGGGTCCTGCACGGCCGTGACGAGATCAGCGAGTTGCTGGAGGACGTCTACAGCCGCGACATGACCCACAAGATGGAGCGTTGTGTCGTCGACGGCGACACGATCGCCTTCACCGAGTCCTGCGAGTACTCGGACGGGGTGCGCGTGCTCGCCGAGTCGATGGCATCGCTGCGGGACGGCAAGATCGTCGAGCAGACGATGATCCAGGCCTGGGACGAGTGAGCGAGGCTCGGTTAGGGTGAGGGAGGGCCGTGACTGGCGCTGAGGTGGAGCACCACCGGGGAGCGGCCCACGCAGAGTCGAATGCCGTGCGCCTGGGCGAACAGGAACATCAGCCCAGGAGTGGATCATGTCTCAGGCACGGCTGGGGGTACCTCCCAGGCCCTTAAGGCACTGGGGGAGGACGGCACCTCCCTCGCCCGGAAGATCGTCGAGGAGACCGCTGAGCGGGCGGCACAGCTGACCGAGCGCACCGGCACGGCGCCCTGTCTGGCGACGGTGCTGGTCGGCGAGGACCCGGCCTCCGTCACCTACGTCCGGATGAAGCAGAACCGCTGCCGCAAGGCCGGCATCGAGTCACGTCACGTGGCGCTGCCCGCGGCCACCGGCACCGAGGAACTGGTCGCCACGCTGCGCAAGCTCTCGGACGACCCCGGGGTGCACGGCATCCTGCTCCAGCACCCGATGGGCGCGCACATCGACGAGCGGGCCGCGTTCGAGGCGATAGCGCCGGAGAAGGACGTCGACGGGGTCACCTTCGCCTCGTTCGCCACGATGAGCTTCGGGCTGCCGGGCTTCGTCTCCTGTACGCCCGGCGGGATCATGCGGCTGCTGGACGCCTACGACGTCGACCCCTCCGGCAAGCGCGCGGTGGTCGTCGGCCGCAGCGCGATCCTCGGCAAGCCGGCCGGCATGCTGCTGCTCGCCCGGGACGCGACGGTGACGTACTGCCACTCCCGTACGGCGGACCTGTCGGCGGCGCTCCGGGAGGCGGACATCGTGGTCGCCGCCGTGGGGCGGCCCCGGCTGATCCGGGGTCAGGACCTCAAGCCCGGCGCGGTCGTGGTCGATGCCGGGTACAACGCGGGGAACGTCGGCGACGTCGACTTCGACTCCGCCGCGGAGCGGGCCTCGCTGATCACCCCGGTGCCGGGCGGAGTGGGTCCGATGACGATCGCCACGCTGCTGGAGCAGACGGTGACCGCCGCCGCCCGGCAGCTCGGGGTCTGATCAGCGCGTCCAGGCGCTGTACTCCATCACGTCATCGGCCTTGACGCCGTACTCGGGGTCCGCCTTGGTGAAGGTGGTCTCAAGGCCCAGTACGGCACCGGTGGCCGGGTCCATGATCAGCATCTGCCGGGTGCCGGACCGGTCGTGGACGTACGCCTGTCCGCGCCGCCCGAGCCGGTCCGTCACCTGCCCGGCGGGCCGGAGTCCGTCGGTGTCCGCCAGGAGCCGGACGAGCGCCGCGGACTCCCGGTCGCCGAGGGTCCAGGTGTCCAGCAACACCTGGACGGCGTAGAGGAGTTCACCGGTGTCCGGTTCGGCCGGGCTGTGCGTGGCCTCGCGCAGGTAGGCGCGCAGCCGCCCGGCGTCGTCCGGCGGCGGCGACTGCGGCGGGGCGTCGCTCCAACTGGGCGGGTAGGTACGACTGCTGAGGACATGGCCGTCGTCGACGAGCTCCCCGTCGCCGCTGAGGACCGGCCGCCCGGGGTGCCGTGGGTCGGTGGCCACGACGAGTTCGGTGTGGCTGCCGTCGGCCCGCCATCGCACGACGCGTTCCTCGGGGAGCGTGATCGGGGGCTTGTCCTCGCTCATGCCAAGGCTCCACGACTGCGCATGCGTGCCTTTCCGGAGCGCCGGCGACCCGTCGACCGCCGCCTCGGCCCGTGCGGCCAGGGTCTGAAGGGTCACGGGGGTAACGTCGGCCCGCACCACAAGCGGGCGGGGTGCGGCGACCGCGGGAGCGGTGGTGCGGTCGCTGAACAGCAGCGCCGACACCAGCGCGGCGACGACGGCCGTGGCCGCGAGCCCCCACACGAGGCGGGGCCGCCGTCGGCCGGCCGGGGTTCGCGTCAGCCGGAGGAGTCGCTGCTCGGCTCGGTGGTCCAGGGGGCCGTCGCCGTAGTGGGGGCCGTCGGTGGGCACCGGGTTGGCGGCGCGCAGGAGTTCGAGTTCGTCAGCCATGGCCGTATTCCTTCGCGGGGGTCGTGGGGCACAGGCGGTCGATCTCGGCTCTCAGCCTGCGCCGGGCACGGTGCAGGCGCATCGACGCGGCGCGGGTGCCGCAGCCGAGGGCGACGGCCACCTCCTCGATGCCGAGTTCCTCCCAGGCCGTCAGCCGCAGGACCTCCCGGTCGGCCGGGGAGAGCCGGGCCAGCGCGTCGTGCACCCAGGCGCCGGGGGCGTCCGCTTCGGGGCCCGCCTCGATGTGCCGGCTGTGTGCCGCGTCGTCGTTGCCCAGCCTGCGCACCAGTCGCCGTCGGCGCCCCTGCCCGCGTACCGCGTTCGCCAGGCAGTTGCGTGCCACGCCGTACAGCCAGGGCAGCGGGGCCGCCGGCAGATCCGCACGGCGCCGCCAGGCCACCGTGAACACCTCCGCCACCACTTCCTCGACCTCGTCCGTACGACCGTCGAGGCGGCGCGCCACATAGCGGCTGACCGCCCAGTAGTGCTCGCGATAGGCAGCGGCGAAAGTCTCGTCGTTGCTCATGTCCCGTTCGTGTCCGGCACCCCCGGGATCGTCACACCCGGGTTCGGTGATTCTTGTCGCGTCCGTCGAGTGTGACGTCCGCTGCGGGCACGGACACAGGCGGGTCGTGAGAGACCAAATCAAGTGGCTGACCAGCACTGACCACAAGACGATCGGAACGCTCTACCTGATCACGTCGTTCGTGTTCTTCTGCATCGGTGGCGTCATGGCGCTTTTCATGCGCGCCGAACTCGCCCGCCCCGGGCTCCAGATCATGTCGAACGAGCAGTTCAACCAGGCGTTCACGATGCACGGCACGATCATGCTGCTGATGTTCGCGACGCCGCTGTTCGCCGGTTTCGCGAACTGGATCATGCCGCTCCAGATCGGTGCCCCCGATGTGGCGTTCCCGCGGCTGAACATGTTCGCCTACTGGCTGTACCTGTTCGGCTCGCTGATCGCGGTGGGCGGCTTCCTCACCCCGGACGGCGCCGCCGACTTCGGCTGGTTCGCCTACAGCCCGCTGTCGGACGCGGTCCGCAGCCCGGGCATCGGCGCCGACATGTGGATCATGGGTCTGGCCATGTCCGGCTTCGGCACCATCCTCGGCTCGGTCAACTTCATCACCACGATCATCTGCATGCGCGCTCCGGGCATGACGATGTTCCGCATGCCGATCTTCACCTGGAACGTGCTGCTGACCGGTGTCCTGGTCCTGCTCGCCTTCCCCGTGCTGGCGGCGGCGCTGTTCGCGCTGGAGGCGGACCGCAAGTTCGGCTCCCACATCTTCGACTCCGCCAACGGCGGCGCGCTGTTGTGGCAGCACCTCTTCTGGTTCTTCGGCCATCCGGAGGTGTACATCATCGCCCTGCCGTTCTTCGGCATCATCTCCGAGGTCATCCCGGTCTTCTCCCGCAAGCCGATGTTCGGCTACATGGGCCTGATCGCGGCGACCATCTCGATCGCGGGTCTGTCGATCACGGTGTGGGCGCACCACATGTACGTCACCGGCGGTGTACTGCTGCCGTTCTTCTCCTTCATGACCTTCCTGATCGCGGTCCCGACCGGTGTGAAGTTCTTCAACTGGATCGGCACCATGTGGAAGGGCAGTCTGTCCTTCGAGACACCGATGCTCTGGGCCACCGGCTTCCTCATCACCTTCGTCTTCGGCGGCCTCACGGGGGTGCTGCTCGCCTCCCCGCCCTTGGACTTCCATCTGTCGGACTCGTACTTCGTGGTGGCGCACTTCCACTACGTCGTCTTCGGCACCGTGGTGTTCGCGATGTTCTCCGGCTTCCACTTCTGGTGGCCGAAGTTCACCGGCAAGATGCTCGACGAGCGCCTCGGCAAGATCACGTTCTGGACGCTGTTCATCGGCTTCCACGGCACCTTCCTGGTCCAGCACTGGCTGGGCGCGAACGGAATGCAGCGCCGGATTCCGGACTATCTGGCGGTGGAGGGCCTGACCACGCTCAACACGGTGTCGACGATCTTCACCTTCGTCCTCGGCCTGTCGTTCCTGCCGTTCTTCTACAACGTCTGGAAGACCGCCAAGTACGGCAAGCCGGTCGAGGTCGACGACCCGTGGGGCTACGGCCGTTCGCTGGAGTGGGCGACGTCCTGCCCGCCGCCGCGCCACAACTTCGCCGGGCTCCCTCGCATCCGCAGTGAATCCCCGGCCTTCGATCTCCACCATCCGCAGGCCCCGGTCCCGGTACGGGAGTTGAGCGCGCGGTGAGCACGAGGGAGAGCCGCGGGATGGTCGACCGTATCGAGGGCTTTCTGCTCGTCGAGGCCACCCGCGAGGAGGGCCGCACCGCCGCCGAGCGCTTCTGTGCCCCGCTGGATCCCTGGCTGACGGAGGCTCAGCGGGCGGAGCTGGAGCGGCGGTTCGAGTCGGAGTATCTGGTCCTCGCCCGGCGGTCCTGGCAGCGTACGGCCGAGCGGGCGCAGGAGCTGCGGGCCGAGTACGAGGAGCGGTACCGGGTGCTGCGGTGCCGGATGGTCGCGGCGGGCCTGTTGGCCTGCGCCGGTCTCGTGGCCGTGGCGGGAATCGTCGCCGTGGTGTGCTGAGGAGGCGGCTCCCGGGGCCATACTGACCGTCGTGCGCGTAGCGATCATGACGGCGGGCTCCCGGGGCGATGTGGCCCCCTACACCGGTCTGGGTCAGGCCCTGGCCCGGGCCGGACACCAGGTCACCCTGGTCACCCACGCCCGCTTCGAGCCCCTCGTGGCGGGCACGGAACTCCGCTTCCATCCCCTCCCCGTCGATCCACGGGCGGAGTTGCACTCCTCCCGCGGCCGGGGGCTGCACCGCAGCGCGACCGGCGTGGGCAAGCTGATGCGGGTGGCCGCGCTGGCACGGGCCGTGGTGGGGCGGATGACGGACGATCTGGTGGCCGCCGCCCGGGCCAGTGATGTCCTGCTGCTCTCCAGTTCACTGGGACCGATCGGGCGGACCATCGCCGAGGGGCTGCGGTTGCCCTGCCTGGGCCTGTATCTCCAGCCCCTCGCTCCCACCCGCGAGTTCGCGCCGCCCGTGCTCGGCGCCGCCTCCTGGGGCGCTCTCGGCAACCGGTTCGCCGGGCACGGGGTGAATCTGCTGATGGAGCGGATCTTCGCCTCGACGGTGCCGTCGGTGCGGACCCGGCTGGGGCTGCCCCGCGGCAACCGCGCCGGCCGCGCCTTGCCGGTGCTGCACGGGTTCAGCCCGCTGGTGGTGCCCCGCCCCCGGGACTGGCCGTCCGGACTGGACGTGACCGGGTACTGGTGGCCGTACGACCGGGATCAGCTGCTGCCCGCGAGGATCGAGGAGTTCCTCGACGCGGGTGAGCCGCCGGTGTTCGTGGGTCTTGGCAGTGCGACCGTGCCCGACCCGGCCGCGCTGAGCGCCGAGATCGTGCGGGCGCTGCGGCGGGCCGGGCTGCGCGGGGTGTTCCAGCGCGGTTGGGGCGGTCTGGCGGCCGACGGCGCGGACATGCTGACGGTCGACGAGGTGCCGCACTCCGCCCTGTTCCCGCGGATGGCCGCCGTCCTCCATCACGCGGGCGCCGGCACTACCGCGGCCGGGCTGCGGGCCGGGGTTCCGGCGGTGCCCGTGCCGATCCAGTTCGACGAGGGCTTCTGGGCGGAGCGGCTGGTCACCCTCGGTGTGGCGCCACGCCGGGTGCCGCTGCGCGCTCTGACGGCGCAGGTCCTGGCCCCGGCCCTCGACCGTGCCGTACGCGATCCCGCGCACCGGGAGCGGGCACAGGCCCTGGGCCTGCGGATCCGGCAGGAGGACGGCACGGCGCCGGTGCTGGCGGCGGTGGAGCGGCTCGCGGGGTAGGGACGTCCGCCGCGCCGGTCGCGCGATCTCCGCCACATGGAGTTGATCTCTGTGGCGCCTCGCCCGACAGAGAGGAACAATCCCCCACGGAACGGGAACCGATCCGATGGAAGAGGGACCTCGCATGGACGAGCAGGACCAGCGATTCGACGTCGTCGTACTCGGCGCCGGGCCCGGCGGCTATGTCGCCGCCGTCCGCGCCGCGCAGCTGGGCAAAAGCGTCGCGGTCGTCGAGGAGAGGTACTGGGGCGGGGTGTGCCTGAACGTGGGCTGCATCCCCACCAAGGCCCTGCTGCGCAACGCCGAACTGGCGCACATCTTCACCCACGAGGCGAAGACCTTCGGCATCAAGGTCGACGGACAGGTGTCCTTCGACTACGGCGAGGCGTTCCGCCGCAGCCGCAAGGTCGCCGACGGCCGGGTCAAGGGCGTCCACTACCTGATGAAGAAGAACAAGATCACCGAGTTGGACGGCCGCGGCACCTTCCTCGACCCGCACACGCTCCAGGTCACCGACTACGACGGCAATGCCCGGACCATCGGCTTCGAGCACTGCATCATCGCCACCGGGGCCACGCCCAAGCTGCTGCCCGGCACCAAGCGCAGCTCGCGGGTGGTGACCTACGAGGAGCAGATCCTCGCCGAGGACCTGCCGCAGTCGATCGTCATCGCGGGCGCCGGTGCCATCGGCATCGAGTTCGCCTACGTCCTGCACCACTACGGCGTGAAGGTCACCGTCGTCGAGTTCCTGGACCGCATGGCGCCCCTGGAGGACGTCGAGGTCTCCGCCGAACTCGCCCGCCAGTACCGCAAGCTGGGCATCGACGTCCTCACCTCCACGCGTGTGGACGCCATCGACGAGTCGGGTCCTCAGGTCCGGGTCACGGTCACGGGCAAGGACGGCGCGCAGCGGATCCTGGAGGCCGACAAGGTCCTCCAGGCCATCGGCTTCGCCCCGAACGTCACCGGCTACGGCCTGGAGAACACCGGCGTGACGGTCACCGAGCGGGGTGCCGTCGACGTCGACGGCCGCTGCCGCACCTCCGTCCCGCACATCTACGCCATCGGCGACGTGACCGCGAAGCTGATGCTCGCGCACAGCGCCGAGGCGATGGGCGTGATCGCCGCCGAGACGATCGCCGGTGCGGAGACCATGGAGCTGGACTACGCGATGATCCCGCGCGCCACCTACTGCCAGCCCCAGATCGCCAGCTTCGGCTACACCGAGGCCCAGGCCCGCGAGCTGGGCTACGACGTCAAGGTCGCCAAGTTCCCCTTCACCGCCAACGGCAAGTCCCACGGTCTCGGGGACACGACCGGGTTCGTGAAGCTGATCAGCGATGCGAAGTACGGCGAGCTCATCGGCGGCCATCTGATCGGCCCGGACGTCACCGAGCTGCTGCCGGAACTCACCCTGGCCCAGCAGTGGGACCTCACGGTCCACGAGGTCGCGCGCAACGTCCACGCCCACCCGACGCTCGGCGAGGCCGTCAAGGAAGCCGTGCACGGACTTGCCGGCCACATGATCAACATGTGACCCGCGGCGGCGGCTACGTCTCCTGCCACCCCACCGGGCGCAGAATCGCCAGCAGTTGGCGGACGAGTTCCTCCACGACCTGGTCCAGGGTGGCGTCGACCCAGCCCGCGCTCCAGTCGTGCAGCAGGCCGTTGACGCTGCCGATGAACGCGGCCGCGGCGAGGCGGTAGTCACGCTGGGCCGCCTCGCCGCGGGCGGCGGCGGCCCGCGCCTCGGCGCAGATGAGGTCGACCCAGCGGGAGCGGCGGGCCAGGCGCTGCTCCTCCAGGCGAGGGCTGACGCCGATGATCTCGACGAAGGTGATGCGGACGCGGCGCGGATCGGCGGTCACATTGGCCGCGTAAGCCCGGAAGATCGCGGCGGCCCGCTCGTCGATCGGCGCGTCCCCCACGTCCGCCGCACCGGCCAGGACGGCCTGTTCCGCCCAGGCGTTGACCTGGAGGTGGAGGGCGGCGAGGACGTCCTCCAGGGTGCGGAACTCCTCGTAGAACTGGCGCGTCGACAGACCGGCCGCCTCGCTCAGCGCCGCGACCGTGGTGCCCCGGTAGCCCGGTGTGTCGCCGAAGAGCTGGAGCGCGGCGTCGAGGAAGCGGCTGCGGCGCTCGGCCTTGCGTTCTTCCGCCGACTTGCCGCCGTAACGGCCGGTCGGCGCCCTGAGCCTGCCCGCCAACGCCCCTCCTCTCCTTCGCCGTCCACCATTTTGTCGTGTACGCAGTCTTGTGGAGAAGGCCCCCCGCTCCTTACTTTCCAGTAAGTCAAACTCTGAACGACCTCGTATTCAGATTCCCCCTATTGGCATGCCCACGCCATTCAGCACCCGCCCCCGCACGCCACCCGCCGTCCAGAGGAGAGCACTCATGCCTGCCTTCAGAACCAGGCACCTTTGCGCCGTCGCCGCCGCCCTTGCCCTGACCGTCACCGCCCCCGCCACCGCCGCCTCGGCGGACTCCGACGCCGCCCTGCGGGAGGTGCTGTTCGTCGGCAACAACTGGGACGGCACCGCCGATGTCCTCCGCTCCAGCGGGGACTTCGCGAAGATCGGGCGGATCAATGTGATCCCCGACAAGGACCAGCGGATGGCGGAGATCAACTCCGACCCGATCAAGTGGATCTACTTCATGGCGATCCGCAACAGCGTCGGCGAGGGCCACGACCAGTTCGTGGACGACATGTACTCCACCCCCGACGGCACCTCGGTGGTGGTCTCCCGGCCGAGCTTCGCCGACGTCGTCTCCCTCGACCTGGCCACCGGCGCGGTCAACTGGCGCTTCCCCGTGTCGGGTTACCGCTCCGACCACATGGCGGTCTCCCCCGACGGCAAGCGGGTCGCGGTGTCGGCCTCGACCTCCAACACCGTGCATGTGCTGGACATCGAGACCGGCAAGGAGCTCGGCAAGTTCGGCACCGGCGACAAGCCGCACGAGAACGTCTTCACGCGGGACGGCAAGTACATCTACAACATGGGGATCGGCGATGTGAACACCCAGACCGACGCCCCCTGGCTGGACTGGACGAAGGGCAACCGCTACATCACGGTCGTCGACGCGACGACGTACCAGCGGGTCAAGGTCATCGACATGCGGCAGCGGCTGGACGCGATCGGGCTCAGCGACTACTCCGACGCGGTCCGGCCGGCCGTGTTCTCGCCGGACGAGACCAAGCTGTACTTCCAAGTGTCGTTCTTCAACGGCTTCTTCGAGTACGACCTCGCCACCGACAAGATCGTGCGCACCAAGACGCTCCCGAAGAACCCGGCGACCAGCGACGACCGCACCACCTTCGTCAACGACTCGCGCCACCACGGGATCTCCATGAGCCCGGACGGCCGCAAGCTGTGTGTCGCGGGCACGATGGACGACTACGCGACCGTCGTCGACCGCGCCACGCTCCAGGAGGGCCCGCTTGTCACCGCCTCCAAGCCCTACTGGGCGACGGTCAGTGGGGACGGCAAGTCGTGCGTGGTCTCCGAGAGCGGCACCGACCAGGTCACCGCCATCGACTTCGCCACCGGCGCCAAGCAGGTGTCCGTCCCGGTCGGCGACCACCCCCAGCGCGTCCGGCTCGGCCACGTGGAGGCGAACTGGACGTCCCCGTCGGCCGGTTGATCAACCCAGCGCCTTCAGGACCGCTCCCGTGCCGTCCTCCGTCGCCATCCGCCGGGCGGCGACGGCGGCGGCACGGGCGTAGGTCTGGCGGCGTACGACGTCGCGCAGCGCCTCGGCGAGCCGTTCCTCGGTGAGGGAGGCGAAGGGGATGGGCGCGGTGGCGGCGCCCAGGGCGGCGAGCCGCCCGGCCCAGAAGGGCTGGTCCGCCGCCACCGGGACGGGCACCGCGGGCACTCCGGCGCGCAGCGCCGCGGCCGTGGTGCCCGCTCCGCCGTGGTGCACCACGGCGGCCGTGCGGGGGAAGAGCAGGGCGTGCGGTACGTCGCCGACGGTCAGGATGTCGTCGTCCTTCAGGCCTTCAGGACCGAGCTGAAGCACCCCGCGCAGTCCTGCACGCCGCAGCGCCCGCACCGCGATCCCGCCGAGCCGCTCCGCGTCGGCGCCCGCCATGCTCCCGAACCCGACGAACACCGGCCGCGCCCCGACGGCCAGGAAGTCCTCCAGCTCCGTGGAAAGCGCCGCGTCGGGGGCGACATACGGCGACCAGGTGCCGACGACGTCCAGACCGGGCCGCCAGTCCGCCGGCCGCGGCACGAGGGCCGTGCTGAAGCCGTACAGGACAGGCCAGTCGGCCTCCTCCTGGCGTCGGCGCATCGCGGCGGGCGGCAGCGGTGGCAGGCCCAGCCGGTCGCGGAGGCCCGCCACGCCCTGCCGATAGACGCGGTCGGCCATGCGCAGGGCGAAGCGGCCGGTCGCACGGTTGCCGAGGCGGCCCAGGGAGCGTCTGCCCATGACGACGGGTGGGAAGTCGCCGGTCGGGTGGGCCGGTACGACATAGGCGCCGGCGGTCCGTACGCCGGTGGCCTCGGCGAGGTGCCAGCCGAGCGGTGCCGTGGTGGCCGAGAGCAGGAGCAGGTCCGTGTCCGGGTCCAGCGCCTCGACGAAGCCCTGGCCGAGTTCGGTGACGAAGGCGGCCGCGGCGCGCATCAGTTCGCGTCTGTCCGAGACGTCGCCGTGGGGCTCGGGGCGGCCGGGCAGGGCGCGGAAGTCGAGGCCCGCATCCTGGACAAGGGGGGCGAAGGCGTCGGTGGTGGCGATGGTGACGTGGTGTCCGGCCTGGTGGAGGGCGGAGCCCAGGCCGGTGTAGGGGGCGACGTCGCCACGTGATCCGGCGGCCGCGACGAGGATCCTCATTCGGTCACCGTCCGGCGGGCCGCGTTCGTGTGAACGGCCTTGCAGAGATAGGCCGCGAGACCGGGCCGCTGCTGGGACGGCGGTACGACGAGGGCGAAGGCGCGTGGGTCGGCGGCGAAGTCGTCGGCGATCCGGCAGTGCATGTCGGGCGGGCAGTGGGTGAACCAGCGGGCGATGTGCAGCCGGTGCTCCTCCGCGAGGTCCGTCGTCCGCTCGGAGTCCGCCGGTTCACCCTCGTCGAAGGCGGCGAGGAGTTCCCCGCGCCAGGCCGCGGCCTCCCCCATCAGCTGCTTCCAGTCCTCCTTGCTGTGCGCGGCGGCACGGGCCATCGACTCCCGTTGCCCCTCGGAGTCCTGCCACTTGATCTGTGCCTCGGTGGCATAGCTGAGGTCGAAGCTGATCTCGCCGAAGGCCTCGAAGCGCTCCTCGGGGGTGAGGGACACCCCCGTCTGCTGGACCTCGATGGCCTGTTCGGCGACCTCGGTCAGGCGCTTGAGGCGGTCGATCTCCGCACTCAACCGCCCCAGCCGGGAGCGCAGGTACTCCAGTGCGTTGGCCTGTGGGTCCTTGAGGATCTCGGCGATCTCGTCGAGGGAGAAGCCGAGTTCACGGTAGAAGAGGATCTGTTGGAGCCGGGCCAGATCACCGTCGTCGTAGAGCCGGTAACCGGCGCCGCTGCGGCCACTGGGCGAGAGCAGTCCCGCCCGGTCGTAGTGGTGCAGCGTGCGCACGGTCACCCCGGCGAAGGACGCGACCTGGCCCACGGAGTAACTCATTCACCTGCCCTTTCGTCGAGGTACAGCGTGCAGCCTGACGTAAGGGGAGGGTCAACCGGTCACTGTGCGGCGGCCCAGGCGGTGAGTTCGGAACGGGCCGCGGCCAGCAGGTCCGCCGAGGGGTTCGTGGCGCCGTTCGTCACCAGCGCGTAGTGCGCGGTGCCGGAGTCGGTGTCGGTCAGCAGGAGTCGGCGGCTGCCGGTGCCGCCGGGTTCGGGGGTCACGGCGACGGGGGTCGTCGAGGTGTAGGCCGATGGGGCGTATGCCGTGCCCAGGTCGGAGACGACGGTGGTGGAGCCGGTCGGGAAGGACGCCGGGAGGTGGAGCTCGGTCGGCGCCGAGCCGCTGCCGGAGCGCCACTTCAGCAGGGCGTACTGGCCGGTGCCAACCAGGCGGGCGACGTTCGGCAGGGTGCTGGGCACCGGGTTCCAGGTCAGGGTCGTGGAGCCGTCGCGTGAGCGGTCCTCGTAGGTGAAGGCGACGGTGGTGCCGGAGGTGGCGCTCGGGTAGACGCGGTCCAGGAGGCGGGCGTCCTGGCGCAGGACGGGGTTGCCCGAGTCGTCGAGGCGGACGGCGGAGAGGTCCTCGTCGTTCCAGGCGTCCCCGGCGGTGCGGACCTTGTCGGGGTTGCCGTTCATCGGCTCGTGGTGGCGGCCGTGGTAGATGTCCCACTGCCACTGGCTGCCGGACAGCACCGGGCCCGAGGCGGCCGGGTCCGCCCACCAACTCGCCCCCTTCACCCGGGAGTCGAGCGCCTGGTACATCGCCTTCAGGACGGTCGGGGCCTTGTCCGAGACAGTGCCGGACAGCGGGTGCCCGAACTCGCTGACGATCGCGGGGGTACCGGTCGCCGCGGCCCGGTCGCGGACCGTGCCGAAGTCACCCGTGTACTGCCCGTCCTGCGCCTTGCCCCACATGAAGATCCCGGAGATGGCCTTCTGGTCGTAGAAGTGGGTGTTGAAGACATAGCGCGGTCCGAGCTGTCCGGCGTCGAGCAGTCCGCCCTCCTGCTTCTGGAAGTCGAGGTTGGCGTTCCAGAAGAGGTTCGGCTCCACGAAGGCGGGCTTGTCCTGCCAGCCCGCCGCGTCCATCCGCGCCCGGAACCGCTCGTAGAACGGCCACAGCACGTCCCGTTCCCAACTGCGGCTGGTCTGGCCCGAGTCGAGGACGCCCGGGTGCGGTTCGTTGTACGGGTCGAAGCCGACGACGCCGGTGAACCGGTCGGCGGTGAGGTTCTGCTTGAGGTACGCCATCACCTTCTGGGCCGTGGCGAGGAAGGAGTCCTGGAGCCCGTGGGCGTTGTGCCAGAAGTCGTACGTCGCCTCGGTCACGGCCGCGTTCGAGGTGATGTTCTGGCCCCAGAACGGGCAGATCCCGCAGTACTCGTCCGGGTAGTCACCGAGGTCCACCGCCCATTTGGGGGCGCCGTCGCCGGTGTACCAGCTGTCCGCGTCGAAGAGCCAGCGGGAGTAGAGGTCCTGGTGGAAGTCGGGGTAGACGCGGATGCCCGCGTCGAGGAAGGCGCCGATCTGGGCGGTGGCGGCGGACAGATAGGCGGTGTCCACCTGGCCGCGCACCGGTTCGGCATAGGCCCAGGAGAGCAGGAAGCGGACCGTGTTGCCGCCGCCGAGGGCGCGCAGCGCGGCGGCGGACTTCCGTGCGTCGGCGACCGAGGCGAAGGGCAGTCCGCCGTTCTCGGCGAGCTTGGTCTCGCCGGAGACGTTGTAGCCGCGCAGCACGACCTCACGGCCGTGGCCGTCGGTGAAACGGCCGTTCCGCACGGTCAGTGCCGTCTCGTCGAACCACAGGGAGTCGGGGAGGGTGGGGGCGGCGGTGGCCGGGCGGGGTCCGGCCACCGTCAGGAGTCCGAGAAGGAGAACCAGCACAACGAGCACACGCGCACGTGTAGTTGGCATGTTCCCTACAGTCCGGCGACTCCCGGACTCCGTCAACACTTCTGACTCGCGAGTAAGTTGATTCTCAGTCAGCTCGACATAGGGTTCGACGGTCGGCTCAACTTCCCACCCGGCGCGACACGTTCAGCAGGTACTCCTTCCGGTTCAGCGGGTTGTGGTCGGTGCGCGCCCGCTCCGGGACCGTGCCGCGGGTGACCGGCGCGTAGTGGTCGAAGGCGCTCTCCAGCTCGCCCTCGCCGCGGGTGAGCCCGGGCAGGCGCTGCTCCAGCTCGTGCACCCGCGCCGCGGGCACCGCGCCCTCCAGTACGCAGCTCTCCCCGCGGGTCTCGGTGGCCCCCGGGACCGCGCCGAGCCCGGCCAGTACCGGGAGGAGGGCGCCGAGGGTGTCGGCCGGGGCCTCGACGCGGAAGCGGTGCATCGGCTCGTACACCTGCGTGCCCGCCCGGCGCAGCGCCTCGATCAGAACGAGCGGGGTCAGTCCGCGGAAGTCGTAGCCGGTGCTGGACATGCTCTTGTCGAAGCCCTGGTGCGCGTGGCTCTGCCGCGGCGAGTAGCCGGAATGGGTCATGGTGACCGCGCAGTCGGGGATCCGCCAGCCGTGCAGACCCTGCCCGAGGGTCTCGCGGACCGTGTCCTCGACGGCCTTGAAGAAGGCGTACGGCATGGAGCCGAGCTCCACCTCCAGCGCGAAGGAGACACCGGTGCCGACCGGGGCGGGGGCGACGCGCAGGCCGACCGTCGCGAGGAAGGGGTTCGGGTCCTTCCCGTTGAACTCGACGGCGAGGCCGGTGCCGACCGGCCGTTCGACGCACAGCGGGGTCGTCTCCCGGAAGGTGACGTCGAGGCCGTACTCGTCGGCGAGCGTGGACTGCACGACCTCCTTCTGCACCTCGCCGTAGAGCGAGACGGAGATCTCCCGGCGGATCTCGTCGTGGCGCAGGCCGATCAGCGGGTCCTGTTCGGCGAGCTGGGTGAGGGCACCGTGCAGCGCCCGGGGGGCCATGCCGGGCCCGGGGACGACGACCGTCTCCAGGGTGGGCGGGGCGAAGAAGTGGCTCTCCGCCTTGCGGGGGCGGCCGAGCGCGTCGCCGATCCTGATGTCGGGCAGGCCCCACAGCTTGGCGATCCGGCCCGCCGGGACGGCGTCGCGGCGGAGGTCGGTGCCGTGCTCGAAGACGCTGACGGCGGTGACCTTGCCCTCTCGGCGGCCGTCGCCGAACGCCACGGGGACGCGGACGCCGAGCGTTCCGGAGAAGATCCGGGCGTAGGCGATCTTCTCCCCCGCCGGGCCCCGCTCGACCTTGAAGACGGTGCCCGAGAGCGGCCCCTCGGGGTCGCCGTCGGCGGCGGGGAGCAGCTCCCTGATGCCGCCGGTGAGCGCGTCCACGCCCGCGCCGGTGACGGCCGAGCCGAAGTACACCGGATGGACCAAGCCCTGCCGGGTCTGCTCAATCAGGGCGGTGCGCAGCCGGTCCGGGGAGACGGTGTTCTCGACGTAGGCCGTGAGCAGGGCGTCGTCATGGTCGGCGAGCGCGTCGAGGGCGGCCGGTCCGAGTCCCGGGGTGAAGGCGGCCTCGCGGGTGCCCAGGGCGGAGGTGCGGCCCATCGGGACGACCGGGGCGCCCAGGCGCCGGGCGATGGCGCGCAGGACCTCCTCCTCACGTGCCCCGCGCCGGTCGATCTTGTTGACGAAGACCAGGGTGGGGATGGCCAGGCGGCGCAGGGTCCGCATCAGGACCCTGGTCTGCGCCTGCACCCCCTCGACGGCGGAGACGACGAGCACGGCGCCGTCCAGCACGCCGAGCACCCGCTCCACCTCGGCGATGAAGTCCGGGTGACCGGGGGTGTCGATGAGGTTGACCGTCACGTCGTCGACCGGGAAGGACACGACGGCGGACTTGATGGTGATCCCGCGCCGGCGCTCCAGCGCGAGGGTGTCGGTCCGGGTGGTCCCGGCGTCGACGCTGCCGATCTCGTCGATGACCCCGACCGAGTGCAGCAGCCGCTCGGTCAGGCTGGTCTTACCGGCGTCGACGTGGGCGAGAATTCCGAGGTTGAGCAACGGCACGAAGCGTCATGTCCTTCGATGAGGGGGTCGTTCCTTCCTGGGGGGACATGAACGCAGTGCGCATGGAAGCTCCTCGGTGCGTGACGGCTCGGATCCTGTGCGGCGCAGCGGAAGCGGCGCAGCGGAACCCGTGCAGTGCAGCAGGGCCGGGCCCACACCGGCAATCGATTAACGCTCAACAAAGCCGTGCCGCAGCACTCGCCGCCCCCACCGCGCCGCCATAGAGTGACGTACATCACCTCCGGCCCGACGATCTCCCTCTCTGGAGGGCCCATGACCCACATCAAGGTGAAGGTGGACGGCACGACGTACGAGGACGAAGTTGAGCCCCGTCTCCTTCTGATCCACTACCTGCGCGACCGCCTCGGCCTGACCGGCACCCCGGTCGGCTGCGACACCTCCAACTGCGGGGCCTGCACGGTCGACCTCGACGGCGAGAGCGTCAAGAGCTGCTCGGTGCTGGCCGTCCAGACGGACGGCGGCGAGGTCACCACGGTGCAGGGGCTCGCCCAGGACGGGGAGTGGACCGGCCTCCAGCGCGCCTTCCACGAGCGGCACGCCCTCCAGTGCGGCTACTGCACCCCGGGCATGCTCATGGCGGCTCGGGACCTGCTGCGGGAGAACCCGCATCCCAGCGCCGACGAGGTACGCCAGGGCCTTGAGGGCAACCTCTGCCGCTGCACCGGCTACCAGAACATCGTGCGCGCCGTCCTGGCCGCCTCCGAGCAGGAGGTCACGACATGACCGAGACGGTCGAGCGCGAGGTCGGCCGGGCCCGGCCCCGCAAGGAGGACGCCCACCTGATCACCGGGCAGACCACCTGGACCGACAACATCACGGTCAGCGGTCTGCTCCACTTCGCCCTGCTGCGCAGCCCCATGGCGCACGCCCGCCTCACCCGGGTCGACGTCTCCCCCGCCCTCGAACGCCCCGGTGTCGTCGCGGCGTTCAGCGGCGCCGACCTCGCCGACGGGCTCGCCTCGATGCCCTGCGTGTGGCCGGTCACCGAGGACATCGTGATGCCCGACCACCCGCCGATCGCCGTGGACGAGGTGCGCCACGCGGGCGATCCGATCGCCGTCGTCGTGGCCCGTGACCGGTACGCGGCCGCCGACGCCCTGGAGGCCATCGAGGTCGACTACGACCCCCTGCCCCCGGTCCTCGACCTGGAGGCCGCCCTCGCCGAGGGCGCCCCGCTGGTCCACTCCGACAAGGGCACCAACCACTGCTACACCTGGCCCCTGAAGACCGGCGAGGACTTCGACGCCGTACGGCAGCGCGCCGAGGTGACCCTCAAGCGCCGCTACCACCAGCAGCGGCTCATCCCCAACGCCATGGAGCCGAGGGCGGTCGTGGTGACCCCGGTCGCCGCGTCCGGCGAGTACACGCTGTACTCCTCCACGCAGGTCCCGCACATCCTGCGCGTCCTGATGGCCATGGTCACCGGCATCCCCGAGCAGAAGCTCCGAGTGATCGCCCCGGACGTGGGCGGCGGCTTCGGCTCCAAGCTCCAGGTGTACGGCGAGGAGGCCATCGCCCTCGCGGTCGCCCGGCGCCTGGGCCGCCCGGTGAAGTGGACGGAGTCCCGCTCCGAGGGCTACCTCGCCACCCACCACGGGCGCGGCATGATCCAGGACATCGAGATCGCCGCGATGCGTGACGGCACGCTCCTCGGCCTGAAGGTCGACCTGCTCGTCGACATGGGCGCCTACCTGATGCTGATCACCCCGGGCACCCCGCTCCTCGGCGCCTTCATGTACCCGGGCATCTACAAGATGGACGCCTATGATTTCACCTGCACGGGCGTCTTCACCACCCGCACCCCGACCGACGCCTACCGCGGCGCCGGACGCCCCGAGGCGACCTTCGCCATCGAGCGGACCATGGACGAACTGGCGGCCGAACTCGGCCTGGACCCGGTGGAGTTGCGGCGCCGCAACTGGATCCGGCACGAGGAGTTCCCGTACACCGCCATCGCCGGGCTGACCTACGACAGCGGCAACTACGAGGCGGCCACCGCGAAGGCGCTGGAGCTGTTCGACTACGACAAGCTCCGCGCCGAGCAGGCCGACCGCAACGAACGCGCCGACACCGTACGGCTCGGCATCGGGGTGTCGACCTACACCGAGATGTGCGGTCTGGCGCCCAGCCGGATCCTGAAGGATCTGCGCTACGCGGCCGGTGGCTGGGAGGCGGCCACGGTCCGGGTGCTGCCCACCGGCAAGGTCGAGGTGGTCACCGGCACCAGCCCGCACGGCCAGGGCCATGTGACCTGCTGGAGCCAGATCGCCGCCGATGTGCTGGGCGTGCCCTTCGACGACGTCGAGGTGGTGCACGGCGACACCCTGGCGGCCCCGCAGGGCATGGACACCTACGGCTCCCGGTCGCTGGTCGTCGGCGGCCTCGCTGTCCATCACGCGGCGACGAAGGTGGTGGACAAGGCCCGCAAGGTCGCCGCCCATCTGCTGGAGGCGAGCGAGCAGGACCTGGACTTCGCGGGCGGGGTGTTCTCCGTGAAGGGCTCCCCGGAGGCCCGCAAGAGCATCCAGGAGGTCGCCTTCGAGACCTTCTCCTCGCACGACCTGCCCGACGGCATGGAACCCACCATCAACGCCGAGCACCTGCTCGACCCGGACACCTTCTCCTACCCGCACGGCACGCACTTGTGCGCGGTCGAGGTCGACACCGAGACCGGAGCGACCCGGATCAGGTCGTACGTCTGCGTCGACGACGTCGGCAAGGTGATCAACCCGGTGATCGTCGAGGGCCAGGTGCACGGCGGACTCGCCCAGGGCATCGCGCAGGCCCTGTACGAGGAGGCCGTCTACGACGAGGAGGGCAACCTGGTCTCCGGCACCATGGCCGACTATCTCGTCCCGTCGGCCGCGGACCTGCCCGACTTCGTCACCGACCGGACCGAGACCCCCGCCACCTCCAACGCCCTCGGCGTGAAGGGTGTCGGCGAGGCGGGCACCATCGCCTCGACCCCGGCCGTGGTGAACGCGGTCGTCGACGCGCTACGGCCGCTGGGCGTCAAGGACGTTCGCATGCCCTGCACCCCCGAGCGGGTCTGGAAGGCCATCGAGGAGGCCCGGTCATGATTCCTCCGGCATTCGAATACGCCCGCCCCACGAGCGTCGCCGAGGCGGTGCGCGCGCTCGCCGACGGCGGCGAGGACGCCAAGGTACTGGCCGGCGGGCAGAGCCTGCTGCCGCTGCTCAGGATGCGGCTGGCCTTTCCCGAACTGGTCGTGGACGTCGGCCGGGTGCCCGGTCTGAGCGGGGTGCGCGAGGACGGCGACGCCCTGGTGATCGGCGCCATGACCACCCATCACGACGTCATCCGGGACCCGCTGGTGCGCCGGCACGCCGGTCTGCTGGCCGCCGCCACGGCGACCGTCGCGGATCCCGCCGTACGGCACCGGGGCACCCTCGGCGGCTCGCTCGCGCACGCCGACCCGGCCGGGGACCTGCCCGCGGTGGTGCTGGCGATGGACGGCGAGCTGGTGGCCGAGGGGCCGCGCGGGCGGCGCGCCATCCCGGCGCGGGAGTTCTTCGTCGACTACCTCCAGTCCACGCTCGCCGCCGACGAGTTGCTCACCGAGGTGCGGGTGCCGAAGGCGGACGGCTGGGGCTTCCACTACGAGAAGTTCCACCGGGTCGCCCAGGCCTGGGCGATCGTCGGCGTGGCCGCGCTCGTGCGACGGGACGACGGGCGCATCGCCGAGGCGCGGATCGGGCTGACGAACATGGGCAGCACTCCCCTGCGCGCCCACTCGTCCGAGGAGGCCCTGGCGGGCGCCGCCGACGCCGAGGCGGTGGCGCGGGCGGCGCAGGAGGCCGCCGACGGCACCCGGCCCGCCCAGGACACCTCCGCCTCGCCCGAGTACCGGGCCCATCTGGCCCGGGTGCTCACCCGGCGGGCGGTGCTGACCGCGGCCGGAATGGGGTGAGACGCGATCACCGGCATCGACGGTGGGCTCACCGGCAGTGACGGCCCGGAACAGGTGCGGGCCCGTCTGGAGGCGACGGGGTACCTCGTCGACGACGGGCTCGCCATCGCCTGCTTCCTGGCGCTGAGGCTGCACCGGCCGCTGTTCTGCGAGGGCGACGCGGGCGTCGGCAAGACCGCGCTCGCGTCCGCCTTCGCCGAGGCCCTCGACGCGCCGCTGATCCGGCTCCAGTGCCATGAGGGCATCGACGCCTCGCAGGCCCTGTACGACTGGGACTTCCCGCGCCAGCTGCTGCACCTGCGGGCCGCCGAGGCGGCCGGGGTCACCGACGCGGAGCGTCTGGAGGGCGAGCTGTACGACCGGCGTTTCCTGGTCGCGCGGCCGCTGCTCCAGGCGCTCCAGACGCAGCCGTCGGTGCTGCTGGTCGACGAGATCGACCGGGCCGACGACGAGTTCGAGGCGTTCCTGCTGGAACTGCTCTCGGAGTTCTCGGTGACCATCCCGGAGCTGGGCACCCTCACCGCCGAGGTGCCGCCGGTGGTGGTGCTGACCTCCAACCGCACCCGTGAGGTGCACGACGCGCTCAAGCGGCGCTGCCTCTACCACTGGTTCGGCCATCCGGACTTCGCCCGTGAACTGGCCATCGTACGGCGGCGGTTGCCCGGTGTGTCGGCGCGCCTCGCGGAGCAGGTGACCGCGCTGACGCAGGCCCTGCGCGGGCACGACCTACTGAAACCGCCGGGTGTCGCCGAGACGATCGACTGGGCCGAGGCCCTGGACGCGCTCGGTGCGAGCGAGGTGGACGCCGGTCTGGCCATGACCACGCTGGGGTCGGTACTGAAGTACCGGGAGGACGCGGAGCGGGCGCGGGAGCTGGACTTCGCGGCGGTGCTCGCGGCGCGAGGGGCGTGAGCGGCATGAACGGCCTGCTCCCCGCCGACGCGGCCCTCCTCGGCTTCGCCCGCGCCCTGCGCGCCGCGGGAGCCGACGCGAGCACCGAGCGCGTGCACGCCTTCCTCTCCGCGGTGGACGTCCTGCGGCCGGGTGTGCGGGCGGACGTGTACTGGGCGGGACGGCTGACGCTGTGCGGGGAACGGGACGATCTGGAGCGCTACGACCGGGTGTTCGAGGCATTCTTCAGCGGCACCGGTGCGCAGACACGGCGCCCGGTGGCCGTCCCCCGAGCGGCCCGGCTGCGCCTCGTCGCCCGGGACGCCGAAGGGACGGCCCGTACCGGGAACACGCCGGACGCGCCCCCCGTCGCCGCCCTCGCCAGCTCCTCCGAGGTGCTGCGCCACCGCGACTTCGCCGAGCTGACCGGCGCCGAGCGGGCGGAGGTACGGCGACTGCTGGCCGCGCTGGCCCTGCGGGGTGCGACCCGGCGCTCCGCACGGCGACGGCCGGCCCGGCGCGGGGACCTGGACCCGCACCGCACGGTCCGCGAGCTGCTGCGGCACGGCGGGGAGCCCGCCCGGCCGCGCAGACACGCGCGCACCGAACGACCGCGCCGAGTGGTCCTGCTGGTGGACGTCAGCGGCTCGATGGCGCCGTACGCGGACGCGCTGCTCCGCTTCGCGCACGCCGCCGTACGCGGGGCCCGCACCGAGGTGTTCACGATCGGCACACGGCTGACCCGGGTCACCCGCGAGTTGTCGCACCGGGACCCGGATCTCGCGCTCGCCGCGGTCGCCTCCGCGGTGCCGGACTGGCGCGGCGGCACCCGGTTGGGCGAGCTGCTCAAGGCGTTCCTGGACCGCTGGGGGCAGCGGGGCATGGCGCGCGGTGCGATCGTGGTGGTGCTGTCCGACGGCTGGGAGCGCGGCGACCCGGAGCTGCTCGCCGCCGGGATGCGCCGCCTGCACCGGCTGGCACACCGGGTGATCTGGGCCAACCCCCTCAAGGCGCGTCCCGGGTACGCCCCGCTGGCGGCCGGAATGGCGGCGGCGCTGCCCAGCGTGGACACGTTCGTCGAGGGCCACAGCCTCGCGGCCCTGGAACACCTGGCGACGGTGGTGAGAGGGGTCGAGGATGCGTGAGGTTCTCCCGGTGCTCAACCGCTGGTACACGGCTGGAGCCCCCTTCGGCCTGGCCACCGTCGTGGCGACCAGCCGCAGCGCGCCGCGCGATCCGGGGGCGGCGATGGCTGTGGGGCCGGAGGACGAGGTCGTGGGGAGTGTGTCGGGCGGGTGTGTCGAGGGGGCCGTGTTCGAGCTGGCGCAGGAAGTCGTCGCGAGCGGCGAGGCTCGGCTGGAGACCTTCGGGTACAGCGACGAGGACGCCTTCGCGGTGGGGCTCACCTGTGGCGGCGAGATCACCCTGCTCGTACGTCCGGTGACGGAGGCCTTCGACCCGTCGTTCGGTGCCGTGGCGGAGTCCGTCGCCGCCGGTGAGCCCGTCACCGTGGCGTCGGTGACCGACGGGCCCGCGCCGCGCGGGGCCACGCTCGCGGTCTGGCCCGACCGGGTCCTCGGAACCCTGGGCACCGAGGGCCTCGACGCGGCGGTCACCGCCGACGCGCGTGGGGAACTCGCCCTCGGGGTCACGCAGTTGCGCCACTACGGGCCGCACGGCGAGCGCCGGGAGGACGCGGTCGCCGTCTTCCTGCACTCCTTCGCCCCGCCACCGCGGATGCTGGTCTTCGGCGCGATCGACTACGCCGCCGCCGTCGCCCGGATCGGGGACTTCCTCGGCTACCGGGTCACCGTGTGCGACGCCCGCCCCGTCTTTGCCACGCCCAAGCGCTTCCCGGACGGCGTGGAGGTCGTCGTGGACTGGCCGCACCGCTATCTGAACGGCACCGACACCGACGGGCGCACGGTGATCTGCGTGCTCACCCACGACCCGAAGTTCGACGTGCCCCTGCTGGAGGAGGCGCTGCGCAGACCCGCCGCGTACATCGGGGCGATGGGCAGCCGCCGTACCCACGACGACCGGATGCGGCGCCTGGCCGCTGCCGGGCTGACCGGGGCCGAACTGTCCCGCCTGCGCTCGCCGGTGGGCCTGGACCTGGGCGCCCGTACACCCGAGGAGGTCGCCGTGTCGGTGGCCGCCGAGATCGTCGCCCTGCGCTGGGGCGGCACCGGCACCCCACTGACCGTGACGGAGGGGGCGATCCACCCCTCGCCCTGACAACGCCACCGCTTCGAGGAGGAAGTGATGGAACTTCAGCACGAGTTCACCGTGCCCGTCCCGGTCGACGACGCCTGGCGGGCACTCCTCGACATCGAGCGGATCGCGCCCTGTCTGCCCGGGGCGAGCGTGACCGACTACGACGGCAAGACCGTCACCGGTTCGGTCCGGGTCAAGGTCGGTCCGGTCACCCTGACGTACCAGGGCACCGCGGTCTTCGAGGAACGGGACGACCAGGAGCACCGGATGGTGCTGCTCGCGAGCGGCCGGGAGACCCGTGGCCAGGGCACCGCAAGAGCCACGGTCACCGGCACGCTCACCGCACACGAGGACGGCACCGCGGTGACGGTGCGCACCGATCTGTCGGTGACCGGCCGTCCGGCCCAGTTCGGCCGCGGCCTGCTCTCGGACGTGGGCGGCCGCCTGGTGTCCCAGTTCGCGGACTGCCTGGCGGAACGCCTCACCGAACCAGAACAGGAACAAGAGCAAGAGCCTGAGCCTCCCGCACCGATAGACCTCACCCGAACGGCCGCACTTCCCGTGGCTCGTCGCATCGGCCCACCCCTGGCGGCAGCCGCCTTGGTAATACTGGCCTGGCGCTGGAAAAGGGCAGCACGAAGGCGCCGCTGAGGGGCGCGGGGCTGTATCCATCAGCGGCTCCGCCGCGGGGCGCGACCAGCCACAACAGCGCCGCACACACCCACGAACAGGACCCGGCACCCCCTTGAACGCGGCCGACCAAGCGGAGCGCGTTAGCATCGGAGACGCACCGTGCCGCACCCAACCAGGCAGTCGACGACCCGAGGGGACTTCGAGCGCGATGCCGATCAAGGTCAGCGTCATCGTTCCCGTGTACAACCCGGGGGCGTACATCGAGGACTGCGTCTCCTCGCTGCTGCGGCAGTCCCTGCCCGCGGACGAGTACGAGCTGATCTTCGTCGACGACGGCTCCACCGACGACACCCCCGCCCGGCTCGACGAACTCGCCGCCGAGGACCCCCGGGTGACCGTGGTGCACCAGGAGAACTCGGGCTGGTCGGGCAAGCCCCGCAACGTCGGGATCACCGCCGCCCGCGGCGAGTACGTGATGTTCGTGGACAACGACGACCACCTCGGCGACGAGGCCCTTGAACGGATGTACGACTACGGCGTGGCGCACGACGCCGATGTGGTGGTCGGCAAGATGGCCGGTCAGGGCCGCGGGGTGCCGGTGGAGCTGTTCCGCCGCAACCACCCGCGGGCCACCGTCGAGAGCGCCCCGCTGATCGACAGCCTGACCCCGCACAAGATGTTCCGCCGCGCCTTCCTCGACCGCATCGGCCTGCGCTTCCCCGAGGGCAGGCGGCGCCTCGAGGACCATGTCTTCGTCACCGAGGCGTTCCTGCGCGCCGAGAACGTGTCGGTGCTCAGCGACTACGTCTGCTACTACCACGTCCGCCGGGACGACGCCGCCAATGCGGGGTTCCAGCGCTTCGACCCGGTCGGCTACTTCAAGAACCTGCGCGAGGCCCTGGACGTCGTGGAGCGGTACACCGAGCCGGGACCGCTGCGGGACCGGTTGTTCCGCCGCTGGCTGCGGGTGGAAATGGTCGAGCGGATGCGTGGCAAGCGGCTGTTGGCCATGCCCGCCGACTACCGCAAGGAGATGTTCCGGGAGATCCACGCCGTGGTCGTCGAGCGGTTCGGGCCCGGGGTGGCGAGCGGGCTCCAGCCCACCCAGCAGGTCGTGGCCGCGCTGATCGCCGCCGACCGGTACGCCGATGTGGAGGCGTTCGCCGAGTGGGAGGCGGGCGTGGTGCTGAAGGCCGTACCCGAGGGGCTCGAGTGGCAGGACGGCGCGCTGCGGGTCTCCTTCGCCGCGGAGGTCCACTCGGGCGGGGCGCCGCTCACCTTCAGCGCCACGGGCGGCGGTGATCCGCTGAAGGCCCCGCCGAAGGACGTCACCGAGGCCATCTCCTGGGTGGGCGCCGACACCGTCTCCCGGTTCGGCTCCGCCAGGGCGGACCTGCTGCTGCGTCAACGCGCCAGCGCAGCCCAGTACTTCCAGCCCGTGCAGTTCACCCGGGAGACCGTGCCGACCGAGGAGCGGGGCAAGTTCCGGCTGGTGCTGCGGGCGACGGCCACCATCGACCCCGCGCACGCGGCCGGGGACGCCGTACTGGCCGGCGGACTGTGGGACACCGTGGTCCGGGTCAAGCTGGGCGGCTGGACCAAGGAGTGCCGGCTCACCCCGGCGCCGCGCACCGAGCGCCCCACGGCGCCCGCCGGCGTCGTCGCGGGCCGAGTGGTGCTGCCGTACTGGACCGCCCGGCACGCCTCGCTCGCGCTGGACGTGGACCGGGCGAGCCGGAGTCTCGGGCTCGGCCGGGTCGCGCTGGAGGAGGTCACCGTCACGCACGACCGGCTCAGCGCACCGGTGCCGTTGTACGTGCCGGACGACACCGAGGTGCTGTTGCGGCTGACCGCGCGGGGCAAGTCGCTGGACACGGCCGCCACCCTGTCCCCGGCGCCCGGTGGGTCCGGGGCCCTGCTTTCGGCCGCTCTGCCCGCCCTGGTGATGGGCGGCACGACCTGGCGGGCGGCGCTCGGCCCGGTCCCCGAGGCGTCCGAACCGCGGTTGCTGGCGCTGCCGTTCGCGCTGCGCTCTCGGGCGCATGCCGTCGAGGTGCGGCGCACGCCCCGGCCGGGGGTGCTGCGGCGGCTGGCCCGCAAGGTGAAGTCCCTGTTCGGAACGGCACGGAGGTGACGGGGTTGCGCGCACTGGGAATCGACGGAGCCTGGGTGCTGGAGCCCAAGGTGTTCCCGGACGACCGGGGCAGCTTCCACGAGTGGTACCGCAGCGAGGAGTTCCGCGAGGCCACCGGCTACGACCTCACGCTCGCGCAGGCCAACTGCTCCGTCTCCCGGCGGGGCGTGGTGCGCGGGGTGCACTTCTCCGATGTGCCGCCCGGCCAGGCCAAGTACGTCACCTGTGTGCGCGGCACCGTGCTGGACGTGGTGGTCGATCTGCGCACCGGCTCCCCGGCGTTCGGCCAGTGGGAGGCGGTGCGCCTGGACGACGACACCCGGCACGCGGTCTTCCTGGCGGAGGGCCTGGGCCACGCCTTCATGGCGCTCACCGACGACGCGACCGTCGTCTATCTGTGCTCCACCGGCTATGCCCCGGACCGGGAGCACGGCGTGCACCCGCTCGACCCGGACCTCGCCCTGCCCTGGCCCGAGAGCGTGGCGCCGGTGCTCTCCCCGAAGGACGCCGAGGCCCCGACCCTGGCCGAGGCCCTGCGCACCGGCCTCCTGCCGTCGTACGAGGACTGCGCCGCCCGCTACCGGTCGCTGCGGGACGGCCAGGGCCTGGAACCACCCGAGAGGCCGATCGACCCGCCCTCGGCCGGGGCTTGAGCCCCGCACGAGGGGCGCCCGCCATCGTCGGCGTCGACGTGATGGCCCTTTCTCGGTGAGGAGACGGGCGCGATGACCCGCTCGATCGGTGAGTCGTACGACCCACTCGGCACGCATCTCCAGGACCCGTACCCCTTCTTCGCGCTCGCCAGGGAGACTGAACCGGTCTTCTACTCCGAGGTCCTGCGGGCCTGGGTGGTGACCCGGTTCGACGATGTGCGCACGGTTCTCCAGCAGCACGAGACGTTCTCCACGGCGAACGCCCTGCGCTCCCCGCTCCCGTTGCATCCGGACGCCCTCGCCGTACTGGAACGCGGCTTCCCGCCCTCCTCCGCGATCATCAACGTCAACGGCGACCGGCACCTGAAGGTCCGGGCCCCGCTGGCCAAGCGGCTCGGCACGGATGCCGTCGCCGCGATGGAGCCGGAGATCCGCAAGCGTGCGACCGCGCTCGTCGACGCCCTGGCCGCGGACGGCTCGGCCGAGTTGATGAGCCAGTACGCGCGCGTGCTGCCCGTCGACACCATCAGTGACATGTGCGGCATCGCGGCGGAGGACCGGGCGATCATCCGGGACGGCGCCTATGCCTGTGTTGCGGTGATCACCGGCGGCGCGTCCCGCGAGGAAGAGGTCGAAGCGGCCGAGCTGTTCCTGGAGTTCCAGCAGGTGATGGCCCGCTACGTGCGGGAGTGCAGGACGCGGCCGGGTCCGGACGCGTTCAGTGAGATCGCCGGTGTGCTCGCGCCCGCGGGGCCGCTCGACGACGAGCAACTCGCCGAACTGGTGTGGACGTTCATCGGGCTGATCACCGCCGGGCACTCGACCACCACCGCTCTGCTGGGCAACGGCCTGTGGCATCTGCTCTCCCGCCCCGATCAGTGGCAACTGCTGTGCCGGCGCCCGGAGCTGATCCCGGGCGCGGTGGAGGAGATCGCCCGCTACGACACCCCCGTGCACGCCTTCTTCCGGGTGACCACACGCGAAGTGACCCTGGGCGGGCGGACCCTGGAGGCGGGGGCCGACGTGGTCGCTCTGTACAGCGCGGCCAACCGGGACCCCGAGGAGTTCGACCAGCCGGAGACCTTCGACATCACCCGGCAGATAACCCGGCACCTGACCTTCGGGCATGGCGTGCACGCCTGCGTGGGCGCCCGGCTGGCCAGGCTCCAGCTCGCGGTGACGCTGGAGGCCCTGACCACACGGCTCCCGGGACTGCGCTTGGTCCCGGACAGCCCGGTCCGGATGGCCCGGCAGTTCGTCGACCACGCCCCCGTCGCCCTGCACGTCGCCTGGTGACGACGAGCGGCCCGAAGGGAAGGACGGCAGTGACCGACAGTGAACCGCACCTGACGGAGCACCGGCGGACGGCCGCACCGGCCGGTGCCGAGGACCAGGCCCGCGCCCTGCGCCTGGTGCACGGCTACATGGCCTCCCAGGCACTCGGCGCCGCCGTCCGACTGAACATCGCCGACGCGCTGGCCGAGAGCCCGAAGAGCTGCGCCGACTTGGCTGCGGCCACCGACACCGACCCGGACGCGCTGCGCCGGCTGCTGCGCGCCCTGGAAACCCTGGGTCTCGTGGAACGCCCCAGCCGCACCGACCTGTTCACGCTCACCTCCTTCGGTGATGTTCTGCGCTCCGACGCCGATGCCCCGGCCCACGCGCTCGCCAACCTGTTCACCTCTCCCGCGGTGTGGCGGCCCTGGGGTGAGCTGCACCAGAGCGTGCGCACCGGCGCGACGGCGTTCGAGACGGTCTTCGGCATGCCGGCCTTCGCCTACATCGGCCGACAGGCGGAGCTGTCCGCCCTGTTCAACGCGGCGATGGCGGAGACGGCGCAGGGCGCGGCCGATGTGGTGGCGGCCGGCTGCGACTTCTCCCGCTTCCCCACGGTCGTGGATGTCGGCGGCGGCAACGGCACCCTGCTCGCCGCCCTGCTGACGGCACACCCCGGCAGCCGGGGTGTGCTCCTCGACACTCCGACCGGTGTGCGGGAGGCCCCCAAGGTGCTCGCGGACGCGGGCGTCGCCGACCGTTGCACGATCACCACGGGCGACTTCTTCACCGCCGTACCGGCCGGGGGCGACGCGTACGTCCTCAAGAGCGTCATTCACGACTGGGACGACGAGCCGGCGCGGACCGTCCTGCGGCGCTGCCGCGAGGCCATGCCCGACCATGCGAAGCTGCTCCTCGTCGAGCCCGTCCTGCCGGGCGAGAACGGTCCCGCGGCCGAACTCAGCGTCGTCCTGAGCGATCTGAACATGCTGGTCATGGCCGGCGGCCGGGAGCGCACCGAGGCCGAGTACGCCACGCTGCTCGATTCCGCCGGCCTCGAACTGGTGGGTGTGGGCGGTCCGCTGGCACCTACGCACTTCCAGATACTGGAGGCCGTGCCCCGCTGATCAGCCGCTGGTGAGCTGCTCCAGCGCGTGCCGCAGCGGGTCCCAGCCCTTGGAGCGGCGCAAGCCAAGGTTGCGGGCGCGGGTCAGGGGGCGCCAGAAGCTCGCGTTCAGGAATGCCTCGGGGCGTACCGCCTCGGTGCGTTCCAGGATCGTCTCGGGGACCTTCTGCGGGTCGGGCAGGTCGTACTCGGTGACGATGTCGTCGTAGCGGTCGCTCAGGACGGTGTTGCGGGGGTCGGCGCCGAAGACGACGAGCTGGCCGGTGGGCTGGGTGTCGACCAGGACGGTGACCAGGTCGGGGCGGTAGCGGGTGAGGATCTCGACGAGTTTGTAGACGTCGCCGGTCCAGGCGCCGGTGTGCCGGTCGCGGGCCGCCTCGTCGATGTTGCGCGGCAGCATGTCGTCGAAGACGATCACGCTGGCCCAGTCGGAGTGCTTCTCGATGTTGATGAAGTCCCGCAGGGCGTACTCGAACAGGTGCATGCCGTCGATGAACGACAGGTCCAGGGTGGTGCGCCGCCAGTGGCCGATCGGGCTGCGGCCCCGGCGCAGGTTCCGCACCGGGTGGCGGCCGCCCTTGAGGTGGGCGAGGGGGTTGTCGCGGGCGAAGAAGTCGTCGCTGGTGGCCTTCACCAGGTGGACGTCGCAGCGGATCTCCGTGACCACCTTGAACGCGGGGTCGATCGCGATGCTGGGCACGCGGGACAGTCTCAGGCTGCGACCGTCGTTGACGCCGATCTCCAGGTAGTTGCGGTTGGCGCTGGCCTTGTGCAGTTCCTTGAGGAACTCATGGCGTTTCACGAAGGGGACTCCTTGCGGATGCGGGGCAGTGCCTCGTGCAGGGCGGCACGCCAGTCGCGCAGGGGCGGCAGGCCGAGGGTCTGCCAGCGGCCGTGCGCGAGGGCGCTGTACTCGGGGCGGGGGGCGGGGCGGGGCCAGGGCGTGGTGTCGGTGGGGCGCACGCGTTCGGGGTCGGCGCCGAGCAGCCGGAACACCTCCCGGGCCAGTTCGAACCAGGTGGCCTCGCCTGAGCTGGTGGCGTGGAAGACGCCCCCCACGTCGGGGCCGAGGCGCGGGCCGAGGTCGGCGATGTGGGCGGCGACGTCGGCGCTCCAGGTGGGCTGTCCGCACTGGTTGTCGACGACCTCGACGGTGGGGCGGCTCGCCTCGATGCCGATCATCGTGCGGACGAAGTTCTTGCCGTGGACGCCATAGAGCCAGGCGGTGCGCACCACCGCGCTCGCGTCCGGGAGTTCCTCCAGTACGGCCCGCTCGCCGGCGAGTTTGGTGCGGCCGTAGGCGGTGCGCGGGGCCGGTGGGTGGTCCTCGGGGTAGGGGGTGGTGCGGCCCTTGCCGGAGAAGACGTAGTCGGTGGAGACGTGGATCAGGCGGGCGCCGTGCGCGGCGCAGGCGCGGGCGAGCAGGCGCGGGCCGTCGCCGTTGACGCGCAGCGCCTCGGCCTCGTGCGATTCGGCGTCGTCCACGGCCGCGTAGGCGGCGCAGTTGACGACGATCTCGGGGCGGTGCGCGGCGAACGCCCGCTCCAGGGAGGCGGGTTCGGTGATGTCCAGGGCCGTGTGGCCGAGGCCGGTGACGTCGGCGCCGCGGCCGCGCAGTTCGTCGACGACGTCGTGGCCAAGCATTCCGCCCGCTCCGGTGACCAGCCACCTCATGCGTGCTCCTCGCCCATGCGTCGCTTCAGCGGCTCCCACCAGGAGCGGTTGTCCCGGTACCAGTCGACGGTCTCGGCGAGCCCGGCGCGGAAGTCGTGCCGGGGCCGGTAGCCCAGTTCGGTGCGGGCCTTGCTCCAGTCGACGGAGTAGCGCAGATCGTGTCCTTTGCGGTCCTCGACGTGTGTCACCCGGTCCCAGTCCGCGCCGCAGGACTCCAGGAGCAGCCCGGTGAGTTCCCGGTTGCTCAGTTCGGTGCCGCCGCCGATGTTGTAGACCTCGCCGGGGCGGCCCTTGGTGCGGACGAGTTCGACGCCCTGGATGTGGTCGTCGACGTGCAGCCAGTCGCGGACGTTGGCGCCCTCGCCGTACAGCGGGACCTGATGGCCGTCGAGGAGGTTGGTGACGAAGAGCGGGATGACCTTCTCGGGGAACTGGTGCGGGCCGTAGTTGTTGGAGCAGCGGGTGACCCGGACGTCGAGTCCGTGGGTGCGGTGGTAGGCCAGGGCGAGCAGGTCGGAGGAGGCCTTGGAGGCGGAGTACGGCGAACTGGGCCGCAGCAGGTGGTCCTCCGTGGAGGAGCCGGAGTCGACGGAGCCGTACACCTCATCGGTGGAGATGTGCACGAAGGTCGACACGCCGCCCCTGAGGGCGCCCTCCAGCAGGGTCTGGGTGCCCACGACATTGGTGAGCACGAAGTCGGACGCCCCGGTGATGGAGCGGTCCACATGGGACTCGGCGGCGAAGTGCACGACCTGGTCGGCCTGGCCGGTGAGTTTGCCGACGAGTTCGGTGTCGCGGATGTCGCCCTGGACGAACTCAAGCCGGGGATGGTCGAGTGGGAGGTTGTCGAGGCTGCCGGCGTAGGTCAGCTTGTCCAGCACGGTGATGTCCGGCGCGTCGGGTGCGTCGGAGGCGAGCAGTGTGCGGACGTAGGCCGAGCCGATGAATCCGGCGGCGCCGGTGACGAGGAGATTCATGGATGGATCTGCACCTTGCTGTGGTCGCCGAGGACGAATCGGTGGGCACTGGGGACATGCTGCGCGGGGGTCACCTCGGCGTGCCGCCCGATCAGGGAGGACTCGATGCGGCCGACACCGGCGATCGAGGAGTCCCGCAGCACGATGGAGAACTCCACCTCGCTGTCGGTGATGCGGCAGTTCTCGGCGACGGAGGTGAACGGTCCGACGTAGGAGTTGTTCACGACCGTCCCCGCGCCGATGACGGCGGGTCCGACGATGCGGGAGTTGATGATCCGGGCGCCCTCCTCGACGACCACCCGGCCGACGGTCTCGGACAGTTCGTCGACCTCGCCGTCGATCCGGCGGTCGAGTGCCTCCAGGACCGTGCGGTTGACCTCCAGCATGTCGTCGACGTTGCCGGTGTCCTTCCAGTAGCCCTGGATGACGGTGCACCGGACGTCGGCGCGGGCGTCGATGAGGTGCTGGATGGCGTGGGTGATCTCCAGCTCGCCGCGCCAGGACGGCGCGATGGCGCGTACCGCGGCATGGATGGCGGGGGTGAAGAGGTAGACGCCGACCAGCGCGAGGTCGCTCTTGGGATGCTCGGGTTTCTCCTCCAGGCCCACGACCTGGCCGGCGCCGTCGAGTTCGGCGACGCCGAAGGCGCGCGGGTCGGGGACGTGGGTGAGCAGGATCTGGGCGTCGGGGCGATTGCGGCCGAACTCCTCCACGAGGGCGCTGATGCCGCCCACGATGAAGTTGTCGCCGAGGTACATCACGAAGTCGTCGTCGCCGAGCCAGTCCCGCGCGATCAGCACCGCGTGGGCCAGGCCCAGGGGACGGTCCTGGGGGATGTAGGTGATCTGGAGACCGAACTTGGAGCCGTCGCCCACCGCGTCCTGGATCTCCTCGGCGGTGTCACCGACGATGACACCGACCTCGGTGATGCCCGCTTCGGCGATCGATTCCAGCCCGTAGAAAAGCACAGCCTTGTTGGCGACCGGGACCAGCTGTTTGGCCGATGTGTGAGTGATCGGCCGCAGCCGCGTGCCGGCTCCGCCGGACAGCACGAGAGCCTTCATCTGGTTCACCTTAGCGTCGTTTGTCCGTTACCGACTGGTCAAGCTCGCGGCTTCGGGTACCCCGGACTCAGCGGTCCAGCTGGATTTCGCTCCAGACCTGCTTGCCGCCGCTGACCGGAACCGTGCCCCAAGTCGCCGACATGGCCTCGACCAGAAGGATGCCGCGGCCGCCGGTGGCCTCCCAGCCGATGCTGGTGGGCTTGACGGGGCTGCGCGGCGAGGTGTCGGCGACCGCGACCCGCAGCCGGCTGTTGATCATCGTGAGGTAGAGGCGAACCGGTCCTTCGGTGTGCACGAGGGCGTTGGTGACGAGTTCGGACACGACCAGCAGAACCGTGTCGACCTCACTGGCCAGGCCCCAGGAGCGCAGGGTGCGCCGGGTGAAGCGGCGGGCGTGGCCGACCGCCTCGGGCACCCGCCACACCGTCCAGCTCTCCCGCCGCGGGCGCATCTCCATGCCGTCGTAGCGCATCAGCAGCAGGGCCACGTCGTCGCTGCGGCGGGCGTTGCCGAGCAGGGCGTCGGCGACCTGGCCGAGGTGGGTGGGGTCGGCGGCGGCCAGCTCATGGGCGAAGCGGTCCATGCCGGCGTCGATGTCGGCCTCGACGGACTCCACCAGTCCGTCCGTGGTCAGGGCGATGAGGGTGCCGGGCTGGAGCCGCAGGGGGGTCATCGGGAACTCGGCCTGGGTCATCACGCCGAGCGGGGGGCCGCCCTCGGCCTCGGCGATGTCCGTTGCGCCGCCCGGGTGACGCAGTACCGGGGGCAGGTGTCCGGCGCGGACGCACCAGGCGGTGCCCTCCTCCAGGTCGACGTCGACGTAGGCGCAGGTGGCGAAGAGGTCGGTCTCCAACTCCATCAGCAGCCGGTTGGCGTGGCTGACGACCACGTCGGGCGGGTGGCCCTCGGCGGCGTAGGCGCGCAGGGCGGTGCGCATCTGGCCCATCAGGGTGGCGGCGGCCGCGCTGTGGCCCTGGACGTCGCCGATGACGAGGGCGACATGGTTGTCGGGCAGCGGGATCACGTCGTACCAGTCGCCGCCCAGTTCCAGTCCGGCGGTGCTCGGCAGGTAGCGGGCGACGGCCATCGCGCCGGGCAGCCGGGGCAGTCGGCGGGGCAGCAGCTGGCGCTGGAGCATGCCGACGAGTTCGTGCTCGGCGTCGAAGGCGTGGGCGCGCATCAGGGCCTGTCCGGCGAGTCCGGCGGAGGCGGTGAGCAGGGCGCGTTCGTCGGGTCCGAAGTGGTGCGGGCTGTCCCAGCCGATCAGGCAGGCGCCCGCCATCCGGCCGCCGGCGGGCAGCGGCAGCACGGCGAGGCCGCCGGGGCCGACATCGGCGAGGGCGGGCTCCAGCGGGGTGCCCGCGGGCCAGATCTGGGCGCGGCCCTCGCGCAGGGCGGCGGCGAGCGTCGGCATGGCGCGCACCGGTGCGTCGGGCCACTCGGAGCGCCACTCCGAACGCCACAGCTCGGGCCAGGACTCCGGCTGGGGCGGGTCGAGGACGGTGACGACGAGCCGGTCGTTCTCCAGCTCGGCGAGCGCGATCCGGTCGGCGCGCAGGGGGGTGCGCAGCGCGGCGACGACGGCCTGGCTGACGTCCCGGACGGTGCCGGCGGTGGCGAGGGAGGCGGCGAGGCGCTGGACGCGGGCCACGTCGGTGACGTCGGAGCGCAGCTTGGAGGCGTCGGCGACGGTGCCGTAGAGCCGGGCGGGGCGGCCTTCGCCGCCGGGCAGCAGCCGCCCGCGCAGTCTGAGCCACTTGGGTGGGCCGGTGGGCTGGAGCACCCGGAACTCCAGCTCGCGGTCGCCGATGGACATGTGGTCGGCCTCGACGACGCTCATCAGTGAAGGCAGATCCTCCGGCACGGTCAGTCCCAGCAGGGTCTCCACCTTGCCGTCGAACTCCTCCGACGTGATCTGGAACAGGTCCAGGATGTCGTCGCCGACCTCCACGTGGCCGGTGTCCATGGCGAGGTTGAAGGCGTTGGAGGGCAGCGCGCCGCCCTCGGTGCGCGGTACGGGCGCGGGGTAGGCGAGGGTGCGGGCGATCAGGTCCAGACAGTCCCGGTCCTCGGCGTCGAATCCGTCGGGGTGCTCGCTGACGGCGATCAGACAGCCGTCGCCGCCCTGTCCGCGCGCGGGCAGGACCGCCAGATGGAAGTCGCCCGCCGACGCCCGCCGGGACTGGGCGCGGTCGGCGAGTTCCTTGGGCCCGAGCCAGGCGGGCCGTCCCGAGTGGTGGGCGTCGGCGACCGCGGAGCCGCCGAGGGCGGCATAGCTGTCCCGCAGTCCGTACTGGGTGCGCGGCACACCGGCCCACTCGACCAGGCACAGCAGTTCGCCGTCGTCGGTCAGCGTGTACACGGCCGCGAGGGCCGCATGGGCGAAGACGAGTGTCTGTTCGAGGATGCGGCGGAGCCGGTCGGGGGCGTCGGGGGCGTCGCCGACCGCAGTGAGGGCATCCTCGGCGCGCTGCCTTCTCGATCTGCGTCCCGCAGCGTCCTCACCGCCCACGTTGGCCATTACAGCGCTTATGAGACACCGGCGCAGCCCCTGTGCGCGTTCGATGGAGTCTGTGTGCAGGCCGCGCTCGAAACTCACCGAACAGATCTTGACGCATGCGTTCCGCACGCTCGTCTCGTGACAGCGACGACTGTCCGCGCCCCGCCGGACCGCTGGAAGCTCGTACCCGGGCCACGAAGGGGGAGGCATGGACCAGCGGTACGAGGTGTACGCGCTCGCCGACCGGCACTTCTACGAGACGCCGGAGCGGCTGTCCGCCGGTGCGCGCCGGGCGGCGCCCCTGTACGAGGCGGCACGGCGTGCGGTGCCGACGGGCTGGGACGCGGCGCGGATCGGCGACTGGCTGAACCTGACGCCGCTCGGCCCCGACGGCGCCCCCGTGCCGGGGCCGACGCAGGGCTGGAAGATCCATGCCTCGGCCACCCGGGCGAACGCGGAGCGGATCGCGGGGATCGTGTGGGACTACTGCGTGCCGCGCCGCATCCCGTTCAAGTTCGTGCCGGGCCCGCATCTGCTGCATTTGCGCAACACCAAGTACGCGGCCCGCGACAGCAGCGGCAAGTTCGTCACCCTCTACCCGGCCGACGAGGAGCAGCTGCACTGCGTGCTGCGCGAGCTCGGCAAGCTCCTGGAGGGCTTCGAGGGGCCGTACATCCTGACCGATCTGCGCTGGGGGGAGGGTCCGCTGTATGTGCGCTACGGCGCGTTCGCGCGCACGTTCGTCGTCGACGATCGGGGCTCGCTGGTGCCGGCGGTGCGGGACGGCGAGGGGCGGCTGGTGCCGGACCGGCGGGCACCGTCCTTCCAGGTCCCGGAGTGGGTGACGCTGCCGTCGTTCCTCGCCCCGCAGCTGGCGGCACGCAACACCACGACGGTGGGCGAACTGCCGTACCGCATCGAGAAGGCGCTGCACTTCTCCAACGGCGGCGGGGTGTACGCGGGCACCGACACCCGGGACGGCAGCCGGGTCGTGCTGAAGGAGGGGCGGCCGCACGCGGGGCTCGCCTCCGACGGGGCGGACGCCACAGCGCGCCTGGAACGGGAGAAGCAGGCCCTGGAGCAGGTGGCCGGGACCGGGGTGGTGCCCGAGGTGCGGGACTGGTTCACGCTCGCCGACCACCGGTTCCTGGTGATGGACTTCCTGGACGGGCGGCCGCTCAACTCCTGCCTGGCCGAACGGCATCCGCTGCTCACGCCCGACCCCGATCCGAAGGACGTGGCCGACTTCACGGCATGGGCGCTGAAGATCTACGGTGCCGTGGAGCGGGCCGTGCACGCGGTGCACGCGCGCGGCATCGTCTTCAACGATCTGCATGTCTTCAACATCATGGTGGCGCCCGACGAGGAGTCGGTGTCGCTGCTCGACTTCGAGGCCGCCGCCCCGGTCACCGAGCAGGGCCGCCAAGTGGTCGCCCACCCCGGGTTCTTCGCTCCGCCGGACCGCACGGGCATCGACGTCGACCGCTACGCGCTGGCCTGTCTGCGGATCGCCCTGTTCCTTCCGGTGACGACGCTGTTCGTGGTGGACCGGGGCAAGGCGGCCCATCTGGCGGAGGTGATCGCCGGTCAGTTCCCGGACGTGCCACGGGAGTTCCTGGAGGAGGCGGTCGCGGAGATCGCCCGGGACACCGCCGGGACACCGGCCGCGGCGCCCCGCTCCTTCGTCGAACCCGCCGACTGGCCGTTCAGCCGCGACTCCATGGTCAAGGCGATCCTCGCCTCGGCCACCCCGGACCGCGACGACCGGCTCTTCCCCGGCGACATCACCCAGTTCTCCGACGGCGGGGGCCTCGGGCTCGCGCACGGCGCGGCCGGAGTGCTGTACGCGCTGGACTCGGTCGGCGCCGAACGGTACGAGGAGGGCGAGCGCTGGCTCCTCGCCCGCACCGCACCGCCACCGCTGGGCACCCCGTTCGGGCTGTACGACGGACTCGCGGGCGTCGCCCACGTCCTGGACCTTCTCGGCCACCGGCAACGCGCCCTGGACCTGGTCGAGTCGATCCTCGCCGAGCGATGGCAGAACCTCTCCTCCGACCTGCACGGCGGACTGGCCGGCCTTGGCCTGGTCCTCGGCGCCCTCGCGGACACCACCGGCGAGCCGGACCTGCGGAACCGGGCCGCCGACGTGGCCGACATCCTCGTACAGCGTCTCGCGGAGCCCCTGCCGGACAGCCCGCGGCGGCGTCGGGCCGGGCTGCTGCGCGGGGCGAGCGGGCCCGCGCTGTTCCTGCTGCGGCAGTACGAACGCACCGGTGACGCACGGCTGTTGGAGGCGGCCGGGGTGGCGCTGCGGCGGGATCTGGATTGCTGCGCGCGACGCGAGAACGGCTCGCTGGAGGTCGACGAAGGGTGGCGGACGCTGCCCTACCTCGGCGAGGGGAGCGCGGGCATCGGCATGGTCCTGGACGACCACGTCGCCCATCTCGCCGACGCCGACGAGGAGTTGGAGCGCGCGCGGACCGGCATCCGCACCGCCGCGACCTGCCGCTTCTATGTGCAGCCGGGCCTCCTCCAGGGCCGGGCCGGATTGATCCTGCACCTCGCCCGCACCACCACGCCCGGCGCGAGCCGGGAGCGGCTCGCCGACCAGATCGCCGGGCTCGGCTGGCTCGCCATGTCCTACCAGGGCCAACTGGCCTTCCCCGGGCACCAGATGATGCGGCTGTCGATGGACCTGGGCACCGGAACGGCAGGGTGCCTGCTCGCGCTCGGCGCGGCCCTCGACAGCGGGGCAGGTGCCCATCTGCCGTTCCTGGCGCCGCTCGGGCGGCCCCCACAGCGCGGTTCCGCGAACTGACGGAACCGTGATCCCACCCCGTCCCCACGGGTGACGAACCACTACGGAAGGAAAGACGACATGGCACTTCTCGACCTTCAGACGTTGGAGTCCGACGAGCAGAGCAGCACCGGCGGCGTGAGCACCCTGAGCCTGCTGTCGTGCGTGAGCGCGGCGAGCATCACGCTCTGTCTCTGACAGCACCGTGCGTCCACGGCCCCGGGCGGTCCGCTCCCACGCGGGAGGGCCGCCCGGGGTCCCGCATACCGAAAGGGCGCCCATGAGCACGCGCACAACCGGCCCAGGCCCGGACCCCGCCCGCTGGCTCGCCCTGTGCGCGGCGAGTACGGCCGCCACCGGCGCCGGTCTGCTGCTCCCCGCCGCGCTGGGCCGCGCCCTGGACCTGCTGCTGGCCGACGCCCCGGCGACCCGCTGGGTGCTGTACTGCGCCGCGCTGGTACTGCTCCTCGCCCTGCTCGACGCGGCCGAGACCGTGCTCGGCGGCACGGTGGACGCCCGCACCACAGGTTGGCTGCGCAGGCGGCTGCACCGTCATGTCCTGGCCGTGGGCCCGCGCGCCGCCGAACGCTTCGGCTCCGGCGACCTGGTCGCCCGGCTCGTCGGCAACGCCGCACAGGCCGGTACGGCACCGGCCGCCCGCGCGGCCCTGCTCGCCGCGCACGCCGGACCCGTCGGCGGCTGTGTCGCCCTTGCCCTGATCGACCCGTGGCTCACGGCCGTGCTGCTGGCCGGAGCACCGGTGCTCGCGCTGCTGCTGCGCGCCTTCACCCGCGACACCCGCGACTGCGTGACCCGCTACCAGGAGGTGCAGGGGCGGATCGCGGGGGCGCTCGCGGAAGCCGTCGACGGCCACCGCACGATTCGGGCGGCGGGTACGGCACAGCGGGAGACGGCGCGGATCCTCGGGCCGCTGCCCGAACTGTCCGCGACGGGCCGTCGTATGTGGCGGGTGCAGGGGCGGGCCGCCGGGCAGTCGGCCGCAGTGGCCCCGCTGCTCCAGCTCACGGTCGTCGCCGTCGCGGGGTTCCTGCTCACCCGGGACCGGCTGACGGTGGGTGAGCTGCTCGCCGCGTCGCGGTACGCGGTGCTGGCCACGGGGGTCGGCGTGCTGGTGGGACACCTCGCGAGCCTCGCCCGCGCGCGGGCCGCCACCGGACGGCTCGGCGAAGTGCTCGGCGAATCGCCCCCCGCCCACGGGGAGCGCCGACTGCCGCCCGGTCCGGGCCGGCTGGAGCTACGAGGGGTGACCGCCCGGCGCGGCGGGCGGGCCGTCCTCGACGGCGTCGATCTCGTCGTGCCCGGCGGCACCACGCTCGCCGTGGTCGGCCGCTCCGGCGCCGGGAAGTCCCTCCTCGCCGCGGTCGCCGGGCGACTCGCCGACCCGGACGACGGGGAGATCCTGCTCGACGGGGTACCGCTGCGCGAGCTGTCCCACGACGAGCTGCGCGGTGCGATCGGGCACGCCTTCGAACGCCCCGCCCTGCTGGGCGGCACGCTGGAGGAGGAGATCGGCCTCGGCCCCGTCCCCGCCTCCCCCGCCGCGGTCCGGGACGCGGCCCGCACCGCCCATGCGGACGAGTTCGTGCGTCGGCTGCCCGCCGGGTACGCCACCCTGTGCGCCGACGCACCGCTGTCCGGCGGGGAGTCCCAACGTCTGGGCCTCGCCCGCGCGTTCGCCCACGGCGGCAGACTGCTCGTCCTCGACGACGCCCTGTCCAGCCTCGACACGGTGACCGAGGCACGGATCACCGCGTCCCTGGTGGGCACGGGCCGCGGCGGCACCCGGCTGCTCATCGCCCACCGGCCCGCCACGGCGGCCCGTGCGGACGCGGTGGCCTGGCTGGACGACGGGCGGATCCGCGCGGTCGGGCCGCATGAGCGGCTGTGGGAACTGGCCGGGTACCGGGCGGTGTTCGCGGACGGCGCGGACTTCGCGAATGACGCAGACCACGCCGACTTCGCGGACGAGGAGCGGCCATGACGGAAGGGCTCCCGCGCCGGGGCGTGCGCTTCCTGCGGGCCCGGTGGCGGGTCGTGGCGCGGCTTGCCGCCTGGTCCGTGCTGGAGACCGGGCAGACCTTCCTCACCGGGTACGCGCCCGCGCGCGCCCTGGACGAGGGGTTCCTTGCGGGGCGGACCGGTGCGGGTCTGGCCTGGCTGGGCGTGGCCGGGCTCGGGGTGCTGGTCGGGGCGTTCGGGACGGTGCGGGTGTACACCGCGGTGGCCGAGCTGGTCGAACCGCTCCGGGACGGGCTGGTGGCTCGGGTCGTGGCCCGCGGGGTCCGGCAGGGTGACTCCGCGGCGCTGTCGGGGCTCACCCAGCAGGCCGAGATCGCGCGGGACACCTTCGCCGGTCTGGTGCTGGTGTCGCGTTCGTTCGTGTTCACCGCGGTCGGCGCCCTGGCCGGCTTGTTCTCGCTGGCCCCGCCGCTGCTGCTGGTCGTCGGGGTGCCGCTGCTCGCCGGGGTGGCGCTGTTCGGGCTGACGCTACGGCCGCTGGCCCGTCGCCAGGAGGCGTTCCTCGTCGCCGACGAGGCGCTCGCCGAACGGTTCGGCGCCGTCTGCCCCGGGCTGCGGGACATCACGGCGGCCGGGGCCGAGGAGCCGGTCGCCGCCGGCACCGAGCTGCGGATCGACGCCGAACAGCGCGCCGCGTGCTCCCTGGCCCGGTGGGGGGTCCTGCGCGTGGTCTCCCTGACGATCGGCGGCGAGCTGCCCATCGTGCTGCTGCTCGCCACCGCGCCCTGGCTGCTGGGCCACGGCGTCACCCCGGGCGCCCTGGTCGGCGCGCTCGCCTACACCACCCAGTCCCTGCTGCCCGCCCTGCGCAACCTCGTGCACGGCGTGGGCACCAGCGGCTCCCGGCTGGCGGTGGTGCTGCGGCGCCTCCTGCGCGAGCCCGAACCGCAGCCCCCCGAACCGCAGCCCGCCGAACCCTTCACGGAAGCACCTGCTCCCGCGCTCTCCCTCGCCTCCGTCACCTTCGCCTACGGCCCCGGCGCCGCCCCCGTCGTCGAGCGCCTCGACCTCGTCCTCTCCCCGGGCGCCCACCTGGCCGTCGTAGGTCCGAGCGGCATCGGCAAGTCCACGCTCACCGCACTGGTCGCCGGGCTGCTGGAGCCGGACCGGGGCCGGATCCACGTGTGCGGGCACCCGGTGCCGGGGCGCCGGGCCGCGGCACGCCGGGTCCTCATCCCGCAGCAGGCGTACGTCCACACCGGCACCCTCGCCGAGAACCTCGGGATGTTGCGGCCGGACCCGGTGCCCGAGGCGGAACTGCTCGCCGCGGCCGGGGCGGTGGGGCTGCTGCCCCTCCTGGAGGCGCTGGGCGGGCCCGGCGCCAGGGTCGATCCGGCGGCGCTGTCCGCCGGGGAGCGGCAGCTCGTCGCGCTGACCCGGGCCTATCTGTCGTACGCCCCGCTCGCTCTGCTCGACGAGGCGACCTGTCATCTGGATCCACGGGCCGAGGAGCGCGCGGAGCGGGCCTTCGCCGAGCGGCCCGGCGGCACCCTGGTGGTGGTCGCACACCGCATCAGCTCGGCCCGCCGCGCCGAGAAGGTGCTGGCCATGGACGGCCGCTCGACGGCGTACGGCACGCACGAGGAGCTGATGCGGCGCTCGGCGCTCTACCGGGATCTGGTGGGCGGCTGGACGCCCGTACGCTCACAGCCAGCCCTCGCCCTGGGAGATCCGGATCGCGTCGATGCGGTTGCGGGCACCGGTCTTGCGGGTGATGGCCGCCATGTAGTTGCGCACCGTCCCGTTGGACAGGTGCAGGCTGCCGGCGATCTCCGCGACGGAGGCCCCCTCGGCGGCGAGGACTAACACGCTCAGCTCCCGCCGGGTCAGCGGCATCTCGGCGGCCCTCAGGAAGCCGAAGCCCAGCGAGTCGTCGACGAACCGCTTCCCCTCGGCGACCAGCCGGATCCCCTCCACCAGGCGCTCGGGCGCGCCCTCCTTGTCCACGTAGCCGAGCGCCCCCGCCTCCACCGCTCCCTTCAGCAGCCCCGGCCGGTTCGCGCTGGCCAGCACGAGGAGCCGGGGCGGCGGCACTCCGGGAACCCGGGCGCCGAGCTCACCGAGCGGGGGTATGCCGTAGCTGTCGGCGCACTCCAGGTCGGCCGCGCAGACGTCGGGTCGCACCGTGCTCACCCGCCGCGAGGCGCCGCGCCACGGGGCATGGAACACCCCGAGGTCCGGTTCCCGGCGCAACCAGTCCGCCAGGACCGATCGGACCAGACACTCGTCGTGCACCAGAAGAACCCGGATCACTGATCGTCCCCTCGCGTCGCCGACAGCCGGTTTCCGTAGGTGAAGAGCGCGTGCCCCATTTTTCGCGTCGCCCTCCCTTCCCGCGCCCGGAGAACCGGCCATCACGGGGCACGGGGGCGCACAGGCGGCTCCCGTACCCCGGTCGGCGCTTCCAACGCCGGGAATGGCCCGGTGACGAGGGGGTACGGCCCGAACGCTCTCCGCCGGTCCTCCACGGGTCCTCCACCGGTCCCGCTCGCCGTGCGCGCCGGGCCGCCAAGAGGGAGATTTGTTCCCTGGGACCCGTCGCCCGGCCGGAGGAGGAGGTGGTCGGTGTGCCCGACGGGCAGGAGACCGACCAGGCGCCGGCGACCGCAAGGACGCGGGTCGGCCGGCCGCTGCTGTCGCTCGCGCTGGCCTCGATGATGGACGAGGTCCACGCGCACTCCGGCGCGGTCTATCTGCTGGCCGCCGACGAGCCGGTACTGGAGATGGCGGTGATGGCCGGGCTGCCCAGGGCGTTCTCCGCGCCCTGGGAGCGGGTCGGTCTTGGCGCGCCGGTGCCGGTGGCCGACGCGGTGCGCGAGCGGCGGCTGGTGTGGGTGGGCGGCGAGGCGGAGATGGCCCGGCTGTACCCGCGGATCTCGGTGGTGCTGCCGTACCCGTTCGCGCTGGCGGCGCTGCCGGTGGCGACCGACTCCACGGCCTACGGCGCGATCTTCGTGACCTGGCCGGGCTCGCATCCGCCTGATCTGTCGGAGCGGGAGCGCACCCATCTGACGGCCGCCTGCGGACGGCTCGCCGCCCGGCTGGCGCGTGCCCTCCAGGACAGCGTCCCGCTGCTGCCCGAACCGGACCTGCTCTCCACGCCGTCCCTCGCCGGCGCGGCCGGAACGCTCGGCACGGTGGAGTCGGCGCGGATGGTGGCCCGGCTGCCTTACGGGCTGTGCTCGCTGGATCTGCACGGGCGGATCTGCTTCGCCAACGCGGCGGCGGCCGAGCTGATCGGTGCCCCGGTGAGCGAGCTGCTGGGCAGCCTGCTGTGGGCGTCGGTGCCCTGGCTCAACGACCCGGTCTACGAGGACCGTTACCGGGCCGCGCTGCTGAGCCAGCAGAGCACCTCCTTCGTGGCGCTGCGGCCGCCGGGCGACTGGCTGTCGTTCCGGCTGTACCCGAGCACCAACGGGCTGAGCGTCCGGATCGCCCGGGCCCGGGCCGTGGCCGAGATGAACCGGGCGCGCCGGACCCCCGGTGAGGCGCCGTCACGGCTGGTCACCATCTCCCAGCTGCTGAGCCTGGCCGGTGCGCTCACCGAGGCGGTGGGCGTGCAGGACGTGGTGAAGCTGGTCGCGGACGAGATCGCCCCGGCCGTCGGCAGCCAGGCGCTGGTGGTGCTGGGTTCGCGGGCGGGGCGGCTGCATGTGCTCGGCCATCACGGCTATCCGGACCCGCGGTTCGTGGAGCAGTTCAACGGGCTGCCGCTCACCGAGCGGACCCCGGGCACGCATGCCCTGACGACGGGTGTGCCGGCGTTCTTCGAGGACCGGCAGCAGCTGGAGCGGCTGTATCCGGTCCGGGAGGCCACGCCCGACGGATTCGCGGCCTGGGCGTATCTGCCGCTGATCGCCTCCGGCCGCCCGGTGGGCACCGTGGTGCTCGCCTACGCCGAGCCGCACTCCTTCCCCGCCGACGAGCGGGCGGTGCTGACCAGTGTGGGCGGGCTGATCGCCCAGGCCCTGGAGCGGGCGGTGCTCTACGACGCCAAGCACCATCTGGCGCACGGCCTCCAGGCGGCGCTGCTGCCGCACAGCCTGCCACCGCTGCCCGGGATCGAGGCGGCCGCCCGCTATCTGCCGGCGACTCAGGGCATGGAGATCGGCGGCGACTTCTACGACCTCGTGCCCGTACAGGGACAGGCCGCGGCGGTGATCGGGGATGTACAGGGCCACAATGTGACGGCCGCCGGTCTGATGGGGCAGATCCGTACGGCGGTACGGGCGTACACGACCGTCGGGCAGCCGCCCGAGGAGGTCATGCGCAGCACCAACCGGCTGCTGCTCGACCTGGGCGCCGATCTGTTCGCCAGCTGTCTGTATCTGCGTCTCGACCCGGCGCGCGGGCGGGCCGTGATGGCCCGGGCGGGTCATCCGCCGCCGCTGCTGAGACGGCCGGACGGGAAGGTACGGGTGCTCGACCTGGCCGGGGGTCCGCTGCTGGGCATCGACGGCGCCGCCGTCTACCAGACGACGGAGGTCGACCTGTCCCCCGGATCCGTCCTGGCCCTCTACACCGACGGCCTGATCGAGTCACCGGGCACCGACATCGAGGACGCGCTCGCCGATCTGGGCACGGTGCTGGCCGACGCGGGCGATCTCCCCCTGGACGAACTGGCGGACCGCCTCGTGGAGTCGGGCGCGCTGCCGCGGGGGCGGCTGGACGATGTGGCGGTGCTGTTGCTGCGGGCGGAGCGCTGAACTGAAACGTGGGTGGCCGGCCCTCCCGCCGAAGGGCCGGCCACCCGGTCCGGTGCGGTGCCGTGGGGTCAGTGCTGCTCGGTCAGGCCCGAGTCGTCGGCACCGGCCTCCTCGCCCACGCCGACCTCTTCGCCGAGGCCCGCCTCCTCACCGGCGCCTGCCTCTTCGCCCGCGCCGGCGTCCTGACCGGCACCGGCGTCACCGGCACCCGCCTCTTCACCGGCACCGGCGCCCGCGTCGCCCGCCGCGTCACCCGCGCCGAGCGTCGCACCGGTCGCTTCCAGCGCGGTCGTGACCGGCTGGAAGAACGTCTCGCCGCCCACGGTGCAGTCACCGCTGCCGCCCGAGGTGAGGCCGATCGCGAGGCCGTCCTGGGTGAACAGCGAGCCGCCGCTGTCGCCGGGCTCGGCGCAGACGTCGGTCTGGATGAGCCCGGTGACCGTGCCCTCGGGGTAGTTGACGGTGGCGTTGAGGCCGAGGACCTGACCGTCGTTCAGTCCGGTCGTGCTGCCCATCCGGAAGACCTGGAGGCCGACCTCGGCCTCGGCGGCCTGGCTGATCGCGACGGTCTGGTCGCCGAGGTTGACCTCGCTCGGCGCCTCGGTCGCCGGATCGTCGTACTTCACGAGCGCGAAGTCGCCCGCACCGGGGAAGGTGGCGGTGGCCGCGTCGACGGTGGCGATCGGGGCCCCGCCCTCGGCGTCCGACCACTCCGCGGCCGCGACCCCGCAGTGACCGGCCGTCAGGAAGGCCGGGGAGCCGTCGCCCGCGGTGACGTTGAAGCCCGCCGAGCAGCGCGCCCCGCCCGCGAAGATGGCGTCGCCGCCGGAGAGGAAGGTCTTGAAGGTGCCCTCGGACTTCTTGATGGTCGCCATGCCGGAGCCGAGGCTGTCGACGGTCGACTCCAACTGGTCCCACTTGGCGCCGGTGACGGTGCTGTCCGCGGTGACCAGGATCTTGTTGGTCCGCGGGTCGACGGCCCAGGACGTGCCCGGGATGGTCGCCTCGGACTTCAGGGTCTGCGCGCCGGCGTCCAGTGCGGCGAGGCTGTTCTCCACCTCGCGGACCTTCGCGCCCGCCTTCTTCGCCTGCACGATGACGTTGTTGTTGTCGCCGGGGATGACATTGACGACGAGCTGCTGGTCGTCGGCGTCGTAGTACGAGCCGGCGAAGGCGTCGCCGAGCAGTCCCTCGAGCTGCGAGGCGAGGTCCGAGGCGTCCGCCGCCTTCAGTGTCCTGGGCGCTGCGGCGTCGTCCGAGGCGCCGTCCTGGGACGCGTTGGCGTTCGGCAGCAGGATCGCGGCCGCTCCGAGCGCCGCCACACCGCCCGCCGCTATCGCGGCCTTGCGCTTCGGCATTCGCTTGTGACTCAACCTTCTCGACCTCCTGGGGGGACGGGGACCGTGCCGCCGTTTCGTCCGACGGCTGTTCGGGGCGCCTGGATGGCCAGTGGTACGCACGGGTCACGCGGGGCGTTCAATTCCGTTTGCCCGCGCACCCGTCGAAACGCCGATTCGGCCAAGGGCCGCGTCCCGGGGGCCGTCGGCGGGAACAATCCCCCATATGACGATGACCACCGCCGAAGCCGACAAGATCCTCGCCGACAACTTCGCCCCCTGGGTCCTCGAACTGGGTCTGACCGTGGAGGGCTTGGACGACCAGCGCGCGATTCTGCGTCTGCCCTGGTCACCGCGGCTGGCCCGGGAGGGCGGGGCGCTGTCGGGGCAGGCTCTGATGGCCGCGGCCGACACCGCGACCGTGCTCGCCGTGTCGGCGGCGCGCGGGGCGTACGGGCCGATGACGACGGTGCAGCAGTCGACCGCTTTCCAGCGCGCGGTGTCCGGATCGGATGTCCTGATCGAAGCGGTCGTCACCAAGTTGGGCCGCCGGATGGCGTTCGCCGACATCACGATGACCGACGGCGGGACGGGCGAGATCGCTGCCCGCGCGAGCACGGTCTACGCGCTTCTGGGCTGACACACACCTGGGCACGCACCCGCCACGCACCGCATACGACCGGCTACAGTTCGTAGCGATCACGGAGCGGAATCCCGGCTTCAGCGAATCTGCACATCGAATGCTCAACCAAGTCACCGGGAACCGGACTCCCACACAACCTGCTACCGCCGGTTACACCATTGGGGCGGGAGTGTCGCTTTCGCCTCCCGCCCCGCAAGGGCGCGCACGAGCCGATGCCGTGGCGCATGTGAAGAAGTCGCCGACAAGCCGTGCGCGGCCCCTCACGGATGACCGCCTCTGAGGCTCAATTGCCCAGGTGAGGCGTTTGGTTGATTGGAATCGCGTCCCCGCAGCGTGCTTTTATCCATCGCACCGCGGGGGCCGTCCCCGGCACCCGCCCCCCTTGTGAAATAGCCATACGAAGGGAAGTTCCATCATGAACTCCACCCCCCAGGTTGAGACCGTCGAGATCTCCGACGCCGAGCTGGACAACGTCTCCGGCGGCCTTTCCGTGAACGCCCTCGGCACCGTCACCGGCCTGGTGGACGGCATCGCCCCGGTTTCCGCCGTGGTCGACACGGCCGTCGGCACCGTCGAGGGTGTCACCGGCCTGAGCACCGCCCCGGTCACGAACCTGGTCGCCGGTCTCTGATCGCACCTTTTGTGACGTCGAGTCCCGGAGCCGCCCCCCGGCTCCGGGCTCTTCGTGTGTCGTAAGGACGTTGCGTGCAGTTCCGCCAACAGGCCCTCGCCAAGCTCCAGTCACCGGAGGAGCTCGATCTTCCGGTGCGTTTCGCCCGGCCCCAGGGCTGGCTCGCGCTGTCCGTGACGGTCGTCGTCATGGCGGCGGCGTCCGTATGGGCGGTCACCGGGTCGGTGACCTCCACGGTCGGCGCGCCGGCCATCCTCACCCACGGGCAGGGCAGTTACCTCCTCCAGAGCCCGGTCGCCGGGCAGGTCACCGCAGTCCTCGCCGAGCAGGGCGAGCGGCTGCCCGCCGACTCCCCCGTCCTGAAGGTCCGTACGGCCGAGGGCGAGACGGTCGTGCGCACGGTCGCCGCGGGCCGGGTCACCGCGCTGGCCGCCACCATCGGCCAGATCATCTCCACCGGCGCGAACGTCGCCGCCGTGGAGAAGGTGGCGGACGCCAAGGACCCGCTGTACGCGACGGTTTACGTGCCCGCCGAGAACGCGGCGTCCATCCCCGACGACGCCGCCGTTGACCTCACCGTGCAGTCGGTGCCGACCCAGGAGTACGGCGTGCTGCGCGGCCATGTGAAGTCGGTGGACCGTTCCGCCCAGTCCGCGCAGTCCATCGCCGCCTTCCTCGGCGACAGCCAGCTCGGCGAGCAGTTCACGAAGGACGGCAGGCCGGTGGCGGTCCTGGTGAAGCTGGACAAGTCGGCGGACACGAAGAGCGGTTACCGGTGGTCGTCCGCCGACGGCCCGCCCTTCTCCCTCACCTCCATGACCCTGGCCGACGCCTCGGTCCGCCTCGCCGACGAGCGTCCCGTCGATTGGCTGCTGCCGTGAGCGCCGCACAGGAGACGCGGAGCCGCCGCCGCGCCGCCCCGCCGAAGCGCCCCGTGCCCAAGGGGAAGGCGAAGTCCGTCCGTACCCCCACCGTCCTCCAGATGGAGGCCGTGGAGTGCGGCGCCGCCTCCCTCGCGATGGTCCTCGGCCACTACGGCAAGCACGTCCCGCTGGAGGAGCTGCGCATCGCGTGCGGCGTCTCCCGGGACGGCTCACGCGCCAGCAACCTCCTCAAGGCGGCGCGCAGTTACGGCCTCACGGCCAAGGGCATGCAGATGGACACGGCCGCCCTCGCCGGGGTGAAGACCCCGGCGGTGCTCTTCTGGGAGTTCAACCACTACGTCGTCTACGACGGCATGGGGCGCCGCTTCGGCCGCCGCGGAGTCTTCATCAACAACCCCGGCAAGGGCCGCCGTTTTGTACCGATGGAGGACTTCGACGGGAGCTTCACCGGCGTCGTGCTGGTGATGGAACCCGGCGAGGTCTTCAGCAAGGGCGGCCGCAAGCCCGGTGTGCTCGGCGCGATGCCGGCCCGGCTGCGCGGCACCGCGGGCACGATGCCCGCGGCGGTGCTGGCGAGCCTGCTGCTGGTGCTGGTCGGCGCGGCCGTGCCCGCGCTCAGCCGCACCTACATCGACATGTTCCTGATCGGCGGCCAGACCTCCCTGCTCGGCGTGCTGTTCGCGTCGATGGGCGCGTCGGTCCTCCTCACGGTCGTGCTGACCTGGTTGCAGCAGGCGAACCTGCTGCGCGGCCGGATCATCTCCTCCACCCTCTCCAGCGCCCGCTTCCTGCGTCATCTGCTGCGGCTGCCGGTGACCTTCTTCTCCCAGCGCAGCCCCGCCGACCTGGTCCAGCGCCTCCAGTCCAACGACGCCGTCGCCGAGACCCTGGCCCGCGATCTGGCGGCGGCGGGCGTGGACGCGGTGGTCGTCGTGCTGTACGCCCTCCTGCTCTACACCTACGACCCGCAGCTCACCTTCGTCGGCATCGGCGTCGCGCTGCTGAACATCGTGGCGATGCGGGTGGTGATCCGGCTGCGCGCCACCCGTACGGCGAAACTGCGCGCGGACAGCGCCCGGCTCACCAACACCGCCTACACCGGCCTTCAGTTGATCGAGACGATGAAGGCGACCGGCGGCGAGGACGGCTACTTCCGCAAGTGGGCCGGACAGCACGCCACCACTTTGGAGGAGCAGCAGCGCCTCGGGGTACCGAGCGCCTGGCTGGGCGTGGTCGCGCCGACGCTGGCCACGCTGAACAGCGCGCTGATCCTGTGGATCGGCGGGACGCGCGCGGTCGAAGGGCACATATCCGTCGGCCTGTTGGTCGCCTTCCAGGCCCTGGTCACCCGGTTCACCGCCCCGCTGACCCGCCTCAACGGAGTCGCGGGCCGCATCCAGGACTTCGCGGCCGACGTGGCCCGGCTGAAGGACGTGGAGAACTTCCAGGCGGACCCGCTCTACGGACGTCGCGGCGGCGCCGACTCCACGCGCCGGCTGCACGGGCACGTGGAGCTCCAGAACATCTCCTTCGGCTACAACCCGCTGGACAAGCCCCTGTTGACCGGCTTCGACCTGACCGTCGGACCGGGTCAGCAGGTCGCCCTGGTCGGTGGCTCGGGCAGCGGCAAGTCCACCGTGTCCCGGATGATCTCCGGCCTGTACACGCCGTGGGAGGGCGTGATCCGCATCGACGGACAGCGTCTGGAGGACATTCCGCGTGGCGCCCTCGCCTCCTCCGTCTCCTTCGTCGACCAGGAGGTGTTCCTGTTCGAGGGCACCGTCCGGGACAACGTGGCGCTGTGGGACCCGTCCGTCCCGGACGACGCGGTGATCGAGGCGCTCAGGGACGCGGCCCTGTACGAGGTGGTGACGCGCCGCCCCGGCGGTATCCACAGCCGGGTCGAGCAGGACGGCCGTAACTTCTCCGGCGGGCAGCGGCAACGCCTGGAGATCGCGCGGGCGTTGGTGCGCAGGCCCAGCATCCTCGTCCTCGACGAGGTGACCAGCGCCCTGGACTCCGAGACCGAACTCGTCGTCATGGACAACCTGCGCAGGCGTGGCTGCGCCTGTGTGGTCATCGCGCACCGGCTGAGCACTGTGCGCGACAGCGACGAGATCGTCGTACTGGAGCACGGCACGATCGTGGAACGCGGTCGGCACGAGGAGCTGGTGGCGCGCGGCGGGGCGTACGCGGCGCTGGTCAGGGAGCGGTGAGATGACGGCCGTACACGAGGGCGACCTCGTTCTGAACGCGCTCGGTTCGATGGGCAGCCGGATCGACTGCGCCGGGTTCAACCGCCTCGACCTCGAAGGCCCGCAGGTGCTGTGGCTGGTGGCGTCCGGCGCGGTGGACCTGTTCGCGGTCGACGCCGAACAGCAGGGCCACTGGCACCACTTGGGCCGTCTGGAGGCGGGCTCGCTGCTGCTCGGCCCGGTCGCCGGACCGCAGCACACCCTGGTCGCGCGCCCGCTCCGGGACTGCGTGGTGCACCGCATCGGCCTGCGCGAGCTGTACCAGCCCGCCCAGACCCAGACCTGGTCCTACGACGAGTACGGCAACCCGCAGTACGTCCCGCCGACGACCAGCCCGCTGGAGTACGCCCTCGCGCTCGGCGTCGGCCGCAGCCTGTCGATCCTGTTCCAGGCGCCGACGGCGAACGAGCGGGCCGCCGAACTGACCGACGACGACGTCTTCTGGATGCAAGTACCGCCCGGCAGCGTCCAGTACGGCTCCCTGTACGGCCAGGAGGCCGCCGCCGATCTGCTGATGGACCCGGCGGTCTGGCAGTCCATGGTGGATCAGCAGTACCGCCTGCTCACCACGCTCGACCGGTGGATCGAGCAACTGGAGCGCACCCACGAGACGCGCACCGCGGAGGGCATCAAGGCCGGCGAGGCGGTGCGCGCGCAGGCTGACCGGACACTGCTGGCGTCGATCGGCAAGCGGTCCGGGCCGCGGACGACGGCCGCCGACGCGGACGCCACCTACGCGGCGTGCAGGCTGGTCGCCGAGGCGGCCGGGATCGCGCTGGCCGGGCCCGCGCAGAGCGGCACCGAGAGCGACCGGCTCGACCCGGTGGAGCGGGTGGCCCTCGCCGCCCGCGTCCGCACCCGCGCGGTCCGTCTTGACGGCCGCTGGTGGCGGGACAACGTCGGACCGCTGGTGGGCCATCGCGCGCTGTCCGGGGCGCCGGTCGCCCTGCTGTGGCGGCGCGGCGGCTACGTCGCCGTGCATCCGGCGACCGGCCGGGAGACCCCGATCGAGAAGGCCAACGCGGAGGAGTTCGAGCCGCGTGCGGTGATGTTCTACCGGCCGCTGCCCGACCGCGCGCTCAGCCCGCTGCGGCTGCTCAGGTTCACCCTGCGCGGCACCGGCGGCGACCTGACGAACACGCTGCTCAGCGGACTGGTGACGGTCGCGATCGGGGCGCTGGTGCCGATCGCGACGGGCAAGGTGCTCGGCCAGTACGTGCCGAAGGCGCAGACCGGACTGATCGTGCAGGTGTGTCTGGCGGTGATGGTCAGCGGCGTGGTGGCGGCGGCCTTCATGCTGATGCAGAACCTGACCATCCTGCGTCTTGAGGGCCGGATCGAGGCGACCCTCCAACCGGCGGTCTGGGACCGCCTGCTGCGGCTGCCGACGAAGTTCTTCACCCAGCGCTCGACCGGTGAGCTGGCGAGCGCGGCGATGGGCATCAGCGCGATCCGCCGTCTGCTGGCGGGAGTCGGCCCCACGGTCGCCCAGTCGGTGACCGTCGGCGCAATGAACCTGGGCCTGCTGCTGTGGTACAGCGTCCCGATGGCGCTCGCGGCGATCGGCATGCTCGTGGCCATCGCCGCGGTGTTCCTGGGCCTCGGACTCTGGCAGGTGCGCTGGCAACGGCGTCTGGTGGTGCTCGGCAACAAGCTGAACAACCAGGCGTTCCAGACCCTGCGCGGGCTGCCCAAGCTGCGGGTGGCGGCGGCGGAGAACTACGCGTACGCCGCCTGGGCCGCGCAGTTCGCGCGCAGCCGGGAGCTTCAGCAGAAGGTCGGCCGGATCAAGAACCTCAGCGCGGTGCTGGGCGCGGTGTATCTGCCCCTGTGCACGCTGCTGATGTTCATGCTGCTGGCGGGCCCGGCGCGCGGCTCGATGTCGGCGGCGGCGTTTCTCACCTTCAACACCTCGGTGACGATGCTGCTGGCCTCCGTCACCCAGATCACCGGCGCGTTCGTGTCGCTGGTCGCCGCGCTGCCGCTGTACGAGGAGATCAAGCCGGTGCTGGAGGCGACCCCGGAGGTCCGCGCGGCGAGCACCCGCCCCGGCCCGCTGACCGGCGCGATCGAGGCCCGCCGGCTGTCCTTCCGCTACTCCGACGACGGTCCCCTCGTCCTGGACGACGTCTCCTTCTCGGTCCGCCAGGGCGAGTTCGTGGCGATCGTGGGCCCGAGCGGCTGCGGAAAGTCGACCCTCCTTCGCCTGCTGATCGGCTTCGACAAGCCGGTCTCGGGCAGTGTGCTCTACGACGGCCAGGACCTGGCCGCCCTCGACCAGTCGGCGGTGCGCCGCCAGTGCGGGGTGGTGCTCCAGCACGCACAGCCGTTCACCGGGTCCATCCTGGACGTCATCTGCGGCACCGAGCCGTACACCCCGGAGGAGGCGCTGGCGGCGGCCGAGCTGGCGGGGCTGGCCGAGGACATCAAGCGCATGCCGATGGGCCTGCACACCATCGTCTCGGGCAGCGGCGCGATCTCCGGCGGCCAGCGCCAACGCCTGATGATCGCCCAGGCGTTGATCCGCCGCCCCCGCATCCTCTTCTTCGACGAGGCGACCAGCGCGCTGGACAACGAGACCCAGCGGACGGTGATCGAGAGCACGAAGGCGCTGAACGCCACGCGGGTCGTGATCGCGCATCGGCTGTCGACGGTACTGGACGCGGACCGGGTGATCGTGATGGAGGACGGGAAGGTGGCGCAGGTGGGGGCGCCCGGGCAGTTGCTGGCGGATACAGGTGGGCGACTGCACGAGCTGGTGCGGCGTCAGTTGGCGTAGAGGTCGGTCTGGTTCTCGGCTACGGCGCCGATGACGACGGGGGTGTCCGAGAGGGGGCCGTCGTCTTCCCTTGTCGCGAGGAAGTCGGCGACGATGCACGAGATGTTTCCCGGGCCTCCGCCGCGCAGAGCGAGGGTCACGAGAGCGCCCACGGTCTCCTGAGGATGCAGGTGACTCGCCAGACACTCCTCGATGGACTCGTCCGACACCACGTCACTCAGTCCGTCCGTGCAGAGCAGGTACCGGTCGCCCGCCAGGGCTTTGCGGACCCAGAACTCCGGATCGACTTCCTCGGCCGTGCTCACCATCGGGCGGTTGTCCTGAGTGATCTGTGTCAGCGTTCCGTCCCGCAGGAGATAGGCACGTGAGTCACCGATGTGGACGAGCCCCAGCCGGGACCCCACCCACAACAGCGCCGTGAGGGTGGTCGCCATGCCGCGCAGTTGCGGGTCCTCCTCGGCCATCGCGGCCAACTGCCGCTGAGCCCGCTGCGCGGCGGCGTGCAGTGGGGTGAGCAGGTCGGGGGGATCTCCTGTGTCGTCGTCGAGTTCGACGAGGGAAGCGATCACCTCCGAGCTGGCCACCGCGCCCGCCGGCGCCGCCCCCAGACCGTCCGCCAGTGCCAGCAGCCGGGGCCCCGCATATCCGGAGTCCTCGTTCTGCTCGCGGATCATGCCCTTGTGCGACCCGGCCGCGAAGCGCATCCACAGGCTCTCGGGGGCCGATACCGGTTCGGGGCGTGTCGCTCGCCCCCGCAGGTCGTACAGTTCCCGCCACAGATCACCGGCGCTGCGGTACCGCTGCGCGGGATCAGTGGCGAGCGCCCTGCGGACCACGGCGTCGACCTCGTACGACGTCGGCGGCGCCGCGCCCGCAAGGAGGGTGCGCAGCAGTCGGCCCACCTCCAGCAGATCGTCGTGGCCGTCGGGTGCGTCGCCCAGGTCGACGACCTTGACGTGGTTCTCCGCGGTGAACACGACGCTCTCCGGGTCAAGGCGCCATCCGAAGACCCCCAGTCCATGCGCGTGTTCGAGAACGCCGAGCAGTTCGCAGACGACGGCGACGACCCAGTCGGGATGGTTCTGCCGCCGCCGTACGAAGGTCCCCAGCGTCTCCCCGGCGACGGACTCGGTGACCAGGTAGGGGCAGGGAACGTGGTCCCGGCGGGTGGTGCCGATGTCGTGGAGCACGGCCACGAAGGGGTGCCGCAGCGCGGCTCGTGCCTTGGCCCGCCTGCGGAACCCGGCCGCGAGGGCCGCGTCGGCCGCGGCCTCGGGGCGCATCATCTTGATCAGCACCGGCCGGTCGAGCTCCGTGTCCCGGGCCGCGTACGTCTCGGTCGCCGAGTCGGCTTCGATCAGCTGTCCCAACTCGTACCGCTCCGCCAGCAGCCGACCGGCACGCATCGGCGCGTACGCCCGGTTCCGGAAGATCGGCAATTGACCCGCCGAGTTGCGCACGCGTTTCTGTGGGAGCGGGAAGGACCGGGAGCGGCAGGCGGCGCTCAGGTGCTGGAACACCGTGTCCAGGGGCAGGAGTTCGGGGCCGTCGGGGACACCGCCGGCCAGCAGGCTGATGAGCTCGCCGGTGAACGCGGTGTGCCGGGCGCCGGGCGGGGCCACGGCCTGGGCGGACTCGTCGGCCGAGGCGATGAGGTAAGTGCCCTCGATCTCGGCGCCGTTGGCCACGGCGGACTGGGCGTCGCTCATCATGCCCAGGGCCCGTCCGCTGTAGCAGCAGTCCAGGATGACGATGCGGCGTTCGATCCGCAGGCCCTTCAGTTCCTCGCTCAGCCAGTAGTACGGCAGTGAGGTGTAGGGCCGTCCGACGACAGAGCCGGGCAGGCCGAGCCCCAGGTCGCCGCGGTTGGGGTCGATCAGGCCGTGGCCCGCGTAGTAGACGACCAGGGTGTCGAGTCCGCCGTCGGCCGTCTCCCGCAGGGGCTCGAAGGCCGCGGTGGCGTCCGTCGGCTCCAGCACCACCCGGCACCGCTCCTCCGACAGCCCCCACACCGCCGGGTCCCGCAGCTGCTCGGCGAGGTCCACGACATTGCCCCGGACCCCGGGCAGGGGCGCCAGATGGTCGTAACGGCTCACGCCGATCAGGACGGCGGCGGATCTGCCGGGCGCGGCCGCGGTGTTCATGTGTCCGCTACCGTTCGAGTTCCGCCAGCAGCCGGGCCGCGGTCTCGGGATCCTGGCCGGAGAGCGTGACCTTGACGCCGTCGCGCTCGAAGGTGATCTCGGGCGGGGCCGGACGGGTGGCACGCCAGGCGGCCCAGGCCAGGGCGAGGTTGCCGAGCTGGAACCCGCTGTCGAGCACGAGCTGGACGACGTCGAAAGCGGACCCCATGCGTCCGGGGACAGGCTGCTCGGCCCTCAACTCGACACGGGCGTCACGCCGCACGCGGGCGTCGTCCCGCAGCCACAGATACAACGACCGCAGCTCCGCCTCGTCCGCCGCAGTGGTGATCGCAATCTCCATGGCCCATCCCCCGGTTGAGCACCCACGTGCCTGACACAGTGGCACAACGTGGGAAGGCGCGCAGCGGTTCCGCCACAGATCAGGACCGGGCCCGTCCCCCGCAGCTCGCAGTACAACTCCGCCCCGCCCACCTCGAACACCTCAGTGCGCACGTCGCTCCCCTTCCCAAGCGAAACGTTGCCGTTTCGTTGAATCTGCTCTAGTCTCGATGTGTACGAAACCGTTTCGTTCCTGACGCGACCCGGTCGGAACGACGTTCCCTGGAGTGGTTTCCCCATGTCCCAGAAGACCCTTACCGACAGCGCGCCCGTGGGTGCCGCGCAGGAGCCGCGGGGCGCCTCGGCCAAGCGGTGGTGGATCCTCGCGATCGTCGCCGTGGCGCAGCTCATGGTGGTGCTGGACGCCACCATCGTGAACATCGCGCTGCCCTCGGCCCAGGCCGATCTCGGCTTCACCGACGGCAACCGGCAGTGGATCGTCACGGCGTACGCGCTGGCGTTCGCCTCGCTGCTGCTGCTCGGCGGCCGGATAGCGGACCTGTTCGGCCGTAAGCCCGCCTTCCTGATCGGTGTGATCGGCTTCGCCGGCGCCTCGGCGCTGGGCGGTGCCGCCGGCAGCTTCGAGATGCTGGTCACCGCGCGCGCCCTCCAGGGTGCCTTCGGCGCTCTGCTCGCGCCCGCCGCACTCTCGCTGCTCAACACCACGTTCACCGACGCCCGCGAGCGCGCCAAGGCGTTCAGCGTGTACGGCGCCATCGCCGGTGCCGGTGGCGCGGTGGGCCTGCTGCTCGGCGGTGTGCTGACCGACGCGCTGGACTGGCGCTGGACGCTGTACGTGAACGTGCCGATCGCCCTGGTCGCCCTGGTCGGCGGCTGGCTGCTGCTCTCCAACCACCGGGACGCCGCGAACTCCAAGCTGGACGTGCCGGGCACGATCCTGGTCGCCGCAGGTCTGTTCGCCGTGGTCTACGGCTTCTCCAACGCCGAGTCCCATGACTGGGGCTCCCCGCTGACCTGGGGCTTCCTGCTCGCGGGCGGCGTGCTGCTGGCGGCCTTCACCTGGTGGCAGACCAAGGCCGCGCACCCGCTGCTGCCGCTGCGGATCCTGCTCGACCGCGACCGCGCGGCCTCCTTCCTCACCGTGCTGATCACCGGCGCGGGCATGTTCGGCGTGTTCCTCTTCCTCACCTACTACCTCCAGCTCAACCTGGGCTTCAGCCCGACCAAGACCGGTGTCGCCTTCCTGCCGATGGTCGGCGCGCTGATGATCGCGGCGCAGCTCGGCACCACGGCCCTGGTGCCGCGGATCGGCCCGAAGATCGTGCTCCCGCTGGGCTTCGCCATCGCCACCGGAGGCATGGCCTGGCTGACCGGGATCGGCATCGGCTCGGACTATCTGACGGCCGTGCTGCCCCCGCTGGTCATCATCGGCTTCGGCCTCGGCCTGGTCATGCCGCCCGCGATGCAGCTGGCCACCGGCGGCGTGGCGGCCGAGGACGCGGGTGTGGCCTCCGCGACCGTCAACGCCATGCAGCAGGTGGGCGGTTCGATCGGTACGGCGCTGCTGAGCACCCTCGCCGCGAGCGCGGCGACGGACTACCTGTCCGGCCGGGACGCCACCAGCAAGGTGGTTCAGGCCCAGGCGACGATCGAGAGCTACACCACCGCCTTCTGGTGGTCGGCGGGCCTGTTCGCCGCGGGCGCGGTGATCTCCTTCTTCCTCTTCCGGCGCGGGGTGCCGGAGCAGGACCCCGAGGCCGCACCCGTCGTACACATGTGACCGAAGCAGTCCGCAGGAGCCGCAGTGGGGCCGCCGTCCGCAGGGAGACGGCGGCCCCTCGCCCGTGCGATCGGCCGGATTTGATCGTCGATGAAGCGCTCTCCGTTCGCCCTGGCGGGAATCGGGTAACCACGGGTCCATGCGAATCAGCGTGGTGGATGTGGGTTCGAACACGGTCCGACTGGTGGTGGCGGACGCCCGGGGCGGGATTCCGCTGCCGGTGCACACCGCCAAGTGGCGGCTGCGGCTGGCCGAACATGTCCGTCCGGGGGACGCGATTCCGGAGGAGGCCGTCGAGCGGCTGGTGCTCGCGGTGGCCGAGGCGAGCCGGACCGCGGCCCGGTGGCGCGCGGCCGAGCCGCCGGCCTTCGCCACGGCCGTGGTGCGGTCCGCCCCAAACCGGGACGAGGTGCTGCGCACGGTCCGGGCGCGGACGGGGGTGGATCTGTGCACCCTGCCGGGCGAGGTGGAGGCCGAGCTGACGTTTCTCGGGGCGCGGCGGTGGATGGGCTGGCGGTCGGGGCCGCTCGCGCTGCTGGACATCGGCGGCGGCTCGCTGGAGGTGGCCTTCGGCCGCGGCCGGCTGCCGGACTTCGCCGCCTCGCTGCCGCTCGGCGCGGGACGGCTGACCCATGAGTTCTTCGACGGCGACGGTCCACCGGATCCCGAGCAGGTCCGGGCACTGCGCCGCAAGGTCCGCCATCAACTGCGGGACGTGGCCGCCCGGATCCGCTGGGAGGCCCCGCGTACGGCGGTGGCGACCTCACGGACGTTCCAGCAGCTCGGCCGATTGTGCGGAGCCGCGCCCGGGCGTGACGGCCCGTTCGTCGAACGCCTCCTGCACCGCCGCGATCTGCGCGGGGCGGCCGAGAAACTGGCCGCGCTGCCCGCCCCCGACCGCGCCCTGCTCCCCGGCATCTCCGCGCCGCGCGCCGCCCAGAGCCTGGCCGGAGCGGTGGTGGCCCACACGGCGATGCAGCTGACGGGCCTGAGAACCCTCACTGTCTGCCCCTGGGCCATCCGCGAGGGAGTCCTCCTGCGCCATATCGAGGACGGCGCGACCTGGTGGTCCCGGGTCGCCCACCTCGACGAGGCCCCGGCCCCGCCCGATCCGGTGCCGCTGCGCCTGGCGGGCGCGACCACCTGAGCGACGACGCGAGGAAATCGGCGGCGGAGCGATGAGTTTCGCGGGCCTGCCGGGTCTGCCCTTCGAAAGGCGGACCGGCCGCCCGTCCTGTCGTGCGTGCGCGTCGGGCCGGTGCCAGGCTGGCGTGGCACGGAACAGTGAAGGGAAACCTCATGATCACCACCGAATCCACTCCCGGCGTCCCCTGTTGGATCGATCTCGGCGCACCCGACGTACCCGCAGCCGCGGCCTTCTACGGCACCGTGCTCGGCTGGAGTTACGAGCCCATGGAGGGCGGCGGCGAGGACATGGAGGGCGGGATGTTCCGCCGGGACGGCAAGACCGTCGCGGGACTCGGCAAGCTCACCGAGGAGGGCGCCCGCTCGGCCTGGATGATCTACTACAACGTCGCCGACGCCGACGCCACCACCCAGGCGGTCGAGAAGGCGGGCGGCACGGTGCGGGTCCCGCCGCGCGACCTCGGCGACTGGGGCCGGATGGCCCAGTTCAACGATCCGCTGGGCGGCCAGTTCGCCGTCTGGCAGCCCGGCACGGACACCGGCATGGAGCTGGTGGAAAAGCCGGGCTCGCTGTCCTGGACCGAGCTGTACACCACCGACGCCGACGGGGCGAAGAAGTTCTACGGCGACGTCTTCGGCTGGTCGTACAGCGACATGGAACTGCCGGGCGGCGGCGGTACGTACTCCCTGATCACCCCGGAGGGGCTGCCGGAGGAGCGGATGCAGGGCGGCATCATGGCCCTGCCCAAGGAGCACCTCGCCCTGACCGGCGGGAAGCCGTACTGGCACCCGGTCTTCAACGTGGAGGACTGCGACGCCGCGGTCGCCCGGGTCACCGGCGCGGGCGGCAGTGTGCAGATGGGCCCCGAGGACGCCGAGGGCGTGGGCCGGCTCGCCGTCTGCGTGGACCCGGCGGGCGCGGACTTCGTCGTACTCAAGCCCGTCGAGAGCTGAACCCGTGGGGTGAACGCGAGGTGCCGGCCGGGCGGCCCCACTCCGCCCGGCCGGCCCCCGAGACGGGATCACCGGCTCCGAGACAGGACCCGCGCTCCCCAGCCACGGGCCGCTGCGCTTGTTCACGGAGACCATGCGATCCCGGTCCCTCAGAACGCGAAGACGCTCGCGCCGAGGGAGCTCTTCACGCACTCGTTGGAGTAGGTCCGCTCGTACGAGACCCGTTGGCCCCGCCAGACGCCGTCGACCGTGACGACGACGGGGTCGTACTCCCTGGTGCACAGCATGTCGTCGGCGCTCGCGAGCGCGTCGAAGTCCCCTTGGGCGGCGCGCAGTTCGGCGCATGCCGCAGCCGGGTCCGGGTGCGTGCCGGAGGGCGCGGGGGCGCAGACCAGGGTGACGGCGCGCTCCGGGGCGGCGAGCGCCGAGCTCTCACCGTGCGCCACGGTGAGCACCAGCGCCGAGGGGGCGTAGAGCGAGGCGGGCGCGGGGCCGGGAGCCGCGGGGGCGGCCGCGGCGAAGGGGCCGCAGACGGCGGCGGCCGTCAGGCCGAGGGTCGCTGCCCAGCGCGCGGTGTTCCGCATTGTGTGCATCCTTCCGCTCGATTCGGGGGTGTGCCGGGGCCCGCCCGATGAGGCCGGAACCGGCGACCGCGAGTCTGCCGAGTCCGCCGCCGGAACACACATCGAACCCACGCGTTTCAGTAACCTTGTGTGTTGAATCAGTGGCGCGAAGTGACGGAATTCGAACGTTCCAACCCCGCGAGTTGGCCGTTCTTGATCGCCCGAAGCAGCCAAGTGGCCGAATTCCGGCTGTTCCTTAATCGGCCTGAAACATTCCGATTCCGCTCTCGGCCGATCCCTCCGCACCCCCTTGTGTTCATGTTCGAGCCGAGTAATCGTAATTACATGATTACGAGCGAACAACGAGAGAAGCTGCGCGGCTGGTTCGCCGGCCGCCTGCCCGACGATCTCTTCGAGCAGCTGACCGAGGTGACGGTCGACCGCGAGGAGATCACGGTGATCGGCCGCATCCCCGGCCCCCGGCTCGCCGAGGACGCCTCGGACGCCGAGCGGGACGCGGCCGTACAGGGACGGATCCAGGAGTTCCGGGAGCGCACCCGGCAGGACCGGATGGCCGTGGCCCGGGAGGCGGAGCACCGGTTCGGCCGGAAGGTCTCCTGGGGTGTGGAGTGCGGCGCCGAACGCGCGCTGTTCACGCATGTCGCGGCGCCCGTGATGACCCGGCTCCGGCAGCCGGAGCGGCAGGTGCTGGACACGCTGATCGCGGGCGGGGTGGCCCGCAGCCGCAGCGAGGCCCTCGCCTGGTGCGTCCGGCTGGTCCAGCGCCACACCGACGACTGGCTCACCGAACTGCGCGAATCCCTGGAACACGTCCAGCGGGTCCGCGCCCAGGGCCCGGACGCCGAAGCCGGGCAAGCGACGGACGAATCATCCACCGACGAACCGAAGGATGGATGAATCACCACCTGGTTGAAGGCTTGACCAGACCGTACGGTCGGCAGATCCCCGAGGGACGGCCTCATGTCGCCGCGCACACCCCCGCGCCCGCGAACGGCCGTCCCCTCCCCGCCGTCGCGCCACCCGCGCTCCACCGCCCGCCCCGCCGCTGGAGCCCACGTTGTCCTCGACTCCCCCTTCCCTCACCGAGGTCGAGACCCACGGCGTCGACCGCATCCCCGACGCCGACCGCACCGCCACCCCGCTGGATCTGTTCCGGCTCGCCTTCGGCGGCGCCAACACCTTCTCCACCTGCGTCCTCGGCGCCTTCCCGATCCTGTTCGGGCTCTCCTTCCGGCAGGGCCTCGCCGCCACCCTCCTCGGAGTGGTCGCGGGCGCGCTGATCCTCTGCCCGATGGCCGTGTTCGGCCCGGTCAACGGCACCAACAACGCCGTCTCCTCCTCCGCTCACCTCGGCGTGCACGGCCGGGTGGTCGGCTCGTTCCTCTCCCTGCTGACCGCGGTCGCCTTCTTCTCGATCTCGGTGTGGAGCTCCGGCGACGCCCTGGTCGGCGGCGCGCACCGGCTCTTCGGCCTGAGCCGCGGGAACCTGTCGTACGTCGTCGCCTACGCACTGTTCGCCGGTCTCGTCCTCGCGGTGTGCGTGTACGGCTTCCGGTTCATGCTGTTCGTCAACAAGGTCGCCGTGATCTCCGCGAGCCTGCTGTTCGTGCTCGGCGCGGTGGCCTTCGCCGGTGACTTCGATCCGTCGTACGCGGGCGTGTTCACCGACTCAGCCGACGCCGCGACGCAGTCCCTGTTCTGGCCGTCCTTCATCGGCGCGGCGCTGATCGTGCTGTCCAACCCGGTGTCGTTCGGGGCGTTCCTCGGCGACTGGTCGCGCTACATCCCGGCGAGCACCCCGCGCCGCAAGGTCGTCGGCGCCGCGTTCCTGTCGCAGATCGCCACCCTGCTGCCGTTCCTCTTCGGCCTTTCGACCGCGAGCATCATCGCCGACAAGGCGCCCGAGTACGTCGATCCGGCCGCCCCCGACTTCGTCGGCGGACTGCTCGCCGTCTCCCCCGGCTGGTACTTCCTGCCGGTCTGCCTGATCGCCCTGATCGGCGGCATGTCGACGGGCACCACGGCGCTGTACGGCACCGGGCTCGACTTCTCCTCGGTGTTCCCGCGGCTGTCGCGGGTGCAGGCGACCGTGCTGGTCGGCGCGTTGGCCATCGCGTTCATCTTCATCGGGCGGTTCGCGCTGGACCTGGTGCAGTCGATCTCCACCTTCGCCACGATGATCATCACCTGCACCACTCCGTGGATGGTCGTGATGATGCTGGGCTTCTGGACCCGGCGCGGTTGGTACGACCCCGACGCCCTCCAGGTCTTCAACCGCCGTCAGCGCGGCGGCCGGTACTGGTTCGCGCACGGCTGGAACTGGCGCGGCATGACCGCCTGGTGGGTCTCGGCGCTGCTCGGGGTGCTCTTCACCAACATCCCCGGCCAGTTCGTCGGCCCCTTCGGCGACCTCGCGAACGGCGTCGACATCAGCCTGCCGCTCTCCATGGCGGTGGCCGCCGTGCTGTTCCTGGCGCTGCTGCGGCTGTTCCCCGAACCCCGGGCGGTCTACGGGCCCGAGGGCGCGCGGCTGGCCCGCACGGTCGACAGCCCCGTCCCGCCGATCACCGGGCCGGGCGCCGGGGCGCCGTTGTCAGACCCCTCGGCTACGTTGCGGGCATGACGCGATTCGTACTAGTAGCAGGTGCGTGGCTCGGGGCGTGGGCGTGGGACGAGGTGGCGGCGGAACTGCGCGCGGCCGGACATGAGGCGTATCCGCTGACGCTGACGGGCCTCGCCGAGAAGCGGGACGTCCCGGCCGGGCTGGAGACCCATGTCCAGGACATCGTCGACGAGGTGGAGCGCCTCGATCTGCGCGAGGTCGTCCTCGTCGGGCACAGCTACGCGGGTGTGCCGGTCGGGCAGGCGGCGGAGCGGATCGGCGAACGGCTGGGGCGGGTGGTGCTCGTCGACGCCAATGTCCCGGTCGACGGCGAGTCGTTCCTCGCCGGCTGGCCGAGCGATTTCGTGCGGGAGGCCATCGCCGCGCACGACGGCTTCTGGCCGTGCCCCGACCCGGCCGAGTTCGCCGGCCAGGGACTGACGGACGACCAGGTGGCGAGACTCGTCGCCGGTGCCACCGCGCACCCCGGCGCCACGCTCACCGAACCGGCGGTCCTGTCCCGCCCGTTCGGCGAGCTGCCCGGCACGTACATCAAGTGCCTGCTGGACGGCGAGGAGCCGTGGGGCGCGGCGGCCGAGCTGCTGAAGAGCGAGCGCTGGAATCTGGTCGATCTCGACACCGGGCACTGGCCGATGTTCTCGCGGCCCCGCGAACTCGCCGGGATCCTGGCGGCGTCGACGAAGGGCACCTGACCCACCACCCCTGCCTACCGGTCGGTATGGTCTGCGTACTGCGCGTTCTCAACGACGAGGGGCGGACCGACGGCATGGGCAAGCACTGGGCGGACTTCCAGTACGAGATCTACCTCAACGGCATGACGGGGGCCGTACCCCGGCTGCCCACCGATCTGACCCGCCTCGAGGAGCTGACCGAGCAGCGCCTCGGGCCGGGCCCGGTCGGCTATGTCGCCGGAAGCGCCGGGGACGGCAGCACCGCGCGCGCCAACCGGGCGGCCCTGAAGCAGCACCGGATCGTGCCGCGCATGCTGCGGGACGTGCACGAGCGGGATCTGTCGGTCGAGGTGCTGGGCCGCGCGCTGCCCGCGCCGCTGACGCTGGCGCCGGTCGGCGTGCTGTCGATCATGCACCCGGACGCCGAGTCCGCCGCCGCCCGCGCCGCCGCCGCGCAGGGCGTGCCGTTCGTCCTGTCCTCGGCGTCCAGCACCCCCATGGAGCAGGTCGCCGAGGCGATGGGCGACGCCGAGCGCTGGTTCCAGCTGTACTGGCCCAAGGACCCCGAGGTGGCGCTCAGCTTCCTGAACCGGGCGAAGGCGGCCGGGTACACCGCGCTCGTGGTCACCCTGGACACACCGCTGCTGGCGTGGCGGCCCCGCGATCTGGACCAGGCGTATCTGCCGTTCCTGCACGGTGTGGGCACCGCCAACTACTTCACCGACCCGGCGTTCCGGGCGGGCCTGGCCAAGCCGGTGCACGAGGACCCGAACGCCGCGGTGATGCACTTCGTGGGCATGTTCGCCGATCCCGGGAAGACCTGGCCGGACCTGGCGTTCCTGCGGGAGCACTGGGACGGCCCGATCGTGCTGAAGGGGATCCTGCACCCCGACGACGCGCGGGCGGCCGCCGACGCCGGGATGGACGGGGTCGTCGTCTCCAACCACGGCGGCCGGCAGGTGGCCGGTTCGATCGCGGCGGCCGAGGCGCTGCCGGGGGTCGTCAAGGCGGTCGGGGACCGGCTCACCGTGCTCTTCGACAGCGGGATCCGCACCGGCGACGACATCTTCAAGGCGCTCGCGCTCGGCGCCGAGGCGGTGCTCGTCGGACGGCCGTACGTCTACGGGCTCGGCCTGGACGGACAGGCGGGCGTCGAGCACGTCATCCGCTGTCTGCTCGCCGAACTCGACCTCACCCTGGCCCTGTCGGGGCACGCGGGACCGGGCACGCTGAGCCCGGCAGACCTCACCGAGGGGCGCGCATGAGCGCCCGGAACGTCCTCGCCGTCATCGCCCCGCACGTCGGCGGGCGACGCGTCGGAGCCGGACTCGCCACGCTGTTCCCCGCCGACGCGCAGGTCACCGTCGTCGAGACCGCGGACGAGGACCCGGCCGCGCTGCGCTCCGCCGAGGTGATCATCACCGGGCTCGCCCCCGTGACCGCCGAACATCTCGCCGCCGCACCGGAGTTGGAGCTGGTGCAGTGCGCGAGTCACGGCTTCGACTACGTCGATGTGGCGGTCGCCCGCGAGCGGGGTGTGCGGGTGTGCAACATCGGCTCCAGCGGCGCCGAGGCGCAGAACGTCGCCGAGCAGACCTTCGCCCTCATGCTCGCCCTCGCCAAGCAGCTGATCCCCGCACACACCGCGCTCGTCGACGCCGACTGGGCCCTGCCCCGCCTCCAGAACTCCCTGACCGAACTGTCCGGCAAGACCCTCGGCATCGTGGGCCTCGGCCAGATCGGCCGGGAGGTCGCCCGGCGCGCGGTCGCCTTCGACATGACCGTGGTCTACGCCGGACGCAACCGGGTCTCCCCCGAGATCGAGGCGCAGTACGGCGCCCGTCATCTCCCGCTGGACGACCTGCTGCGCGCCGCCGACTACGTCACCCTCCACACCCCGCTCACCGACGACACCCGGCACCTGCTGGACGCGGGGCGGCTGGCGCTGCTGAAGCCGACGGCGTTCGTCGTGAACACCGCGCGGGGCGCCCTGATCGACCAGGACGCCCTCGCGGACGCCCTGGAGAAGGGCGCCCTGGCCGGGGCGGGCCTCGACGTCTTCGACCCCGAACCGCCCACCCCGGCCCTGCGGTTGCTGCGGGCCCCGAACGTGGTGCTGTCCCCGCACGCCGGTGGCGTCACCCGCGAGACGCTGGTGCGCATCGCGCTGGCCGCCGTGGCGAACGTGACCGGGTTCCTCACCGGTGAGGCCCCGCGGGACGTGGTCAGTTAGGGCGGGGCGAGGGCGCGGCGACGGACAGCGATCCGGGCTCCGCGGTCGAGCCCGGATCGGCCAGCCAGCGCTGTTCGTCGGAGCCGTCGCGGGCCTTGACTACGATGTCAGCGCCCACGTCGGCGGTGGTGGAGGTGAGGGCGAGCTCCTCGTCCCAGCGGGGCAGTAACTCGCCCTGCACGGTGAGGTCGTAGCGCACGTCGTCGGCGCGGTCGGCGTCGTCGTCGGCGCACCGGCCGAGCACACCGACACCGGCGTCCACACGCGAGTCCAGGCACAACTCCGGTGCCGCGGCGCTGCGCAACAGTCCGTCCTCCTCGTACGACCACTGCTGGGTGCCGGCGTCCGAGCACCTCGCGAGTTCGGCTCCGGCCCCGGCCTCCGGCTCGTCGCGGATGTCCAGGCACAGGTCTGCTCCGGCGTTGCGCAGCCTGGTCCGCCGTGGCGGGACGGGGAGTTGGGCGGTGCCCGGTGGCACCGAGGACACCGTGGGCGGGGCCTCGGCACCGGTGTCACCGCTGGTGGCGGAGGCGGCCGGGACGGTGCCGTCGCCGTCGGACCAGACGGTGGCGGCGAGGACCGAGGCGAGCAGTCCGGCGGAGGCGATGCCGACTCCGGTGAGCATCACCCGCGACGGACGCGGTCCGTCCACCACCCGGCGCACCTGTGCGGGGACGGGGATACGGGGCAGCAGGCGCCGACGGCTGCGGCCGTGCCGGGCCACACCCCGGGGGCGCGCGGTGTGCTGGGCGCGGCCGGGGCGGGAGTCCAGATAGCGGCGGGCGCCCCAGCCGAGGACGGCCTCGGCGATCAGGGTGCCCAAAGCACCCTCGAAATGGCTCAGTTGTTCGGCCGTAGAACGGCAGTAGCGGCACTGGGAGAGATGCTGCTGGACATCCGGGAGCAGGGCGCCGCCGCGGCGAATGGGGACGTCGAGGAGGCGGTTGTAGAAGCGGCAATCCTTCGTCGGCGCGAGTTCCCGATGAGCGAGTACACAACCTTCGCGGAATTTTTCACGCGCCTGTTCGAGTGCGGCCGACGCGGTGTCGGTATCCAAGCCGAGCAGTCCGGCGGGCACGGATATCGGTTCGGCCTCCACCTCGGTGTGCCAGAGCAGACACCGGGCCAGTCCGGGAAGGGCGTTGAATGAACGCCCGGCCAGCTTGCGATTTTCCGGGGTCATGGACTTCGCGGCGCGCATACCGCGACCGCCGGCCGGTTTCCCGAGCTCCGGCAGGACCGCCGCCATTCGCTCCTCGGCGGCCCAGACCCGGACGGTGTCGCGGACGGCGACCAGCAGGAAGGGGCGCAGCGCGGCGGCCGGTTCGCCGAGCGCGAGGCGGTCCAGGACCTGGTGGAACGCGGCGGCGGTGACCACGGCGGAGAGCTCGGCCCGGGAGGCGAGGCAGATCGCGGCGTATTCCCGGACGGGATGCCAGTGCCGTGCCATCAGCAGGGCGACGGTGGTGGCCGTCTCGCCGTCGGGTCTGCCTCTCAGCCGGGCGGCAAGGCCGTTGTCCGATTCCTCGGGGACGCCGACGGGCGGCGGGTATGGGGGGCGAGGGGGGTGGGGGGTGGGCACTGAACGGATTCCTTCCCACGCGCAGAGAACAGCGCGGGGGGCGTGAATTCACCGACCCCCATCCGGACCCGATCCCCCATCGGTCCGAATGCGACCCGGCTTTTACCCCCCGCACGGGCACTTAACCCTTGCACATAACACTCACGCCCAACAAGGCACTCGGGCAACATCCGCACCTTTGAAAGAAAGTCAGAAACGACGGCAACTCCCGTCACCCACACCGACTTTCGGCTTTGCCCTGCGCCCCGTGTGAATCACGCACCCACACCCGGCCAAGACGCACGCTCCCCACCCGGCCGCTCACACGCTGAACTGGAACCGGCCCCTCGGAAGGCCCCGCGCAGGACGGCGGCTCTCCCGCGCGAAACGGCCGCCGACCCCGCTCCTCCCGCCCTCGGTCGGCGGCCCCGAGGACGAAAGGCAGGGCCGACGGCCCCCATCTACCCCCGAGCGGCAACAGCACCGACTCCACACGCCCGAAGCCTTCCGGCCAGATGCTCCATCTCGGCGAACGTCCCCGAGTACGCCCCGCTCACCACGCGGCGCACCTCGGCCTTGGCAGCCGGCAGGTCCAGACCCGCCTCGGCCCGCAGCACCCGCATGATCAGGACACGCTGCGCCTGCGGATCACTGACGCTGAGCTTCGCCGGTCCATGCTCGGCGAGCAGTTGCTCCCGCCGTTCCACAGGCAGCGCCCCGGCGCACACGGCGAGAGCGAAGCCGCAGGCGGGGCACGCCGACTCGACGTCCCATCGCAGACTTCCGGCCACGAGGGCCTGGACGCCATGGCACTCCAGCTCCGCGCCGCACTCCTGACACGGCGCCGACCAGGTGACCGACTCGAACACGGCCGGCTGTCGGGTGCTCGGCTCGTCGCTCAGATCTGCCACGACCGCAGGCGGTCCGCTGCGCCGTAGATGTCTGTCTTGCTGTCGATCAGGTCTCGGGTGAGGTCGACGAGGGCGCCGTAGGGGGGATCGATGCCGGCGCCGCTGACGTACATGTAGGCGACTGCGGTGGCGCAGGCGAAGCGGGCGTTGGCTGCGGGGAGGGGCTTGAGGAGGGCGAGGGTGTGGAGCAGTGCGGCTGCTCGCCAGGCGGGGTCCGAGTTCACGCCGAGGCGTGGTGGGTCGACGCGGTGTCGGGCCACGGCCGCGACCAGCGCCGAGAAGTCGTTGATCGTGGGCTGGTCCGGCAGGACCTCCTCGTGCCGCTGGAGCAGCCAGGGCACGTCTATGTGGATGACGGGTGCCATCGGTCAGGCGGCCCGCCCCTCGCCCTTGGCAGGTGGTTCGTCGTCCGGGAAGGCGGCCGCGAACTCGTCGGCGTGCGAGGAGAAGAACCGGCGGAACGCCTCGGCGCCTTCCTGGAGCGCCCGGTGCCGGGCGATGTCCGCCGCCGCGGCCTCCCGTACGAGCGCCTTCATCGACGTACCGCGTTCCTTGGCGATCTGCCGCAGGTCCTCAAGCTCGCGGTCGCTGAACTCCACATTGAGAGCTGGCATGCCCTCACGGTACCGCGCGGGTACTTACCCGTAAATACGCCCAGGTCAGAACAGGTGTCCAACGGTACCTGAAGAGCGGCAGGGCACCGTCCGTTTTCACCGGATTCTGAGAGCTGGGTCACATTGCCCCGCTCCGGTGTCACAAACCGGCCCCCTCGCGGCCTCCCAGTGGTGAGCGCACCGCTGCGGAGGCCCCCGAATGTCCGAGATCCCTCTTACCGACATCGACACCGACCCAGACACCGACCCAGACACCGACGACCGGCTGGACCAGGCGACCGAAGACTTCCTCGCCCATCGCGAGCTGCTGTTCGGCGTCGTCTACAACGTGCTCGGCAGCGTCGCCGACACCGAGGACGTCCTCCAGGAGACCTGGCTGTCCTGGACGGCCCGGGGCGGCGGCGAGCCTCTGGAGGACATCGCCAACCCACGGGCGTATCTCGTCCGGGTGGCCGTCAACCACGCCCTGCGCCGCCGCGCCACGATCACCCGCCGCCAGGAGACCTACGTCGGCCCCTGGCTGCCCGAACCGCTGGTCGCCTCCGACGACGGCGCGGACGATCCAACCCTGCGCGCCGAGTCCGTGTCGCTGGCCATGCTGGTGGTGCTGGAGTCGCTGACCCCGCTGGAGCGGGCGGTGTTCGTGCTGAACGAGGTGTTCGGCTACCCGCACACCGAGATCGCCGGCATCCTCGACCGCACCCCGGCGGCCGTACGGCAGCTGGCCCGACGCGCCCGGGAACACGTGCACGCCCGCAGACCGCGGTACCGGGCGCATCCACGGGTGCGGCGGGAGGCGACGGAGCGGTTCGTGCGGGCCGCGTTCGACGGGGACATCGCCGCGCTGATGGAGATCCTCGCCCCGGACGTCACGGTCTGGTCGGACGGCGGCGGCAACCGCAAACCGGCGGGACTGCGGCCGGTGCAGGGCCGGGAGAAGGTGGTCCGGCTGCTCACCGGACACGCGGCCCGGCACGGTGTGGCCGAACTGGACGTGCGCTACCGCCGGGTCAATGGCGACGACGCGGCGGTGCTGTTCGACGGCGACGCCCCGTTCGCGGTGATGGTCATGGACCTCACCCCGGAGGGCGACCGGATCTCGGGCCTGTACATCGTCAGCAACCCCGACAAGCTCGGCCATGTCGAGCGCGGCGAGGAAGAGGAAGAGGAGGGGGAGACGTGAGCGAGGCCTCGAAGGGCGAGCGCGTCGCCGACTGGTTCGACGGCCGCCTCGGCATCCACGCGCTGGGCCGCAAGTACCTGCGCAAGGTCTTCCCCGACCACTGGTCGTTCCTGCTGGGCGAGATCTGCCTGTACAGCTTCGTGGTGCTGATCCTGACCGGCGTCTGGCTCACCCTCTTCTTCCACCCGTCGATGAACGAGGTGACGTACGAGGGCAGTTACGTCCCGCTCAACGGCATACGCATGTCCGAGGCGTACGCCTCCACCCTCGACATCAGCTTCGACGTGCGCGGCGGACTGCTCATCCGCCAACTGCACCACTGGGCGGCGCTGGTGTTCGTCGCCGGGATGCTGACGCACATGATGCGGCACTTCTTCACCGGGTCGTACCGCAAGCCCCGGGAGATCAACTGGCTGTTCGGCTGGCTGCTGCTCTTTCTCGGCCTGTTCGAGGGCCTGTTCGGCTACTCGCTCCCGGACGATCTGCTGTCGGGCACCGGCCTGAGGTTCGTCAACGGCGCGCTGCTGTCCGTCCCGATCGTGGGCACGTACCTGTCGATGTTCCTGTTCGGCGGCGAGTTCCCCGGCGAGGACATCGTGGCCCGCTTCTACGCGCTGCACATCCTGGTGATCCCGGGCATCATGGCGGCCCTGGTCGTCGCGCATGTCCTGCTGGTCGTGTACCACAAGCACACCCAGTTCGCGGGCCCCGGCCGCAGCGAACGCAACGTCGTGGGCGCCCCGTTCATGCCGGTGTACCTGGCCAAGGCGGGCGGCTTCTTCTTCCTCGTCCTCGGCACGCTCACCCTGCTCGCCGCGGTCGCCACGATCAACCCGGTCTGGGTGTACGGCCCGTTCCGCGCCGACCAGGTCTCCACGGGCGCCCAGCCCGACTGGTACCTGGGCTTCGCGGAGGGCCTGGTGCGGGTGATGCCCGGCTGGGAGATCACGATGTGGGGCCACACCCTGGCCCTCGGCGTGCTCATCCCGATCGTCGTCTTCCCGCTGCTCCTGGTCCTGATCGGCGTCTACCCGTTCGTGGAGTCCCGGCTCACCGGCGACCAGCGCGAGCACCACCTCCTGGACCGCCCCCGCAACCACCCGGTCCGCACCGGCCTCGGCGCAGCCTGGATCGCGCTCTACCTGATCCTGCTGGCGGGCGGCGGCAACGACATCGTGGCGACGAAACTCCATCTGTCCATCAACGCGGTGACCTGGACGATCCGTATCGCGGTCTTCGTCCTGCCGGTGATCGTGTTCGTCGTGACACGCCGCATCTGCCTCGGCCTCCAGCTCCGCGACAAGGAACTCGTCGCCCACGGCCGCGAGACGGGCATCATCAAGCGCCTCCCGCACGGCGAGTACGTCGAACTCCACGAGCCCCTGGACCAGGCCCGCCTGCACACGCTGACGGCCCATGAACGACCCGGGGAACTGCTCCAGCGGGAACCGTAGGCGGTTGGGTCCCTTGCGGTTTGCCCCTTCCCTCGAGCCCTGGGCTCACTACCCTGGTGTGAGGTTTCCGCACCTTCAGGCAGTCGAACAGGGCATCGGCTCGCGTGCCTTGCAGGGGGCAATGGAGGGATCGACCCTTGCGCGAGGAAATCGAGGAGCGTCTGCGGCGTACGGCCGTCGATCTCTTGGTAGAGCTGGATGGCACGTGGTCCACCGAGGACCGTGAGCAGTTCCTGAGCCTGGTGCTGGACCGGCTGAAGCGCACGGGACACCTGTCACGCCAATCCCGACCACGCAGCCAGTACGTCGCGCTCATGCTCTTGTGCATGAGGAGTCCGCTCACCCCGAACAACGTGCCTGACGGGCTGTCGTGCCTGGCGGCCGTCATCGACCTGCTGGATCCGGCCTGCCCCGAGTGTCTGCGAATGTATCGGCTCGCCGACGAATGGACAGCAGTGCGCCTCCTCCCGCCCGGGGTCACCGACTCCTGGGAGGTGGTGCAGGACGCTCTTCAGGCCATACGCCTGACCATCGAGGAACGCCGACTACTCGTGGAACGGGCGACCTCCTCCCTCTCCTCCGTACTTCCCAGGCACAGCACCACAGCATGGTCGGATTTCCTGCATGTGGCAGCCCGACACAGAGCTCCGGCACCCGAGCCGCCCTGGATGACCTACCTCAGAGCAGCCTCACCCCGGACCGACCCCGAGCATCAGCAACGGCTGGAGGCAATCCTCGAACGCGAGGCACCCGCGGCCGGCGGGCTCCCGCCCTGTCCACCGCCGCAGAACGCCCCGGCGGCCGCGCCCGCGACGAACGACCGGGAACAGGAAGGTTCGGTGCACGAGGACGCCGGACTCACACCAGGTGGTGGGACTCCTGCGATCTGGGGCAGCGTGCCTCTGCGGAACCCCAACTTCACTGGCCGCGACAGCTTGTTGGCAGTGCTCCACGAGCGGCTCCGAAAGAACAATGCGGCAGCCGTACTTCCCAGCGCGCTCCACGGCATGGGCGGAGTCGGCAAGTCGACTCTTGCGGTGGAGTACATCTACCGGCACCTCCGGGACTACGACGTCGTCTGGTGGATTCCAGCAGAACGCACCACGGAAATCACTCTGTCTCTGGCCTCCTTGGCTCCGCAGCTGGGCATCGATACGGGGGGCGAAGCCACGGCGACGGTGGCGAGGGTCCTGGAGGAACTCCGCCGCGGCAAGCCATACGGTCGTTGGCTGCTCGTGTTCGACAACGCGGACAACCCCGAGTCGGTCCGCCACTACTTTCCCTCCGGCGGACCAGGGGACGTCCTCGTCACCTCGCGCAATCCGCAATGGGCCGGAGTCGCCCCGCCTCTGGAGGTCGATGTCTTCCGGCGTGAGGAGAGCGTGGCCCTACTGCGTGGGCGAGGTCCGGAGATCACCAACGACGAAGCCGACCGGCTCGCGCAGGCACTCGGCGATCTGCCACTGGCCATCGTTCAGGCCGCCGCTTGGCGGGCCGAGACAGGGATGCCCGCCGACGAATACCTCCGACTCCTGGACGAGAAGCGGGTCGAGTTGCTGAGCCTCGCAGCCCCCCTCGACTACCAGCAGCCGGTCATCGCGGCTTGGAACGTCTCACTGGACCATCTGGAGTCAGAGAATCCCGCGGCCCTGCGGCTTCTGCAACTGTGCGCCTTCTGCGCACCGGAGGCCATCCCGCGCGACCTCTTCGTCAGCCATCCGGGGGGCTCCATCACGCCGGAACTCGACGCGGTTCTGCGGGACCCGATCCACCTCGGTCAGGCCATTCGGGCCATTGGCCGGTTCTCGCTGGCCCGGTGGGACTTCCCCACCAGGTCCCTCCAGATACACCGGCTGATCCAGGTGGCGCTGATATCACGCATGACGGAAAGTGAGCAACAGACCATGCGGCAGGGTGTCCACCTGCTCCTGTCGACCAATGACCCCAACGACCCCCACAACGCGAGCGACTGGCCGCGTTATGGCGAGCTGTACCCGCATGTGATCGTCTCCGGGGCGGTCCGGTCCACCGACCCGTACGTGCGGAAGTTGGTCATCAACCAGGTCATCTACCTCTTACGCTGGGGAAACATTGAAGCCGCCTTACAACTGGCCAGATCGGCCTACGAGTCCTGGCGAAGCGGCGGCGGGGAGAATGCCCCAGCGACACTGGAAGTGTCCAAGTGGTTGGGGGCCGCGTTGGCCAGCATGGGCCGTCATGCGGAGTCGGCGGCCGTCAACGCCCGCGTGCTGGACGCCTATCGACGCACCGTCGGTGAGGACCACGAGGACACCCTGGACGCATGGGGCAACGTGGCCATCGATCTCCGCGCCAAGGGCAAGTTCGCAGCCGCCTTGGAACTCTCCGAGTCAGTGCACCAACGCTATCTTCGGCTGCTGGGCCCCGACGATCCCGAGACCCTCCGCGCGGCCCACAACCTGGGCGTCAGCCTCCGCCTCTCCGGTGAGTTCGCACGCGCCCGCGAGCTGGACACGGACACCCTCCGCAACAAGACGACGACCTTCGGGCAGGACCATGTCCTGACTCTGGTGACGTGGCTCGGACTCATCCTCGACATCCAGGAACTGGACGGATACCAGACCGCCCTCACCCACCTGCGGGAGCTGACGGGCCAGGCGGCGCGGCTGCTCGGCCGCGACAACCCGCTCAGCCTCGCCGCACACCGTCATCTCGCTGTGACGCTGCGGCATGCAGGACGCTACGAAGAGGCGCTGGCTGTGGCAGAGCGCACCCGGGCCGGTGTCATCCGCAGATACGGGGAGAGCGGTCCGGAATCGGTGGCGTCGACGTTGACACTCGCGATGGCACTGCGTGAGGCAGGCAAGGTGCCCGCCGCCCACGATCTCGGAGCATGGATACACCGTCAGTACGCCGACATTTACGGCCCCGTGCATCCACACACGCTCTCGGCCGAGATGAACCTGGCGCTCACCCACCGCCTCCTCGGCGATGCTGAGGCCGCCCGCGCGGTGCACGAGCGGACGTTGGCGGACTTCAGCCGCGTTCTCGGCGCACGACACCCATCGTCGGTGGCATGCGCGATCAACCTGGCCAGTGATCTGCACGCCCTCGGCGAGTACTCGGCCGCCGAGACACTGGACGGCGGCACCTTGGCGGTGTCGACCGATGTACTCGGGCCGAATCACCCCTCGACGTTGGCCTGTGGCGTCAACCTGACCCTGGATCTGAGAGCACAAGGTCATCGGGAGGAGGCCGAGCGGCTACTTGCTGCAACCATGGAACGGCTCACGCGGGTGCTGGGAGCGGAGCATCCTCTCGTTCACCGCGTCCAGGCCCGGAAGCACCGCGTGGATTGCGGCATAGACCCAATGCCGTTGTGATGTCAGCGCACAGCATCACTCATCCTCCTTCAACGATCAGTCGATGCACGCGCTCGGACTCCGCGCTGCCTCCCGCGCACAACAGCACCGCCTCCCCCAACTCCCTCAACGCCCCCGGCCGTCGGGCGCAGGTGCGCAGGATGCTGATGGTGTCGAGGCGCGGGCGGCTGTGGCGCGGTACGGCGGCTCGGACGCCGATTCGGAGGAGACCGAGGATTTCCTCGCGGCCCTGGGGTTCGACGAACTCCTCGACCGCCAGGAGGGCGTCGGTCAGGGTGCGCAGTCGGTCGGGGGTCAAGTCGGGGGATACGGCGCCGTCGGGCTCGGGGCGGCCTCGGGACAGGAGCTGGCCTTCGTCGCCGTCCCAGGTGCGGGACCAGACGTAGGTGGGGGTCTGGGCCGCGAGCCCTTCGGCGCGCAGTCGGGTGAAGCGGTCCCTGAGGCGGTCCATCAAGAGGGCGGGGTCAGGTGGCCAGGCCGTGCCGATCGTCTTGTCGTCGGTGAGTACGGCCAGTGCCTCGCGGCTGAACAGGCCCGTCCCGGCGCCGGACAGGTTGGTCGCGGCCTCGCCCGGCCGGGCGGCGAAGAGGACCGCCTGGTCGCGTGCGGTCCGGGGCATCGGGGTGCCGTAGTCCTCGCGGGGCAGGTGACGGCGGGCGCGCCAGGGGTTGTGCAGCTGCTGGCAGGCGTCGACCAGCCAGATCTGGCGTGGGTGGCGGGGCGCCGCGCGGTAGTACGCGAGCAGCGCGTCGAAGTCGACGTTCAGCGGGTCGGATTCGGTGGCGTCCGCGTAGAAGAGGCGCCGTCTGCCCTCGACGTCGACGACGCCGTGGCCGCCCCACACGACCCACAGCAGTTCGCTCTGCGCCGCCGCAACCGTCCGCAGCAGAGTGTTGTGCACGGTGGCCCGGTCCGCGCCGAGGACCTCGTAGGGCACCTCGGGCACGGCGCCGGGCCGGCCGGGCGGCGCGGAGAGCAGTGCAGTGATCCGCTCGGGCGGCACACCCCGGTCGAGAAACCAGTCCGCGAACCGCAGCGCGTCGGACACCGGGCCGTCCAGGGCCCAGTGCGCCCCCGCCTCGTAGGCGTCCAGGCCCACTACGACGACGCTCGTTCGACGGGGATCCGCTTGCGGTAAGGGGGAGTTCATCCGCCCAGTGTGCCGCCCGAGCGGCCTCAGCGGGTCATCCTTGGTCCGCCACGAAGGAGGCCAGTCGGGTGAGCGCCGAGTTCCAGTTGATGGTGTGCTCGTTGGTCGACCAGGACTGGATGTCGTCGATGTAGCAGAACTGACCGACGCAGCCCTGGAGTTTGCTCTGTGCGTAGGGGTCCTGGATGCCGGAGTTCGGCCCGCCGGCCAGGGTGCCCTTGGGCGGGTTCGGCTGGTTCGGGTCGAGCTGGTGGGCGTACCAACGCGCGTGCTGGTTCTGCGCGTTGACCTCGCCGTAGCCGGTCACGTAGGAGATGTTGAGCGCGTTGCGGCCGAACAGGTAGTCCATGCTCTGCACCGCGCCGTCCCGGTACTTCGAGCCTCCCGAGATGTCGTACGCGGTGGCGATGACCACGGCGTTGTGGGCGACCTGGTGGTTGGAGCCCCAGTCGTAGAGGTTGCCGTCGGGGGCGTAGGGCATGCCGTACGCCTGCGACTTCAGGGTCGCCAGGTAGCGGTCGGCGCCCTTGATCACGGACTGGCGGACCTTGTCCCGGCCGGGCAGCTTGCTCGGCACGGTCGCCAGGTCCAGGCGGGCCGCGGCGGCCGTGCGGGCCCAGTCGTAGCCGGTGGCGCCGAAGATGTCGGCCGTGTGGACAGGTGAGTCGAGCACCCGGGCGGCGAACTCCCGCTCGCCGGTGGTGAGATACAGCTCGGCCGCCGCCCAGTAGAACTCGTCCGTGACGTTGTTGTCGGCGTAGGTGCCGCCGCCGATTCCGTCGCTCTCGGAGGCGTACCGGTCGGGATGGGCGAGCGCCGCCGCCCATGCCTTGCGCGCCGCCGACAGGGCCTTCGCGGCGAACTCCCGGTCGTAGGGCTTGTACAGGCGCGCCGCCTGGGCCGCCGTCGCCGCCAGGTTCAGGGTCGCCGCGGTGGACGGCGGATGCAGTTCACGCTTCTGCGGGTCGTCGCTCGGCAGCAGCGGGAGTCCGGTCCACTGCTCGTCGTGGATCTTGTGGTGGGCCATTCCGGCCAGCGGCTGTCCCTCGGGCACCTGCATCTTCAGCAGGAAATCCAGCTCCCAGCGGACCTCGTCGAGCAGGTCGGGCACCTTGTTGCCGCTCTCGGGGATGGCGAGGGTGTTGTCGCCCAGCCTCGCCGGGTCACCGGTGCGGGCGTGCAGGGCGCGCTCGTAGGTGCTGAGCAACTCCCATACCGAGATACCGCCGTTGACGACGTACTTGCCGTGGTCACCGGCGTCGTACCAGCCGCCGGTCACGTCGAGTGTGTAGTCGCAGACACCGGGCTGGCAGGGCACGGAGCCGTCGCCCTGGTTCGGTGCCACACCGACATGGCCCGCGGGGCGGGCGTACCCGGGGCGCAGGTCGTCCCGAATGGCGATGCCGCTGCGCTGGGTGTAGTAGTACTTCGCCGCGTCCAGCCGCAGCCGCTCGTAGACACCCGCGTCGATGTCGAAGGAGCGGCTGGTCTCGCCGTCGACGACCAGGGTGAGGCCGCTGCCGCGCTTGCGGTAGGCGCCGAAGTCGATGGAGTGGACGTTCTGGGCGGAGGAGACGTCGGTCCCGCGCGGCACGGTCCAGCCGCGGGCCACCACGGCCCCGTCGGCGGCCCGCAGTTGCCAGGGCAGCCGCTCGGTCGCCTCGGTGACGAGGGTGGCGTTCTTCGGCCCCGCGGGCAGATAGGCGACCTGGTTCACCCGGACCCGCGGCCCGGTGTCGGGCTCGTACGGCTCGGGCGCCACACCGCCCAGCAGCGAGGCGTCGTCCACGCAGAACCGCCAGGGGTCCGCGCTGCCGCCGACCTGGAAGGCGACCTGGCCCTGGGGGGTGTCGACCGGTGCGGTGAAGGTGTACGTGTAGGCGTTCCCGGAGACGCTCAGCTGCGGCGACACCTCGAAGTACGTGTCGTACGGCGCCGCCGACAGGCCGACGATCGCGCGCACCACGTGCCCCTCGGGCGAGCCGTTCGCGCGGAAGGAGAAGCGGTAGGACTCGCCCTTGACCAGGGCGATGTCGTTCTGGCCGATGGTGGCGTCCCAGCGGTTGGCGGTGCCGCCGGGGACGTCCGCGCAGAGGTGTCCGTCGGACAGTTCCGCGGTGACGTTGCTCGTCGTCCACCAGGGGTCGGTGGTGGTGTCGAAGGTGCCGTTCTTGAGCTGCTCGACCTCCTCGGCGCCGGCCTGCGTGGCGGGCAGTGCGGTGAGTCCCGCCGCGAGCAGGGCGGTCAGGGACAGGAGTGTCGTTCTGCGGCGTTTCACGTCTGGGCTCCTCGGGGGAGGTGCGGGTTACGCTCCCGTGGGAGCGCTCCCAGAAGCGGTCGGAGGCCATGGTTGTGGTCGGTGTGACGTGGCGTCAACGGTGCGGACGGGATGAATGTCGCCTGCGGGCGGGGGTCGCGTGTGCCTGTTTGGCGGATGCGGCGCCATCGTGGCTGGTCGCGCACACGCGGCGGAGCCGCACATCGATACAGCCCCGCACCCCTGGGGGAGTTCAGGTTGCCGGTATCCCCAACTTGCCGATCCGTACTGCTCGAGGGTCCGCTGCGTCGGTGTACGCGCCGGTCGGATCGGTGATCCCGCCCGGGTTGACCAGGGCGAACCGCCAGCCGTCACACAAAGGGACGACATGCCGCCCCGATCGGGCGCCCACGGCCGGCGCGGCCGTGGAGGCGATCAGAACCGATCTGCGAGTGACCGTCATGGCGGCTCTGCCTCATCAAGGCCCAAAACCACTCACAACTGATCGTGAACACGCAGATCCTAGCGGGGAGCAGCACAACATCGTCAAGGGTCAGGAGAAAGCGCTTGCGCTCGCTGTGGCACAACGGCCGGATTTCGACCTTGACCGTTCGACCGCCTGGACAAGGGTTCCCCATCCGTCCGGGGCCCGGACGCACTAGGCTGGAACGCACGTGACCACCGGTCACTGTGAGTGTCCGCGTTGGAGTGGCGACGATGACCCCGCACGACCCGATCGACGACGCCGCGACGGCTCGGGCCGTCATCGACGAGCACGGCACGCTGCTGGAGTGGAACGCCGGGGCCCGGCGTCTGCTGGGCTGGCCGGCCGCCGACGTCGTGGGCCGCCCTGCCGCGCAGCTGCTGGCCGACGGCCGCGTCCCCGTCCCGACGGGCCCGCGCTGGGACGGCACGCTGCCGCTGCTCCACCAGGACGGCCACCGGGTGCGGGTGTGGCTGCTCGCCCACCACCGGCTGCCGCGCGACGGCTCGCCCGGCCACTGGCTCGTGGTCACCCCGCTGGAGGCCACCGACGCCGACTCCCCCGACGATCCGCTGGGCACGGCCTCCCTCACCCAGTCGCCGTGCGCCGTCGCCGTCTACGACGAGCGGCTGCGGCTGCGCCGGATCAACGAGGCCATGGCCCAGGTGATCGGGCTGCCCGAGGAGCGCATCCAGGGGCTCCGGATCTCCGAGATCGGCGGCAAGGCGCAGAGCGAGGAGTTGGAGGAGCACATGGCGGGCGTGCTGGCCACCGGCCGGGCCCGGGATGTGCAGACGTACATGCGCGCCGGCGGTGAGGAGCGCGCGCACGCGTGGCTGGCCCGGATGGCGCCGGTGACCGACGGCGACGGCCGGGTGCGGGGCGTGTGTCTGGCCGCCCATGACTTCACCGAGAACTACCTCTCCCGGGAGCGGCTTCAGCTGGTCAACGAGGCGAGCGTGCGCATCGGCTCCACCCTCGACGTCACCCGGACGGCACAGGAGCTGGCCGATGTGTGCGTGCCCGCGCTCGCCGACTTCGTCAGCGTCGACCTGCTCGACCCGGACGGCGAGGGCACGGCCGCGTCACCGCCGGCCGACGCCCCGGTCCCGCTGCGCCGGGCCGCACACCGGTCGGTGAACCCGGGCAGCCCGGAGGCCGTGGTCGAGCCGGGGCATCTGGAGCTCTACCCGCCCCAGTCCCCGCAGGCGGGCTCGCTGACGGCGGGCCGCACCATCGTCGCCTCGGTGCCCTCCGGCGACGTGGACGCCTGGCTGAGCCAGGACCGCAGGCGCCGGGCACGCGTCAAGGAGTACGGCATCCACTCCACGATGTCCGTGCCGATCCGGGCCCGGGGCCTGACCCTCGGGGTCGCGGTGCTCACCCGGTTCCGGCGGCCGGATCCGTTTACCCAGGACGACGTCCTGCTGGCGGAGGAGATCACGGCCCGCGCGGCGGTCTGCGTCGACAACGCCCGCCGTTACTCCCGGGAGCGCGAGACCGCGCTCGCCCTCCAGCGCAGCCTGCTGCCGCGCGGGCTGCCGCGCACCCCCGCCGTGGACGCGGCCTCCCGCTACCTCCCGGCGGCCCGCTCCGGGGTTGGCGGCGACTGGTTCGACGTGATCCCACTGTCCGGGATGCGGGTCGCGCTGTGCGTCGGGGACGTCGTCGGGCACGGCATCCAGGCCTCGGCCACCATGGGGCGGCTGCGCACCGCCGTACGCACCCTCGCCGACATCGACCTGGCCCCCGACGAACTGCTCACCCACCTCGACGACCTGGTCCTGCGGCTCTCCGAGGAGTCCGACGGGGAGGGCAACCCGGGCGAGGTCGGCGCCACCTGCCTGTACGCCGTGTACGACCCGGTGTCCCGGCGCTGCACCCTGGCCCGGGCCGGGCTGCCGTCGCCCGTGATGGTGCCGCCGACCGGCGCCCCCCGCCGGATCGAGCTGCCCGCCGGTCCGCCGCTGGGCCTGGGCGGGCTGCCCTTCGAGTCGGCCGAGGTCGATCTGCCCGAGGGCAGTGTGCTGGCGTTCTTCACCGACGGTCTGATCGAGACCCGCGAGCGCGACGTGGACGCCAGCCAGGCCCTTCTTCTGGAGGCCCTGGCCGTCCCCGCCGACTCGCTGGAGGAGAGCTGCGACCGGATCCTGCACGCGCTGCTGCCGCCCGGCGGGGTCGCCGACGATGTGGCCCTACTGCTGGCCCGCACCCGGGGACTGCCCGCCTCCCAGGTCGCCACCTGGGACATCCCGGCCGACCCGGCGCTGGTCGGGCCGATCCGCAAGCAGGCCGTGGAGCAGCTCGACGCCTGGGACTTGAGCGGGGCCTCGTTCACCGCCGAACTGGTGGTGAGCGAACTGGTCACCAACGCGATCCGGTACGGCTCCCAGCCGATCCGGCTCCGGCTGATCCATGACGCGGCGACCCTGATCTGCGAGGTGTCCGACGCCAGCCACACGGCCCCGCATCTGCGCCGCGCCAAGACCTGGGACGAGGGCGGCCGGGGCCTGCTGCTGGTCGCCCAGCTCACCCAGCGCTGGGGCAGCCGGCACACCCCCAGCGGCAAGACGATCTGGGCCGAACTGAGCCTCCTCGACGAGGTCTGAACGGGCGTACGCTGTCCGCGTTTCTCCTGTCCTCGGCGGGACACCCGGGAAGTGACGAACCCTCAGGAGCGTGGAGAACATGGTGAACACGTCCTCGTCCCCGCACCGCGCCGCCCTGCTCGCGAGCGCCGTCGCCCTGCTCGGCGCCCTCACGGCCTGCGGCGGCGCCGACGGCACGGCGACCGCTCCCCGGCCGACGACGCCCGCGACGCAGGACCGGACCACGAGCCCGCCCAGCGCCTCCCCCAGCGAGCGGGCCACACCCACACCCACCCGACCGGCGTCGTCCCCATCGGCGGCCGGCGCCGTCGAGCCGACCTCCCGCTGCCGCACCGCCGAGCTGCGTGCCGAGGTCGGCCGGATGGATCCGGGCGCCGGGCAGCGGAACTTCCCGATCGTGCTGACCAACGCCTCGGCGCGCACCTGCACGGTGTACGGCTATCCGGGCGCCGCCTTCGTGGACGCCGCCGGCCGGCAGCTCGGCCCGGACCCCGAACGCGCTCCGGGCTCACCGAGCCGGGTGACCCTGGCGCCGGGCGACAGCGCCTGGGCCGGTCTGTCGTACTCCAGTCCGGAGATCAGCGGGGCGCGTACGGCCCGTCCGGCGGGGCTGCTGGTGACCCCGCCCGACGAGCGGAAGCCGATCGAGGTGCCCTGGACGGCGGGTGCGGTGCCGGTGTCCGGCAACGCGTCCACGGTGCGTCTGACGGTGTTCGCCCCCGGCTCGGGGCCCTGACGGTCAGTGGCGTCCGCCGCCGTGGCCGCCGCCCCAAGAGCCGTTGCCCCAGTCGTTGCCGTCGTCCCAGCAGGAGTACGGGTCCGTGGCGCAGGAGTCGCTGGGCGAGGGTGTCGGGGTGGGCGTCGGGGACGGGGACGCGGTGGCCTTCGGGGTCTTCGACGGGGAGGGCTTGGGCGTCGGCGCCGGTGGTGTGGTCGCGGGCGCGTCCCAGTTGACCGCCTGGAGCTGGAGTTCGGGCTTGGAGGTGTCGATCACCCAGCGCTGGGCGGAGTCGTCCTTGCGGGTCTTGAGGACCAGGGCGCCGGAGCCGTCGGTGGCGGCGGGCGTCAGGGCGAGGTCCTGGTCCCAGCGCGGGACGAAGGTGCCCTGGAGGGTGAAGTCGTAGCGGACCTTGCGGTTGTCCGTGCAGGACAAGAGCCGTACCGAGTAGCCGAGCCCGGAGTCCAGGCACAGATCGGGCTCGGCGGCGCTGCGCAGCAGGCCGTCGGTCTCGTAGACCCACTGCTGTCCGGCCTGCGGCGAGCACTTCGCGAGTTCGGTCTCGGCGCCCTTGACGGCCTTGCCGCCGACGACGCCGACGCACAGCCCGGAGGCGAGGTTGTGCAGCCGCCCGGTCAGCGTGCCCTTGGCCGCCTCCTTGGCGCCGGCCCACGACGGACTGGTGGGCGCACGGCTCGCGGAACCGGCCGCCTCGGTCCTGCCGCCCTGGCCCGTCGGGGCGAGGTCGTCTTCGGAGCCCAGGGCTGCCCACAGCACCAACGGGACCAGGACCAGAGCGCCGACCGTCACCACGGCCACCGTGAGATTGCGGCGCCGCACGGCACGCCGGGCCGCCTTGCGGGCGGTACGGCTGCATGAGGCGCGCGGGGCGGCCGGGGGTGCTCCGGGCAGATGGCCCGCGCCGAAGTCCTCCCCCATGACGGCCGCCACCTCCTCGGGCGCGCTCGCGTCCTCGGCGCTGAGCGCCCGGGACTCCACGTACTCGCGGGCGCCCCAGCCGAGCACCGCCTCGGCGAGGGCCAGGCCCAGGCCGTGGTTGAAGCAGTTCAACTGGTCGGCGGTGTCCAGGCAGTGGCGGCAGTGGTCGAGGTGGCCGCGCAGGTCGGGGTCGACCTCGATGCCGCCACGCCGATAGGTGACGTCGAGCAGCCGCAGGTACTGACGGCACTCCTGGTCGGGGGCGAGTTCGCGGTGGACCTGGAGGCACTCCTCGCGCAACCGGTCGCGGGCACGGCCGAGTTCGACGCGTGCGCCCGCCTCGTCCAGGCCCAGCAGTGCCGCGGGTATGTCGAGCGGTTCGGCCTCGACCTCGGTGTGCCAGAGCAGACAGCGGGCCGACTGGGGCAGCCGCTGGAAGGCGCCGGACAGCAGCCGCCGGTGGGCCGGGGGCAGCAGCCGGGCGACGGCGCGCTCTCCGTCCGCGGCCTCGGCGAGCAGCGCGGGATGGAGGAGTTCGCGTCGCTGGTCGGTGTCCCACTCCCCCGCGACGCGCCGTACGGTGACGAGGAGTTGGGGACGCCACGCCGAGGTCGGTCCGGTCTGCCGCAGGGTCTGTCCGAAGAGCCGGGTGAACGCCGCGGTGGTGAGCATTCCGGCGGCACGGGCCGTGCTGGTGCACAGCCGGGCGTAGGCGAAGCCCGCCGCCCAGTGCCGGTCGAGGAGTTCGCCCACCGGCTGGAGCGCGGGCGACGCGCCGGTCCACTTCTTGAGTTCGGCGCTCAGTTGCGCGTCCGTCAATTCGAGGGGCTGGGCGTTTCCTGCGGAATTCGGCGAGCCTGCGTCATGCACGGCGGCATTCCTCCGGAGGGCATGCGGCATTCGATGGTCCATACCAAGGGGTATGCTCCGGGCGCGCCTCTTCCGAAGTCTGCGACACAAGGGAGCGAGCCACACCTTTGCACAGGTCAGCAGCGCGGAACAAGACTTCCCGCGGTTTTGTGCATTGAGTGCGCGGCACATGGAATTGAACTTGTGTCAGTAAAGGCCGGCGACGTATCGCAGTCGGGCGGGACAACCGTATTCAATAAGCGTCGGCGGGCTCCCCCCGAACCATTGGCCAGGCGCGTTCAGCCAGTCGTACGGCGGGAAATCACGGCGTCTGTGTCCCTGAGGCCGTACCGCCAACCTTTGGGCCGTCGGCCCGGTAGGCGCCGGGCGGTGTGCCGTAGCGGGCGCGGAAGTCGCGGTTGAAGTGGAAAGGGCTGGCGAATCCGGAGGCCGCCGCGACGCGTTCCACGGACAGGTCGGTCACCTCCAGCAGCCGTGCGGCGTGTCGCAGTCGCGCCTCGCGCAGCGCGCGCATCGGCGACTGGCCGAGCTGCTGGGTGAACAGGTGGGCGAACCGGGAGGGCGACAGGGCCACCTGCCCGGCGAGCGAGACCACCGTGTGCGGGGCGCCGGGGTCGGCCGCGATCAGCGCCTCCGCGCGGCGCACCCGGTCGTCGACGCCGGGTGGGGGCGCCGCCGTGCGCGCGGTGGCGGCGGCCAGCAGGACGGCCTCCTCCAAGGCGCACAGGGCGAGTTCCCGGGCCGCGGAGCCGTGCGCCACGGCCACCCGGTCGGCCTCGTCGCCGCGCTCGGGCGGCGCCCCGCTGCCGGTCCAGCGGGCGTCGGCGAGCATCCGCCGGAACGCCGCCTCGATCCGGCCGTGCGGTGCGTCCGGGGTGAGTGAGACGACGTGCAGCCCGTCCCCGGCGGCGTACGGGCGCAGCCAGGACTGCCAGGTGGGGCGCGCCGGGCAGTGCGCCCACCAGAACCGCCAGTGGCGGGCGCCGGGTGCGACGTCGTAGCGGTGCCGGACGCCGGGGGCGAGCACGACCAGGTCGCCGGCGGACGCCCGGGTCGCGGCCGCGCCCTGGCGCACCTCGCCGTGGCCGCCGGTGGTCCAGGTGAACAGCCAGCTGTCCGCTCCGGCGGGCCGGTGCACGGCGTACCCGGGCGGCTGGTCGAAGCGTCCGACGACCACCAGGCCGGGCGGCGGGGCCGGGTCACCGGCAGCTGTCTCGGGCAATCCGTCAGCACACATGGGCATCCTCCTGGGACGGGCGTCGGCCTAGCGTGACGTACGAACGGTCCTCGACCGAAGGAGTGCACACATGACAGCCATGGACATCACCGCCGGGCTCCGGCGGTTCCGTGAGGACGGGTTCATGGTCGCGCGCGGGCTGTTCGGGTACGACGAGGCCGACCGGCTGTGCGAGCGGTTCACGGCGCTGCACGCGGCGGGTCCGGTGCCGGGGCATTTCGAGCCGCGCGCGGCGGACGGTGACCCGCTGCGGGCGTATCCGCGGGTGATGCAGCCGCACGAGATCGACGCGTTGGCGCTGCGGACACTGCTCGATCCCCGACTGCGCGCGGTGCTGGAGGAGCTGCTGGGCGAGGAGGTGCTGGCCGCGCAGAGCATGTTCTACTTCAAGCCGCCGGGGGCCCGCGGGCAGGCGTTGCATCAGGACAACTTCTATCTTCGGGTCGAGCCGGGCACCTGTGTGGCGGCGTGGATCGCGTGCGAGGCGATCGACCGGGAGAACGGCGGTCTCGAAGTGGTGCCCGGCACGCATCGGATGGAGCTGTTCTGCCCCGAGGAGGCGGACCCGGGCGCGTCCTTCGCGCGGGAGTACGTCGCCCCGCCGCCGGGGCTCCGGGCGGTGCCGGTCGACATGGCGCCGGGGGACGTGCTGTTCTTCAACGGCAGCCTGGTGCACGGCTCTCAGCCCAATCGCAGCGCCGACCGGTTCCGGCGTTCGTTCATCGGCCACTATGTCGGGCGGTCGGCCGAGCGGATCGGCGGCTACTACCGGACGCTGTCGATGCGGGGCGAGCCGATCGCGCTGCCGGAAAGCGCCGGAGCGGGTCCGTGCGGCACCGAGTTCACGGCACCGCACGGGCCGCACTAGATCAGTGGCCCACGATCGGGCGGGCCGTGTAGGGCTGCTCCAGTTCCTCGATCTCCTTCTCGCTCAGGGTCAGTTCCACCGCCGCCACCGCGTCCTCGATGTGCCGCGGCTTGGGCGCGCCGACGATGGGTGCCGCCACCGTGTCGCGGTGCAGCAGCCAGGCCAGGGCGACCTGGGCGCGGGGCACGCCCCGGTCGTTCGCCACCCGGGTGACCGCCTCGACGATGGTGCGGTCGCTCTCCTGGTAGAGGCGGCTGCCGAAGTTGTCGCCCGCGCTGCGTTCGGTGACGGTGCCCCAGTCGCGGGTGAGGCGGCCCCGGGCCAGCGGGCTCCACGGCAGTACGCCCACGCCCTGGTCCGCGCAGAGCGGCAGCATCTCGCGCTCCTCCTCGCGGTAGAGGAGGTTGTAGTGGTTCTGCATGGAGACGAACTTCGTCCAGCCGTTCCGCTCCGCCGTGTACTGCATCTTGGAGAACTGCCAGGCGTACATCGAACTCGCCCCGAGATAGCGGACCTTGCCGGCCTTCACCAGGTCGTGCAGCGCCTCCATGGTCTCCTCGACCGGGGTGTGCGCGTCGTAGCGGTGGATCTGGTAGAGGTCGACGTAGTCGGTGCCGAGGCGGCTGAGGCTGTGGTCGATCTCCGCCATGATCACCTTGCGGGAGAGGCCGCCGCCGTTGGGTCCGGGCCGCATCCGGCCGTGCACCTTGGTGGCCAGCACGATCTCGTCGCGGCGGGCGTAGTCGGCGAGCGCCCGTCCGACGATCTCCTCGCTGGTGCCGTCGGAGTAGATGTTGGCGGTGTCGAAGAAGTTGATGCCCGCCTCGACCGCCTGGCGGATGAGCGGGCGGGAGGCCTCCTCGTCGAGTGTCCATTCGTGCACGCCTCGGTCGGGCAGCCCGTAGGTCATGCAGCCCAGACAGATCCGCGACACGTCCAGGCCCGTCGAACCGAGCTTCACGTACTGCATCGTTGCTGCTCCTGCCTTCGGGGTCGCTACCAGGGGGAGCGTACGTACGGAACGCGCGGCGCGCATTGCTGCCCGCAGGTGACCGTGCGGCGTGGGAGCGTCCGCGCGCCGGGGCCGCTCCCCCATCCTCGGTACGGACGACCGGCGTCCGGCCGGTCGGGACCGTCCCGGGAGGCACGCGATGCGGACACGTCCGGCCAGGCTGAGGACTCTGCTGGGGGCGGCCGCGCTGCTGCCGCTCGGTGTCGTGGCGCCCGCGTGGGCCGTACCGGATCCGCCGTCGGCGGCGCCGGTGGAAGGTCCGGCGACCCTGTGCGCGCCCGCCGGGGTCCTGTCCGGGCCCGGCGGGCAGCGCGCCTCGGTGTCGCTGTGCCTGGGCAGCGGTACGCCGATGATGGCGGTCTCGGCGCCAGCGACCTGCCGCCGGGCCGCCTCCCCCGCCCGTCCGGCGTGTCTGACCTCGGGCACCTGGACGGCGCGCCGGGACGGTCAGGTGGTCGCCGCCGGCACGCTGCCCGGCTCGCGGGAGTATCCCGGCCCCGGCACCTACGAGGTCGAGGCCGACGTCCAGGTCCGCTCCGATCCCTCGGGCGTGGATCTGCACGGCACGGTCCGGGCCACCCTCACCCTGACCGCGCCCAAGGCGGCGCCCACGCACCGGGTCGAGGTCGACCGGGGCACGCTGCGCCGCGGCACGGCGACGACCCTGACGTACACCGTTGCGCGCGACAGCGAACGGGGCGACGGCAGCGCCCGGTTCGGGCTGATCGGGGAGGAGGCGTCGGGGGCGGAGCTGACCACGGACGACGCCCGGTGCGTCAATCCGTTGGTCGGCCGCCATCCCTCGACGGCCCGTCAACTGTTCGCCCTCGACTGTGCCCTGACGGACCTTCAGCCGGGCCGCCCGGCCACCGTGGTCGTCCGGATCGCCCTGCGGGACACCTGCTCCACGGTGGTGTCCAAGCTGGGCTACTGGATCCCGCAGGGCCAGGCGCTCTACACCGGGGGCATGCTGGCGGGGCCCACGGTGGACTGCGTCTAGGGCGTCGCCCGGGGGGATTCGACGACAGGCCGACTAGGCCCGGTCCAGCAGGTCCAGGGCCCGTTCCCAGCCGAACTCCGGCCGTCGGCCGTCCTCTTGGGGCTCACCGGTGTACGGCTCGCCGAAGCGGACGCCCATCCCGCGCAGGCGCTCCAGGCTCTCCTGGTAGGCGGGGTGGGCGGCGAGCGCGTCGGCCACGCAGGGCAGGGCGGCGACCGGGACGCCGAGGCCGTAGGCCTCGCACAGGGTGGCCACGGCGAGGGTGTCGCCCAGGCCCGCCGCCCACTTGTTGACGGTGTTGAAGGTGGCGGGCGCGACGACGACCGCGTCCGGCGGCGGGAAGGGCCGCGGATCGGCGGGGGTGCGCCAGGCGGAGCGGATGGGGCGGCCGGTGAGCGCCTCGACGGCCGCCGTGTCGAAGAAGCCGTTCAGCGCGGCGGGCGTCGCGATGACCCCGACCTCGAAGCCCCGCTCCTGCGCGGCGGTGACGAGTTTGCCCACGCCGGAGGCGATTCCGGCGGCACAGACGACGACGTAGAGGAAGGGTGCTCCGGCCTGTTCGGTCATCCGAGCACCTTACTGAACGGGCAACGGCTCCTCCCCGCGCGAGCCGTGGATGCGGCGCTCGTGCTCCTCGATGCGGACGTCGTTGATGCTGGCCTCGCGCCGAGTCATGAGCCCGCGCTCGTCGAACTCCCACAGCTCGTTGCCGTACGACCGCCACCACTGGCCGTCGGCGTCCTGGCACTCGTACTGGAAGCGGACCGCGATGCGGTTGCCGTCGAAGGCCCACAGGTCCTTGCGCAGGGCGTAGGCGCGCTCGCGGGCCCACTTGGCGGTGAGGAACTCGACGATCGCGGCGCGGCCGGTGAGGAAGGTGTCGCGGTTGCGCCAGACGGAGTCCTCGGAGTAGGCGAGGGACACCTTGTGCGGGTCGCGGGTGTTCCAGGCGTCCTCGGCGGCCTGCACCTTGCGGGCCGCGCTCGCGGCGGTGAACGGCGGCAGGGGCGGGCGTTCGGTCATGTCGACCTCCGTGAACGGAAGGGGAGAACGTGCGTTCTCCGGGTGGGCTGCTACCGTAGGAGAACGCCCGTTCTCACGTCAAGGAGAGACCGTCCATGGACAGCGCGACCGCCCGGGAGCAGGCACTGGACGCCGCCGAGGAGCTGTTCTACGGCCAGGGCATCCAGTCCGTCGGCATGGACGCCATCCGCGGCGCCTCCGGGGTCTCACTCAAGCGGCTGTACCAACTGTTCCCCGCCAAGGAGCAGTTGGTGGAGGCGTATCTGGAACGCCGCGACGTTCGCTGGCGCGAGCGGCTCGCCGCCCATGTCGCCCGGACCGAGGACCCCGAGGAGCGGATCCTCGCCGTCTTCGACTGGCTGGAGCGGTGGTTCGGCGAGGACGGCTTCCGCGGGTGCGCGTGGATCAACTCCTACGGCGAGCTGGGCGCGACCTCGGAGCGGGTGACGGCCCAAGTCCGCGCCCACAAGCAGGCGTTCCGGGACTACCTCGCCTCTCTCGTGGCCGACGCGGGGCGGCCGGACGAGCTGACCGGGCCGCTGTTCCTGCTGGCCGAGGGCGCCATGGTGACCGCCGGCATCACCGCGAGCACGCGGCCGGCCGCCGAGGCCAGGGACGCGGCCCGGCGGCTGCTGGAGTCCTGCTGAGGTCAGGCCGCCGCGAGCGATGTCACCGTCGCGCGGGCACGGGCCAGGGAGTCCTCGGCCAGCGAGGTGAAACCGGCCAGGTGCGGCATCCGCGGAGCCATGGTCAGTTCGGCCGCGACGAGGTGGAGGTTCTCCGGAGCGACGCCGAGGTTGGCGAAGTAGGCCTTCAGGTACGGCGTCTGGAAGTCGTCGTGCTCGCGCGGCGTGCCCGGCCCGTAGCCCCCGCCCCGCGCCATGACCGCCACCACGCGCAGCTCCCCCAGCAGGCTCTCGCCGGTGTCCGGGTCGGTGAACGCGCCGGGGAAGGTGACCCGGTCGATCCACGCCTTCAGCGCGGCGGGGACGGCGAAGTTGTACATCGGCACCCCCAGCAACAGGGTGTCGGCGGCGCGCAGTTCCTCGATCAGGGGCAGGGTCAGCGCCCACTCCCGCTCCTCGGCGGGGCTCTCGACGAGCGCGGACACCTTCTGCGGCGCGACCATGCCGGCTCGCTGGACGCGCCGGCCGAGGGTGGCCTGGGCCGCGGCCAGCGGAGGCACCGGCTCCGCGCACAGGTCGCGGTGGCGGTGCCGGCCGGTGCCGTGCGCGGCGCGCCAGGTGGTGGCGAACAGCGCGGTCAGCCGCCGGGTCACGGAGTCGGCGTCGGTGTCGGCACTGGAGTCGATGTGCAGCAGGTTCATGGTGGTCACCTCTGTGCGGCGGGATACGTCACAGGGGTGACGGCACACGGCGAGGAAAGGTGACCCATGGCCGGGGACGAGGCGCTGGCGCGGCGGTTCGAGGCGGAGCGGGGGCGGCTGCGGGCCATCGCCCACCGGCTGCTGGGCTCGCCCGACCAGGCGGACGACGCCGTGCAGGAGGCCTGGCTGCGGCTGGTCCGCACCGGTGACGACGGCATCGAGAGCCTGTCGGCCTGGCTGACCACGGTCGTCTCCCGGATCTGCCTCGACATGCTCCGCGCCCCCTCGGCACGGCGCGAGGAGCCGTTCGGGGAGCGGCCGCCGGAGCGGGGCGCCGCCGCGGGCGGCCCGGAGGACACGGCGGTCCTCGGGGACTCGGTGGGGCTCGCCCTGCTGGTCGTCCTGGACCGGCTCGGCCCGGCCGAACGGGTCGCCTTCGTGCTGCACGACCTCTTCGGCGTGCCCTTCGACCGGATCGCCCCGGTCGTGGACCGCTCCCTGCCCGCCGCGAAGAAGCTGGCCAGCCGCGCCCGCCACAAGGTGCGGGGCACACCCGTGGTGCACGGCGCCGAACTCGACCGCCACCGACGCGTCGTCGAGGCGTTCCTGGCCGCCGCGCAGGGCGGGGACCTGGGCGCGCTGCTCGACGTCCTCGCCCCCGACGTGGTGCGCCACGCGGACCCCGCGGCGCTTCCGCCCGGGATGGCACCCGAGCTGCGCGGCGCCCGGGCCGTCGCGGAGGGGACGGTCCTGCTGCGGGACCGCTCCCGGTACGCGGCGGTGGCCCTCCTCGACGGCCGGGTCGGCATCGTCGTAGCCCCGCACGGGCGGCTGCGGGTCGCCCTGACGGTCGGTGTCGAGGGCGAGCGGATCACCGCGTACGAGGTGATCGCCGACCCGGAGCGGCTGCGCCGTACCGAGGTGGCCGTCCTCGATCCGGCCGGGCTCGGCGGATAGGTGGATGAAACGCGCACGCATCTGTGTTGTGGGAGAAAGCCAGTCGCGGAACACGACCGATGGGACGATGCCATGCCTCTTGACGGCGAGTACGAACCCAGCCCGACCCAGTGGGTGCGCGAGCAGGTGGAGCTGTACGAGAAGTCCGGCGGCACCGAGGGGACGACGCTGCGCGACACCGGGCTGCCGGTGATCCTGCTGACCACGCGGGGCGTGAAGAGCGGGAAGATCCGCAAGACGCCGCTGATGCGGGTCGAGCACGAGGGCCGGTACGCGGCGGTCGCCTCGCTGGGCGGGGCGCCCAAGCACCCGGTCTGGTACCACAACGTCAAGGCCGATCCCCTGGTGGAGCTCCAGGACGGGGCGGGGAAGCGGGACATGACGGCCCGTGAGGTCACCGGTGCGGAGAAGGCCCAGTGGTGGGCGCGCGCCGTCGCGGCGTATCCGCCGTACGCCGACTACCAGCAAAGGACCGAGCGGGAGATCCCGGTGTTCGTGCTGGAGCCGGTCGACGGGGACTGACCGACCGCCGCGGAAAATCTTCGCCCCGGGACGCATGAACCCGCGTCCGCCGGGCACCCGAGCGTCAGGCCCCGCCGCGCTCCCCCGTCGCGGCGGGGCTCTGCCGTGCCTCCTGGGCGGCCCGGTCGGTGATGTCCAGGAAGATCTGCTCGGCCTCGGGCACGGCGTCGGCAACGGTCCGTTTGATCCGGACGGCGACCTCTTCGACCCGCTCGCTGTCCAGGCCCGGCACCAGGTCCACCCGGGCAGCCACCAGCGCGGTCTCCAGGCCCGTCTTCATGGTGAACAGCGCCTCCACGCTGTCGATCTCGGGCTGTTCCCCGAGCAGGCACCGGATCCGCTCCGCCGCCTCGGGATCGGCGGCCTCGCCGATGAGCCGGTCGCGGGCGTCCCGGCCCAGCCGGTAGGCCACGTACACCAGCAGCGCACCGATGGCGAGGGAGGCGGCGGCCTCGTACACCACCTGCCCGGTCACCATGTGCAGGGCCATACCGGTCAGGGCGAGGGTGACGCCGAGGACCGCGGTGCCGTCCTCCGCGACGACGGTGCGCAGCGCCGGGTCGCGCAGGCCACCGTCGGCGAGGCCGCCGTGGCGGTGCGCCTGGTACAGGGCGCGGGCGAGTGAGGTCCCCTCGGCGAGCAGTGCGACGCCGAGGACGATCAGGCCCGCCACATAGCCCTCCAGCTTCTCCTCGGTGCCGTCGCGCAGGGCTTCGAAGCCCTGGAAGAAGGAGAAGCAGCCGCCCATCACGAAGATCCCCACGGCGGCGAGCAGCGCCCAGAAGAAGCGTTCCTTGCCGTAGCCGAAGGGGTGGCGCAGGTCGGCCGGTCGGCGGCTGCGGTGCAGCGCGGCGAGCAGGAAGACCTCGTTCACGCTGTCGGCCACCGAGTGCGCCGCCTCCGACAGCAGCGCGGGCGACTGGGCGATCAGCCCGCCGACGGCCTTGGCCACGGCGATGACCAGATTGGCCGCGAGGGCCACCAGCACGGTGACCCGCGTCCTGCGGTCCGCCCTCGTCGTCCTCCGGGTCATCTACGCCGACTGCCCAGGAAGGGTCGGATCACACCGTGCCGCCGGCCGGAATCGGGGGACCCGGTGGGAGTCCGACGAGGAGGAGAGCGCCATGCCCGACGACGACGGCAACGCGGCGTACGGTCACACCTCGTTCACCCGGTCCGCGAGCCATTTCACCGACCGGATCACCGCCGACGGCCGGGACGGCTGGCCGGTGGAGGCGGGCCGCTACCGGCTGGTCGTCAGCCGCGCCTGTCCGTGGGCGAGCCGGGCGGTGATCTCCCGGCGGCTGCTCGGTCTGGAGGGCGCGCTGTCGATGGCCGTCGCCGACCCCATCCAGGACGACCGCAGCTGGCGCTTCACCCTCGACCGGGACGGCCGCGACCCCGTGCTCGGCATCCGCTTCCTCGCCGAGGCCTACGAGGCGCGGGAGAAAGGCGCGCCGGGCGGCGTGAGCGTACCAGCGGTGGTGGACGTGCCGAGCGGGAAGCTGGTCACCAACGACTACCAGCGGCTCACCCTGGACCTCGCCACCGAGTGGCGTGACCTGCACCGGGAAGGGGCGCCGGACCTGTACCCGAGGGAGCTGCGGGAGGAGATCGACACGGTGATGGCGGAGGTGTACGCGGACGTCAACAACGGGGTGTACAAGGCCGGGTTCGCCGTGGAGCAGGGGGAGTACGAGTCGGCCTGCGCGGGGGTGTTCCGGCGGCTGGAGCTGCTGTCGCGGCGGCTCGCGGGGCGGCGGTATCTGGTCGGCTACACGATCACCGAGGCGGACGTCCGGCTGTTCACCACGCTGGTGCGGTTCGACGCCGTCTATCACGGCCACTTCAAGTGCAACCGGTGGAAACTGACGGAGAATCCGGTGCTGTGGGCGTACGCTCGCGATCTCTACCAGACGCCGGGATTCGGTGACACCGTCGACTTCGACCACATCAAACGGCACTACTACCAGGTGCACACCGGTATCAATCCGACCCGCATCGTGCCCCTCGGCCCTGACCTGTCCGGCTGGCGGAGCCCGCATGATCGCGAGAGGCTGGGCGGTCGGCCCTTCGGCACCGGAACCCCGCCCGGTCCGGTGCCCGCGGCCGAGGTGGTTCCGGCCCTGACCGCATAGGAGGCAGACGTGGCCAAGCAGAAGCAGCAGAAGCTCAAACTCCCCCTCGCCTACAAGCCCCTCGGGTTCGTGATCGGCTGGGTGGGCGGCACGCTCGCGGGCCTCGTCTTCCAGACGACCTGGAAGGCGATCCGGCACGAGGACGACGCCCCCGATCCCCTGGACCGGGACCGCGGCTGGGGCGAGGTGCTGCTGGCCGCCGCCCTCCAGGGCGCCATCTTCGCGGTGGTCCGCAGCGCCGTGAACCGCACCGGCGCGAAGGCCGTGGAGCGGTCCACGGGCGTGTGGCCGTCCGGCGACGCCAAGAAGGACGCCAAGAAGAAGGAGAAGGCCGAGGCCTAACCCTGCTTCGGTGCCGTCGGTGGGACGCGGCGCAGGGTGAAGGAGTGGCCGGCCGGGTCGGCGTAGCCGCGTTCCTCGAACGGGCCCGCGGCGTCCCTGGTGTCCAGTGGGCGGCCGCCCAGGCCGACCACCCGGCGCTCGGCCTCGTCCAGGTCCGCCACCACGAAGTCCAGGTGGACCTGGAAGGAGTCCTCCGGGCGCGGCCAGCTCGGCGGGGCCGCGCCCATGTCACGGCGGAACGCCAGCCGGGTGCCGTCGGCGCCCCTGATCTCCACGCGGTTGGCGCTCGCATGGGTCTGCTCGGCCTCCAGCAGCGCCTTGTAGAACACGGCGAGCATCTCGGGCTCGGCGCAGTCGAGCACCACCACGCCTGCTTTCACCAGTGCCATGTCTCCTCCGTACGGTCGCGGGCGCGGGGCCGAACCGCCCCGCCGCCCTCCACCGTCCGGTTAACCCGGCCGGGCGGAATCAGTCCGCGACCAGCCAGGTGCCGTCGCGCATCAGTTGCCGCCCGGACAGCTCGTTCGCCTCGCGCCAGGCCTGGACGCGCTGGGGCCGCACCCGGAAGTAGAGGTAGTCCGTGGTGAGTTCGCGGGGGTCGAAGCCGGTCGTGGCGGCGAACCGATCCCCTTCCCCTTCGCGCAGTTCGGCCGCGGTGAGAGCGTCGACCGTGCCCTCGATCATCACCACGTCCCGCGTCGGCCCGAGGCCCAGCCGTACCGTGCCGGTCGCCTTCAGGTTCCGTCCGGTGGGGCTGGCGGCCGGAGTCGCGAGCAGCAGCGTCTCGCCGTCCCAGAGGAAGGACAGCGGTACGAGGTAGGGTGCGCCGCCTTCGGCCGAGGCGGTGGCGACCCACACGTCCTCGTCGTGCTCCAGCCGGTTGAGGGTGTCGAGCTTGCGCTGCTTCGCGGGACGTGCGGGCGGCGGGGTCATGGTGGGACAGCCTCCTGTCGGGACGTGGGCAGTGGGCGCCGACCAGTCTGGCAGCGGGCGATCACGTCCGTCCCAGGATTTCCGCCAGCCGCGCCGCGGCCGCGCTCAGCAGCAGGTCCAGCGCCGCCGGATACGAGCTGAGCCGCATGTCGGCGACCAGATGCCGGGCCGTCGCCGCGATGTGCGGGTGGGTGTCGGCGGGCAGCCGGGCGTACGTCGCCTTCCATACCGCGCTCTCGGCGTCCCGGGCAGCCTTGGGCAGGGCCGTGCTCGCCGAGTCCAGGGCTCCGAAGGCGAGGGCCTGGTCGACGAAGGCGTGATAGACGCGCACCGCCTCGGCGTCCGGGAAACCGGCCTCGCGCAGCACGCCGAGGATGGTCTCCACGGCCTGGATCTCATGCTCGCGCCCGGTCACCCGGTAGGCGCTGAGCACGGCGGCCCGGGGCTGCGCGAGCGCCCCCGCGTGCATCCGCAGGCCCAGGTCGCGCAGGTCGGCGAGCCAGTCGCCGGTGGGCCGCCAGGTGCGCAGGGTACGGCCGATCAGCTCGTCGGCGACGGCCAGCAGCAGGTCGTCGGTGTGCCGGAAGTAGCGGTACAGGGAGCTGGGGTCGGCGCCTAGGGCGCGGCCCAGACGGCGCACGGACAGGGCCTCGGCGCCGTGCTCCTCGATCAGCCGCAACGCGGTGGCGACGATCAGCTCCTCGGACAGCACGACGCCCTGTTTGGTGGGGCGTCTGCGCCGCCGGTCGGCGGCCGGGACGACACGGTCGGTCATGGCTGCTCCTCCCCGATCCCAGTGGGCGCACCTTATGACAACACTGTTGACCTGTGAAGCGCACGGACAGTTTCATGTGCGGTCACCGGGGCCGACCAGGCCCCCTGGTGCGAGCGGAGCCCGCCATGACCGACACTCCCCCAGCCGTGGACCCACCTGTGCTGCGCAAGTCCCTCGGCGTCCTCGACGGCGTCGCCATCGCCGCGTCCAGTACGGCAGCCACCACCAGCATCGGCATCGGCCTCGGGGTCACCGCCGGGGTGGTCGGCCTGCATCTGCCGGCGATCATGCTGTTGGCGTTCCTGCCGGTGCTGGGCATCGCGGGCGCCTACACCCGGCTCAATCGCGTCGAGCCGAACGCGGGCAACGGCTATGTGTGGGTGGGCCGTTCGCTCAACCCCTGGCTGGGCTTCATGGTCGGCTGGGTGAGCATCGTGGCGACGGTGGCCTTCCTCGCGTACACCACGGCGGTCACCGGTTCGGCCCTCATCCAGCTCGCCGGGGACGCGGGGCTGCACCGCCTGGGCGGCCTTGACCTGGACCCCGGGTCGACCGCGCAGACCACCGCGGTGGGCATCGTGGTGCTGGTCGCGGTCACCCTCACGGCCGTCACCGGCGTCCGCAAGGCCGCCCGGCTCCAGGGCTGGCTGCTGGTCTTCGAGTACGTCGTCCTGCTGGGCTTCTGCGGATACGGCATCGTCACCGGACCGCACGACTTCAGCCTGAGCTGGTTCGACCCGTTCGCCGTCCCCTCCCCGACCGCGCTGGCGCAGGGCCTGCTGCTGTCGGTGTTCTGCTACTGGGGCTTCGAGGCGGCCTTCACCGTCACCGAGGAGGTCCGCGACCCCCGGGACGCCTCCCGGGCCGGCTTCACCACCCTGTTCACCATGCTGGCGCTGTTCCTGCTCGGCTCGGTCGCCTTCCAACGCGTCCTGTCGGAGGAGGAGTTGGCGGGCCATGGCGCCGAGGGGCTGGCCTTCTTCGGTGAGCGGCTGGCCGATCAGCCGCTGGCGGTACTGCCCCTGGTGGCGCTGATGTTCTCGGCGGTGGCCTCGCTCCAGGCGGGGGTGATCCCTGCGGCCCGCGGGATGTTCGCGATGAGCCGGGACCGTACGCTCGGGCCGGTGTGGTCCAAGGTCAGCCCCCGGTACGGGACCCCGGCCGCCGGGACACTGCTGATCGGCGCGCTCGCGGCGGCGGTCGCGACACTCGCCCTGGTGATCCCCCGACTCGCGGACATGATCATGGCGACGGTGAGCGCGGTGGGCATTGTGGTCGCCCTGTCCTACGCGCTCACCGCTCTCGCCGCGGCCGTCCGTTTCCGTGGGCTGCTGCGCGAGGACTGGCGGGAGGGGATGCGGGCGGTGGTGGTGCCCACGCTGAGTGCGCTGTCCCTGCTCGGGCTCGGCGGCTATCTCGGGTGGTCGTTCTACACCTCCGCGGACCACTTCGAAGTCAGCGCGGACAACGGCTGGTTCTTGCTCGCGACTCCGCTGGCGATGATCGCGTCCGGGTTCGTGGCTGCGGCGTGGGCGCGGTGGGTGCGGAAGTCTTCCTACTTCCGGACCGGACAAGGCACCAGTGCCGACGCGATGGAAGCGGAGTTGGTTGTGCCGCGATAGGTCGTCGGTTCTGTGCGGCGGCGTTGTGGCTGGTCGCGCAGTTCCCCGCGCCCCTGACGGGGCGCTGCCGTCCCCCTAGTTGGTAAGGAACCCTCACATGCACGCAGATCTTCTCTTCGCCGGTGGTCCCGTCCTCACCCCGGACGGTCGTACCGCCACCGCCGTTGCCGTCGTCGGCGAGCGCATCGCCGCCGTAGGGCGTGAGGAGGTGTTGGAGCTTGTCGGGCCGGGGACCGAAGTGGTTGAGCTCGGGGGGCGGTTGTTGATGGCCGGGTTTCAGGATGCGCATGTGCATCCGGTGCCTGCGGGGCTTGAGATGACGCAGTGTGATCTGACCGGGGCGAAGACCGCGGCCGAGTCGGTTGCCGCCGTGCGGGCGTATGCCGAGGCGCATCCCGAGCGGGAGTGGATCACCGGGGGCGGGTGGTCCATGGAGGCGTTCGAGGGGGGTACGCCTACGAAGGAGCTGCTCGACGCGGTGGTGCCGGACCGGCCGGTGTATCTGCCGAACCGCGATCACCACGGTGCCTGGGTGAACAGCCGGGCGCTGGAACTCTCCGGGGTCACGCGCGACACGCCCGATCCGGCGGACGGTCGGATCGAGCGGGACTCGTCCGGTGAGCCGAGCGGGACGCTCCAGGAGGGGGCGATGCAATTGGTCGGGCGGCTCACTCCCCCGGCCACCAAGGATGATCGGCTCGCCGCGCTGCTGCACGCCCAGCGCCATCTGCACTCTCTCGGCATCACCGCCTGGCAGGACGCGCTCGTCGGGGACTTCCTCGGGATGGACGACCCGGCCGAGGCGTATGTCGCCGCCGCCCGCGACGGCTCGCTGACCGCGCGGGTGGTCGGCGCGTTGTGGTGGGACCGCGGACGTGGGGCCGAGCAGATCTCCGAACTCGTTGCGCGGCGCAGGGAGTTGGAGTGTGGCCGGTTCCGGGCCGGGACCGTGAAGCTGATGCTGGACGGGGTCGCCGAGAACGGCACGGCCGCGCTGCTGGAGCCGTATCTGGACGGCTGCGGGTGCGCCACCGCCAACCGGGGCACGAGCTTCGTCGATCCCGGTCAACTGCCCAAATACGTCACCGAGTTGGACGCCCTCGGTTTCCAGTGTCACTTCCATGCGCTGGGCGACCGGGCGGTGCGCGACGCACTGGACGCGATCGAGGCGGCGCGGGCGGCCAACGGGCCGAGCGACACGCGCCCCCACCTGGCACATCTTCAGGTCGTGCACCCGGGCGACGTGCCGCGGTTCGCCCGGCTCGGGGCGACGGCGAACATCCAGCCGCTGTGGGCCGCGCACGAACCGCAGATGGACGAGCTGACCATCCCCTTCCTCGGGCCCGAACGGGCCGGGTGGCAGTATCCGTTCGGCGCGCTGCTGCGCTCCGGCGCCCGGCTCGCGGCGGGCAGCGACTGGCCGGTCAGCAGCCCCGACCCGCTGGAGGGCGTCCATGTGGCGGTCAACCGGGTGGCGCCGGGGAGTGCCGGGCCGGTGTTCCTGCCCGGTGAACGCATCGGCCTCGCCGAGGCGTTGACCGCCTACACGGCCGGATCGGCGTATGTGAACCGTCTCGACGACACCGGAGTGGTGCGGCCGGGGGCGCTGGCGGATCTCGTGGTCCTGGACCGCGATCCGTTCGCCGCTCCCCCGGAGGAGATCGCGGCGGCGCGGGTGGCGCTGACGTTCGTGGGGGGCGAGCGAGTATACGCAGCTCAAGTGGTTTGAACAGTAACGGATATCACGGTCGGGTCACGGTGTAGATCATTTACGCTCTGGGCAGTCTCGTTCCGCTTCTCGATTCAACTTACGTATCGAGAAAGCGAGTTCGAATGAGTGGGCGGTCATGCGGCCGCCCACCGCAGGGCCGGGGGGACTCTGCGCTACGCCTCCCGAAAGGAAACGCATGTCGCAGGACGTCCGGCTCGACCTTCCCTTCGACACCCCGGTGAGCGACCGTCCGGAGTACCTGAAGCCAAGCGCCCAGCTCGGACCGGCGGAGGCGGCCAACGCACTGGCCCGCCTCTTCGTGAAACACATCAAGAGGCGCACGGAGGAGCACCGAATAAGCCAGGACGCCGCTCAACAGCGGCTGGACGAACTGATATCCCCGCACCCCGGCGCCACGCTGCATGTGGAGGGAGCCCTCCAACTGGTGTCACCCGCGTTCCTCCCGCCCGACGAGGAGGGGCATGCCAGGCTGCGGCGGCTCGACGCGAGCCTGCGCATGATCGAAGAAGCCTTCCCCGAAGTCGGCACCGACATCGAGGTCTGCCGACTGTCCTGCATGATGCTCGAAGGCGCCTGGAGGAGCCGGGCGCTCACTCCGCCGCGCGAGGACGAGCAGACAGCTGACTGTGCCTGTTCTCTGTGCCGTGCGCTGCCCACGGCACCCGCGCGCACGCTGGACGACTACCGCTGGCGGCAGAGCGCCGGTCGTCCCCTCACGGTCAAGACCTGGCCCTACCGCGATGAACTCGACAGTGTCCTGACCGGTGGATGGTCCGTGGTCCGGCAGATGAACGACCTTGAGCGGGACCTGGGTTACCGCCACCGCTTCGAGGACGACATCCTCCTCTTCCACGAGTACAAGCGCGTGATCGACACCATCGACACCACGCACCTCACCCAACTCGTCGAAGGCCGCCTGGCCGAGAGCTTCAGCATCAACACCGCTCGGGCCCTGGTCTGCGGACTCTACGCGGCCCACAAGCGGTCCGCCGACGAGTACTGGCTCCAGCAGCACACCGCGGGCAACGTCGTACTCCCCCAGACCAACCCGCTGACCCAGAGCACCTACTCACTCCTCCAGATGATGGACTGCCTGTTCTGGCACGTCTCACCGGACTCCGAGCTGTGGCAGGAAGAGCACCTCGCCTCCCTGCTGCTGTGCCGCGTCGTCGACGACATGACCGACGTACGCGTGGACGCGCTCACCGGCGAGATCAGCAATTTCTGGCTCGCCGACATGCCCGCTCACACCAAGGCCCTCTACGCGGCCAGCGCCATCGCACTCATCAAGTACGGGTGCCTGCCCGAGGCCCGTTCCTCGATGTGGAACACCTGGCTGATGCCCAGCACCATCGTCTGGATGGGGCTCACGGGCCGGCACGCCCTGTGGTTCGACGGCATCACCCAGGGCCTCCCGTCGGCCGAGGAGTGCCCGCTGTGCGACCTCCAGCCCAACGCGTGCACCGGCATCCTCACCGACGGCACCACCCTCACCATCGCGCCGCGGCCCACCGTATCGGCGCTGAGCCCCCGGACCGCCGAGCTGTCCGCGCGCTGCCGGGTCCAGTTCCCCGAGACCTGGCCCCTCTTCGACGCCGAGCTCCATGCCTTCGAAGCGCTGCACGGCCCCTGGCACGGCGACACCGACAGCATGTGGGAGGTCCTGCGCCGCACGTACATCGCCGCCGTGGAGGCATCCCGCGCCGCTGCGTCCAAGGACCGCGCTCGTGAGGTCCAGGAAGACTCCGGCGTCGTCGGAGCCGAGTTCTTCCACGCCCTGTACGACCCGCAGACCGGGCGGGAGGACACCGCGATCCTCGCCTACATGTTCGGCTGCGCCCACCCGCATTTCCTCTGGAACGCCGCGGGACACCGTCCTTCGGACCTCCGGGGCGACTGGCTCGACGGCTGACGCCTCGACCCCGGAATCAAAAGAAGCCGCTGCCCGGCCGGGCAGCGGCTTCTTCGTGGGCCTGTACCTCGGGCCTATACCTCGAACTCGACCGGCAGGGTGTCCAGCAGGGACATCCAGGTGGACGCGGTCGAGTTGAGCTCCTCCGGCGGCACGGCCAGGCGCAGGCCCGGCAGCCGGTGCAGCAGGACGTCCACCGCGACCTCGATGATGGACATCCCGATGCTCTGCCCGGGGCACTCGTGCGGGCCCGCGCCGAACGCCAGGTGCGACTGGTTGCCCTGCACCGAGACATCCGGGTCGGGCCGGACCTCGGGGTCCACGTTGCCCGGGGCGAGACCGAGGACGAGCAGGTCGCCCTCCTCGATGCGGTGCCCGCCCAGTTCGACGTCGCTGGCGGCGAAGCGCCCCGGCAGAACGGCCAGCGGCGGGGAGTTCCACATGGCCTCCTCCACCACCGCCGAGATGTTCAGCTGACCGCTGATCAGCCCGGAGAGCCGGTTGGCGTCGGTCAGGACCAGCTCCAGCACCCGGGCCAGCAGGTTGGTCGTGACGTGCGCGGCGATCAGCACCGCGCGCAGGTGGGCGACGACCTCGTCGTGGTCGAGCGCCGCGTGATGCTCCAGCAGGCCGGTGGCGAGGTCGGAGGCGGGTTCGGTCCGCCTGCGCTCGGCGAGTTCACCGAAGATCTCCCGGATCACGCCGTCGTGCCTGACGGCGTCCTCGCCGCCCTTCATCACCTGGGCGCAGGACTCGACCAGGCGGCGCCCCTCCGCTTCGGCGAGCCCCAGGATGCGGGCCGTGACGAGCATCGGCAGTAAATCGGCGTAGTCCGCCACCAGATCGGCGCGGCCCGAGTCCGCGAACGCGTCGATCTGCTTGTTGGCGAAGTGCGTGGCGTGGCGCCGGATGCCGCGGTCGGCGGCGGACTGGAGCCCGTCGCTGACGGCGCCGCGCAGCCGGCGGTGGGCCTCGCCGTCCTGGGACACGCAGTCGGGGCGCCAGGCGAGCATCGGCACCAGCGGGGAGTTGGGCGCGACCCGGCCCTCCCGCCAGTCCCGCCAGATCCGCCCGTCGCGGGCGAACTGGCGGGGGTTGTCGAGCACGCGGCGGCTGTCCCGGTAGCCCAGGACGAGCCAGGCGGGGATGTCGCCCTCCAGCAGCACCGGTGCGACGGAGCCGTGCTCCTTGCGCAGCCGCTCGTAGATGCCGCGCGGGTCGGTGGCCGCCTCGGGTCCGTAGAGCCGGGCCAGCTCTGCGGAACCGTGCGCGACCGGGCAGCCGCGGGGCGCGTCGGGACGGTCGGGTTTCTGGTCGGTCATCGGGGCTCCAGTGCGACGGCGGAGCGTTCCTGCAAGTGACGGATCAGGGCGATGAGCACGTCACGGCTGGATGCCCGGTCGCGGGCGTCGCAGGCCACGATCGGGATGTGTGGGGGGATGTCCAGGGCGTCCCGTATCTCCTCGACGGGGTGTTCCTTGGAGTCGGGGAAGACGTTCAGGGCGATGACGAAGGGCACCTCCTGCCGCTCCATCTCCTCGATCGCCCGGAAGCTGGAGGCGAGCCGGCGGGTGTCCACCAGCACGACCGCGCCGAGCGCGCCCTTGAACAGGCCGTTCCACAGGAACCAGAAGCGTTCCTGGCCCGGGGTGCCGAACAGGTACAGCATCAGGCTGTCGTTGATGCTGATCTTGCCGAAGTCGAGACTGACGGTGGTCTCCGTCTTGTCCGCGACCCCGATGAGATGGTCGACGTCGGCGCTCGCCTGGGTGAGGGTCTCCTCCGTGGTGAGCGGCTTGATGTCGCTCACCGAGCGGACCATGGTGGTCTTCCCGGTGCCGAACCCGCCGGCGATCATCACCTTCACCGAGCGGGTGCCACCGGCCTCCGGCCCGCCGGGGTGGTCAAAGCCTTTCAAGTCCACTGAGTACCTCCTCAAGGAGCGCGAGGTCGGGCCCGCGGCCGGCGCCGTGCACCGGGATGGGGTCACGGGCTTCGACGCGGCCTGCCTCGAGCAGATCCGCAAGCAGCACCGCGAGAATGTTGAAGGGCAATCCGAGGTGGGCGCCGAGTTCGGCCACCGACAGCGGATCGCGGCAGCGCCGGAGGATGTCCTCGTGCTCGTGCTGCATGCCCGGTACGGGGGCCGCGCGGGAGACGATGAGGGTCGCCACGTCAAGGCTGGACGCCGAACCGCCCGGTCCGCTGCGCCCCTTGGTCAGGACGTAGTAGCGCTCGAGACCGGACGGGTCCGTGGGCCGACGGGGAGCACTCATCCAGAGTGCTCCTCCAGGCGCGGAGTGGTGCCGAGCAGTTCGCCCATTCTCCGCGCCAGATCCCTCATCTGATGTCCGAGCAGCCCCTGATCGAGACCCTCGCGGGCGAGGACGCCGAGATACGTCTCCACCCCCGCCCGCACGACGAACAGGTGACCGCCGTCGACCTCGATCATCGCCAGCCGCAACTGCCCCGCGTACTTGGGGAACTGCTCGGCGACCGGCTGGGCCAGCGCCTGGAGACCGGCCACCACGGCGGCGAAGCGGTCCACGTCGTCGGGGTCTTCGGCGCCGTAAGAGGTGATGGCCTTGCCGTCGCTGGAGGCCACCAGGGCGAAGCGGATCTCCGGGATGGACTCCACCAGATCGCGGAGCGCCCAGCTCACGTCGGTTCCCTGCTGCGTCATACGGACTTGTCGCTCTCTTCGGTGTGGTGCTCGGTGGACTCGCGTCCGGCGGTGGCGTCGTCGCCGGCGGCGCCCTCACCCTCGCCGGGCTCCCGGCCCGCCGTGGCGAAGGCGGCCAGACCGGCGAAGGACGCGTCCGGCGGGACGGCCGCGACCGCGGTCCCCTCGCTGCGTTCGGTGCGTTCGGCCGGCTCGTGGCGGGCCGCCTCGCTTCGCTTGCTGCGGCGCCGGGGCAGTCCGCCGGGCGTGGTCTCGCCGTCGCCGGCCACGAGCGTCTCGGCCGGCGCGGTGGCGACGGCGGTGAGGGTCGCGGGCTCCGTCGCGGTCGCGGTCCCCGCCGCCGGGGCGGCCGGAGCGGTGGCCGCGGCGGACGCGGGCAGCGGGCTGAAGTACTTGTGCGGGACCACCACGACCACCGAGGTACCGAGCCACGGCGAGTCCGCGTAGGTGACGCGGATGCCGTAGCGGCGGGCCAGCGAGCCGACGACGCGCAGACCGATGCTGGCGTCCTCCGAGACGCCACCGAGTCCGGCGCCGGGCGCGGTACCGGCCAGCGCGTGCTCGGCCTCGCGCTTCTTCTCCTCGCTCAGGCCCTTGCCCGAGTCCTGGATCTCGATGCCGACGCCGTTGGGCACCTCCTTGCCGGAGACGACCACCGGCTCGGTGGGCGGCGAGTAGCGGGCCGCGTTGTCCAGGAGGTGGGCGAAGATCAGCGTGAGGTGGTCCACCAGGCCGCCGTCGACGCCCAGTTCGGGCAGATGACGGACCTCGACACGGTGGAAGTCCTTGATCCGGCCGATGCCGCCGCGGACCACGCTGAGCAGCCGCTGCGGCTCCTGCCACTGGCGGCCGGGCCGGTCCGAGCCGCCGAGCACGCCGACGCTGGCGGCGAGACAGTCGGCGGGGCCGATCGCCTGGTCCAGCTCCATCAGGCCGCGCGCCACGGACGGCAGCCGTCCGTGCTCGCCCTGCATCTCGTGCAGCCGGCCACGGAGCTTGCTGGTCAGGACGTGGATGCGGTTGCCGATGCTGATCACGGCCTGTTCGGCGGAGGTCGAGCGGTTGAACTCGGTCTCCAAGCCGATCAGGGAGGTCCTGAGCACCTTGCGCAGTTCGGCCTGGAGCTCGGTGCCGACCTTGGCGTTCCGGTCGACGGAAGGCAGCAGGTCGTCGACGGCCTCGCCGGCGCGCAGCCGTTCCAGCGCCTCGGGCAGTTGCTCTCCGGCGAGCCGGGCCACGGCGTCGTGCTGGTGGGTCAGCTGGTCCTTGAAGACGTCCGCCTGGTCGGCGAGCTGCGCCTCGTAGGACTGGGCCTGCGCGGTCAGCCGCTCCTCGAACGCCCGCGTCTGCTCGGCGAGTTGTGCCTCGTAGCTGCCGGCCTGCTCGGCGAGGCGGCCCTCCACGGCGGCGCGCTCGCCCTCCTGGGAGACCCGCTCGGCCGCGAACTTCCGCTCCAGGCCCGCCACATGCTGCTGCCACTGCTGCGTGTGCGTGGTCTGCTCGGCGCGGAACCCGGCCTCGGCGCGACCGAGTTGCGTCCGGGTGCGCAGCAGGAGCCGCACACACACGGTGCCGGCCGCGGTGGCGGCGGCACCGGCTACGGCGACGGATATTCGCTCGGAGCTCATGAATGTCGCGGCTACCGTCCCGCCTCCTAAGGCCAGCGGCATCAGCCACCAGCTGTACCAAGCGACGGGGGGCCGCGCCGCCGGGGGCGGAGTGGCGAGTTCCATCTGCATCCTTCGAACCAAAGCGATCGAACAGGGGGGTGTGCAAGGGACCGCACTCATGAGTACGCACCACGAGGGCACCGGTGGTGACCGGGCCAACTCGCAGCGCCGTAAGGGAGCTTATCGGGTCCGAGGGCCAAAGGATCAACCACGCCCGGTCTATGGAGGTGAGGGTTCCGTCACTCTCCGCCAGGAATCGGTCGGAATCGAACCTGGACAGGTGTCCAGGTATAGTGGACACCTGTCCAGGAACGAAGGAGAGGGAGATCCGTGGAGACGGTCGCGAACGTGCTGGTGGGACTGGTGGCAGCGCTGCACTGCTACATCCTGGTGATGGAGATGTTCCTGTGGCAGAAGAAGCCCGGGCGTTCACTCCACGGCTTCGATCCACAACTGGCCCGGACCACCGCACCGATGGCCGCGAACCAGGGCCTGTACAACGGCTTTCTTGCGGCCGGTCTGATCTGGGGGCTGATCGCGGCCGACCCGACGGGCTATCGCGTCCAGGTCTTCTTCCTGGTCTGTGTGGTGGTCGCGGGCGTGTTCGGCGCGGTCACCGCGAACCTGCGGATCCTGCTGGCGCAGGCACTGCCCGGCGCGCTCGCCCTGGCCGCCGTCCTGGTCGCCGGGTGAGCGGGCCGGCACCGAGCGGTACGGCTCCGGAGGACCCACGGGCCGCGCGCACCCGGGAGCGGCTGCGCCAGGCCCTGCTCGACGAATGCGCCGAGCGGCCGCTGGCCCGGGTCTCGGTGGCCGCGGTGGTGCGCCGGGCCGAGGTCGGCCGGGCCACCTTCTATCTGCACTACGACGGCCTGGAGGCGCTGGCCGTCGATGCCTGCGCGGATGTGGTGCGCGAGGCCGTGGAGGCGCTGCACGCCTGGCGGGGCCGCCCCGATCCGGTGCACGCGCCGCCCGCGCTGGTGGCGTTCTTCGGCTCGCTCGCCCCGCACTCCGCGCTGTACCGGACGCTGCTCGCCCCGGGCGGCGGCGGCCCGCTCGGCCGGGTCCTGCACCGCGACCTCAGGGCGTACAGCCTGCGGGAGCGGCAGCTGGCCGGCGCGGCGGACGCCCCCCTCGTCGCGTCCGCCGTCGCCGCCACCTTCGCCGGAGTGCTGGCCGACTGGCTGCACGGCCAGATCGAGGCGACCTCGGAGGAGATCGCCCACCAGTCCTGGCAGCTGCTGGTCGCCCTGCACCGGAGCCGGTGAACCGGGAAGCCTGTGAACTAGGCGCAGCCGAAACCGTCATTCACCTCCGGCCAGGCCTCCACACCGTCCGGGGTGCGGATGTACGCCTTGGTCGGGTCGTCGTCGGTCAGCCACAACTCCTGGTCCTTGTAGTGGTATCCGGTGTCCCGGGCGTCCTTGGGCAGGCGGACGTCGCCGTCGTAGGGGGAGCTGAGCGCGCCCTGCGGGAGCACTTCGGCCGGATCACGGGCGTAGAGCCTGGCGTCCTTGCCCTGGCCCGTCGACAGGAAGTGGGCCTTCTGCCAGTCGCAGTGCTCGGGGCCGACGCTGCTGTTCAGCTTCGTGATCGGCACCCGCCGCCCGTCCCGGTCGGTCCAGATCTCGTACCACTGGGTGTCGGTGAAGCTCTCGGGGAGTTCGGCCGGGTCGCAGGAGGCGCTGGTCTCCGGTCCCCAGCCGGGGCGGTCCTTGCCGTCCTTGGCGACGATCACCGCAACCTTGGTCCGGCCGTCCACGTCGAAGGAGTACAGCACCCGGTCGCCCTCCCGGCGCTCCTCGCGGTAGCCGGTGCGCGGCACGTCGGGCTGTTCGATGTCGAAGTACGCCTCGAGGCCCTCCGCCGGAGTGGAGCCGCCGTCGCCCTTGCTCCACGTCCCGCTGCCGCCGCCCGAGTAGATCTCCCCGTCGCACTCCAGGGCGCGGCCCGCGGCGCCGGACTCGATCCGGGTGGCCCGTGGGCTGTCCTCGTCGAGGTCCTTCACCGGCACCTTCAGGGGCCCGCTGTAGGGCGTGGCCGGGCCCGTGCCCTCGACGACCACGCCCTCCCCGTCGTCACCGCAGCCCACCGCGGTCACGGCCACCACGAACGCCACCGCCATCAGCTTCGCGCGCATCGCCACCCCTTGTCCGCCGCTCGGTCCTCCGCTCCTGTGACGCGGTGACGGCCGGGAACGTTCGGAGCATTCGGAGCCGCGCTTGCGAGGCGAGCTCTCAGGCGCGGCGGGCTTCCTGGAAGGTGCGCCGGTAGGCCTGCGGCGAGACGCCGATCGCCGCGTGCAGGTGCTGGCGCAGGGAGGCGCCGGTGGCGAAGCCGACCTCGCCCGCGATGTGGTCCACCGAGAGGTCGCTGGCCTCCAGCAGATGGCGGGCCCGGTCGACGCGCTGCTGGATGAGCCAGCGGCCGGGGCTGAGGCCCACCTCGTCGTTGAAGCGGCGGGCGAAGGTGCGCAGGCTCATCCGGGCGTGGGTGGCCAGATCACCCAGGGTCAGCGGTTCGCCGAGGCGTTCCAGGGCCCAGGCGCGGGTGGCGGCGGTGCTGGTCGCGCCCGGCTGCGGAACGGGCTGCTGGATGTACTGGGCCTGGCCGCCCTCCCGGAAGGGCGGGACGACGCAGCTGCGGGCGACGAAGTTGGCCAGTTCGCTGCCGTGGTCCTTGCGGACGAGGTGCAGGCAGACGTCGATGCCGGAGGCGGCGCCGGCGGAGGTGAGGATGCGGCCGTCCTCCACGAAGAGCACATCGGGGTCGAGGTCGATGTGCGGGTAGGCGTGCCGGAAGTACTCGGCCAGTTGCCAGTGGGTGGTGGCCTTGTGTCCGTCGAGGAGTCCGGCGGCGGCGAGGACGAAGGCGCCGGTGCAGATGGAGACGATGCGGGCGTCCGGGCGGATCAGGGCGAGGGCCGCGGTGACCTCGTCCGGGAGTTGCCGGGTGATGCGCAGGGGGTCGATCGCCGCGATGACCACGGTGTCGGCGGTGGCCAGCAGCTCGGCGCCGTGCTCGACGCCGACGGTGAAGTCGGCGTTGGTGCGTACCGGGCGTCCGTCGACGGTGCAGGTCTGCACCTCGTAGCGGCCGGAGCCGCCGAGAATGCGGGCGGGCATGCCCAGCTCGAAGGGGTAGACGCCGTCGAGCGCCAGGACGGCCACGCGTTCCTTGTGCATGGCACGATCCTATCGAAGCTTGGCAATCGTGCCATTTTCCGAGGTGTGGTCCGCGGGCAGGCTGTCAACCATGAGCACTGTGAACACGATGCGAGCCATCAGCCAGGACGTCCTCGGCGGCCCCGAGGTCCTGAAGGTAGTGGAGCTGGAGCGGCCGTCGCCGCGCCCCAACGAGATCCTGGTCCGGGTGCGGGCGGCCGGGGTGAACCCGACCGACTGGAAGCACCGGACCCTCGGCGGTTTTCTCGGCAAGCCGCCGTTCGTCCTCGGCTGGGACGTCTCCGGCGTGGTGGAGGCGGTCGGCATCGGCGTCGCCCGGTTCCAGCCCGGCGACGAGGTGTTCGGCATGCTGCCGTACCCGTTCGGCCATGGCTCGCACGCCGAGTACGTCACCGGCCCGGCGCGCGCCTTCGCCCTGAAGCCCGCCGTGATCGACCACACCCAGGCGGGTGCGCTGCCGCTGGTCTCGCTGACCGCGTGGCAGGCGCTGGTCGAGACGGCCGACCTCCAGCCGGGGCAGCGGGTGCTGATCCACGCGGCGGCCGGCGGGGTCGGGCATGTGGCGGTGCAGATCGCCAAGGCGCGCGGCGCCCATGTCATCGGCACGGCGAGCGAGGGCAAGCACGACTTCCTGCGGAAGCTGGGCGCGGACGAGCTGATCGACTACCGGTCGACCGACTTCGCCGAGGCCGTGCGGGACGTCGATGTCGTGCTGGACACGATCGGCGACGACTACAGCCTGCGCTCGCTGCGGGTGCTGCGGCGGGGCGGGCTGCTGGTGTCGATCCTGCCGGTGGGCTCGAACGAGCTGTACGAGGAGGCCGAGCGGCTCGGGGTGCGGGCGGTGCGGATGCTGGTGGACGCCTCGCACTCCGGGATGAAGGCCATCGCCGACCTGGTCGACAAGGGCGCGCTGCGCGCCACGATCGCCGGGACCTTCCCGCTGGCCGAGGCCGCCGAGGCGCACCGGATCGGCGACCTCGGCCGGAACACCGGGAAGCTGGTGCTGCTGGGCGAGTGACTCGGCTCAGAACACCAGCACGGGCTTGACGGCCTTGCCCGCGCCCATGTCCCGCACCGCCTGATCGATGTCCGCGAACGGATAGTGGGTGATCAGGCGGTGCAGCGGCAGCCGCCCCTGCTTCACCAACCGGACCAGGGCGGGTATGGCGGTCTGCGTCTCGGCGTCGCCCAGGGTGAGGCCGACGACGCGCTTGCCGCCCAGCAAACCATTGACGTCCAGGGCGACTTCGGTCCCGAACGGCGGGGCCCCTACGACGACGAGGGTGCCGCGTGCGGCAAGCGCGTCGACGCCCTGGCGCAGCACCCCGACGTTGCCCGTCGTCTCGACCACGCCGTCGACGCCCCGGCCCCCGGTGCGGTCGCGCAGGGCCTGCAAGAGGTCCTCCTCGGCCGGGTTGACCGTGTGGGTGGCACCCAACTCCTTTGCCAGTGCGAGGCGTTCGGGGACCCGGTCGACGGCGATGACGGTGTCGGCCGGGGTGAGCGCGGCGGCCATGACGGCGGAGAGTCCGACGGCTCCCGCGCCGAGGACGACGAGGGTGGCGCCGGTCGTCGGTCTCAGGACGTTCCACACGGCGCCGACTCCGGTCAGCACTCCGCAGCCCAGCGGGGCGAGGGACTCCAGTGGCACCTCGGGGTCGACCTTGACGAGGCTGCGCTCGTCGGCCAACGCCCGCTCGGCGAAGGAGGACTGGCCGAAGAAGTGTCCGCCGAGGGTTGCGCCGTCCCGGCTGAGGGTGCCGGTGCCGTCGGCGCGGCGGCCGCCGATGAGGTTCAGCGGGAGCCAGGTCGCGCAGTACGCCGGGTGGCCCGCGCGGCAGTCCCGGCACTGGCCGCAGGAGGTGAAGGACAGTACGACGTGGTCGCCGGGCGCGACGCCCGTGACGGCCGAGCCTACGGCCTCGACTATTCCGGCGCCCTCGTGGCCGAGGACTCCGGGCAGCGGGAAGGGCAGTCCGCCGCCCGCCACGGACAGGTCGGTGTGGCACAGGCCGGCCGCGACCATCCGGACGACGGCCTCGTGCGGTCCCGGGTCGGCCAGGACGATGTCATCCAGGGCGAAGGGCGCCCCGCCGGACTCGACGACGGCGGCGCGGGTGGGAGTGGGCATCGGGGGAACTCCTTGGCAGGGGCGCTCAGTCGAGCGAGACGACGACGGACTTGACCTTGGTGTAGGCGGCGAGCGCCTCGGGGCCGTACTCCCGGCCGAACCCGGAGTCCTTGGTCCCGCCGAAGGGCACGGCGGGGTCGAGCATGGCCCAGTCGTTGATCCAGACGATGCCCGCCCGCAGCCGCTCGGCGACCCGGTGGGCGCGCGCGAGGCTGCCGGTCTGCACGCCCGAAGCCAGGCCGTACGGCGTGGAGTTGGCGAGCGCGACCGCCTCGTCCTCGGTGTCGAAGGGCTGCACCGTGAGGACGGGGCCGAAGATCTCCTCCTGGACGACCCGGGAGTCGTTGGGCAGGTCGGCGATCACGGTGGGCGGGTAGTAGTAGCCGCCGTCCAGGTCGAGCCGCTGACCGCCGCAGACGACGCGTCCGCCCTCCTTGCGGGCCAGGTCGACGTACTCCTCGACCTTGCGCAGGTGCCTCTCCCCCGCCATCGGGCCGACGACGGTCTCGGGCCGGCGCGGGTCGCCGACCGGCACGCCGGGCACCGCTTCGGCGAGGACGGCCAGCAGGGTCTCGTAGAGCGGTCGGGCGACCAGCAGTCGGGGGCCGCCCATGCAGAACTGGCCGGTGTTGAAGACGAATCCCTTGATGACGGCGGCGACCGCCTTGTCCAGGTCGGCGTCCTCGAAGACCACATGGGCGGCGTTGCCGCCGAGTTCCATGGTGACGGGCTTGAGGGCCTGTCCGGCGACGCTCGCGGCGTGCCGGCCGATGGCCGTGGAACCGGTGAACGCGATCTTGTCGACGCCGGGGTGGCGCAGCAGCGCCTCTCCGGCCACCGGGCCGGTGCCGGTGACGACGTTGACCACGCCGTCCGGGACGCCCGCCTCCGCGAGCAGCCGGGCCATGCGCAGGGCGCTGAGCGGGGTCTCGTCGGCGGGCTTGTGCACGACCGTGTTCCCGGCCGCGAGGGCGGGGGCGATCTTCGAACCGGCAAGGATCAGCGGGAAGTTGAAGGGGGTGATCGCGGCGACCACGCCGAGCGGCTCGCGCCGGGTGTAGGCGAGGGCGTTGAGGGGCGTGTCGCGGTTCGCGCCGTGCAGGGAGTGGGCGAGGGCGGCGTAGTGCTCGTAGTCGTTGGCGGCGTTGGTGACGTCGACGGCGCGGCAGAGGGTGATCGGCTTGCCGACGTCCAGGCTCTCCAGTGCGGCGAGTTCCTCGGCGTCGCGCCGGATCAGTTCGGCGACCCGGAGCAGGATCCGGCCACGTTCCCGGCCGCTGAGGACGGACCAGGCGCCGTGCGCCCGGCGGGCGGCGCGGACGGCGGCGTCCACGTCGGCGGGCCCGGCCTGCGCGACGGTGGTGACGGCCGTGCCCCGGGAGGGGTCGATCACCTCGGCGCGCGCTCCGTCGGCGGCCTCGCGCCACTGTCCGTCGATGAACAGCCGCCCGGGTTCGATCTCGAAGGCGGTCATCGCCCCTCCTCAGCTTTATTGCCAAGACTTCAACAAACAGGATTCCTGTTTGTCGGCAGTCTCATGAAAGACAAGATTCCTGTCAATGCCCTAGGCTCGGCGCCATGACCGCGACCCACCCCGCCAAGGCACTCCCCTCGCTGCTCTACATGGTCAAGCAGGTGGAGCTCGTGGTGCGCTCACGCCTGGACGAGCTGGTCAAGCCCTCGGGGATCACCGCACTCCAGTACACGGCGCTGACCGTCCTGGGGCGGCACGACGGACTCTCGGCGGCCCAGCTGGCCCGCGACTCCTTCGTCACCGCCCAGTCCATCGCCGATCTCCTGCGGTCGCTGGAGAGCCGCGGACTGGTCCGACGGGAGCGCAATCCGCGCAACCGGCGGGAGCTGCTGATCCTGCTGACCGACGAGGCGCGCGAGCTCCTGGCCCGGCACGAGGGTCCGGTGCGGGAGCTGGAGGAGCGGATGGTCCGGGAGCTCACGGCGCACCAGGCCGAGCAGTTCCGGCAGGCCCTGTCGAAGGCCTGGCAGGCACTGTCGTAGCGCCAACTGATGTACTCAGGCGCGCAATTCAAAGACATATGTCAATCGAACATGCTCAAATTCTGCCCATCGAGGGTAACTTGCAGTGCGGGGAACGGTTTTGCGCTCCGGCGGCGACCGGCAACCCCGCACCCAAGGAGCAGGTTGGAGGCGATGTCGTCGTGCAGCAGGAATCTCCGCCGCTCACCCACCACTTGCGGGTCCACCAGGACCGGGGCCACACCGTCCTGGAGCTCCACGGCGAGATCGACATCGCCGCCGCCGTCGAACTCCTCCCCTGGCTGGACCGGGTGACGGCGCATTCGCACCCGAGGATCGTGATCGACCTCAGGCCGGTGGAGTTCTTCGACTGCTCCGGGCTGCGGCTGCTGCACCGGGTGCGCGCACGGGTCCTGGACCAGGGCGGAGAGCTCCGTCTGGTCTGCGCCCATCCGCTCACCCTGCGCGTGCTGCGGGTGACCGGTCTGGCGAGGCTGCTGCCCCCGCATCCGACGCTGGACGCGGCCCTGGGCCAGCCCGAGGCCACGTCCGGCCCGGTGTGAACAGCCCCTTGGCCGGGGTTACTTCACGATCCTCGTGACCTGCCCGGCGCCGACCGTCCGCCCGCCCTCGCGGATCGCGAACTTCAGCCCCTCCTCCATCGCGATCGGCTGGATCAGCTGGACGGTCATCGTGGTGTTGTCGCCGGGCATGACCATGTCGGTGCCCTTGGGCAGGGTGACCACTCCGGTGACGTCGGTGGTGCGGAAGTAGAACTGGGGGCGGTAGTTGTCGAAGAACGGCGTGTGCCGGCCGCCCTCGTCCTTGGACAGGATGTACGCCCGCGCCTCGAACTCCTTGTGCGGGGTGACCGATCCGGGCTTGATGACGACCTGCCCGCGCTCCACGTCCTCCCGCTTGACCCCACGCAGCAGCAGTCCGACGTTCTCCCCGGCCCGGCCCTCGTCGAGCAGCTTGCGGAACATCTCCACGCCGGTGACGGTCGTCTTCGTCTTCTGCTCGTGGATGCCGATGATCTCGACCTCGCTGTGCACGTGCAGGACGCCGCGCTCGATCCGGCCGGTGACGACGGTGCCCCGGCCGGTGATGGTGAAGACGTCCTCGATCGGCATCAGGAACGGCTTGTCCACGTCCCGCTGGGGTTCCGGCACCGCCGAGTCCACCGCGTCCAGCAGATCCAGCACCGACTGCGTCCACTGCTCGTCGCCCTCCAGGGCCTTGAGCGCGGAGACCTTCACCACCGGCACGTCGTCGCCCGGGAACTCGTACTCGGTGAGCAGCTCGCGCACCTCCAGCTCGACCAGTTCAAGGATCTCCTCGTCGTCGACCATGTCGGTCTTGTTGAGCGCGACGACGATGTACGGCACGCCCACCTGGCGGGCGAGCAGCACATGTTCCTTGGTCTGCGGCATGGGCCCGTCGGTGGCCGCGACGACGAGGATCGCGCCGTCCATCTGGGCCGCGCCGGTGATCATGTTCTTGATGTAGTCGGCGTGGCCGGGGCAGTCGACGTGGGCGTAGTGCCGGTGTTCCGTCTGGTACTCGACGTGGGCGATGGAGATGGTGATCCCGCGCTGCCGCTCCTCGGGCGCCTTGTCGATCTGGTCGAACGGCGTGTAGGGGTTGAGGTCGGGGTAGCGGTCGTGCAGCACCTTGGTGATGGCCGCGGTGAGCGTGGTCTTGCCGTGGTCGATATGACCGATGGTGCCGATGTTCACGTGCGGCTTGGTCCGTTGGAACTTCGCCTTCGCCACTGCGGGGCCTCCTCGTCACGTGAGTGCGGCCGGGCCGTACCCGGCTACCTCCTGTCTATTCGCTCCTCGGCGCGTCGAACAGGGCGCTGACGGACTCACCGTTGTGAATGCGGCGCACGGCCTCGGCGAGCTGCGGGGCGACCGTGAGCACCCGCAGCTTGTCGGTCCGCTCCTCCTCGGGCACCGGCACGGTGTTGGTGCACACGATCTCCAGGACGTCCGGCTGCTCGCCGATCCGCTTCAGGGCGCCGGAGGTGAACAGGCCGTGGGTGCAGGCGACCCGGATCGAGCGAGGACCCAACTCCCGCAGCCGGTCGAGCAGTTCCAGGACCGTGCTGCCCTTGGCGATCTCGTCGTCCAGGACGATGACATCGCGACCCGCGACCTCGCCGATGACGGAGTTGATGCTGACCCGGTCGTCCGCGAACCGCTGCTTGGCACCGGCGGCCACCTGGGCGCCGAGCATGCGGGCGAACGCGGCGGCCTCCTTGGCGTTGCCGAGGTCGGGCGAGACGACGGTGGTGCGGGACAGGTCGTAGCGGCGGAAATGGGTGGCCAGTTCGCGCAGCGCGTGCAGATGGTCGACCGGGACCGAGAAGAAGCCGTGCACCTGGGGCGAGTGCAGGGTCATGGCGAGCACCCGGCTCGCGCCCGCCGCCACCATGAGGTCGGCGACCAGGCGTCCGCCGAGGGAGATCCGGGGCTGGTCCTTCTTGTCGGAGCGGGCGTAGGAGTAGTGCGGCATGACGACGGTGATCCGCCCGGCGGAGGCCCCGCGGGCCGCGTCGCACATCAGCAGCAGCTCGACGAGGTGTTCCTGGACGGGGGCGACCAGCGGCTGGACGAGGAAGACGTCCCGCTCCCGGCAATTGGCCTGAAGCTGCACCTCCAGACAGTCGTTGGCGAACCGGCTGACCCGGGTGGGGCTGAGCGGTACGCCCAGATGCGCGCAGAGCTCCGCGGCCAGTTCGGGGTGGGCACTACCGCTGAACACGGCGATGTCTCGCTCTCGCACGGATCCGCTCCTCGCATGATCATTCCGGCTGCCGGGCTCATGCTACTGAGCGAATCCGCCTCACACGACACCGTCGGCCGGTGCCGGGCGCGCGTGCTCCCTGAGGGAAAGCGCTCACTCCAATGCGCCCCCTGCGCCTCCGTCAGCAGCACCAATCGGCCAACCGCCCTGTCTCACAAGGGCTTTGGCGGGCATGCGAACAGGAGGAAGGAGGGCCGTCGCCATGACGACTCCCATCAGGCGCCTCCCCAGGCGCATCCCCGGCTGGGCGAAGGCCGTGAGCGCCGTCGTGCTGGTGCTCGCCGTACTGTTCGCCGGGATCGGACTGAGTGTGCTGCCGGGCCTCAAGGACCTGTTCGGCACGGAGACCCACGACCGCTCGGGCCCCGCGCTGCTCCAGTCCATCCAGGACATCAGCCGCTACGACGCCGCCTCCGGAAATTTCCAGGTCGTGGTGGACCTGGAGAAGGACGCCAAGTACCTGCCCGACGCGATCCGCGGCACCCGCACGCTGTACGTCGGGGCGGGCACCGTGGACGCCTATGTCGACCTCGGCAAGGTCGGCGAGGACGACGTGCGGGTCGACAAGGACCGTACGTCCGCCACGCTGCGACTGCCGCACGCGGCGCTCGGGGAGCCCGCACTGGACCCGGACCGCTCCTACGCCGTGTCCAAGCAGCGCGGACTGCTCGACCGGATCGGCGATCTGTTCTCGGACAACCCCAACAGCGAGCAGGCCGTGCAGAAGCTCGCCGCCCGGCACATCGGCGCCGCCGCGCGGGAGAGCGCCCTGACCGAGCGCGCCGAGGGCAACACCACGGACATGCTCAAGGGCCTGCTGCACTCGCTCGGCTTCGAGGAGGTGAGGGTCAGCTACGGGGCCGCCTGATGCGGCATCGTCGGCCGTTGGGCGGGGTAACCGCCTTACGACGAAGGGAAGTTGAAGACTGGAGGACCGTATGGCCCGCGCAGCCTCACGACCCCGTACGGCGGCTCGCAAGTCCGCGCCGCCGAAGAAGCCCGCGAAGGCGTCCCGGTCCGGCCGCCCGCTCCGGGTGCTGGCCCAGCTCCTGGCGATGGTGTGCGCGTTCGCTCTGCTGGTGGCGTTCGCGGTCGTCCTGGCGAGACTGACCTTGCAGCCCTCCCCCGCCTCGGAGGCCCTGACCCACACCAACCTGCGTCCGGGCCGGTCGCTGCGGGCCTATCTGGACCAGCCCGAGCTGCGGGACGCCGTCAAGCAGATCGGCGGGAACCTGCTGCTGGGCATCCCTTTCGGGGTGCTCGCGCCGGTCCTCGCCCCGGGGGCGCGCGGAGTGCTGCGGGTGCTGTTGCTGACGGCGACCGTGATGCTGCTGGTCGAGTGCGCGCAGGGCGCGCTGGTCACCGGCCGCGCCTTCGACATCGACGACGTCATCCTGAACACGACCGGAGCACTCATCGGATATCTGCTGCTGGGGCGACGCCTGGGGCGGGCGGTGCACACGAGTTAGCGTCAGCGCCGCCCCGCGACCCGGCGGTCGGCCGCGCTGTGGGCGAGCCACTGGGCGACCGCGGCGGAGATCGGTTGCCCGGTCTCCAGTTCGACGAAGCCGAACTGGCCGCCCTGGTTGCACTCCAGGAACCACCAGACGCCGTCCGCGTCCTCGGCGAAGTCGAAGGCGGCGTACGCCAGGGAGGCGAGGGCGACGTACTCGCGCACCGCGGCGGCGATGCGTCCGGGCACGGGGACCGGCTCCCAGGCGTGCCCGGTGTCGCCGTAGCGGCCGTCCACCTGGCCCGGGTCGGCCGCCTTCCGTGCGGCGAAGAGCTGTGCGCCGACGCAGGTGAGCCGGATGTCGGCGCGCTTGGGGACGTACCGCTGGAGCAGCGCGGGACCGGCCGCGACGGCGGAGAAGTCCGCGTCGGGGCCGATCAGCGTCGTGGGCAGGGCCACTCCGGGTTCTCCGGGCGGCGGCCCCGAGGCGGACTTCACCACCACGTCCTTGTGTTCCTCGGTGAACTCCCGCGCCAGCCGCGGCGAGGTCGTGAACACGGTCGGCGGTACGGCGAAGCCGCTGAGGTGGGCGACCCGCATCTGCCAGGGCTTCAGGCGTGCCCGCTCCGCGTCCCGCGGGTGGTTCATCCACCGCGCGGGAGCGGAGTAGAGCATGCCGTACAGCGCCTGCCGGGTCTCGGCGGTCAGCCACGGCGAGGCGTGGGCCGCGTGGGCCGCCGGCTCGCCAGGCCTGCGCATCCATACGGAGCGCAGGCCGCCCATGCTGAGCACGTGCCCGTTCACCGAGAGGTGGCCGGCGAAGTCGCCGTGCGCGTAGTCGGCGGACAGCACGGCCTTGCCGGGCAGATCAGCGGGGTCCAGGCGCATGACGGGGGTGCCCGTCGCGTGCAGCCTGGTCACCACCATGTCGGCGGTGACGTCCTCCTCGGACGTGAGGATCAGAACGGTCATGCGGGGACGGATCCTCAGTCGTCGAAGTGCGTCTGGGAACCCGCGGTGGACGTGGTGGTACCTGCCGCGAGAAGGAGTTCCCGGTCCATGACGGCCGGGCGGCCGTCGGGCAGCACGTTCAGCTGACGTGCCGGGTCGAAGCTGTACGGCGTCACCATGGTCGTAGGCCCGTTGGGACAGGCGTAGTTGAGGGTGAACGGTCGCACTCGAAAAACCTCCAAGGGTCGCGCATTACCTGCGTACAGTCCCTTACGCACGGATTGCGTAAGGAATTCATCACTTTCGGCTACATGGGAGTGAAGGTCGTCACATCGCCTGCATCATCTGCATCGAATATGCCGGGAGTTGACACCAGCCCCACACACCACCATCGGATGGCGGCCCTCAGGTGTCACAGGGTCACGAGAACGACCATGGCCGTCACACTCCGAAGCGGACGCTCAGCGCGCCACCATCACGAGAATGGCCGTGGAGCCGACCGTCACGATGAGGGTCCGCAGGACGACGGGGCTCAGTCGGCGCCCCAGGCGGGCTCCGACCGGGCCGCCGATGGCGGAACCCGTCGCGAGCAGGGCCACGGCCGTCCAGTCGAAGTCGGCGGCGGCGAGGAAGAACAGCGCGGCGACCGAGTTGACGACGGCGACGAGCACGTTCTTGACGGCGTTGAGGCGTTGCAGTTCGTCGTCGAGGGACAGGCCCATCAGGGCGACGTAGATGATGCCCTGGGCGGCGGAGAAGTAGCCGCCGTAGACGCTCGCCGTGGTCAGCCCGGCCAGCAGGAGCGGACCGCCGTCGGGGCGGGCGGGCCGGTCCTTGCGGGCCCGGCGGCGCTGCAACCGCCCGCGGATCAGCGGCTGGCCGGCGACCAGGACGAGCGCGACTCCCACCAGCACCGGGACGACCGTCTCGAACACCTCGGCCGGGAGTGCCAGCAGCAGCGAGGCGCCGACGAGCGCGCCGCACGCGGCACCGACGCTCCACAGGGCGACCCGGCGACCCCGGCCGCGCAGTTCCTCGCGGTACCCGAGGGCTCCGCCGATCGAGCCGGGGATCAGGCCGAGCGCGTTGGAGACGGTGGCGGTGACGGGCGGCAGACCGGTCGCGAGCAGGACCGGGAAGGAGATCAGGGTCCCTGAGCCGACGACGGCGTTGACGGCGCCGGCGGCGAGGCCCGCGGCCAGCACGGCGAGCATCTCCGCGAGGTGTGCGGGGTTCATGGCGGCGAGCATAGGAAGCCGACGCTTCGGCGGAGACCGAAGGGTGCCTGGAACTCGCCGGGACACCCCTTCAACTCCTGGTCCGTACCAAAGTATTGACGCCCCCTTAGATCACGCCTTAAATCAAGAGCCGACACCTTCACCCCCCACCTCGGTCGGCGCCCGCACCCCACGGGGAGCCGACGGAAGGGAGAGTCGTGCCCTCTTCCCGCAGACTCCGCACCTGGCTGCTGGCCGCGCTGTCGGCCGCCTTGGTCGCCTCCGCCGTGGGCCCCGCGCGGGCCGACGTCGAGGCGGACGCCGCGATCACCGCGGTGACGTTCTCGGACACCTTCGACGGGGCCGCCGGTTCGGCGGTCGACTCCTCGAAGTGGCAGATCGAGACCGGCGACAACGTCAACAACCACGAGCGGCAGTACTACACGGCGGGCAACCGCAACGCGGCCCTCGACGGCCAGGGCCATCTGGTCATCACGGCCCGGCGGGAGAATCCGGCCAACTACCAGTGCTGGTACGGGACCTGCCAGTACACCTCGGCCCGGCTGAACACCTCGGGGAAGTTCACCGCGCAGTACGGACACGTCGAGGCCCGGATGAAGGTCCCGCGCGGGCAGGGCATGTGGCCGGCGTTCTGGATGCTCGGCACACCGGTCAACTGGCCCGACTCGGGCGAGATCGACATCATGGAGAACGTCGGTTTCGAGCCGTCCACCGTGCACGGCACCCTCCACGGCCCCGGCTACTCGGGCTCGGGCGGCATCGGTGCCGGCTACACCCTCCCGAACGGCCAGGCCTTCGCGGACGCCTTCCACACCTTCGCCGTGGACTGGGCCCCGGACTCGATCACCTGGTCCGTCGACGGCAACGTCTACCAGCGGCGCACGCCCGCCGACCTCGGCGGCCGGCAGTGGGTCTTCAACAAGCCGTTCTTCCTGATCCTGAACCTCGCGGTCGGCGGCTACTGGCCCGGCGACCCGGACGGCTCCACCGTCTTCCCGCAGCAGCTGGTGGTGGACCACGTCTCGGTGACCACGGCCGACTCACCCACCGGGGGCGCCCCGATCAGGGGCCTGGCCGGAAAGTGCGTGGACGTCGCCGGGGCGAACCCGGCCAACGGCACTCCCGTGCAGCTCTACGACTGCAACGGCACCGCCGCCCAGCGCTGGACGGTCGGCTCGGACGGCACGATCCGTGCGCTCGGCAAGTGTCTGGACGTGACCGGAAACGGCACCGCCGACGGCTCGACCGTCCAGCTGTGGGACTGCACCGGCGGGCCCAACCAGCGCTGGACCGTCACCGCGGCGCGCGACATCGTCAATCCCCAGGCGGACAAGTGCCTGGACGTGACCGGCAACAACTCGGCCAACGGCACCCGCCTTCAGATCTGGTCCTGCACGGGCGGCGCCAACCAGAAGTGGACGGTCGGCTGATCCCCAGGACCTGCCCTAGTGACGGGTCCAGGTGAACTTGTCCCCGCCCACCCAGCGCACCACATCCGGATCGTCCAGATCATGGACGGTGATGCCAAACGCCGCGGCGGCGGACAGGACGTCGATGACGGCTGTCGCCTCACCGACCACAATGCCGTCGATCTCCACGATGCGGAACGGCCGCGGGCCCGGCTGGACCCCGAGCACCATGATCCGTGGATGGGAGATGTACGGGCTCGCACTTTCGGTCATGCAATGAGCGTAAAGCGGATCCGGCAATTCCGAACCCGGCAGGTCGCACACCCCGTTTCCGTGGGCAACCCTGGAGACCGGAGGTGGCGATGGATCCCGTGGAGGCACTGGAGCGGATCGCCTTCCTGCTGGAGCGGTCCCTGGCGCCGACCTACCGGGTACGGGCCTTTCGCACCGCCGCCCGGACGCTCGCGGCGCTCCCGGAGGCGGAGCTGCGCGAGCGGGCGGCGGCCGGGACGCTGGAGTCGCTCAAGGGGGTCGGCCCGAAGACGGCGCAGGTGGCGCGCGAGGCGCTGGCCGGACAGGTGCCGGACTATCTGGAGAAGCTCCAGGCCTCGGCACCGCCCGCGCCGGACCGCGGTGCCGGGCTGCGGGCGCTGCTGCGCGGGGACTGCCATCTGCACTCCGACTGGTCGGACGGCGGCAGCCCGATCGAGGAGATGGGGCGTACGGCGGCGGCGCTGGGCCACGAGTGGGCGGTGCTGACCGACCACTCGCCGCGGCTGACGGTGGCCCGGGGTCTGTCGGCGGAGCGGCTGCGCGAGCAGCTGGAGGTGGTGGCGGCGCTCAACGAGACCTGGGCGCCGTTCCGGCTGCTGACCGGGATCGAGTGCGACATCCTCGACGACGGCTCGCTCGACCAAGAGCCGGAGCTGCTGGAGCGGCTCGATGTAGTGGTCGTCTCCGTGCACTCCAAGCTGCGGATGGACGCCCGCGCCATGACCCGGCGCATGGTGGCCGCCGTACGCGATCCGCACTCGGACGTGCTGGGGCACTGCACCGGGCGGCTGATGGGCGAGCGGGGGCGGCCGGAGTCGCGGTTCGACGCGGAGGAGGTGTTCGCGGCGTGCGCTGAGACCGGTACGGCGGTGGAGATCAACAGCCGTCCCGAGCGGCTCGACCCGCCGCGCCGGCTGCTGCGCCGAGCGGTCGCGGCCGGGGTGCTGTTCTCCGTCGACACCGACGCGCACGCGCCCGGCCAGCTGGACTGGCAGGTCCTCGGCTGTGCGCGGGCGGAGGAGTGCGGGGTGCCGTCGGACCGGGTGGTGACGACCTGGACGCGTCAGGAGCTGCTGGCGTGGACCGGGGAGCGGCGGCTGCCGGGCCGGGTGAACGCGTCGTGACGCAGATCACGCCATAACGCGACAGAACGCGGAACACCGAGGGGTGGTTGCCCGTTGAACGAGGCGTGGGTACGGATGGGGACAGTGTCCCCGGGCCTCACCTTTTGCCCACAGGGACGATCGTTCGGCTGAAGCCCTGTGGAGCCTTTCGCCGAGAGGCGACCACCCATCCGTACCCGCCTTTGAGCCGCCCCGACCGTGATTCCCCCGTCGCGGTCGGGGCTTTCCTTCACCCCGTCGACTCATCCGGCGCCGGATGCTCGGGGTGGACGTTCGCGTCGCGTGGGGCGCCCTTGCGGGCCGCGCCCGCCTCGTCGGCGTCGGGAGCGTCCTCGGGCCCGGTGTCCAGCTCCTCCGGGTCGACGTCCCAGCGGTCCTCGCCCTCACCCGCCTGCTGGTCCGGCAGGTCCCTCGGGACAGGCTCGCCGTTCTCGCTGTGCACGGCGGTCTCCTTCCCTTTGCTCGCCGCAGGCCTCTCGCGAGTACCTCCGGCCGCCACCGCGAAACGTCACCGCGGCGTCCGGTCCTCCAGCGCCGCTCGCCACGCGGGCTGCGGCTCCTCGGGGACCGGCTCGGCCCGTCGGCCGCCGTGGGCGAAGAAGTCCGCGAGCGGGAGGATCGCCGCCCCGACGGTGACCGCGTCCGTCCCGAGCCCGCCCAGGTCGATCGTGACCCGCTCCGCGGGGTGCCGCAGCGCGTACGCGACCGCGTGCCGCCGTACTGCGGGCAGCAGGGCCGGGCCGAGCCTGAGCCCCGCCCATCCCCCGATCAGGATGCGCTCGGGCCGGAACAGATTGATCAGGTCGGACAGGCCCGCGCCGATGTATTCCGCCGTCTCCGCCAGCAGGCCCCGCGCCACCGCGTCGTCCTCGGCCGCGGCCACCAGCGCCGCCAGTGCGCTCTCCTGGTCGGCGTCCCGCGGCGGCTGTCCGCCCGCCTCCCGCCAGCGTTCGAGGAGGGCCTCGGCCCCGGCGTACGCCTCCAGGCACCCCGGCGCACCGCACCGGCAGCGGCGCCCCCCGACCCGCACCGTCAGATGCCCGGCCTCGACGGCTCGTCCCTCCTCCGCCTCCGGGGTGACGACGCAGGCGCCTACGCCGGAGCCGAACAGCACCACGATCGCGCTGCGGGCGCCGCGTCCCGCCCCGAACCACATCTCCGCCTGGCCGAGCGTGCGCGCGCCGTTGTCGATGAAGTACGGGACGGAGGCCGGCAGTTCGCAGCGTTCCCGGAGCAGGGACTCCAGCGCGACCGCGTCCCAGCCGACCGTCTGCCCGTGCACCACGGCCCCGCGTCCGGCGGCGTGCTCGACTATGCCGGGTACTCCGATGCCGACACCGAGCAGCAGGTCCGGGGCGAGGTCGGCGGCGGCCAGCACCTCGGCGACGGCGTCGCGGATGTGCTCCACGACGACCTCGACCTCGTACCCTTCGGGCCCCAGCGCCCGTTCCGCGCGGGCGAGTTCCGTCAGCGCGAGGTCGAACAGCTCGACGCGGACCCGGGTCTCGCCGACGTCCACGCCGATCATGTGGCCGCTGCCCGGCGCCACCCTGAGCAGGGTGCGCGGCCGGCCGCCGTCGGAGTCGACGTTGCCCGCCTCCTCCAGCACTCCGTCCGCGAGCAGGTCGGCGACGACATTGCTGATCGAGCCGGAGCTGAGCCCCGTGGCCGGGCCCAGTTCGAAGCGGCTGAGCGGGCCGTCGAAGTAGAGGCGTTGCAGGACGGCCGCGCGGTTGGCCCGCCTCAGATCGCGTACCGTGCGCCGGTTCCGCCCCACCATCTGTTCCCCCTATCGACACGCCGCCCGACCTGGAACATACCGGCTCAGCGGCTGAGCTCGGCGATCTCGTCCAGGGCGGCGACCAGCTCCGGCCCGACCGCTTCCCGTGTCCACCTGAGGCGCCCCTCGTCGACGGCGCGCGGCACGGTCTCGGTGAGCATGATCAGGTAGAGGTAGGCACGGTACAGGGCGAGCCGGAGCCGGGTGGGCCGGTCGAACTCGACCCGTCCGCCCGCCTCCCGGTAACCGGCGAGGAAGGCCGTGTCCTTCTCGATGTCGCCGAGCAGCGCCAGGGAGACGAAGTCGGCGACGGGATCGCCCCAGAACATGCGCTCGCCGTCGATGAGCCCGCCGATGCGGGGCACGCCCGTGGAGCGGTCGACCAGGATGTTGCCCGGCCACAGGTCGAAGTGGACCGCGCACGGGACGGTGACCTCGTCGAGCGCGGGAGCGGCCGCCCAGAGTGTGCGGGCCGTGTCGTCGACGGGGCGGGGCAGCCACGGCCGGTAGCGGCGGGCGTCGTCGAGGACGGCGTCGAGGAGTCCCGTGAAAGCGGTCCGCCAGTCGGCGGCGAGCGGTCCGAGGGCGCCCGAGGGATAGCCGTAGCCCGGCCCCCTCACGGTGTGCAGCCGGGCCACCTGACGGCCCAGCTCGGCACGCAGCTCCTGCTCTTCGGCCTCCGTGAGCGAGTCGTCCCACGCCTCGCCGGGGCAGGCCGTCATCAGCAGCTCCCGCGCGGTGGCGGCCACCACCCGGGGCGCGGCGACCCCGACGCCGGCCGCCGCCCGGTAGAACTCGGCCTCGGCGACGAGCAGTTCCCGCTCGTGCCGCAGCCCCGGTACGTCCTCGGCGGGCGGCACCTTCAGCACGTACCGGCTGCCGTCGGCGAGGAGGAGTTCCTCCACGGTGTTGTAGGTGCCACCGGTCAGCGCGCGCACGCTCGCCAGATCGCCGGGCGGCA